>CAVYHR010000001.1:0-18836 GCA_963768335.1 uncultured Peptococcaceae bacterium
TCTACATCCCCTTAGCAAGTCCCGGGCATTAAGTCCTACGGCGTGAGACGACCCACCGTTTGTTTTCTCTATTCAAACGAAGCGAAGCGAAGTTAAACAGCTTCGGCGTAAGCCTTGAGCACGGCGCTCTGGATCACCTCCCGCGCCCCGCTTAAATCGGGTGAGCGATGTCCCGAAATTCCCCGGCAGGCGTGCGGCGGCTGGGCATGGCCACAAACAGCCCGTTCTGCCCCTCCACCACTTTCACGTCGTGCACCACAAAGGCGTCATCGAAAGTAACGGAGCAAACAGCTTTCATCTTGCCATCCTGGTTCAATCTGCGGATCCGAACGTCTGTCACCGTCAAGTTAGGCCATCCCTTTCCATTTGCTTCAATTTCGCACAGGTTTGCATCTGTGCACGTTAATTCTTCACGGAAAGGGAAATTCCTGCTATGTAATGTAAATTTTACATGGGTGGTTGCCCCCCTGCCGTCAGTAGCTTTCTATGCGGGCTGGCCTAAGGGGCGAGCAGGCGGTGGGCCATGTCCAGGTCCGAGACCTTGTCCACGTCCACCCCGATCTCGGAAGGGGCTGATCACCGCAGCGCCGCGGTAACCCACCAGGCTGGAGATCCGCCGTCCGCCGCGGCGATGGTCATGAAACCGAAGAGATAGGCCAACAGGAAGCCGAAACCGACCAATCGGGCCATGGCCACCGTTTCTTGCGCAGGCGGATGAAGTCCTCGGCCTTCGGCAGGGCCTCTCCCGCGATCGACCGGCGCACCAGGAACAGGTTGCCCCCGGTGAACACCCCGTCCCGCAGCCTGACATAGGTGCGTTTGACACCGGGAAAACGGCTCTCGGCCGCCTGGCGGGTGGTGATCGGGAACAGAAATCCGCCTCCCGCCGGCCGGACTGCCGGAGAAACTCGCTCACGGCGCCGGGAGACAGGAAGGGGATATCCGCGGTGCAGGGCAGGATCCAATCAGCAGCATCCGGAGCGTTCTCCAATACCGAAACACCGGAGGCCAGGCTGCCCAGGGGCGAATCTCCGGGTGAGGCAAACAGGGGCTCCCAGCCTCGTGCTTCCTGCTCCTTTTCCAACGTCCGACTTCCGGCCTCTGGCCTCTGTTCCTGCCCGACATGCAAGCCAGCATGCAAGTCCGACGTCTGAAACCGGTAGGCCTTCTGCAGCGACGCATCCCCCACCAGGACGATCTTGCCGACTTCCGGACAATTTCTCAGGGCCTCGGTCACGTAGTTGACCATGGGGCGCCCCCCGATGGTCAGCAGCGCCTTGTTCCCCCCGCCGTGTCCACTGACGCTTTTGCGGGCGCCGCCTCCGCCGCATCCGGCGAAGCGCCGGCCTGTGAGGCGGCCTTTTTCTTACCGCCGGGAACATCTGCTTTCAGGGTACCGCCGCCGGCCAGCACCACCGCATCAACCCGGTTGATCATCACTGTTGACTCCCTCGGGCTGGTTCCTGCGGATGGTCTCCAGCAGGCTGTTTTCGGCTTTTTCGATGTGCTCCCAGGCAGCGTGCTGAGCCTTGGAGATATTGCGCCCGGCCACGGCCTCCACGATCTTGCGGTGCTCATCCATGCCTCCCGCGGCCGGCCGGGGAAAGCCAGGGAGACCGCGTGGAAATGCTGGATCTCATCACGCAAGTTGCTGAGCATCTGGATCAGGCGCTGGTTCCGGCTGCACTGGTAGAGATAGTCATGAAAACTGGTATCGGAGTCCACGAACTCCGGCACGTTCCCGCCCTCGCTGATCTCCGCCAACCGCACCAGGATCCGCTCCATCTCCTCAAGTTCCTCGTCGGTGATCCGCTCCGCCGCCAGCCCGCTGGCCAGGGCCTCCAGTGATGCCCGCACCTCGAACACGTCGGCGATATCCTTCAGGGAGATCCCCGCCACGTAAGCCCCCTTGCGTGGCACCATGACCACGAATCCTTCCATTGCCAGCTTGCGGATCGCCTCCCGGACCGGAGTCCGGCTGACACCCAGCTCCTCAGCCAACTGGATCTCCATCAGGCCGTTCGCCCGGACGCAAGGTGCCATTGATGATCGCCTCCCGCAGGCTGTCGAAGACGACCTCCCGCAGCGGTTTGTATGAGTCCAACCTGACCGGTACCAGCCTGCGCTCCTGCTTCGTCATTATATCGCCTCGCCTCTTTTCCTCTTCCGATCTGTCCTGACAGTTGCTGCATCAGGTGTTCTATCGCCTGATTATATCGAAAAATAAGCTTCAAATAAAGAAAAAATAAATTTAAAAAAAAAAAAAAAAAAAAAAAAATACCCATTCCAGTTACTCCAATGGGTCTGGTCATGCGGCAGACGAAGATCTGCTCGCCGCCCCCGTCCAGTTGGCGGGCGGCGGTTTCGGGCCTCCTCTTCCCCCGGAAACACCCCGAACACCGTGGGACCGCTCCCGGACATCAGCGCCCGCTCCGCCCCCGCCTGCTCCAGGCGTTTGATCAGAACGGACACCTGCGGGTAGGCGGCAGCAGCCACGGACTCCAGGTCGTTGCCCATGTTGGCCAGCATGCCGTCCCGGTCACCCCTGGAGACCGCGGCCAGACATCGCGTCGTCCAGGGCCGGTTCTGTCCCGGCTGGTAACGGGCGTAGATCTCCGCCGTGGACACCTGGAACTCCGGCTTGACCAGGACCAGCCACTGTAACTTTAAAGTGGGCAGCGCCGTAACCGTCTCGCCCCGCCCCTGGGCCAGGGCAGTGCCCCCGCGGATGAAAAAGGCGACGTCTGACCCGAGGCGTGCCGCCATGGAGATCAGTTCCACCTCTGTCAGGTTGAGCTTGAAGAGAGCGTTGGCCGCCTTGAGGGCAGCGGCGGCGTCGCTGCTGCCTCCGCCCAGGCCGGCGGCGGTGGGAATGCGCTTGCTGATCTGCAGATCGACGCCGGCGGGCGCGAAGCGGCCGGCTAGAGACTCCAGCGCCCGGTACGCCAGGTTGTCCGGCCCGTCAGGGGCCGCCCCCGGCGGGGTGCACCTCACCGTGATCCCCGCGGGCGCTGCCGTAAGGATGAGGGTATCGGCCAGGCTGATGGTTTGCATTACGGAGTTGATCTCGTGATAACCGTCAGACCGCAACCGGCCCACGTCCAGGGTCAGGTTGACCTTGGCGGGTGCCTGCAACTCCAAGCTTGGCTGGCCCTGCTCGCCCATGGTTCGTTCCTTCCTTAATATCATACTTTTTGTTTGTTGGTTATACTGTTACATAAAGAGACAAGAAAATCCTCTTTCCCATCCATTTTTCCCTATCGCTCTTCCGCGTTTGCCAAGGCAGCCCTGCCCTCACCTCTCACCTCTTGGTTGAACTTGCACCATCAGCAAGTCGGGCATCGAACTTCCTCTGCATCGAACTTCTCCTTCGAACTTCGAGAATGCTTTTCGCATCACAGTCACTTGGCAGCGATCTGCTCCGCCACCGACGGCAAAGCCGCTCCTGCTGCTGTCGCCGCCCCCGCGCCCATGGGGCACCCGGATGCCGTGTCCGCGCCATGTCCGCCGGACACGGCGCCGCCCGCCGCGGCCGCCGGCGGATGGCTGCTTTCAACCGCATCCAGCAACGCCAGCACCCCCTCCAGGTCCTCGTAGAAGATCACCAGCACATCCCCGGGCTGGGCGCGGCGGAGGGCCTCCCGGGTGGCTTCGGCCTCGCCGGGGATCAGGTGCAGGCAGACCTGCGGCAGACTTGCCCGGCGCGCCCCCTTATAGAGCAGCCCCGTGATCTCTCCCGGGGCCCGGCCACGGAGGTCCTGGTCCTCCTTGATGAATAGTTCGTCGAAGGCCGCCCCCACCGCCTCTCCCGCCGCCTCGATCTGGTCGTCGCCCCGGTCGCCGGGTACACCCACCACCCCCAGCAGCCGGCGCGGCTTCAGAGACCGGGCAAACTCGGCGATACAGCGGAAGGCGGGGGCATTGTGGCCGAAGTCCACGATCACCGTCACCCGTCCCATCCGCCGCACCATCAAGCGCCCCGGATTGTGGGCGAGTTCGGTGCCGAAAGTGCGCAGTCCGCGCCTGATCACCGCCGGTTGCAAACCGCAGACGCAAGCCGCCGCGGTGGCGGCCAGGGCGTTCTCCAGGTTATGCAGCGCCCGGCCGCCCATCCCGGCCCGAATGGCCTTGAGGCCGATGATCCTGGTGGCCTCCTCACCCCGGCAGAAATAGACGATGCCATCCTTGACGAACACGGCGCAGCCCCCGGCGCTCAGGTGACGCCGCACCAGCAGGTTGTTTCCGTGCATGCTGAAGTAGACCAGGTTTGCCCGGGCACGCTGAGTAAACCTGGCGGCAAAGGAGTCGTCGGCGTTCAGCACCACGTGGCCTTCCTTTTTGACCGCCTCCACTACCAGCGACTTGATCCAGAACAGGTCTTCCAGGGTCTCGATCCCGTCCTGGCCGAGGTGGTCCGGGGCGATGTTGGTGACTACCGCCACGTCAGCCAGTTCGTAGCCCAGCCCCGCTCTCAGGATGCCGCCCCGGGCGGTCTCCAGCACCGCCACTTCCACCGCCGGGTCCCGCAGCACAGTCCGGGCGCTGTCGGGACCGGTGGTGTCCCCCTCGCAGATACAGCGGGCGTTGACGTAGATCCCCCCGGTGGTGGTCATCCCCACGGATGTCCCCTGCTGCTGGAAGATGTGGCCGAGGAGGCGCACGGTGGTGGTCTTGCCGTTGGTTCCGGTTACCGAGATCACCGGGATGTTTGCCATACACCCGGGCGGAAACAGGTAGTCCACCAGGGCCTGCCCCACCGGACGGGGGACGCCCCGGCTCGGGAACAGGTGCATCCGGAAGCCTGGAGCGGCGTTGACCTCGATGATCCGGCCCCCGGTCTTCCGGGCCGGGGCGGCAATGTCCGGCGTGACCATGTCGATCCCGGCCACGTCCAGACCCAGGAGCAGAGCCGCCTGCACCGCCAGGTAGGCGTTTTCCGGATGCACCATGGCGGTAACGTCCTCGGCGGCGCCACCGGCGCTGAGGTTGGCATTGTCCCGCAGCAGCACCGGCACACCCGGGGGCGGTATGCTGTCCGGGGCGTATCCCTGCCGTGCCAGCACCAGGATAGCGGCCGGGTCTATGCTCAGCCTGGTCAACGCCCGGGCGTGGCCCTCGCCGCGCCGGGGGTCCTGGTTGGCCAGGCCCACCAATTCCCGGACTGTATGGGCGCCGTCCCCGCGCACCGCAGCCGGAAGCCGCTCCGCCGCCGCTGTCAACCGGTTGCCGATCACCAGCAGCCGGTATTGCCGTCCCTGAACGTATTCCTCCACCAGCACCTGCTGATCGTAGTGCTGGGCAATCCGGAAAGCAACCGACACCTCTTTGGCATTGGTCAGGTTGAGGCTGACCGCCTTCCCCTGGTTGCCGTGACAGGGCTTGACGGCCACCGGATAGCCCAGGGCCAGGGCTGCTGCCTGGGCCTCCGGCAGGGTGGTTGCCACCGACCCCCGGGGTACGGGCAGGTAAGATGCAGCCAGCAGTCTCTTGGTCTGTACCTTGTCACAGCAGATGTCCACTGCGATTGCCGAGGTCCGGGAGGTCATGGTGGCCTGGATCACTCTGCCGCAACAGCCGTAGCCCAATTGGTAGCGGCTGCCGGCGCCCAGGTGAAGGGCCGGGATCCCTCGCCGGCGACAGGCCTCCAGGATGCTCCCGGTGCTCGGTCCCGGACAGGTGGCATCTCCCACCGCCTTCAGGCGTTCGAACGCCTTCGCAACGTCGAAGGTCTGCCTCTCCAGCGCTGCAGC
Source organism: uncultured Peptococcaceae bacterium (assembly GCA_963768335.1). GTDB lineage: Bacteria > Bacillota > DSM-12270 > Thermacetogeniales > Thermacetogeniaceae > Palsa-1188. The sequence goes on from CAVYHR010000001.1 coordinate 5,751, forward strand.
AACCAGATCCACCGCAGTCTCCAGGGCAGCGGCCCCCAGCCCCGGTGTCCGGCAGGAGATGATCAGGTCCCAGGTGTCGGGAACATTTCCCCTCAAGGTCTTGCCGAATGATACCGGGAAACCGGCGGCGGATTGGACCTCCAGGGCCACGTGCTCCACCACGTGGCCGAGGTAGGTGCCCTCACGCAGGCGCTCCAGAAAGCCGCCCGGGTAGCCGCGGGAGCAGGTGTGGCTCGCCAGGCCGGGTAATTGTGCTACAAGTGTCTCGTTAAAACCGGGGATCTCGCTGGTGGGTACCTGCTCCCGCGGGCTTAAAAAAAGCCGCGCTTGAAGCACCGGACGCGGGCTCCAGATGTTGCGGCCTTCGAAGAACCGGCTTTCCAAGATCTTCACTTCGATATCCTCCTGTGGCGCCTCCTCGAATACACACCTTAAGCTTTTCCAGAATGTGGTCGGTATATTCGTCTCATTCCAACGGTAATCGATTCCAAGATGCGCCTCAGGCCTGACACGGCGATGCGCCGGTATACTATCCCGGCGCCCGCCCTAAGCGGACCGCTCCGGAAGCATCAGCAGCCGCTGCTTCTTGTTAAACCTGTAACCTGCCGGCAGGATGTGCAGGATCACGTTGTTCAGGGCGAGGGGCGCCCGGGGGCCGGACTCGGAGATATTGGTCTCCCGGATCTGGGTCCCATCGATCACCGTCACCGCCTGCGAGCCGATCACCTCGAAAATGTCGTCCGGCAACACCACGATGGCGGTGTCCTCATCGATCCCCACCCCCAGCATGTAGGGGTGTTGAGCAACCGCGGTCAGCAGCCGCCCCAACCGGCCGCGCTGGGCGAAGTGCTGATCGATGACCACTTCCCGGATCAGGCCCATCCCCGGGGCCATCTGCACGATGTTCCGCTGGGGGGCCTCGGCATCCTCCCCCTCCACGATCATGGTCTCGCTCATTGCCGACGCCCCGGCGCTGGTGCCGGCGATCACCGCCCCGGCCCGGTAGGCGTCATGAAGGGCCTCGTCGCACCTGGTCCCCCCCAGCAGGCTGGTGATCCGCAATTGGTCGCCTCCGGTGAAGAAGATGCCGCCCGCCCCGGCCACTGCCTCGTAGGTGGCGGCAGCGTTCGCCTCCTGGCGGTTGGCGATGTCGAGGACTCCCACCTCCCCGGCCCCCAGCCTTTTGAACAGCCGGGAGTAGGTCTCCCCCACCACCTGTGATTGATCGGTTGCGGAGGTGACGATGACGACCCGGGCGCTGTCGCGCCCGCCAGGACGGGCGCCCGCCACCAGTTCCACGAACCGGCGCAGGATCACGCACTCACCTTCCTTATCCTCGGAGCCGCCGATGATCACCAGGATGCCCCGTCCGGTACCGCTCATACTGACCACCCTTTCTCAGAAGTTAGGGGCAAGAAGCAATTGGCATAAACCGTACCAGCGCGCATAGATTGTCCTATAAGCACACTTCCCGTATCAGATATGCGAAGCATGGCAAAAGCATGATCAAACATTCCGGCATCTGGCATCCCACAACCCACTTCCGCCGCATCCGGGCTTACCGCACGGCCTAAAGAATGCGACGCACAAGCCAAAAAGGCAGGTGATACCATGCACGCTCTGCTACCCAGCCTCCTGGCGGGTCTGGCCACTGTCCTCGGCAGCATTGTGGTCCTGATCTGGAAAAGCCGGGGACGCCGTACCCTGGCCATTCTGCTGGGAGGCGCTGCCGGTGTGATGCTGGCGGTGGTGCTGCTGGACCTGATCCCCGCCGCCCTGGACCAGGGTACGCCCCTGGAAGCCGGGATCGGCTTCGGGGCCGGGGTGGCCCTCCTCTGGGGTCTCGATAAGCTGATGACCCGGTTAATCGGAGGGAATATGTACAGCCGGGAGGCCTCCTACAAACGGATGGGTTACCTGATGGCCACCGGCATCGCCATGCACGACCTCCCGGAGGGGATCGCCATCGCCGGGGCCTACGCCGCCGGGGGCGCCCTGGGGCCGCTGCTCGCCCTCTCCATCGCCCTGCACAACATCCCCGAGGGAATCGCCACCGCCACCCCGCTGTACATGGGGGGTGTCCGGGGACGCCGGGTGGTGCTGGTCAACGTCATCGTCAGCGTCTTTACTCCGCTGGGCACCCTGCTCGGCCTGTTCCTGCTCCGCCTGTCCCCGGAGCACCTCTCCTTCATGCTCGCTCTGGCCGGGGGAGCGATGACCTACCTGCTCAAGGATGAGCTGATCCCCGCCGCCCAACAGCAGAGCCCCTTTTGGAGCTGGATCGGGCTGGCCGGCGGCTACCTCCTGCTCTGGATCGCCCAGAGCATCCACTAGTGCCGTCGTCTCCTAACAGCTAAACGCCATTATGTCCTCCAACAGCCAACCGCCAATCGCTAACTACCAATTTGGCCAGGGAATCGACCCCGGCGCCCGTTAACCAGACGCCGATCTTGGTAGTCAGGCGTGGATACCGGGTTGCCTGTCCGCCCATGCCCGCCGCGCTGGAAGCGACCTGCTGGCCGCCTGACAGGTCCTGGCCGGCCATGGCCAGGTCGACATAGCAGAGGGGCGGAAACAGCACACACCACCAGTTATGGCCCTGCCCGGCTCCGATCACGATCTTCAAAGCCTGGTAGTTGCCCGCGGGGAAGAAGGCGGACCCGTATGTTTTGTCCGGAAAGGCCGTGACTCCGTAGAAAACCTGGACCGGCTTATCCGGCCCGGCCGCCTGCACCGTCTGCCGGGCAACCTGCCGGATCCCCGTCAACCGGCCGGAGATTACCGCGGCGGCCGCAGGCTCACTGCCGGCGCCCTGCAGTTCCGGGCGCAGGTATTCCAGCACGGCGTCCCGCACCTTGATCTTCACTGCCTGATCAAAGGGGCTGTCGCTGGCGGCGATCACCCGGAACCGGATAATCCGTCCCAGGCCGATGGTGTCCCCCTGGAGCTGGAACATGTCCGGGGTGACCGCAGAGACCGCCGGCGCCTCTGTTTTGGACTGGGGGTCTTGCACCCCTGCCAGGGCTATTCCGGCAAACAGGACCACCCCGAGCAACAGGGCCACACCCACCCGGACGATAAGCCTCTTCATACCGTTCCGATCATCACTGGAGGCGCCGTTCTTCTTCATGCTTGCCACTCCTTTGGGATGTGTCACGTCCCACATCCCGCGTCTCGCTTCTCGGGTCATTGGTGGATGGTAATATTAACCATTACCATCCACCGTTTTTATTCTTGCCAGTTTATGGCGGTCTTAACCGCATTCCCAAAACAATCTATGCTGTTATACCGCCACCCCGATTGCGAGCCGCAGCCCGGCGCCAAAAATAAACCCCTGCCCGGCGCCTGGTGGCGCCGTAAACAGGGGAATAGCACTTTGAACATTGGCCTTGCATGAAATTCGATTCGCAGCTCGATGCTCGCTTAGCTTTTCCGGCGTGCCGGGAATGCGGCGCACACCTTTCTAACTTCGAGCCACCGGGCGCCGGGTACCCTCCGGGTGTGGCGCAGCGCCTGCTCTAACCTCGATCCCAAGCAGCCCCTTCAACGCTACACCGCGCCCAACTGGCCGGTGATGAAGGCGCAGGTGCTGGTGGACAGGATATTCGTGCAGGTGGTGGTCGGCGACTGGAAGAAGTTCGCCGTGACCGGCACGTTGGCAGTGACCGTGATCGACCGGGACTCGTAGTTGCCGGAGACGGCAGCCACGATCATGTAAGTGCCCGGCGATATGGTCTGGAACGTGTAGTAGCCGCTGGAGGTGGTGAAGGTATAGGCAACCAGCACCCCGCTGGGATTATAGAGGGTGACGATAGCGTTGGCCTGGGCGACCCCGTTCAGCATCACCTGGCCGGAGATGCTGGAAAAGAGCGGAACGCTGATCGTGACCGACTCGGTGACCGTGATAAACACGTCGAGCAAGACGTGGATATCCACGCGGGCATGCTGATCGGTATCCCAGGTCACGCCGCGGACCTTGACGAAGACATTGACGTTCTGACCGGGCATCGCTGCCGGAATCACGCCATAGTTGGCGTAGGAGACGATCTCGTCCCGCCGGTCCCTGACATAGTGCTCCCCGGTGACATAGAGGATTTCCGTGCGCAGCTTGCCATGAAACATCACCTTGCCATTGATGACGTCCCAATCCACGTACATCGGCCTGGCATCGATCGACTCCACCCTGAGCACTCCCCGGTTGAAGTGCATGGTGTAGTCCACTTCGGTCTGGGCATTGACCTCCCCGACGACCTGGGGAACCGTCAACGTGTAATAGGCAGTCGTCATCCCAGTCGTAGAGATTGTAGTCGGGGCGGCAGCCTGTAAGTTCTCGCCCTTGTTAGTCTGAGGACTCATTTCGTTACCTCCTTACAAAAATGGTAGTTAACTTGCAAACAGAGGATTAACCTGGACTGGGCACCGGGTCCTGGATGCCGCAGCGCCCAGTTTTTATTTCAGAAATAGAGGGAAATTGCTATTGCTCCGCTTCACTTGGCAATTGGATCGCAATTTACCGGCGCCATCGAGCGGACTCAGTCGCCAGCTTCTATGGATCGCACGGGATGTTCAAGGTGCTGCCCACCACCAGGTTGTTGGGGTCGACGCCCGGATTGGCGGCAATGATCCGGTCCATGCTGACGTGGTACTGCATGGCGTACTTGAAGATCGTATCACCGGGCTGGATAGTGACCGTAGTCCTGATGGTGCCCATCGGGCACGTCGCTGTAGGCGGAGGCGCGGTTGGAGCGGAAATCGGCGCAGTAGGGCACAGCACGGTGTCGACCTGGCTGATCACCACCACACGGCCGATCAACTGCAGAACAAGTTCGACCTTGATAAAATCGGGCGCCTGGACGTGTCCCGTGGCGTGCTCCAGAATGGCGTTGACATAGCCGACCATCTCCGGCAACGTCCCCGGAATGGCGATAAAGCTGCGGAACTTGACCCAGGCCTCCACGGCATGCACCGGTTGGCTGTCTAACATGGCGACGTAGATCGCTTTCAGATGAACGACGCCACCCACGACCACCTTGTCGTTGAGGAGCACGATCTCCTCCCGCGGCACATGAATCCTGATAATCTTGAGATCAACCAGTTGCTGGGCGCCGGGTTCATTTTCGGGGACGCGGATCTCATCCGTCACCAGCGTCTGGGTGTGAGCCTCGCCGACCACCTGCTCCAGGGTAAGGGTCTGCACCATGTAATTGGGAGCAGTGGCGTCGGTGATGGCGGTGACAATATCGATATCCCTGGTTTTAGTGACGATGACGGTGAACGACATGACCAGTTCCACTTTGATGGTGTCCGGGCCGCGAGTATCGAACGACAGGTATTCGATCACGTCCTGAACGGTGACGCGCAGATCCCTGGCATGAAGATGCCTGAATTTGACGGCCAGGTCCGGAACAGGTACAAACTCGGTGAAATGGTACCTGTGGTGCATGTGGTGCACCGGTTGGCTATCCGGATAAGCATGATGCTCTCCATGATCCCCATGGTCTCCGGCACGGCCTTCTTCGTATTGTTCATCGCCAGCCATGACCGTGTTCACCCCCACCGCCGGTTAACGCAACATACATGACCTGCAGGTTGGCATCAGCCTCGATGAGCACCTGGCCGTCGATGATCTTGGTCTCTACACAGAATACCTCGGCGCCCACGTCCAAGATCCGTTCAATGCCGGGCTTCTCATCAGGCACCGTAAAACTTGCCTGAATGATATCCTGCAACTGCCCTACAGTGATGATCTCTTCTACCCGGACACGCTGAGTCGTGGCCGAAACACCGGGATCGGGCTCGACCAGTACGTTGATCTCCTGCATCTGGGTTACCCTGGCGTTTATTTCTACCAGGGCGATAATTTCGTACATGTCCGGCGCAATATGATGATTCGGCGAATCGCATTGCCCCTGGAGGTCCAGGATCCGGGCGTCAACTCGCGCCACCATTCCGGGCATGCAACCGGGAACTTCCGCAAACTGGGTGAATTCGATCCTCTCGTGAGTGTAGTGGACTGGCTTGGAATCAAGCAACCCCACGTAAACAACTCCGACATGCAGCCTGCCATGCACGATAATCTTGTCTTCGATGACCTCAATGCGCCTGATTCTGACAAAACCGTCAACGGAAACGATCTGCTCCACACCCGGCTTATTTTCCGGGACGCGCAGGGTCTCGCTGATCGTTGACTGCATGATCGTCTCGCCAATGACCTGCTGGACCTTGAGCAACTCACATTTCATTAATACTCCCTCCTTGCTGTAGGCAAGAGTGTCCTATAATATCATATGTTGCATGTGATTGTATTGTGTAGGGGCAGGGGTGATGCCAAATTGAGGAAGACAGCCTCCCAGAGGTTGGGTGGCTATCCATTTGTGGGAATTTGCTATTGCTCCGCAATTGGATTCGCAATTATATTTGAGCGCGCCTGCGGCCCAAAAAAAGGCTGCCGCGGCAGAATACCTGACCCCGGGGTACCCGCTTTAGCGGGTCCGGTCAGGATGAATGCCGCACAAAGTTTCAAAAAATCTACCTTTTTTATCACAGATGACTACCCGCTCTAATGCCCCCGCTTCTTAGAAGCGGGGGGATAAGAGCGGCTACGCCACTGTATTAACTGGCTCTAAGCTTCAGTTGGGGAAGCAATCCCCCCCTGAAGCCAAGACCCAGTTGAATACCTCGGGCTTTATGCCCGAGGAAATAAAAATCAAGATTCTTTTATAACGACTGCGGCAGAATACCTGACCCCGGGGTACCCGCTTTAGCGGGTCCGGTCAGGATGAATGCCGCACAAAGTTTCAAAAAATCTACCTTTTTTAATACCTCGGGCTTTATGCCCGAGGAAAAATAAAAATCAAGATTCTTTTATTTTCATAGCGGTTAGAGACACTGGTAGATCTTACTATTCCAAAGCTCGGTATCAATCGTCAGGCTTGACCTGACCCTTGGTCTCCCCGGGCGGCTCTCCGCCGTCTTGCTCCTGGCCCTCCTTGAAACCGATCCCGAAGCCAACGTCATACCCTTTGAGGTACCCCTGCTCCCAGCCCTGGTTAAAGAGGTCCTCCGCATCTTTCATGCCCTCCTGGTAACCCGCTTCGTAGCCCTCCTGGTAACCCTGCCGCCGGCCCTGATCGAGGCCGCCCTCGAAGCCTCTCGCCGCCCCAAACTTCAACGCCTTGGCAAAGCCGTCCGCGTGGCCATCGGCATACCCTCGGTCATAGGCATCCCCATATTTCAGTTCACGGTACAGAGACCCCCGATCATCATTACCGGCTTTGCCCAAAGATCATTCCTCCCGAAACAGATGTCGGATGCCGAATTCAGAAGTCGGATGCCGGATATGTCAATTACTGTATTCAAAACTTTCCTGCTTCCGACATCTTGCCTCTGACCGCTGTGCCCACTATGCGGGCACTGACATCTTGCTTCTGACCTCTGTTCCTAAAGCAATCCCCGGCCGCCTCGCTTCTCCGGAGGCGCCGGCTGGACGCTCTCGACTGCCCCTGCCGGATACCGGGTACCCTCTGGCTGCGGGGCGGCGCTCGACCTGACCTCGCTCAACAAAGACAGGAGAGTCATCAACATCTGCGGGCTCAGGTTCTTGCCCTGCTTCTGCATCAGGCTTCCAAGGCCGCCCAGCATATCCGTCCCGGGAGCGCCCCCTCCCCCGCCAAGCATGCTGGTGAGCATGCCCATCAGATCGGCGCCGCCCAACCCTGCCGGCCCCGCCTTGGGCGCCTGCCCCTGGACTGGATTGTTCAGCACGCTGAAAAGATTGAACAGCGACAGAACGGCGATGAGGCTGGGGAAGTCCACCCGCTTCTGTTCCAGGCTGGCCAGCGTGTTTGCCAGCAGCACGTTCAGACTCAGACCCTGGCCATCCTGTTCGGCTCCCTGTTCCTGCGCCAAACTGATACCCCCTCATAATTTTTTTGTTGCCACGTTCGGCCTGAAAACACGTCGGAATGCGGCGCCTCGAGCCTGAAGCAGAGTCTTCAAGCCTGCCAAAATACGCCCCCCATTATTGTATTCGGTGGATGATGACAGGTGACTGCAGCCTCTTATTTTTTCTCCGCCCGAAAACGGCCGGCCTGGCCTCAGCCCAGGCCGGCCTTGCCCAGCAGTTGCACACCCTGGTGCAGAGGTTCCGGGTTTAATTTACCGATGGCTACCCGCTCTAATGCCCCCGCTTCCTCCGCATCCGGGCTTACAGCCCGGCCTGAAGAATGCGGAGTACATGAAGCGGTGGGATAAGAGCCGGGTGCCCTCTGGGCGCGCCCCTAATTAACTGGCTCTAAGCTTCAGTGGGGGAAAAGCAATCCCCCTCTGAAGCCAAGACCCAGTTGAATGTTTTTTATTCCTCCGCATCCGGGCTACGCCCGGCTTGACGCCGGCTCCTGTGCGCCGCATTCTTTCAGGCCAGTCCGAAGGACTGGATGCGGCTGAAAGCCCGCCGGCACACCGGGAATGCGGAGTACATGACTCCTGACTACTGACTCCTGTCTCCTGCTTAAAGATTGAACAGGTCGTCGATCCAGGGGATGTTCCCCAGCACCCTCTTAACTTCCGTCCGGGCCACCTCCCGCCCCTTCAAGAAGGCATCGTTGATCGCCTCAGCCACATGCTGTTCCAGGGCGGCCACGTCATTGGCCAGCTTGGAGCCGATGTCCACCCTGGCAACGCTGACATTGCCGGTGATCAAGATCCGGACATCCCCGTTCCGGGATACCCCCTCCACGGACTTCTGCTGGAGGCCTTCAATCAGTCTCATCAACACCGGCTTTAACAAAAAATCCGATATCCCCAAAGCCTGCTCATCCGACATCTTTTTTCCTCCCCCGGCATAAGCCTGTTACAGCCCTGCCGTTTTCTTTTCACAGAATATGTTTACTGTTGGCGGGTATTCAGAATTCAGTAGTCAGTAGTCAGAAAATTGTTAAAGGCAATAAACCGTTCTCGCGTTCTCGCTCCTCCTGACTCCTGACTCCTGACTCCGTCTCCTGACTCCTGACTCCTGACTCCTGTCTCCTGACTTTTTATCTCACCAGGCCGTGAAGAGCAGGCAGCGCATCCAGCATCGCCTTGCGTCCACCCTCGATCAATTCCATGGCGTGGGAGAAATCACCCAGGTCAGCCTGCACCACCGGTGGATGGATCACCAGGTCGGCAGCGTCCAGATTGTTCAGGGTCACCTGCTGGGCCATCACGCTGGCGCTGCGCAGGATCACCTGGACGATGCCCTGGGGCTCGATGACGTCGCTGCCCTCGATCAGGTTGACGGCGGTGACCGTCCGTGCCCCCAGTTGGCGCGCCAGCGGCACCGGAACCGTTTCCGCCACACCCCCGTCCACCAGCAGCATCCCCTTGAAGGGTACCGGCTCGAAGACCCCGGGGATGGCGGAGCTGGCCTGGACCGCCAGGCCGAGCGGGGCATCCTGGACAAATACGGTGCCTGGCGCCGCCTCCGCCGGCGGGTGGTTGGTGAACACCACCCGGTTCCCGCTGTTCAGGTCCACCGCCACCAAACCCAGCGGCAGTGTCGCCTGGGCGATGCTCTTCTTCCCGGTGCAAATGTCAACGTAGTCCCGGATGGGGGCGCCGTTTAGGATGCCCCTGGGCAGCACGGTCATAAACTGCATCATGTCGCCGAAAAACCGGAACAACATCAGCAGGAAGGTGCCGGCTCTGAAGTTGCTCTCGAAGATGTCCTCACGCCTCATCTCCAGAGCCATCTGCCGCATCCTGGCGGGGCTGACGCCGGCTGCATACAACGCCGCCACAAACCCCCCGGCGCTGGTGCCGGTGACAATGCCCGGCCTGATGCCATTCTCCTCCAGGATCTCCAGCACGCCGATGTGGGATATTCCCAACATTGACCCACCGCCTAAAGCCAGGCCAAGGTCTCGCTGCCTCACTCTCACACGATATCAACACCCAGATGATCGCATACCGTCTGAATCGGGTTGAAGACGGTATATTCGTTGGATCCGGCAAACAGTAGCCCGACTGCCCGGTTGTCCCTATCCAGAATCAGGGAGCCGCTGTCCCCCGGCAGCGATTTCAACTCCGCCATCACTTGGTCGTTGAAGCGCACGACGCTATTGCCGTGGCCCATATTCACGTTCAGGGAGACCTTGACCGCCTTCACCGAGCCCGAGGTGAGGCCGGAAGTGCGCCCGCTCTTCTTGACCTGAGTGCCCGGAGCAATCTCTCCCATACCGTTGACCCGGCCAATCTCCAGGATCTCTGTGCCGATCAGTTCGGGCTTCACCGGCCTGGCGAGAGCGCAGTCCACCACGTTGGTAGCCCCCAGGGTCTCCAGGCGCAGGTTGTAGTAGGGGCGCACCGTCTTGATCATCGCATTGGCCGCCCTGACCCCTATGGACGCCAGTTTGCAGTCGACGTCCCTGTTGTAACGGGAGAAGGGAACGAACCGCACCAGGTGTCCGATCATGTCGTCGTCGGTGCCCCCGTCATAGCTTCCCGGCTGGTACACCGGGTCGCCGATCTTGGACTTGCCGTCGTGCCCGTCGGTGGCGTTGGCCAGCACGTGGTTGTTGGACAGGATCAGCAGTTCATCGGTCTTCCGGTCCTTGACCACCGCCCCGAACGTCCCGGCAGTCACCCTGTAATGGGCGATGCTCACTCCTGGAACCGCTGGCCGGCGCTTCTCGGTCCGCCGCAGCAACCGGATCTCCCCCACCTCGATGACGTCCGTGGGCTTACCGGCAATCCGCTTCGGGATGATTTCGTCAATTCCCAGCGCCTCGACCGGCACCTTCTTATCCACGAAAAAAATAACGGCGGGCTCGTCCGTATCCCGCAGGCCGCGTTTCTTATAGCCAATGCCCATGCCTATAACGTTGGGCAGCCCTGTGAAGTGGTTCTCGGCCACTTCCAGGGACCTGAACATGTTCTTCATTGGTCCTCCCCCCAAAAGCTTTGTAATGATGTAGTATATTCAGGGGTGGGGTTGGTTGGTGTCTATGGCCTGCAAACTGCAGGTTCGTCTCTTGCCGCCTCAAACCCGGTAGTCCAACCAGTCGGAAAGCTGATCGACACGGTCCTGCGCGGCCGCTGCAGCCGCCCTGCAGACCTGGCCCATATCGCTATCTGCCAGCCTCTCGCCGAGTTCCCTGTAAAATTGCAGGAGCACCGTCTCATAGGCAAGCGTCCGCTGAAGCTGCTCTTTGATGCTGATTAAAGCCATCCGGCATCCCTCCTCGTTGCATTGGATAATATATGCAGGAAGGATGACGGCGGTTCAACGAGAAAAACCCTTCCTGATGAAGGGTTTCTCTGTAAGGGTTTCTCTGTTGTTGGCCGACCGTTCCGGTCGTGCAGGGCCGGATTTCGAAATTACCCGCGTGCCGCAGCGATCTTGATATCTCCGCCCTCATGGCACACGGTCAGTTCCACGCTCTCGGTCAATACATCGGTATAGCTGAAAGAAATACGGCGCTGCAGTCTCTTCTCTTCCAGCTTGATGATAAAAATGTTGGGGTAGGTGCACTCCAGGACCCCTTCTTTTTCCACAACCTTGTTGCGCCCTTTAAATGACTTGAGCCTGACACGGTTGCCCACAAAGGTCTCGATGTCTTGCTTGATACCTGCAAGCACCTGTTTGGTAGCCATGAACCTCACCTTCTTTATATCAATGACGTGCTGTAAACACTCATACGGGCACTCATTGTATCATTGTACCATTTTAATATCCTCCGGTCAATTGCTGTTTTTAAGTGTGTCGTCGGACTATGATAATGTCACCCTGTAAGCGGTCTGAGAAAATGTCCCCCATGAGAGGAGACATTTTCTCGAGCCCCGGTGCAGCCGGAAGGGTGTCCGTCATGGCACAATTGTGTGTTCTCAAGCGCCCTTCGGGCAGGCGGATACCATCCGGGCGTGGTGAGGTGGCGAAACAGGCGCTACCTTATGGCCGAGTCTTTTTCTTTACATGGGCACTCCGGATGCGGGGGTGGCCAAGGCGGAGCTTGCCCCAGGTCTGGACACCCCCCATTCCCCCCGGACTGAGCTCCCCAAGGAATTGAGGCAGTGAGATCTTCTCGTAGATCGAGGTAAAGGCGATGTTCTGGGCGACCAGCAATGGGTCCACGTCGCGGATCCGCACGCGCTTCGGAGCGCTGGCAAAATTCGCCCCTGCCTCGATCAGGGCCTCGAAGTAGGAATAGCAGCCGCCGGCGATGATGATCAGATCGTCCAAGTCGGGTTCGTATTCCCGCGCCCTACAGACTGCATCCACATAGAACTGGGAGTGGCGGTAGTTCTTCATCTCGAAAAGATCCCGGGCGCCTCTGATCAGGGCATCATGCCCGGTCAGGACCAGGATGTCGGGCCGGTCCTCCCGCAGATAGTCCACGACCACATCCGCCTGTTGGTCTTCACGCACATGTATTACCCGGCAGGGCACTCCCATCTGCATGTAGCGCTGCTGGCATACGGACCGGAACTCTTCGTCTCCGTCAAGGTGTAGTACCTTACCGGGCAACTCAAAAAAATCACTGTTGCGGAGATCCTTTCTGGAACATTGCAAGCGGGGCTGGTAATCCCTCCCCTGGCGCTTCATGGCCTGCATGACCATCCGGTTGTTCTGCTTGCTGTTCTCATTGCGGTACGCATTTATCTCAACCGGGTTCTTCTTCTCCAGGTCTGACAGGGGGGCATCGGCGCAGAGGCGGTAGGAGATGCCGCGCAGTATGACGTTGGCGTTCTCCTGATAGTTTTCGATGGCCCCGGCCCGGAAGTCGTCGGTGCTGCCCTGACGGCGTTCGATGGCGTCGACCCTGAAGAAGATATCCCCGCCATAAGATCTTCGCGTCACTATGTCTCCAACTCTTATCTCTTTCACCAGAACACCTCCAATTTCCCATCTTTTACCTGCATCATGATATGTCGTAAATTGTCAAATGGTGCCAGACAAGCAAATATGCCCCATAGGGCCGTTCTGGAGGTGTCTTGTGATAAAATATTGGTACATGGTTACAGGGCACCAATTGACATAGGGACGGGGTTATTGACAACCACACAGGTGTTCTGACAACAACATTTAAGAAAGAAGGCTGCACCTCA
>CAVYHR010000002.1:0-109850 GCA_963768335.1 uncultured Peptococcaceae bacterium
TTGTCCAGGGCACGCCCCTTTCCGTCCATGGAGATCTTGATGTCTTCTGCCTGCAACAGCTTGATGTAGTCCTCATTGGTGAATTGGCATCCCTGGTCGCTGTTGATGATCTCCGGTATGGCCTGTGTGAACGCTCTCTTCAGACAGTTCAGCACCATCTGTCTGTCCAGGGTCATACTGAGCTCATAATCTACGATATAACGGCTGTAGAGGTCGATGATAGCAAACAGGTACATGAAGCCGTGTTGCAGACGAAGATAGGTTATGTCTACCGCCCAGACCTGATCGGGATGCGTGATCTTGAGTCCTCTCAGGAGATATGGACGCACGTACTTGGCGTGTAGCAGCTTGCTCAGATTGGGTCCCGGGCAGATGCCGGCGATGCCCATGATACGCATGAGGCGCCTGACTCGTTTTCTGTTAATATGCCTGCCGCTCCTGTTCATGTCTTCGGTGATACGGCGGTAGCCGTAAAAAGGCTTGGCCGTGTAGATCTCATCGATGATGCGCATGTCCATGAGGTCCAATTCTGCCCACGCACAAGCTACCGGTCCTCTGTAGAGGCTGGTTCTGCGGATGCTGAGCAGATTAGCCTGACGAGATATATTGATCTTATGATCTTCCGGTTCAGCCATTGCCCTTCTTGTTTCCGTCGTGTTATTTGAGACCAGATTTTTTTTTCAACCACTCAATCTCGTAAGATTGCTGGCCAATGATTTGCTGATACCGGGCTTCCTTTTCAGTCATCTCTTTAATGAGCTTCCCGGTACCATCTTTGCCTTTCTCGAACACGACGGAGGCATTCTTGACGAACTCACTCTTCCACTGGCTGAGCATCTGTGGGTTCAATTGATACTTCGAGGCTACCTGGTTCAGCGTTGATTCCTCCTGGATAAGTTCCAGGACCACCTTGGCCTTAAACTCTGAGGTATAGCGGTTTCTCTTCTCCATGTTCACATTGTAGCTTATTTTCTTTCGCCATGTGTCTCACCCTATGGGAGCAGTATAAATTCCCAGGGATTAAATACTACTAAATAACATAATTGGTAAATAGATCACCTATGGATGGAACGGGATCTGCAACTTCTTCAGCGAGTAAAAAAGATAGCTCATACTTTATTAAATAGTAAAGAATATCCTATCCAACTATCGAAATCATTTATTTTTAAAAATTTAGGGATTACATCCCATGTTAGTTGTTTCAAAGAAAAGTACCCTGAGACAAATCAATATATAGACTCTATTCAAGAGACTGATGAAGCATATAGAGTAAGACGTATTATGTGGGCAGCTCAACAATTTATAAATGAGGATGTATGCCCGCCTGCATATAAAATAATACGCCGGGCTAATATCCCTTTTAAATATCGAGATTCAGATGATGTAAGAGAAGCAGCAGAAAAGGCCCTGCTGTATGTTCAGAAATCATTGGTCAATAAAGTTAAAGCCCCTCTAAAGATAGAGGGACTTTAACTTTAAACAGTTAGCAATTTTATTTAAAACACGTTTTCCCTATAAGAAGAACGCAGATGGTTAGACTGACCTTGATCCTTTTCAATAGCCAACTTTATTATACAGTAGCCACTTTTTCTACCTGTTCAAGGACAATAATTATCTGGACTGGCTAAAGCTCAAAGCTGTGGTGTAGAGAGTATATGGCAATCTGTTTTCAATAAAGTTATCCATACTGTTCATCTAATTACCCCAAAAGATCCCTTTGTTTATGCCAAAAATTATCTGAACTTAAAACAGGGCAAATTAAAAACATGGAAGAGGCATCAATCTGAAAAGGCAGCAATGCAACTGCTTTTTCTATCTTTTCATGCCTTTAATTCTTTGCAATGCTCTCTCGTATAAACCTTCGTGATAACCAACGATAATGATAAGACAAACTCGTTCGGCTCTTTTAACCTCATATACCGCCCGGCAAACCCCGCCAGGAAGGGAAAACTCAAGTGCGAGATATCCGGCTAACTTGCCGTGCAGCGCATGGCCCTTATGAGGTTCTACTTCTAGTGCCAGTAATTCGCTAACCACTCTTGCCCGGTATGGTTCCAGGTCATCGAGGTCCTTCTCGACTGTTTTTGTAACATGAACATCATATTTAACATTCATCTATGCCGTGCTCCCGGGCATATTCCCGCAGATTCCTGGTTTTCCCTGCTGCGTAATCCTCTTCTGCTTGTTTGGCAATAACAAGTAAAAGGTCGTCCAGTGCTGGTCTAATGTGAATTACATTTTTATCAGACTCCAATTCGATCAAAACGGTACTACCCGGTTCCAGTTTTAGAGCTTTCCTGATTTTTTCGGGCAGGGTAACCCGGCCCTCATTGTCCACCAACCCGGATGATTTAACAGTTTCCACTGTTTCCTTATACCTCCTCGGCAAGGCCATCTTTTTTTCAGTATAGTCCTGGATCTGACTACCTACAACTGCTTTTCCTGAACCTGCTTTTCCTGGACCAATCTGAAGCCATCTTTTGCCAGCTTTTGACCTGGCTTTTCTGTTTTAGGCGATCTCAAGCACTAAATATTGCACCGTCCGGGATGACATGGCATAATCCAGTTCATTATTCATCAACTTCGCCTTCAGCAGCTTTAATGATGTCGACCATGAACGCCTTGACCTCCGGTTCTGTGGCGTTCGGATCGAAGAACCAGGGCGTGAGCAGGTTGGCGGAATCACCACCGTTGCCGTCTTCCGGATACCGCCAGCCAAAGCACCAGGGTAGGCTGACCTGGTGCACCGTAGTTACAGCCACCACAAACGGCTTTAGCCTGGCTGTCACTACAGCCTTTGCCCGGAGTTGGCCACGCGCTCCGGCCACCTGGCCGTCAACTGATGCTAAACTAACCTTGACAAGAAACACACCTTGAAAGGCAGATGCCTGAATTCTTTGGTGCCAGTGATGGTAAACCCGCATACCTGGTACCAATTCTTTAACACACTGTGGTGATCAATGATCCCGATCGAAACCGTCGCGCCACCCTGGCGTTTCACATAATCGCAGACAAAATCAATCAAGGCTTTTCCATATCCCCGATGCCGGTGTGCGGGAAGAACAGCCAGCTTCTCCATATAGAATATGCTCCCTTCCGTCTGCTCAACGGCAACAAAACCAATCTGCACCTCGTTCTCGAAGAGTCCAAACATGGTTATTCCCCACGCGTTCATCTGCAGCAGATCGGAGTGCTTGATAAAAGCAGCGTTGGTAGTAGCGTTCTGCTGGGTAATATTAAATTCCTCCGCCACCGTCAGAAAGGACGTCCGAATCACACTAACACTGGTTTCCAGCTCTTGCTCGTTCAAGACTTTTCTAATGACGATATTCAAAACCTCCTCATGACATGCTATTTGTAAAATCTTTCCGACCTGACTGTTCAGTTCAAGGTTAGGAAGTAAAAATTCCTTCCACTTCCTCCAAGCTTACCATAGATAACCAATCATACCGCAAAGTCACCAGTATTTCCTCCACCGAATATTGTTAATAACGGAAAAATCGTATGCTGCTAAAATTTGAGTTCTAATCTTAGAGGACATATTTATAGAACTTAGTGTCCACCTTCATAATCGGGAAATTTTCAGGCAGTTCTTCTTTGGATATTTCTATAAACCCATTTTTTTCATAGAATCGATGCGCAGCCAAGAACTTCTGGGTCGTTCCAAGATAAACCTCATTGATTCCATTAGCTCTGGCCCATTCCAATGAAGTCTGTAATAATTGCTTGGCTGCATGATAACGGCTCCCCCTATAGGCAGCCTTCACAAACATCTTTCTTAGCGCAAGATGATTATTGCCGATGTCCAATAGCGAGATTGTTCCTACAACATGACCGTCGCAAAGAGCAATCCAGAAGTTTCCGGCCCCTTTCTGATAATACTTCGGAATATCAGCCAAATCCGGCTGATCTTCTTTTGTGATGGAAATGCTAAATTCATTCTGCTGAATATCGAGGATCAGATCGATGATTCCTTCTTTATACTGTTCAGAATACTGTTTTACAATGATCGTTTCCATGGTATCATCCCTCCTTTCAATTGGTCTATTAGGCAAAGGGAACTCAATTCTAAGACAACCACGCCGCCTGTGGCGGCGCCATCAGAACGAAAATGGGGTCTAGCGAATTAATCCTTTAGCGGCTGGCGAAGCGAGGTCGAACTTTCAGGTGCTTTAAGCCCGACGGACCTCAGCGACCTGGTGCGCCACAGGTTGTTGCTCCCGCAAGGGAAGCACGCAGGGCAGAATGCTCAATATAGGTCACTGCACCAGCCCAATAATGCCGCCAAAGGAGTGTATCACTTTGGAGATTCTTCATTCACACTGCTGCGGTCTGGATGTTCACAAGAACACGATCACCGCCTGCAGCATCACACCTAAAGGAAAGGAGCCTAAAGACTTCTGGGACTATGACTGGCCCATTGATCCGCCGACCGCTGTCCATGCCTTAAAAGGTAGAAACTCCCGTCTCCCAGTTCATCTGAAAGAGCCATCCGGTTCCATGATCCATTCGGTAAAAGCACATCCTGAAAAAGTTCGTACAGGCTGTTGTCTTTAAAATCTCCCTTGAGAATCAGGGTGGATATCGGATGAAAGTCAGGGAGGCCAAATTCAACGATTGTAACGATCTGACCGGTCGGCCAAACGAGACGGACATTTGCCATCTTGCGCTTACGGCCATCGATCCGGAAGAAAGCAGTGTTGCCCAGGCAATCTATCACTGAGGCGCTCAACAGGCCATTATAAAGTTTCTGTAGCCAGCGTAAGGCAGAAATAAACACTATCATCGATTTCTACACATTGCAGGTATCTCCTTCCAATCTCATTTTCGCATTGTGCCCTATCGGCGATATTGACTCTGCCAAACGCACATCCTGTCCTGCCGGCATAGCTTTGGACACCGCCGGCAAGGCTCTTCAGGAAGTATTAATAAGAAAAGGATGGAACTTCCTTGTGTGAGTTCGCTTTTCCCCGGCTCTAACTGGGGAGTTTTTTGTTCCTATTGATGGATAAAGAAGGGAGTGCACCAATAAAGTAGAATAATAGGCAAAACATGATAAGTTACGGCCATGGAACCTTCATTCTTTTCGGAGATAGCGGAACAATCCTCACCTCCCCTGACGGTAAGACCTGGACCAGCCAGAACCTGGGCACAAACAATAATATCAGCGCTATCAATTACGCTAACGGCATCTTCGTCGCTGTAGGAAATGACTACAAAACTAACGCGATCATCCTCACTTCTGCTGATGCATTAACGGTTGAATTCAGCACATATAACGGTATGGCCACCTTCGTGTATTCGATTAACACAGTCGAAGGAAAAAACAATTTTTACGTTATTAGCGGCTGGACCATTCGAGACATGGAAGAACAAAACCAACCGATTCTTGAAAAGATCATTAATAGTTTTCAGGCTACGAATTAGGGGAAAATGGCAAGGCATGGCACGATCCGAACAAAATAAAAAAGATCGCTGGCAACATATCGCGTGATATAATAGCAAGTAGGTTAAGGGTTTTTCCAGACAATATGCTTTTTTCCAAACACTTTTAACCCCTCCTTAATCCTATTTTACAATCGGGAGGCGTATGGATTGATAGGTGGCTCTTGAAAGACCTTTATGCACCACAAGTCCAGTTGCGGAAAAACCTGGTCAGAAACCTGGCAAATCGGTCATAAAATTATTATTTCAGGAGGAAGAACCATGAGAAAGAGAATAATTTGGTGCGCGCTGGTGTTAGTGATCGGCGTCAGCGTCCTGTTGGCAGGCTGCAGCAAGAGCAATGCCCCTGCCAGCGGTTCATCGTCTTCCAACCAGCCATCCGCCCAAGGCCAGACCGGCGGCCAGACGCTGTCAAACCTGATCGGCGTGGCTAAACAGGACAGGGACATGTCGTTCGACTTTAACATTACGAGAGCCAACGGCAAGCAAGTCAGCGGAACGATCTGGAGACAGCCCGGGACGCTGAAGATCGAAACCCCTTACAATGGCGTGGATACAATCATGATTATTAGCTATTCCGGTGGCAGCGTGATCATGTATCAGCCGTCCACTAAAACGGGGAGAAAAGTGGCCCTGTCCAGTGTGCCCAGTGTGGCCAATGAAGACGTGTCCACGTACCTGCAGGAAATCGATCCCACCACAGCGCAAAATCTGGGGACGCAAGTCGTCAACGGGGTTAACTGTTACGGCGTTCAATTTGTTGGCGTTAAAGAACAAAATGCCACGATTAAGCTTTGGCTGAGCCAGGATCAGAACGTTCCCATTCAGCTGTTGAGAACCAACACCGATGGCTCAACCCTGACGATGAATTTCTCGAACTATAAAATTGGTCCGCTGCCGGGCGACACCTTCAACGTACCGTCCGATATCCAGATCGTCACAAAGAGTAGTTCGGGCCAGTGACAGTCTTCGTTCAAAACATGACGCAACAGACACCGGCTTTCTGCGCTGCTCCAGCTTTAAGAACAGGCAGATAGTTTGAGAAAAGAGAGCAGAACCGTGTAGAGATCTTATCTACACGGTTCTTGGCAATGTAGGGGAGCAAGGGGACGTTCTTTTTGCTTCCCTTTGCCTACGACATCATAATTCAGTGATAATTGCTATGTTCATTCGACACTCAAACCGCATTTAGATTATTCAGTAGTGGCCCGGCGCTCTCGCTCCGGGCCACCCCTATCTTGCAAGATGGATGGTATGTACACTACATTGTTATTGCCGGTAGGTCACCGCGATATCCTGCGTGCTGCCTTTCCAGTGCGTTCTGGAAGCACTCGGAACTATCGCAGTGGATACTTTTTACGAGATGGGTCAGATGATCGAGTTGACGCTGAGGCGGATGGCGGCGCTCTACCTAAAAAGAAAACCCGCAATTGCTTGCGGGATTGGAGTTTAAAGGCCGTCCGATCCTCTGACAACGCGCTCGATCATGTCCCTTGTCTTCGGTATCTTCTCCGGATGCTTTTGCAGCCAGTAACTATTCGGTGATCCCGTCGGTAAGAATTATACGGAAGTTTTTGGTGAGAGGGAATAGGAGAATATCTTTCACCGGGAGCTTTTGGCGGTCGAGCTTGCCGCGGCCCTGGGTATGGCCGACGTGGATCCAATTGGCCGCCAAGTAGCATGTGCCCTTGAAGCGATCTCGCTCTACGAAAGTCTCCAACAGCACTGGTCGGTAGCTGTAGGCGTTCTGCCAGTCAGAGGCGAGTTGTCGGCATAAGAGGCCGAGGACGCTTGAGGCCAGGTACTTGACTTGAACCCATGGGAGGATGAGAAAGCGGGCATTGTTCACGATGAGATGGAGGCCGGCCTGGCGCTGTTCGTGGCTCCACCCGATAAAGAGGTCTCTGGGGGCGACTTTCCAGGCGGATGCGCCCATTCCGAGAGCGCCCAGAATCTGATCGTTTCCTTCAATGAAGTAGCGGATCTGCGCTCCCGGCAGGGGCACATAGCCGAGGTAGTGGTAGCGCGATCAGTTCGTTCCAGAGGCGCGAATCGGCTTCTGTCTGGATCTGCCGCAGGCGCAGATCCCGGATATCTCTTCTGGTGCCAATAAGGGGTTCTTTGGGATCCGAGGCAGGGGTAAAAGCAAGAGACTTTCGTATGTTGTTGTTCTGGCTCCTGGGATTGGGCAACTCTATTAGCCCATCGCGGTGCATACGTAAGAGAGCCACCTTGGCGGACATGACCTTTGGCAGTCCGTCCGGTTTGACCCAATTCAGATGATCACACACGGCGCGGGCAATCGCCTCGCGGGTAGGATGGTTCCTGATCAGTTTTTCGATCAGTTCCATTTCGGTTGTACTGAAGTCGCGGCCGCAGTAGCGAGACGTCATGAGGTGTTGCGCCCCCACGCCCGAGCATCATCTTCGGAAGGCGCCCATGGGAAAAAGCGCTCAAGCTCCGGTTCCTCAAGCGATCGGCCGCCATTAGCAGCGCAGGCATCCAGCAGAGCCGTCAGGAAGAGGATGGGGTTTAGTCCGTTCATCTGGGCAGTGGCAAAGATGGTCCAGAGCATTGCCGCCTCTTCGCCGCTCCAGCGGGCGCCGCTGCCATAGAAGTTTTTGCGTCCGACGACCGGGGTGCGCAGGAGCCTTTCGGACTCGTTGTTATCGAGCGGGGTCTCCGGGTGGTCGAGGAAAAGGGTCAGGCCGGTCCACTGCCGCTGCAGCGACTCCAGGACACCCCTGCTGGCATGATGGGTTTTGGGGTCGGCAAGCTCTTTTATCCAGACGGCATAGATCTCTTCTTCAACAAATTGTCTGAGCCGGGCGTCAGCCTCGGCCCACTCGGGGGAAAGGGCTGCCAGGTCGAGGCGTGCATCATTCAGGTGGTACAGGACGCCGATCCGGGAAACCCACTGCTCACTCCAGTCTTTCAGTTGCGTATAGCCGCGGGCGATGTCGATGAACTTGCGCCTCATGTGCGCCCAGCACCAGGCGTGCAGGATGTCCTCTTTCAGAACGCGGTAGGCGGAAAAGAAGTCAGTGAGCAGGATCAGCATTCTTTGGAAGGAGGAGTCCTGATCGGTCTGACCAATATGAAGATGGCTCTTGGGTACCTCGGAGCTGCGGGAGGGACTGAGGATAAAAGCCGCAGTGTCTGGGCTGGCAAAAACCCATAGCCACCACCGGTGAGTCTTTTTGCCGGTGGTCTCGGTGAAGACCTTCCATCCGGTCTCATCCGCTTTCAGCCGGTCGGATGCCGCATTGCGGGCGCAGATAGCATGATAGAGCGGTTCCAAAAAAGGGATGACGCTCTCCATGACGCCGGCCAAGGTACCGCTGGCAAGGATGAGTCCTTCCATGCGAAGATAACTCTTGATCCGGTTCATGGGCATGGCCAATAGATATTTCAACACGAGCAACTTGACGATGAAGTCTACCGTGAACATGCCCTTTTTAATCAGCTTGGGATGCGGAGGGGCGGTGATGATCGCAGGTAGCCCCGGACATGGCCTCATGAAGCGTGTCCCGCAAAACATCGGTCAGAGCCGTAGGCTTCCGGGTGTATTGAAACCGCCACAAGGTTTCGATAAAGTATTGCCAGGTATCGTCGTTGGCCATCGGGTCCCAGACATAATCCCCTTGGCCTGTACCCCGGCGGGTTTGACGAAATTCCCCGCTCAAGAGGCCCAGTGCCTTGTATGTGCCCACCAGCACCACCGGGAGACCGATGGTGTTCACCAACTGAACGAAGAAATTGAGCATCTTTCTGGACCCGCCGCTTTTGGCCTCGCTCAGGTGCTGGATCTCGTCGATGACCAGTACGCCGAGCCCATGCAACGCCGCCACCCTGGCCATACGGGGCAGCAATTCGTCCACGGTGCGGCGACCGGAAGCGTAGCGTTCGTAGTAACGGGAACCGAGCAGATCGTCCACCGCCTGGAAGAAATTTAGGCAGAGACCCTTGATGGAGCCGTCAAACGGACAGTCCAGCTTCAACCACACCACCTGGGCCATGGTCAGCGGCTGCTCCTGGTAGGCGTGATGGTGAATCACCTGGGGATAGAGAGACAGGATCCTCTCTACAGCCGTGGTCTTGCCGACCCCGCTCATGCCTAGGATGGTGAATCCGGTGGCTGTCGAGCGTGGGGAAGGTGGAACCAGATCGGGATCGGACAGAAGGTCGGCCTGCTGATGCAGGCTCGACACAAACTGGGGATCCCGGGGGTTTCGGGCGAGATAGCCGGTTCTGATCATGCGGGAAAACCGCTGTTCTAACTCCAGGTGAACCGGAAGCGGCTCGAAGAACTGCAGGGTGCTCTGCAGCAGGTGCAGGCGAAGATGGGCCGGAGCCAGGCGGTCACTGTCTTCATAGGGTGGATAATACCTGAGGCGTTCTTCCACCTCATCTTCCGACCAGATAGGTGGTAGCGCCTCGATCAGGGGATTGCCGCGGTAAGTAGAGATTTCCGAAGGCTGGTAGTCCGCTTCGACGATACGGCCCTTTCCCACCAGGAAGCCTGATTCCCCGTTCATTCCTGCTCCTCCTTTTCCCGCAGCTTGCGTTTCTCACGAAGCTTGGCGATCCGGTCAGGCGGAGGTACGTAGTTCTTCGGCGCCAATATCCTGCGAGGGAGTTTCGGTATGGTTCGGTTTGACCAAGCCGCCAGGCCCCGGCCGCACGAGATTCTTCCTTCTCGGTCCGGCGGTTGGCACGGATATCCCGTACCCGGGCCTGTTTGCTCTGGTCGATGGGTGTTTTCTCTGCCTCAGCCTGTGCCCGTTCAACCACGCTTCTAACCTCAGCATGAAACTCGGCATCGGCCTGGCGGTCTCTGGATTCCCTAGGCACAGCCTTCTCTGCCTGTACCTGCTTCGATTCTTCGTACTCCCACCAGGCATACCCCCGCCACCGCCGGTGACGCTCCGTCAGATTACAGGGTTCGATTTGCCGACCCGCATCCAGACGCAGATAGATAATATCCATCAACCGAGGATCATAGGCCACCGGAACGTGGAAGGTTCCGGTATTGCGCGCCCGCACATACCAGTGCTCCCGCATGGCACGTTCCGTGGTGTAAAGTGCGCCGCGGAACTGGATTCCGCGTGGGGTTACGGACGCCTCTCCGCCGGGGAGCAGGTTCAACCGCAGTATGTCCACGGGGTACCGTCCGCAGATGACCGGAACGATTGACAATGCCCCAGTTCCAGAGGTCTATCGGATAGGGATCTACTCCGGCGGTCACCATATCTTCCGTCAATGGGTAGTCGTCCAGGTAATGATGCAGGTTGAAGTTCCTGACCCAGAGTATTGCTAAATGAGTATATTCATGGAGCGTCAATACCGCATCCAGGCGATAGTCATGTTCGCCCCGTTCCTTTGGCTTACGGACAGCGCCAGGTAATTGGTGCACCAGAGCAAGGTGGGACAGCCGGAAACTCTGTTCGATGATGCCCTTGCCATCCGCCCGGTAGGGCGGTGTGTTGGAGACCCGGATACCCAGGGAATTGACCAGGTTGTCGGCATTATAGCCCTCCAGTTCACCCCGGTCAGCCAAAATGGCTTCCGGCAGGTGCCGGGCCGGCCACCACTCGACATCATCGATACCGAACTCCTGGCAGAAGGGAGTTTTGTCGCTGGCGGTGTTTTCGAGAGCCAGCATCGCCCCAAGCCAACTCGGCCCCTCCAAAGTGACGGCGATGCCGGTGATGAGCCGACTGAAGACATCCTGGACCAGATAGACCACCGGACGGCCGATGATCCGGTTACGGTCAGTTCTGCTGACTAGGTAGATGTCATCTTTGGTGGCGTCTATCTGATACAGAGATCCTGGCCCGTTTGCCATCTGGGTCGAATCACCGACCACCGGCCGGCGTGTCAGGGCATACCGGGTGGCTCCGAGACGTCGTTTCAACGATGATTCCAAGTCCCGTTCCTTCTCATACCAGTACCGGAACTGGCGAAAAGTCGGCAGTTCCGAAACCGGGGGCAATACAGGAACCAGCGTTTCGCCCCGTTTTTCGTAGCCTAGGTTAAACAGGCGCTCCATGACAAGCTGGTAAGCTTCCGTCAGGCTTCGCCCCTCACGGTTCTCGTAATAGAGATGGATTCCCCTCTGGAACTTGGCCTTGATGGTGTCATCAACATTTATTCCCGTCTCCTGCGTGGCCTGTGCCCGCCTGGGTGGACGGCCGCGTTTGCGTTCGCCGGCACTCTTGTCCTTGCCTTTGCCGCCCCGGCGGTCGAATGCGGGCAAGAGGGCGTTCTTGGTCTGCCCACCCCGCCAATACCGCCGGAGATAGGCATAGATAGTAGGTTTGACTACCCCGCTGATGGCACAGGCTGCCTCAACCAGAGGCCCCCGCTTGTCCGCGACGAACAAGGCACCATCAGCCCTCTCGACTAGAGGCTGGATCACGGACCAGGCCTGGTCGCGGTGGGCACGGTGCAGATCGGAAATATCTTCTTCGGAGCGCATCCCGATCAGGAATGGATCTTCCGCAAGAAGTCTTTGCATCCCCCTGCCGGATCCCACTCTCCAGGTCGGCGATCCTGCGCCACACAGGCATGGCTTTCGGATTTTGGACATCGAACAGATAGGCATCAGTATGGCTGGGATCGATCCATAAAATCCGTTCAATATGGGGTTGTCCCTCATCATCGAGCCATTCGACAAGCTGATTGACATAGAGATTCATGAGGCGCTCACCCCGGATGAGTTGTGTCTCTATCCAGCAAGCGAAGCGGCCGACCGGCACCCAACGGCTCTGAAAGATCGGTCTTGCCAGAGGCGGGAGGCCAAAAGATAGCGGGCAACTGAAAGGCTTATCCCCGGCGTAAGACCCAGGCGGTCATCTGCTTTTTGGGCCACGTCGGCTAGAACCTCTGTGCCAGACAGGTAGTGCTCCAGACAAGCACGAATCCGGGTCACATCCTCTGCGGTCAAGGGAGACAAGGCATGCAAGCTCTGATAGGGCTTCAGCCATTTCAGGTTTTCAACCAGCGTCAGGGGAATCTCCCGTTCGGTGACGATATGCCAGGAGATATTGCGCTTCTCCCAGTACCGGCGTTCCAGTTCGAGCTTCTCCAACACTCGCATGCTGGCCAACTTTTGGAAGGTTTGACTGCGATCGCCTCGTCCACAACCCTGTTTCTCCGTCGTATCGTGATGAGAAAATCGGTGGTGCATACAACAGGGTCATCGCTACCGGGATAGGTCGGGTGCCGTATGCCAATCTCTTCCGCCAGGGCCAGGGTTTCTTCAAGAGGAAGCAAGGGGTACTGCTCGCGAATGTCAACTATAGACTCTTCCCAGTCGAGGACGAGAAAACAATCGTATTCCAGATTGCTGAGCAGATGATGTTCCCGGCCGGTCGTAATGCCCGGCACACGGCTGGCCAGCCCTTGAGAAGGTACGTCCTGCACCCGGAGCCAGGGTTTGTAGTCCATGCCCCGGCCATTTCCCCGGCCTTCTTTCAGACGGCGCTTGATTGTTGCGCATCTGTCCTGCCGTTTCCGTTTTGCCAACCAAAGTCACCTCCTGCACTTCAGAGGACAATCAAAAAAAATACTCTTGATGAAAACATCTGTTCTCTTCAAGAGTACCATATATCTCCTATCGGAGTCAATCTAATTTTTGTTCAGTTAATTAATTTTTGTCCAGTAAAGATAATTATTGTCCTTCAACACCTGGCCGAAATGTGTTAAAAATTATTCCACCGTCACGCTCTTCGCCAGATTCCTCGGCTTATCGATATCACAACCCCGGGCGGCGGCCATGTAGTAGGCAAACAACTGCAATGGCACCACGCTCAGCAGCGGGGCCACGAACGATGGGGCCTCCGGCAGCCTGATCACTTGGTCGCAGGTGTTGTCCACCAGGTCCTGCTTGCCCAGGCAGAGGCCGATCACCGTGCCCTCGCGGGCCTTGACCTCCTTGACGTTGCTGATCAGCTTCTCCAGCAGTTCATCCTGGGTGGCCAGCGCTACCACCGGCACTCCTTCCACGATCAGCGCCAGCGTGCCGTGCTTCAACTCGCCGGCGGCATAGGCCTCGGCGTGGATGTAGGAGATCTCCTTGAGCTTCAGGGCGCCCTCCAGGGCTACGGCGTAGTCCAGGCCTCGCCCCAGGAAGAAGATGTCCTGGCAGTTGTGGTACTGCTCGGCCAGGTCCTGGATCTGCTCCTTCTGCTTGAGGATTTCCTTGAGCTGGTCCGGCACCTTCTTCAGCGCCGCCACGATCTCGGACTCCTGCTCCTGGGTGATGGCTGCCCCGCTCCCTTGCGAACAGCAATCCCAGCAGGTACATCACCAGCACCTGGGTGGTGTAGGCCTTGGTGGAGGCCACGGCAATCTCCGGCCCCGCCCAGGTGTAGATGACGTCGTCCGCCTCTCTGGCCACCGAACTGCCGACCACGTTGGTCACCGCCAGCACGCGGCAGCCGCGCTCCTTGGCCTCCCGCAGGGCAGCCAGGGTGTCTGCAGTCTCTCCGGACTGGCTGACGATCACCACCAGCGTCTTGGGATCGATCAGCGGGTCGCGGTAGCGGAACTCCGACGCCAGGTCGACCTCCACCGGGATGCGGGCGAGCTTCTCGAACACGTACTTGCCGACCATGCCGGCGTGGTAGGCGGTGCCGCAGGCGACGATGGCCACCTTGCTGAAGCTGCGGATCTGCTCCGGAGTCAAACTGATCTCGTTGAGCTGGATGCCGCTGCCGTCAGGTGTCAGCCTGCTGCCCAGGGTATTCTTGATCGCCAGGGGCTGCTCGCAGATCTCCTTCAGCATGAAGTGCGGGTAGCCGCCCCGCTCCGCTGCCTGGGCGTCCCAGTTGACGTGGAAGATCTCCTTGTGCACCGGGCGGTCCTGGAAGTCGACGATGTTAATGCCGTCCGGCGTCAGCTCCACGATCTCCCCGGCGTTCAGGAGGTAGATCTTCCGGGTATGGGGGAGCAGCGCCGGGATGTCCGAGGCCACGAAGTACTCACCGTCGCCGATTCCCGCCACCAGCGGGTTGTCCTTGCGGGAGGCCACGATCCGGTCCGGGTGGTGCTCACTCAGCAGCACCACGGTATAGGAGCCGCGCACCTGCTGCAGGGCATCCCGCAGGGCGAGGCGCAGGTTCCCCCGGTAGGCCTCCTCCACCAGGTGAGCGAGCACCTCGGTGTCGGTCTCCGAGACAAAGCGGTGCCCATTGGCCTGCAGGCGCTCCCGCAGCTCGGTGAAGTTCTCGATGATGCCGTTGTGGACGACAGCGAATTTGTGAGTGCAGTCTAAGTGGGGGTGGGCGTTGCGGTCGGAGGGCCGACCGTGGGTCGCCCAGCGGGTGTGGCCGATCCCGATCTGGGTGTGCCACTGCTGGGTGCCGAGATAGTCGTCGAGGACGGCGATCCGTCCCATCTTCTTGCGCACCTCGAGAGTGCCCTCGTTCAGGTAGGCCACTCCCGCGGAGTCATACCCGCGGTACTCCAGGGTCTTCAAGCCGTTCATCAACACCGAAACCGCGTCCTGGCTACCAAGATAGCCGACAATGCCGCACATCCTGAGTTTCCTCCTTGTGCTGCTGCGCGCGGCGCGGCTCCGCTCCCAACCAGGCGCCTCTTTGTCCCGGAGATTGCTCTCCGGATTTGAAGGCTCCCTTACGGTGGTGGGCCACCGAGGGGCATCCGCCGAAAACTTCGATTAACCCCTTCCTCGTCAACCAGCCTGTCTGCTTCAACCGGCTGGTTCGGGCGCTACCATGTACCTGCGGAGATACGCGGGGATTTGATCCCGGCGCAGTCAGTTTTGAATTGGCGACCGGCCTCTCGGCCGGAGGCTCTACTGTGCTCTATTATATTCTATATTTGAAGAAAAAGGGCCAACAATATTTAACGCTATTCCGACAGCAGTCCGCAAGCCGCAACAACTGGCCGGCCTGCCGCCTCCTTCAACTTAGATGTGCCTTCACCACCTCCGACAACTCGGACACCACCTCCAGCAACTCGTCCTCCCGGGGCCCTCCCCCATCACCCGTACCAGGGGCTCGGTGCCCGAAGGCCGCACCAGGATCCGGCCCCGCCCGGCCAGCTTCTGCTCGGCCCGGCACACCGCCTCGGCGATCACCGGATGGCCGTGCAGGGCCTGCTTGTTCGGCACCTGTATGTTGACCAGCACCTGGGGGAAGCGGGTCATCTGTCCGGCCAGCCTCGATAGCGGCTGCCCGGACTCCCTGACCACCTTCAACAGTTCCAGGGCGGTCAGCAGGCCGTCGCCGGTGGTGGTACGGTCGAGAAAGATGATGTGGCCGGACTGCTCGCCCCCCAGTACCGCCTGTGACCGGCGCATCTCCTCCAGGATGTAGCGGTCGCCCACCTTGGTCTCCAGCGCCTCGATGCCGGCATTCCGGAAGGCCTCCCGCAGGCCGAGGTTGCTCATCACCGAGACCACCACCCGGTCGCCGGGCAAGGTTCCCTTACGCTTGCGTTCCAGGCCGCAGATGACCATGGCCTGATCGCCGTCCACCAGGTTCCCCTGCTCATCGACGGCGAGCAGCCGGTCGGCGTCCCCGTCGAAGGCCAGCCCCAGGTCGGCCTCGAGGTCCGGCACCACCCGCTGCAGCGGCCCGGTGTGAGTCGAACCGCACCCGGCGTTGATGTTGATCCCGTTCGGCTCGCTGTAGATGCTCTGCACCTGGGCGCCCAGTCCCGCGAACAACCGGGGGGCGATATGCGAGGCGGCGCCGTTGGCGCAGTCGATCACCAGTTTCAGTCCGGTCAGGTCGAGACCCCCTGCCTGCTCCTTCAAAAAGGCCAGGTAGCGTTCGACGCAGTCCCCGTCCACGGCAACCCGCCCAATCTCCTCCCCCACCGGTTGGGGGAAGGGGAACTGCTCATTGAAGACCAGGGCCTCGATCTCGTCCTCCACGGCGTCCGGCAGCTTGAAACCGTCCCCGGCGAAGAACTTGATCCCGTTGTCGGGCACCGGGTTGTGCGAGGCGGAGATCATCGCCCCGGCACAGCAGTCTATGGTCCGGGCCAGGTACGCCAAGCCCGGAGTGGGGATCACCCCGGCCCTGATGCAGTCGCCGCCTACCGACAGGATGCCCGCCGTCAAAGCGGCCTCCAGCATGTCGCCGGAGATCCGCGTGTCTTTCCCGATGACGATCCGCGGCCTGGCGCCGCGCCGGTTGAGGACGTATGCCCCCGCCCGGCCGAGCCGGAACGCCAATTCCGCCGTGAGGTCCCTGTTGGCCACGCCCCTGACCCCGTCCGTACCGAAAAGAGTCCCCATCCTGCTGGATGCCTCCCCCGTGAGCAAACACGTCTTATTATACCATATTCCCTGCTGTTGCCACGTGGCGGGGGATGAAAGGAGGGGGAGCCGGCGATCCTCCCCTGCTTGAGGGAAAAGAACATCCACTGCTGACAATAAGCCACTTTTTGTAATATACTGTATTTTGGCGACCTAAATACACGGGAGACAAAATAGATTGTTTTCCCTTTTGGGGCGCCGCTGAGCATTTGATTCGCATCATGCCCGGCTTTTTGGTATATGTTAAGATCAATCAGAAACGAACAGGAATCAAAATAATGAATCTACCGAGCCAGGACAAAAGATCTTTGAACAACCCCTTCCTCCCCCTCAGGCACAGCAACTTCCGGTACTACTGGATCGGCATGTGCATCTCCCTGATCGGCACCTGGATGCAGAATGTCGCCCAGCCCTGGCTGGCCTATACGCTGACCAAGTCAGCTTTTTTACTCGGCGTGGTCGGCGCAATCCAGTTCATGCCGGTGCTTCTGTTCTCGCTGTTTGCGGGAGTCCTGGTCGATAAGATTTCCAAGAAGAAGATCCTGTTTTTTACCCAGTCAGCGTCTCTGGTCGTCACCCTGATTTTAGCAATCCTCGATTTTTCCGGGCATATTCAGTTCTGGCACATCCTGGTGCTGGCTGCGGCGCTGGGACTGGTCAACACGTTCGATATGCCGGCGCGTCAATCATTTGTCATCCAACTGGTAGGCAAAGATGACCTGATGAACGCCATCGCCCTCAACTCTGCCATGTTTAACATGTCAAGAATTGTGGGACCGGCGATCGCCGGTCTGGTGATAGGGTATTACGGCGTGGGAATGTGTTTTCTGGCAAACTCGATCAGCTTTGCCGCGGTCGTTATCAGCCTGTTTTTCATTCACCCGCTGCCAATGGCGGCCAGGCGATTGGCGGCAAACCAGCACATTATGGCGGATATCATGGATGGCCTCCGGTATATCTACCGGCGGCGGATTCTCCTCGATGCCACATTGTTGATGACCATCATCGGCACCTTCGCCATGAACAACAACGTCCTGATCCCGGTCTTTTCCGAAGTCGTCCTGAAACAGAATGCCATGGGCATGGGCATCCTCTTCTCCTGCTCCGGGATTGGAGCGCTGATCGGGGCCATGCTGGTTGCCGTCACGAGTAAGTCTGGCCCGAATAAACTGGTGATCTATGCTGTCCCGACGGTCATCGGTATCTTCCTGATCCTGAACAGTTTCACCATCAACTTTCTGATTGCCGGATTTTATATCGCGGTGACGGGTCTTTTCTTCAACCTGTTCAGCGCCACCATCAACTCTACCATGCAGCTCAATACCGAAAACCAGTTCCGCGGCCGGGTCATGAGTGTGTACACCCTCGTTTTCTCCGGTTCCACGCCGATCGGCAACCTGTATGCCGGCCTGGCCGATGATTACCTGGGCGCCAGGTTCGGTTTCGCCGCCTGCGGGGCCATCGTGTTGATCCTGCTGATCCCCATGTACCTGTATAAACTCAGGGGCAGAAACAGGGCCGGGGCTGAAGCCTGCCAACCGGAGCGCCTGCCGTCCGGGTAAGCGCCGGGCGGGACGGTTGCCGGTAGGTCATTGCGACTGCTGCGGCGCTCCGGTTGTTGCAGCGCCCAGGCTCACCGTCACAGCAATTGTCCCCTGTCCCTGGTCGACCAGGGACACGCCCTGGGGCAGGACCAGGCCCACGCTCTTGACCACCTGATCTGTAGCGCCTGTGACGTCCACCGGCTGGGTATAGACCGAAACCAGTCCGGCCAATGCGTCCTGGTCGCCGGTAAGATCCACCATGGTCGGCTCGACCGCCACCAACTTGACCGCCTGGTTCAGGCCGGGAGTACCGCGTATATCGGCAATGACCGGGACATTCTTGACCAACCCGCTGGGCACCACCGGAACGACCACTGACGCCTCGTTCGGATTCAACTCCAACTCGTCTCCGTTCCCGGATACCTGCACAGGCACCTTGGTGGTGATGTTGGTGTTCGCCCCGGTGGCGTCGACCACCACCTCGACCTCCTGAAGCCCTCCGACTTGGCCGCTGGGGCCGCTCACCGTCACCACGCCCGGCGTGACTGCAGGAGCCTGGGTCGTGAAGCCCGGGGCGGGAGTGCCCTGCAGCACCACTTTCACCGGCACCTTCTTGGACTCCTGGTAGTCCAGGCTGACCCGCACCGTCTGCGGATAGATGCTCAGCACTTGGATATTGTCCGGCACGCTGGTCTGGATCGGCAGGTAGCAGACGCCCGCTGACTGTCCGGATACGTCCACATAGGCGTGAATGTCCTGCTCCTGCAGGGATTGCACCAGGTCCTTGATGCCGCTGACGGTGATCGTCACCTCCGGCAGCGTCGTCGTGGACATCAACTGCGTCGTGGCCGGGCGCAGTTCCACCGGGCGGTTGTAGGTCTGCTTGGCCAACGGGTCGCGCTGTCCGGCCACGAAGTACCAGAGCAAAAACGCCAGGCACACCGCCAGGATCCTGTAGCCCACGTTGTAGCGCACCAGCCAGTTCTCCCGCCTATCCCCGGCCATGGCCCACCCTCCCCGTCTTCTTGCTGACCGGCCGGGCGTACTCCTCCAGCCGCTGCTCCAGATCCGCGCTGCTCAGGCCCCTGGTGATCCTGCCGTCCTCGGCCAGGGAGATCGTCCCGGTCTCCTCGGAGACTACCAAGGAGACCGCATCGCTGTGCTCGGTGATGCCGATGGCCGAGCGGTGCCTGGTGCCCAATTCCTTGCTCAGGTAGGGGTTCTCCGTCAACGGCAGGAAGCAGGCTGCGGCCAGCATCCTCCCGTTGCAGACGATCGCCGCCCCGTCGTGCAGGGGGGTGTTGGGTTCGAAGACGTTGATGATCAACTCGGCGGTTATCAGGGCATCCATCTTGATGCCGCTGTCGATATACTCCTGGAGTCCCGTCTCCCGCATGAACACGATCAGGGCGCCCACCTTGCGCCGGGACAGCACTTCGGTCGCCCGGACGATCTCCCGCACTGCCCGCCGGTTATCCTCGTCGACGTTGAACAGGGAGCGCCCGAAGATCCCGCTCCGGCCCAATTGCTCCAGGGCGCGGCGCAACTCCGGCTGAAAGACCACCGGCAGGGCCACGAACAGGGCGGTCCAGATCTTCTCCAGCAGCCAGCTCATGGTGTATAATTGAAAGCGTTCGCTGAGGGTGGATGCGATCACCAGCACCGCCAGACCTTTCAGAAGCTGGATCGCCCGCGTCCCCTTGATCCACATCAGCAGCTTATAGAACACGAAGGCCACCGCCAGGATGTCGATCACGGTCCTGAGGTCGATGTAGCTCAGATAGGGCAGGAACCTGGCCGTGAACCCCGTCACGAGCCTGGATAACGCCTGCAAATGATATTGATCGGCCACTGCCAGGAGGCCGTACAAGCGCATCGAGGGCCGCCTCCATTCGGTTTGCTTCGATCTGTCCTGTTATCCAATTACATCCACCGCGGCCGGAATCTTTCACCCTGACCATGCAGAGAGCCGCAGTCTCTTTAAAATATTTCGTTCCCGGTGCGGATATCCCTTTTTCTTGTTTCTTCCGCAGTGGCTCCGCTTGCGGTCGCCGTTAAATCTCATGCTTGCAGCGAACATATATTTGTGGTAATATATGTCTTGAGCGCCGAATACGGTGTTGGGAACCCCCCGGTGATAGTTCGACACCGGCAGGAGTTTCGCCGCCACCATCGAATTTACAGGTTTGAGGACACACCCCCTGCCGGGGAATGTCCCCGATGGTTCAACGAGGAGGGCCATGGTGAAGCTGGGAAGGAACACCCTGAAAAAATGGCAGGCGCCGCTGACGCTGGTGCTGTTTCTGTCCGGGCTGCTGTTGGTCCTCGCCCTGCGCAGCCTGGCCAGCAGCGGCATCCTGCCCTCGCGTGTCCAAAACGAAAACCTGGCCAACCTGATCAAGTCCCAGGAGAGCCAGATCGCCGACATCGAACTGGACGTCAGCGGACGCAGAAACCTGCTGAACACCTTCCAGTTGAACAGCGCCGCCGGCCGCCAGACCCTGACCAACTTGCAGGACCAGATCAAGCAGCAGGACGCCCTGGCCGGCTTCACCGCGGTCCAGGGGCCGGGGCTGATCATCTCCCTGGACGACAACCGCAAGGACGCCGAGGCCGCCGAGACCCTCAATCCCGGGCAATTCAATCCGGACGACTACCTGATCCACGACCGGCACTTGCTGTACATCGTCAACGATCTCCGGGCCGCAGGGGCTGAGGCCATTTCCGTCAATGACCAGCGGGTCGTCGCCTTGACAGAAATCCGGTGCGCGGGCAACACTATCCTGGTGAACTCCACCCGCCTGGCCCCACCCTACATCATCAGGGCGATCGGGAACCCGGACGACCTGACCGGTATGCTGCAGTCGCCGGAAAACGAGTTCAACATCCTGAAAAT
The DNA here is from genome assembly GCA_963768335.1 of uncultured Peptococcaceae bacterium. GTDB lineage: Bacteria > Bacillota > DSM-12270 > Thermacetogeniales > Thermacetogeniaceae > Palsa-1188. The sequence continues at coordinate 21,182 of CAVYHR010000002.1, forward strand.
GTCCGGCTTCCCGGTGAGCGTGGAGAACAGTCCGGCAGTCCTGGTGCCCGCCTACAAGGGCAGCTACCAGTTCTCGTACGCCGCGCCCCAGTAGTGGTGAGTGGTAAGAGAGGAGTATAGCGCATGTGGCTTCCAATTCTCGGCCTGTTGCTGGGAATCGGCATCGGGTCTACCCTGGCCATCCCGATCCCGGGGGTATTCGCCAAGTATCTCTCGGTGGCGGTGCTGGCCGCCCTGGATTCAGTCTTCGGCGGGCTGAAATCGATCATCGAGGACAAGTTCGACGGGGCGGTGCTCCTCACCGGCTTCTTCACCAACGCCCTGCTGGCGGCGTTGCTGGCCTACATGGGCGACCGGCTGGGAGTCGACCTGTACATGGCTGCGGTGTTCGTCTTCGGAGTGCGGATCTTCCAGAACCTGGCCATCATCCGGCGGGAAATGCTGGCCAACTGGATGCAGAAACGCCACTCACCTGCGCTGGGAGCGAAGAAGGATGGATAACGTCAAAAAGTGGCGCACCCCGGTGTTGATCGTCTTCCTGCTGCTGGGATTCCTGATCTCGGTGCAGTTTCACGCCCAGCAGATCTTCCAGAGCGACCTCTCGCTGCAGAGCACCGACGACCTGACGCTGATCCTGAAGGGGCTGCAGGACAAGCGGGCTAACCTGGAGAAGGATTTGCAGGACCTGGAACAGCAGCAGCAGGCGCTGGACAGCGACACCACCAACGGGGCATCCCTGGTGAAAAACTTGACCCAAGAATCCAATCAACTGGGGATCGCTGCCGGCCTGATCCCGGTCAAGGGCCCGGGCATCACCGTCACCATACCCCCCGATTCCAACATCGTTTACCTGGACCTGGTGGACATCATCAACGAGCTCTGGTCCTCCCAGGCGGAGGCGATCAGCATCAACGACCAGCGGATCACCGCCTGGACCACCATCTACTGGAACAAGGAGAAGATGACCATCACCGTCAACGGCGCTGATATCACCTTCCCCTGTACCATTAAGGCGATCGGCAACCCGGACACCCTGGAGGCGGGCTTGCAGTTGCTGGGCGGCGTGCTCGACAACCTGGCCGTCTACAAGATCTATCCGGTCGTCCAGCGATCGTCCGAGCTGGATCTGCCCGGCGCCGCCCCTCCAGTCTTTCACTACCTTCAACCGGCACAACAATGAAGTAATGGGTAACGAGTAATGAGTTATGAGTAATTGCCTACTTTACGTCTCGCCTCATTTCACCGAAACTTGAAGGTCACTTCAGCGGGGGAAAGCAGAGCACCCACTGAAAGCCAAGAACTCGTTGAACACTCATCACTCAGTCCTCATCACTCATTACTTGATTTCAACAGGGCGTAGTTCATGCTGTCTGTGAGGGCCTGCCAACTGGCCTCGATGATGTTCTCGGAAACCCCCACGGTGCTCCAGACATCCTGGTTGTCCGAGGATTCGATCAGTACCCGCACCGTAGAATAGGTGCCGTCCTTGCCGTCCAGTACCCGCACCTTGTAGTCCACCAGGTGCATCTCCTCGAGACAGGGATAGAACCCCTCCAGGGCCTTGCGGAGGGCGTTGTCCAGGGCGGCCACAGGGCCGTTCCCCTCGGCTGCGGTGTGCATCACCTGGTCCCCCACCCGCAGCTTGATGGTGGCCTCGGTGCCGATCACCCCGTCGTCATCCGGGCGCTTGACCACGTGGACATTCAGCCTTTCCAGGGTGAAGAACTCCCGGCACTGCCCGAGCGCTCGCCGCAGCAGCAGCTCCAGCGAGGCGTCGGCCGCCTCATACTGGTAGCCCCGATGCTCCAGGTCCTTGATCTGTTGGATCAGGCCGCGGGCCTCGGTGCTGCCCTGCTGAAGGTCGAGACCCAGCTCCTTGGCCTTGCTGAAGATGTTGCTGAGGCCCGACAGCTCCGACACCAGCACGCGCCGGTGGTTGCCCACCAGGGCCGGATCGATGTGCTCGTATGTCAGGGGACTCCTCAGAACGGCGCTGACGTGAATGCCGCCCTTGTGGGCGAAGGCGCTCGCCCCCACGAAGGACTGCTGGGTGCGGGGAGTCATATTGGCGATCTCGTCCACATAGTGGGAGGCCTCGGTCAGGTGCTGCAGCAGCCCGGGCTCGATGCAGTCACAGCCCATCTTGAGCTGCAGGTTGGGAATCACCGAGCACAAATTGGCGTTGCCGCAGCGCTCCCCGTAGCCGTTGATGGTGCCCTGGACCATGCGCACCCCGCAGCGCACGGCGGCGATGCTGTTGGCCACCGCCAGTTCCCCGTCGTTGTGGGTATGAATGCCCAGCGGCGTGTCGATAGCCCGGGCGATCCGCCCGCAGATCTCCTCGATCTCATAGGTGATGGTGCCGCCGTTGGTGTCGCAGAGCACGATCCAGTCCGCCCCGGCTGCAGCGGCCGTCTTCAGGGTAGCCAGGGCGTAGTCCGGGTTGGCCTTGAAGCCGTCGAAGAAGTGCTCGGCATCGTAGACCACCTCCCGGCCCCTGGCCTTCATATAGGCGACGCTGTCCCGGATCATGTCCAGGTTCTCCTCCAGGGTCGTCTGGAGGGCGGTGTGCACGTGGAAGTCCCAGGTCTTGCCGACCAGGCATACGCAGGGAGTCTCCGCCTCCAACAGCGCCCGGATGTTGGCGTCATCGGCGACGTCGGCCCCGGCCTTGCGGGTTGACCCGAAGGCGGCAATCCTGGCATGCTGCAGGGTCAGGCTGCGCACGCGCTGAAAATACTCGGTATCCTTGGGGTTGGAGCCGGGCCAGCCACCCTCCACGTAGGCCACGCCCAGATCATCCAGCTTCCTGGTGATCTTCAGCTTGTCGGCGACGGTGAGATTGAACCCCTCCGCCTGGGCGCCGTCCCGCAGGGTGGTGTCGTAGATCTGCACCTTTACCTTGTTGTCCAAGTAATCCCCACTTTACATCATCCTCTCATTTTTTATCAAGTATTCATGCCTGTTTTTAACTTTATTCTGACTTCTGACTTCTGACTTCTGACTTCTGACTTCTGAGTATTTAAATGTAGCTAGCTGCCATATCCCCCACTTCGGTGGTGCTGTATCCCATCTTTCCTGCCGACATGCTGTCGAGCCTGGCTACCACCTTCATGATCGCCTGCTCCACTGCCTCTGCCGCCTCGGCCTCGCCCAGGTATTCCAGCATCATCTGCACCGAAGCTATGGCAGCCACCGGATTGATCACATTCTTGCCCGTATACTTCGGAGACGAACCGCCGATTGGTTCGAACATGGAAACCCCTGCGGGATTGATGTTTCCGCCAGCGGCAATGCCCAGCCCTCCCTGGATTACCGCTCCGATGTCGGTGATGATGTCTCCGAACATGTTGTCTGTAACTATGACGTCGAAAAATTCAGGGTTCTTCACTATCCACATCGATGTGGCGTCCACATGGGCATAATCGGTCTGGATGCCGGGATATTCCCTGGCAATTTCGTAGAAAGCCCTCTCCCACAGATCAAAGGCATAGGTGAGAACATTGGTCTTGCCGCACAGGGTCAGCTTCTTCTTCTTGTTCCTCTTGCGGCAGTATTCAAAGGCAAACCGGAGACAGCGTTCAACGCCCTTGCGGGTATTGATGGATTCTTGAACGGCTATCTCGTCGGGAGTGCCTTTCTTGAAAGTGCCTCCTGCCCCCGCATAGAGTCCTTCGGTATTCTCCCTAACGACAACAAAATCGATATCATCAGGCCCCTTGTCCTTTAACGGGGTATCGACTCCCGGATAGAGCTTGACCGGGCGCAGATTGATATACTGGTCGAGCGTGAACCTGAGATTGAGCAGAATCCCTTTTTCCAGGATGCCGGGTTTGACATCGGGGTGGCCGATAGCTCCGAGCAGCAGGGCCTGTTTGGTCTTGATCCTCTCGAGTTCATAATCGGGCAGGGTCTCACCCGTTCTCTTATACCTCTCCGCTCCCAGGTCGAAGGTTTCCGATTCCACTGCAAAGCCGAATTTCTTGCTTGCTGCGGCCAGCACTTTCAAACCTTCTGCTACAACTTCCGGCCCTGTTCCGTCACCAGGCAGAATACCGATATTATACTTGTTCAAATTAGTCGGCCATCCTTTCCCTAACGTAGTTGATCAGCCCGCCGGCCTCGATGATCTGCTGCATGAACGGCGGGAAGGCGGCCGCCCTGTAGACCCCCGGATGAGTGAGGTTCCTGATCTCGCCCGCTGCCAGGTCTACCTCCACCTCGTCGCCGCTGGCGATCGCCTCCACCGATTCTCCGGCTTCCAGGATCGGCAGCCCGATGTTCACCGCATTGCGGTAGAAGATGCGGGCGAAGCTGGCGGCGATCACGCAGGCCACGCCGGCGCTCTTGATGGCCACCGGTGCGTGTTCCCGGGAGGAGCCGCAGCCGAAGTTGCGGCCGGCCACGATGATGTCGCCGGGCTTAACCCGCCCCGCAAAGGTCTTGTCGGCGTCCTCCATGCAGTGGGACGCCAACTCCTGGGGGTCGGTGGTGTTCAGGTAGCGGGCCGGGATGATCAGGTCGGTGTCCACGTCGTTGCCGAATTTCCAGATGCGTCCTTTGATGATCACTTGCTGGCGACCTCCTCCGGGTGGGTGATGTAGCCGGTGATGGCAGAGGCTGCGGCCACCGCCGGCCCCGCCAGGTAGACCTCGCTCTCCGGATGGCCCATCCGTCCCACAAAGTTGCGGTTGGTAGTGGACAGCGCCCGCTCGCCGTGGGCGAGGATGCCCATGTGGCCGCCCAGGCAGGGACCGCAGGTGGGTGTGCTGACTGCCGCCCCGGCCTCCACGAAGACTTCCAGCAGACCCTCCCGCAGCGCCTGCAGGTAGATCTCCTGGGTGCCGGGGATCACGATCAGGCGCAGCTTACTGCTGGCGCGGCGCCCCTTGAGGATGCCGGCCGCCATTCTCAGGTCCTCCAGTCGCCCGTTGGTGCAGGAGCCGATCACCACCTGGTCGACGGCGATCCCCGCCGCCTCCGAAACCGGCCTGGAGTTCTCGGGCAAGTGCGGGAAGGCTACCTGGGGCTCGATCTGCCCCGCCTCGTACTCGTGCACCTCGACGTAGGAGGCATCCGGGTCGCCGGCGGGGGCCTTGAAAGGCCGCCGCGCCCGCCCCGCCACAAAGGCCAGGGTCTTGTCGTCCGGAGCGACGATGCCGTTCTTGGCGCCCGCCTCCACCGCCATGTTGCACATGGTCAGCCGGCCCTCCACCGACAGGGCGCCGATCACCTCCCCGGTGAACTCCATCGCCCGGTAGCGCGCGCCCTCCACTCCAATCCGGCCGATGGTGTAGAGGATCAGGTCCTTGCCGCCCACCCAGGGGCGCAATTCGCCGTGATAGACGAACTTCATGCTTTCCGGAACCTTGAACCAGCACTCGCCCAGGGCCATGCCCGCCGCCAGGTCGGTGCTCCCGACCCCGGTGGCGAACGCCCCCAGCGCTCCGTAGGTGCAGGTGTGGGAATCCGCCCCGATCATGCAGTCGCCGGGCAGCACCAGCCCCTGTTCCGGCAGCAGGCAGTGCTCGATCCCCATGGCGCCCACGTCAAAGTAGTTGACGATCCCGAACTCCCGGGCAAACTCCCGGATCACCAGGCACTGCTCCGCAGACTTGATGTCCTTGTTGGGGGTGAAGTGGTCCATCACCAGGACCACCCGCCCGGGGTCGAAAACCTTGCTCACACCGAGCTTGCGAAACTCCTGGATGGCCAACGGGGCGGTGATGTCGTTGGCCAGCACCAGGTCCAGCCTGCAATTGACCAGTTCGCCGGGGGCCACCCGCTCCCTGCCGGCGTGGCCGGCCAGGATCTTTTCAGTGATAGTCATGCCCATGAATGCTCCCCCTGTTTGGTTGTTGGTAGTGGGCCGTTGGCCGTTGGATGCCTGTTCTTCTGCATTACGTGGTTTTCCCGTTTGATTTCCTGCCAGAGCCGGGCGGGCGGCCGCGGCGCCGCTTGCCGGGAACACCCGGCTCCTCGGTGGCCAGGCCGGATTCGTAGATCACCTTGTTGACGGCATTCAGGTAGGCCTTGACACTGGCCTCGACGATATCGGTGGACAGGCCGCGCCCGATGAATGGCCTGCCGCCGTATTCGACCCTGGCGGTGACCTCGCCCAGGGCGTCCTTGCCGTCCTTGCCGCCAGTGACGGCGCTGATCGAGTACTCGCTCAGGGTAATGTCGTCAAAACCGGTAATTTTATCGATCGCCCTGAGGGCCGCGTCCACGGGGCCGTCGCCGCAGGCGGCCTCCTCCTGGGCGCTGCCGTTCCGTTTCAGACCGACTGTGGCCGTCGGGACAATCGTGGTGCCGCTGGAGATGTGCAGGTATTCCAGTTGGTACAACTCCGGCGCAGACCGGATCTCGTTCTTGACCAGGGCCTCCAGGTCGCGGTCGGTGATCTCCTTCTTGCGGTCGGTCAGGGCCTTGAAGCGCTCGAAGGCCTGGTTCAGGTGGTCGCCGTCCAGGATGTAGCCCAGCTCGGCCAGGCGCTCCCGGAAGGCGTGCCTCCCGGACAACTTGCCCAGCACGATATTGGACTGGGGCAGCCCGATCAACTGCGGGTTCATGATCTCGTAGGTGGAACGCTCCTTCAGCACCCCGTCCTGGTGGATGCCGGAGGCGTGGAGGAAGGCGTTCTTGCCCACCACCGCCTTGTTCGCCTGGACGGCCATGCCGCTCAGGGAGCTTACCAGCTTGCTGGTGCGGTAGATCTCGTCGTACTTGATCCCGGTCACCTTATTGAAGTAGGACTGCCGGGTGTACAGGCCCATCACGATCTCCTCCAGGGAGGCATTGCCCGCCCGCTCGCCCAGGCCGTTGACGGCGCACTCCACCTGCTGGGCGCCATTGGCCACAGCCGCCAGGGAGTTGGCCACCGCCAGGCCGAGGTCGTTGTGGCAGTGCACGCTCACCACCACCTGGTCGATCCCTTTTGTCCGGCTCCGGATCTGGGCGATAAACTCGCCGAACTCCTGGGGCACGGAGTACCCCACGGTGTCCGGGATGTTCACGGTGGTGGCCCCGGCCTCGATCGTCGCCTCCAGCACCTCGCACAGGTAATCGAGATCGCTGCGGGAGGCGTCCTCGGCCGAGAACTCCACGTTGTCCGTATAGCCCCGGGCCTGCTTGACGGCAGCCACCGCCAGGTCCAGCACTTCCGGCCTGGTCTTCTGCAGCTTGTGCTTGATGTGCAGGTCGGAGGTGGCGATCACGATATGGATGCGCGGGTGCTCCGCTTCTTGCAGGGCCTCCCAGGCCCGGTCGATGTCCACCGGGTTCGCCCGGCACAGTCCGGCAATCACCGGGCCGCGCACTTCCCTGGCAATCGCCTGGACGGCGGCAAAATCCCCCGGCGAAGCGATCGGAAAACCGGCCTCGATGATGTCCACGTTCAGCCTGGCCAGTTGGCGGGCGATCTCCAGCTTCTCCTGGATATTGAAACTTACTCCGGGCGACTGCTCGCCATCCCGAAGGGTGGTGTCAAAAATGAAGACACGGTCAGCCACCTGATTATCACCTCCCCATTGAGATGTGCGAGGTGGGATGTTGGATGCGAGAAACTTGTTGGTATTGGCTTTGCCAATACCTTCTATTCTCACTTCCCACTTCTCGCTTCCCACTTCTCATTTCACCAGCTTGTTCCTGTGCAGCCAGGGCATCATCGACCGCAGCTCGGCGCCGACCTTCTCGATCGGGTGCTCGGCCTCCCGCTTTCTCATGGCGTTGAACACCGGCCGTCCAACCTGGTTTTCCAGCAGCCACTCCCGGGCAAAGCTGCCGTCCTGGATCTCCTCCAGGATCGCCCGCATCTCCTCCCGGGTCTCCTCGGTGATGATCCGCTTGCCGCGGGTCAGGTCGCCGTACTCGGCGGTGTCGCTGATGGAATAGCGCATGTTGCTGATGCCGCCCTCATAGATCAGGTCGACGATCAGCTTCAGCTCGTGCAGGCACTCGAAGTAGGCGCTCTCCGGCTGGTAGCCGGCCTCCACCAGGGTGTCGAAACCCGCCCTGATCAGCTCGGTGATGCCACCGCAGAGCACCACCTGCTCCCCGAACAGGTCGGTCTCGGTCTCCTCCTTGAAGGTGGTCTCCAGCACGCCGGCCCTGGTGGAGCCGATCCCCTTGGCGTAGGCCAGGGCGATCTCCTTGGCCTTGCCGGAGCAATCCTGCTGCACCGCCACCAGCGACGGCACCCCGACCCCCTCCTCGTACATGCGGCGCACCAGGTGGCCGGGGCTCTTGGGCGCCACCATGAAGACGTCGATGTCCGGCGGGGGCACGATCTGCCCGAAGTGAATGTTGAAGCCGTGTGAGAAGACCAGGGCGTTGCCCGGCTTGAGGTGCTGGACAATATCCGCCCGGTAGACCGCTGGCCTGGAGTCTGGTCCGGGATCAGCATCTGCACGATGTCCGCCTGGGCCGCCGCCTCCGCCGCCGTCACCGGCTTGAAGCCCGCCTCCACCGCCTTGTTCCAGTTGACGCTGCCGGGCACGTCGGCGACGATCACGTTCACGCCGCTGTCCCGCAGGTTCTGGGCCTGGGCGTGCCCCTGGCTCCCGAAGCCGATCACGGCTATGGTCTTGCCCTCCAGCCATTTCAGGTCCGCATCCTGGTCATAGTAGATTTTCATGCTCACTGCCTCCTTATTTTGTTTACTATTTTCGGCGAGAAGTCCCCTTCCTCTGAGGAAGAGGGATGAATCGACATTAACCGTCAGTTGTTAGCCATTGCCTCGAACCCCGCTGTTCGATTATTTTTGCCTTCTCGGACTTCGAACCTCGCACCTCAAACCTCGATTTCGTCCCCGTATTTGGGGCCGCGCACCATGGCGATCTTGCCGGTGCGCACCAGTTCCAGGATGCCGAACGGTCGCAGGGACTTCTCGATCGCCTGGATCTTGCCCTCGTCGCCGGTGCACTCGATGATCAGGGTTTCCTGGCCGATATCCACGATCCTCGCCCGGAAGATATCCACGATCTGCATGATCTCGCTGCGCACGGAAGGCTCGGCCTTGACCTTGATCAGCACCAGTTCCCGGTCCACGTACTCGACCTGGGAGATGTCCCTGATCTCGATGACGTCGATCAGCTTGTCGAGCTGCTTGACCACCTGCTCGATCACCAGGTCGTCCCCGCCGGCCATGATGGTCATGCAGGAGACGCTGGGGTCATGGGTCTCGCCGACCGCCAGGCTCTCGATGTTGTAGCCGCGCCGGGCAAACAGCCCGGCCACCCTGGTCAGCACGCCGGGCTGGTTTTCCACCAGAACAGACAGAGTGTGTCTCATGATCCTAACCTCCCACCATCTTAGTCAGCGGTTCACCGGGCGGCACAAAGGGAAACACGTTCTCCTCCCGGGCCACCAGGAAGTCGATCACCACCGGTTTCGGGGTGGCAATCGCCTGCTCCAGGGCCGGGCGCACCTCCTCGGGGCGGGTGACCCGCAGCCCCACGGCCCCGTAGGCCTCCGCCAGCTTCACGAAGTCGGGGGTGCCGACGTTGAGGTCCGTCTGGGAGTACCTGCGGTTCCACATCAACTCCTGCCACTGGCGCACCATGCCCAGGTAGCCGTTGTTGAGGATGGCGACCTTGACCGGCAGGTTATAGGCCACCGCAGTGGCCAGCTCCTGGGAGTTCATCTGGATGCTGCCGTCCCCGGCGATGTCGAACACCACCTTGTCAGGACAGCCCGCCTGGGCTCCGATGGCGGCCGGCAGGCCGAAGCCCATCGTGCCCAGCCCGCCCGAGGAGATGAAGGTGCGCGGCGCCAGAGTCTTGTAGTACTGGGCGGCCCACATCTGGTTCTGCCCGACCTCGGTGGTGATGATGGCCTTGCCGCTGGTCAGGTCCCAGATCTGCTCGACGACGTACTGTGGCTTGATCACACCGTCAATCCTGGTGTAGGTGAGCGGGTTCTCCGCCTTCCACGGCCTTTACCTGCTTCAGCCACTCCTGGGCTTCGGGCACCTCCAGGCGCAGCAGCAGCTCCTTCAGCACCGCCCTGACGTCGCCGATCAGCGGGTAGTGCACCCGCACGTTCTTGCCGATCTCCGCCGGGTCGATGTCGATGTGGATCACCTTGGCGTGCGGCGCAAAGTCGTCCAGCCGCCCGGTGATCCGGTCGTCGAAGCGCGCCCCGATGGCGATGATCAGGTCGCTGTAAGAGATGGCGTAGTTGGCATACCTGGTGCCGTGCATCCCCAGCATCCCCAGCGACAGGGGGTGGGTCTCCGGAAAGGCGCCCTTGCCCAGCAAGGTGGTGGTCACCGGAATTTGGGCCCTCTCCGCCAGTTCCCGGAGTTCCTCGGACGCCCCCGAGGAGATCACGCCGCCTCCGGCGTAGATCACCGGTTTCTTGGCCTCGCCGATAGCCTTGGCCGCCTGGTAGATCAGGCTCGGGTCGATCTCCCCCGGGAGCCGGTAACCCCGGAGGGCGATCGGCGGCGGGTACTCGAACTCCGCCGTGGCCGTGGAAACATTGCTGGGCAGGTCGATCAGCACGGGGCCCGGGCGGCCGGTGGTGGCGATGTGAAAGGCCGACCGTGACAATGCTCGCCAGCTTGTTCACATCCCGGGCCAGGTAGCTGTGTTTGACGATCGGCAGGGTGATGCCGGTGATGTCGGCCTCCTGGAAGGCATCGCTGCCGATCTTGGACGTGGGCACCTGCCCCGTCAGGGCGATGATCGGGATGGAATCCATGTAGGCGTTGGCGATGCCGGTCACCAGGTTGGTCGCCCCGGGGCCGGACGTGGCAATGCAGACCCCCGGCTTGCCGGTGGCCCGGGCGTAGCCATCGGCGGCGTGGGCGGCGCCCTGTTCGTGGCGCACCAGGATATGCTTGATGGATGAGTCATAAAGCTTGTCGTAGAAGGGCAGGATCTGCCCTCCCGGGTACCCGAATACGACATCCACGCCCTCATGTTCAAAAGCCTTGATGATGATCTCCGCACCGGTAAGTTTCAATAAATCCACCTCCTTTCCTTGATGCTCTGATGACCGCACACTCGTGACTTGAGTCGTGAGTTAGGTCATCGAAAATATGTTTGCAACTTCCCACATGGTCTGGTATAATACTCCAAGGGAATGATCTAGTGACAACCAAGCTAGATCAAAATCCCGGAACCGCAGGAACTGCGGGGATAGCCTTGGAGTCCCTGTAAGACCTCTCTCACGAAGGCACGGAACGATGAATCAGGAATCTCGTGACTTTAGTCATGAGAGGTTCAATGGACTGCATCACCCATGCTCCGCTGCGGGTGATTATTTCTTGGCGCGGCCGCCTTTCTGCGTCCGGCGGGCACCCGCTTGCGGGGGTTGACCCGGCGCTGCCACGGCGTGGGACGCAGCTGCCACCTTGCCTGCGGCCGGGAAGATCTCCGGGCCGTCCACCGCCGCCAGCTTCCGGAACTCCTGCAGCAGCACCCTGGTGACGGGGCCCGGCTTGCCGTCGCCGATGGGGCGCCCATCCACCTTGACCACGGGGATCATCTCCGCCGCCGTACCGGTCAGGAAGCACTCATCGGCTATATACAGGTCGTGCCTGGTGAAGACGGCCTCGACCGCCGGATAGCCCAGCTTGGCCGCCAACTCCAGGACGGCGTTGCGGGTCACTCCCTCCAACAGGCCGAGGTAGGACGGAGGCGTGATCACCCTCCCCTTCTTGACGATGAAGACATTGTCGCCGGTGCACTCTGTCACGTAGCCCTCGCTGCTGAGAAAGATCGCCTCCGGAACTCCCGCCAGGTTGGCCTCGATCTTGGCCAGCACGCTGTTCAGGTAGTTCAGAGACTTGATCCTGGGGTTGACGGTGTTGACGGTGTTGCGCTGGGTAGCGGCGGTGACCACGTCCAGACCCTGCTCGTACAAGGACTCCGGGTAGAGCTGGATCTGGGCGGCGATGCAGAATACGGTAGCCTTGGGGCACTTGCGCGGGTCAAGCCCCAGGTCGCCCCGGCCCCTGGTGGCCACCAGCCTGATGTAGGCGTCGCGCAGGCCGTTGCGGCGCAGGGTCTCCAATACTACCTCCGCTGCCTCCTGCGGCGGCATGCCGATGTCCAGCATGATCGACCTGGCGGATTCGAAGAAGCGCTCGATATGCGCCTGGAGACGGAATACCCGGCCCTCATAAGCCCGGATGCCTTCGAACACGCCGTCTCCATAAAGCAGCCCGTGGTCGAATACGGAAACCCTGGCCTCATCCTCGTCGACAAAACGCCCATCCAGATAGATAATCAGCCCCAAATGCTCCTCTCTCCTTTCTTAATTCTGCCCCAATTTTTTATTCTGCGGCTCAACAGACCGGCGAAATCCTCTCCAGTTGGAAATGCATTTTGTATCCTGGGCAAAGGTGTATAAAAACACCCCCTCGCCAAGACAGAACACTGTCAGGGACGAGAGGGCCCTCGCATTGACGACACTGCCCGAGCCATACTACCCGCCGGTTTTGCAACCCCACTCCGCTGATGTTGACAGCGCCCGGCCTGCTCAGAAAAGTGTTGGGATGTCTCCCCCGTCGCTTTCGGTTCAATGAGGCTATTTACAGTTGGCGGACCAGAAATACAGAAATGTGGAACACAGGATTTGCTAATTAGTATATGATCCGGCGCCCCGGTGTCAATAGATTTATTATTATTATATTGTAAATACGTAATTTTAGGACGTTATTTTCGAAAGCCGTTGATAAGGCCACGGTGCTTGCCATTACTGGAATATCCAAAGATCGCACCCTTATTCAAAACCACTTTTAATGCAACTTATTTTTATAATTATCATCAATTATTGTAACGCCCGTTGCACCTCAGCCGACGCTTTCAGGCGTCTTCTTTTTTTCCAGGCAATGGATGGCCGACTGGGCGGCGGTGAGGCCCTCGCCGACCGCCTTGCCGATCTGGTAGGGCTTGCCGGTGCAGTCGCCGGCGGCAAAGACGCAGGGGATGTTGGTGGCCATGGAGCGGTCCACCGTGATGGCGCCCTGCTCCTGGCGCAACCCGGCGATCAGCCGTTCAGCCGGGGCCACGGTGCGGATGATAAAGACCCCGTCCACAGGGATCTCCTTGTCGGGCAGAGCAATCGCCCGCACCCGGTCATCCCCCAGGATCGCCTGGGGCTGCTCCCGGCGCACGTCGACCTTCCGGTCGACCTTGACCTCGCCCTTATAGAGGGGAAAGTAATAGACATTGCGGCCGATGGCCGCCAGGAAGTTCACCTCTTCCTCGGCCTCCGGGGTTTCCCCCAGCACCGCCACGTCCTTGTCCCGGTACAGCGGCCCGTCGCAGGTGGCGCAGTAGCCCAGGCCGCGCCCCACCAACTCCTGCTCCCCCTCCAGTTGGCGGGCCTGCTGGATGCCGGTGGCCAGGATCACGGCGCGCCCGAGGTAGATCTGGTTGCTGCGGGTGACCACGGTGAAGTTCACCCCGGGGTAGATGTTCTCCACCCGCTCCTCCCGGAACTCCACGCCCATCTCCCGGGCATGCTGGTAAAAGCGCTCGTACAGGTCCTCCCCGGTGATGCCGTTAAACCCGGGGTAGTTCTTGACATAAGGGGCCTTCTGAAGGCGCGACGGCGTCCGCCCCGCCGCCAGGATCAGGGTGCTCTTCTCCCGGATCCGCCCATTGAGGGCTGCGGCCAGACCGGCCGGCCCCGCCCCCACGATGATCATGTCCCACGTCTGCTGGATACCGTCTGTTCGTTCATGAAGATCCCCCTTCTTATCATTGCCTTCCCTTCGAAGCAGTAATATACTTCGCATCGACCTCGATGCAGCAGATCACGCACGGCAGCCACCAGGCCGAAACAGCCGCTGAGCATCATGTCCCCGTTGGGAGCCGCAAAATAGCCCAGCCCCTCCGCCAGTTGGCGGCGCGGGCCGGTGATGGCCGTGAAGGACCACTCCGGGCTGCCGGCGCTGTCGGCCCGGAATCCCGGGCTGTAGGCACAGCCGTGCCCCTGGTCGTCATAGACCTCCTCATTGGAGACCTGCCCCCTGACGAAGCGCCGCAGGTAGTCTTGCAGCTTGTCCGGCGTCAGCAGCCCGGTGTGGTGCTCGAAGAGGCCGAGGATGCCGCCGCCCCTGACCAGGGCGGCCAGGGTGTGCTGATTGCCCACGTTGACGATCACCAGCCCCTGCGACTGGTGCTCCCTGACCAGCGGGTCCAGCAACGCCCCCCGGATCGCCGCCGCCCCCGTGTCCATCACGAAGGCCCCGGGGACGGTGTCCCGCACCGAGAGCATCCTGGTCAGGTAGGGCGGCGTCTCCCGGTACGCCGTGTCCGGGCCGCCGTAGATCAGGTCCTCAAGCTTGCCCTCCCGGGTCAGAAACCGCTCCCAGTGCTCGAACCGAAACTTCCGGTTGCTCCTGCCGATGCACTCGCCGTGGTCCTGCACCGCAACGGCCACGACGGCCGGCAGGTCGATGTCGAACAGTTCCAGGGCCTGCTGCAGGCTTTCCAGGTCGAGGTCCTGCAGGTAGAGGCCATAGAAACGGCCCTCGGGCGGCTGCTCGACGATCTGCACGCCCATGGCCGCCACCTCGTCCAGGTTGTCCCGGACGGTCTTGGCCGCCTGGGGCGTGGCGTATGCCTGCAACCCGGCGTCGAGGTGCTTCCTCAAGGCGCTCACCAGGGGGCCTCCCCCCATCAGGCGGCCGCACAGAAAGACGTGCTGCCGGTACCTCGTCGCCCGGGCGAGGCGCTTCGCCATGATCCGGGTCTGGGACGGCAGCACCAGCTTGACGCAGTTCTCCACCGGCATCCCCTCCTCGTAGAGGAGGATGTCCTGGGTCCCGCGCCCGATATCCACCGCCAGCATGGTCGTCAACTTCTCCAATTGCTGTTTCCCCCTTGCGTGCATCCACAGGCCGCCGGATGCCAGTAGTTATTCTGCCCCGAACACTAACGCACTATAGAACCTCATCCCTGATCTTTTCCACCACTTACCAGCAGGTTCTAGGGCGAACATTATAGAAATACCATATCTGGTGCCCAAACCCTGCAACAGAGTCGACAAAATTTTTAAAAAGGCGCTGCGATTGTCCCGGTTGAAAAAAGGCAATCAATCTTTTATGGCATTGCTGACAGTTTGCACGCTGCTGTTAACCACAGATGACTACCCGCTCTTGCCACCGCCTGTGTGCCGGCGGGGCCTTCAGCCTGAAGCGTAGCTTCAAGCCGGCCTTCTTTGAAGCGGTGGGATAAGAGCGGCTACATCACTGTATTAACGAGTTCCCCGATGGCTAACCGCCACTAGACTCCCACTGAAGTGGGAGCTAAGTGGCGCTAAGCCCCTGGATAAGGTCAACAAACTTCAGTTGGGGTTAAAACCCCACCTGAAGTAAGTTTCCCAACTAAGCTTCAGTGGGGGCTTGCCTTCCCCCACTGAAGCTAAGAACTCGTTGACCGGTTGCGCCATGCAAAAAATATAAAACCCCGGGCTCAGCTCGGGGTATAAAATAGAGGGGGACAATGCAAGAGTAACATCTTTACCTGAAAACAAGCTGAAAATAAGATTAAAATTACATAAGTAAATCAGGCGCCCTTGCCAGGCAGGCTCGCTGCGCAGGGATGTCTCAGTGAAGAAGCTGCTCCAACCGGCCACCTTGATTGCGGGAGCGAACCGGGCAGCCTTTGGCGGGCACACGGGTGCCCTGCTGGGCACGATGGAGCGGCCATGTCTGTTCGTTCATATGGAGGGGTTCGGGGGGGAACGGCTTGATTTTTAAAAATGCGGCAAGTAATCAGGCAGATATCATCACTCTGGCATTCTATCACCCCAAACGCGGCGGCTCAAATCCGGATTTTGATGAGCAGAG
Organism: uncultured Peptococcaceae bacterium; assembly: GCA_963768335.1. Lineage (GTDB taxonomy): Bacteria > Bacillota > DSM-12270 > Thermacetogeniales > Thermacetogeniaceae > Palsa-1188. The sequence goes on from CAVYHR010000002.1 coordinate 36,993, forward strand.
CATGCAGATCCTGAACCTGAAGGCCCGGGACAGGCAGGTAATAGCATCATATTACGGATCGTCGATCCCCTGCTCGGATGGGGCTTTGCCATTGCCGTCGTTCCTTCCCGTGACTCTGCCAGGACCGGCTCCGGCATTCGCGATCTGGCCCAACTGCTCGCCGGAAATGGCCGCACCGATGCCACATCATGCCTGGTTCGCCATACGACGATTCCCAAACTGGCCTGTGGCGGGGACCGGAAAATGGAAGTCCACTTGAATTCCATCAATGTGGTCAATGCGCATCTGATCAGGGGCCGGAGGTGCTGTTGCTCGATGACATCACCACAACAGGGAATTCGCTCAGGGCATGCAGAATGCTCCTGGAACAGAACGGCGCCTCGCTGGTGAAGTGTCTGGCCCTGGCCGAAACGGCAGGTTAAGGAGAAGAGATGTCAGCCATCGTTTACTTGTTGACGCTCCTGAAGACCCCCAATTTTAGCCGGAAAAAGACCTGGAAAACCGTTGCCCTGCTCAGGCAGCACGAGCCTTCGGGGATCGCTGAACTGAGAGACATGCTGCTTGGCTCCGGCTTCAATCAGGAAGAGATCCCCGGACGCGAGGCGCTGAGCGCCGCCTACTCCCAGGCCTGGACCTGCTGGACCGGGCGACAGATTGGGGATCGCGGTCATCCAGCCCGATAGTGAGTTTTACCCGGAACGGTTGCGGGGCATCAGCGACCCGCCCGTTTTGCTGTTTGTAAAAGGCAGCCCGGGTTGTCTCGCTGCCGGCCCGGCCTGTGCGGTCATCGGCACCAAGGGGCCCTCGCCGTATGGCCTGAAATGCGCAACCTGGGCTGGGCGCCATGCTCGCCGGAAAAGGCTTCGTAGTGGTCAGCGGCCTGGCGCGCGGCTGCGATACGGCCGCCCATCAAGGTTGCGTCCAGGCACGAGGCCGTACCGTTGCCGTGTTGGCGCATGGACTCGACCAGGTCTATCCTCCCGAAAACCGTGGCCTGGCCGAACAGATCCTGGCCATGGAGGGGTGCCTGGCAAGTGAATACCCCCCGGGTGAAAAGCCTGTCAAGTATAGCTTTATTGAAAGAGACCGGATCCAGAGCGGGTTGAGTTCCGGGTTGATCGTGGTGGAAACGGATGTTGAAGGCGGGACAATGCACACAGTCCGGTTCGGGCTGGAAGAAGGAAGACCGGTCGCCTGCCTGAAACATCCGGAGCAATTGGCATCATTAGCGCAGGCGCGCGGCAACAAGAAACTGATCGCCGAAGGAAAGGCCGCGCCTTTAAGCAACCAGGAGGATGTGGAGGCCTTCCTGGTAAAAATTTCCGGAGTCTGGCTCCGAGAACTGACCTGGAAAGCAATACCCTGTCCCGATCAGTCAAAATACCGGCAACCGGCATTGTGGGAAGATCAGGAGTAGGCTCCTTTACGGCAGGAAGATGTACTCGCTCAGTTTCACCCGCCGGAACACCAGGTGGTTGAAAACCGCCCTGTTCAGGTTCTCCGGGTCGTTCCCGTAGCGGGCGACCACATCCACGCACAGGTTCCAGAAGGATGAGAAAGGGCCGAGCGACGACCCCAGGTTCTCGTAGATCGTCCTTCCCTTGGGAGTGATCTGGATCCCCTTGTCCGACACATCCACCAGTTTCTCCTTCTTCAGTTCCTCGATGATCCGCCGCAGGACGCGGCTGTAGGCGCCTGTCTTGGTGCGCATAAAATCATAGAAGCCCAATTGCTGGCGATCCGTTTTTTCCGCGCTCACCAGAAACAACAGGTTGTGCATGGTATACACGGACTGGAAGGAATAGCACATGAGCAGCCGCAGCACCAGGACATGCTGCACGGTATAGGAGATCACTTCACCCGCAACTCCCGTAGCCTGAGCCCTGAGCCAGGTTTGTCCATTCTTAAAGAGATTTCTTTATGGGGTTGGATTTTCCTGCAGGAAAATTATTTTCACTTGAGATTTCAATGAATCCTGGCCTGTACAAGCGGCCTGACAAAAGAACAACCCTTGTCAAGGGCATTGCCGAGTGCTTCCGGCGTAGCATTTTCTCCCTGGCTCACATTGTTCGCGTCTCGACATCATGTCAGCGAGCAAGTACCGGAAGTCGCTGCACGTAGTCCCGGTAGGCCTGGCGCATCCTGCAGGCGATCTCCCCCGGACGCCCGTTTCCCACCGGTACACCGTCGAGACTGACCAGGGGCATGACCTCGAGCAGGGAGTTGGTCAACCAGGCCTCCCGGGCATGATCGAAGTCACGCCGGCGGACGGCCTCCTCGCTCACCGCCAACCCCAGGACGCCTCCGACGGCCAGCACGATCTCCCTGGCGATCCCGGGCAGCAGGCCGCTCCCGACCGGCGGGGTGACGAGCCGGCCGCCATCGAAAAGCAGGAAGACATTGCTGACCGTACCCTCGGCCAGTTCGCCCCTGGCATTGAAGAAGATGCCCTCGTCGGCGCCGGCGGCCACCGCCTCCCGGCGGCCCAGGACATTCTCCAGGCAGTTGAGGGATTTCAGCCTGACCAGAGGAGACAGGTGATTGCGGGGAAAGCTGACGGTCACCGCCCGCTGGCCAGAGCAGTAAGCATCGGGGGGATAGGGTTCCCCGGGGTTGGCGGTGATCACCACGGTCGGGCGCAGTTCCCGGTGTGGCAGCCAGACCCCTGACCCCCGGCGGATGGGCGCCCCGGGTCACCGTCAGCCGCAGGCTCCCGGCGCCGCCGGCGCCAGGTTCTCTCCCGGCGCCCTGCGCGCCCATGGCGCCCGGCTCAGCGACGCTTGTGGGGGCGCCGCCGGATTGGCTGCCAGACTCGGCCTGCAAATCTTTTGCCTGACCTCCTCCGCATCCAGGCCTTCGGCCTGGCCTGAAGAATGCGGAGTACATGACCTCCGGCATCCAACCTCTGTTGATGGCAGCCAGCACCGCCTCCAACCCGGCAGCGATCTCCTCCCCCGGATAGGGTATGCCGAGCGTCCGGCATCCCTCGGCCAGCCGGGCGGCATGCCGCGGCCAGGCAGGCGCCCGCGCCGCCCAGAGGGCGCCCGCCCGCTTCAGCGGTCCGGCGCCCGCATACAGCCTGACGGTCTCAAACAACCCGTCCCCGAAGAGGAAACCGCGCTCCCCGGCCTCCAGGCAGGCCTCTCCGGGGGGGACGAAGCGTCCGTTGACCCAGGTCAGGCCAGACAAGCGGTGACGACCTCCTCACCGTAGCCCAGGGCCTGCATCAACGCCCTGGCCTTGTAGATCGTCTCCCAGTACTCGGCGTCCGGATCGGAGTCGGAGACGATGGCGCCCCCGGCGTGGAAGTAGGCCACCTGGTCCTTGATCACGAACGTCCTGATGACGATGTTCAGGTCACAGCTCCCGTCGAAGCCCAGGTAGCCGATGGAGCCCGTATACACGCCCCGCTTTACCGGCTCCAGTTCCTCGATGATCTCCATCGCCCTGATCTTGGGCGCCCCGGTGATCGAGCCGCCGGGAAAAGAGGCCTTTAACAGATCGCTGATGTCCTTGCCGGCCTCCAGGGTGCCCCTGACGGTGGAAACCAGGTGCCATACCGTCGGGTACTCCTCCAGGCAGATCAGCTCGGGCACGTGAACGCTCCCGAATCTGCAGACCCGGCCGATGTCATTCCGCTCCAGGTCGACGATCATCACCAGTTCCGCCCGGTCCTTCTCGCTGTTCACCAGGTCCTGGCGGAGGCTGGCGTCTTCGAGGGGATCCTTGCCGCGGCGGCGTGTCCCCTTGATCGGCCTGGTCTCCACCTGCCCGCCGCGCACCTGGAGGAACCGCTCCGGCGAGGCGCTGGCCACTGTCAATTCGGGGTAGTTGAGATAGGCCGCAAAGGGCGCCGGGTTGATCCGGCGCAGCCTGCAATAGAGGCTGCCAGGGGGTGGTGGAGATCGGGCAGGCAAAGCGCTGGGTGAGGTTGACCTCGAAGATGTCCCCGGCAGCGATGTAGTCCTTGCACCGCTGCACCGCCCGGCGGTAGGAGGCCCGGTCGAAGTGGCCGGTGATCTGGAACTCAGCGCTGCTGTTGTCCCGGCGCCCCGCGCCGGGGTACCCGCCTCAGCGGGTCGGCAGGCGCCCTCCGGGTGCGGCTCCGGCACGCTCACCGGCGGCTGCTCCAGAACCCGCCACAGCAACGCCTCCAGCCCGGACAGACGCTGCTCCGCTCTGGTCTCAGCCTCACGCCCGGTCTCCGGCAGGCCGGTGGAGGTCAGGTAAGCCCTGCCGGCCAGGTGGTCGAAGACCACCAGGCGGTCGTAGAAACCGAGGTAGCAGTCCGGGGTGTCCAGGTCGTCTTCAGCCCAGTGCGGCAGCTTCTCCAATTGCCATCCCAGGTCGTAGGCCAGGTAGCCGAAGGCGCCGGCGGCCACCGGCACCGACGGGTGCACAGGAATCTGGTAGCGCCCGTACAGGTCCTTCAGGACATCAAAGGGGTTGGCCCTGAACTCGGACCAGGCCCCCGCCTGCCAGACCGATACCAGGTCGCCCTTCGATTTGAAGACCAGGAAGGGGTCGCTGCCCATGATGGAGTAGCGCCCCAGGCGCTCCGGGTCCATGCCGCTGTCCAGGAAAAAGCTGAAGGGACGGTCTTTCAACGACTCGAAGGCCTGCACCGGATCGCAGCAGGCGCACTCCTTAATAATCATCGTTGGCCACTCCCTGCTTGATTTTTAGAACTGGGTCTCCTTGGCCGGGCTGCGGGCGCCCCGCTCCTCGTCGCGGATCAGGCGTCCGACCGCCTTGGCGACTCGCCTCAATTCCATCAGCAACTGCGAAAACTCTGCCGGGTCCAGGGACTGCCTGCCGTCACAGAGAGCGTGGGCGGGGTCGGGGTGCACCTCGATCAGCAGCCCGTCCGCCCCGACGGCCACCGCCGCCCGGGCCATCGCCCCTACCAGACTCGCTCTTCCCCGAGGAGTGACTGGGGTCGACCACCACCGGGTAGGGGGCCAGTTCCTTCAGGACCGGCACGGCGCTCAGGTCGAGGGTGGTGCGGGTCTGGGTTTCAAAGGTGCGGATCCCCCGCTCGCACAGGATGATCCGCTCGTTGCCGGCCGCCCGGATGTGCTCCGCTGCCAGCAGCCACTCCTCGCAGGTGGCCGCCATGCCCCGCTTCAGCATGACCGGATGGCCGCTCTGGCCGACTTCATGCAGCAGGGCGAAGTTCTGCATGTTGCGGCTGCCAATCTGCAACATGTCGGCGTGGGCGGCCACCAACTCCACGTCCCGGGGGTCCAGCACCTCGGTCACCACCGCCAGTCCGGTGGCCTCCCTGGCCTCCGCCAGGATCTTCAACCCCTCCCGGCCAAGGCCGGCAAAGGTGTAGGGACTGCTGCGCGGCTTGAAGGCGCCGCCGCGCAGCACCCGCACCCCCATCTCCGCCAGGGAGCGGGCGCAAGCCAGGTAGGAGTCGCGGCTCTCGACGGCACAGGGGCCGGCCATCACGATCACCTCCGGACTACCGAAGATCACCTCTCCGGCGGCAACCGTCCGCTTTGGCTGGTTATATCGCAAGTGGAGATCCACTTCTGGCGCTCCTTTCTGGTCCTGTTCAGGGACCTGAAACATGCTAGACATAACTGGCATCCTTGTTCTGGCGCTCCTGCCCGACCTGGGCAGGCTGACCGTCTTGCCAGAACAGACCCGCCCTCTGGATAAAATTCCACAACAAGTGCTTCCCTTCCTCTGTCAGGATCGATTCGGGATGAAACTGCACCCCCTCCACGAAGAGTTCCCGGTGCCTGAGGCCCATGATCTCGTCCTGGTCGGTCCAGGCGGTGATCTCCAGGCAGTCCGGAAGGCTCTCTTTTCACGATCAGGGAGTGGTAGCGGGTGGCCACAAAGGGGTTGCTGAGACCGGCGTAGATCGTCCGGGCGTCGTGGTGGATCAGGGAGGTCTTGCCGTGCATCAGGCGGGGCGCCCGCACCACCTCTCCACCGAAGGCCTGGCCGATCGCCTGGTGCCCCAGGCAGACACCCAGGATCGGGGTCTGGCCGGCAAAACGGGTGATCAGGTCCAGGCAGATCCCGGCCTCGTTGGGCGTACAGGGGCCGGGCGAGAGGACGATGGCCTCCGGCCGCAGGGCGGCGATCTCCCCCAGGGTGACGGCATCGTTGCGGCGCACCTCGATCTCCTGCCCCATCTCCCCCAGGTATTGCACCAGGTTGAAGGTGAAGGAGTCGTAATTGTCGATCATCAACAGCACGGTTACCCCTCCCATCTGGTCTGACAAAGTCCCGGTTAATAAAAAAACCAGCACCGAAGTACTGGTCCGCATCCCAAAAAGTCTGCGCGTCGTCTCTCCTCGGCTCATCTCGTCTCGTCTCATCTCGTCTCGGCTTATTCACTTGTCGATTTCACGGCTTCACCTTATCACAAGTGGCCCGTCCCTGTCAACCGCCTTTCCGGCTTGCATGTCAAGCCTTTTGCAGGACATAAAGGAATTAACAAGCCCGCGACTCTGGAGATTGCGATATGAGCCGCACGACAACCTCGGCGCCGCCGTCCGGGTGGTTCCGGGCCACGATCTCGCCCTGGTGGCGTTTCTAACTTAACGGAAACTTAAAAGTTCTCAATTGTATCTAAGAAAGGATATTGTCGACTAATGACGAAATTTAAGGATTGCAATCGATAATATCTCGCAAGATTCAACCTGATGAAAGTCAGGGCCGCAAAACCACGGGTCTAAAGTAATACCCTGACAGTCGGGTTGCCGAAGATTAACACTGTTTAAACTCCCCGGCTTTCCGAGGAGTTCTTTATGCATGCCGTTGTAAGGAAGGGCATTGTGACCCGGAGGAAAAGATGTCGCTACGAAAGAGAGTCCTGACGACCCTCGCCCTGACCCTGGCTTTTCTCATTGTGTTTTTTCTGATCAGCAGTTACATGGTCTTTTTTCGCAGCCCTTCAAGCCATGCACAGCTTGATGTTTACGAAAATGTCGAATTGGTTCAGGATGCCCTGGATAATGAGCTATCGCAACTGCAGTTAACTACAAGTGATTGGGCAGTCTGGGATAATGCCTACAACTTTATCGACGGCACCGGCTCTATCTTGAACGATCCCAATATTTCCGACAACGCATTTACCGGCAACAATCTCAATTTGATGCTTTTTATGAATTCCTCCGGCAAAATGTTATTCGGTAAGATCTTTGATCTACAGGCAAGAAAAGAAACCCCGCTACCGGCAAAGTTGATCACAGAATACCTGGCGCCGGACAGCCCTCTGCTCAACCACTCCAATCTCCAGGCAGGCGTCTCGGGAATCGTTCTGCTTCCCGAAGGCCCCATGCTGATAGCGGCGCATTCCATTACCAGAAGCGACGGGACCGGCGCCGCGCAAGGGGCGCTGCTTATGGGGCGCTACCTGGACTCCTCGCTGGTGGGTGATCTGTCCACCCAAACACAATTGACCGTCTCTATTCTGCCCTATGACCCTGGCAAAATAAACTCCTTTTTCGGAGGGCTGTCCGCTTTTACGGCACGCAATACAACTGTCTTCGGCCAGAACCTGAACACGGCGACCATGACCGGATATACGTTGTTGAACGACATCTATGGAAGACCGGTCATCGTGTTGAGAGTGGACATGCCTAATGAGCTTTACCGGCAGCGCCAACTGAGCGCTATCTATTTCTCGTTTTTATTTCTGGTGATCGCTCTTGTTTTTATCTTCGTAATCTTAAAATATATCGATATGGCGGTGTTAAACCGGCTGCACCAACTCAGCCAGAACATCAGAGATATCAGTATGCACGGCGACATGTCACAGCGCCTGGCCTTGGTTGGAACTGACGAACTGGCGGGCCTGTCTGACGACATCAATGAGATGTTGATGGCCCTGGAGCAATCACAAGATGAACTTCACAGGCTCAATGAAGAGCTCGAAGAAAGAGTGATGCAGCGCACCAGTGCCTTGACATATGCCAATCAGCGGTTGGAGGAGGAGATAGTAGAACGCAAACAGGCGGAGGATGCGCTCAAGCACAGCGAACAGGAAGTAAAACAGTTGTTGGCTTCCATCTCCCAGATCATCATCGGCATAGACTCCGAATACAGGATCACTTATTGGAATGCTGCTGCGGAAAAGACCTTTGGGATTGAAGAAGCAAAAGTAATTGGCAAGCCTTTTATGGAATGTGGTATTCAATGGGACTGGAAGAAATTGAAAGAGAAAACCAGCGGCAGGAAGGCCTGTAATCTGCCGGACGAGCTCAAATTTACCCAGCCCGATGGCAAAGAAGGCATATTGGGATTCAATGTCAATTTCACCAGTTTCGAACCTGGCAAGGAATCCGGCTTCATCCTTGTGGGATCGGAGATATCCGAGCTTAAAAAATACGAGGCACAGCAGATATTATCACAGAAATTGGAATCGATTGGCCAACTGGCGGCAGGAATTGCCCACGAGATCAATACTCCGATGCAATACATAGGTGACAATACACGTTTTCTACGGGGTGGGTTCAAGGATATCTGCAGGCTGATCGAGGCATACAGCAATGTGATCGGTTCAATCGAAAAGGATGTTCCCCGCCAAACACTGGTAACAGTGAAGGAGATAGAACAACAGATAGACATCGGTTTTTTAACTGCGGAAATACCGCTGGCTATAGACCAGTCCTTGGACGGGATAGCCCGGGTGAGCAGGCTCGTACTGGCAATGAAAGATTTCTCCCATCCCGGCAGCAGGGAAAGAAGTCTGGCGGATATCAATAGGGCCATTGAAGGAACTGTGACTATTTCCATGAATGAATGGAAGTATGTTGCGGATCTGGAGCTGGATCTGGAGCCGGATCTTCCTCTGGTCAACTGTGCCATCGATGAGATCAACCAGGTCGTCCTGAATATGATCGTCAACTCTGCCCAGGCAATTGCCCAAACCCGGGACGACCCCGGCGCCGCGCCGGGGTACCCATCCGGTGGATGGGTCGGGCACCCGGAATCCGGCAAGGGCAGGATTACAATCAGAACCAGAAGCGGCGAAAATTTTGTTCAGATCATCATCAGCGATACAGGCGCGGGAATTCCTCAATCGAATCTGCACCGCATATTCGACCCTTTTTTTACCACCAAAGAAGTTGGCAAGGGCACCGGCCAGGGGCTGGCAATCGCTCACGATATCATAGTGAACAAGCATAAGGGGAGTATTCAAGTGGAATCGGACGAGGGGGCAGGGACAATTTTCATTGTCCAATTACCGCTATAAGCATCGAGGGGGTTGCACGATGAAAATCAGTGTTCTTTTAGTGGATGATGACCCAAACATTATCCAGGGCTTGAGGCGAACACTGCGAGGCAAACAGGAATGGGAAGTTTATTGTGCGCCGGGGGGCGAGGAAGCGCTGGGCATCTTGGCAGAGCACGACATCGATATCATTGTCGTAGATATGTACATGCCTGGTATGGATGGAGTAGACTTTCTAGAAAATGTTCAAGAGAAATATCCCCATATTATCCGGATGGTTTTCTCCGGTTACTCGAACCCGGACCTGATACTCCGGTCTACCAAGCTGGCACATCAATTTTTTGCCAAGCCCTGTGATGCCGATATCTTGGTCGAGGTCATAGAGCATGTCTGGCTGTTCCGTGATCTGGTAAACAATGAGCGATTGAAAGATCTGATCACCGGAATCACCGGTTTGCCAAGTTCGCCGGGTCTATATACAGAGCTGCTGGAGTATATCCAGACTCCCGATGCTTCTATCAAACAGATTGGCAATATTGTCTCCCGGGACATGACAATGACGGCAAAGATTCTGCAATTGGTCAACTCCGCTTTTTTCGGACTGGCCCAGAGGGTGGTCGACCCCTTACGGGCGGTGGCCCTGCTGGGAATAGAGAACTTAAAAGCACTGATACTTGATATTCATATATTTTCCACCTTTGATTCCACAAAACACAGCACTGTCATCGATGATTTATGGAAGCATAGTATATCGGTCGGCCGTCTGGCAAGAGAAATCGCCATGCTGGAGCGCTGCCCCCAGTCAACCATAGACGATGCCCTGACGACAGGAGCATTGCATGACATCGGAAAACTTGTCCTGCTCTATGCGGGAGAAAAAACACCTGTCTCTTTAAAGGATGAATACGATACCCTTGGCACGTCGCATGCGGAGGCTGGGGCATACCTGTTGGGGCTGTGGGGAATTCCCGCCTCGATCGTCAGAGGGGTCGCCTATCACCATCGTCCTTCCAGGTCGGGAGAGAACGCATTCACCAGCTCAATGGCAGTTCACGTGGCCAATGCCCTGCTGTCAAACGATTCTGCAGGTGGCAGCCTGATTTCCGGTTTGGATTACTCCTATCTGAATAGTATTGGAAAATCAGACCGGTTGCCGGTATGGGTGGATTGCTACATTCAACTGGGTCTTGGCTTCAGAGGGGGATTGTTTCCCCCACTGAAGCCTTAGAGCCAGTTAACTAGGGGCGTAGCCGCCCTTTGTCGGCTCGAGGCTTCGCCTCGGCTGAAAGCCCGCCGACACACCGGTCCCGCCGCTTAAGAAGCGGGGGCATTAGGGCGGGTAGCCATCGTGTAAAGTAGATGAGGAGGCTCCAAGATGAATAAAAAAGTGCTGTTAGTGGATGACGACCAACTGATCCTTGACGGCTACCGTAGGGTTTTACGCAACGACTTCGATCTGGTTACCTGCTCCAGCGCAGCTCAAGGGGTGGTTGCCATAACGGAGCGGGGGCCATTTGCAGTTGTGGTATCCGACTATCGGATGCCCGAGATTAATGGAATCCAGTTTCTGACCAAGATTCGTCAAATTGCGCCTGACACGGTACGGGTCATGCTGACCGGTCAGGCTGACATGCAAATTGCCATCGATGCCATCAATAATGGCGCCCTCTATCGCTTTCTCACCAAACCTTGCTCCACTGAGGTTCTCGCCCAAACCCTATACGACGGGGTTGAACAATTTCAGTTGACCACAGCGGAGCGTAACCGCTGGGATCATACCATCAGAACGCTGATCAGTATCCTGTCGAATGCGCCGGTAGCCATTGTCATATACCACAACGGCCTGATCGCCTTTGTCAACCAGACCTTCATCAACATATTTGACTTTAAACCCGGATTATCCGATGAATCTGTGGTTGAATTCATTGCCCCCGAATATCGCCGGGAGGTGTTGGAAAGATTAGACAATCTCGAACATGGCATGGCTATCGCCAAATTGCTTGAGAGCACCGGGTTAAAGAAGGACGGTTCCCCATTCCCCATTTACATCGAGTTTACGAAGATAGACGTTCCGAACGGTTCAGTCAGTGTGGCTTATATCAGCGATATCTCCGACAGGAAAATGGCCGAAGAAAAGCTGCTGGAAAGCTATAGCAAAGTAATAAAGAATCTTTGAGTCTTATTTCCCGAGGCTACCCGCTCTAATGCCCCCGCTTCTTTGAAGCGGTGGTTTAAGAGCGGGTACGCCGCTAGTTAACTAGTTCTAAGCATCATTGGGGAAAGCAATTCCCCACTGATGCCAAGAACTAGTTGAATCGGGCATAAAGCCCGAGGTATTCAAAAAGGTAGATTCTTTGAAACTTTGTGCGGCATTCATCCTGACCCACAAGGGGTCAGGTATTCTGCCGCAGTCGTTATAAAAACTCTTGAATAGGGCTTCATGCCTGGCTGTTAGCCTGTCCGATAGTAGTAGAGCCTGCCATCGGCGATGGAGAATTCGATGGCGTCCCGATCGTAGAAATACTTGACGAAGGCGGACACCGTCGACATCAGGATGTGATATTCCGCCAGGTTCAGTTCCAGGTTGTTCAACACCACCAGGTTTTCCAGCAGGTCCTCCCGGGTCAGCGGGTGCTCCAGCAGTTCCAGGGCCTGCTTCAGGTATTGGTTCAGGTTTTCCAGGTTGAAGTCAACCAGCGTGCCGAGTTCGGCCTTGTCATAAACCTGGTCCGCGTGCCCGACCACGAACTGCTCGGCGTCGATCTCCCGGAGCCGCTGCAGGGTGTTCAGGCTGCCGGCGATGTCGTACAGGTAGGGCAGCGAGTATTTATCCAGGATGCTCCGGCTGAAGATGGCGTCCCCCAGGAAGCAGACCTTTTCCGGCGTGACGATGCCGATCTGGGCTGGCGCATGCCCCTCTAAAGATAAGACCGCAAATTTTTCATCATTGATCTTATTGACTCCCCAATCCAGCAAATACTGCGTCGTGAATGGGTACGACTTTTTCTGGATGCCCCTGATGGGATCGGTGGAGAACAGGATCACGGACAGCAGGTCGAGGTTTTCCAGGAACAACCGGCCGCTGGCATGCCCCAGCACCTGGCAGCCCGGATAGGTAGTCTGAAAGTAGTGATTGCCGTTGCAGTGGTCAAGGTGGCTGTGGGTGTTGATGATGTATTTCGGGCGCAGGCCATGCTGTTGCAGCGCTCCGTCGATCTGCCGGGCCTCGCTGTTGTCCAGGCAGGTGTCCACCAGCAGGCACTGCTTATCTTTGAAAACGTAGACCCCCACGTTCGTCGGCGCCGGTATGTAATAGGCGCCGCCCTTGATCTTGATCAATTCCATGATGCACGCCTCCGAAACAGCTATACTTGGCTTCATCCTTCGCCTAGCCTGCAGCCATCTGCTTTGCAGCAGACCGGATTGCCTCCAGCATATAGTCTCTATTTCGGCGCGTGATCCCGAGCAGATCGAAGATGTCCGCTCTCACGTGATTCCATAATCTTTCCAGGGAAGATAGACAGGTAAGCGTCCCTCTGCCGCTTCCACCTGCCGCGGCCACCGAAATCACCGGTTTGCCCTCCAGCTTGTTCTGGCCTTGATTGGGGGCTTCGCACCTGCGCAGCCGGTCAAAGAAAGCCTTGGCAGATTCGCTCAGATCGCCCCAGTACACTGGTGTGACGACAATAAATGCGTCCATGGCGCCCACGGACTCATGCAGCTTTTGAAAATCATCATCCACCTGGCACCGGTGCTCCTTCAGGCACGTACCCCAGCCATTGTCGCAGGCTTGGCATTTGGCGATGTTCAGATCGTTCAGCCTCACCATCACGGCTTCCCCTTTAGCATCCTCGACCCCTTGTCTGGCAACCCTGCCGCAGGCTTCGGTCAGGCCATCCTTGTTGGGACTGCTGGTGATAATCATCACTTTCAAGCTAAATTCCTCCTTTCGAGAACCAGAGGTGTATCTGGTATCTTTGTCCTTGTCTCCCCTAGGATTGCTGCCTCTTTATTCCGGAGATCAGAGTTTTAAAAGCCGCTCGGCATTCAGGTGCGCGATCTTCTCCAGGTCGTCAGGACTCAGGGGGGCGATATTCAAGAAGTTCCGGCCGGCCGTGTTGGGACTGTACGGGTAATCCACCGCAAAAATGATGCGGTCGGCGCCGAACACCGTCAAGGCGCAGAGCAGGGGCTGCAGGGCGAAATAGCCGCTGGTGGTGATATGAAAGTTGGCATGGAAATAATCCGAGACCCTGCGCTGCAGGTGAGATGTGACCGGAGTCAGCCTCTCTTCGGCACGGGCCAGGGAAAACGGGATGTTTTCGCCCATATGGCCGATGATCAACTGTAATTTCGGAAAGCGGTCAAATACCCCGGATGCTACGAGCCGCAGGCTGTGCAGGCCGTTTTCGGCGTGCCAGCCCCAGCCCGCGGTCGAGAGGGCGCCGCCGACACCTGCCGGCAAGCCGCTGAAGTATGCCTTGAACACGTCAGGTGGCGGTGGGCCAGGGTGTAAGTAGATGGGAACGCCCAGTTTTTCCGCCGCCGCCAAAACCGGCTGAAAGCTTGGGTCGTCAAGGAAGCGGCCGTTAATCGTGCCGCTGATCATCGCCCCCTTGAACCCGAGCTGGGTCACACAGCGCTCCAGTTCAGCGGCGGCGCCTTCCGGGTCCTGCAATGCCAAGTAAGCAAAACCCGCAAACCGGTCCGGGTGGGCGCGGACCGCAGCGGCCAGCGCATCGTTGCATTCACGTGCCAGCGAGGTTCCGGTGGCCGGGTCCAACCGGTCGAGCCCGATTCCCGTCAACGAGAGCACCTGCAGGTCGATGCCGGCCGCATCCATGTCGGACAGCCGGCCTTCTCCCAGGTCAAGCAGTTTTTGCCCGATCCCGGCCATTAGCGGCGAAGCAAAGACCTGGTCGGTTACCTTCTTTGCTGCCGCCTGGCACTGAGGTGTGGAAAAATGCTCTTCGATGGCAATAGTTCTCATTTGCGTACCTCCTTGTCCCTTAATAAGAATGTTAACACGATCTATTTTGCGTGATCAAGCAGCCTGACATACGATCAGAAACCGTTGTCGCCCAGTCAGCTTGTAGTGGACAACTTTTTCCCAAGCAGGCTCCATAAATTGATATACTATAATTTAATCTCTCGCAAGATTGTATTAGCTATATTTTTACGACTGTCGATAGAAAGCAGGGAATGCAGATGAACGGCTCGTTTGCAAGCAGGATGGCCAGCGTCCAAAAATCGTTTATCAGGGAGATCCTCAAGGTCACCGAGGATCCCCAGGTGATCTCCTTCGCCGGGGGACTCCCGAACCCCAAGCTTTTTCCCGTCAAAGAGATCGGCGAGGCCACCATCAAGGTATTGGATGAAAGCGGCGACAGCGTCCTGCAATACAGCACCACCGAAGGCTTTCCGCCGCTGAGACAGTACCTGGCCGACAGGTATTCCAAGAACAAGGGGCTCTCCGTCGACCCGGACGAGATCCTGATCACCCACGGTTCGCAGCAGGGTCTCGACCTGATCGGGAAGGTGTTTCTCGATCAGGGCGACGGGATGGCCATCGAACGACCTGGTTACCTGGGAGCGATCCAGGCATTTTCGATGTTCCAGCCGCAGTTCCACCCCGTCCCCCTGCTCGACGACGGGGTGGACACGGCAGCGCTGGCAGCCACCCTGCGGTCACACCGGAGTAAGCTCTTCTATGGGGTGCCGAACTTCCAGAATCCCTCGGGGATCACCTATTCCGGGCCGAACCGGATGAACGTGGCAGACATTCTTAAACAGCATGACACAGTGTTCGTGGAGGACGACCCCTACGGAGAGTCGAGATTCATCGGGAACGACCTGCCGTCCCTGAAAACCTACCTCGGCGACCGGGCGATCCTGCTGGGTTCCTTTTCGAAGATTGTCGCTCCCGGAATGCGGCTGGGATGGATCTGCGCCGCCAGGGAGACCATGGAGAAGATCATCGTGGCCAAGCAGGCCTCCGATCTGCACACCAGCTTTTTCGCCCAGCGCGTGATCCACCGGTACCTGGTCGACAACGACATCGACAGCCACATAGCCAGAATCAGGGAGGCATACCAAAAGCAGCGGGAAGCGATGGTCTCGGCGATCGAACGCCACTTCCCGGATGGAGTTAAATGCACGAAGCCCGAGGGAGGCATGTTCCTGTGGGTGACCCTGCCTGAAGGAATATCCTCATTGGAACTCTTTGAACTGGCATCCAGAGCAAATGTGGCCTTCGTCCCCGGCACCCCCTTCTACACTGACGGAGGCGGCGCCGACACCTTGAGATTGAACTACTCCTGCTCCGATGAGGAGACCATCGAAGAGGGAATCGGGCGGTTGGGCGAGGCGATCAAGACCATTATGCACCGCTAAAATCTTGGAATTATTTGACTGTACTTTACACATAAAACTCCCGGCCTAAAAGGAATTTTACGCCCGGTTTATGCTAATTTTTGTTTCAAGGTTTCTCTTAACACATTTGTTATGGTTCGTTCGACCGTAAAATTGGTCTCGGCAGCATAATGGGTAATCACCTTCATTTTGGTTTCTTGGTCAAAGTATTCAGAGGTAGCCGATCCATCATCAAAGATCCTGACTAATTCATTATGACTACCTATGACCATGTATTTTTCTTCTACTAATTGCTTCTCCTCCAAGCTCACCTACGGCGCATTCGCCATCGGTTATGAAAATTATATCCCCGCGCTTGAACTCGCTTTCTTCCTGGCCATTGACTGGGGTATTGCTTTGGTCTCCGTTTCGTTTGCTGCAGGCCAAGAGCAGCTAAAATTATTTACGTGAAATACTGACGCCCCGGGGGAGACTCCAGGGGGATTATTTTGTAACACTGTGAAACAAGAGCTGTTTAAAGGATTTTCCCTTGATATATCCAATATTTCTTTTAGTAAAATTATCCGTGTTTTGGAATGTGCATCCCCTTTGGAACCGGAAGGCCATGTATGTATATTAATCATGATGCCCAGCCCACTTTTATAGGGAAGATGTAAAGGAGGCGCAATCAATTCAATATGAACCTACCTGTATCCCACCTTATCCCTGGGATGAAACTGTCAAGACCTGTTTACGGGCAGAAAGGGCAGATGCTCTTAAATGTCGGGGTTGAACTTACGCCTTCATATTTAAAGTCCTTAAAAGAGCATGGGGTTCTGGCTGTTGCAGTGGAAAGCGTACACGATTTGAATCTCAAGGAAACAGAGCTCGTATTAGAGGAGAGTGTCCGAGTCGAAGCGATGGTCACTCTGCAAAACTGGGTCGAAACGAACCGGAAACAGGAAGGGTTTGCCGGTGTTGTTGCAAGCGTAAATTCTATTATCGATGAAATTCTTGTAGGCAAGATACCTATAGGTGGCTTGGCGGAAATATCGGCAGCAGATGCCTATACCTTTGCGCACTCAATAGATGTCTGTGCATCTTCAATCCATATGGGCATCTATTATGGGTATAAAAAAGACGATTTGCTCATATTAGGAATTGGTAGCATTTTGCATGACCTGGGAAAGATCAAGGTTGCACCGGAAATTTTGAATAAACCTTCAGAACTGACGAACAAGGAACGTGAAGAAATCAGGAAGCATCCCACATGGGGCTATGAAATGCTCGTCAGCGATCATCGTGACCAGTTGGACGCTCGTTCATTGGAGATAGTTTTAAGCCATCACGAAAGGTACGACGGGAGCGGCTACCCGAGAGGGCTCAAACATCAATCGATCAGTGACATGTCTTACATATGCGCCCTGTCAGACATTTTCCACGCAATGACTACGGAACGAATATACCGTCCGGCTTTTCCCACCAACGAAGTCTATGAGATGATTCAGGCCTACGGCGACTGTAAAATTAAGCATGAACTGGTAATACTGTTTTCTAAATGCATTTGTGCATACCCTATTGGAACCCCGGTGCTCTTGAGTACAGGGGAGATTGGATGCGTCATGGACAACAACCGTAACCTGCCGTTTCGGCCGATAGTTGCAAAGTTGGAGACACGAGAAGAGGTGGACCTGAGCAAAGAACTTTCAGTAGTTGTCAAGAGGGCGCTGACCCCTGAAGAGGTGCAGGCGTCTTTTCTCAGATTTACCGGACGTCAGTCCTAGACAGCAGGCATCGCGGGATGAGCAAAAATTTATGCTCGCTGCGATCATTGATTATATAGTTATCTACAAGGAACATATTGAGGTACACATGCGGTTGAATCTTGATCAACTTATAGGTGCAGAAAGTACCGACTTGGCGAGGTGATCAAGAAACTCCTGACTCTTTAGCCTGCGCTATCCTGCAGCTTTGGCTAACTCCGCCAGGCGTTTATTGGCGCCATCCCTGTAGACGCCTCCATGGTAGCAGACCACCGTTTCGATATCGTATTGCGTGATCTTGTTCAGTGATTTCAAGGCCATATCCATATCGTATGTCGCCTGCGGGCTCGGCCCGAGCAACTCGCCGTCTACGGCGACCAAGGCGTCGCCAGCGATGAGAATCTTGCTGCGGTTGAGGTACAGGCAGATATGACCTGGGGTGTGGCCCGGGGTGAAGATCACCGTGATCCCCCCACAGTATGGCAGCACCTCCCCATCTGCAACCGTTGTGTCAACGCTTGCTTTAGGTGGATTCTGAAACCTTGCCTCCGCCTGCTGGCGCCGCTCCTCCGGTAGGGCCGCCAACATCTTCGCCAGAAACTCCCGGTTCATCTTGATCAACGGCTTGCTGCCATCTATATATGGCTTTTCTTCTTCATGGGACAGCACCTCGACTTTATGGGGAGACTCCCGGACAATATCCGGCAGGCTTCCGATATGGTCGATGTCCTGATGGGTGATGATCACCTTGTCGAGCCTGTCAAACGGGACACCGGCCCGATCCATCGCCTCACGGATCTGTTGCAGTTGACCGGGGAAGCCTGCATCCGCCAGCACCACCGTATCGTCATCCCAGATGAGTGTCGGATTAATGGTGCTTACCCCTCCCATGAAATTCATCATCGGTAATTCCAGCACTTCCACGCCAGCGGCCAATTTCATCCTGTTCCAAAGCCCCTCGGGCTTTGGTTCACCTCCTTTGAAGTTTGAAGCATGTCTCATCAGACATCCTGCTCGTATCTTACACCCTTAAGCAAGATTTCGGTCAACTGCACGGGATAGTTGCAGATCTGTGGATAGCGGTAGAATATCGTCATCATGCCATAGAGAAAAACGCCGACGATAGGCAGAATCCAGAGTGATCCCTTGCCGCCCCAGGCATTCATCGTATTACGGACCGAGGCTGTGATTGGCAAACACAGCTTATGCGCTTTTTGCCTCAGCCCTTCCAGGTAGTTGGATGCAAAAGCCTTTGATAGGCTCGCAACTTGCATTCGCGTCCGGGGTCAAGCCTTTACTATCGATTCACAGTTGACAAGCCAGTGACCCTGAACCTCACCTTCGATCCCTCATCCTTGGCTACGACATTTATCTTGTCTATTCCGTGGACATTCGGGAAAAGAAGGGGTATACTAACGGTGTGGCTACCGTAGCCATCATGGTTGACGACGCCACCTTTAGCATTAAGGAGGGATTGAGCATGTCTCTTACTTTGCCGAGACACAACGTGAGGGAAACTAGGGATCAGTATTCGCAAGTGCATACTATCGCTGCGTTGGGACACGAAGTAATAACGATCAATTCGGCTGACAAGAATAGCGAGGTCTCTCATCTTAACAAAGCTATTCTGGATGTCTGGGCAAAATATATGCCCGTTACAATTGAGGAGGAGTTCGATGCTGAACTAAAGGTATGGACTGTTGCCATCGCAGAGATTGATGTTTATGGCGAAGGCGAAACCAAAGCAACGGCCGTTGAAGATCTTCTTGTTTCGACTATCGACTATCTCGAAGTATATTACGATAAGATTGACTTATATGCCCGATACGACCCTGTAGAGAAGAAAGCTGTTGTCGCCAAACTGGCGCGGTGCGAAGGTGATAAAGAGAAGCTACGGTTGATACTGGGGGTATAGGTCATGCCGTTCCGTTTCACCTATGGCGATATCAGCCGGATGCTCAAACATCTCGGGTTTCAGAAGGCGGCGAAAGGCTCCAGCATGTATGAAGGTGTTGGTGCCGACGGGAAACCACATATCTGCAAAATGGACTACCACAAGGACCGCGACCAAGTTGCGACCAGCACTGCGTTCAAGATCGCAAAATCGCTCGGGTTTAGTAATGTGGCTGAGATGAAGCAGTATTTGGATGAGAAACTATAATTGCTGTCTTGCAACATGACCGCCAACACATACGGAAAGTGTGGTCGGCGGTTGGGCGCTGCCAGTTACAAGCCATATAAGAGCAGCACATTGAACCGTATTTTTCGCGTTGTCCGGCTACCTTTCCCCGCACCAGTGAGTGGCTTAACTTGCAAGGCAGGAGCTGGCGCGTCGAAACAAGGCATGGCTTGTTAATGCTGCAAGCTCCAACAGTTCCTTCACATTCCCTTGGACCACAGACAGACTGGCAATCGGTCAGACCCAGCCCAGGACGGCGCGCAGTAGCAGGATCACCGCCATGCCGGCGGCCACCGTGGCGATGATGTTCCTGGTCTTGAGGGCGACGCCGA
Organism: uncultured Peptococcaceae bacterium; assembly: GCA_963768335.1. Taxonomy (GTDB): domain Bacteria; phylum Bacillota; class DSM-12270; order Thermacetogeniales; family Thermacetogeniaceae; genus Palsa-1188. Next base: position 56,820 of record CAVYHR010000002.1, read on the forward strand.
CTGAAGTGATCCCGGCCAACAGGTAGATCATGCCCGCCACCGCCAGTACCCCGGCAGTCACGCAGACCAGCGCTTCCTTACCAGCCCTTCAACTTTCTTTAGATGTGTGGGGATACAAGGAGCAACAGCTTCTCCTAACATTTGTCGCGTGATAAAATCAACCCATAGAGGGGCGGCTTATCCATGCTACCAATTTCACAAGGAGGCCCATCGGATATCCGATGGACTGAACTGAACGGGAGGGCTGATGATGCCGGCTCAAGGCGCCAGTAGCGAACTATACCACAACGTTACCGATGTGCCAGGCATTTTCCTGGGTCATGCTTCCGATTACGAAGCGCTGACGGGCTGTACTGTAGTACTATGCCCTGAAGGAGCGGCCGGGGGAGTGGATGTCAGGGGGGCTTCCCCCGGCACGAGAGAGACGGACTTACTGCGTCCCGGTTGTCGGGTGGAACTGGTGCATGGAGTGGTGCTGGCCGGGGGTAGCGCCTTCGGCCTCGACGCCGCCTGCGGCGCGGTCCGGTATCTGGAGGAGCGCGGTTACGGTCACAACACTGGCATCGCCAGGGTGCCGATCGTTACGGCGGCGGTCATCTTTGACCTGCACACGGGAAGCAAGGATGTGCGCCCTGATGCCAAAATGGGCTATGACGCCTGCCTGGCGGCCACCACTGGGAAACATGCCGAAGGCTGTGTTGGGGCCGGCACCGGAGCCACAGTCGGGAATCTGCACGGGCCTGGCTCTGCAACCAAAGGCGGTCTTGGTTCCTGGTCTCTGCAGCAGGGCGGCCTGATCGTGGGAGCCGTGGTGGTGGTCAATGCCCTGGGCGATGTCGTCGACCCCAGTACCGGGGAGATCATCGCCGGGCTGCGCGATCCTCAAAGCGGCGGCTTGATGAATACCAGGGAACTGATGTCCAGGGGCGAGGTGGGCCGCATCTTCCCGGGAACCAATACGGTGCTGGGTGTAGTGGCTACCAACGCCTCTCTCAACAAGGAGCAGGTCAACCGGGTGGCTTCGCTGGCATGCCTCGGTCTGGCCCGCACCGTCAGTCCGGCCCATACCGGCTATGATGGGGACGCCATCTTTGCCCTGTCCCGGGGATCGGTACAGGCAAACCCCGATCAAGTGGGGATCTTGGCTGCGGAGTGTGTTGCCCGGTCGGTGCTCAGGGCGGTGCAAGAGGCCTGGTCCTGGGTGGGGTACCGGCCGCCCGCGACCTCGCAATTGGCGAACCTATAGCTTGACGTGGGTACATTGCAGGAAAACAACTGCAGTGGACTGCTCCGAGCATAATCCAAGATCAACTTTGGGGACACAACATCCCGGTTCTATGACGGTAGATAATCTGCCGGGATATTTGATACTTTGCCGGCCGCACACTCGTGACTTCAGTCATTGACACGCATATATTATGCGTGTTACACTAATATTAAAAAGAAGGTGCGGGGTTGGGGAAGCAGATAACGGTGAGAAAAATCCTGCAAACCTTAAAGCAAGAAGGATTCATCCTATCCCCAAGCCATAGAAGCGGCAGCAGCCATCAACGATACATGCACAAAGACGATCCTGCAAGATTTGCTGATATAAGCTACCACCACAGCGGCCAAGTGGTACCGAAGGGAACATTAAAAAACATAGAGAGTACGTCAGGGGTTAAGTTCTAATCCCTGGTGTGGCAACCCCACAATACAGAGAGGTGAGTCTTATGTCCAACCATTTAATTTATCCTGTTGTTGTCGAAAAAGCGGAAGACGGCGGCATCGGCATGTACTTCCCCGACCTCCCCGGTACAGCCATTCTCAGCACCGACATCACCGATGGTATTCGACGAGCGAAGGAGATGCTGGCCGATCTGGTTTTGGAGAAGGAAGAACAAGGACAACAACTCCCCGAGCCATCCAGCCCTGAAAATATCGAACTGCTCGACGCGAGTAACCACATTGTGTTTGTGGATGTCTACATGCCACCCTACCGCAACGAGGCGGCCAACAAAGCAGTGACCAAAAACTGCACCCTGCCCAAGTGGCTACGGGATGCAGGAGAAGAAGCCGGTTTGAATTTCTCACAGCTTCTACAGGCGTCAATCAAAGAAGCGCTCCACATAATACCCATAGGAAAGCAGCCCTAAGGGCTGCTTTCCTGCTAGTGACCCAGTTGGGTCACGCCAGCCTTGTAAGTAGACAGACAGCTTTCGTGCTTCTCTCCAAAATCTGTATGGAGTGTTGAGTCCGGGGGACCTGGCGGGTTGGGTTAATATTCCTGTTGCCGTCTTTTTCCGGCGCCTACCCGATCTCGAACCTGCTGCCCGAGTACTTTCTTGTGCTATTAGTTCAATAAGTTGCGATATAATTGGATGATAGCATCCACTGGTTTGGTGTGCTTCCAAATGGACAAACACGAATCTTTTTGGTTTAAGGTTGGTCTAATATGGATGATTTCTTAGCGCCTGTCATGGAAAGCAGCCCCACGGACAAACCGGGGCCGGGGCGAGGCGGCGGGAAAACAGGTATACTGCAGCGCCGATTCGATGACTTCCGGCAGGGCGTTGTCGTCTCCACTCCTATCGTAGTCGGCTATCTGCCGATCGGCATCGCCTACGGGATACTGGCCAGGCAAGCCGGGTTCAGCCTGTTCCAGGCGGTATCCCTGTCCCTCTTCGTCTATGCCGGAGCAGCCCAGTTCATCGCTGTCAGCATGATTGCCGCAGGCGCCAACCCCTTCAGCATCATTGCCACCATCGGGCTGGTCAATCTGAGGCACGTGCTGTACAGTGCTTCAGTGGCGCCGTTTCTGCAGAAAATAGGCATCAGCCGCCTGCTGGTCCTGGCCTTCGGTCTCACCGACGAGGCCTTTTCGATAGAGTCGGTGGTGCTGGCTCAGGGGGCGAAAACCCCCTCCTATATCTTCGGACTGCAACTGGCGCCTTACCTGGCCTGGAATGCCGGGTCCCTGCTGGGCGGCCTGCTCGGTGGATGGTTGAGCGGCATCCAGGCGCTGGGACTGGACTTTGCCTTGCCGGCGATGTTTATCGCCCTGCTGATCCCTCTGATCAAGAATCGGGAGCTGGTGATTACCGCCATCGTCTCGGGTTTCTTGTCACTGGTCCTCAGTCTCTTCCTCAAGGGGAGCTGGAACATAATCCTGGCGACGCTCTTTGCTGCCACACTTGGAATGGGGTTGAGCAAATGGAGAACTTCCTCTGGATCGTAATCGGAATGCTGGCCGTCACCTACCTGGCGCGGCTGGTCCCCATGCTGGTACTCTCGCGGATGGAGATCCCCGAAGGCTTCCGGCGCTGGCTGGAGTTCGTTCCGGTCGCCGTTCTGTCCGCTCTTCTCGTGCCGAATGTTCTGCTGCAGAATGGGGGTCTGGCCCTGCGGCTCGATAATACCTACCTGCTGGCAGCAGTACCGACCCTGATCGTGGCGGCCAGATTCAAGAACATCTTCCTCACCGTTCTGTGCGGGATCATCTGCCTGATGCTGATCAGGCTGGCTTTCGGAATGCTCTAAACCGCGCCTGCTTATAGCCTCGCTCCCGCCCGGGCTCTGATCCCGATTCATGCTCCCATTCTCGTTCATGTTCCCGTCCATCCGCCCGGCCATCTTATATCACCTCGTCCTTTGTATTACTTAAAGTATAACAAGCTCCTGTTCGTAAGCAATACGGTGCAACTTGATGCCAAAGTAAACTTCAAGTTCCGCCGCCCAACCAGTGAGCAGAAGAAATGGCTCCGAATACTAACCACAAGGAGCATCCGTTTTGGCCAGGGACGAAAAAGCAAAGCTGAAAAGAACAACCGCCATGGTGGTGGAACGCCTACGGCAAGAATACCCCGACGCCGGTCCGCGCCTAAATTTCCTGGACCCCTACCAGGCCATGGTAGCCACCATCCTTTCGGCCCAGACCACCGACGTCCAGGTCAACCGGGTCACACCGGCCCTGTTTGCCAGGCACCCGGTGGTTCAGAGCCTGGCGGAAGCCGGTGTCGATGATGTCTCCGAAATGATCAGATCGGTGGGTCTGTACAGCGCCAAGGCGGAACACCTGGTGGCGGCCGCCAGGCTGATCATGCAGCAATACGGAGGCGTCATCCCGGACACCCTGGAAGGGCTGCTGGCCCTGCCCGGCGTCGGCCGCAAGACGGCCAACGTACTGCTGTCCAACGCCTTTGGCAAACCAGGCCTGGGCGTGGACACCCACGTGCACCGGGTCGCCAACCGGCTGGGACTGGCAACAGCCAGGATGCCCGAGGGCACCGAACAGCAGTTGAAGGCGCTGATCCCGGAGCAAGAGTGGGGATTGGCGCATCACCTGTTCATATTTCACGGCCGCCAGGTCTGCAGCGCCCGGAGGCCGGACTGCCCATCCTGTGTCCTGAACGATCTCTGCGCCTACCGGGACAAGCCCCGTTCTCAGCCCAGGCAGCCGGATGCCGCAGGCCGGTCCTAGGGCACCGCCGTCTGCGGATTCCCGATAAGCGCCACGTCGTCAGTCTTAGGAGCTTAGCGCCAAATTTACGAAAAAGTCTTTTAACGGGCTAACTATGCAAAAGAATATTTAAGAAGGCTCTTCTGTAAGCTTTGTCTTCCCTGTCTTTTCTAAAGATCACGACAATATGCTCCGGTTCGAAATAATGGGCAAGCGGTACAAACTCCAGTTTTCTATGCTTTAACTTGGGCAGGCAATCCCTGTCTACGGTCGCATATGATACGCCCAGCCCCATTTCTACATAAAGGGCGCTCAACTCAACATTTGAAGACTCCATGAACACTCGAAAATGGACGTTCTGTGTCCTGAAAAGCTCTTCCAACCTGTTGCGGCTCGAGTATTCATTGCTTTTTGGAGGCAAGATCAGAGGATATGTGGCAATCTCTTCAACCGTAACTTGTTTTGCCCCGGCCAATGGATGCCCCTTTGGCGTCAACAATACCGACTCCACCTGCTTCCATTGAATCTTGCCAAAGTTGCCCGAAGCTAACGACTCCAGTGTTATTCCGAAGTCAACATCTCCATTTTTCACGAGTTCAATGATATCGGCGTGCGACCGGTCAAACAGGGACAACTCCACCAGGGGAAACCGCTGGGTATACATCTCCAACACTTCCGGCAACAGGTTGTAGAGCGTCGTGTAGCGAGCGGCTATCCGGAGCCGTCCTTTTTGCAGGCCCTTCAATTCATTTAGGTCTTCTACCAGGCTTTCATGTTTCGCCAGCATGTCTCTCGAAAAATCCAGGAGCCTCTCGCCGGCCGGTGTCAGAATCAGTTTGCGCTTGCCGATCCTTTCGAACAACTGGCACCCCAACTCTTCCTCGAGGGCCTGGATCTGCTGGGTCAGCGCAGGCTGCGTCCGGAACACAGCCTTGGAAGCCTTGGTAAAGCTTCCTAACTTCGCTACGTTGTAAAAGCCGGAGATCTGATGCCATTCCAAATGGATGACCTCCCCATATATAAGAAATACTAATTAATCATTATTATATATATCAATTTGTATTATGAAAGCCTCCATGCTAATTTTAACTTAACCTAATTCCAAAGGAGGCGATTGTAGTGAGGGATTCTTTACAACCTGGCCTTACTTTCGAGTTTCAGTTTGAGGTTCCAGAAAGCAAGACCGTGCCCTTCTTCTTCCCCGAAGCACCAGAATTTAGGGTCATGCCCAAGGTGTTGGCTACCCCGGTCATGGTCTGCCTGATCGAATGGACCTGTATTCAAGCCGTCAACCCCCACCTTGACTGGCCAACCGAGCAGACTGTAGGTACTGACGTCAAATTCAGCCATGTGGCTGCTACCCCGCCCGGGTTGACGGTCACCGTCAAGACGAGGCTGGAAAGGGTCGAGGGGAAAAAGCTCGTTTTTTCGATCGTTGCCGATGACGGAGTCGACAAGATTTCCGAAGGGATCCACGAAAGGTTCGTCATCGATGCCGCCAAGTTCAATGCCAGGGTTGAAGCCAAGGCGGCTCATGCCCAGAACAAAGTCGGGAGCTAACGGACCTTTAGCTTAAAATTCTCAAGGGGGGTTTGAAATGGAGGAGGAGCTAACCGGAAAGGTTCGCCAGTTTGCCAGGGACCAGGGCGCCGATCTGATCGGCATTGCTCCGGCGGCAAGGCTGGATGCCGCACTAAAGCCCGGCAACAGGGCGATCGACCTGTTTCCGGAGGTAAAAAGCGTCGTCGTTCTGGGTCTTCATATTCCGGATGCCAGTATCGAGGTGATGCGGCAAGAGATCTCCAACTACTCGTACAATATCTTTGGCTACAGCTATCTCAACCAGGAGCTCCACTGCCTGGCCTACCGGGTAGCCCGGTATCTGGAAGACAGCGGCTACCTGGCGCTGCCGGTGCCGGCCCGCGGTGAGCAGTATTGGGACAAGCGAAAGCATCACGGGCCGATATCCTTCCGGCATGCGGCGGTGGCGGCAGGTCTGGGGACTTTCGGTTTGCAGGGCCTGGTATTGACGCCCGAGTTCGGCCCCAGGCAACGCTTCATTGCCGTGTTGACAGAAGCGGAACTGGCGCCGGATCAGGTTCGGGATCAAGACCTGGAAAGGTGCAAGCAGTGCCTGGCCTGTGTCAAGAACTGTCCTATCGGCGCCATCAATACCGAGGAGGAGTGGAAGGTGGTCATCGATGGGAAGCAATTCATTTACGGGGTTGTCGATACCGATGCCTGCTCATGGTCGGCTTCGGGATTCAGCAGCAAGATCTGGGAGGGGGCGCCCTTCCAGGCTCAGATCGATGTGCCGCGCCCAGCGCACCCAGACGCCCGTCTGATGTACGACTATAAATGGCACCGGCGCGATCCGGCGCTCACCAATACGGAACACGGAGAGGGCACCTTCGGGGCAAGCTTCTGCGGGAAGTGCCTGATCACCTGCCCCCTCGGACAGGCTGCCGCAAGGCGCCGCAGGAGCAACGCCTAAAAGTTTCAATGAGCCTTCACATCCAATAGTGCCCAATAAAACCGGCGTCCGGAACGCCGGTTTTATACTGGTCCTGATTGATGAGATTGTTCATACGTAATCTCCCTTCCCGTCTTTTTCGGGAGTATCCGCCTGATGATGATCAGATTGGCTTTTTCGGAATGCGTGAACAGCGCTCAAAAATATTTTTGAATGCTGTCATTTTTTTCCGGATGCCATCGTAACTAAGAATAGAGAACATGGCTGGGACGGCTTTAAGCCGCAATCACTTCAATGACAGGAACGGAACATGAGGCGCATCGCCATGATATATCCGGCTGCCGGTTGACCGATCAATGACGGGTTCGCCCGGGGCGCCGGTTGGCAAGGGGGGAGTTGCCGTGCCTAGGGGGGCAGGCCGTTACATGCCCGGTCTGGACGGACTGCGGGCACTGGCGGTGCTTGGTGTGATCGCCTATCACCTCCAGTTGGGTTTTGCTCCCGGCGGTTTGCTCGGTGTCGACGTGTTTTTCGTGTTGTCCGGCTACCTCATTACAGACCTGCTGGTTACCGAGTGGCAGGAAAGCGGAGGGATCGGGCTCAGGGACTTCTGGCTGCGGCGGGCGCGGCGCTTGTTTCCGGCCCTGTTCATCATGCTCATCGTTGTCGTGGACTGGGTCACGCTGTACGATCACGCCCAATTGGCCGCCTTAAGGTATGACATGGTGGCATCCATGGCCTACGTCAGCAACTGGTGGTTCATCTTCCATCAGGTCTCCTACTTCGCCAGCTTCGGCCCACCCTCTCCCTTCGGACACCTGTGGTCACTGGCGGTGGAGGGGCAGTTCTACCTGCTCTGGCCGTTGCTGCTGCTGTTCGGGCTGCGCTATATACCCCACCGGGGGCTGTTGGCCGGTCTGACCCTGGCCGGCGCAGCCGCCTCCGCACTGGCGATGGCTGTCCTGTACCACCCCGGCAGCGACCCCAGCCGGGTATATTACGGCACCGACACCCGCGCCTTTGCCCTGCTCATCGGCGCCGCCCTCGCCCTGGTATGGCCGGGCCAAAAACTTTCCGGTGAGGTCTCGCCCTTGGGGCGCCTCGGCATCGACCTGGCCGGGTGTGCAGGTCTGATCATCGTGTTGGCCATGATGTGGCGGACCAACCAGTACGAGACCTTCCTCTACCGCGGTGGCTTGTTGCTGCTGTCAGCCGCCGCCGCCATCCTGGTCGCCGCCCTCGCCCACCCGGCGAGCCGCCTGGGCAGAGCCCTTGGCTGGGAGCCCCTGCGCTGGTTGGGCGAGCGCTCCTATGGCATCTACCTCTGGCACTACCCCGTCATTGTGCTGACCAGCCCGGTGGTGAATACGAGCGGAGTGAATGTGGTGCGGGCCGCTCTCCAGGTGGCGGCCAGCATCGCACTCGCCGCCCTGTCCTGGCGATTTGTCGAGGAGCCAATCCGCCACGGCGCCCTGCAGAAACTGTGGGTGATGATGCGGGGATGCGCACCGCAGGTGGCAGTGGCCGGCGCCGCTTACGGAGCGGTGGACATGACGCCGATCGCGCCTGCAGATCCCTGAGAGGGCGAACTGGGTTGCCCTCTTGCGGCAGTGGCTCCGTGCCCTCTGGGCCCTGAGGCGTCTGTCTCTCAAGACCTGGGTTGCTGCGGTAGTCGCCCTGCTAGTCCTCGGTATGTTCTGCCTGGGGACCGCAGGAGTTATTCCGACACTACCGCCAGTTACCGGCATCCGCCATACGCCAGCTGATGCAGGGGCCGTTTTCCGCCGTCACAGTTCGAATCCCTGAACCAGCCCAGGGTAACTCCACCACGGCTCCAGTTGCCTCACAACCCGGACACGACCGGTCGCCGGCAGCAGGGACAGCCGGCGCGGAGCCAACCGCAGCCAGCCTGGAGGCCGCCACAGCAGGACAGGGCGTTACCGCCATCGGCGACTCGGCCACGGCACGATCTTCCGGGTTACGATCTTCCGGTGATGATGCAGTGGGTGGCGCAGGAGATGCAGGGGTCGTAGTTGCGGACGGCCACCTCGCAGGCCCGGGTAATCTGGTCGTCCGGCTCGTGAGCGATCTGTGGCACCAGCTCTTTTAAATCCTGCTCGATGCGCGACAGGTTCTGGGTGGTGGGAGCGATGATGCGGGCCTCCTGGACGAAACCGCGGTCGTCGATCCGGAACCGGTGATACAGGGTGCCGCGCGGCGCCTCGATCAGAGAGGCGGCGGCGCCGGCCCTGATGTCGTAGGATAGCGATTCCTCGCGGACCTCGATCTCTGCCAGGTAATTGATACTGATCTCGATGGCGTGCACGATCTCCAGCAGCCGGGCGACGATGGAGTTGAAAGGATTGTAGTCGGGAACGCTGAGATTGAGCCGGCTGGCAGCACGGCGGGCTTCAGCGGAGAGTTGCTCGAAGTTGAGATTGACCCGCGCCAGCGGCCCCACCATGTAGTAGGCGCCGTTTTTCAGGCGGCAGCGCAGGGAGTTGGAGTAGGGCACCTGGTACTCCTCGACGTAGCCGGTGAACTCCTCCGCCGACAGGGCCAGGCCGTCGTTGGTGCACCAGCGCCCCTCGTCGAGGCCGTACTCCGCGGGGTGTAACAGCGCCCCGAACACCCGGCCGCCCACCCAGGCGGGCCGGGGCAGGTGAGCGACGAATTCCAGGGCGGCTTGGGCGTCTTCCTGCCGCGCCTTCAATTGAATGATCAGGTCGTCCAGCATGCTTCGGGGCGGCAGCTTGGTGAAGCCCCCGATAACGGCTGTGACCGGATGCACCTCCCTGGCCCCCAAAAAGGAGGTGATGTCATTGCCCAACTTCTTCAGCCGCAGGCCGCGGTTGACCAGGTCGCGGTGCTCACCGGCCATCTCGAAGATATTGTCGTAGCCCAGGTAGTCCGGCAGGGCGAGGAAGAAGACGTGGATACCGTGGCTGCCCAGGTACTGGCTGAGAATGAACACCTTGCGCAGCAACTGGACCTGCCGGCTGACCTCTACCCCCAGAATCTGCTCGATGGCCAGCAGCGTCCCCAGTTGATAGGTGACCGGACACAACCCGCAGATGCGGGCGATGATGTCGGCGATCTCCTCGCAGCGCCGCCCCCTGACGATCCCCTCGAAGAAGCGGGGCGGCTCGAAAATCGTCACCCTGGCGTCCAGCAACTGGCGCTGTTCGTCCAGGTCGAGCTCGATCCCCCCCTCGCCCTCGACCCGGGTCAGGTAATCAACCTTTAACTGGCTGGGGCACATGCCTCTCCGCCTCCTCCCGGAACGCCTTGGCATTGTTGACGATGTAGACTCAGCTTGCGGTTGATCTCTTCCTCGGTCAGCCCCAGTTCCCGGCACAGATTGGCAAAGGAATTCAGGTTGGGGTCGGCGCTGGGGCCGAAGCAGCCGTAGCAGCCCCGGTCGAAGGACGGGCACAGCGCCCCGCAGCCGGTCCCGGTGACCACGCCCATGCAGGCCACCCCTTCCGCCACGATCAGGCAGATGTTCTCCTTCATCTTGCACTCCAGGCAGACGCTGCGGGTACTGACCTCGGGGGCCTTGCCCAGCAGGACGCTGACAATGTAATCCTGCAGGTGGCCCTGGTCGACCGGGCAGCCGTTCAGAAAGCCGTCCACCGGCACGTAGTCGGCGATGCCCTTGCAGGTGGGGAAACAGTGGACCAGGTCCGGCTGCGGGTAGACAGCCTTTTTCAAGTCTTCCAGGTCCAGGAAGTTGCGCAGCGCCTGGGGGCCGCCGTAGACGGCGCAGTTGCCGATGGCCACCAGGATCTTGGACTCCTGCCGCACCATGTTGATCCGCCGCACATCCTCCTCGCAACTGATGCCGCCCTCGATGAAAGTCAGGTCATACGGCCCCGGCCTGGTGGCGCTGCTGGCCATGGCGAAGCAGGCGACCTCCACGTGATCGGCCAGGTCCAGGATCTCCGTCTCCATGTTCAGGAACGGCGTCTGGCACCCCGAACAGGAGGTGAACTTGAAAACGGCCATCTTCAGCTTATCCGCCTGAGCAATCACGAAATCACTTCCCCTGTATAAACTAGCTGGCATAATCGTCGTCACTGAAACCGGGGCAGCCACAAAAAATCGGCTCACTCCACCTATCTGATCAAGTTTACATAATCTATCCACAGGAATACTATGCAGGAAACCTTGCCTTTAAGTTGACATAATCTGCACGCCGTGATCAACCAACATGCAGGCACCCGCAGCTTGCGGCTACAGATCTACGCCCAGCAATTCCTTGACCACGGCGTAGGAAAAGACGGGGCCGTCCTGGCAGACGTAGACGGCATCCACCTGGCAGCGCCCGCAGGTCTTCTGGCCGCACTCCATCCGCCGCTCCAGGGAGATGAAGATCTCCTCGGGCGGCCAGCCCCGTTTCGTCAATTCCCTGACCACGAACTTCATCATGACCTCCGGGCCGCAGACAAAGACCTGCCCCTGCCCCGGCAGGATCTCCATCTCCTTTATTAACGCGGGCGCCAGCCCGACCCGGTAGGGCCAAGCGGCGCCCCCGGCAATCTTGTCGACGGTCAGCATGAGCCTGGCGCCGTTCTGCTCCCAGGTCCTGAATTCGTCCCGAAAGGGCATGTCCTCCGGCGTGCGGGCGCCATACAGGATCTCCAGCCGGCCAGTCTTGTTGGCCAGCCTCCGGTAGACCACCGGGCGCAGCGGGGCCAGTCCCACGCCTCCGGCGATGACCGCCAGGTCGCGGCCCTCCCCGGCCTGCTGAAGCGGGCGGGTGCCCTTTGGGCGCGGCGGCCAGCCGTTGCCGTAGGGGCCCCGGATGAAGAAGCGGTCCCCCACCTGCAGCCGGTCCAGGGACTTGGTAACGTTGCCCACCCGCCTGACGGTGTGTTGCCAGGTTCCCCGCTCGATCGCCTCCAGCCCGTCCGGATCGGAACTCATGGAGATGGCCGCCTCGCCGATACCGATCACCGAGACCATGTTGAACTGCCCCGGTAGGAACCGGAAGTGGCTTCCGTCAGCCAGGCGCAGGGTATATGTTTTCACGTCGGAGGTCTCCTGCTTCAGCCCCACTATTTCCACCGGCTGCAGCCTGAATGGATTCCAGGCGGGATTTACGGCGCCCCCTATCTCTTCATCTGTTTTGACCATCAGGCATCACCCCTGATCGCCCGCCCGGTCTGGGCAATATCGATATTGGCCGGGCACCAGACGATGCAGCGCCCGCAGCCGACGCAGTGGAAGAAGCCGTACTGGCCGATCGAAAAGTTCAGCTTGTGCTGCATGAATTGACGCAGGCGGTCGATCCGCTCCTCCCGAAAGTTGCCCCCGTGCACCGCCCCGAACTCCACCAGAAAGCACCAGGACCAGCGCCGCTTGCGCTTGGTCTCCCGCAGCGAAAAGTCGGTCTCGTCGAAGATGTCTGCACAGTAGCAGGTGGGACAGACCGAGGTGCAGTTGGCGCAGCCGAAGCACTTGTCGGTGACCTCCCGCCAGTAGGGATGGTCGTGTCCGTCGTGCATCAGGCGGGGGAGATCCTCGGTATTCAGCGTGATCCGCGCCCCGGCGGCAGTCTCCTGCAACCGCCGATTTTTTACCTGGTAGTCCTCATCCACCACCGCCTCTCCCCGCAGCCCCCGCGCCAATTCGCCGCCCCGGCTGCTCCCCACCTCCAACAGGAAGCGCTCACTCCCCTCCCCGTTGGTGCTCCCCAGGTCGGTGATCAGTAGGTCGTAGTCATGGTCGAGCCCCGGCCCCGTCCCCATGGAGGAGCAGAAGCAGGTATCGCCCGCCTCCACGCAGTTGAAGACCACCAGCGGCAGGTCGACCCGGCGCGCCCGGTAGTAGGGATCCCGGTACTCCCCGCCCAGAAAAACCTCGTCCAGGGCGAGCAGGGCGTGCACGTCGCAGGGACGGATGCCGAACACGGCATGGCGGGTCTGTTCGATGTCAGTGTGGAACTCCCCGGTTTGCCGGTCATAGGTGAACAGCGTTTCGAACGGCGGGTACCACAAATACTTCGGCGGCATAGTGCCGCCGGTGCAGCGCAGGCTCAACTCGCCCGCATCGCTCAGCGGGCGGAAGATCCCGGCCCCCTTCTCGTTCACCGTGCCATAGACGGTGTAGCCCCGCTCCTGGAGCCCCGTCACTATATCGTTGAAAGCCGACCGCTCGACGACAGCATCCTCGCCGGCCAGACCCTGCATCACCTTGTGCGGCAACAACCTCACCGGCCTTCCGAAAGCATCTTCAAAACCTGATACCTGTCTGTATCTTGCCCCCGTCAGCCGGGCTTTATCACAGATGACTACCCGCTCTGGTATGAACATGATCAGCTCGTCACCCCCTTCCCGGCGTCCTGCCAGCGTTTAGAACCTACCAGCAACAAGCCATCCTGCCATAACTGCCGGTTTTGCCAGATGAGGGATAGTTGGATCTCTGTTTATGATAAAATAAAGGCATCTAGGCACCGATCCAGCGTAGCTGCGGGACTTTTATGGGAGGCGTGTTGATGAAACCGATTGTGGCCATACTATTATCGATCCTGCTGGGATCTTGCGGTCAACTGGCGCTCAAGTACGGCACCAAACTGGCGGTAGCCAGAGAGGCAGCGGCAACCAGTATGCTGGCCAGCTACCTGGCCAACCCCTATATGTGGTTCGCCTTGTCCCTCTATGGCATCTCCACCGTCCTGTGGATCTACAGCCTGGCCCGGGTGGAACTCTCCTACGCCTACCCGATGGTGGCGCTGGGGTACGTCCTGGTCTGCGTCTTCTCGGTGCTGCTGTTCAAGGAGACCATGCCCATGCTGCGGATTGCCGGACTGGGCGTCATCATCATCGGCGTGATCATGATTGCCTTATCGGCCTGACCGGCTCAAGCATCACCAGCCGGAACTGATCAGACAGCGCTGCCCCGGGGGAATTCAACTGGTCCGCTCATATGCCGTCTGCCAGAACGTGGGTAAAACATGCAAACAGTGACCGGCAACAGGTATCAAAACGTGGCGGATGCCAGCTTCATCCTGGGGGCGGCCGTGATCATCTTTATCGCCGCCCTCTTGTTGATCTCCTCACTGTGGTTTACAGCCGGCCACTCCCTATCGCCATCCAGTTTCTGGCTGACGCTGGCGGTGACCGTGATGGCGGCCTGGTTCCTGTGCAGCCGCTATTTTCCAGGCAGGAAACTGTTGGCTTTTACCGGTGTCCTGATCTTCCTGGCCGTCATCTTCCTGCTCGGCATCTACGTCTCCGGCAAGTTCTACGACCTGTCCTGGGACGGCCAGACCTACCACCAGGAAGCGATTATTCAACTGGCCAACGGCTGGAACCCATTTCATGACCAGCCCCTGCCGGAAGTGAGCGGCATCTGGATCAACCACTACGCCAAGGGTCCCTGGATCGCTTCCGCCTCGCTCTACAGCCTGACCGGGCACATCGAACAGGGCAAGGTCTTCAATATTCTCCTGATCGTCGCCTCCTTTTGGCTCTGCTTGTCGGCGCTGTCGACCCACTACAGACGCGGGGCGCCGGAACCCGTGCTTTTCTCGGCGCTGGCAGCGTGCAACCCGATCGCCATCCTGCAAGCGTCAACCTTCTATATCGACGGGCAGTTGTCATCGATGCTGATCATCATCCTGTCCCTGCTTTATCTGATCATCAAAAGCCCCGCGATCTTTTTAGCGCTGGTGTTGACTCTCAGCGTGATCATCACCGTCAACATCAAGTTTACGGCCCTGGCCTATATCCTGGCGCTGGGCCTGCCAATTCTGTCATACCTGTTTCTCGTGAAGGATGGGCGGCCGTTCAAGCTGATCGCCTCATCACTGGGTATCGGCCTGATTGCCGGCTTGCTGTTTGTCGGCTTCAACCCCTACGTGACCAACACCGTCAACAACGGCAACCCCTTCTACCCCCTGGCCGGCCCCCACGCCGTGAACATCGTGACAGCCAACAGCCCGGCGGATTTTCAAGCCATGAACAGACTAGAAAAACTGTTCATATCAACCTTTTCCAAGACCGAGAACGCGGCCGGCTCGCGGCCAACCCATTGGAAATGGCCGTTTACGGTGAGCACGGAAGAGCTGGAGGCTATCTGGCTGGATACCAGGATCGCCGGGTTCGGCCCGCTGTTCGGCGGGGCGGTCCTGTTGTCCCTGATCCTGCTGGCAACCGCCTGGCCGCTCGACAAGAAAAATACCATGGCCTATACCGGCCTGGGGTTGTTGATCGTCTGTTCCGCCCTGGTCAATCCTGAGTCCTGGTGGGCGAGGTATGCCCCCCAGTTGTGGCTGCTGCCGGTATTCTGCGCCATGCTCGGCCTGGCTATCAACAGCAAACCGCAGCGGATCCTGGGGCTGGCTATCATCCTCGTGCTGTGCCTCAACCTGTACCTGGTGTCAGGCGCCTATTTTGAACGGCAGTCCAAGGAGAATGTGATCCTCCAAAGCCAACTGGCGGAGATGAGGAGGGCGCATCTCGTACTGGTCTGCTTTCGGTCCGATCACTCCAACCGGGTGCGGCTGGCCGAGGCTGGCGTCCACTACCGGGAAGTTGCCAGGCTGGACGGCCCCGGCGTCCAGATCCTGGACTGCTCCGACACAAAATTTCTGGCCTATCCCATAGAGCCTACGTCCGGCCCGCGGTAGTTCAAGCAGGTTCAAAATTGTGACCCCAATTGGGCAGTGTAAATAGCAATTTCCCCCAAATGTGGTATACTGATGGTATAGGGATCAGCACGCCGGGGGTGTTCAGCGTGTCCACGCTATTGACAGGCCCGGGCGAAAGAGACATCCCTGGTGTTCCCTTGAGAACCCAGCATAGTTGACATAATTATCTTATCGCTACACGCCACACCGCCTGCCGGAATTCCGGCAGGTTTTTTTGCCTGATCAGAGATGGGCGGGCAGGGGGAAGAGTAATGTGGCGGCGAACTAATAGATATGGATACAGGATCCTGTCGCTCTCCGATTGACACTCCGAACTACTTCATGCAGCAGTACCGATTATACAAACCACCGTATCTTACCTTGCTGTTGCCAAAACCGGGGTTCACCGGGGGAATCATCCATCCTCCAAATAAAAATGTAAGATTTCATACTGGGCCTGCGTATTCTAAGTAAGCCCAGCCGGGAAAGGCGGAAACATGTTGGAAGGGCATCCTACCGACCAGGAGTTGGTCAGGCAAACGCTGGCGGGTGATCTGCAGGCCTTTGAGATCATCGTCGGGCGCCACCAGCAAGCGGTGTACCGCATCCTGTACCGGTTGCTGAGAAATAAGCAGGAGGCTGAAGATATCGCCCAGGAGACTTTTTTGAGGTGCTACCACCACCTTGGAAAATTCGATCAGGACCGGCCTTTCGCGCCCTGGCTGTACCGGATTGCCACCAACCTGGCCTTGAGCAGTCTCCGGCGCCTGGCCAGGCATCAGTTCATACCGTGGGATGTCTGCGACAACCGGATCTCGGAGACCCAGGCGGTGGATTCGGGCCTGCAGCCCAACCTGGCATCCAGGGAGGGGTCAAGCCGGAGCCTCGATCCCGAGGCGGCCTGGGAAAGAAAAGAGGTCGGGCTGGAGATCGTCAATGCTCTGAAAAGTCTCAAACCTCCCGACCGGTTGATCGTCATCCTGCGCTATTTTGAAGAGTTGAGCTACGACGAGATCTCCTACATCATGCAGACCAGGCGCAACAGCATCGAGGTCCGCCTGTTCCGGGCCAGGCAAAAGCTGCGCAGCATGATGACGCTGCAGCCGGAATGGGAACATACCCGGTGTCAGAACCAGGAAGGAGGAGGGGCTACATGTACACCTGCAGGGAAATAGAAAAACTCCTCGATACCTACATCGACGGTGAACTTGATGAGCCGCGCCGGCTCAGGGTGGAGGCCCATCTCCAGGGTTGCGCCCTCTGCGGCCGGCTGGCGCGCTGCAAGGAAGAGGAAGCACGGCTGATCCGCTCCGGTGATCCGGTACCGGCGCTCTCCGCCGGCTTTACCGCGCAGGTCATGTCGAACCTGACCCCCGCCCATGCCGGGTACCCGCTTGCGGGCGCGGCGCGGGGGGAGGGCTTTTTTTCGCTGGGAAAGGCGCTTGCCAGACCCTGGCTGGTCCCCGCCCTGGCCGGCCTGATGCTCCTGGTGACGGTCTCCTGGGCGGCATCGAGACACTTGCCAGTGATCACCGGACAGGTCGCTTCGCTGAATTCAACTATGGCTGGCCGGGCAGCCCAGGTACCCCAAACCCTGGCGCGCCAGGATACTCCCGCAATGAGCCTTCCTCAGGGGCTTGAGTTGGAAGATGCCCGGGGATCTGGCGGCCAGAAGGCATTGAACATCAGAGAGGGACCCACCGGCGGCGCCCCCTCCCCGCAGGAAAATAAGGGGACAGCGGCAGACAACCCTGGCACTGGCAGCGGGGCTGCGTACAAGACGCTGGAGACCCCAACGACGAACCCGGCGCCACAGCCAACGAGTTATCAGGAACTGGAGCAGCAAGGCTATACGGTGTTTGAGCCGGGCTACCTGCCACCGGACTACTCCCTGGCATCCTGCTCCCCGCAGCCCCCAGCCTCTGGTGGGAGCAGCGCCGGCAGCATCCAGGAGCCGGCGCCGCACCCCGGTCAGGACAGCCTGCTGTTGACCTACCGCAATGGCCAGACCGGTGGATGGATAACCCTGGAGATCCAGCCCTTGAACAGCCCTGCTCCGCAACCGGTGACTCCCGCGGCCAATGCAGCGGAAAACCAGGCGGCCGGCGCTCCGGCCTCCGCCAATGCGGCGGTCAACCAGACCGCCGGCACCGTGGCCTCCGCCA
The DNA here is from genome assembly GCA_963768335.1 of uncultured Peptococcaceae bacterium. Taxonomy (GTDB): domain Bacteria; phylum Bacillota; class DSM-12270; order Thermacetogeniales; family Thermacetogeniaceae; genus Palsa-1188. Next base: position 74,531 of record CAVYHR010000002.1, read on the forward strand.
ACGCCACTGGCAATCAGCCGCCCGGCGCTGACCGGATCACCTGGCAGGCCCAGAAAAACGGAGCCAGTTTCCTGCTGACGGTGACCGGCAGTTTGCCTGACGCAGAATTGAAAGGGGTGGCTGCTTCGGTGCATTGACTGTGAGCGACATCCAACAGTTTCAAATAGAGGAGAATAAAGGGAGGGACAGCCGCTATGACTAACCATAAAAAACCTTTGACGACCTGCTTTCTGGTGACCGCCGCAATCTTGTTATTGATTTTCGTGAGCCTGGGCACCGCCGTCCGGCCGCGGCCGGTGGACGCCAGTACCACCGGGCGCTTCAAGGACCTGCAAGAACTGCAGGATTTCATAGACAGCCACACCAAACTTGCCTCGCTGCTCGCGCCTGGCGTGATCGTAAATGGCGGCACAATCGGGATCACGGAGCAGTCCGCGGCGCCGCTGGCGGCTACATCCACGGCGCCGTCAGCCACAGCGCTCTCTGCCGCCGGTTCCAGCGTCTCCGGTCCGCTTGCGTCCTCCGATTATTCCGTCACCAACAACCAGGTGGCGGGGGTCGACGAGGCGGACATTGTCAAGAGTGACGGGAGTTATCTCTATGTGAGATCCGGCAGCAAGATCGATATCCTGTCCGCCTACCCCCCGGAGCAGGCCCAGGTGCTGTCCAGCCTGGCCTTCAACAACCCCCCGGTGGGGCTTTTCGTATATGGAAACCGGATGCTGGTGATCGGCCGGCAGGAACCCCTGATCAGGCCACTGATCTTCAACACGCGAACATCGCGGCGCCCGGCATCGATCAGTCGCTTCCGGTCTACCCGCCCCAATCCCAGGGTGTGTCCGTGGCCGTCTATGATACGTCGGACAAATCCAGCCCGCAGTTGCTGGACTCGTTCTCCGTCACCGGGGCCTCTTACGTGGCCTCCCGGATGATCGGCGGCTATGTCTACCTGATCGTCAACACCCCTCTTGACCTGGGCCAGCCCCAGGACAGCGGGCAGGACAGCGTGAGGCTGCCGGAGATCATCGAGGGGAACGGCAGCGTCACCACCCTTCCGGCCTCGGCCATCCAATACTTCGACCTCCCCTATCCCAGCTATCAATACACCATGGTGGAGGCCTACAACCTGGATGCTGCGACCAGGAAGACAGGCGTCTTCCTGACGGGCGCCACCCAGCAGGTCTTTGCCTCGGCGCAGAACATCTACCTGGCGTCCCCGGCGCCGGTCGATCCGCTCCCCCTGCTCCAGAAATACCTGGGCCAGTTGACCCCCCTGCTGCCGGACAGCCTCGCCAACCAGTTGAGTGACCCCGACGCCAGCCAGGAGCAGAAGCTGCAGGACCTGGCCGAGGTGCTCTCCATGGGGAACAGCACCGGGCCGGGCAACCAGGCGGAGATCGCCCAGATTGTATCGTCCATGCAGCAAGACGTGGCTGCTGCAGAGGACCAGACCCTGGTGCAGAAGATCCAGATCAGCGGCTATGACGCAGCCTTTCAGGCCGAGGTCGATGTGCCGGGCCAGGTGCTCAACCAGTATTCCATGGACGAGCAGGACGGCTACTTCCGGATCGCCACCACCACCAGGGACCAGGAGCAATCGGCCAACAGCAGCAACAACATCTTCGTCTACGGCCCCGAGCTGCAGTTGGTGGGGCAGTTGACCGGCCTGGCCCCGGGCGAGCACATCTACTCCGCCAGGTTTATCGGCCAGCGGGCCTACCTGGTCACCTTCCAACAGGTCGACCCCTTTTTCGTGGTCGACCTGTCCGACCCCGCCTCGCCGAAAGTGCTGGGCGACCTGAATATCCCCGGCTTCTCCGACTACCTGCAGCCATACGACGAGAACCACATCATCGGCATCGGCAAGGATACGACGCCCAATCCACAGGAGAATGGGATGGCACGCCCGACCGGGCTGAAGATCGCCCTGTTCGACGTGACCAATCCCCAGCAGCCAACAGAGCTCTCCCGGTATGTATTCCCGAACGGCAGCGATTCCCAGGCTCTTTACGACCCCAAGGCCCTGCTGTTCAGCCTCTCGAAAAACCTGCTGGCGCTGCCGGTGTCTTCACCCAACAATGTCGGACAGTACTATAGCTACTGGCAGGGCGCCTACGTCTTCAACGTCTCCCTCGACCAGGGGATCGTTCTCAAGGGCACCATCGAGCATCCGGCGCCAAATCCATCTCCGGCAGGCGGCCAGGTGATGATTGGTGGTGGCAGCGGGGTGGCGGTGGCGGGATCATTTCGGCGCCAAGCACACTGCCAATGAATGGCCAGTTTATCCCGGTGCGGGTACCCTTCCGGCAAGATGGCTACGTCCAGCGGATCTTATATATCAACGACGTGCTCTACACCGTTTCGGACTCCCTGGTCAAGCTGAACGACATCAACAGCCTGGCGGAACTCAAGGCCATCAGCCTCTAAAACGGCCGGCGCCAACACCGGTGGCGCATAACAGAGACCGGGTGTCCGCCCGCAGGCGTGGCACCCGGCTTTGTTGCTCACACATCCGGATTATGTCAACTTCATACTTTTCGCTTCTCACATTTCCGATCAGGACCCGGTTCAGGTCGACTGTTCGAACTTCGGAACCTCGAGGAGCACACCCCACCTCAAATAGTGAGGGTGCCGTTGGGCAGGTTGAGCAGCTTGAGGATCTGCTCCTCCTCCCCGTTCTGGGCATTTATGTAAACTAGGAACACGTCATCTCCCAGCTTGGTCTCGAATTCATAGGTCAGCACTTCCCCCTTGCCGGAGGTGGGGATCAGGGCCAGCCGCTCCGACAGCACCTGAGCCCGGGGGCTGATCCTGGCCCTGGCCTCCGCCGCCGAGATGGCCGGGGACGCAATAGCCCTCTGGTGATGCGAGGTCAGATAACCCAGGGCCTCGTACCCCAGGACCTGCCCGTTATCCAGGGCGACCTGCAGCTTGACCTGGTCCGGGTAGACCATCACGCTGCCCTGCTTGTAGGCGAAGGAGATTGTCGAAACGTTCTGCTCCCGCAGGGTGTAGGTCGGCACGAAGCCGGTCAGCCCCTTGGAGTTAAGAAAATCCTCAGCCCTGGCCACGGCCTGATTGACGCTCAGCTTGCCCGTAGAGACGGTGCGCGGGTTGAGCATGGAGACCACGTGGCCGCCTTGCTTGCTGACATCTACAGTGGTGGCATCCGAGGGATTATTGCCGGTGCGAAGCTGAATGGTGTAGGACGGGATCTTCCCCCGCACCTCGTTGGCCAGCACTGTCTGCCGCACCGTCGCCCCGCCCAGATCGGCGAAGCTCCCGGCGATATTTCGGGCCTGGTCGAGGCTTACCGTGCCTCCGGTCAGGCCTTGGGGTTCCATCTGTTCTATGTGGTCCGAGAAGGGTCCGTCATAGAGCAGGACCGGCAGTTCGTGAAGTTGGGTCTCCACCTTGCGAAAGCTGTTGTCGGCGCTGCCGACCGCTCCCTGCGGCAACTGCCGGTTCAAGCCGCTCTGGACCTCCGTCCAGTGAAAGGTGCCCGCGGCCGCATCCTGCTCCACCGTAGACATCTCCTTATTCAGGGAAATAGACGTCTGGTAAAGCTGCTGCATGGTGCCCCAGTCCTTGTCGCTCAGGGTACTGGTCTTGTTGCTCTTGGTCAGCGCATAGGCGTAGTCCCCGACCTGGGACAGAAACTTGGAGGTCCTGGCCACCACGTCGTGGGATACAGGCAACTGGCTCAGGTTCTCCTGGGCGGAGTTGGCGTTGTACCAGAGATCGGACAGGATGGCGTCCATCTGGTCCGGGGAGCCGCTCACCAGGCCCTTGGACAGGAGCGCCTGGACATTTTTGGTGCGCTGCATGGTCTCGTAAAAGGCCCGGCTGTACTTGTTCTGGAGCAGCACATCCGCCTGGCGCCGCGCCCGCAGTTGACCGATCCCCCACAAGACGGTAGCGCCCCATAAAACTGCCAGGGCAATAATGGCCACGGTTTGGCGCGATGGTTTCATGCTCCGACTCCTCCTAATAGTGCAGGCGTACTGCCCGCCTTTTGAAGTCCAGTGGCTGCCTGTTCCCACTTCTCACGTCCCACATCACACTTCCCAGTTACCTGGCAAAGATTTGAGAGCCGATCTGGGTCAGGATCTGCCGCGTCCAGACCCAGGGGTTAACGCTTTTTGACGGGTTCCAGAAGTACAGGGCGCCATGGGTCGGGTCCCAGCCGCTCAGGGCATCAATGGCCGCCCGGACACAGTCCGAGGATGGCTGGCTCATCCAGATCAGCCCGTTGGCAACCGACTCGAAGGCATAGGGTTGGAACACCACGCCGGGCAGGGTATGCGGAAAGGCGCTGCTCTGCATCCGGTTCAGCAGCACGGCCCCGACCGCCACCTTGCCGTCGTATGGCTCATCACCGGCCTCCCCCTGGATGACCCGGGCCAGCAGCGACACGTTATCCGAGTTTGAGTCCGAGGAGGCCTCCGCCATCTGCTGGATCTGGACCCCGGATCCCGTATGCGGCAAGAAGGGGCGCTGAACGCCGAAGCCAAAGACATAGTAGGCAGTTCCGGCCAGCAGCAGGACCAGGCAGGCCCAGGCTGCCAGAAATCCCGACCGTTCTCTCAGATCAGCGAATTTCATCCGGAAACCTCCCGTTCGATATTTTCATCGGCATCTAAAGGGTGGCTGATGGTGATTGTCCACATGTTCGTTCCTGATCCGGCAATTTTTAAGCAATCATAGTGTGCGAAAAATCATCCGTCCTTATGCAGGTCCCGTACTCTGTGAAGAGGAATAGCCGCTCTGATACCTTCAGCCCGGCTGCACACAGGCCCAGGGAAGAGCCTGCAAAGCGCAGTTGTGGCTTCCGCCTGCGCGGGGACCGACCCGGAGGGCGCCCCGGTCGGCCCGGCGCAAGCCAAGTTTTCTTGATGTGAAGAGGAATAGCCGTTTTTATAGCGAAATTTGTTTAACGTGATCCAGACAGCAATCCCCCGCCTCCGGCAAGGGGGTATTCAACCCCCGGGAGATGTAGCGATGTCCATAACCGAACCCAAGCTCCACTCCGGCCTGGCGAAGCTCAGGCTATACGGAGAACTGGTCATGTTCAGCCACAGCCTGTTCGCCCTGCCCTTCGGGCTGATGGGAATGCTGCTGGCGGCAAACGGGCTGCCGGGTCTGCGCACCTTTTTTTGGATCCTGGTGGCTCTGGTAGGAGCCCGGAACGCGGCCAACGCCATCAACCGGCTGATCGACATCCGGTACGACGCTGCCAACCCCCGCACCGCCCAACGCCACCTGCCACGGGGCCTGGTCACTGCAGGCGAGGTGCTGGGCCTGAGTATCACCGGTTTCGCCCTGCTGCTCCTGGGGGCCTGGCAGTTGAACCCGCTCTGCCTGATACTGGCGCCGGTGGCAGTGTTGATCCTGGTTGGCTACTCCTATACCAAGCGGTTTACCTGGGCCTCTCACCTGGTGCTGGGCTTTGCCTGCGGCATCGCCCCCACCGCCAGTTGGCTGGCGGTGACCGGCAGCTTTGCCGTCCCCCCCATCCTGCTATCCGGGGCGGTCATGTGCTGGGTCGCCGGGTTTGATATCATCTACGCCACCCAGGATGTGGAGTTCGACCGCCAGGCCGGCCTGCACGCCATCCCCGCCCGTTTCGGAGTCCGCAGCGCCCTCAGGATCGCCCGTGGCCTGCACCTGGCGGTGATCCTGCTGCTGCTGGCGCTGCCCAGGTTTCTGGCCCCGCCCTATGCCACCCTCGGCCTCTTCTATTACTGGGGCTGGCTGGTGGTGTCCGGCCTGCTCCTCTGGGAGCACCTGCTGGTGAAGCCGGACGACCTGAACAGGGTGACCATGGCCGCCTATTATGTCAACCAGGTGATCGGAGTGGTGCTCTTGTTGTTCACCGCCCTTGACGTCTTTATTAAAATTTAGCGCCAAAATCTAACAGTCAGGAGTCGAGCCAATGTCCAACAGGGTACATTCTGTCCAGGGTGGAACTGCTCGCCCCGGTCGGCAAGTGGGATGTGCTGGAGGCGGTGATCGCCGCCGGCGCCGATGCCGTCTACCTGGGCGGCAAGAAATACAACATGCGCCTGCACCGCAAGGACTTCAACTTCACCGACGAGGACCTGCGGTCAGCGGTCGGTTACGCCCACGAGCGGTCAGTCAAGGTCTACGTCACCGTCAACAACCTGCTCACCAACGCCGAGATCGAGGATCTGGGCGGCTATCTGCAGTTTTTGGAGGAGATCGCCACCGACGGGATCATCGTCCAGGACCTGGGAGTGGTCCAACTTGCCCGGGAACTGGGCCTCAGGGTACCCCTCCATGCCAGCGTGATGATGAACGCCCACAACCTGGAAGGGCTGCAGCTTTTAAAAGACCTGGGAATCAGGCGGGCGATCCTGGGCCGGGAGGTCACCCTGGCCGACATCAAGCTGTGGCACAGCCAGACCGACCTGGAACTGGAGTACTTCATCCATGGGGACATGTGCTTCTCCCAGAGCAGCCAGTGCTACCTCTGCGGGATGCTGTTCGGCGAGAGCAGCAACCGTGGCCGCTGCCTGAAGCCCTGCCGCTGGCCATTCGAACTGATCGACCGGGAGACCGGGTCGGTGCTGGCCCCCGGCGGCGCCGAAACGGCGCCCGGCCAGTACCCCGGAGAAGCAGGGCCCTACTTCCTGGCAGTCAAGGACATCTGCCTGCTGCCCTTCCTGCCGGAGGTGATCGACGCCGGGGCCTGCTCCCTGAAGATCGAGGGGCGGATGCGGGAGGCCGGTTTCCTGGGGGACCTGATCGGCTTCTACCGCCGCGCCCTGGACCGGTACTACGCCGACCCCTGCGGCTACCAATTCGACTGGGATGAATACCGGGACCTGGAGCAGATGCGGGTGCGGGACATGAGCCCGCTCTACGCCTTCGGCAACCCGGGGGCAATGTCCGTGGGCTACACCGGGGAGCGCGAGCCGCGCTTCTTCAGCAGCGCCGTGCGCGAGCCCGAGATTACCCGGGGCGATCTCCGGGACAACCCCCTGCCCATTGGGGATGTGAGAAGCGGCGAATGCCGCCTCCGGGCGCCATCTCAAATCGCATCCGCTCGCAGGACCTCCGTCTGGCAGTCAAGGCCGGCTCCCTGGCAGCCGCCCTGGCGGCACTGGAGCACGGGGCCGACCTGATCTACACCAGCGGTGAATCCTTCCTCAGCCAGGGCCGGCCCTGGCGCCCCGGCGACTTCGCCGAGCTGCTGGCAGCCGCCCGTTGACCTCTCACCTCCAGCTCTCACTTGGCGCGGGTGGTCATCGGCACACCCCGGATCACCATGCCTTCCGAGATGGGCCGGGTGCACCGGTTCCTGTCGGCGACTCCTCGATCTCCAGCCCCAGCCGGACGGGATCATGGTCACCAACCTGGGCGCCATCTTTGCCGCCAGCGCCACCGGCCTGCCCCTCTACGCGGACTATTCCTGCAACATCGCCAACGCCAGGGCGGCCGCCCTGCTGCAGTCGTACGGCGCCGTCCAGGCCACAGCCCCGCTGGAGTTCCGGGCGGAAGAGATCCTGTCCCTGCCGGCCAGGTCGCCGCTGGCCCTGGAGGCGGTCGTTCACGGCCAACTCCCGGGCATGGTCAGCGACCACTGCCTGCCGGCAGCCCTGCTGGATGGGGCCACCCGCTTCCAGATCTGCAGCGGCTCCTGCCGCCGGAGGCGATTCGGGCTGCGGGACGCAGCCGGGATGGTGCACCCGCTGGAGATCGACACCAATTGCCGCAACCACCTGTTCATGGCCCACGAACTCGCCCTCCTGCCCTATCTGCGCTCCTTTTACGGGGCCGGGTTTCGCAGTCTGCGCCTGGAGATCCCGTGTTACAGCGCCGCGGAGGCGGGAGCGGTGACTGCCCTCTACCGGGCCAACATCGACCGGCTCTGGGGAGACCCGGAGGCCTATGAATTTGCAACTGCTGATTGGGAACAGTTGCTGCAGGCGAGAAAGGCCACCTTTGGCGCCGGCCCCTACCTGCGGGGAGTGCAGGTGAAAGATTAACGGGAAGGGAGCATCAACTGCGATGGAAGGCTTTATGGGACCAGAGCAAATCCTTCTCAAGAAAAAGGAATATATCATACCCTGCCTGAATCACTTCTACCAGGAGCCGGTACAGTTCGTGCGGGGGCGGGGCCAGTACCTGTATGACAGCGATGGCAGGCAGTACCTGGACTTCTTTGCGGGCGTCTCTGTCATCAACGCCGGCCACTGCCACCCGGAGATCACCGCCCGGATCTGCGACCAGGTGCAGGCCCTGCAGCACGTCTGCAACATCTACCTGACCCAGCCGATGGTGGAACTGGCGGAGCGGCTGGCCGGGATCACCCCGGGCCGGCTGCAGAAGAGCTTCTTCTGCAACAGCGGCAGCGAGGCCAACGAGGGAGCGGTCCTCCTGGCCCGGGTGGCCACCGGGCGCAGCGAGCTGCTGGCCCTGCAGGACGGCCTGTGCGGGCGCACCTACCTCGGCATGAGCCTCACCGGCCTGCGCATGTGGCGCACCGACCCCAACCCCGCCGGGGGGATCTCCTTCGTGCCCAACGCCTACTGCTACCGCTGCCCGTTGAACCTCACCTACCCGGGCTGCGACCTGGCCTGCGCCGAGGCGGTGGCCCGGGTGATCGAGACTGCCACCTCCGGCGAGGTGGCCGCCCTGATCGCCGAGCCGATCCAGGGCAACGGCGGCATCATCACCCCGCCCCCGGAATACTTCCGGCGGGTCAAGGAGATCCTTAATAAATACGGCGCCCTGTCTGATCATCGACGAGGTCCAGTCCGGCTTCGGGCGCACCGGCAAGTGGTTCGCTATCGAGCACTGGGGCGTGGAGCCGGAGATCATGACCGTGGCCAAGGCCCTGGGGAACGGGGTGCCGATCGGCGCCTTCATCGCCGTTCCGGAGGTGGCGGACCGGTACACCCGGCCCGGGTCATCCACCCTGGGGGGCAACCCGGTCTCCATGACCGCCGGCCTGGCCACCCTGGATGTCATCGAGAAAGAGAGACTGGCCGAGAACGCCGCCAAGCTGGGCGCATTCCTGAAGGGGCGACTGCTCGAATTGAAAGACAGGCACCCGCTGATCGGGGACGTGCGGGGACTGGGGCTGATGCTGGGAGCGGAATTGGTGAAAAACGGCCGGGAGCCGGCGGCGGCAGAGACCGACCGGGTGCTGGAACTGATGAAGAACCGGGGCATCCTGATCGGCAAGAACGGCCGCTCCCGCAACGTGCTGGCCTTCCAGCCCCCCCTGGTGATCACCGGGGGCGACGTCGAGGAGATGTTGCGTCAGTTGGACGACGTACTGACCGAAGTTGAAGGAAAATAGAGAGAAGGTGGCAAGATGCCGCTTGGCGCCCACATGTCCATCGCCGGAGGCGTGGACAAGGCAGTTGCACGCGGCAGCAGCATCGGCTGCGAGACGATCCAGATCTTCACCAAGAGCAACCAGCAGTGGCGGGCCAAGCCCCTGGAGACGGAGGAAGTCGCCCGCTTTCAGGCGGCCCGGGCAGCATCCGGGATCGATCCCGTCTTCGCCCACGCCGCCTACCTGATCAACCTGGCGACTCCGGACGACGACGCCTGGGACAAGTCGCTGGAGAGCTTCATCATGGAGGTGGAGCGCTGCGCCACCCTCAGGCTCCCCTTCATCGTGGTGCACCCCGGCGCTCACGGCGGGGCGGGCGAGGACACAGGCCTGAGCCGGGTCACCCGCGCCCTGGATGAGTGCTTTCCCGGCATCAGGACGAACAGGTGACGGTACTGCTGGAGATCACCGCCGGGCAGGGCTCCAGCGTTGGCTACAAGTTCGAGCACCTGGCCGTGATCATGGAGCGCTGCCTCTACCCGGAGCGGCTCGGCATCTGCTTCGACACCTGCCACGCCTTTGCCGCCGGCTACGACCTCCGCACCCCCGAGGGGTACGAACAGACCATCACCTCCCTGGACCGCCTGATCGGGATCGAACACCTGAAAGCCATCCACCTGAACGACTCCCGGGGCGACCTGGGCGGCCATCTGGACCGCCATGCCCACATCGGAATGGGCAAGCTCGGTCTGGAGGCCTTCCGCCTGATCCTGAACGACCCCCGTCTGAGGCACCTGCCGATGGTCCTGGAGACCCCCAAGGGGCCGGACATGAAAGAGGATGTAGCCAACCTGTCCACCCTGCGCAACTTGCGAGTGACGAGTGATGAGGATTGAGTGATGAGTAGAAAGATGGAGACATTCGAAGGACTTTCATTGCTCATTACTCATCACCTACATGCCGGTTATAATTAACCGGCCCTCTAAATACTATGGAGAGAGAGCGCTTCTTTTAGTTTTCTCAGCCCCTTTAGAGGGCTGACGTTTCATTCGGGTACTCAGAATTTCTTCATTACTCATTACTCATTACTCATTACTTCTTTTAAAGGAGGGGGCGTGCAGTGCTCGCTCTGATCAACGGCAAGATAATGACGATGGAGGGCCACCTCTACGAGAGAGAAAGCATGCTGCTCGTTGAAGGCAGGCGGATCGTCGACCTGGGCAGCGGGCGTTCGCTGCCGCCCGGGGCGCAGTTGGTGGACGCCAGCAACCACTACGTGCTGCCGGGTTTTATCGACGCCCACACCCACGTGGGTATCGTGGAAGAGATCTACCGGGTGGAGGGAGACGACGCCAACGAGACCTCGGATCCGGTCACGCCCCACATGCGGGCGATCGACGCCATCTACATGGAGGATCTGGCCTTCCAGGACGCGGTCATGGCCGGGGTCACCACGGTGATGACGGGGCCTGGCAGCGCCAACGTCATCGGGGGCGAGAGCCTGGTGATGAAGACCTATGCCCGGACCGTGGACGAGGCTATTCTGAAAAACCCGGTCGGGATCAAGGCAGCGATGGGCGAAAACCCGAAGCGGGTTTACGGCGACCAGAAGAAGGCCCCGATCACCCGCATGGCCACGGCGGCCCTGCTGCGGGAGACCCTGGTCAACGCCCAGAATTACTGCTCCAAGCTGGGCCGCGGCAAGGACGACCCCTCCAAGCGCCCGGACCGGGACCTGAAAATGGAGGCCCTGCTCCCGGTGCTCCGAGGAGAACTGCCACTGCTGGTGCATGCCCACCGCAGCGACGACATCATGACCGCTCTGCGGATTGCCGATGAGTTCAACATCAAGGTCAGCATCCAGCATGCCACCGAGGGCCACAAGATCCCCGGGGAGCTGGCCAGGCGGGGTGTCCCCGCAGTAGTGGGGCCATCCCTGAGCGCCCGGGTCAAGGTGGAATTGAAGGACCGCACCTTCGCCACACCGGGGATCATGGCCAGGGCCGGGGTGAAGGTCGCCCTGATGACCGACCACCCGGTGATCCCGGTGCAGTACCTGCCCCTGGCCGCAGCGCTGGCAGTCAGGGAGGGAATGGACGAGGATGAGGCCCTGAGAGCGATCACCATCAACCCGGCGGAGATCCTGGGAGTTGCCGACCGGGTGGGCAGCCTGAGGCCGGGCAAGGACGCCGACGTGGTGGTGCTGACCGGCCATCCCCTCGACTGGCGCACCAAGGTGGAACTGGTGCTGGTGGACGGGGAGATCGCCTATGCCGGCGGCGCCTACACCGGGCTGCAGGGCCTGGTCAACCCATCATCCAGGTCTCCCCGGTAATGCAAGAGGCTTACGCTCGCGCCAGGCGGGCATACTATAGGGGACATGCCCGGGTGCCGCGCCCAGAGGGCACCCGGCGCTGGGCGTGTCCCCATACCTTCACAAAGGGGTCCTTGTCCTGGAAGAGATCAGAGAGAGGCTGGCCGAACTGATTAAGATGATGCCCGATGATAAGCTGCAGGTGCTGCTGGACTTAGCCAACCGGCTGTACAGCGAGTACCAGGAGGGTGAAGAATCGGACGATGAGTTGCTGATGACCCGGGACTAAGTATTAATAACCACCCCCCATCAGATCGTAGTAGTAGCCCGGGCACGGGCCAAAGTTGTTTGAGCAAGCCTGCGTGGCAACCACCCGAAAACGGGGTCTCGCAAAAGACAGGCCAAACCACGGGAGTTGCTTAGAAGCCCACCCCCTTCAGGGGGTTAGGGAGTGTCACTCATCGCCTTTTCCCGCGCCCGCCGGGTGCCCTCTGGGCGCGCACCCGTTCGAATCTCGAACTTCGAACCTCGAGGATTCCCTTACCTGGTCCACCAGGTCTTGCAGGGTGATGCCGGCCATGTGCGAGGCGATCTGCTTTTCCATCCCCTGCCAGTTTTGCTTGAGCGGGCAATTCGGCGACCTGGGGCAGCCGTCCCGGCCGAGGAAGCACCGGTTCATGGCCAGCTTGCCCTGCATCGTCTCCACGATCTCCAGCAGGGTCACCTCGCCGGGCTCCCTGGCCAGGGAAAAGCCGCCCTGGGCGCCGCGGCGGGAGTCGACGATGCCGCGCTTGACGAATTTTTGCAGGATTTTTTGCAGGAATTCCACCGGCACTTCCTGGCTGTCGGCGATCTCCCAGGCACTGGCGACGGCCTCCCGGTTGGCAGCCAGGTACACCAGCGCCCGAATGGCGTATTCCGTATTGCGCCTGATGATCTCCACCAGCGGCACCCCCTTCCCTATTTAAGACTATTATAGTCCTGTATTAGTAGATCAATCAAGCAAGCCGCTAAACTTCCTCGGCAATTCGCCCATCGGTGCCCACAGTGACCACACCCCAGGGGATCACCCTGCCGCTGTTGATGAGGGCCTGCTTGACCGCATTGACGATACCGCCGCAGCAGGGCACTTCCATGCGCAGCACCTTGATGCTTCTGATCTCGTGCGCCTTCAGGATCTCCGTCAGTTTTTCCGCGTAATCGGTGTCGTCGAGCTTGGGACAGCCGATCAGGGTGATCCTGTTGCGCATGAAGTCGCCGTGAATGTTGGCGTAGGCATAGGCCGTGCAATCGGCCGCCACCAGCAAGTCGGCGTTGTCGAGGTAGGGGGCGTTGACCGGCACCAGCTTGATCTGGCACGGCCACTGGCGAAGCTGGGACTCCTGGGCAGTCGCCTGTTGCGGAGCAGCAGCGCTCTGAACACATTCTTCCCTCTCGATGAGCCTGGCGCTGGTACCGGGGCAGCCGCACGCAAGCTTCTCGGGTACATCCTCTGGTGCAGGCGCGCTTTCAGCCCCACCGCACCCGCATGATGCTTCCGGGCCTGGCTGAACCGGAAGCCCCGCGCCAGCAAACTGGCGCCCCGGGTGCCCTTTGGGCGCGATGTTCGCTTCGCTCACCCAACAAGGAAGTCGGACATCAGATGTCGGATGCAAGACTTGCATGCCTTCTATTTCGGATGTCGGAATGTTTTCCGCTACGTTTTCATCTTTTTTCCTGCCTCTGACCTCTTGCCTCTGACTTCTGATTTTCACGGCCTCCTCATCAAAAGCATCCGCATCCCGCACCTCGATAGTGATGGCGCCGGCCGGACATTCTGGCAGGCAGTTCCCCAGGCCGTCGCAATAAGATTCAGACATCAGCCTCGCCTTGCCATCCACCAGTTGCAGGGCTCCTTCATGGCAGGCATCGACGCACAACCCGCAGCCAGTGCACTTCTCTTCATCGATCCGCACAATCTTTCTCTTCATTGCACAAAACCTCCCCTCCGGCCATCTTTAATACAGACTAATATAGTCCTGTTTCTTTCACACGTCAACCTGTTTTCAGAGCACAACATAGTCCATCTTGATTGATGTCCTCCTGACTGCCGGCATAAATATGTAGAAAATCACGACACAAAAATAGTTCGTCGGACATCTTTCGATGAACATAGATCTCGTCACATACCGCCCGGTTGGCGCTGGTCGACACCCGCTCAGACATTCTGCTGCTGCAGGGTGATCATTGCGGCCCGCATATCATCAGGCAGTGCGGCAGTCAGGGTGATGGCGGATCCGGTCCGGGGATGGTTAAAGGTGATCTCGCCTGCATGCAGGGCTTGCCTGGCGATGAGCGGCGATGGCCGGCCATACAGTTCGTCCCCGCAGACCGGGTGGCCGGCAAAACTGAGGTGCACCCGGATCTGGTGGGTGCGGCCGGTCTCCGGGTGAAGCTGCAGCAGGGTATAGTGCGGGTAGCGCTCCAGCACCGCGTAGTTGGTCGCTGCGGGCTGGCCATGAGGGGCGACGATCCGCCTGCGCGCCCGGTCCTCCAGGCGGGCGATGGGCTCGGCGATCCGGCCATGATCGGGCACAACCGCTCCTTCCACCAGGGCGTAATAGCCGCGCTCGACCCGCCGCTTCTGCTGCTGGCGGAAGATCCCCTGGTGCGCAAACTGGTTCTTGCCGATCAGGACCAGCCCCGAGGTGTCCTTGTCCAGGCGGTTGATCGGCCTGAACAGGGCGCTGTGGCCCGACTGCTGCCAGTAGTAGGTAACCGCATTGGCCAGGGTTCCCGCCTGGTAGCGCTTGCTGGGATGGACCGGCATGCCCGCCGGCTTGTCAACCACCAGGATGTCCTCGTCTTCATAGACGATCTTCAGGGGGACTGCCTCCGGCACGATCTCACTCTGCTCACCGAGATCCAGGTCCACGCTGATCAGGTCCCCAGCTCTCAACTGGTAGTTGGTAAAAACCGGCGTTCCGTTGACGGCGATCTTATGCTGCTGTTTCAACTTCCCCACCAGGGAATGGGACAGCAGCAGCCGCGAGTACAGCAACTCTTTCAAACTTTTGCCTTCGTCCCTTGGCTCCACTATCCAGGTCAGCGGCATCTGCTTCATATATTCCAGCCCCGCATCCGGTTCATGCCCCGGTGGCGGCTCACTGGTGAGTGTACCGGCGGTGCTCCACCATGATGCAGCGGTCATGCACAACGCAGAGGCCCCTGTTGACCGCATCCCTCACCGCCTCGTCGCTGGCGCAACCAAGTTGGAACCAGATCACCGGGATTCCCCGCTCAGCCGTCTCCCGCACGATCTCCAGGGCGGCGCCGGCGGGCCGGAAAACATCCACCAGGTCGATCTGTCCCGGTATATCAGACAACCGGTGATAAACCGGCTCGCTTAAAATCTTATCTGTTGCACTGGGGTTGACCGGAATGATCCGGTAGCCTGCATCCTTCAGGTAGCTGGCGATGCGCCAACTGGTCTTGCCCGGGTCCTTGGACAACCCTACCACGGCGATGTGTTTGGCGTTGGCCAGAATGGCGTCGATCTCCGCCCCGTTGGCGGCCACCTGTCCCGCTCGCTGTTCCACTGAAACACCTCCCGTCACCTGCCGGCAGATTCAATGCTGCCCGGTTACTATTATGCCACTATTCCGGCAGCGGTTACAGTACGACGCAGCCATTTGAGCCGCTGCTGCCACCGGTATTCCCCGGACGGAACAGGATCGATCACCACGTTCGGGGATCTGCAATCACGAAAGCCCCCCGGCATAACCGGGGGGCTTCGTCACAAGCAGGCCTCCTGGTGTCTGGAAGATCACCGCCGGATAATATAGGAATGGCCGTCGAGCGGGATGTGCATCCTCAGCGGATAACCGGTGCTGGTGGGAGAACCGTACGTATAGAAACTGTAATAGCTGGTGGGAGCGAGGGTGGCATTGGGAACGGTCAGGCAAGGACTGGTGGTGGTGCCGGCCGGATACAGGTAGATTGTTCGGGTGCCGGGATAGACATAGGAATAGCTGGTGGTCGTGCCATAGCCGCAGCCGCTCCAGAGCAGGCTGTCGTCATCGTAGCAATCGACGTCCGACAAGCCGTATGACAGGTGCACCAGCCTCACCATGGGATTCACCGCCGCTGAAAGATCACAGTAATCTGCCACCGGCAACATCGTCATTTGGGGATACAGGCCATATAGGCCGTAGGTGTAAATACCACCCATGGGAACGGTCACCGGTGTGGTACAGATCGGTTGACCGTACATGCCCGCATAGTAGACCGATGCCGTATAATTCCCGGGCTGGATCTCCTGGTAGTCGGTAAACTCCCCGTGCCCCAGGTTAGACGCCACCATGTTGTTGTTAAGGTAGGTGTCGACCGGCGGCCCCTCGGTAGATCCGTGGAAAACACGAACGTGAGCCATATTTTTTCAACTCCTTTCCTTGATTGTTCCCCAGCCCTGCTGGGGAACGAAGCCCGCCCCGCGCCCGCGAGCGGGCGCCCGGCACGCCGCGGGGCATGAATCGTTCACAATCCTATTGGTGATTAACAGCTATTAATAGTGTATGAATATGAGATCGACCTTGCCATCATGCTTGATGCAAAGTTAAGGCGTTTGCGATTACACCTTTCAGGGATTGCCGCTGACGCCCGCCTGAGCCAACATGGCGAATTAGGGTTCGCTTGCAGGATTTATTCTATTTTTGGCGAAGGTTTGTAGGTTAGGAAACAACGTCCGGCGCAAATCCTGTCAACCCGGTAGTTCAGCAGGAAGGGGGGGCCGGCAATGTTTGAAAGCGAGAGAAAAAGAGATCAGCTCGTCAAAAAACTGGTAGAGATCAAGCGCCAGAACGTCGAGTTGAAAGCAGCGCTCGAAGAGGCGCTGAAGCAGTCTGACGAGCGCTACAGGGCACTGGCGGAGGGAATCAACGACGCCATTTTCAAGCTCGACGCCGCCGGGAATTTTACCAGCATCAGCCCGGCGATCGAACGCATCTCCGGCTATAAGCCGGAGGAGATCATCGGAATCAACTATGCTCGCCTCGTGCATCCGGATGACCTTCCTAACCTGGCGAGTCTGAAGCACGCCCAGGCAGGCCAATATGGATCGTTCGAATTCAGAGCCTTCAAGAAAGATGGCGCCGTCGGCTACTTTAGAATCACCGGAAGCCTGGTCATGGAAGACGGGCAGCGAACCCTGGCCGGTGTCGTTACCGACATCACAGGACCCAAGCTCGCCGAGCAGAACCTGCGCCGGAGGGCGTCAGAGGTGCAGGCCATCTTACAGGCCATGCCGGACCTCTACTTTCGCCTCGACTCTGAAGGAACCGTCCTCGACCTGAAGGCGGGAGACGCCGCTGACCTGTATCTTCCCCGGGAATCACTGCTGGGCAAAAGAATCCAGGATGTCCACCACAAGGTGGGCAAACAATTCAGGCAGGCAATCCAACAGGTTCTGGAGACCAACTCCCTGTCCGTCCTGGAATACTCCCTCCCGCGCAAATCCGGGGGGGCCGAGTTTTACGAGGCCAGGTTCGCCCCGGCGCTCGACAACCAGATCATCGTGGTGGCGCGCAACATCACCGAACGCAAGAAAGCCCTGGAGGAGCTGGCCTTAAAGGCACAGTTGCTGAATGCCGCCAATGATTCCATCGTTCTGCACGACTTCGAGGGCCACTTCGCTTTCGTCAATGAAGCGGCCTGCAGGTTATACGGATACAGCCAGGAAGAGCTGATGCAAAAGAACGCCAATGAATTGAGCACACCGGAATCGGCGAGGAATCAGGAGGCCAGGCTGCAGGAGCTGAAAGAGAGCGGCCGTTCCATCTTCGAAGTCGTCAACGTGCATAAGGACGGTTCACTCCTGCCGCTTGAAGTCAATGCCCGGCTCATCGAAGTTGGCGGCAGGGTCCTGGTTTTGAGCGTGGCCCGCAATATCGCCGAGCGCCGGCAGGCGAATGAAGAACTCAAGAAAGAGCGCGATTTTACCAGCGCGGTCCTGGACATAGTAGGAGCCCAGGTGGTGGTGCTGGACCGCGAGGGCCGCATCGTCCGTTTCAACCGTGCCTGTGAACTGTTATCCGGCTACACGTTTCAAGAGGTGAGGGGCAAGCACATCTGGGAGATCCTGACAGAAGATACCGCTCTTACCAGGTCCAGGATCAAGAAGGAACTGGCAGGAGATTATCCGGGCACGCACGACAGCTACTGGATTACCAGGACGGGGGAGCGCCGCCTGATCTCCTGGTCAACCACCGCCCTCCTCGACGACAACAACAATGTCGAGCACCTCATCGCTACCGGCGTCGACGTCACCGAGCGCAGGCAGGCGGAAAAGGGACTCCAGGATGCCAATAAGAAACTGGCGAACTGGGTAGACGACCTGGAAGAACGGCGACTGGAGATGGCGCTGCTGAGCGAGATGGGCGAACTGCTGCAGAATTGCGATGACTTCGAAGAGGCTTATGCGGTCAGCGCCCGGTACATTCAGAAGCTGTTCCCCTTCGATCACGGCGCTCTGTGCCTGACCAGCGCCTCCAGGGACATGGTCGAAGCCGTGGAGATGTGGGGCGATCCGGCGCCCACCGAGCGGGTATTCACACCCAGCGACTGCTGGGCGTTGCGGCGCGGCCGGCCGCACCTGGTCGACGATCCCCAGCCCGGGCTGATGTGCGCACACGTGCTCAGTCCGCAGGCGGCCAAATACCTGTGCGTGCCCATGATGGCGCGCAGTGAGGCCCTGGGGATCCTGCATCTCCGCCATGCCACCGGAGAAGCAGGACAACAGGGAGCGCTGTGGCAACCGTCCAACGAGCACAAGCAGCAACTGGCCGTGGCGGTAGCCGATCAGATTGCCATGGCCCTGGCCAACCTGCGGCTTCGGGAAACGCTGCGCAACATGGCCATTCGCGACCCCCTGACCGGCCTCTTCAACAGGCGCTACATGGAGGAGTCCCTGGAGCGCGAACTGCGGCGGGCGGAGCGCAGAAAAACCACGGTGGGAGTCATCATGTTCGACATCGACCATTTCAAGGACTTCAACGACATCTACGGTCATGACGGAGGAGACGCCCTGCTGCGGGAGCTGGGTTCCTTCGTGAAAACCCGGACACGCGGCGAGGATATTGCCTGCCGCTACGGAGGGGAGGAGTTCGTCTACGTTCTTCCGGAGTCCTCGCTGGCGGATACGCGGAACCGGGCGGAACAGTTGCGCCAGGAGATGAAGCAGATCAAGGTCTATCACCTGGGCAAGCCGCTCAACAACATCTCCATCTCGCTGGGAGTGGCCGCCTTTCCGGAGCACGGCCTTACCGCCGATACTATTCTGAAGACGGCGGATACGGCGCTTTACCGGGCCAAGAACGATGGCCGCGACCGGGTGATCGTCGGCTGATACATTGCGATTTCCCCCCTTAGCCAGCCTCTGCTATGTTTCGTTCCTTGATGGCTGACGCCGAAGGTGTCGTGAGCGCCTAAAGTAAAAAGCCCCCCGCAGAGGACTTTGCTTGAACAACAGCCGGGGCTTTCGCCTTCCTGCCTTATCTACCTGAGGCTATACTTATCCTTGCCCTCATCCCACACCCAATCCCTGACCTCATACAGCCCGCTGGGCGTGATGATGCACTCGATACCGGCGTTGATGATCAGGCGCTTGCACATCTCGCAGGGAACGCACGGTATCACCGTGGCGCCGGTCTCCACGTCGAACCCGTTAATGTACATGGTGGCATCGATCATCTCCCACCTGGCGGCGGAGATGATGGCGTTCATCTCCGCATGCACCGACCTGCAGAGTTCGTACCTCTCCCCCTGTGGAACGTTCAGTCTCAATACGCTTGCATTTGCCCAGATCGCAGCAGTTGGCGCGCCCCCTGGGGGCGCCCGTGTAACCCGTGCTGACAATCTGGTTGTTTTTCACGATGATGGCGCCAAAATTGCGCCGCAGGCAGGTTCCCCTCCTGCTGCACTCCAGCGCTATATTGAGGTAGTAATCATTCTTGGAGATGCGCATGAGCTTCAATCCCTCGTAGGTAGTCCGCAATCATGGTTATTATTCCGGTTTTCGGTTGTTGTCAGCGCTTATTTCTGCAACCAAGCAGAAAAATCCTGTATTCAAATCCGCTCGCGGCTAGCGTGTGAAGGATTCCGTCATACGCCTGTTTATTGCCCCACAATTCTAAAATCTGATAATGGGCCCGTTCAGCAGCAGGCACAGGACCCCCAGGTCCAAGAAAAGAGAGACGATATCCCTGGTGATGATAGCACTGACCACTCCAACCAAGGTGATGATGATTGCCATTTTATATAACTTATACATCCGCCAGGGGTTCACCCGGACATCCCCTCTGCATTAGTTTCCATTCTAGTTTATTCTGTTTTCCCCCCAGTTTACCCTTTTTTGAACAAAATTTTTTAAATAAGCAGAGGCAGCAAGAGGACACTTGCCATGGCGCAATGTCTTTTGAACTTCTGACATTCTTAATTCCTTCTTTCATACTTCTAACTTTATTATATCCCTGAATGGAGGAATATACCACACTATTTTTCTAGCGCCCACATCTGCGGCTTTACCCTCTTTTTTATTCTTCTGATTTTCGAACAGCAAAGGAACTTCGCTGCACAATAAATTGACATCAGCGAAAATCTGCATATTCTGTTGAACTGTAATTCATTTTGCTCAAGAAAGCCTTAAATAGAGATAAGTTTTTAAGATACCTACACTGCATGAGGTCGAGTAGGCGAAGGTCTCTCAATCTCAGGAACAGTTTGGTTTAGGCTAACTGCCGCTCCGTTTCCGCCCCTTTTGATTGGCAGTGCCTCAATACGCAGCCATGCCAGGTTCCCTGACTAATTGAACAAGCGCCCCTCACCCTATAGTGACCGCATTTTCACCCGCATCAGGTTCATCAGAATAACAGCAGGAAGGCTCCAGTTTTGCTGT
The DNA here is from genome assembly GCA_963768335.1 of uncultured Peptococcaceae bacterium. Taxonomy (GTDB): domain Bacteria; phylum Bacillota; class DSM-12270; order Thermacetogeniales; family Thermacetogeniaceae; genus Palsa-1188. The sequence continues at coordinate 95,084 of CAVYHR010000002.1, forward strand.
AGCCAGAGCGTACACCTGAGCAGGCTGGCTCAGAACTTCTTAGCGGTGGTCTTTCGCATGACGCGGAACCCCAAGGGGCTTTTGCCGGGCCACTTGGGGTTTTTATATATCTTACATTAGCTGGCATTAACTTACTAATCTTCACATTTTCTTTTATTTTTACAATCAAATAAAAATTAAATGGATATGTAACCTTTTCTTAAAATACTAATCATATAATTAGCAACTAAATATAATAGTAGCACAAATAAGTTAATATAATGTAATATACGCAATTAATTATATATTTGATGATTTACTATTTTCTCATGTTATTTTCATATTATTTTAAGGTTGTTGTAATAAACTCATACATGTTCGAAGTTCAATATGAAGGAGGTGAATATGGTGAGTTTTGCTAAACATATTAATAAAATGGAGGCGAATGTCAATACTATGGAGGTAAAGATGATGAAAGTGTGTAAGAAGCTGCTAGTAGTCACTCTCGCTATGGGAATCCTGGGAACCGTTTTTGTGGGCTCGGCAATGGCGGCCACTACCCAGAGTCCAACCAAACCGGGTCAGGTATTTGTGGGTAATCTGGCAAGCGCCCTCGGTATTGACCAGGCCACACTTGTCACTGACCTGCAGACAGCCGCCAACCAGACGGTAGCCCAGGCCCTGCAGAACGGTTTTATCACTCAGCAGCAGGCTACCAACCTGCAGTCCAGGATCAGCAATGGGACCCTGCTCTCCGGAATGAGACAACGGATGGGGCGTCGCAAGCTCGTGAAGTCCCTGGCCAAGGCCCTGGGCACAACTCCGAAGGCCGTAGCGTCAGCGCTGCGCAGCGGCACGACCGTCTCCGCCCTGGCCACTGCCCAGAATCTGACCGTGGCTCAGGTCCAGAGCACCATGTTGACCAATATCGACAATCACCTTAGCAAGGCCGTCCAGAACGGCAAGATGACCCAGAACCGGGAGAACGCGATCTCCACCAGGCTACAGCAGAACATCAACTCCGGCAACTGGATCACCTGGCTGCAGAAGTCCTGCTCGAAGTAATAGGCGGCCAACAGGACAGATCGGGCTGGCTTCGCAGACAACCCTGACCGCTACTGAGAAAGCCGGTGCCCCATCAACACGGGGCACCGGCTTTCTTATTCCAGCATGTTCAATAAAACCGGATTAGCAATCAAAAGGGCCGAGTGAGCCTGCCTGAGCTTGAACGCACCCGTCCTAACCTACCAGGTTATCCAGCTTTTGGGCTTTCCCCTGTCTTGCAGGGTTACCCACCTGATTGGTGATTTGGATTAATAATATCTTAGACTGTAAATGTAACAAAACCTTGATTTTACTGGCTTCTATTTTCGCAAATCAAAACAATAATTATCTAGACTGTAAGGGTGACTAATGCTTTACTTTTCTATCGCTGGAATAATAAAATAATAGACTGACGCGAACTGAGTTACAACGGCCTAGTACGCTGTTAACTCTTAAACTATATAGCGTCATAGTATCACCCGGGCATTGCCAACTTACACCAAGATCGGGGCTATTTAAGGCAGAAAAGCTTCATCCAGAATGGTATAGAATTAGAGTTAACAAGATACTAGTCTCAAAAAGGTCTGTACTGTTGTCTGTACTGTCACTGCCAGAGTATAATGCCCCGCAATAGATTGTGTGATGAATCATCCAGGCAGGGTTGTTTCCAATTTTGATCTGATTCCATCCGGCAATACGGATAGCACTAGGTTGATCACGTAGCGCAGCCTTTCCTCGCTTTTGCCTTCGAACCTGAAGGTGATAATCGGTTCTGTTACCGAGGGGCGAACCATTCCCCAGCAGTCCGCAAACTCCAGCCGGAGGCCGTCGAGCCGGTTAACCGGGTAGCTGGAGAGTCCACCGGCGACTGTCTCGATGACCTCGTCAGAATCTCCTTCAAAATGTAACCGGATATCCGGCGTAATCAGGTAGCGTGGTAAGAGCCGGTCCAACTGCGAGAGGGAAACGCCGCTGTCCTGGAGCAACTCCAGCAGCTCCAGTGAGGACCAGACGCCGTCGTCAAAGCCGAGGTCGCGCCAGAAAAAGTGGCCACTCAGCTCCCCCGCCAGCAAAGCGCCGCTTTCTAGAAATTTTGCTTCAACAAAGGTGTGGCCAGAGCGGGCCATGACTGCAGTGCCTCCCAATCGAGCCACCTCCTCCCCCACCACCAGCGAACACTTGGAGTCGTAAACCACCGCCCCCTGCTGCCGCGCCAGCAGGCGCCGGGCGAACAGGGCCAGCATGCGGTCGTTGGCAACGGGCTGGCCAGATTCGTCCACGAAGGCCACCCGGTCACCGTCCCCGTCATAGGCGATGCCCAGGGCGGCCCCCTCTTCGATCACCCGCCGGCAGAGAGCCTGGATGTTTTCAGGCAGGGCCGGGTTGGGTGGGCGGTTGGGAAACCGCCCGTCAGGGGTGCAATAGAGCTCGACCAACTGGTAACCGAGGCCGGACAAAATCTCCGGGGCGATCAGTGAGCAGGCGCCGTTGCCGCAGTCCAGTACTATTTTGAGCTTTCCCGGCCGGAAGTGCCTGATTACATGCTCGCGATATGCGTGCAGCCATGTATCGTCCTGCCGGTAATTGCCCATCCCTGTGATAAAATCCTTCTCGGACATGGTTTGCTGCAGACGTGTCATCTCCTCCAGGTTGACCGGCCGACCGCAGAATAGCAGCTTAAAACCGTTGTACTCCGGCGGGTTATGCGAAGCGGTGACCATTATTCCAACAGCGCTGCCCATACGGTGAACGGCATAATAGAAGGCGGGCGTGGTTAAGATCCCCGCATCCGCAACCCAACAGCCAGTGCTTACCAGGCCGTCACACAGGGCAGCCTTCAGCGCAGGAGTGCTCAACCTGATATCGCCCGCTACCAGCGCCGTCTCTCCCCGGGCAATCGTACCTGCAGACCGTCCCAGATCGTAGGCATCCTGATCTGTCAATTCCTCGTCATAAATGCCCCGGATGTCACATGGTTTAAAAATGCCCATCTTGAAAACCCCACGGTTCAACTGGTTCTTGGCTTCAGTGGGGAAAGCAATCCCCACTGAAGTTTAGAACCAGTTAATGCAGTGACGTAGCCGCTCTTATCAACCGCTTCTTGGAAGCGGGGGATTAGAGCGGGTAGTCATCTGTTAAAACCTGTGCTGCCTCGGCCGGGTCAAGCCTGAGCAGGTTGTCGTAATCGTTGATGCGCCCCACGTCCCACCAGGGAAAATCGCCTACAAACCCGCATATCGGCACATCATCTTCCAACAGGCGCGGAAAGACGTCGCCCGGCAGGTCGACCTCCCTGGTTTCAGGGTCAAACTCGGCGATGTAGGGGAGGATTCGTTCATCCAGAAGATAAGCGCCGGTGCTTACCGGCTGGCCAAGGTTGGGTTTCTCGTGAAAGCTCCTGACCCGGTTGTCGTGATCGATCTCGGCTATCCCCACTTCCAGGCGGTAACGGGTGGAGCAGGCGATGGAAACAGGACCCCCATGGATACGGTGAAAATCAAGGAATGTACGGTAATCCAGGTGGCAAATCGTGTCGCCGGGCACCACCAGAAACGGCTCGTCTTCCGGTCGCAACAAGCCGCGGGCGCGCCAGATCTCCCCGGCCTTTCCGGCAGGCTGGCCACCGTAGCTGTAGTTGATGCTCACTCCCCACCGCTCACCCTCGCCGAAATAATTCTGTATCTGTTCGGCCAGGTAGCTCACCGCAATCACGTAATCTCTGATCCCGCAGGCTAACAACGGCAGCAGCGCCCATTCCATAAGCGGCCTGCCGTGCAAGGGCAGCATCGGCTTGGGCACATAATCGGTTATGGGGCGCAGGCGTGTGCCTCTGCCGGCGGCCAGGATCAGCGCCTTCAAGTAACGCCGCCCCCGCCGACCAATTCTTCCACCATGGCAGCGGCTGCCGCGGCGCCACCATACCTCTCACCCAGTTCTTTCAGCCTCTGAGCGTTGTCCCGAAAGGAGCGGTCGCTTAAAATCTTTTGCACCGCCTCGGCCAGGGCAACTGAGGTCAGGCCGCTTTTGTCCAGGACGATACCAGCTCCGTTGTTCGCCAGGACAGCCGCGTTGTCTTCCTGTTCGGCCATGGAAGGGACCACCACCGCCGGTCTGCCGCAGGCAATGCAGGTCATCAGGGTGGATGACCCGCCATGAAACACGGTCACATCGCTGGCTTTGATCAGTTCCGTACCTGGCACGAAGCCGCGAATGAACACGTTATCCGGCGGGGTACCGCCTGCAAGACGTTCCGGGTCGATGGCCAGGCCGGTGGAAATTACCCCCTGCACGCCTGGCAACTTGCGGAAGGCGTCAAGAACCAGGGCAAGAAAATCCTCGCCGATCAGCGGGGTGCCGCCGCCGATGGTGACGTAGGTCAGAGGCATCTCTGCATTCCCTGCATGGCGGGTTTTTAGATCTGACTGTCCGGGCAAGTTGTCCGGCGGTTCCACCAGCAGGGGTCCGGTAAAACGCATCTTGTCTCCAAGGGCTGTAGCCCGTTCTCCTTCGAGAGCCGCCCCCACCCCGCCATCCAGTTCCGGCATACCCTCCACGATGATCAGGTCTGCTGCGCTCAGGGCGTCCAAGCCGAGCTTTATTGTCGTGCGCCGCTTTGTCATGAAACTGATCGTTTTTTCGCCATGTGGTTGCAAGATAACCATCACACACGGGATCCCCAACGTCCTGGCTGTATTCGGACCCGTAAAGCTGCCGCAAAGCATGACGTCTGGCTTGGCGATATTGACTGCCCTCTTCTCCGCCTCCGTCATCTGCTGCAGTATTTCTTTCAGGCGAACCGCAATCTCATCCTGATGCCCGTCGTCTGTTCCCATTAAGGCACCGAACGGAAAATCGATTTTAGGCAAATCATCCATCTCGATGACATCGAGGCAGTGGTCTTTAACCACCGGGATCTGTTTATCTCCAGCAAGGATTTTGACTTCATGCCCCTTGCGCTGGAGCGCCTTGGCCACCGCCACCACGCGCATGGTCTGTCCCAGGGCTGTTGCTCCTATCTGCGTGGTACATAAAACTTTCAATGTTCTGGCCTCCTTTGCTTTCGTGAACAATCAGTTGGCTCCTGGCCAGAAAATCGTCCAGTAAGGCGTGTAGGTACTCCCGGTAATGACCTCCGATCACATCCCTGATCTCCGGACGTGAAGGAAAGGCATCAGTCTCCTGGAAAGTGGCTTTCAAAGAGCCCAGGGTATTTCCCATGATCACAGATTGCAACGGGTTATGATAAAACTTGGTATAGGCATAGATAAACCCAGCGGACGAGGCGTCGCCACACCCGGTGGTGTCCAGTACCGGCCCGATGTCTGTAACAACGGGTACACTTGCCCAGTATGTACGGTTTTCTCTACGCCAGGCGATCAGGGAAGACTGATTCCCGAAAGTGATCCAACAGGTGTTTACTCCAAACTCGACTATGTCGGCGGCGAATTGGACGAACTCCTCATATTGTTTCATGGGGTGGCCGGCCACCCAGGAGGTCTCGCTCTCGTTCATTTTCAGGATGTCTATGTAATCAAACCATTCCCGCGCATCCGGCCATACCTTTCCATGCCTGATGCCATCCTCGCTCACACCTGTTACCAGGCCGTGGGCATCGAGAAAGATCACCGCATCGGAAGAATTCTTCAACTTTTGAACACATTCCAGGGAGATATCGGTTTCATTCAAGGGCATCAGCAGCACAGCCGCGCATTCGGACAGCAGACTCATTCCAGCCGGAGTCAAAGGAGGCATGACCTTGATCTGGCGGCTGCGGTGGTCGCGTTCATTGCTATAAGTCAGTTCGATCTCCGTCGTGCCGTTCACGAGCACAACCAGACCGGAAAGGTCGATGTTGGGATGGTGCAGCAGGGAAGAGACTGCATCCAAATCTGCTGATGACAGATGAGACAGGCAGATCGCTTCGTCTGAGCTGTCTTCAAGAAGCTTGGCCATGGCGCTGACGGCGTAGGCTACTGCCCCGTATTTTTCCAATCTGGCGCCCGTTGGAAGAATGACGTGATCCTTGGAGATGGGGCCGGCAATGCCAAACTTCACACCTGTTCACCCCTTCTGCGTTCAAGAATATTTTGCCGCCGGGGTGAAAAATAAATACCTGAGTTCTTGGAGAGAAAGCCTTTGCGGGGCACTCTTTCATGGGTTATTATGGTTATGACAGGGGGAATTGGAATGAAGCTGAAAGGGAAGGTGGCGATCATCACCGGGGCCGGCCGCGGGATAGGCCGCGCCATCGCCGGGGGCTATGCCCGTGAGGGTGCCTCTTTGGTGCTCACGGCCGCCCGTGAAAAAAAGGAACTGGACGAAGCGGCGGAGGCTCTAAATGCCTTGGGCGTCCTGGCGGACGTGAGCAAGGAAGAGGATGCGGAGAAGGTCGTCCAGGCCGCTTTACAGAGGTACGGGCGCATAGACATCCTGGTCAATAACGCAGGCCGGGGCATGAAATATGTGAGCCCCGGTTTCATGGTGGAACCCACCCGCTTCTGGGAGATAGACCCGAAAACCTGGCGGATGATCATCGATACCAACGTCACAGGCGTGTTCCTGATGACGAGGGCCGTGGTTCCCCACATGCTCAAGCAGGGTTGGGGCAGAGTGATCAACGTTTCCATGAACTACGAAACGATGAAGCGAAAAGGGTTTTCCCCTTACGGCCCTTCCAAGGCAGCGCTGGAATCCATGAGTATTATCTGGGCCCAGGAACTTGAGGGCACAGGCATTACCGTCAACCGCATCCTCCCTGGAGGAGCCACAGACACCGGAATGATTCCGGAAGGCACACCGGAAAAGATCCGCCGCAGCCTGCTCAGGCCGGAGATCATCGTGCCACCTGCTGTGTACCTTGCCAGCAACGAGTCGGACGGGGTAACGGGGCAGCGCATAGTAGCCCTGGAATGGAACAGGCAATTCGAGTAATACCTATACCATTTCGCCAAATTCGACAAACGGAGCCGTCCCTGCCGTACAATGCGGAATGGCTTCGATTATCGAATGGAAGTGGTTATAGGGTATGCTGAATATCAGTTCGTCCTTGTCATAATCTTGTCTTCTTCTGGTCGTAAAGTCCTCCAAAATAACATTTATTTCGCCTTTTAACAAGGGGTAAGTCACTGCCATGTGACAGGTTGACCCCACGAAGGAACACCTGGGCGAGATGCCCGTGCTCCACGTGGCAAGGGTCATGAGGCGGCACGCCTTTTCAGGATTGACAAAAAACAAAACAACGTCGGGACGCAGTTCTGCCTTTTCCAGGGGGGACATAACAATGTTTCTGGCTAGGCCAACGGGTGGCGGTGCTTCCAAATCACTTCTGTAAAAAACGGCCTGGGAGCAAAAAAGCTTCTCCCCCTCTACCAGGTAATGGGCCAGTTTTTCCTTCAGCTCACCTTGCGGCGCCGGTCCCAGGCCAAGGTGCCAAGTCCCGCCCGGACAACCCGAAGTTCCACTGTTGAGCACGATCGTTTCGCCTTTTCGCACCCTTACAAAAGAATCGCAAGCCGCACATTTATCTTTCACAAAATGGCCGAAGTCTTTATCCGTATAGGTTATACTGACGGGACTACCTTTCAGGTCCAAAACATGTTTTAAAGTTTTGCCATAATCCTGCCACTGCACAATACCTACCCCCTATTCATTTAAGATTGTGATGGCCGTGCTGAATCAACTCATGCCGGACATTGTTCGGATCTTTTCGTGCTGCCATGGACTTCCACAGGGCTCTGTGTGAATCTCACCCCTTTGCCTTGCAGGTGTGAAACAATTGCATCTACAGCACTAAAGGCCAGCCCGGCCATAGTTCGGCTTAACCTAGGCTGCCCCGGTAGGCCACTTATTTTTCCCTGTCGGCCAGCAAGGCTCCGCCAACCCCTACGTTTTCATGGTCATCATTAAATAAGGCCTTAAATGGAGTCCCGGGTTATACCTTTATAACTCTATATTCTGTACTAACCTCAACATTGTTTTTCAATGCTAACCATACGGGGGATATTTCCTCAGCCTGTTTGATTGCATTTTGAATGTCTGCATCCTCTGCATCCGTGGATTCTAAAATAACTTCCATACAAATTTTCTGGAGTGACAAGGGCTGTGTTCTGTTTATACCCTTTGCATTCATCTTAAATCCAGAAATGTTTTTTCCCATCCTTCTCAATAAAGCCACAATTGCCGTGCTTACACACCCAGCAAAGCTCATGAGTAATAATTCAAGGCCTCTATACCCTTGCCCATCACCTAAGGGGGGTAGATAATCGAATGCAATTGGATGGTCAGGATTAGACTTTGATACTCCGGTAAACTGGACTTTTTGATTTGTTAAGCTAACAGTAACTTCCATTTGATTAATCTCCTCTCTTTTTCAAATTTAGACGGCCCATCCCGTGATAAGAGGTAATCCGTTGTTACTACGAAGAAACTGGCGTACCAGGCCAACCAATCTATATTCAACCGTCCAACGCCCGGACAGCATGAAAAGCTGCATAGTAATACCGGTTGATAGCGCTTTGATAGGAACCCAAACGCTCAAGCTCTTCTCCATCCTTAAAAGTGGCCTCAGCTTTTTCAATCCTCCATCTACTCAAATCTTCCATGCTCATAAAGAGACGCCATCCTGTTCAAGGGCGTGAAAAAAGGCAGTCTCTCTAAAAAGTTGATTGGCATAATAATGGGAACAGGCCATGATTATAGGGGAAATGACAACATCGTAATCAAGATTGACATCCACTACAATGTCCATAATCATCTCACTGGTGATCCTGTCGTCCTTTTCAACCAAAACCAAAATATCAATGTCCGATTCCGGAGTATCGGTTCCTCTGGCTTCCGAACCAAATAGTCGTACATCTTTCACATTGGTTGACAGCTTATCCTTGATGCATCGGCTGAATTTTTCAATAGCCATTTGCCGAGCTCGATTAGCCATTTGAATTTTCCCTTTCTTTATCATATTTCATTACTATTTTAGCACAAAATTTTTCCATAAACCACCATAGATACCGCGCTATCGCCCGTGCCGGGCATACCAAAAGCAATTACCCGGGCACTAGCATCCCATGCCTTACCTCCGAGGTAGTCGGCAGGAATAGAACGCGTAGGAATTCCTATCGCACCGTTTCCAGATCCTAAAGTACCACACACAGTAAAGCCGGTGTTACCGGCTACCCACCCCGTGATTACTTCTACCCCCGGGGAGCCCGCCCAGGCCGGGGCGGCCACAGCCAGCATCAATGCCAGTAGGGTTGCCTGAAATTCCAACTCGTTCGGAATCATGGCGCCCATCATCCTTTACAAGAAAGTCTTCCTGCCAGCTGTCCCCTTTTCTTTTCAAACAGAAATAAACTGCAGAAAGGAATGTAAAACTCCAAAACATTAAGTAATAGGATCGCCAGCAGGCGTGAAATACTTTTGGGAGAAACTCAGAGCTACGTTGACCAGGCCGATCATCACCGGTACCTCGATCAGGGGACCGATAACGGCGGCAAATGCCTGGCCGGAGTTGATCCCGAACACGGCAACCGCCACGGCGATGGCCAGCTCGAAATTGTTGCTGGCGGCAGTGAAAGCGAGCGAGGTTGTCTGCCCGTAGTTAATCCCCGCTTTCATACTGATGAAGAAGGAGACGAAAAACATCACCATGAAGTAGATCAGCAGCGGAATGGCAATTCGCACCACGTCCAGGGGCAGATTGACAATGAATTTTCCTTTCAGGGAGAACATGATCACAATGGTGTAGAGAAGGGCGATGAGAGCTACCGGGCTGATAGTGGGGATAAAGCGCTTTTCGTACCAGTCCCTGCCCTTGGCCGGTATCAGGGTGAACCTAGTGATCACTCCGGCCAGGAAGGGAATCCCCAAGTAAATGCCCACGCTCTCGGCCACTTCGGCCATGGACACGTGAATCACGGTGATCTGCCCGGCCAAATGCAGCCATTGGGGCACCATAGTGATAAAGAAGTAGGCGTAGACGGAGTAGAAAAAGACCTGAAACAGGGAGTTGAAGGCCACCAAGGCGGCGGCGTACTCGGAATCGCCGTGCGCTAGGCTGTTCCAGACGATGACCATGGCGATGCAGCGGGCCAGCCCGATCAGGATCAGCCCGACCATGTATTCCGGGTAGCCGCGCAGGAAGACGATCGCCAGGACGAACATCAGGACTGGCCCCACGATCCAGTTCTGAATGAGGGATAGAACCAAGACCTTGATGTTGGTGAATACCTTGCCCAACTCCTCATACCTCACCTTGGCCAGCGGTGGGTACATCATGACGATCAGGCCGACGGCGATGGGGATAGAGGTGGTACCGACAGACAAACGGTCGAGCAGTTTGGCAATGCCGGGAAAGAGATAACCCCCGGCTACGCCCACGGCCATGGCGAGAAAAATCCAGAGCGTCAGGAACCGGTCCAGAACAGAAAGCCTGATTGTTGCTTGCCGTGGCATGCAGATCTCCCCCCTGAATTTTGAATGCCGATTCGCAGTATCTCTTGCTAAACCTTATCTAAAAACTCTCAAGTTACTCTAGCAGTTGAATAATCGCCGGCTGGACATCTTTCACGGAAAGGCCACCGTGAAACCTGGGCTTACCGTTCAAAACGATCAGGGGCAGGCGCACTTTGTCTAATATTTTTACAATATCAGGATAGTTGTGCACTTCTTCACTGAAGATATCAGTGTATGAGAACCTGATGTCATCACCAAATCTGGCCTGCAACTCCTTCTTGAAGTCTTCAGCCTGCTCTTGCATGTTTTTCTTTGGGACGCATCCTGCAGCCCCAGTGGATGAGCCTCAGCCACAACCAGCTGCCTGCAACTTGGATCCGAACACCATTACATCTACTACGGACATCACAATCCCTCCTCATAAAAAGCTATTTAATGGTTAATGTGCCGCCAATGCAGGGCTACGCAGGCTCTAATCGTCATTTGTGTCATCAGTGCAGGCTGGATGCTGCCTGATCGGACCTCCGCCGGCAGCCTTTAACTGCCTTGTTGGTTGGAAGAGCATCCTGTCCAGAAGAGATGCTGCAGACTCGACCGCGTCAGGGTCGAGCGAGTAGAAGATCCATTTTCCCTGACGCCTGTCAGCAATCAACCCGGCCTGACGCAATATTCTCAGGTGATGGGAGACCGCCGGCTGGGAAACAGGCAGGGCTTCCATGATCTCGCAAACGCACATCTCGCCATCTTGGAGCATGGTGAGAATCGCCAGGCGCGTCTCATCGGCCATAGATTTTACCAGATTCGCCAGAACGCGTAGTTCATTCCTGTTTGCAACTGCTTCCAAATCTTTCAACACCACCTTCGCCTCCTTTCCAGCCAGTCAGTACGGTCCGATGATACATTTGACGTTTGTAATCACAAGAGTTGCAGCAACCCGTTACGCCCTTGCGGGGTTACTGCCTGCCAGGGCAGGCTGACTGTGTTACGTGATAGCTTCTCGGCCACCTGCTTCTGCCACGGGATCTCCATGCCAGCTAGCTTGCCGAGTACCGGATCGGTTGTCCGAATACCAGCCCAGGACTGATTCACGATCCACCAGTCGGGCTCGATGCCGGCCCGGCGCAGGTCGTCTTGCAGTCGTGATGCCTCAAAAACAGGGGTGGCCTGTGGCAGCGTCACGATCATGACGTGGGTCAGTTCTGGATCGCGCAGGCGTGGCAGCAACTGGCGCACTTCCTCAGGTACCTCTCCGGTGCTGCGCTGCACCTCCCTGTGATAAGACAGTGTGCTGTCCAACAGTAACAGGGTGTGCCCGGTAGGGGCGGTGTCCAATACAACGAAGCCATTATCCAAATTACCGACAACACGCGCAAATGCCCGGAAGACCGCGATCTCCTCGGTGCAGGGGGAAGCCAGGTCTTCAGCCAACAGGGCGCGCCCGTCCTCATCCAGCCCGGAGCCAATCGTAGACATGATCTCGGAACGGTATGCAGCAACTTCCGTCTCGGGGTCGATCCGGCTGACGGTAAACCGGTCGCCGATGCCGCTTCCGGCCCCATCAAGCACCAGGTTCAGGTGGGCTGCCGGGTCTGTTGTGGAAAGGTGCACCTTGTGCCCGGCTTCGGCCAGGGCTAAGGCTATTGCAGAAGCAACCGTGGACTTACCAACGCCGCCCTTCCCCATCACCATGATAACGGCCCGTTCGCGGAAGGAGAGGTCATCGACCACTGGTTTCAGACCAGTTAGCATGTGCGGCGAGTCGCCTGATGTTGTTTCCTGTGCGGTGGGGGCATCACCCCGGACCATGCTTTGGGCAGGGTCAACAGGCGCAGAGTATGCCCGGTGGGTGCGGTGTCAAAGATGCCGGTCATACCCCTCAATGCAGGATGGATCAGAGAGTAGCCGCGTGAACAGGTCAAAACTGGCGATCTCCACCGTGCAAGCGCCGGAGAGCTGTTTTTCAATGGACCCGATCACGTCGTCAGGCAGAATATCCCGGTACGATCCGACTACCTGCTCGCGGTACGCCCGGGCAGCTTCTTCCGGATCCAGGTTCAGGGCATCCAGGCCCGGCACGCCACTGATCGGAGTGGGTGATTGACCCACCCTGGTCTGCAGCACGTCGTCCAGATTGGATGCAGGGTCGGTGCTAACCAGCAACACCCGTTTGCCGGTGTCCGTCAGGTTGATGGCTGTGGCACAGGCCACTGAGGTCTTACCCACTCCACCCTTGCCGGTATAGAAAATGTAACGGGTCTCGATCATCTCATCTCTCCCCATGCTACTGCTTTAAGTCAGATATCCAGGCGCTCCACTCTGATGCTGTTGGGTATCTTCCGGTAAACATAAATTGCCCATCGATAATCACGATAGGAAGAGCGCCTGTACCATTATCATTGAGAAGTTGCCTTACTTCCATATGCTGGGCGAAGGCGCCCGGGTTCTGTGACAGGTTGTATCGTTTCACGACCACTCCCTTTTTGGCCAGCAGGTTGAGGCTGTTGGCCACCTGCGCCAGTCCGGGGTCGGGCGCTGTGCCACACACTCCGGTAGAGCAGCACATGGGTGGGTCATAGACAGCAATCTCTTGCATATTGAACAATCCCTCCTAAGACAATCTATAAACATATTCGATTATATTTATATGATAAATCTATAATAAATTTGCGTCAAGACGGAGTTGCTCGGCTGTTATGCTTACTGGGCGTAGTTGATGTTAGCCTTCCAGCCAATGAAGAAGGAGGCGAAGAACATGATCGCAAAGCAGCAGAGCAGCGGAATGGCGATTAGCACCTCGTCCATGGGTAGGTTGGCGATAAACTAACCCTTACGGGAGAACATGGTTCCTAACCTTTACGAGGAGATGAAAGTAAAGAAAACGATGGAGCTCACCAAGGAGCTCCACGATGTGTTCAAAAATAGCCATAATGTCTATGCTGCTGTGTCTTGAAGGGATATGGAACTAGCTTCTCACCGGTTCACATGGAGCAGTGCATCGCTCGTGGTGGTTGCTCATAGCAGCGATCAGTCCAAGTCAATGCATCATGAGCTTCAATACAAAACCGATGATGGCACCGCGGCAATGAAGTATGTGGAATTCAAACGGGTTGTGAGGAGCAGGGTAGCGCTCAAGACGGTTATTATTGCTGTCGGGATGTCAACAATCGCCGCCCGGCCCAACTGCCAGGCTATGAATAACGCTTTCCTTTGGAATAGGGCCAATTTTCAGCACACTCGGATTGGTCAAATTAGATCCCTTTACCGCCCTGACCATTAGGAGTGTCGCTATTGCTGCCATAATGTTGGTAACCGGGTTATTGACCGGGAAATTAGCTGGCGTGGCCCAGGTTAACCCCGGGTCTGCATTTTTTATAGTGGGCGAGGGGGTCTTCGCCGCCTTGCTGGGACAACTGGCCTATTATTATGCCATCAAGATGGGGGACGTATCAGTCGTGTCTCCGATAGTGGCGGGATTTCCTATTGTTACGGTACTGTTGGCCATGTTGTTTCTGGGAGAAGGCTTCACGGTCCAGAAATTTCTCGGAGCCGCACTGATAGTAGCCGGGGTTGTGGTAATCCAAAGATAGAACATACCATTTGGTAAGCATTCAGTGAACCCGCCTATGAGCCTCTACAAGACTCTATGAATGACACCCTCAGGTGTCCTCCGCTCCCCGGGCTTCCTGCACCGCTTCTATGCCCTCTTTGATTACAAAGTAATTCAGGCCCAAGGATGATATGGCGTCTATCCACCACCATCCAAATAATGCCGTTAGCGACACTCCGACCAATAATATGATCGACATGTATGCGCAAACGATGCTGCAAGAGCCGTCGGTCTTAAGCGCTTTGCTGCCAATCTGTTCTCCAATCTTTTTCTTGGCATTGGACAAATAAAACATCAGGAATACAGCGACAAAAGCAAGCCCGATTCCCGCCAGACTAGATTCAGCGGTGCTATGAGTCAATAAATTGTAAACGGCAGTAACGGTTATATAAACGGCCAACAACAGAAGAGATATTCCAACCACCCACATGGCCAGTTTTTCAGCACGTTTCACCCGTTCCAAGTTCTCCCCGCTCATTTCGACCCAGAGCCTCCACAGCAGAACAAAACCGGAAACAAGTTCGATAATGCTATCTATACCAAATACAACTAATGCCAGCGAATGAGCGAGAATTCCCGCCCCAACAGCTACAACTGCCTCAATGACCATCCACAAGACGGAAAAGATCTCAATATTAAAACCCTGTCTGATATTTGCATCACGGTTAACAATGCTTTTTTCTTCTG
>CAVYHR010000003.1:0-212194 GCA_963768335.1 uncultured Peptococcaceae bacterium
GTAGCCCGCTTCAACTCGTCCCAGACTCCCGTGTAGTCCTTTTCCATCTTCTGGGTGTAATCGTTCACCGCCAGGCGGTTCAACACTCCGATCAGTTCGTTCAGGGAGTTGGCGACGGAATCGATCAGCCCGTCCAGTCCGTGAACTAGATCCCGTGGTACGCTCCCCGGAAATTGCTCTCGTCGGCCCGCTTGGAGAGGTCGCCTTCCGTGACAGCCCCGGTCAGCATCACAACCTTATCGATCACGCCCTTGATCGACTCGAGCAGTTTGGCGAAGGCCGGCACCAGGGTGTCGTTCTCGCTCCTGCGGCCGATCCTCTGGTATTCGTCAAGATCGCTGAGGTCGCCGTTGCTGATGTGTATAACCGTTTCCCGGATGCGCACCAACTGTCCATGAACATCGTTGATGGCAGACTTCATATCGTTCCAGATACCCGGGTAGTCCTTGGACATTTTCCTGGTCAGGTCGTTGACCTTCATCAGTTCAAGACACGCCATGAGATCGGCGAGCGGGTCGGCTATGGAGGCTATCAGGCCGTTCATGTCCTGAATCATCTCCTGATAGACGCCCTGGAACTTTTCGGCATCCCCCCGCTTGGTCAGGACTCCCTCGGAGGCGGCGCCCACCAGGCCGCCCATCTCTCCGGTGACGCCGTTGATCGCCCCGATACAGGTATTCAGGTTGTTCTTGATGTTGTTGAAGTCCCCGTGGTACTCCTCGGTGATCTTTTCAGGGATGTCCCCCTTGCTGATGCGGTCGACGTAGTCGGCGGCCATGTGCAGCGGATTGATCAGGGCGTCCAGGGCGTCGTTGATCCCCCGCAGGATCTTCCGGTAGACCCCCTTTGATCTGTCGGCGTCGGCCCTCTTAGCCAGGTCGCCCTCCCGGGCGAGCCGGATCGCCACGCCGACCTCGTCCACCAGGACGTCGACCTCTCCGATGAGTTGTTCAGGTTGTTCTTGATGTTGTTGAAGTCCCCGTGGTACTCCTCGGTGATCTTCTCCGGGATATCCCCCTTGCTGATGCGGTCGACGTAGTCGGCGGCCATGTGCAGCGGATTGATCAGGGCGTCCAGGGCGTCGTTGATCCCCCGCAGGATCTTCCGGTAGACCCCCTTCGCCCGGTCGGGGTCGGCCCTCTTGGCCAGGTCGCCCTCCCGGGCGAGCCGGATCGCCACGCCGACCTCGTCCACCAGGATGTGGACCTCTCCGATGAGATTGTTCAGGTTGTTCTTGATGTTGTTGAAGTCCCCGTGGTACTCCTCGGTGATCTGCTCCGGGATGTCCCCCTTGCTGATGCGGTCGACGTAGTCGGCGGCCACGTGCAGCGGATTGATCAGGGCGTCCAGGGCGTCGTTGATCCCCCGCAGGATCTTGCGGTAGACCCCCTTTGATCTGTCGGCGTCGGCCCTCTTGGCCAGGTCGCCGTCCCGGGCGAGCCCGATCACCACGCCGACCTCGTCCACCAGCACGTGGATCTCGTCGATGAGATTGTTCAGGTTGTTCTTGATGTTGTTGAAGTCGCCGTGGTACTCCTCGGTGATCTTTTCCGGGATGTCCCCCTTGCTGATGCGGTCGACGTAGTCGGCGGCCACGTTGAGGGGACCCGTCAGGGCGTCCAGCATCTCGTTGACGCCGTCCACCAGGAGTTGGTAATCCCCTTCCGCCTTGACGTCGGCCCTGGCTGACAGCTCCCCGGCCTTGGCCTTGGCCGCCAGGTCCTGGACGGCCTGCAGGGCCAGCTTCTGGCTGGTCCGGTCGACGATCGTCTCGACGACTCCTGTGATCTCTCCCTTGGAGTTATGGGACGGTATTGGCCTGTACTCGAAGAAGTACTTCCTGTCCTTGAAGCTCGTCACGATCGCCCAGGTTTCCACGTAGGCTCTGGAACCGGTGGCAAGGGCCGTCTTCATGCCGCTGGTCTCAGACTGGATCAGGGATAAGACCGGGATGCCCGGAAGTTGATCCCTCTTCACACCCACCAGCTCGGCAAAAGCATCGTTGCCGTACACCATTTTTCCGTCCCGATCTGCAACAAATACGGGAATTTGAATCATCTCCAGCACCGACAGATCCTTTTTCCCGGTCTGGACAACGGCATCCTTGTCACTGTTCGCCTCCATGCTAAGCACTCTCCTCTTCGTCAAAAAGTAATTTATTGGCGTCCAACAAGATCTTTACCTGGTCACCGACCTTGCCCATGCCCTGGATGAACCGGTTGCCCTCCCCTTCCGCATCCTCGGAGGGGGCTCGATCTCGCTTCCCGGTATGTCCAGCACTTCCAGCACCCGGTCCACAATCAGCCCGACCGGCTGCTCGTTGATGTTGATCACGACGATACAGGTGCGGTCGTCGTAGGGGCGCTCGTCCACCCCGAAGCGCAGCCGCACGTCCATGACCGGAATCACTTTGCCCCTCAAGTTGATCACTCCCTTGACATAAGGGGGCATGTCAGGGACTTCGGTGATGCTCTGGATCCCGATGATCTCCGTCACGAAGCGGATCTCGATGCCGTAGTCCTCCTTGCCGATCACGAAGGTGAGGTACTTGTCCTCCTGGGTGTCCTCTCCATCCTCATCGTCATCCTCGACCAGATCGGCATCCAGCCTTCCCTTTTCGCTCAATGGTCTCACCTCACTCTCACGGATTAATGGTTTCTATAAATGCATGATTTCAGTAGTCTGAATTCCCTTTATAATCATCACTCAGCACTTTGCTTTTTGCTCTTTGCTCTTTGCTTTTCTCATCACTCAGCACTCATCACTCATCACTTTTTTAATGCATGATCTCGTCAACGGAACTGATCAGGCCGGCGATGTCCAGGATCAGGCTGATCTCACCGTCACCCAGGATGGCGCAGCCTGAGATCCCCTTGACGTGGTTCAGGTAGCCCGGCAGGCCCTTGATCACGATCTGCTGCTGTCCGAGCAGTTCGTCTACGAACATGCAGCACTTGTTGTCGCTGTTCTCGACCATGATCAGGATCCCCTCGCTCAACTGGTAGTACCGGGGGTCCACCTGGTAGAGCTCGTGCAGCCTCAAGACCGGCTGCAACTCCCCGCGTATGCGGACGATCTCCAGGCCGTCGGGAGTGCAGGTAATCTGCTCGCGTCCGGGGCGGAACGATTCCTTGATGGAACTGATGGGGATGGTGTAGCGGTGCGCCCCGACCCTCACCACCATCCCCTCGATGATGGCCAGGGTCAGGGGGATGCGGACGGCAAATATAGTCCCCACCCCGTCTCTGCTCCTGATGTCCACCTTGCCCCGCAGCCTCTCGATGTTCCTCTTGACCACATCCATGCCGACGCCCCGCCCGGATATGCTGGAAACTTGCTCGGCAGTGGAGAAGCCGGGCTCGAAAATCAGGCGCCAGATGTCCTCGTCTTTCATCTCCCGGTCCTCGCTCTTGACCAGCCCTTTTTCTACCCCTTTCTGGAAGATCTTATCGCGATTCAAGCCTCTCCCGTCGTCCTCGATGGTGATCCACACCTCGCCCGCCGAGTGCTTGGCCTCGAGGGTGATCCGACCCGTCTCCGGCTTCCCCGCCGCCAGCCGCTCGGCGGGGGTCTCCAGGCCGTGGTCGACGGCGTTGCGAATCAGGTGGACGAGGGGGTCGGAGATCTGTTCGATGATCGTTTTGTCAACCTCCGTATCCTCACCGATGATCTCCAGCTCCACCTGTTTGTTCGCCTTCTGGGCGAGGTCCCGGACGAGGCGCATCATCTTGCGGAACACCCCGGCCAGGGGGATCATCCTCATGGACATGGCCACTTCCTGGATCTCCCGGGAGATCTTGTCCAGTTGCGTGACGGCCTTGCCAAACCGTTCGTTCTTGAGGATAATCAGGTCCTGGTTGTTGGAGACCATCAACTCGGCGATGACCAACTCTCCCACCAGGTCGAGCATCTTGTCCAGTTTGTCTATATCCACCCTGATCACCGCGCCGGGCCCACCGGTAGCGCCGCCGGGCGCCGGCCCGGCGCTGCTGGCGCCGACCGCCCCATCAGACGTCCACGCCCTAAGTTGACCAGGCACAGCCTTCATTTCCGGTTGGCGGCCTTCGCCAATACCCTCTACTTCCGCGTTCGACGGCGCTAATCCGATGGATGTGGCGCGGACCCGGCTCCACTATCTGCAGCTATGCCTTCTATAAGTTCTTTAAGTGTTTTTAAATCTTTTTTCTTCCCTGAAAATAGACCCCATTTTCGTTCCTCCTCCGCATCCGGGCTTTCAGCCCGGCCTGAAGGAATGCGGAGCACAGGTGATGGCGCCGCTGTTGGCGGCGTGGGGGTCTCACTTCTCGCTTCTCGCTTCCCGCTTCTCAGATCGGCCAGGCCGAGATTCAGGATCTCCTCATCCAACGAAGGCCGGGCTTCTTCAGCCTGTCCAGCCAAGACAGTACTGGAGGCGCCTTCCTCTGGCCATCCTGTTACACCGCTATCAGGGATCTCATCCCCCGCTCCGAGCTGTTCCAACTCCTTCGCCAGAGGGGACGCCAATCCACCGTACCCGGCTTCTGAGGCGGCTAAATCCGATGTCGGATGAGAGGCAGGCATGCCTTCTATGATTGCTTTTAAATCTTGGTTCCGACCTCCGTTTTCTCGCCTCTGAGAATCGGAGGTCGGATGCCGGAGGTCGGATGCCGGATGAGAGGGTTGTATGTCTTCGTCAGGTGTCAGATTGTCTTCCACTATGTTCTCATCTTTTTTCCTGCCTCTGACCTCTTGCATCTGACTTCTGATGTCCGCGGGCAGGCTCTGGCGATCCTCCACCAGATGCACCAGCCTGTCGCAGAGTTGGTCAATGTCCGTTATCTCGCCGCCGCCTCCCAGGGACAGGTCACCGATCTTGCTGCGGACGGCATCAATCACCTTCAGCAAGACGGACATGGTGGCCGGATCGCAGATCGGCTCTCCGTTCCTGATCTCGTCCAGCACGTTTTCAGCCAGGTGGCTGAGCCTCTCGAGATCCCCGTAGCCAAAAAAGCCGGCGTTGCCCTTGATGCTGTGAAAGGCCCGAAAAGCCTGCCCGGCAGATTCGGCGTCCGGCATCCTCTCCAACGCCAGCAGGGCTGACTCGGCATCCTCGCACAGTTCCATGGCCTCCTCGGAGAAGCTCTTGATCATCTCCGGGGTGATCCGCAGCCCCGCCTCCTCCGGTACGGACCAAGGGGCATTCTCCTGCTCTTGCTGCAGACCATCCGCCCCGCCTGGGGCGGGAGCATCTTCAGGACCGGCTTCAGAAAAGGGTTGATCGCCTGCTCTGCCGTTACCGGGGGCGCCCTCGGCTCCGCCAGTGAACGTATCCTCGCCGGAGATGGCGGCAATCGCCTGGCTCAGGTCATTGATCAGAGATTCGGCCTCTTCCTCGAAGCCCTCGTCGCTGAACCTGTGCTCCATCACTTCAAGGATGCTGCGGACGAAGTCGGTGGTGCGGCAGAGGAGATCCACGTGGTAGGGCGTGATCTCGGCCTTGCCCTTGCGGAAGATGTCCAGCAGGGTCTCCGCCTCGTGGGTGACGCCGATGATCGCCTGGAAATCGAGGAAGGATGCCGTTCCTTTGAGGGAGTGAAAAAGGCGGAAGATGGCGTTCAGAATCTCTTCATCCACTCTTCCCGAGCCAAGCGCGGTCTTTTCCATGTCGATAATCTGCGGCTCGGCATCATCCAGCAGTTCCCGGGCTTCATTGACGAAGTCCCTGATCATTTCCATTCTTTCTTCCTGATCGCTGTCCATCTTGTTTCCCCTTTCCCATACTACCCGGGCACTAGCAGGGCGCCTTACCTGATAGCGCTCCTGCCCGGTCCACCGGACCCGGCGCCGCCGCTTGCGCGGGGTTCACGCATGTGAAGTCTCTGCAAAAAGCTGCCGTCTCTCTTGTGCGCCGGATTGTGCACGGCAGCGACAACAATACCGGCGTCCATATGGCCGGTGATCATATTCAAAAAATGAACCCCTCTAGGTCGATTATCGGAGTCGCTGTTTAAAACTTGAGGATTCTGGATTGTGTGAAAATTACCACGCAACACTCCACCAAAAGGAAAAAACCCGCCTCATCGCGGGTTTCACCGGCGCCGCCGGCGCTAAGTCTCTCCCGGCGCCATGTAAGATTTTTGCTGATCCGTTCTAATACACGTGCGTTAGGCCTCTCGCATCCTAAAGCCGTAGGCAGGCCAGAGATTTTCCGCCTGAAAGCGCAACCGGTCATGGTAGGCGCCGGGGTTGGCGCAGGCTGCCTGAAAGCCTGCCAGGAGTCCTGGCCAGCATCTCCGGAATAGGGCGTTTAGATTGGAGACAGCGGTGGGATAAAAGTTCAGGGAATCGTATTCCACTTCCCTCACCCCTGCTTGCGCCGCCTGTTTGAGGATGGCTGCCAGGTTGGCGTCGGTATCTCCGATACCGGGGATCGCCGGGGCGATGAAGATCCAGGTATCAATACCGGCTTCCGCCAGGGCAGCCAGGGCAGCAAAACGGCGTTCAGGCTCCGGGGCGCCTGGTTCCAGGAGATGGGCGACTTCGGGATCCGCAGTGGTGATCGTGAACCCCACATCAACCCCGGGCATCTGCTTCAAGAGCGGCAAGTCCCGCAGCACCAGGTCGGACTTGGTCAGGATCGAGACGGACATCTCACTGTCTGCCAGCAGGTTCAGACAGGAGCGTGTCAGTTGATACCGCCGCTCCACCGGCTGGTAGGGGTCGGTGACACTGGACAGAGTGACTCTGCCGGGCCTTGCCCTGCGCAGTTGGCAGGCCAGGCGGTCGGCAAAATTGACCTTGACCTGGACGAATGAGCCCCACCGGTCCTCGATGCCGCAAAAACGCTTCATGAAGCTGGCATAGCAGTAAGCACAGGCATGCGTGCAGCCGGTGTAGGGGTTGAGACAGTAATCCATGCCGGGAATGGCGCAGCGACTCAGGGCCGTGCGGCACTCTTTGTGCAAAATCCTGGCCAGTGCTGTTTCCCCCTTGGCATCCGGATCACAATCAAGGTGGCTGACCTCCGACACGCCCGCTAAAACGGCGGCGCCCCGCCCAACGGCCCGGTTCGCTGCACTCACAATCAAGGCAGCAGTGGACCGGGCGCGGCTTCCGACCTCTGTTATTGGTTGGCCGCTTTGCTCTCCAGGCCCTGCGCCGGTGTCATGATTTGCCTCACCAGCTTGATCAGGGAGATGAGGTCAAAGGGCTTGGTGATATAATGCTGGATCAGCCCCAGCTTTCTGACTTCCATGACATCCTCCAGCTCTCCATAGGCAGTGATCAGGATCACGGGCACGTTGGAGATCAGGCCCTGGACATCTTTTAGGGTTTCCAGTCCGTTCTTCCCGGGCATATTGATGTCCATCAAGATCAGTTCGGGGGTCCGGGTGCGGATGGCGTGGACCGCCCGATCGCTGTTCATGGCTATTTCGACACAGTATCCCTCCGAGCAGAACGCTTCCTCCAGCAACTCGCAGATGGCCGGTTGATCGTCTACAATCAGCAGGTAATGATCCGTCCTGTTATTCATGATTGTTGGGCGCCGGGCCGCTCCTCCTTATTATGGTAAGTAACAATTCGGCCTTTCCCAGAGAAATTCCTTTACAAAAATTCCTCTATTATTCGACACAAATCACGTTATCCAATGCAAGAACAATCAGGAAAGGCTGTACTTGTTTAAAATCATCCTCAATATGCCCACTTCTGGTTAGAAATCCCGGCAAACCACCTGGAAACGCTAAAACCCCGGTATATCATGGTACAGGCACCCGTCTCTTCACGGCGCGCTGCCTGAAAGCTGCATAAGGTCTTGCCGGAAAGTCATAAAAATGATAAGCTTCATGAGCAGGAAAAGAGTTTTTTCGCCGCGATTAGAACTGCCGGAGAAAGCCAACGGAGGATGTATATATATGCTGGATAACCCTGGCGGCGCCACGGTCACAAGCGCCAGATCAAGGAGAGCGGCCAGAAGGAGAGCGCCCGTCACAAAGACCCTGCTGGCGGTTGCCGGTTTTCTGGTAATCAATGCCCTCTTCTTTGCTGTTACCTGCCCCTTCGTAGTGTGGTTCGGCCCGTTCCACAACATCAAAACCGCAGCCATAGAGTCTGTGGCCACCTCCGAGCACCATAACCTGCTGCGCTATCTCGGCATGAGCCAGCAGGAGATCAACAAGCTTTCCAAGCAGGTGACAAATGCCGGCGGCGATACAACCGGAGTCACCGTCAGCACCAACCATGACAGCACGGTGACCCTGCAGCAGGTCAGCAGTTCCCGCTTCAAGGGGTACCTCCTGGAGGTCAGCGACCCCACCCGGGTGACACTGGGCATCACCCCCAGCCTGGGATCCGCGGGCGCCATCACCAGCGAGATCGCCAGGGACAACGGGGCCATCGCGGCGGTGAATGCCGGGGGCTTTGACGACCCGTCCGGGACCGGCACCGGCAAGACCCCTTACGGGGTGATCTTCCATAACAGCGTCCTCATTTGGGAAGAAAATGACGAGGCCAGGGAAGACCTGATCGGGCTGGACAACAACGGGGTGCTGGTCACCGGCTCCTACACCGTCCCCGAGATGGAAGCGATGAACATCAAGGAAGGTGTCTCCTTTGGCCCGACCCTGATCAAGAACGGCGAGAAACAGATCACCAGTGGTGACGGGGGCATGGGCATCGGCCCGCGCACCGCCATCGGCCAGAGGCAGGACGGCACCATCATGCTGCTGGTGATTGACGGGCGCCAGATCGACTCTCCGGGAGCGACCCTGCTGGACGTGCAGAACATTCTCTACGACGCCGGCGCCTGGACGGCGGCCAACCTGGACGGCGGCTCGAGCACCACCATGTACTACAACGGCCAGGTGATCAACCGCCCCTGCGACCCGCTGGGAGAACGCATGGTGTCCACCGCCTTTATCGTTAAGTAACAAGCAGTAGTCAGGAGTCAGGAGTCAGAATGAGAGAGCCAGCAAAAACATTTGAAGACTTGCTGGTATGGCAAAAGGCGCACTTGTTTGTGCTTGCGGTTTATCGTCTATCCGGAGCGTTTCCTAAATGTGAGATATACAGTTTGTCATCGCAATTTCGGAGTGCCGCTGTCTCTATAGCAGCAAATATTGCGGAAGGTTTCCGAAGACGTAGCAAAGCAGAAAAAGTCCGCTTCTTAAACATCGCACAGGGTTCTGTTGAAGAATGCCGATATTACCTGATTCTCATGAATGATCTTGGATATGGTGATATCTCCGAAACAAAACTTCTTTTGCAAGAAGTTATTCAACTGGGTCTAAGCTTCAGGGGGGGATTGCTTTTCCCCCACTGAAGCTTAGAGCCAGTTAATTAGGGGCGTAGCCGCTCTTATCCCACCGCTTCGGAAGCGGGGGCATTAGAGCGGGTTGCCATCGGTAAATTATTAGAAGCATATTCTCGGGGTATTCTGAATTCTGACTCCTGAATTCTGAATACTGTCTTTAGAGGGGGTGATACGGTGAAAAAGCTGATACCTTGGCTGATAGCAGCAATCGTCCTGCAACTGTGTATCTACCTCTACCTCAACCATCTGCTGGCGCCTTCCGTCGCCGGCGGTTACACCCTGACGCCGACCGGCTCCAGTAGCGTGCAGGCCGGCATCCAGCAACTGTTCTCATACGACGGCAGTTTCCGGGCCGACGTTTCCAAGGACGCGGTGAAGGTCTACTCTACCAGCGACGACAGCCTGAAGAAAGAGATCGACATCGGCGCCACGGAGAAGCTCACCTACTTCTCCTGGCTGCAGGACCGCAACATCGCCCTGGCGGGGATCAGCAAGCCGGGCAAATTGGGGACCATCTGCACCCTGGAGCCGCTCAACATGGTCACCGACAGCCAGTCGATCAAACCCACCATCACCGGCCTGTCCAAGGATGCGGAGATCGCCGACGTGGCCTACTCCACGGAAACCAACGTGATCTACATCCAGGTCAAGAGCGGCGCCATCTCGACGATCTACCGCACCGACGCCAACAATGTGCTGACGAAGGTGGACAACACTCCACCCGTCATCGGCCGGATCGCCAATTTAAAAAGCGAGGACGCCCTGCTCTACGACAGCGTCAACACCGGGCGGGTCTACCTGGTGGACAAGAACGGGAAACAGTGGATCTCTCCCCAGGACGGCAGCCAGTACGCCCTGATCGGCACCGACAAGAACGACATCATTTACATCGCCAGGCTGAGCGGCGCCCAGGGCAGCGCCAGTACCGGCAAGAACAGCAGTGAGACCGGCAGCCGGTTGGCGGATATGATCCTGGCGGGCGGGCTGAACGAAACTTTCTCGCCGCTGCAGCAGTCGGGCCTCCCTTACCCGGTGGACTCCATCAGGGTCACCTATGACGGAACAATCAAGTTGACCTAGCCGGTGGTCAGTTTTTGGGATTCGTTTTGCCGGAAATGTGCAATAGTCTAAAGTGGTGCGGTTACTTCAACTACACCGCTTTTTTATCGCTGTCCGGCCCGGCAGATCCGGCGACCATGGCGGTTCGCGCCTCCTTTTTCCTGACTACGGCGATCAGCAGGATGATGGCCGGGATCACCAGCTCGACGGCGGCCGCGTAGGGCGGCCAGATCCTGAACAGGAAGTCGGTCATCTGGGAATATGTCCCGAGAAACACCTTGCTCAGAATGACCGTGGCGATGGCGATAGGGATCAGCGTGATCCGGTAATTCTTCAGGCCCAGGGTGCTGGCCGCGGCAACGCCGGCGCATTGGTACACGAGCGCCAGCTTGGTCACCACCCCGGCGAGCCAGATGAGTACGACCAGTATCTCCATGCGTTCGATAAAAACATAGCGCCCCAGCACGTCATAGGGGAAGACCAGGTGCGCCGTCACCAGGGGGCCGAACACTCCCACGATGACCGTAATGGTGGCCCCGGATGTTACGGCAAGAAATCCCAGAACCCATAAGGCAACTTTAAAGGCCTCCTGCTTCTGGTTCAGGTAGGGGAAAAGCATGAGCAAGAGAACCACCTCCCCCCGCCAGGGGCTCATATAATATCCACCCTTAAGGGCGGGCAGGAGGCCGTTTTCGAAAACCGGCCCGAGGTTGCCGAGGTTGATGTCTTTGGCCGCCAGGGCCAGCACCACCACGATCGCGATCATCCATACCGGCCAGAACAGTTGGTTCTGCCTAACGATGCACTCGATGCCCAGGTAGGCGCCGTAGATCGCCGCTATGGCCGTCACCGTATCGAGCACCGTCAGGGGAGTACGGCTCAAAATGGTGATGTGGAGAAAACTGGAGTTCTCATTCAGGACTACGAAGGCAAAGTTGATAAGCACCACCGCATAGACGGCGGCCAGCAGCTTGCCGGGCACCCTGCCGAGCACCTCCGGCAGGTACTCGGTAAGAACCCGGGACGGATACCTTCTACCCAGGGCCAGCGCCACTCCGGCGACGATCAGCCCATAAAGGGATGCGACTATGGAAACGGAGAACCAGCCATCGGGGCCGGCTACACCGGCTATCTTGGCCGGCAAGTAGAAAGCCCTCTCTAGCGTGATCAACAGCATTAATAACTGCACGCTGCTGATGCGGCCCTTATCCAGCATCGACATTCCCGCTTTCTGGAACGGCCCTCTTTTTCCTGAGCACGGCGATCAGCAAAATGAGGGCGGGAACCGCCAACTCCATGACAATTGCGTAGGCGGGAAATATCTTGAAGAAAGCACCCAGCTTATCGAAGCTGCCATAAAGCGTCCTGCTGATGATGACCGTGATGATGGCGATGGGGAGGAGCGTTGCCCGGTAGCTCTTCAGTCCCAAGGTGCTGGCCGCGGCGATGCCGGCGGAGTGGTAGAAGACCGCCAGCTTCACAAGTGCGCCGGCGACCCAGATGATCACGACCAGTATCTCCAGGCGATCCACAAAGTTCGCCAACGAGATATAGCGCACATATTCCAAGTAGGGGAAGACCAGGTGCGCCGTCACCCGATCTCCGAACACCCCTACAATTAAAAACATGCCATAGCCTGCTACAAATGAGACCAACCCGAGGTGCAGGATGGTGGTCTTGAGCGCCTCCTGCTTCTGGTTAAGATAGGGGAAGAGCATCAACAGGAAGAACACGTACCCCCGCCAGCCGAACCGCGTCATGCCGCCCCTGATCACGGGCAGCAGGCCGTTTTCCAGTATCGGCTTCACATTGGCGATATTCAGGGCTGTGGCCCCGATGGCGAGCGTCAGGATCAGCGAGATGAAAAATACCGGCCAGACCAACTGGTTCTGCCGGGCGATGCACTCGATGCCCAGGTAGGCGCCGTAGACGGCTACAACAGTCCAAACGGCATCGAGCACCGGCAGGGGTGTCAGGGGAAAAAAGGCAATATGCACAAAGCTGGAGCCCTCGTTCACGATCACCGAGGCGATGTGGATGAAGAAGGCGGCGTAGGCGGCAGCCAGCAGCTTGCCGGGAATCCGGCCCATCACCTCCGGCAGGTACTCGGTGAGGACCTGGGACGGAAACCGCCCGGCCAGGGCTATGACCACTCCCACTATCAGCAAGGCATACAGCGTTGGCGGTATGGAACTGGCAATCCAGGCGTCGCGGCCGGCCAGTTGTGCCGACAACGCCGGCGCATAGAGAATGGCGGTGGACTCCTCCATTATAAAAAACAGGAAAAGCAACTGCACGCTGCTGATGCGGCCCTTATCAAGCATCGATCTATTCCCGCTTTCTATCCGATAAGTTGCGGTGTCTACTTTACTTTGATGGCCTCGCCGGTCACCCCGGCCTGCTCGATGATAAAATTGGCCGTCACCCGGACCTTCACGGTGGGGAAATAATCCCGCCACTGGTCCCTGATCTGTCTCCAGAAAGTGGGATCCGACTTGTGGAGCAGGTCGCCGAACCCGAAGACATCGGATTCCAGCGACTGGCACCTGGCCACCGCCTCCTGGCAATAGTGCTCGGCCTCAGCGTCGATCAGTCGCTCCGCGGTTTTAATGTCAGATGACTTCATCACGTCGATGGCGGCGTTCTTGTCCTCTGCCAGCTCCCCTGATCCCTTGATGTTGACCTCAAAGGTGATCCCATCCTGGTTGACCACCGGTTTGATGCCGACGCGAACTCTCCGGTAGAAAAAAGAGGCGTTTGGCTCGGATGACCTGAAAGCGAAGGGGATGACACCACCTGCGGCCTGCTTGGTGATGAACATGGCCCCCTCGCTCTCCTCCTCGTTCAGCCAGCCCGCCAGCTTGTCACTGGAGAAGACCGCAGAGCCGTCTACGGCCATGGTCTTCCGGT
This sequence comes from uncultured Peptococcaceae bacterium, assembly GCA_963768335.1. Taxonomy (GTDB): domain Bacteria; phylum Bacillota; class DSM-12270; order Thermacetogeniales; family Thermacetogeniaceae; genus Palsa-1188. The sequence goes on from CAVYHR010000003.1 coordinate 13,259, forward strand.
CCGGGTGCGGTGATTCCTGGACCCCCAGCACCTGGTTCAGGTTCTTGTCCTTCGCACCTGCTTGGCCCTGCTGGCCTGGCGTACCTGTACTACCCTGCTGGCCTGGCTCACCTGCGCCGCCCTGTCGGGTCTGTTGACCCTGTTGTCCCTGCTGGCCCTGCCGGCCACTCTCTTCGGACTCGGCGTTCGGTGCTCCCTTGCGGATTACGGATCCTCTTTCCGGTGGAATCAACAGATGTATCCGCGGCATGGCCACGTCCCTGCCGGGGGTCAGCAGACCATAGACCACATGGAACAGGTCGGCAGGTATCGTCCTGGATGAGTAAAGTCTGTTGATCCTGATTATTCTCGAGGTTTCCGTCGAACTCAGCATTTCATATTCGGGCTGGCTCTCCAGGGCCTCCAGGGCGGAGCCCTGGCAGACGGCCACATCCGTCCGGTAGCGGATATCCTTGTTGCGGTCGCAAAAATCTATTACCTGCTGGATGCCTTCCCGGGCCAGTTGCTCACCGATCACGATCACCTGGGTATGCCCCAGGAAGGGCCTCCTGGGAGAGCGCAGGCCCGAGTTGCTTAAAGCGTCTTCGATGGTCTCCCCCTCCACCGCTTGAACCATGCCGAAGCCGGAGGGCATGGCGGCGCTCCCTGCACCTGCCCCTCCCCCGGTTGCACCTGTACCTGTGGCGTTCAGCCTCAAGGTGAACATGGATAATACAATCCGGGGTTTTCCAGCCCTGACAACCCGGTCGAAACCGATCATCGAGACCACGGTGATCTGGTTGAGTTCCCTCCGGTCCCAACACCCGGTGCAGTTCAGGAGCAACAATGCGACCAGCGCCATAATGATTGCCTTTAAGGCTCTATTGATGCACAAGATGTCCGCCTCCCTTTTTTCTGATCACGGCTATCAACAAGATGAGAGCGGGAATAACCAACTCCACGATGGTGGCGTAGGGGGGCCAGGTATAGATCAGGAAGTCCAACAGCTTAAAGAAGGTGTCATACATCACCCTGCTGAGGATGACTGCGATTACGGCGATGGGGATGAGCATTGCCCGGTAACTCTTCAGGCCCAGGGCGCCGGCCCCGGCAATGGCGGCGGAGTGAAAGAAGACCGCCAGCTTGGTGGCCACCCCGCCTACCCAGATGACTATCACCAGGGTTTCCAGGCGTTCGATGAAGTGAAACAGCGAGATATACTGGGTCAGGGTGAAATAGGGGAAGATCAGGTGGGCCATCACCAGGTCGCCGAACACCCCCAGGATCACGAACAGAATTGCGGCGGATGCAACCAGAGTGAAGCCGGCCAGCAGGAGCAGCGATTTCACGTCCTCGTGCTTCTGGTTCAGGTAGGGATAGAGCATGAGCAGCAGAAACACCTCGCCCCGCCAGGCGCTGGCGATGAACGCGGCTCTGGCCATGGGCAGGAGGCCGCTTTCGAAAACAGGTCTCAGGTTGTTAAAGTCGATATTGCGGGCCGACAGGGCCAGGATCATTACCAGCGAAAACAGGTACAACGGCAGGACCAACTGGTTTTCCCGGGCGATCACCTCGATCCCCAGGTATGCCCCGTAGACGGCCATCAGCACCCATACGACATCAAGCACCACCCCGGGAGTCTGGGTAAAAATGGCGATCCGGATCAGGCTGGTGCCCTCGTTCAGGATAACGGATCCGATATGGACGAACATCAGGGCATAGGCGGCAGCCAGCAGCTTGCCGGGAACCCGGCCCAGGATCTCCGGCAGGTAATCGGTGAAGGCCTGGGAGGGGAAGCGCCTGGCCAGCGCCAGCACCACGGCGATCACCAGCAACCCGTAAAACGCCGGGATGATGGAACCGGCGATCCAACTGCTCGTCCCGGCCAACTGTGCATACCTGGGCGGCACATAGAGAGAGGCGGTAACCGCTTCTGTTGTGAACAGCAGCATGACAAGCTGCACGCTGCTGATGCGACCCTTGTCCAACATGTAGAATTCCTTTCTTTCGATCAGGAATCGTTATCCCCTCGGCTTCGGCGGCCGGGGCCTGTTGTCGTCCTGCTTGACCGGTTCCACCCATCCTTGCAGCCGCGGCCGCATCTTCATCGCCCAGATCGGCGCCCGGACGAAGGTGTCCTTCAAGTCGCCCAGGCTCAGGGGAGCGAAGGGAGACAGGTAGGGCATGCCAAAGGACCTCAGGGCGCAGGCCTGGAAGGTGACCATGGTAAACAGGGCCATCACCCCGAACAGGCCCAGGAACCCGGCGGCGACGATAAAGAAGATCCGCAGGGCACGGATGCCGGTCGACAGGCCCAGCGAGGAGATGGTGTAGGAGGCGATCGCCGTCAGGGATATGGTGACCACCACCACCGGGGAGACAATGCCGGCGCTGACGGCGACCTGCCCGATCAGGATGGCGCCGACCACGCCGATGGTCTGGCCGAAGGGCTTGGGCAGGCGGATCCCCGCCTCCTGCAGCACCTCGAAAGCCAGTACCATGACTATCGCTTCAACCATACCGGGGAAGGGCACGCCGCCCCGGGAGGCCAGGATCGCCATCAGAAAGTCGGTGGGGATCAGGTCCTGGTGGAAGGTGGTGATGGCGACGTAGAAGGCCGGGGCCAACAGGGCGATCAGGAGCGCCCCCCAGCGGATCAGCCGTATGAAGGTGGAGAACCAGTAGCGGTGGTAGTAGTCCTCGGGGCTCTGCATATCGGTGTTCAGCGTCGTGGGGATGATCAGGGTAAAAGGGTCATTTTCGAAGATCAGGGCGGCCTTGCCCTGCAGCAGGGCGGAGACCACCCGGTCCGGACGCTCGGTCGCCCCGATCCCGCTGATCGGGGAGTAGGGGGCGTCCTGGATCAGTTCCTCGATTTGGCCGCTGGCCATGATATCGTCGATCCTGATGCGCTTCAGCCTTGTCTTGATCTCCTCGACCAATCCTTCGTAAACTATACCCTTGAGGTAGACAATGTAGATCTTGGTTTTGCCGATCTCGCCGACATCGATGCCTTCAACCGCCAGCCGGGTGGTGTGCAGCCGCTTGCGCACCAGGCCGAGGTTGACAAGCCCGTTCTCGTTGAAGGCGTCGAGGGAGCCCCGGGCGACGGACTCGGTCTGCGGCATCATAACCTCACGGTTGATCGCATAATTCTGAGCGGTTAGCACCACTGCCCGGTCCTGCCCGTCGATGAAGATCGCCGCCATGCCCTTGGCGATCTCGCCGGCCACATCCACCCAGCGGTTGTGGGCGTAAACTTCGACGTTGGGTATGGCCTCCCGCATCAGCCATTCTATGGTGATTCCGGACGGCGGCACCTGGCTTCCCTGCAGTGGTATGGTAATGCTATCCCGCAGGCGCGATAAGTCCGCCAGGGGCTCAAAGAATACCAGCAGGGCGCGGGTGGTGCCCTGCTTCCCGATGATGATCTCCCGCTGCATCAGGTCGCCGCAGCGGTCGAAGATCTCCCCCAGCACCTTCTTGTTATCGTCCAGTTTTTTTGAGAGGAGGCGGTCCTCCTGCTCCGGCTCGACCGGGTACGGTTTCTTCAGGGGGCCGCTGTTTTGCCTGCGCCCGAATAGGTTGAGCAGCCAGTGGAACATCGCCATCACCCCCTCCCCACGATTTTTTCGACTTCATTCGACATCAGGCATTTTTAGCATGCGCCCCAGATTGGTTGCTATGTCAAGCAATGATTGGGGCGCCTGACTGCGGCAGGCAGGTATTCCAGAAAAGTAGAAGGCGCCCAGACAAAGGCTGAGCGCCCATTAAAACATCTTTCAATCCTCAACCGCATGCCCCGGAGGGAGGTCTGTTCCCTGTGCCAGATCGCCCTGATCATCCGGATGCCGGGCAAGTTCCCTGATCAAAGCCGTCAGATGCCGCCCTCGCCCTCCAGCAGGTCGGCCACCGGCACCCGCGTGCGCTCGTGAGTGTCCAGGTATTTTACGGTGACCTGATCGTTCGCCACCTCCTCGATCCAGACCGGCGCCCCGCGGTGCAGCACCTCGATGACACCCAGCGAATCGAAGATCTCCTGCGCCCTCTCGATATTCAAGCCGCGCCATCCCCTTTCCTTGATTCAATCCAGTGTACTGTCTCTATCATTATCATGCCTCCGGACAGCAGATGTTATAGCGCAACTGAGGCTGCCGGACAACAAAAAAGCGCCGGGCAGACCAGGCTTTTCAAAAAGAAAACCCGAACAGTTGTCACTGTCAGGGTTTCTTGACCCTCATTGAGATGGGAGGCGCCACAAGCATTTTGTTTTGGTATCTCAGGTGGCCAGCCCGGCGTTCACGCCAGAGCGCCACACCTGGCTCGACGGCACTGCCTTCAAACCGCCCAGGGCATCCAGAAGTTGCATCCAATCGTCTGCAATGAGATCCGGCTGGTAGGGGCGCATCTCCTCCCGGGAAGCAATCCCCCAGGTGACCCCGGCGGTGGCAACGCCGGCGTTCTTTCCCGTCAGGACATCGTACCAACTGTCACCCACGTAGACAGCCTGGCCCGGCTTTACCGCCAGCAGTTCCAGGCCCCTGAGCAGGCAATCGGGATACGGCTTCGGCCTGCTGGTATCCTCCAGGGCGACCACGTGGCTGAGATAGCGGTCCAGTCCGGTCATGGACATCCCGGCAACAGCCGGCTCCCTTCGCTTGGAAGTCACCAGCCCCAACCGGTAACCGGCCCCGTTCAAGGCCTCCAGGGCCTCCATGGTGCCCGGAAACAACTCGAGCGTCTCCGCCTGATGATCATGGTAGAATTCGGTGTATGCCTTTAAGAACTGCTCCTCCTGTTCCGGGGCATAGATCTCGGCGGCCTGCCTCAGGGGCAGCCCCACGGTCTTCATTACCTCGCCGTCGCCCCAGGGGATTCCGAAGTCCGCAAACACTTTCTCGAAGGAGCGCCTGATCAGGGGTATCGAGTTGAGCAATGTCCCATCCAGATCAAAGAGCACGGCTCTCAGCTTCTTCTTCACTTCAACCCCTCCCGGTTTCGATTGTAGCACAAGAGCCGGTACTTTTGGATAAACCAATACATGGTAACCCCTCCCGCAGCTTGTACTTACCGGAGGGTTCTTCTTGACAGATCGCCCGAAGCTGGCTTTGCGAGCAGCCTCAGTTCTGACCGGAAGGCTTCTGGGCTGGCCGACTCCAACTTCCAGCAGCAGGCGGCGGCGGCCATCGCCAGCGGCATCACCAGGTTCCTGACCGGGGGCTGATATCGAGGCATAACTCTTCGGCAAGGGCAAGCCTGGCATCGGCGATCTGATCCGGTACATTTCCAGATCGAGGTTAGCTAACTCGTCCAAAGAGTTTTACCGTCCCTGACATGCATGTCGTTTATAATGGTCTTTTATCTATCTCTTCCCTATGGAAAACGCCTTGCCGATCTGTTGACCGGCTGCATAATAGAAACCACCGCCGGGAGCGAAGAAGAACGGCCTGATCTTGTCGATTACCGGGACCCCGTTCTCTCCCACCATTGCCTCCTCAACTTTCACATCGATGATTTCTCCGATAAACTCCGTGTGCAATCCGAGTTCGATGTGCTGGAGCAGCTTGCACTCGATAATAAACGGGAACTCCTCCACATAAGGAGCGTCCACCAGCCCGCTCCTCACGGGCGTGAGCCCCGTGGCGGCAAATTTGTCGGTATCCCGGCCCGATGCGATCCCGAAGTAGTCGGCTTCCTTGATGTAACTCTCAGAAGGAATATTTGCCGTAAAGGCCTTCCTTTCCATGATGTTTTCATAAGCAAGTGTGGCTTTCCTGAACGAGACGGCGACCGCCGGCGGGTTGGAGCAGCACATCCCCACCCAGGCAGTAGTGCTGGCATTGGGCTTGCCCTCCTTGCCATAGGTGCCGATCACCCACACCGGCGTCATGCAAACCCCCTTGGAGCTTAAAGATACTTTACTCATTTCTGAATGCCTCCCTTGTATTTGTCAGTGATTATTAATTTCCATTTTACCACTTTTTTGGGCACAGACAAAAACAATAACACAACTGACATTATGCTAAAGTCATCTGTTATAATGTTATTACATTACAATATTTCATTCAATATAATGTTATGATTCTCAAATAGTGATTGATATATTTGTAATTAATGGGTATAATAACGGCAGAACGAAAAAGAAGGTGCTGCCTATGTACAGACAGGACATGCAAATACTGGTAGACTGGAAGCGTCGTTCCGATAGAAAGCCGCTGTTAATCCGGGGCGCCAGGCAGGTCGGAAAAACATGGCTGATGCAGGAGTTTGGAAAAACAGCATATCAGAAGTGCGCTTACATCAATTTCGACTCCAATGACAGGATGCAAAGACTATTCAGCAGCGATCTGGATGTCTCACGCATCATCACCGGTCTGCAGATCGAAGCTGACTGCGTGATCGAGCCCGCAAACACCCTCATTATCTTTGATGAGGCGCAAGAATGCCCGAAGGCGTTGACCGCCCTCAAATATTTCTGCGAGAATGCGCCGCAGTACCATGTTGTCGCGGCGGGCAGCCTGCTCGGCGTGGCGCTTCACAGCGGCACCTCCTTCCCGGTCGGCAAAGTGGAGTTTCTAGACCTGTACCCGCTCAGTTTCCCCGAGTTTTTGCAGGCGCTGGGCAAAGAGGATCTGTTCAACCTTGTCAAAAACAAGGAGTATGAATTGGTAACAGCATTTAAGGACAAATATATCGACCTGCTGCGTCAGTATTATTTCGTCGGCGGGATGCCGGAAGCGGTATCTGCTTTTTCGCAGCATCAGGATTTCTCGCGGGTCAGGGAAATACAAAACAGGATACTTGCTGCGTATGAGCAGGATTTTTCCAAGCACGTGCCGGCAAATACGGTAACCAGGCTGCGCATGTTATGGAATTCCATCCCGTCCCAGCTTGCCAAGGAAAACCGCAAATTTGTCTATGGGTTGATACGCCAGGGCGCCAGGGCAAAGGAATATGAGCTTGCCCTTACCTGGCTCTGTGACTGCGGACTTGTTTACAAAGTCGGCAGGATAACCAGGCCGTCCCTGCCATTAAAAGCATACGAAGACCTGCATGCGTTCAAGCTGTTTGTGTTTGACGTTGGTTTGTTGGGTGCGATGAGCGGACTTGACAAAAAAACGCTGCTGGAAGGCAACAAAATCTTTGAAGAGTTTAAGGGAGCGCTTACCGAACAGTATGTATTGCAGCAACTGAAATCGATCAGGCATTTGCCCGTCTTCTACTGGTCAGCGGAACCCGGTGCAGCGGAAGTGGATTTTGTAATCCAGTTGGATGGTGCTGTGATCCCCGTTGAAGTTAAGGCAGCCGAAAACTTGCAGGCAAAGAGCCTGAAATCCTTTTACGCCAGGTACGCCCCTAAAATATCTGTGCGTACATCCATGTCGGATTTCCGTGTTGACGAATGGCTCACCAATATCCCGCTTTATATGATCAGTGCAATACCAGACATTCTTCAGCAGGAATGATGGACCTGGCTCTCCCCCGTCACCGCCGATGCGCCCTCATGTCCCCGTGTCACCTGGCAGAGCAATGCCTTGAACACCGGGAACAGTTGGAGACCGACTACTCCCAGTCGGACATCGAAACTTTGCGGGTCAGGATCCAGGCCTTTCTAGAGATGATCTAGGCCATCCGGCGCTTGTTAGTTGACCACAGATGACGACCCCGCTCTAAACTTCAGTGGGGGCAGACAATCCCCCACTGAAGCCAAGAACTAGTTGAACACTTCGTATCCGGCGTCGACAATGGCCTTTGCCATTTTTTCAAGATTTGCCTTGTCATCAACATAGGTCACCTTCACCGTCTTGGCGTTCAGATCGACCACTGCGTCCCGCACTCCCGGGGTGGCGACCAGCGCTTTCTCCACGGTCATCTTGCAGTGCCCGCAGCTCATGCCTTCCACCTTCAAAACCACCTGCTTGATCATCGACAGTTCCTCCCTGTTTGCGGATCCCGGGCCGGTGCCCGAAATCGCCGCCGCTCACCGGTTTAGTCCCAATGTATTGTATATTATGCACGTGCCAAATTCAACCACTGCCCGTCTTCCTGCGGTGTCCCCGTCCATTTCCTGCATTTACATCGCGCGTGTGTCCCCGGGAACGTCCCCCGGGGGAGCCCTTTATATCCCGGCACCGAACCGTCCTTCTTTTTACCGGATGAACCGGGAGGAAAAACCGAAACGGCAGCGAAGAGTTCAGAAAGAAGATGAGGAGTGTTGGTCGTGACGGCAGGCCTTACCGGCATCACAGTGAACACCATACTGCAACAGCCTCTGCCCAGCCGGTTCCTCCTCACCGTGCTGGAGGTCGAGGGCGACACGGCAGTTATTCTGACTAACGGAAGGGCTCTGGAAGTGCACTCGGAGATCCCCCTGCAGCCGGGGCAGAAGCTTCTCGTCAGCCAGGAACAGGGCATCGGCGGCGAGATACGCCTGCGCCTCATCAGGGACGAGACGGCTCCTGAAACTGCCGGAAGGCAGGCTGCGCCGGAGACGGAGAGGCAGATCGACCTGCTGACCGCCCTGCGCCTGGCAGATCTGCCGGTGACGGCGGAGGCTGCCAACAAGATGGCCGCCCTGCTGAAAACGCTGGGGGGCGACCTGTCTCTTCCCAATCTGCTGGCAGCAGCAGCTTTTTCGAACTCCGGTCTGACTTCAGACCAGGTACTGAAGGCCGTGGCCTCTTTTTTGAACAGCCTGCTGGAACGGCAGGAGGATGGCTCGCAGAACGAGGCAGACGCCAGGAACAGCCCGGGGCAGGTGCTCAAACAGGCTGTCCTCGCCCGCGTGCAGGAATTGACGGAGATGCTGCAGCGTCTGGCCGGGCAGCCTGAGGGCGGTCAGAAACTGGAAGCGGTGCTCCAGGATCTGGTGGCAAGGAGCGGGGAGCCCGGGAGGCAGGCGGTCGGGGGGCAGGTCTATGCCTGGACTCAAACCGACCAGGAGGGGCACAACTATTTTTACCTGCCCTTGCACACCATCTTGAATAATTACGGCCTGCGCAACTGCGAGCTGTATATCTACCCGCCGGCTGGCGAACAGAATGACGAGAACGATCAGAATGCCTGGCTGTTCACCCTGACCATGGAAACGGAGACCCTGGGGTGGATGCAGTTCAAGCTGTCCTGCCAGAACCACCAGGTGGCTGTTCAAGCCCTGGTGGAGCAACCCGAAACCAAGCTGGCGCTGGATGACAACTGGCCGCTGCTCGCCGCCGGCCTCAGCAGCCTGAACCTCAAGCTGGCCTCTCAGCGGTGCGACCTCGGGCGGGTTGACAGCCAGGCCCGGTCAATACAGGACCTCGGGATACAGTTTCAGCAGTATAATCCCTTTGACATCTCCATCTGAGCCCGGGCAAGCCATAGACATCTCGCCTGAAGGCGGGGACTATGGCGCCAGAAAGCGTTTTTGATCCTTATTAGGCTTCGTTTAGAGGTTGTGTGATTAGTAGCTTCAAAAACTATTGTACGAGGGGTGAACGCATGGACGACGAGCCCAAACAGGCGGCAGCCTTAAGGTACCGCCAGGATAAAGATAACGCCCCCCGGGTCGTCGCTGCCGGCAAGGGCGAACTTGCCCGGCGGATTATCCAGGAGGCGGTACAGAACCAGGTGCCGGTCTATGAAGACCCGGACCTGGCCAAACTGCTGGGTATGCTCCCCCTGGGTTCGGAGATTCCACCCGACCTTTACGCCGCCGTGGCCGAGGTGCTGGCGTTCATCTACACCCTCACTATTAAGCAGCGTACCCAGCACTCAAAAACAAGAAATGCATAGGGCAGGTCTTAAACCTCATCATCATTCTCTTTATGTACTCCGCTTTCTTTCAGGCCGGGCGTTAGCCCGGATGCGGAGGAGGTGTCTTCCTGCTTCTTGGCGGAGATCCGCCTGGCCGTCTCCCGCAGTTCATCAACCGTGACCGACAGGTTCTTGGCCACTCCCTGGCTGAGTTTCTTGGCCGTACCCCCAACCGAATTGGAGATCCGCTTGGCCCGCTCCTGCAACTCCGGCGGCGGTGACATCTTTCTGATCGCCTCCCGGAGTTCGGTGGCCGGGCCGGAGATGTTGTCGGCGATCTCCTGGCCCAGGGAGGCAAGCTTGTTCGAGATCACGCTGGCCGTCTTCTGGAGTTCGGTGATCGCGGAGATGTTTCTGGCCATTTCGTGTCCCATGTCAGCCAGGGAACCGGTGATCTTTCTGGCCGTTTCGTGCACCTCGGCGGAAGCTGACATCCTCTTGATCGCTTCCTGCATCTCGGCGGCCGGGCCGGACATGAGAGCGCCCATCTCCTTGCCCATGGTGGCCAGCGAATCGGAGACCTTTTTCGTGGTTCTCTGCAGTTCGGCCAGGGCTGTCATCTTCCTGATCGCCTCCTGCAGCTCGGTCGCCGGAGCGGACATGCTCTTGGCGATCTCCTGCCCCATGGCGGTCAAATGCTCGGACAGCTTTCTGGCGGTCTCCTGCAGTTCGGAAAACGGAGCGTCGCCTTCCTTCTTTGCCGCTTCACTCTGGTCGTTATCGGACATCGCAAACGCCTCCTTTTACGATACATTTCTTACCAATATAGTATCACAGCACAGATACCCCGTCCACAATATCATTCACATATAGATTTGCGAACCCGGCAGGGGATTATACTCCTGGCGGGAGGCATTGTAGTTCCGTGAAATCGTGAGGTCAACCCACCCCCGCCTTTGCTTGCGCCTGGAGGCGGGGAATTGCCACTCGCCCGGCAACGCGAACGTCGTCCGGATCCCGCCCAACTCCCACTTCACGCACGGTTTCCTGTGACACAGCGGCGGCATCATGGGATGGCTGCTGGGAACAAAAAAAGAGATCCTCTCAGAGAGGATCTCTTTCCGGTCACGCCTTACAGACGGACGACGTTAGCTGCCTGGGGTCCACGGTTGCCCTGGACGACATCGAACTTTACCCTTTCGTTCTCATCAAGGGACTTATAGCCTTCACCCTGGATGGCGGAGAAGTGGACGAAAACGTCACCGCCCTCTTCCTTCTCGATAAAGCCGAAACCCTTCTCAGCGTTAAACCACTTTACTTTACCTTCCATTACGATTGCGCCTCCTTCCGTACCAAGTTCATGCAAAAGCGGGAATCCTTCAAGTGCTTTTTGTCCATACTGTAGAACAGGAGGGCGCAAGAACTTTTCAGTTTTTCCTGGCTCTTTGACATGTCTGGACTAAGATAACACATTAAAACCACAATTGCAAGCAAAGAAGGCCATCAAAGAAGGTCATCCTGATGCAGATTGGGAGGATTGGAGGTCCAGATCCTCCCGGGTCAAATCCGATAACCGGTGCATTAAGGGGGTCTGCGGGCGTTGGCCCTGGCTCTCTGCTGCGCTACTGTTGGCTCAAAAGCGTTTGCAACTCTTGGTTGGCGTTAGAGTATTGATCCAAAATCAGGTTATCATACTTGGCTTTTATCTGTTGATCGTTTAAATGGGGAGCATAGTAGAGAAAGTCATTCACGCCTTTCTCTGCTACCAGATACTCCCTGGTAATGGCCTGGGAACCGATCCTCTGTTGATCCGTTTCATTCAGATCAAAATCCTTATAATCAGCATCCATTTTCAAACTTTCCAGCTTCTGTTGAGTCGTATACAGTTGATCCAGAAACTCCTGCCTGCTGATCTGCTGATCGGTCCAATTACTGTAGGAGTCGTTAACTTCGCCGGCCAGGTTGGCGAGGCTGCCAGACCATTGCTTGTAAAGCGAGAGAAAGGTATCCGGAGAAGAAATTGGCTGTTGCGCGTTCTGAGCAGGTTGGGCCTGGCCGGACTGGGCAGGCTCCTGGTTTTGGACAGGTTTGGCACCGATGGACCGGCATCCGGCCGCAAAGACCAGCAAGAAAAGAACGATTGCCGCATAGCGTATCCTGATCATAGTTCATTCCCCCTCTGCAATATGTGTTTTCATATATTATTTTTTTCTGATTCCCGAAAATCCTTCCGTCAATTATTAGAAATATTGCCGGGCCTCATGGCAATCCGTCAAATTATAGCTGGCCTGTGAACGCATCTTATAGATCTTTGCCCTGCTGTGTGAACAATCCACTGGGAACGAAATTTCAAAGCTAAGAAACAAGATGGCTCGTACCAGGATTTTATGGGCAAACAAAAATGAGCTTAGGGGCTACAATTTAATCCCCTAGCTTTTCTGTATTTAAGAAGGGAGGGTTTTCTTATCTTATATATCGTACAAAGAACACCAATCTTTAATGTTTCGGCAACAATTTCCGATATTGTTTTCAAAGAGACGGCCCATATCATCATTGGCGATGGGGTGTTAGTGAGCCTGAAGGGAAAAGGGCTAATTTGATTTGAAGGATAAAAAGCAGAACAAAGTCGAAATGTAATGTTTTAATACATTGCCGCCTGGAATAAAGCCATTGAAGAGATGACGGGGGTTAGTGAGGAGGAGATCGTCGGCAAGGGCGATTATGCATATGCTGTGCCCTTCTATGGAGAGCCCCGGCCGATCATGATCGATCTCGTCCTCAAGGAGGACGGCAGCACAGCCCTCAAATACGCATACATGGAGAAGGTGGACTCTACAATCTATGCAGAGGCTTATGTACCCTGCGCATATCAGGGAAGAGGGGCCTGGTTATGGGGCACAGCGTCGCCTCTCGTTGACAATGAAGGAAATCAAAAGCGCCAGTTCATCTCTCATCCCTGTAAGCACCAGGTACAGCCTGTTTCGGCACATGATTTGGGAATGCTAGTGGCCGGTGGAGCGGCGAGGATCGGCGGTAGGTAGTGGAGAAAGGGGGTTGTCTGTGAAAGTCATTTTCTTATTCTAAATTTGTTTTCCTCTATAATTATCAGAGCGTTCTTGACTTTTTCCGGTTGCAATGCTTGAAGACAACACTTAATCGCCTGATCTACTTTAGATGGTACGGCTGGCCTGACGCGTACGACAATGATGCCAGGGCATTCTGAGGGTGGAAAAAGAAAGACGTTGGAGAAATGCATATCTAAAGTAATGAGTAGCCTATCCTCGCGCCGGGCTAACTCCATAACTTTTTTATCATTGATGCCACATAATTTCATTTCCTTAATGTCTTTGACATCAAGTCCATGGGAACGAAGAAGTGCTAAAGTCGATGGGAAGATATTCTCATCTGATAGCAGTCTAAGCATTGCCAGTGGCTCCAAAAGGTTCAGTAATCTCGCCGACCTGGCACAGTTGAGCGGCATATTTAACGCAGGCCTTGATATCTTCGTCGGTAATGTGGGGATAGAGCTTATTTATATCTTTAATTGAATATCCCTCTGATAGCAGATCGAGGATTAAATAAACCGCAATTCTGGTACCTTTTATTACTGGCTTACCGCCCAGGATCTCTTGATCACATACGATTCTTTCCACTGATAGTTCCCCCTTATATGCTTTTCATCATGTCAATTATATCACCAATCAACCAGGAGGAAAATTATATTATCCATCTCCTTCCTCCCGGAAGATATATTACCACTGGCAAACAATAAGCACTGTAAGGCCGGTCCGCTGAAAGGCAAGCGCAACGGCGAAAAGCTAGTCAGCTTTGTCGTGGTCGGACCCGAAATGCTTGAACTTCTGAGGCAGCACCGCGAGCTGCAGCAAAGGGTCAAAGATGCGCTGGGCGACGCTTACCATGATGAAGGCTGGGTGTTTCCCCGGCATGACGGCAAGATGTGGGTCCAAAAACATTCAGCAATCACGTCAAGAAACTCTACGCCAAGCTAGGTCTTCCTGAAATGCTGGCTGAGAAACTAACGCTGCATGATCTTCGTGACGACTACACCACGGCCCGCTTTGACCGCGGCGACGACATCAAGGATATTCAATTTGATCTGGATCATGAAAACGTTATAACAACATGGGGATATAATCACGAGACCGTTGAGAGAAAGAAAAAAGCGGCTTTGGAAAATGAGAGCGAACTCCGATTCCCGCCGCTGTGGTGCGCAGGTCAACATGCCATTGTTGATCCTGCTATCTGAATTAAGGAACATTGGGATCTAACTTGGGATCAAAACCCATTAGTTACCAATTGGTAGAACATCTGAAACCCTGAAACCCTTGTGCTGCTTAGTAATTTTGGTGAGCCATCGGGGACTCGAACCCCGGACACCCTGATTAAAAGTCAGGGAAAGCCGATAACGTCTAGTTATTTCTGGTATCGTCTAGCTTCAAAAATCCAATAACATCAAGCATTCCCGACAGGCATTCATATCTTCTAGCTATTTCTAGTTGCGTCAAGTTCGCATTTTTTAGGGTGCAATGTGTCCACTTGTGTCCGGGCATCCAAGCGAAGTAAGCACTGGCCTTGTCAGGTCTCATCTGGTTCTATTTCAAGGGTATCCATCGGATGCGCGGCTTTTACCCAATCAAAAAACTGTTTGGCGGTACCGGTCGGAATACCTTGAAATGAACCGAGTTTTAACATATGGCCCTCATCATGAGATATGATGTATTCTGCGCTTCCTTGTAATGCTGCCCAGAAAAACGGGTCATCGGCTCTGTCGTCTGAGACCGGGGGCCAATCATCCGGCATCTCCGACACACAAGAACCGAGGCCATATACGAGGCTTATGGCATTGATTACGTCATCTAATCTTAATGCTGTTTTTGCACTATATCTATCCCACAAGTCTATTGCAATTCTATTGGCTTCATTAAAAATAAATTTGTTCCAAATTAAAAGAAGGTTGCCTCGAAGAACAAATCGATGCAACCATGCTTTCCTATATAGGCTTGGAACCAAAACATTAGTATCAACTACTACTGGTACAATGACGGTTTCTTTTTGTTCTGTTGATGGCCGTTTGATAGGCATCTCCTCCAATTCTTTTTGGCTTATATGGAGGATTTATAGGGATACAGCCCTTTCTCCCGCCGCTCTTTTCTGATTTTTTGCTGGGCTTCGAATGCGGCTTTTTCTAATTCCTCATACGTTATGCCCGCTTTTTCCGTTGCTTCATTTATCTTGTCGGACAACTCGCTCAATCTCGCTAGTCTTTGCTCTCGTGTCAGGGTTTCTTCTTTTCTGACAACAGCAGACATACTCCGCACCTTCTTTCTGACTCGATACTGACCCATCTTATCTGCCCCCCATGTGGACGCTTGTTATAAAAAGCTATGCCCACATCCGAGGATTATAATCAAGGCTTACCGTTAAGTATAATTTACCATTTAACGGATTCAATCGTCAACACAAATCTGATCGCGGGGGCAACTCAACATCCCCGGCTGCAGCTCCATCACCGGTGTGTTTCAATCCACGCCCCCGCACGGGGGGCGACAGCCCTAGCCGTGTAAAAGTGGGTCTGTGCCCCGTTTCAATCCACGCCCCCGCACGGGGGGCGACCCGCGCATCGACAGCATCACAAAAATTAACGTATCGTTTCAATCCACGCCCCCGCACGGGGGGCGACGTCTACGTGAAATTTATGCCTGCCGCATCCCCGGAGTTTCAATCCACGCCCCCGCACGGGGGGCGACCTGATGATTCCCAAGACCACCAGGATGCTCAGGAACCCTGTGTTTCAATCCACGCCCCCGCACGGGGGGCGACAGTATGACCCGGATGCAATAAGGGGGGGATCGATTTGTTTCAATCCACGCCCCCGCACGGGGGGCGACGTAAACAACGTAGACGCCTTTCTCCATGTGATGATGTTTCAATCCACGCCCCCGCACGGGGGGCGACTGCACCCCAACCCCCAGAGGCTGGATCATTAAGGCCAGGTACAACGTGTTTCAATCCACGCCCCCGCACGGGGGGCGACACTGCTGCATTCAATGCGGATGGATCGCTGACAATGTTTCAATCCACGCCCCCGCACGGGGGGCGACTTGGATCATCAGCACCTTTCCAGCGCATCAGATTGTTTCAATCCACGCCCCCGCACGGGGGGCGACATTTGATACTGACTCCGTCTAGTTTAAAAAATCCAATAAAATCAAGCACTCCTGACTGGCGAACATAGTATCTAGTCTCTTCTAGTGACGTTAAGTGACGTTGATTTTTTAGTGTTTTTAGGAACATCGGGATCAAACGGGATCAAAAATGAACCCTGAATACGAACACTCCTGCCATCTTCGGCAGTTCAGTTAAGCATAGATGTACCCGCCCATATCTCCCATAAAAATCTTGAACATACCCAACCAACTTGATCATATTCCCCGGGTGGTCTCAGCCGTAGTCGGTTTAATATTTTCGTACTCTTTTCCGGCCCCATCAGCATGAGCATCTCCAGCGATCTTATCAGCAAGGTAAAAGCTCTATTTTTACGTCTGCATCTAGTTCATTTGCCAACTTTGTGAGTGTTCGAATGCTCAAATTCTGGCCGCCGCTTTCTATGCGCGCGATGACAGACTGGGTGGTTCCAATACGGCGGGCAAGTTCACGCTGCGTCAGTCCTTTTCGTAGGCGCAGGGCAATGATCTGACGCGTAATCTCATATTCGGGTTCCGTCTCTTTCCAGGCTTTCTGAAATTCAGGATTGGACATGTTTTCTTTTATATACTTCTGCAGATCGTCCATGTTATTAATTCTCCTTCCGATTCTGCTCTAAATATCTTGCCAGGCGTTTAAGGGCGATGTCACGTTCAGAATCAGGCAGCTTATCGGTCTTCTTCTGAAACCCGTGCAGTATCAGGAATGTCCTGCCGGGAAGCAGACTAAAAAGCATTCGGTAGGTGTCGCCAAAAGCAACAATTCTAAGCTCCCAAAGGTTCCTCTCTATATTTGAAACGTACGGAAAACCAAGCTCAAGGCCAAATCCGCTCAGTAGCAACATATTCCTGAGAATTTTGGCTGTTGCTTTTGGTTGCAGACCGTCCAGGTATTCTTTGACGGGCTGCTTTGGGCCGTCTTCATAAAAGATAATATACCAATTCATGCGCAAATTATAGCATATATGCGATACCGTTTCAAGAAGGTTTTTTTATCTGTCCTTCTCTTCAACTGCATCCCCCTTAAAAATCTTTTTACGTACTACTTTTAACTGAAGCAAAAGCCGGTTATAATGATAATTAGTACGGCTATTATAATATATAGGCCTTATTATTTATCAACATGTCTGGGCTGCCTCTTTGAAACCATCCATACAGCCGATAGACTAGAAATTCTACGTTCGGTTACCGGTAGTGCATTGATGTAAACCTAACCGGTTAGGTTTCATAGCCGTACATTATATTAAGAAAGACACGGAAGTGATGATGGAATGAACAAGAACACTTATATGAAAATTTTTAATATCTTCAAGCAGAACGACGGATATGCTCACACCCGCGATATCACAGGCGCCGGTATCCATAATGTTTACCTCAATGATCTGCTGCAAGAAGGCAAGATCGAACGGATCAAGAGGGGGCTGTACCGCTGGGCAGAGTCAAATACCGGCGCCGATACTACCCTGATCGATGTAGCCCTAGCTATCCCGGGCGGAGTGATCTGCCTGCAGTATGCCCTGGCTTATTATAACCTGACCACATTGAAGCCATGGGAGGTCTCCGTGGCCATCAGCAAGAATACCCGGGTAAAGCTGCCGGAATATCCGCCGATCAGGCTCTATTATTTTACGCCCAGGATTTACAATGCCGGTATAGAAAAAATATCAATCGGCAGACACGAAGTGAAGATCTACAGCAAAGAAAAAACTCTCTGTGATTGCATGAGGTACCGCAAGCAGATCGGGAAGGACATTATCAAGGAAATGATGGTCAGTTATCTCAAGGAACACAACCGCAACCTGGATCTGCTTCTGAAGTACGCCAAGATCTGTGGCGTGACCAAGGATATCCAAACCTACTTAGAGATACTCATGTGAGCGAGATCAACATCGAGCCAAACCAGGCTGGCAATAATCGTCAGGATGAAATGACAGATCATCCATCGGCTCTATGAGCAGCAGGAGAGATACATCGCGCAGCGCTTATTTTCCGATTAGCAAATAAGCAATTATGTTATTTTATAAAATACCGTTTTTAGAAAATAACCTCGATACATGCCCTGACCATTTTCTTGCCATTTACTTGATTTTTTACCATAATAGATTTGTACGAAGCTCATTTATTTTCAATTTAGATAATAAGACGTTTGTTATTTTACAAATTGCCGTTTTTAGAAATTAACGAATGGCAATATGATTTTATTAAGTTTACTTGAGGGGGGAACACGATGCGGTCAGGAAGATATATCAATCAGCCTGAGGGATACCGGGCTTTCATACCAAATCCACTCCCGCCCGACCCATTGAACATGGACTGGGAGATGCAGGACCTGCTGTCCAAGGCGGACTGGGCGCTCGGCAGGCTCGACGGCATCACGGAAATACTACCCAACCCCGATCTGTTTGTAGCCATGTACATCAAACAGGAGGCCGTCCTGTCCAGCCAGATCGAGGGGACCCAGGCATCGCTGATCGATGTTCTGGAATTCGAGAGCGAGCTTGCGAAAAGCGCTACTTCAGACAAGAGAGATGTCTACGAGGTGATCAACTACATCAGTGCCTTTAATTATGGCCTGGAAAGGCTGAAGACGCTTCCCATGTCACTAAGGCTGCTGAAAGAGATCCATGCCCGCCTGCTACAGAATGTACGTGGGGCAGAGAGAGACCCGGGCGAATTCCGGAGATCACAGAACTGGATCGGCTATGCGGGAGGCCTGTTGACAGACGCCGCATTCGTGCCGCCAACAGTGGATGAAATGAAAAGGTCAATGGGTAACCTGGAGCTTTTCCTATACAAAGAGGAGTTGCATCTGCCGGTTCTTATCAAGGTTGGCCTGGTGCATGCCCAATTTGAAACCATTCACCCCTTCCTGGATGGCAATGGCCGAATGGGCCGGCTGTTGATCACCTTTCTTCTGTGCAACTGGGGTATCCTGCAGCGTCCGCTGCTCTACCTATCCTATTACTTTAAAAAGAACCGGCAGCAATATTACGAGCGACTGCAAGCCGTCAGGGATCATGATCGGTGGGAAGAATGGCTGAAATTTTTTCTCACCGGCGTTTATACGGTATCGCAGGAGGCCACTATGAAGGCCAGGGAGATCGTCAGGATGCGGGAACAGCACCGGGAAATGGTTGGTGCTATGGGACAGCGCGCCTTGCCTGTACTGGAGTACTTGTACCAAAGTCCGGTGATAAACGTTCGCCGGCTGGCCCAGGAATTAGGTATTCCATACTCGACCCTCAACAAGACCGTTGCGGCCTTCGAGGATGCAGGCCTGCTGGTCAACACCAGCAAGACACAGAGAAATCGCATCTATACCTACAAACAGTACCTGGATCTGTTCCAAGAGATGTGATTGCCATATTTTAGCCCCGTACGGCAACACAAAGATGATGGCAATAAAACATAAGACCCGCCACGTAGCTTTTATATCTTATTCAAACCATGCTGTCACCGACCAGCACTACTGGGCTGCGCCACTCATACGCCAGAGAGGAGTTCGAACGGAGCGTCGGCGGCTCCAAGAACGGGTGGCGGATAAAAGAAGCCAAGAGGGGCGTGGCGGAGAAGCTGGGGCACGGCAGACCCGAGGTAACGGATATTTACCTGCATTGCAAGAACTAGCGCATATCCCGTTAAATAGGACTTTGTTCCCCTACTTCTGTCGGACTATTGAATCTTCATGCGATTCATGGTACTTTAATATCGTGCATGTAGTAGAGTAACATGCTGCGTGATTTGATTGAAGAAATCCGTCTTTGTACGGTCCCGACGTCCTTGCGCATCGGGTTTGTGGTTATAAGGGATGACTATGCCCATTCGTATGTTTTGACCCCGATGGAAGAATAACGATAAAGCGTTTGTGCGTCAACATTGAAACGCTGAACCACATTCATGCTTGAGCTTTTGAGGCAGCATCGTGAGCGGCAGCAAAGAATCAAAGATGCGTTGGGCGCTGTTTATCACGATGAGGATTGGGCGTTCTGTCGGTATGACGGAAAAATGTGGGACCCGAAGACATTCACTGCCCATGTCAAGAGGCTCTACGCTGAAATCGGTCTCCCCGAGAGCCTGACGCTGCATAATCTTCGTGACGACTATACTACAGCCCGGATCGACCGCGGCGCCAGCATCGAAGAGGTTTCAGAGGATCTTGACCATGAAAGCGTGGCCACAACCCGGGGGTACGATCACGAGACGGTTGAGAGAAAGAAGAAAGCGGCTCTGGAAATTGAGAATGGACTCCATTTTCCTGTGCCGCAGCTTACTGGCCAATATGATAAGGTTCATTTCACCGGTGAACAAGTGACTTTGGGATCAGTTCGGGATCAACATGCAGCAATTACCATCTAGGCCTTATCGCCAAACCCTGTATCCCTTGTGCCCCAAGGTAATTATGGTGAGCCATCGGGGACTCGAACCCCGGACACCCTGATTAAAAGTCAGGTTGGGCAGCGATAAGTCTAGATATTTCTGGTATCGTTAAGTTTCAAAAATCCAGTAAAATCAAGCGTTCCCGACAGGCGTTCATATCATCTAGTTATTTCTAGCTGCGTCAAGTTCGCATTTTTTAGGGTGCATTTTGTCCACTTGTGTCCGGGCATCCGGCCATAAATCAAATGCTGTCTGCTTATCCGTCCACAACATGAGATTGCATCTGAAAAAACTGATTGAGAAGGGTTGGAGCGGCGAGCAAAGCAGCCCAACATACAAATACGACCGGATACACATGCATTTATCCTGCTGCTCTTAATGGAGGAATGTACTTAACTTTTGTCTCCAAAGTAATATCAAGAGCACTTATTATTTTTTGGGCTTTTTCGACTGAAATTCCATGATATTCATTACGTTCATCTCTTGATACCTGGGCCTCTGAAACGTTCAATTGCCTTGCAAGTTCACTTTGAGAAATACCTCGGTATATTCGTAAACCAATTAAAAATCTCCCTAGGTCACTAAGATTTGTTAAGGCTTCAAAATCACCTCTTTTTATTCGTTCGTAATATTGTACTTCATCAACTAATTGGGCATGAAAAGAAAGTGATGGCTCTAGGGCGTGGTTGACTTGTTCTTCTGTAAACCCCATCTCCAGGAAATGCTTTGCTTGGCTTTGAATAAATATATTATCCTGATCTACTCTTTTAAGCATTTCTTGATATTCATATTCTGTACGGATCATTTTTTTCGCCTCCTTTTTACTTCTCAAGAATTTTTACAATACCTTTTTGCTCATATGTATATCTCTCGACCCGAAAAGCTGCAGGAAATTGCATTTCGTTTCCGTATTTATCTACAATACCAGATGATTGGTTAAAATGAGGGTATAATTCTACTCGATATTTATGCCACATAGGTAATTGAAGTTTTGTAAATCCAATGCAAGGTCTTCGACTTGCTGGACGCCATGTCCATATTTTATCCGGCTCTAAACTATTTAGTTCTCTCTCAAGATCACCAGTCGCAAATCGTTTTAAGTCAGTGACAAAATATCCATCAATATCATTGGGGTGGGTCTTCATCTCTACAAAAGAGCCATTGATATAAATATCAGCTATGCCAATAGTCCATAATTGTTTTACCAACACCTCCAAGTTATCAACTAAAGTTGCACGCCATGCACAATCCCAATCTCCATTTCCTGGTGGGCACACAACAAGCACCGACGTTCTTAGCTCTCTAAAGGTCAATGGATAGTCTCTGGCAGGCAAAAGTCCCCGATGATCAAAGGCTAACATTCTACACACCTCTATTATATTCAGCAGCTTTGTTCTTTATACTCATATGTTAACATTAACATATGAGTTAATCAATACTTTAAAAAACAACAAGCCACATGTCCAACTAATGGTTTTATCGGCCATATTTGCCGTGGGCATTCAGGATGGCGTTGGCCTCAGGGGCTTGGTGGGCTCTACCGACAGCAGCTCATATATTATACCCTCGGAACGCATGTCGACAAGAATGAGGAGGCAAAAAGAAGGGTATCACAAATTTGTGGATCACATTGCACGGACTACGGCACACGTTCGCCAGGGAGAAGTTTGAGCGAGAGGTCGGCAACTCAACTAACAAGCGGGAGATCCGGGCGGCCAAGGAGCGGGTAGCCAAGGAGTTGGGTCACGGCAGGCCGGAGGTGACGGCTATCTACCTGGGGGCAAGAAATAGCGAGAGACCCGCGTAATGGGACATTATTCCCCATTTTTTACCTGGCTATTGTATATTCATCCGCTTCATGGTACTTTTGTATTGTTCCATGATACATGTAACAGAGTTATGTGTGGTGTGGAATGTTTGAAGAAAACCGTCCTTGCGCGGTCCCGAGGTCCTTGCACCTCAGGTATGTGGGTCAAAGGGGTATTTATGCCCATTTTTAGGTTTTAATCCCGATGCAAGAAGTACAATTAGAGTAAGCCATATTCCTATCATTATGCATAGAATTAGAAAGCTGGGGTGAACCCGAGCTTTTTCTGCTTTTTTGATACCAGACTTGTATTCGACCCGGTCTCTTTCCGAGACCGGGTTTTTCTATTTTTTCGGAGGTGATTGTCGTGGGTAATGATGCCAAGAGATCTTCTACGAAAGCGGTATCGGAAAGGATGCGCCCTGAAATGACGGAACGAATCGCCTACAGTGTCGAGGAATTTGCACGGGCAATCGGCGCTGCGCCGGGAACTGTGCGTAAGGCGATCAAGAACAAGGAGATCGAGGTTGAAAGGATTGGCCGGCGGCAGTTTATTCCGGTATCGGTTGTCAAAAAATTCACGGGCGGCGATAATAAGAACTGAGCCCGTCGGGAATGCGAAGGAGGCGAAATTGTTCAGTGGCACGGGCTGACAAGAAGCAAGGAAAGAAAGATCGTCGTCGGAATGGGCAGGGTACGATTGACGAGCTTGGTCCCAATTATTTCCGGCTCAGATGGCGGGAGCCGGACCCGTTGGATCTGTCGAAAACACGTCCGGGCAGTCATCGCTTCCACGGAACTCGCACGGAAGCGGAACGGGAACTGGGCCGAATCCAGGCAATGGCCGATGCCGGCAAATACCGGCCGCGCAGCATGACGCTGCAGGATCTGGCCGAAGAGTTTCTGGCGGACAGGCAGGCCAAGGGTCGTAGGTTCCGTACCCTGGAAAGCTACGAGGACACCCTCCGGGTACACGTCCTTCCGGAGCTGGGAAAATGCCTGATCGACCAGGTGTCTCCGATGATGTGCTTCAAGCTTCTGATGGCTAAGAAGTCTCAGTTGAGCAAAAACGGGAGGCCATTTTCGAAGGCGTCGATCAGCGACATGCAGACAGTGATGAATATGGTTTTCAACTACGCCAAAAAGCAGAAGTATGTTGAGACTAACCCTGTTGCCGGCCTGGTGCTGCCTGATGGCGATCCGAATGAACCCCCGGATCTACAAACAATCCAGAGAAAGCTCATGGCGCCATCGGTCTTGACGCCTGCCTGGAGGCAAAAGTTCATCGAAGCTGCGGTCGCAGACCAATTTTACGTTGCCTTTCTGCATCGCCATCGAAAACGGCAAACGCCGCGGCGAAATCTGGGCCATCAAATGGACGGACATTGATTTCGAAACCGGGGTGATCCTGATCTACAAGTCGCTCCAGCGACAGCGGGGCCAGGGCATCAAACCGGGGCCGCTCAAGGGCAAGAAGAACGGTGAAAAGAAAGTGAGTTTCATCGTGGTCGGTCCCCAAATTCTTGAGTTGCTAAAACAGCATCGTGAAAGGCAGTTGGCGAACAAAGCGGCCATGGGCGGGCGATACCGTGACGAGGGTTGGGTGTTTTGCCACCCGGACAGCGGCAAGCCCTACGATCCAAAAGTCTTTTACAAGCACTTCAAGAAGATCTGCGCCCGGATTGGTCTCCCTGCTAGTCTGAGGCTGCACGACCTCCGGCACGATTACGTCACAGCCAGAAGAGACAGGGGCGACAGCTTCGAGGAGATCCAGCAGGCCCTGGATCATGAATTTGTTGCGACAACCCAGGGGTATGATCACGAGCATTACGAGAGAATGAAAAAAGCGGCTCTGGATGTGGAGTGCGCCCACCATTTCCCCATGCCGCCGGCTTAAAACTGTTCAAAGTGTCCACTTTGTGTCCACTTACCATAAGTTACCAATTAATAGTTTCCCTTAAACCCTGAATCCCTTGTGCCCCAAGGTAATTATGGTGAGCCATCGGGGACTCGAACCCCGGACACCCTGATTAAAAGTCAGGGTTGGAGAAATATCAGCTAGATATTTTTAGTATCGTCTAGTTTCAAAAATCCAGTAAAATCAAGCACTCCTGACAGGCAAACATATCATCCAGTTATTTCTAATGACGTTAAGTGGCATTGATTTTTTCCCGTTTTCAGGTACATCGGGATCAATCGGGATCAAAAATGAACCCTGAATACGAACACTCCTGCTGCTTACGGCAGTACATACAATACCCCCGGTTGCTTAACAATTAACCGGCAGGTAAAATATAGTCAAGCGGGAAAGGAGTTGTTAATATGGCCGCTTTAACATCAAAAGAGAAGCTGGCGCTCAGCAAGATTCTCCAACACTTGAAAATTATCTATGGCTCTGAACTGGCTTCGGTGATCCTCTATGGTTCCAAGGCCAGAGGTGATTTTAACGATGGTTCCGATATCGATATCCTAGTTCTTGTACGAGATCGCGATAAAATAGACCGATCTCAAATTTACGATTATTTATTAGATGATGACGTTGATTACGATCTAAACTTTTCCTTTAACATTTACGGACTTGATGAATTTCAACGCCTCGCTTCTCTCAAAACTCCCTTTGCGATGAATGTGATTAAGGACGGTGAAACTCTTTGGACAAGTTAACCGGTCTTAACTTGGGGATGCACAGGATTGCTGCGGCCAAGGAGAGGTTTACCGTTGCCGAAGAGTTGTACGCCAACAATCATTATCTCGATGCCGCGTCTAAAGCATACTACGCTATTTTTCAGGCAGCCAGGGCTGCGCTGGCGACCTTGGCGATCGATTCCAGTAAGCACTCAGGCGTGATCAGCCTATTTAACCTAAATTTTGTCAAGACCGGTGTTTTTCCCAAAGAATACAGTAAAATCATTGCAAACGCTCAAGATTTGAGGCTGTCAAGCGATTACAATGATTTTTAGTGGTTAGCAAGCAGGATACGGCTCAAGCTCTGGATGACGCCCGCAATTTTATAAGCGGGGTCGACAAGTATTTACAGGATAAGATGCCGCCAGACAATCATCAGCAAGCACCCAATTGTCCTTAGCCCCTTAATCTTTGGAACCGAAACTTTATTTTCTTTGTCGCCTTATGATGTTTGTTTCCTAATTGTATTCGTGTTCGGAAATTTAATACAGAGGCGGTCCGGAGTTCTCCTCCGGACCGCCTCTGTTTCTGCTTCCGGAATTAACACTTACTTGCCCAGGAAGATCAGCAGCTTGTAGATCATCTCCGCCGCCTGCGCCCTGGTGGCGTGGTCCAGGGGGTCGAGCGTGTCCGGGGTTATGCCGGTGACAATGCCCAATTTGTCTAGTTCCAAAAATACTCAAGCGTCCTCGACCGATCTTCATATCATCTGGTAACTTCCAGACACTTTGAATTTTCGCTTTTTAAGGCGCGATTAAGATCAATAAGATCGCGATTCGCCTGTAAAATCGAACACTCCTGCCTCGAACGGCAGTTTTATTATATATTCGGAATAAACGTTTGCAAGCAAGATGAAATCGCCACGCTCCAAAAGAAGCGTGGCTTTATTTCCCAAAAAACCAACTAAGCAAATGGCAGCAGTGGCCCCTCTTCCCTACCCTACTCCCCTTATTTCCTTTTCAATAGCCTGACGAATAAGCCTTTGATAAGGGATACCTTCACGCTTTGCTTTATTCTGTACTGCTGTAAGAAGCTCATCCGGCAGACGCAGGCTAATAGACGTATTTTTGGGTTTAAATTCAAACTTTGTCATTTTAAAGCCGGAGAGATCATATTCCGTCAAGTCTGCTTTGGCAACAAAATTTTCAGCCTCTTCGTCGGTCTTAAATACGGGAATTTTTTTCATAGTGGTCAACCTCCTTCTGGTGCATATAACGGGCGCTTATTGGACGGATGAAGGTTTCATCCTCTTGCTGGCGCAGGGTGAAGACAATAAACAGATGTTTTCCTTCTTCGGTCTCACCAATGGCCTGAAACCGGCATTCGGTTTCTGAATGCGCTACATCCGGCGCCATGGCAAAATCATGCGATAAGACAAATTCAATTTCCGTGATCGAAACGCCGTGTTTCCGGCATTTTGCACGGTTGCCCTCGTCCCATTGAAAGCCTGATACCTGCATGTTTTCCATATGCTTATTATATACAAATGCATATACAATTTGCAAGAAATTGTTTCCGAAGGAGACTGAAATAAGTAAACATAGTTAAGCCGTTTGGAGACTTATCAAGAATTGAAACGCCCGGCGACCGATCAGCTTGACCAGGTATCAAACCATGTTACGGTCATTTCACCTGAGGAGATGGCAATATGAACAACGGCAGCATTTACGCTCAAGGAACAGGCATGGTCAAAATGAAGCCCGGTGTCAAGGAAGAGAGGATAAACTTTACGGGCAAAACCCTGGAACTGATGGAGTGCCTGACAGAGGCTGGGGCGCTGACGAAAAGTGCGGCGGCCATGGCCCTGCGATGCAGCCGACAGAAGGTGGGCGAGGCGGGAAAGTCCCTCTGGCGCTCAGGAGCGATCAATGCCTACAACGTCTTCTCCCAGGATATAAGCGGAGTCAATACCCGGTTCCAACTCTGGACAGCCAGAAACTGCCAGCCCCCTGCCGACGCCAAGGAAGCGTGCCGCCTCGCTGCCTTGGGTTTGTTCTATGGCCATGCTAAAATCGAGATGCCGGGGTTTGGCTGGCGGTTGCTACGGCGCTCCGGTCGGCCGGTGATGGCGGAGGTCGGTTTCACCAACAAGTACGGTGAGACGGTGAAGTGGCTGATCGACGCTCCGAGGATGGGCGATGTTCCCGCCCCGGAAGCAGACCTGATTATTTATCCAACCCTTGAGGATGCCGAACAAAAAACACCTGTAGGAAAAAGATACACCTGGGATCTGGCCGTCATGAACGCCAGGCCGGACGAACTGCGTAACGCCGTGAAGCTGAAAAAGATTCCAGAAACGAGGGGAGCGGTTCAATGACCAAAGAAGAACCGGATCGGGAAGCGGAGAAGATGACAGGGAGCGCATGGGCCGCCGGCCCTGATCTCCCGGTGAAGGAGGATGGATTATGGATGTTCAAGACATTATGAATCTGAAAGATGATCAGTGCACGGACACTCTTGTGGCAGAAATGGTTATGGGCGAACTCAAACCTGATTACGAACCGGAAAACTACCTGGAACTGAATATCGATTCGAATGTTATCCCGCCCCTGTCCTCGAAGAAATGTTGGATATGCTATTGCTATTATGAGCATGGGGATGTCCCGGAGTGGGAACCGCAACCTTTCTCGGCAGATATACGGCAGGCTTACATCATGGAAGAACATCTCAGAGAGCGGGGACTTGCCCAACCATATGCAGACTGCCTGGTTAAAATCTTAGAACTCGGAGGAGCCAAGGAGGCGACCCGCTTCGATCTTGCTCACGCCACGCCTCTACAGCGTTGCCAAGCGGCTATCTGGCTGATGAGTGAGATATGACACGGGTAAAATAAGGGCAATTCGTCATTCCCCTGAAACATAAAATTTCATGTCCAAGGGTAAAAAGAAGGCATCTCTGAGAATTCCGGAGATGCCTTCTGTCTTCAAACAGACAACTTTAGCCTGCTTACTTGCCAGGCACACCGAGCAGCTTGTAGATCATCGCCGCCGCCTGTGCCCGGGTGGCATTAGCCAGCGGGTCAAGCATGTCACCGGGGTCATGCCGCTGACGATCCCCGCCTTGACCGCCTCCTCCATGCCGGTGACCGCCCAACTGCTGACTGCCGACTTGTCTTTGAAGGAATTCAGTTCGGTCCCGTTGACGGCGGGCGCCTTACTTCCCAGTGCCTTGGCCACCATCGCGGCCATCTGCTCCCTGGTGACCAGGGCGTTCGGGGCAAACAGGTTGTCGCCTATGCCGGAGACCAGGCCGGCATAGACAGCGGCGTTGACGGTAGCGTAGCACCAGTCGCCAGGGGTGACATCCGTGAAGGCGCCGTTTGTTCCGGTCGTGGAGAGGCCGAGGGCCTTCACCAGCATGGTGGCGAACTCAGCCCTGGTGATCGTGTTATCCGGCCTGTATGTCCCGTCCGGGTAGCCGGAGACGATCCCCTGGCTATTCAGGCTGCTGATGGCAGCGTAGGCCCAGTAGGAGGACGGAACATCGGAGAAGGCGGAAGCTCCCTGCGTCTTGGGTACCGCCATCACGGCGTATTCGGTGAAGTGATCCACCGTCACCGTGATCGTGTCGTTGTTCCAGTTCACGGTGCCTCCGATGTCCACCCACTGGCCGGTCGTGTCGTCGTAGTAGAACACCGCCGGGGTTTCTCCGTCCGGAATCTTGGACGGATCAAAGGTGAAGGTCAGGGTGACATCGCCGTTGAACTGGTAGTGCTCCTGGCCGCCCACGCTGAAGTCGAAGGCCCCCAGGATGGTGTCTCCGGACAGCGGGGCCGGTGGTGAATTATCCTGCTGAACGGTCACGTTGACGTTGGACGTGCCCGCCAGGGCGCTATCAGGGATCGTGAGCGCCACATTGCTGCCCAGCCAGACCGTACCGCCGGTTGACGGGTTGAGCGTGCCCGTCCCGTTGTTGTTGGCGGATGGTGATGTATGGCCTCCGCCATTGTTGCCGCTGCCGCCGCTCGACGGATTGATGGTGAAGGTGGCGGTGGCCGCCGGTCCCCACTCCCCGTACCGGGGGTCGTAGACCGCCGCGGTCACGGAGGTGCTGTGGTCGAGCGTGAAGAGTCCGGTGTAAGGTGTAGAGCCTGTAGTGGGAATATCGCCGCTCAGGTTGTAGTAAGCAGTGTCTCCGGCGGGAACACCCTTGATGGAGACAGACACCGATCCGGTGAAGGTGCCACCGTCCGGGTCGATGGTGGGTTCGGGCACCGGCGTGTAGTAGGTGTACAGGCCGGCCGCGGTGGCAGCGCTCGGTCCGCCCTGCCCGTAGACCACTAGGTACACCGAACCGCCGCCGGAGGGTCCCGGGGGAGCATAGACCGTGAGCGAGACCGAGGTGGGAGCACCGTAGACCGTTCCTGCCACAGAGCCGAAGTAGACGGCGTCAGCCGTGCTCAGGCCGGTTCCCGCGACCGTCACCGGAGTGCCGCCGGCCAGGGGACCGTAATCCGGGTTCAGGCCGGTCACTGTCATGGTGGGGGTGAAGACCACCTGGGTGGAGGCCGTGGGGCCGCCCCCGCTCACCTGCACGGTGGCCGTGCCGGCGTAATCCGAGGTGATGGTGTCTTCCGCCGAGCCGTAGACGTCGGTGGAGACGGAACAGGTGGCCGGACTACCCAGGTCGGTGTCGAAAGTAAGCGCCGTGTTGGGAACCGGGTTGTCGTAGCTGTCATACACCACCGCCGTGACGGTGGCAGCGCTGTTGCCGTCGGCCGGCACGCTGCCCGGGGAGACGCTGAGCACGGTGCCCCCGGCAGCGCCAGGGGTGATGGTGAAGGAATTGCTGGTACTCGAAAAGCCATCGCAGGTGGCGTTCAGGGTGTAATCGCCGGACTGGTCGATGATCAGGTTATTGAAGGCGGCCACGCCGTTCTGGAGGGTCGCCGTTACCGAGGAGCCCGGCAGGACTGCCCCGCCGGTCCCATAAACGGATACCGTTACCGTGTCGTTGTTGTCGGAGGTCTCCACGTTGCCGTACTGATCCTCCAGGCTGACAGCCGGATAGTCACCGGAGGAAATCAGAGCGGTTCCTACCGTGCCGGTAGCGGGCGGCTGGGTAGTCCACACAAGTTGGTTTGCCTCTGCCGGCATCACGGTTTCTGACACCGCACCTGACGTGCTGTCGGTGTAGTCTGTGTCCCCGGAATAATCCGCGGTGAGACTGTTGTGAACGCCGGCGGCAAGGGCCGACGTCGTAAGGGTAGCCGTGCCACTACTATCTAGACCGCTGGCGCCAATCGAGTTGTTGTCATCACGGAAGGTGACTGTGCCGGTTGGGGTTCCTGTTCCCGGGGCTACTACCGCCACCGTGGCCGTCAGGGTCACCGGCTGGTCATATGTCTGGGTGCTGGTCAAAACAGTCAGGGAGGTGGTGCTGCCGGCTTGGCTGATCGTCTCCGGTAAGACGGGACTGGACTCGCTGGTGGCGTAGTTGGCATTCCCGCTGTAGGATGCGGTGATGTTGTCGTTGCCCACCGGTAGGTCCGATATTGTTATGTTTGCTGTGCCGCCGTTCAATGTCTGCGGCACGCCGATCTGATTCCCGCTGTCATAGAAGGTCACCGTGCCAGCCGGGGTTCCCGTTCCCGGTGCTGCTACCGCCATCGTGGCAGTCAGGGTCACCGGCTGGCCGTAAACCGCAGAAGAGGTCGAACTGGTCAGGGAGGTGGTGGTGTCAGCCTGGCCAATGGCAAATGAGGCATAGGATGACGTGCTGGCGCTGTAATTGGCGTCTCCCGAATAAGCAGCAGTGTAACTGTAGGTGCCTGCAGGCAGAATGGCAGAAGTGTTTCCCTGAGGCACCGCACCGGACGACAGGGTGACAGTTTGGGTGGCCACGGGAGAGCCGCTGCCTGTGCCGTTGTCATAGAAGTTGTAGGTCACCGTGCCGGTCGGGGTTCCCGTTCCCGGTGCTGTTACCGTTAAAGTAGCCGCCGGGTATGCCTCAGCCCCGTAAACTTCGCTTCCGACCCAATTGGAGCCAGTACCAGCATCAGCGACGACCAGGGAGGTGGTGGTGTCAGCCTGGCCAATGGCAAATGAGGCATAGGATGACGTGCTGGCGCTGTAATTGGCGTCTCCCGAATAAGCAGCAGTGTAACTGTAGGTGCCTGCAGGCAGAATGGCAGAAGTGTTTCCCTGAGGCACCGCACCGGACGACAGGGTGACAGTTTGGGTGGCCACGGGAGAGCCGCTGCCTGTGCCGTTGTCATAGAAGTTGTAGGTCACCGTGCCGGTCGGGGTTCCCGTTCCCGGTGCTGTTACCGTTAAAGTAGCCGCCGGGTATGCCTCAGCCCCGTAAACTTCGCTTCCGACCCAATTGGAGCCGGTGCTGTTGTCGTCGATCACCAGTGAGGTGGTGGTGGAGGCCTGGTTCACCACCTGCGGGTTGCCCGTCAACGAGCCCGTACTGCTGCTGAAGTTGCTGTCCCCGGCGTAGGTGGCGGTGATCGGGTGGCTGCCCGCCGCCAGGCTCGACGTGGTATAGCTGGCCAAGCCGTTGCCGCCGCTCGTGGCGCCGGTGCCGATCGAGGTGCCGTTATCGTAGAAGGTCACCGTTTCGTTGTTCGGGATCGACCCGCTAGCCGGCGTCACGGTGGCCGTAAAGGTCACCGACTGGCCGAAGGTCGAGGAGTTTTTCGAGCTGGTGACGGTGGTGGTGGTGGAGGCCTGGTTCACCACCTGCGGGTTGCCCGTCAACGAGCCCGTACTGCTGCTGAAGTTGCTGTCCCCGGCGTAGGTGGCGGTGATCGGGTGGCTGCCCGCCGCCAGGCTCGACGTGGTATAGCTGGCCGAGCCGTTGCCGCCGCTCGTGGCGCCGGTGCCGATCGAGGTGCCGTTATCGTAGAAGGTCACCGTTTCGTTGTTCGGGATCGACCCGCTAGCCGGCGTCACGGTGGCCGTAAAGGTCACCGACTGGCCGAAGGTCGAGGAGTTTTTCGAGCTGGTGACGGTGGTGGTGGTGGAGGCCTGGTTCACCACCTGCGGGTTGCCCGTCAACGAGCCCGTACTGCTGCTGAAGTTGCTGTCCCCGGCGTAGGTGGCGGTGATCGGGTGGCTGCCCGCCGCCAGGCTCGACGTGGTATAGCTGGCCGAGCCGTTGCCGCCGCTCGTGGCGCCGGTGCCGATCGAGGTGCCGTTATCGTAGAAGGTCACCGTTTCGTTGTTCGGGATCGACCCGCTAGCCGGCGTCACGGTGGCCGTAAAGGTCACCGACTGGCCGAAGGTCGAGGAGTTTTTCGAGCTGGTGACGGTGGTGGTGGTGGAGGCCTGGTTCACCACCTGCGGGTTGCCCGTCAACGAGCCCGTACTGCTGCTGAAGTTGCTGTCCCCGGCGTAGGTGGCGGTGATCGGGTGGCTGCCCGCCGCCAGGCTCGACGTGGTATAGCTGGCCGAGCCGTTGCCGCCGCTCGTGGCGCCGGTGCCGATCGAGGTGCCGTTATCGTAGAAGGTCACCGTTTCGTTGTTCGGGATCGACCCGCTAGCCGGCGTCACGGTGGCCGTAAAGGTCACCGACTGGCCGAAGGTCGAGGAGTTTTTCGAGCTGGTGACGGTGGTGGTGGTGGAGGCCTGGTTCACCACCTGCGGGTTGCCCGTCAACGAGCCCGTACTGCTGCTGAAGTTGCTGTCCCCGGCGTAGGTGGCGGTGATCGGGTGGCTGCCCGCCGCCAGGCTCGACGTGGTATAGGTGGCCGAGCCGTTGCCGCCGCTCGTGGCGCCGGTGCCGATCGAGGTGCCGTTATCGTAGAAGGTCACCGTTTCGTTGTTCGGGATCGACCCGCTAGCCGGCGTCACGGTGGCCGTAAAGGTCACCGACTGGCCGAAGGTCGAGGAGTTTTTCGAGCTGGTGACGCTGGTGGTGGTGCTGGCCTGGGTGATGTTGAAGGTGTTGCTGCTCGTGCTGGTGAGGCCGTCACAGGTGGCGGTCAGGCTATAGTTGCTGCCAACCTTGCTGACGGTCAGGTTACTGAAGGTGGCGGCGCCTCCCGAGAGGGTCACCGGGTTGGTGCCGCCCAGGGTCGCTCCGTTGGCGTTGTTGAGGCTCAGGGTCACATTATCCGTATTGTCATTGGACTCCAGGTCATTGTTGGCATCTTCCAGAGCAACCTTCGGGGCCGTCGACAAGGTTTGACCAACGCCACCGTTCCCGGGCTGGCTCACCCAGACCAGTTGGGTGGCTGGCGCCTGCAGTTCATAGATACTGTTATTACTATCAGTTACATACAGGTTGCCCGAGCCATCCACTGCGACACCCCAAGGGCTTTCCGGCCCAATGGGGCCGTTGAGACTTTCGCCACCGAGGAATTGCCACGAGTTGGAACCCGCCTGGCTGCCGGCCGGCCAGACCATGACCCCAGACGGGACATTAGTACCATAGTAATTGACTAACTCACTCACAGCATACACATTACCCCATTTATCCACGGCAATATCACCGATCTGCCGGGGCTGCAGATCCCCATATCCGCTCGGCGCATTGGGTCCGGTTCCGATATAGATGGAATCCGGCAACTCACATATATTGTCTTCGCCCTCGGGAGTGTTGTAATTTTCTGCACTCGACCAATAGACGTTTCCCGCACCCACCACCACGTCCGCCATATATTCACATTCGTAATGGACGGTAGCCCAGGTTCCATTGCTGTCTTCTAATACAACCTCGTAATAGTTTCTGAAATCAGTGCCCGAAGCGTTCACGTTCCCTTGTTCCGTAACGTACACATTACCCGAGCCGTCCACCGCGATGCCATCAGCGCCCAAAAGAAATCCCGAGTTGGAGTCGCCGGTGGCGATAGGCGTCCATGAACTGGCGCCGTTAGGCAGTTCCTCGACCAGACAAAATTCATCCGCCACGAACACGTCGCCATTATTGTCCACGGCAATGGCATCGGGGCTTGGGCTTGTATAGTCTGGTGGTGTTAATAATGTTGGTAATAGTTTCCAAGCACCGCTAACCGGTTTTTCATAAACAGAGGACCCGCTGATGACGTACAGATCTCCCTGCTGGTCGGCAGCGATCTCCCTTGGGGCGCTTGGTCCGCCGCTGGTGCTGATTTGCATCCAGGCGGTCGTCCAGGCCTGTGCCGCCAACACCGGACGAGGAGCGCCAGCAATGCCGGCAGTGAACAACAGCAGAAATACTGCCGCTGAGATAAACCACGACAGGCGCCTCATTGCTCCCCGCCCTCCAACCGAACGCTCGTAGCCTTCATTACTCCAACCGGGGTACTTGAGTCGCCTCATCATTCTCGCCCTCTCCCTACCCATGCTCCGCCCCCCCCACACACAAAGATTTCCTGATTATCGGCTGCATGTGGCCTGTATGCGCTCCTGTCCCCCGGCTGTTGCCGTGACCGGAAATAGTTCCTAAGATTTCTCATTTCTCCATTGTTTATTCTACAATTATTTTAAGAATCCTGTCATAGTTTCCACTTTAAGAACAGTCTGCTATCGTGTGCGCCAGGTTGCAAAGCTGTACATCGCCGGGAAGCAAAATAATAGTCCGGGAGTCCCGTTGACAATTCATTGAATACATTATAGGCTCAGGCCAGAATCATATGGAAGATGTTGACAATAATCCACGGGGCTCAAGTAAAATAGTTGTCACGCCTGGTCCCAGAGGCTTTATCGTTGGGACAACCAAGCGTCTGTCCATCGGGAATTCCCGGTTCCCGGTGCGGGTGGAAGCCCCGGAGCCTGCGAGAGCGATGAGCGAGCAAGGCTGACAGGTAAGGTCACAGGAACGTCGAGGGCGATGAGCGAGACGTTAAACTTGTGGCGGCGCTGAGAG
This sequence comes from uncultured Peptococcaceae bacterium, assembly GCA_963768335.1. Classification (GTDB taxonomy): domain Bacteria; phylum Bacillota; class DSM-12270; order Thermacetogeniales; family Thermacetogeniaceae; genus Palsa-1188. Next base: position 47,861 of record CAVYHR010000003.1, read on the forward strand.
CGATGAGCGAGGCGCCTGACCGGAGGAAAGTTGTTTTGCCAAGAGCGATGAGCGAGGCGGCAACTTTCCGATGGCAACCCCTGTGGTGCGATGAGCGGGGCAGGGGCGGCAGGCCGGTACGCCACTGGCAAATGGGCAGCGCAGAAGCGATGAGCGATGCGCAGCCTGGCCTGGACAGTGCTATAACCTGTCCGGCGGATCTAACGGGAGACTATGGCAGTGAGGGGTCTCCCTCCCGGTTCGGGAAACCGGCAGCAATCCGCTTAACAATTCTCTCACAGACGGACCCTCCGGCTGACGCTCTGCGTCGCCACTCTTTGGAGAATAGGGTCCGGCCCCCGGATGTTTTACGTCCACCCTAATGGGGATTGTGGGGCCATTTCGTGCTCAACAAGAATAAAAAGGCGTGCGAGAGGGACCGCCAGGCCGCTCGGTCGGAGCACGCAGACAATCGAATAGCGGGCAAAGACGCGGCGGCGGAAGGGTTCCGGTGAGAAGCAGGAAGCGTTCCGCCGGGAAAACGGGCGCCAGCCCGTCTCAAGCTCTCCGGAGGAGGGCATTGAGACGGGCGGGCGCTGGCAAGCAGCAACCGCGAAAATAAAGGCCCGCAGGGCAACAAACGTAAAAGTTTGTTGCAACAAACCCCCTGAGACGGCGCCGAATGCAGGCGAAACCGCTCTGGCGGGTTTTTTCGTTCTTTGGCTCCGTCCGTTAAGATGGCGGGACGGCTCGGTAATAGACCGGCAAACAAGGGACTTTCAAGCATATTGGAAGCCCCTTTCTTTTTTGCCCGACATGCCAAATTTGATTTCTGTGAGGTGATGTCAATGGCGCTGCGCGTTTCCTGGGAACCGACGGGCGATCCGGCGCTGGACCGCCTGGGACAGCAGTTTGTCGAAAGAGTTGCCTGCAATGCCCGGGGCGGATCATATGCCCGCCGCCAGGTTAAGTTCAAGATGTACGTGAACTTTCTTGAATTCCTGGCGGAACACTTCGGCCCGGATGATCTCCGCAACATCCAGCCCCGCCACGTGGCGGCGTTTATCAGGCACTTGCGGGACCAGGGAAGATCGCGGGATAGGATCTTAGCCTATCTTTCAGTCATTCGCTGGTGGCACGAACAGATCTACTGGCGGAAGTATGAGCTGCCCGAAAACAAGATCTTATTCGAACTGGAGGCGAACATCGATGACAAAGAATTCTGCGAAGCCATCAAAGACAGATACCGGCGAAAAAAGCTGCGAAGGGCTGTACAAAAACCTTGCAGCCCAGTTGGCAAAAGTCTGGCGTGAAGCGGTGAAAACCAAAAGCAAGGGGATGTCCAAGGAGTCGCATTTCCGGTACCGGAACAGCATGCCGGTATTTCTGCGCTTCTGCGCGGAAAAATTTCATCTTCAGAAGCTTGCGAACGTCGGGGAAAAGCATCTGCGGGCCTACGTCGATTACCGCCGCCAGGCGGGAATAGCCGAGAAGACATTGAAGAACGATCTGACGGCCATTCGTTTTTTCCACCAGTTTACCGGCTCCCGTAATATGCTTCCCGATAACCGGGCACTGGGAATCAAAAAGACTCCCCAGAGCGGCAGGGATCAGGCCTGGACGCCTGAGGAATACCGGCGGATGATGGACAGGGCTATCGAATTGGGCCGGCAGGATGTGGCCGGGGCCATGAGGCAGGCCCTCCTGGCCGGGCTGCGTATCCACGAATGCACAAGGTTGACAGCCGGCCAGGTTCAGGATGCCCTGAAGGAAGGCGAGCTGGAGACGATAGGCAAGGGCGGCCGGGTGCGCCGCATACCGGTCAGCCCGGAATTGCGCCTGGAGCTGGAACGTATCCTGAAGGAACACGGCGGCACCCGTGAGAGCAAGATCCTGGTTGAACCGGGGCAGAAAACCCACCAGGAGATCAAGAGCATCCAGAGGTTCATCCGGAATCACCGGTCAGAGTTTACCGACAGGGCGATCACGCTGCATGGGCTGCGGCACGTGTACGCCAGAGAGACTTTCGAACGAGTATGCCGGCGGTTCCACGAACGAGCGGGAGATCAGGGCGGCCAAGGCGCGCACGTCAGGGAACCTGGGCCATGGCCGGCCGGAGGTGACGAATATTTACCTGTGGTGGCAGAAGTAGCGAGCCCTGCGCCATAGGACTTTATTCCTCATTTTGGTACACGACTATTGAATATTCATCCGCTTCATGGTATTGTAACATCGTTCCATGATGCATGTGGCCTGAGTCACGTGTGGTGTGGAATGTTTGAAGAAATCCGTCCTTGCGCGGTCCCGAAGTCTTTGCGCATCGGGGATGTGGGTCAAAGGGGTTTTATGCCCATACCTGGATGCCAGATTCAGCAGCTAGACGCATGGAATGTTTGAAGAAATCCGTCCTTGCACGGTCCTGAGGTCATTGCACCTCGGGTATGTGGTCAAAGGGGTTTTTGTGCCCATTTTTAGGCTTTAATCCCGATGCAAGGCAACTTTGAAATACTGGATCATATTCCCGTTTTTATACGCAGGATTTAAGGAAGCTGGGTTAGCCCAGCTTTTTTTATTTTCATTGAAACCGGCTTGTATTGCAGTCCGCATAGTGCAATCTATTCTGAAGACCGGGCATAAATTTATTTATTTTTCGGGGGTGATTGTCATGAACGATGATGCCAAGATCTCTGGCACGAAAACGGTACCGGAAAGGAGACGTCTTGAAGTGACTGAACGAATCGCTTACAGTGTCGAGGAATTTGCAGCAGCCACGGGGTTGGCAAAAAACACTGTCCGGGCGGCCATCAGACATGGAGAAATCAAAACCAAAAAATGTGGCCGCAGGATACTGATCCCCGCCTGGGTTGTCGATGAGTTCAAAGAACGCGATAATAGCGACAAGCCCGGTCGAGGACGCGAAGGAGGGAATAGTTAGAGTTGGCACGGGCGAAGAAACCGAGAGAACGTCGTCGTGTTGGTGACGGGAGCATTACCGAGATCGTCAAGGGTGAGCATTACCTGCAGCGGTGGTTCGAAACTGACCCGGTGACCGGCAAGAAACGCCAGCGCAGCCACCATTTTTACGGCACGGAACGGCAGGCCAACGATGAACTCAAACGGATCCTGGTGGCGGTGGCAGACGGAAAGAAGCAGCCTGGCAGCAATAGAATGACGCTGGCCGAACTGGCCGAGGAATACCTGGCCTATGTCGAGAAAGCGAACAAGAAAAGAACGTACTACAGCTACAGCGATACCCTCCGAAAGCACGTGCTGCCAACCATGGGACAGATACCGGTTAACAGGATCACCCCGAAGCAGGTCAGGGATCTGCTGGCGGTAAAGGAGCAAGAGCCGCAACCAAGCAAAAAGAAAAACCCGGTCAAGAGTGATCCGGTCAAATTCTATTCCGGGCGGACGATCGAGTACATTCAGGTGGTTCTCCACGCCATGTTCGAGTATGCCATCGATCTCAAATATGTCGCTGAGAACCCGGCAGATCTCAAGAAGAGCTTTGCCGTCAACCTGGTTGACCCCGACGACCCGGACGAACTTGACGGAGACGATGATGAGGACGATGTGCCGATATGGACCAGAGAGCAATTCCTCTCATTCCACGAGTACGCCAGGGATGATTACTTCTACCCGGCATACTGCATTGCCGCCACCCAGGGCAAGCGCCGCGGCGAGGTGCTGGGCATCAAGTGGCCGCGAGTGGATCTGGATACCGGGAAAATCTTTATCAAGATGGCCGTGCAACGTTTCCCGCATGAAGGAATCCAGCCCTGTTCGTTAAAAGACAGACGGAAGAAAAAGGGCAAGAACGGACGCAAGGCAAAGTTCATCGTGCTGGGCCCGGAAGTGCTGGCCTTGCTGCGGTGGCACCGGGAAAAGCAGCAACAGATCAGAGAGGCCATGGGTGATCTCTACCGGGACGAGGGCTGGGTGTTCTGCCGGGAAGATGGCAGGCCGTATGATCCTAAGACCTGCTCCACACATTTTAAAAAGATATGTGAGAAAGCGGGGCTGCCGCCCACTACCACGCTGCATCACCTGCGGCACAACTTCACCACGTACATGCAAGACTTTTATCTGTCGCTCCGGAAGGTGCAAGAACTCGATGGTCACGCCAATGTTCAGACAACAAGAGGCTACGACCATGACACCTTCGAGAGGCAGAAAAATGCGGCACTCGCCATGGAAGGAGCTATCTTCCCGGGGAGTCCGCATTCACCGAACGAACCTTAATCCGGGTACAATAAGATCGGATTAAGATCAATACCCATAAGTTACCAGTTAGTAGTTTTCCGGAAACCTGAATCCCTTGTGCCCGCAAGGAAATTTTGGTGAGCCATCGGGGACTCGAACCCCGGACACCCTGATTAAAAGTCAGGTGCTCTACCAACTGAGCTAATGGCTCATCGTATCACAGCTTATGTTACAATACGTTCGTGCCTGCTGTCAACAACCTGCGCCCCGGCGAAGCGCCGCCTGTCAACGAAATACGCCTGGCATGTTTCCATATAATTCCATATACCTGCGAAATGGCAGCGCATTTCTCGCCTTCTTTTTATATGCGGTTCCGGTGCAGGACTTATCACTTATGCGCCATACAGGCAATCTCCTGCAGCATGATGGTCTGCTCCCGGTCAGGCCCCACTGAGATCCCTACCACCGGCAGCCCCGTCACCTCGCTGACCCGCTCGATGAAGCGGCGGGCGGCAGCGGGCAGGTCCTCGTAGCACCGGACACCGGACGTGTCCTGCTGCCAGCCTTCCAGGTCCTCGTAGACCGGCTCGCAACTTTGAAGGAACTGCTGGCTGGCAGGAAACTCCCTGATCGTGCCGCCGTTGCAATTATAGGCGTTACACAGCCTGATCGCAGGAAAAGAGTCCAGGACATCGAGCTTGGTGATGAGCAATCCATTGAGGCCGTTGATCCTTGCCGCATAGCGGAGCATCACCAGGTCAATCCAGCCGCAGCGGCGCGCCCGGCCGGTGGTGGTGCCGAATTCCCGGCCGCGATCGCGGATCTCCTCGCCAACGGGGCCATCCAACTCGGTGGGGAAGATCCCCTCGCCGACCCGTGTCAGGTAGGCCTTGCACACTCCCAGCACCAGGTTGACGGCAGTCGGGCCGACACCCGCTCCGATACAGGCCCCTCCGGCGGTCGGGCTGGATGAGGTGACGAAGGGGTAGGTGCCATGGTCAATATCCAGCATCGTTCCCTGGGCGCCCTCAAACAGGATGCGCTTGCCCCGGGCGGCCATCTCGGCCAGCACCAGGGAGGTATCCGTCAGGAAGGGGCGCAGCCGCTCAGCGTGGCGCTGCATCCAGTCGATGACCGCCTCCGGCTCACAGCCCTTGCTGTCATAGAACTGCTCCAGGGTACGGTTCTTCTCCAGCGTCATGGCCTCCAGCCGCTTCTCCCAGCCTGGTTCCAGCAGTTCGCCGGTGCGGAAGCCCAACCGGGCGACCTTGTCGGTGTAGGCGGGGCCGATACCCCGCCTGGTGGTGCCGATGCGCCCCGCGCCCCGGTAATTCTCCTCGGCCTCGTCCAGCCGCAGGTGGTAGGGCATTATCAAATGCGCCCGGTCGCTGATGTAGAGGCGCGCCAGTTGCAGCCCTTTGTTCAGCAGGTCGTCCAATTCCTGGAACAGGATCTCCGGGTCGATGACCATCCCGTTGCCGATAACACAGACTTTTTCCGGGTAGAAGATTCCGGACGGGATGATGTGCAGGCGAAACTCATGCCCCCCGATCACCACGGTGTGGCCGGCGTTGTTGCCACCCTGGTAGCGGACGACGCAGTCGGCCCGGCTCGCCAGGTAATCGGTCATCTTGCCCTTGCCCTCGTCCCCAAACTGCGCACCCACGATCACAACACCAGGCATATCCGATCCCCCCTGCAGCCTCCTGTCTAAATCATACCCAGGTATGTTCCAAATCTATTTATAGCAGATTGGTACAATAATTGCTCGATCAACCGAAAATGAATACAGAATACAACGGCCTGCACACAGGTCTGATGTCCTTCGCTGAATTACCAATGGAAAATCAGATGACAGAATGTTTTTATCAGATTTTGTTTTCTCCGGCCTCTGACGCGCCCGCTTTAGCGGCGACGCCCATAAAAGTGTCGCTGGACCAGGCACGGGTCCCGGCTTCTGTGCCCAATCGCCCGCCAACGGCCCGGGCCACCACCACCCCGCTCAGGGATGCCTGGGCAAGGCCCCGGGTAATCCCGGCGCCATCCCCGGCCACGAACAGGTTGTGGATCCCCGTCTCCAACTCATCGGAGACATCCAGCCGGGAGGAGTAGAACTTCACCTCCACCCCGTAGAGCAGGGTGTGCCTGGAGTAGACCCCGGGAGCCACCTGGTCGATGGCCTTCAACGTCTCCAGTATCGCGGTAAAGTGGCGGTATGGCAGCACCAGCGACAGGTCGCCCGGAGTCGCCTCCTGCAGGGTGGGTATCACCAGGCCCTTGGCAATCCGCTCTTTCGTCGAGCGATGTCCGGATATCAAATCCCCCAGCCTCTGTACAATAATCCCGCCCCCCAGCATGTTGGCCAGGCTGGCGACATACTTGCCGTAAGCGATCGGCTCCTTGAACGGCTCCGTAAAGCTCTTGCTCACCAGCAAGGCGAAGTTGGTGTACTCCGTCTTGGCCTCCGCATGGCTGTGACCGTTCACGGTGATGACGCCGTCGGTGTTCTCCATCACCACTTCCCCATAGGGGTTCATACAGAAGGTGCGCACCGTGTCCTCGAAGGTTGGGGTGCTGTAGATGAACTTCGCCTCGTAGGTCAGGCTGGTTACCGGCTCCATGACCACCGCCGGCAGCTCGATCCGCAGGCCGATATCTACCGGGTTGATTCGCATCTGTAAGCCGAGCCTGCCGGCCTCCCGGCTCATCCACTCGGATCCGTGGCGGCCCGGAGCGCAGACCACGAACTCTGCCCGGATCTCCTCGCCGTCTTCGGTGACCACGCCGGTCGCCGACCCCTCTCTGATGAGCAGGGAAGCAACCGGGGTCTTCGTCCTGATCTCCACCCCCCGCTCCAGCAGGTAGTCCTGCATCTTTATTAAAATCTGCTGAGTCCTGCCGGTGCCAAGGTGGCGGATCGGGGCCGGAACCAGCCTCAGGCCGGCCAGGGCCGCCCGCCGCTGCAGGCCTATGATCTCTTCCTGGCGGTCGAGGCCATAGACTTCCTGCGGAGCCCCGAATTTTAGGTAGACCTGGTGCACGTACTCAATGCCGGAGGCAAACTGTCTCTGCTCCAGGTGTTGTCCGAGCAGCCCCCCCACTTCCGTGGAAAGAGCCAGCTTCCCGTCGCTGAAGGCCCCCGCCCCGCCCCATCCGGAGACGATGGCGCAGGAGGAGCAGTTGAAGCAGGGCGCCTGCTTCTCCTGGGAGGGACAGCGGCGCTCCTTGATGTCACGCCCCTTCTCCAGCATCAGCAGCCTCAGACCGGGGTGCTGCCAGGTCAACTCCAGGGCACAGAAGATCGCCGCCGGGCCGGCCCCTACAAGTATGACATCATAACCAGCCACGATTGCCTCCCCCTTTATGCCGGCTCGCCTCTCAGCCCAACAGGTAGATCCTAACAAAACCAGTATTCACTGTCAAGCAACGCGAGCGGGCTGGTCCGGGTCATTGGGCGTTGGGCGTGAAAAAATAACCACGCCCGTATCTCAGGCGCGGCGCCGATCACTATTTTCTTCCCACCACTATTTAAATATGCGACAATACTCGCTTCTCACATCATATCATCCGGGTCTGCTCCGAAATCCGGGGGTTCGGATTCCTCAAAATTTAAAAACTTGGTGTACGACTCCAGGAAGGCCAGTTTCTCTTCGCCGGTGGGGCCATTACGGTGTTTGGCCACGATAACGTCCGCCACCCGCTTCATTTTCGGGTCTTCAAAGTAGATGAACATCACCAGGTCGGCGTCCTGCTCCAGGCTGCCGCTATCCCTCAGGTCCGACAACTGCGGTTTTCTGTCGCTACGCTGCTCCACCGCCCGGCTGAGCTGCGACAGGGCCAGCACGGGGATGTCCAGTTCCCGGGCCAGGGACTTCAGGAAGCGGGATATTTCAGAGATCTCCTGCACCCGGTTCTCCGCCCGTTTGCCGAGCTGCATGAGCTGCAGGTAGTCGACCACGATCAGCCCCACGTTGCGCTCCGCCCTCAGCCGGCGGGACTTGCTGCGCATCTCGAAGGGGGAGATGCCCGGGGTGTCGTCCACGAAGATCGGAATCTCCGCCAGGTCCTCAGCCGCCTTGGCCAGGCGCGGCCATTCATCATCTTTGATAAAGCCCTTGCGCAGGTTCGTCTGGCTGACCCTGGCCTCAGAACACAGCAGGCGCTGGGCGACCTGGTCGTTGGACATCTCCAGGCTGAAGACCAGCACCGGCACCGGCACGGTTTTACTCGCGGCCACGTTCCGGGCGATGTTCAGGGCAAGGGATGTCTTGCCCATGGACGGCCGGGCCGCCAGCAGGATCAGGTCGCTCGGCTGCAGGCCGCAGGTCAATTCGTCCAGGTCCTTGAACCCGGTGGCCAGGCCGGTCACCCCGCTGTTCCGGTTCTGGTACAGCTTCTCGATCCTCTCCAAGGCCTCATGGAGCAGTTCTCTCAGGGAGCGGTAGCTGCGACTCTGACGGCGGGTGCTCAGTTCCAGCACCATCCGCTCCGCCTCGTCCAGCAGGTGTTCGCCCTCTACTCCCTCGTCGTAGCCCTTGGCAGCCAGTTGGGAGCAAGTGCTGATGATGGAGCGCAGCAGTCCCTTCTCGGCTACGATCCGGGCGTAGTAGCCGATGTTGACCGCGGTGGGCACCGCACCGGCCAGGGAGGCCAGGTAGCCGGCGCCCCCCACCTTGTCCAGCAGGCCCTGTTTCAGCAGGGCCTCGGTCACGGTGACCAGGTCTATTGGGCAGCCGGCCTCGGTCAGGCTGTACAGGACGCGGTAGAGATCCCGGTGGCCCGCCACGTAGAAATCCTCGGCCCTGATGATCTCGTTGGCCGTGGCAAAGCTTTCCGGGGCAAGCAGCAGGGCGCCCAGAACAGCCTGTTCTGCCGCTTGGTTGTATGGTGGCAGGCGATCCTGAAGTTCCAAGGGGATATCCTTTCTATTATTCGGGAACGTCCATCAGGATGTGCGGGAGAGCATCCGCAATCTCCTTGATGCTGACGATCTCCACACCCCAGAGCTCACCCGATATCTCCCGGGCGTTCTCCTCGGGGATCAGCACTTTCCGCACACCGATGCTGCGCGCCCCGTAAATCTTCTCCGGAACACCGCCCACTGCCCGGACGAGCCCCTGGATGGTGAGCTCGCCGGTGATGGCCACATCCTGGCGCAGCGGCACTCCCTCGATAGCGCTGTACAGGGCGAGCATGATGGCCGCCCCGGCAGAGGGGCCCTCCACCTTGCCGCCGCCGATCAGGTTCACGTGCAGGTCGAAATCCGAGGCATCCTTGCCGGTCACCTTCCGCAGCACCGCCAGGGCGTTGAAGACCGAGTCCTTGGCCATAGTGCCGGCGGCGTCGTTGAAGCGCAGCGTCCCCTGGTGGGCCTCCCGGGCCGGGAAGGCAATCGCCTCGATCTCCAGGATGGTGCCCAGGAAGCCGGAAACGGCCAGTCCGAACACCTTGCCGACCTCGCCCCTGGGCTCGGCCCGCTGAGTGACAAAGGGCACCAGCCGGCTGACCTGGAGCACCTCTTTCAGGTCCTCCATGGCAACCCGGCGGTTGCTGCGACGGCCCCCGGGCGGTGCGCCGCCGTTCCGGTAGAGCATCATGGCGTAGGCGTCCACCAGGATGTTGGTGGCCTTTCGTGCCTCCACCGTATAGTCGCTGATAGCCTCGGCCACCCCGGCGCCCAGCCGTACCCCCAGCTTGCGGGCGGCCTGGCGCACCACCTGCTGGATGTCCCAGGGGGTCAGGCAGTCAAAATAGATCTCGGCGCAGCGGGACCTGAAGGCCGGGCTGATCTGTTCCGGGTCGCGGGTAGTCGCCCCGATCAGGACAAAGTCCGCCGGCGCTCCCCCCTCGAAGAGTTCCTTGATGTATTGGGGTATCTGTGGGTCGTGGGGATCGTAGTACGATGATTCAAAAGTGACCTTCTTGTCTTCGAGCACCTTGAGCAGCTTGTTCTGCATGATCGGGTCCAGGTCGCCGATCTCGTCGATGAACAGGATCCCGCCGTGGGCGTTGGTGACCAGGCCAAGCTTCGGTTCCGGAACGCCGCTCTCCGCCAGGTCGCGCCGGGCGCCCTGGTAGATCGGGTCGTGTACCGATCCCAGCAGCGGGTTGGTAGCCTCCCGGGGGTCCCAGCGCAGGGTCGACCCGTCCACCTCGATGAAGGGAGCATCGGGACGGAAGGTGCCGGTCCCCAGTGCCTGAACACTCTTTAGGGCGATGCGGGCGGCCGATGTCTTGCCGACTCCCGGCGGCCCATAGAGCAGTATATGCTGCGGATATGGCGCCGCCAACCGGGCCATCAGCACCCGGACCGCCCGTTCCTGGCCGACGATCTCCTCCGGGCTGCCGGGCCGCAGCACCTCCGCCACCGAGGCGTTGAGCCGCACCGTCCTCATCTTCTCTAAAATCGCCAGTTTCTTTAGGGTGGCGGCGCTTTCAGGCCCTCCCCTCTCCTTGAGGATCTGGGCCTTCATATCCTTTAAGTACTGGTCCTGGCGCTCCTGGATCTTCTCGGCGATCTTCTTCTCCAGATCGTCTTCCACCACCCGGCGGGCCACCATCTGGGCCAGGGCGTCTTCAATGCCCTGGAGCACGCCCGGGATCTGCCGGGTCGTCGGCTTTTTTTCCAGGGTGGGGTCGCCGTTAACCAGTTTCTGCAGCGCCAGCACCTGCTCCGACAGGTCGGAGGACTGCATCGCCTCCAGCACGCCCAGCTTGCTCGCTCTCAGCACCAGCCGCTCGGAGCCGTAGATCTCTCCCAGGATCGAGTAGAGGGCGGCTATCCGCCCCTTGAGTTTCAAGCTTGCGGCCGGGCCTTCTTTAGGGAATTCTTCAACCTTGCATGCCAGCGGGCCTTTCCGGTTTGCCCCCGCCATCCTCCAGTCCCCCTCTTCTGGGCAGGTATTCAGAATTCAGTACTCAGAATTCAGAATGTCTCCAGAATAATTTACTAACCTATCTCAAAAGAAGTTTTGTCTCCTTGATTGTGACCCATCACTGAAAGTGCTGGGTAACGAGGGGTTCTTTCATTCTGACTACTGACTACTGACTACTGACTACTGTTTTGATGTCACCGTGACCGTGATCGATACCGCCAGGCCCGGGTGCAGCCGAATCGTCACCGGGAAGGCGCCCAGGGTTTTGATCGGCTCCGGCAGTTCGAGCTTGCGCTTATCGAAGGGCTTGCCCAGCACCCGCTCCAACTCCAGGGCAATATCCTTGTTGGTGACGGCGCCGTACAACTTGCCCGACTCTCCGGTACGGGCGGCGATGGTCAGGGTGAGGCCCTGCAGGCGGTCAGCCAGACTCTCCGCCTCCGACTGGTGCCGGGCCTCCCTTTTCAGGCGCCCATCCTGGATCAGGGTGGCCTCTCTCAGCTTGCCCTCAGTCACGGGTACCGCCAGTCCCTTGGGAAGCAGGAAGTTGCGGGCATAGCCCTCAGCCACGTTTACGGCTTCTCCTTTCTTCCCCAGGCTCTTGACGTCTTCCCGTAAAATCAGTTTCATGGACTTCATGCCCTCTCCTCCTGCTCGCTCGACAGAATATCCAGCAACCGCCGGCGTACCTCCTGCAAGCCTGCATCCCTCAGCCGCGCTCCGGCTACGGTGAAGTGGCCGCCGCCGCCGATCTGCTCCATGATTCGCTGGACATTCACCAGCCCCCGGGACCGGGCGCTGATGCCCACCCCTTCTCCGGTCGGATACAGGGCAAAGGAGGCCTCTACCTGGGTTACCTCCAGCAGCGTATCCGCCGCCCGGGAGGCGGCTACCTGGGCCTCCGAAAACACCTGCTCGTCCATGGTCAGGGCAAACCGGTCGTGGACGATCTCCACGCTCTGCAGCAACCGTGCCCGGTAGAGCATGACATCCAGGCTGTCGGTGAACAGGCTCTGGATCACGGCCGGATCGGCTCCGGCCTCCCGCAGCCAGGCTGCGTTCAGGAAGGTGTTGGCGCTGGTGGCGAAACTGAACTTCTTGGTATCGACGATCAGGCCGGCCAGCAACGCTGTTGCCGCCAGTGGAGAGACACCGATATGGCCGGGCAGGTAGCGGATCAGTTCGGCGGCCAACTCCGAGGCGGAGGAGGCCGATGGCACCATGTAGATTATGTTGGCCCGCTCCAGGAACTCCTCACCGCGCCGGTGATGGTCGATCACCCCGATATAGCCGGCCCGGCTGAGCAGCGACGGGTAGGCCACCAGGCTCGGGCGGTGCACGTCAACCACCAACAACAAGGTCTGGGAGGAGGCGCCGCCGGCAATCTCTTTCCCATCTCCCAACAGGCCGGGCTCGCGCTGGGCGATCACGTCCAGCAGCCGCTCCACGGCGCCACCCGGATGATCCACGGCGATGCGCACCTTCTTGTCATAGTGCCTGGCTGCTTCCGCCAGGGCGAAGGCCGCCCCCAGCACGTCGAAATCGATACCCCTGTGGCCCATGATCACCACGTTGTTGCAAAGCTCAAACAGCCGGTGGAGTTCGGTGGCGGCAACCCGGGACCGGACCTGGCTCCGCTTGCCCACGGCTTCGGTACGCCCACCGTAAAACCAGGTATGGTCCGGGCTCTTGACCACTACCTGGTCGCCGCCCCGCTCCAGGGCCATGTCGAGGGCTTCCTGGGCGAGCCGTCCCAGCAGGGCCGGCTCCCTCTCTCCGCCCCCCTTTCCCACACCGATGCTCAGGGTGACGGGCAGGTGGCTGCCGGCGCTCACCTGGCGGATCTGGTCGATGACCGGAAAACTGGTATCCTCAAGCTTATTCAGCTCTTCCACGGGGATCAGCGCCAGGTAACGGTCCCTGCCGTCCTTGCGCAGGTACGCCTTCAGCCCGGCAGCCCATTCCCGCAGGTACTTGTCCACGGCTGCCACCAGCAGCGGGCGCTTATCATCGGCCAGGCCCTGAAAAACTTCGTCGTAGTCGTCCACCTGAAGCAGTACCAGGGTGAGCCGGGCGCTGTCAGGCACCGGCCCCCCGTTCGGGGCCGGGAGCCCGGCTTCAATGTCAGCCCTGATCTCCTCGGCCAGGGCATCCCCTTCCTTCTCGTCCATATAGGCCAGGCCGCCCATCCCCAGCAGGGCGATGAAGATGGCGAACACGGCCCAGGTTCAGGTGCCTGGTCAGTCCCAGCGACAGGGAGTTCAGCGCGATCAGGACGCCCAGACCGATGAACAGTATCCGCTTATACTTCCGGTAGAAGATTGAGCCCACACCATCCCCTGCTTTCATCCGCTTTTCGGAACATGGCTTTACTTCGGCAAATTTTGAGGTGATTCCTGCAAAGCCGGAGTTCTTTTCGCTGGTATTTTGGTTCCGGCCTAAGGAGAATATTCCTTGGCAGCGGTGGATCTGGAGTCTTCCCAAACCAGATGCCAAAGACAGGCTCCCCAGAAAAAACAGGGGGGGATGCTTCCCCCCTCTGCACAGGCACAATGGACTTGTTTGCGCTCCGGCTCTCTAAACAGTTGCGCGCCAGAAGCATCCGTTCTATGAGATCTCGCCCCTGAAAACCCACGGCCAGTCTTGTGCCGGGAGTTGTTGACCGTATGCTCTCCCAGCAGACCCACCTCGTTGAGCGCCAATCTCACGCTCATGCAGGGCACTGATTTACATTCGTGGTATTGTATTATCCGCCTTCCGGCTGCCTGCCCGGTCTATTCGACCGAGAAGGGCAGCAGCGCCACGTTGCGCGCCCTCTTAATCGCCACTGTCAACTGGCGCTGGTGGAAGGCGCAATTGCCGGAGATCCGCCGGGGCAGGATCTTGCCCCGCTCGGTGACATACTTGCGCAGCTTGTAGACATCCTTGTAATCGATCGTGGCTCCCTGGCCGGAACGGTCCACGCAAAAGCTGCAGACCTTCTTTTTTCTTTTGCCGCGTTCTCGTCTCAAGTTCTCGCCTGACTAGCGGGCATATCAAGTCTGATGCCCGGGCATCCGTATGCACAGCCAGGCATGACACCTCCTGTTTTTTAAAAACTCCCAAGGCTGAAGCCTTCTAGTCCTGTTTTAGAGTCTGTAGTTCAGTTCTACGCCAGACGACCCCGGGTCCAGCCTGGAGCGCCGCCGCCTGCGGCTCGACTCTAAACCGCCTGTGATGTGCCTGGCGCCCAAGCAAGGGCCGCGCATCAGAACGGGGGTTCCTCACTGCCAAATCCATCACCGAAATCGCCAGGCGAAAAGTCATTGCCCATATCGCCCGCCGGCCCTCCCGGCATGGCTCCGGCACCCTCACCGGGTGCCCTCTGGGCGCGGTCAAGAAACCTGACGCTCTCTGCCACCACTTCCGCAGAGGTGCGGTTCTGGCCTTCCTTGTCCTGGTATTTGCTGATCTGCAGGCGTCCATCCACCGCCACCAGGCGGCCCTTGCCCAGGTAGTTGGAGCAGGTCTCAGCCTGCTTCCCCCAGACGACGATCCGGATGAAATCCGCCTCGCGCTCACCCTGGCTGTTAGGGCGCTGCCGGTCGACGGCGAGGGTAAAATTCGCCACCGCCATCCCCGTGGCTGTGAAGCGCAACTCCGGCTCCCTGGTCAATCTTCCGATCAGAACAATCCTGTTCAGCACAGTCTCTTCCTCCCCGCTGAACCTCAAGCGGCGTCTTTGCGCACAACCATGTGGCGCAGAACCTCGTCCGCAAGCCGCATCAACCGGTCCAGCTCCTTAATAGTAGCAGAGACGCCCTGGAACTGGATCAGGGTGTAATAGCCCTCCTTGAAGTCCCGAATCTCGTAAGCCAACCGTTTCTTTCCCCAACGGTTGACCTGCTCGACGGCGCCCTGGTTCTGCTGGATCAGATTGACATACTTGTCGATGGCGGTTGCGGTTGCCTCATCCTCCAGATCTGGTCTGAGGATGAACAGCAGTTCGTAGGCGTGCAAATCACGCACCTCCTCCCTATGGACTGACGGCCCCCACGTGCGTGGGGGCAGGGATATATGGTAACATGATAGCACATCCTGCCACAGGAAAACAACTAATTGTGAATTGTACACTGCCTAAATTACTGGTTATAGCGGTTTTCCAACATCATTACACTGCTGACCACCGTTAATAGCAGGCTTAACCAGCGCCTTGACGCTCTTTTCGAACTTCGGGCGCGGCAGCATCACCATCCGCCCGCACTTCAGGCAGCGAATGCGGAAGTCCATCCCCACCCTCAGGATCTCCCATTCGAAGCCGCCGCAGGGATGCTGCTTCTTCATGCGCACCACATCGCCCAGGCTGTACCGCACCGGAGGCATCATCCGCCATCCCTCGCCGCGTTCAGGCGTGCCACTTGCCTGATCTCCCCGTTGGAGATGATATGCAGGTCGCCGTTGGCCTCCCGGATCTTGGTCACCCGCAGCCCCATGTCTTCGACCGTCCCCGTGATCCCGGCGATATTTACGTAGTCGCCCACCGCAAACTGGTCCTCGAACAGGATGAAGAACCCGGTGACCACGTCCCGCATCAGGTTCTGGGCTCCGATGCCGGCGGCCAGGCCGACGATCCCGGCCCCCGCCAGGATCGAGCGGGCATCCACGTTCAACTCCGACAGGATCATGATTGCCCCGACAAAGTAGAGAGCATAGCGCAGCATGCTCTGGCCCACGTCGCGCAGCGTCTTGATGCGACGCTCGTTCCAAGTTCCGGGAATCCGGCCCTCCCGCAGGAGACCGTTGATCAGCCGGTTGCCAATCTTTCCAACCAGTATCAGGCCCGCAATGATGAGCAGGATCCTGATGGCCTTGACTCCGTAAACCCGGATATTGCTGTTCAGGAACGCGATGAGGAGGATCCAGAAGTTGAGCAACCTGAGCATATCGCTTCACCCTTCCCCATAGCCGTCGGTCGTCGGATGTGTATTATAGGTAGATGACCCGGGGTACCTTCTGCAAGTAATCCAGGATGGTGTACATGTTGGTGACCTGGCCGACGCTTAACTGGTCCTTGAGATTGAAGAAGTCGAGACAGGTGCCGCAGGCGAAAATCTCGGCCCCGTCCTGCTGCAACTCGAACAGGAAATCCAGGGCCGGCGACCCGGTGCAGGCCAGTTTGACCCCGTTGTTGATGAAGATGATCACCTTCCCGAGGCCGCCCTGCTCCGACATGGTGTAGAAGAAGCTTTTCATCAGCAGCCTCCCCAGGTCTTCACTGCCGCGGCCCAGGCTGTCGGAGGCCACCAGAAACAGCAGATTCTCCTGGGGCTCCAGGGCGGTGCTGAAGTCCTCCGGCTTGGTGATGCTGATGTAGAAATCGGAACCCCGCTGGTCCATTTCCACTCCGCAAGAGAGAGACCGGGCCATCTTCATGATATTGTCCCGGGCGGTCTCACTGTCGGCGACGACGGTGATCCGGTCCTGCCGCGTCTGCTCCAGGGCCTGGCGCGTCAGGATCACCGGCTGTGGGCAGGCCAGGCCGCGCACGTCTACCGCATCAGTCTGCTTTTCCATATCTAATCCCCCATTTCAGACTTTGATCTGACCTCATGCCTCTGACCTCCGCCTATAAACCTCTGATCACGATCTTGCCGGTCCCGCTGCCCAGCACCCGCCCGATGATACCGGGACGACTGATTCCCTCCTGGCGCAGGGCCGCCAACAGTTCCTCCCGCCTGGTTTCGGGCACCGCCAGCAGCAGCCCTCCGGATGTCTGCGGGTCATACAACAGATCCTGCTCGGCGGCGCTCACTGTCCCGGACACTACCACGTAGGGCGCCAGGGCGTCCCGGTTGCGGTAGGCGCCGGCCGGGACGATCCCCTGTCCGGCCAGCCTTCGGGCCTGGGGCAGGTAGATCACGGCAGTGGCGTCGACCTCCAGGTCCACCCTGCTGTTGAAGGCCAGTTCCCTCAAATGTCCGAGCAGGCCAAAGCCGGTGATATCGGTACAGGCATTTACGCCAACCCGTTGCATCGCCCGGGCCGCCCCGGCGTTCAGGGCCGCCATGGCTTCTCCCAACAAATGCTCCGTCTCCGTATCCAACAATCCGCCCTTGAGAGCGGTAGCCAACACCCCTGTCCCCAGGGGCTTGGTGAGCACCAGCCAATCCCCGGGTTTTGCCCCCTGGTTGGTGATGATCCGGTCCGGGTGCACGATGCCGGTGACGGACAAGCCGTACTTGGGCTCATCATCCTCGATGGAATGCCCGCCCAGGATCACCGCCCCGGCTTCAGCCACCTTGTCGCCGCCCCCCCGCAATATCTCCTGCAGCGGCGAGATCCCCAGGGTACAGATAGGGAAAGCCACCAGGTTCATGGCGGTCAGGGGCGTCGCTCCCATGGCGTAAATGTCGCTCAGGGCATTGGCGGCGGCTACCTGGCCAAAGGTGTAGGGGTCGTCCACCACCGGGGTGAAGAAGTCTACCGTCTGCACCAGGGCCAGATCGGGACGCAGCCGGTAAACTCCGGCATCGTCGGGCACGCCGCAACCCACCAGGAGGTCCGGATGCTCGAACCTGGGCAGGTGTTCCAGAATCTCCGCCAGGGCGCCCGGCCCCAACTTGGCTGCTCAGCCTGCCGCCTTGGCATACTGGGTCATTCTGAGTGGCTGCCGGTGCCCCGGGGCCTGTCCCAGTGGCGATGGCCGCTCATGTTCCCGCATCCCGATCACCTCCCTTATTGTGAGGTGCCCACTTCCCAAATCATTGGCTTCAAAGAACCATCTAACTGAATGTTCCTGTGATCATTGCGATGCGCCTATATCCGTCGAGTGCCGTGTCTCCAGATACTACCTGGACATTCCCGGCACAAAAGGAGATCAGATCATCTGAACGAAGCTCTTCAGGACCGGTGCCACCATCGTGTTCCAGGTACCGTTGAAGAACGGGATCAGCACAGATTGGTGCCAGCCCAGGGAAAGGGACTGCAGCAGGCCTCCCTGTTCCGGAATCCCCATGGACAAGCCCAGCACCACTGGAGTCAGCAGGCCGATAACCACCGCCAATTCCAGCACCCTGGTAGCCAGGCCGAGACCCACCCCGCC
This sequence comes from uncultured Peptococcaceae bacterium, assembly GCA_963768335.1. Taxonomy (GTDB): domain Bacteria; phylum Bacillota; class DSM-12270; order Thermacetogeniales; family Thermacetogeniaceae; genus Palsa-1188. The sequence continues at coordinate 66,002 of CAVYHR010000003.1, forward strand.
CAGGCGGTCGAGACCACCCAGCATCAGGATGTGGACGGCTCTGGACAGAAAGGAGGCCACCATCATGACCAGCCAGCTCACCAGGACCATGATCAACAAAAAGGCGATCACATTGACGATAGCCAGAGCCAGTGAATGGGCCATTGTGGACCCGTAAATGCCCGCCTGGGCATTGCTCACCGGCACCCATAAGGAGGCGGGAAAGCCCTTGGACAATCCCGTACTGAAGAGTTGGATGGTTGATGTGGCGGCCGGAATGTTGGCGGTAAAAGGAGCCAGGATCCTGGCGAACAGATTGTCCAGTCCCAGTTGCACCCCGAGAAACTGGGCTGCAGTGTGGTAGTATTGCCCGGCCAGCCAGATCCCCCCGAGAAAGCCGAGCAATCCGCCGGCGGTGAGGATCAGGCCGCGGCGGAAGCCCCCCCAGGCTCCGGCCAGCAGGATCAGCAGAATGATCACATCGACCCAATTCAAGGTCATCTCTCGACACCTCTCCCTGTTCACTTTCGCGATGCCTGAGGCGCCTGCCCGACGCCAGACCTGCCCGCCTCAGCGGACGCGGCGCGGCACCCGGCACTTCTCACATCACAACCGGGTGTTCCTGTCTTGTCAGATCCAAAACTTGCTGTTGAATCGCGGTTTTAGCTTACCCGATTTCTGGCAGGGTGTCAACGCAAGCCCTGGCCTAACTCACGACTCAAGTCACGAGTTTGCGGCCAGCAAACTATCAAGCGCCGGCTCACTTGTGCCGTAGATTGAACAACTGGGAGAGGGCGTTGGAGCCCTGAGAGATGATGATCCCGGAGACCAGGTAATCCACAAAGGGGTATTGGGTCACGAGGCCAAGGCTGGTGAAGATGCCAACCTGATAAGCGAAGCAGAGGGCAACCCCGAACACGACCACCACCAGGTGGCCCGCCTGCTTGCTGACAAACTTCTGAAAGATGGCGAGCAACAGCTCCACCACCACCGACATAAAGATCAGGGTCTGGATCGCCTCGATCGGCTTATCCAAGGAAACACTCCTCCCTTAAAAGAGGGCCTCCCTAATCTTTATGCACGTCCACAAAGGGGTAGCACGTCCACCCGGATCAGAAGCCGGATACCGGAATATTTTCCGGTATTTCTCCGGCTTTTTTCCCGCCTTCCTCCGCATCCAGGCCTTCAGCCTGGCCTGAAAGAATGCGGAGTACATGTTCCAGTCTTTCCCCCCTCTGGCCTCTGTTGAAGGCCTCTAGCCCCTGTTATTCGAGCGCCAGCCCGTAGCGTCCCCCCACCTGCCGCAGTTCCGTCAGCACCTCCGGAGGCACCGGGACCCCCTCCCGGCATCGCCGCTCCTCGAACTCCCACTCGATCTCGCCGGGCAGGTAGATCCTCTCTGAGCCCGGGGCCCGGGGTGAATTCTTGATCTCCCGCACCAGTTGCTCCATCTCCCCCTGGAACTCCGCCGGGTCGGCGAAGGCGCCGATATCCAGGGCAGCAAAGAAGTGGCCGACATTCTGGGGGGCGTCCAACTTCCTCAAATTGCTGACGTGGGAGCCGAAGGCGGCGCCTGCCAGGATTCCTGACAGCACGTCCACTATCAGGGCAAAACCATAGCCCTTGTAGCCCCCCATGGGCAACAGGTTCCCGGCAGCCACGGCCACCTTGGGATCGGTGGTGGGTTGGCCCGACTGATCTGCCGCCCAGGTGGGCGGTATCTGCTCGCCCTTCTTGGCAGCCAGCACCAGCTTGCCAATAGCTACCACGCTGGTCGCCCCGTCGTAGATAACGGGGCGTTCCTTGCCCGCAGGCACCGCCACGCAGATCGGGTTGGTGCCGAAGTAGGGCTGTCTCCCGCCCCAGGGGGACATGTTGGCGGAGGCGTTGGTCATGGCTACCCCGATCATGCCCGCCACCACCGCCTCCTGGGCATAGTAGGCAGCGATCCCGAAGTGGTTGGAGTGCCTGACCACCGCCACCCCGGTCCCCACCTGGCGCGCCCTGGCGATCGCTTCCCGCATCCCGGCCAGCCCGGCCACAGCGCCCCATCCGTTATGGGCGTCCAGCACGCAGGCGCCGGGCGTCTGGCGGACTCGCTCCACTTCGGTGCGCGGGGCGATCAGGCCCGCCTCCAGCCGTTCCACGTACAGGGGCAGGCGGGTGATGCCATGGGAGTCGATCCCTCTCAGGTTTGCAGTGACCAGGTTGTCGGCCACTACCCGGCTCTCCTGTTCGTCCACCCCTGCCGCCCGCAGCACCCGGCCAGCGAAGTCAAACAGCGCGCTGGCAGCAAAAAACTGTGATGGGTGATGGGTGATGGGTGATGGGTTATTGCTCATTTAAGCCACGATTCCTTTCAACGGAAGCCTCCGTGCCTTTTGCCATGCACACAAGTCCTTGAAGTTCTCTATCTTTTCACCATACTCATTACTCATTACTCATTACTCGATTATTGCCCCGTCTTTTTATTGTAAAGCCAACTGCCTGTCCACCGGGACACCAGGTTAAAGAGGAGCACCATGATTATCAATACAGCCGACGCCCCATCGGCTATCTGGTTGGCGTCGGGATTCACGCCCTCGCTGTTGACCTTCCAGATGTGGACGGCCAGTGTTTCCGCCGGTCTGAACAGGTAGAACGGAGAGTTGTTGCTTAAGGGGTTGATATCGTTGAAATGCAGCGCCGGGGTGGTGATTCCGGCCGTATAGAGCAGGGCTGCCGCTTCTCCGAAAACCCGCCCCGCAGACAGGATGATGCCCGTCACCAGGCCGGGGATGGCGGCCACCAGCACCACGTTGGTGATGGTCTGCCACTGGGTGGCGCCTAGAGCCAGGCTGGCCTCCCTCAAATCCGCCGCACATTTCTGATGGCATCTTCAGCTATCCTGGTCATTACCGGGAGATTGAGCACCGTCAGGGCCATAACCCCGCTGAGGATGGAAAAACCCCATTTTAAAATGGTCACAAAGAGCATCAGTCCGAAAATTCCGATCACGATCGAAGGCATGGAAGCCAGCGATTCGATACAGATCCGGATCATCCTGGTGATTCTGCTCTCTCCGGCAAATTCAGACAGGTAGATGCCCACGCCCAGGCCGAGGGGAACCGTCAAGAGCATGGTCAGAATCAGCAGCATCAGGGAGTTGAAGATCTCGGGGCCGATCCCGCCGCCCGCCTGAAAAGGCTTGGGGGCGCTGGTCAAGAAGTGCCAGTTAATCACCCGCAGGCCACGGATACAAGATGTAGCCAATCATTGCTACCAGCAGTGCTGAGACCAGGAAAGCGATCAGGTAGAAGATCGCCGTGGCTATTCTTTCGGAGTTGCGGGGGCTGATCATCTCATTACCGCCCTCCCCCGGTTAATAGTCCTGATGAGCATGATAAATATAAAAGAGATGATCAGGAGTATGAAAGCGATCGTCCAGAGGACGTCGTTCGAGACCGTGCCCATGACCGTATCGCTCATCTCCATGGTAATGATGCTGGTCATGGTATGCATGGGGCTCAGCAGGGAAGTCGGCATCCTGATGGCGTTGCCAATGACCATCTGGACAGCCAGGGCTTCTCCGAAGGCCCTGGCCAGCGCCAGGACTATCGACGTTAAAATTCCCGGCATGGCCGCAGGAACCATGACCATCAAAATCGTCTGCCAATGCGTCACCCCCAGCGCCAGGGATCCTTCCCGGATGTCGGCCGGGTTGGCGCTCAGGCTGTCCGTGGAGACGCTGGCGATAGTGGGCAGGATCATGATGGCCAGGACAATAGCCCCCGCCAGGAGGCTGAATCCCATGCCTCCGATATGGATTCTTATAAACGGCACCAGCACGCTGAGCCCGATCCAGCCGTAGACCACCGAGGGAATACCCACAAACAGCTCGATCACCGGCTGCATGAGCTTGCGGCCCCACCCGGTAGAGATCTCGGCCATGAAGATGGCAATCCCGATGGCGAACGGAGCGCTGAACAGCAAGGCAAGCAGGGACACCGCCACTGAACCGGCAATAAAATCCGCCGCCCCCACGAAGGGGCCTCCTTCAGCAGGTGTGGCGTCAGGGTTCCACTTGGAGGTGAGGAAGAAGTTGTGCAGGGAAACGCCATCCCTGGTAAATGTGGCCAGACCCTTGTAGGCTATGAGCAAAATGATCGACATGGTGATGGTGATGATCAGAATGGCACAGACAAAAGTGGTATACTTGCCAATCTTGTTCGATAGGTTCACGCTAATCATGCTTATCTGGTCACCCTTCTCGATGTTCGATGCGGGTGCCCGCTTTACGGGCGCGGTTTGATTGAAGAAGGAATTGGCTAAAAGCCAATTCCTTTATACCATGACTAGGCTTCCGTCTACTCTTATTATAGCTTAACATAAGACAGGTTTTCTATAAAATCGATGCTCGACCCTTTCAAACATCGTAAGGGTCGAACATCGATCTCCTCCTCTGCGGGCTGCGCCCGGCCTGAAAGCCCGCCGGCACACAGGCCGGCCTTGTACTCCGCATTCCCGGTGTGCCGGCGGGCTTTCCTCCGCATCTGGGCTTTCAGCCCAGCCTGAAGAATGCGGAGCACAGGAGCCAAGGCGGAGCCTTGAGCCGGCGTTCAGGCCAGGCCAAAGGCCTGGATGCGGAGGAACGCCGGCTCTAGGCTAGGTAGTCCGCGAGACTTTCATGTCCGAGCCGACTATGTAGCCCAATTGTTGAATCACCGGTTTCATGTCATCGCTTATCATGTAATCGATAAAGGCCTTGGTCAGGCCCTGGGGATCTCCCTTGGTGTACATGTGCTCATATGACCAGATGGGATATGTGCCGTTGATGATGTTGTCGTTGGTAGGATCGACGCCGTCCAGCTTCAACATCTTTACCGTATTGTTGCTGCCCGCATAGGACAACGCCAGATAGCTGATGGAGCCCGGCGTGCCGGCCACAGCCTTGGCGACGGCGCCTGAACTGTCCTGGGTCAGCGCAATGCCCTGGGCCTCTTCCATACCGTCAAGGGCATACTTCTTGAAGGTCGCCCTGGTGCCGGAACTGGTCGGCCTGTTGATCACGGTGATCTGCTGATCGCTTCCGCCGACATCCTTCCAGTTGGTGATCTTCCCGGTGAAGATTTGCTGCAACTGCTGCTTGGTAAGATTATCGACGGTGACACCGGGGTTGACCACCGTAGCGAAGCCCACCACGCACACCTTGTGATCCACTAAACCTGCTGCCTGGGCAGAAGTCAGTTTCTCGCCCGCAAAAAGGTCCGAATTCCCGATATCGATGCTGCCCTGTGCTATCTGAGCCAGTCCTGTGCCGCTGCCGCCCGCCTGCACGCTGATCTTGGCGTTAGGATCTTTCTGCATGAACTGGTCCGCCGCCTGCTCCACCAGTGGCTCCAACGCCGAGGAGCCGGCTGCCGTAATGCTTCCGGACACCGTAAAATCGATCCCGCCGCTGCTGCTCGATGGGGGGCTTGTCTGACTCTTGGGAGCACATCCGGACAATAAAACACTACCCGCCAAAACAACAGATAAAGCTAACACCAACCCTCTCCTGCCGCTAAACAACGACAATCCACCTCCAAAATATTTAAAATTTCTAGCAATAATGTTACAGGAGGATTGTTAAGGAAGTGTTAAGGTACTGTAAAGAATGGACGGCCCGACAGATCCACGGCGCATCCTCTCTCCATTCCAGCGCCGGACAGCAAACTTAACCCCATCTTTAACCTGGCGTCATAGATTGTTAATCTTTGCATGTTACTCTTTAAACAATCACAGCCTTATATCCACAATGCGTTACTTGGGAGGCGGATATATGGTACCCTAGGAGTACGCCACGGCAGGCTGGACTGCCTGAACCTCCACCACAATCGAAATCCCCTTCCCTCGCTCTATCCAGGGAAGGGGATTCTTGCATGCCTGGCTGCTTGTTCCTGAGCACAGTGGAACTGCCCGGCTCAGCAGCCGCTTTTTCCCGCCTCAAGCCTATATTACCGGGACAAGCTTTGTAGCGGCTACAACCGCCTGCCCATCCTTATTGAGCACAAAATTGATGAAGGCCTCGGCCAGGCCCTGGGGTTCGTCCTTGGTCACGTAAAAGAAGGGGCGGGAGATCTTGTAGCTTCCGTTGAACACGGTCTGCGTGCTCGGTTGGACGCCTTCAAGGGCGAGCGCCTTGACTGATTGGTCGAGATCGCCCAGGGAGATGAACCCGATGGCGTTGGGGTCAACGGCCACGGAGCTGCGCATCGCCTCGGCGGAGGTCTGAATACCGGCGCCGGTGCTGAACTGATCATTGCCCATCAGGATGTCCTGGAAAACAGCGCGATTGCCGGCGCCTCTTTCGCGGGTATACACGTCGATAGTTCCACTGCTCCCGCCGACATCCTGCCAATTGGTGATCTGGCCATCGAAGATCTGCCGCGCCTGGTCCATGGTCAGCGCTGCCACCTTGTTGGACGGGTGAACGATGATGACCACCCCTTCCATGGCGATCAGGTAATTCTTATAGGTCGACATCTCGGCAGCAGTCAGTACCCGGGAGACTGCTCCGATATCGGCAGTGCCGTCCTGGGCAAACTTGAGACCGGAATCGGTGCTGCCGCCAACTACGGTGACCTTGACATTTGGATATTTTTGCATAAATGCATTCGCCAGTTCCGTGGAGAGGGGTTGCATGGAAGTGGATCCGGCGATCTTGAGATTACCCGACAAATTATCCACCGCAGGTGATACAGCAGTTGTTGCCGGTGTTGCCGGTGTTAACGGCGCCTGCGGCTGAGCAGATGGGGCATTGGGCCTGCACCCTGCGATGATGACCACCATGAGCAGCAACACGCACCCTACCCCGATCGCTGCTCCCAGCCATTTCTTTCTGGACAATCCGACTCCTCCTCAATATTTTGGTTTATTTATCAACAGTCATCCGAATGTCCCGATCAGGTAGTCCTCGGTTTCTTTTTTCCTGGGGTTGACCACCATGTCCACCGCCTCCCGATACTCCACCAGGCAGCCGTTCATGAAAAAGCCCAGGTAGTCCGAAACCCTGCGGGCCTGCCCCAGGTTGTGAGTGACTACGATAAAGGTGTATTCATCCTTGTATTGTTGCAGCAGATCTTCGATCCTGGCAGTGGACACCGGGTCGAGGCTGGAGCAGGGTTCGTCCAGCAGGATCACCTCCGGACTTACCGCCAGCACCCGCGCAAAACAGAGGCGCTGCTGCTGACCCCCCGACAGGCTGAGCCCGGAGGTATGCAGTTTATCGCTCACCTCCTCCCAGAGGCTGGTCCGCTTCAGGCTGTCCACCACGATATCCTTCAGAGGTCCTTTCCTGATCCCCGGGTGCTGCTCGCGCACTCCCATGGCAATATTATCAAAGATGGAGATCGGAAAGGGATTGGGCTGTTGGAACACCATCCCCACCTTGCGCCGCACCGTCACTACGTCCGTTTGCGGCTGGTAGATGTCACTGCCGTCGATCAGCACCTTGCCGCTGAGCCGGAAAGCAGCCACCAGGTCGTTGAGCCGGTTGAGGGTGCGCAGGAAGGTGGTCTTGCCACAGCCCGAGGGCCCGATGAGGCCGGTGATGGCATGTTCATAGATCTCCATGCTGACGTCTTTCAGGGCCTGGTGGGAGCCATACCAGCACGAGAGGGCATCCACGCTAATCTTGCTGCTGTTGCCGTTCATTGTCAGTGATCCTCCTGGATATTACTGAAGCGCCCTATATACTCCACGATAAAATTTAATGCCAGGATGATCAGGATCAGGACCAATCCGGCTCCGAATGCCATGCCCGGAGAGTTGCCATCGCCCGCCGGCGAGTTGAAATAGACGTAGGAAGTGAGCGTGCTGCCCGTATGCGTGAGGGTGGACAGCCAGTGCTGGGGCAGCCACCAGGGCTGGGTTCCGCCCATGGTCATGCTGCCTCCCAGGCAGAGCCAGACAATGGCGGTATCACCGATGATCCTGCCGATCCCCAGGATCAGACCGGTGATGATGCCGGCCCTAGCCGCTGGAAGAATCACCCAGGTGATGGTGCTCCACCTGCTTGCCCCGAGGGCGTAGGAAGCCTCCCTGTAGGTGGGTGGAACGGCCCTGATCGATTCCTCCATGGACTTGATCACATATGGCAGCACCATCATGGCCATGGTAAAGGCAGCCACCAGGAAGCTTCTCCCGAAGGCCTGGGCGTTGGCCACCTGTGCCCTGGTGCTTAAAAAAGCAAACTGCGGCAGGGTAAAGATGGCCAGTCCGAAGATGGCATAAACGATGGTGGGCACCCCCGCCAGCACGTCGATCCCCGTGTGGATGGCCACGACAATCCGGCTCTCCCCGGTGTACTCCGCCAGGTAGATGGCAGTCGCTCCCGCCCAAGGCAGGGCGCAGATAATCCCCAGGGTTGTCAGCAGCAGGGTGCCGATCAGGGGGGTCAGAATCCCCCCGCTCATGGACATACTGGCGCCGGGCTGGGGATCGGTGAACAGGAACTGCCAACTGAGCACATGCACTCCTTTGATCACCAGGAACAGGATGATCCCGAGGCAGGCCAGCAAGGTGAGAATCCCTGAGCACCACAGGCCGACGTAGGCCAGCCAGTGTTTTTTAAACATGGCGCGATGTCTCCTTTTGCACCAGGCCCGATACAAACCTGGCGAGCAGGCTCAGGACCACGCTGGACAGCAGCAGCAGCGTGGCGCAGGCAAACAGGGCCGACTGGCAGGATGGTATGAGCATCCCCTCGGAGTTGGTGACGATCGCCGAGGCCAGCGTGCGCACCGGCTCCAGGAAGAAGACCAGGCCGTGATGAAAGTCGGGCATGGTGGCCACGGCTCCGGAGACCATGGAGAGGGCAATCGCCTCGCCGATCGCCCGCCCGGTGGCCAGGATGCCTCCGGCGAGAATCCCCCTGCGGGCCGCGGGCAGCATCACCTTGATAATGGTGCGCCAGTGGGAGATCCCCAGGGCAAAGGCGGCCTCCTTGTAGCTGCGGGGGACCGCCCGCAGGGCGTCGCTGGAGAGAGCCACAAATATGGGGCCGATCATGGTGCTGAGCACGATCGCCCCTGCCAGGATGCTGGTGCCGTCGAGAGCGGCCATACTGATCATGTTCATGGCCAGGCTCTTGCTGATTAAGACATGAGCGATCAGCGGCACCACCACGATCAGGCCGACCAGACCGTAGATCACCGACGGAATGGCAGCCAACAGGCGCACGGTGGAGGCCAGGGGATGACGCAGCCAGACCGGGCAGATCTCCGTCATGAAGATGGCGCAGCCCAATCCCAGGGGAATGGCGATCAGCAGCGCCCCCAGGGTGGTGTAGACGGTGCCGATTACCAGGGGCAGCGCTCCGAAGATCCAACTCGGCTTACCCGGGAGGGCCAAAAAGGCTTTCAGAAAATCCTGGTCCCACCTGGCGTTAAATACAAAGCCGAGGCCGTTGGCCTTGAATACCGGCAGGGCGTTTTCGATCACAAAAAACATGATAAAGAAGATCAAGATAGCACTCATCGCAGTAAAGACGATGAGGAGCCACTCGATCGTTTTTTCTTGAAACTGCTTGAAATTCCAGGTAGAATTCCTGCGGGTTTCAGCACCTGCATGAGCTGTAGCCTGCCCTGCTCTAAGGTCAGGGTTTTCCATACCGTCGCACTCCTCTTGCAATTGGAAGTTGGATGCCTTCCGGCATCCAACTTCCGTTTCCGTCTTCTGATATTACAACTGCTTACGACTTATTGCAGCGTCAGGTAGTTTTGGGCGATCGTCGGCTGGACTTCAGGGGACAGGCAGTACTGGATGAAGTCCTTGGCCAGTCCCTGCGGATCGCCCTTGGTCAGTAATAAAAAGGGACGAACGTAGGGATACTTGCCGCTCTTGGCATTGTCCAGAGTCGCATCGACTCCGCCAATGGGCAGGGCCTTGACCGTGCTATCCATGTAGCCCATGGAGATGAAGCCGATGGCGTTGGAGTTGGAAGCCACCGCCTCCTTGATCAGACCGGTGGAATTGAGCATCTTGGCGGTCGGAACCAGGGAATCCTTACCCATGAAGCACTGCATAAAGTAGGTCAGCGTGCCGGAACCGGCCTCCCGGGTGTAGACCATGACCGGCTGGCCGGAGAAGCCTCCTAATTGTCCCCAGTCAGATATTTTGCCTGAGAACAACTGGTCAACCTGTGTTGCGGTCAGCTTGGAGATCGGGTTGCTGGGATTGACCACGATGACGATGGCGTCCTTGCAGATGGTCGTGCCCACCAGGTCTGAGGGATCGGTTGGCTGCAGAGCCGCTGAGTCGGCGCCGATGTCGACCTTGCCGGCTTCCGCATCCGCGATACCCACACCGGAGCCACCGCCGTTAATGGTAACGTGAACGCCGGGGTATTTCGCCATGAAGGAGGTGGCGAGTTGCTGGGCCAGCGGCTGCACCGAGGTGGAACCATCCTCGATCAGGTTGCCGGACAGGTTCGTCGGCAGGGCGCCACCTGAACTGGTCACGGCGGAGTTGATGATCACCTGGCCAAGGCCAGCGTCCCAGCTCACCTGGGCGCCCAGGGCCTCGCTGACAAAACGCAGGGGAACAACGGTGTGGTCGTTAATGATCTGGGCCGGAACATCCAGGGTCTGCGACGTTTCGCCAATGGTGGCGGTGTTCTGGCCGATCACCAGGATGACGCTGGTATCACCCTTGACCCCGGTAACGGTCTGAGTGGAAGCGTCCCAGGTCACTGTGGCGCCCAGGGCACCGAAGATATCGGCCATCGGTACCAGCACCCGTCCGTTCTGGAGAAAGGGCGCCGGATCAGTAGTCAGGGCCTTGCCGTCAACGATCACCGAAATATTAGCATCGGCTGCATGGATGGCCGGGATCATGCATACCAGCATGGCCATCACCAGTAAAAAACAGGTAAACAGAGATTTCCTTTTCATGTTGACCTCCTCAAATTTTTAAACTTTTCTCTTTTTCCGCCGTATCCGGGCATACAGCCCGGTCTGCAAGAAAACGGCGCACAGGAAAGCACGGCTGCACACGGGGAAAGCGGCACACGGGCGTGGCTCTCAATCTTGTATGCACCTATCTGACTCAGAGGTCGAATATCAGGATGCTTTATGTTTTTTCGAGTTTTTTCCTGCTTATGTTACAGGCTTTTTCCTGCCGCGCCCGCCCTGGCGGGCACCCGCTCTTGCTTCCGACCTCTGTTACGTATACGTCCCCCCTTCATACTCTTGTTTCAACCTCAATCTCCTTAAATTTACCGTTGGAATATTAACCCTGTGTTAATCTAATGTTAATAAGTGTTGCCGCAATATTAATAAATTGTTAACCACTGCCGAAAACTCAGGCAAACTGCCATGCCAGGCAGAAAATCCCGGTCACACCCCGGAAGATTAACATTAGCTTAATCCTGGCCTCAACAAAACTTAATAGAAAACTGCTACACTCAGGGCGAGAGTGCGGGAGAGGGGTGGGCGCCTTTTATTTCAATGTTTCCATCCACGACATCAGCCCGGCCCGGGAGGGCCAAGTCCGATCTCTACTTCAATTGTGTGAAGAGTGCGGGGTCTCCCGCGGTACGCTGCTGGTAGTTCCGAACTGGTACGGGCGATACCCGCTCCAACCTCAGCAGCCCCTGGTGCAGTGGCTTCAGAGTCTCAACAGGAATGGCTGGGAGATCGCCCTCCACGGCTACGAACACCGGATGCCGGAACCAGCCCGCCTGACTTTCCGGCAGCGCCTGATCGCCCACCACTACACAGACCATGAAGGTGAGTTTTACCTGCTGAGAGGAACTGATGCCTCTGCCCGTATTGCCAAGGGTTTGCAGATCATGCAGATATGCGGTCTGGAACCGGTCGGGTTTGTGGCGCCGGCCTGGCTGATGAATCAGGAGACACTTCCGGCGCTCGAGCAGTTTTCTTTCACCTTTGCCACCAGTCTCGGCCATCTCTTCGACCTGCAACGGCGCCTGCTCTATTGGCTGCCGGCGAAGACCTACAGCAGCCGCAGCCCGGGGCGAGTTCTGGCCTCGGCGGCGTACTGCAACCTGTCCCGGCCACTCTGGCGGAGACTGCCTCTAATAAGACTGGCCCTACACCCATCCGACCTGCGCTCACCGCTCATCACCAGAACCCTTAGCAGTCTGCTGAGGCAACTGGCTCGACAGCGCACCTGCATACCACTGGGAGAGTATACAAACCTGATTAGTTCCCGGCATCCTCTCAAGGAAAGGGGAAGAACATGCGGGTATGTGACCTGACGATCTTCTACCACAAGCAGAGCGGAGGGGTGCGCACCTACATCCACGAGAAGATCCGCTACCTGGCCCGGCACCGGAACAGCGACGCCCACCTGGTGATCGTGCCGGGAGAGCAGGACCTGGATGTGCGCCACAAGCGCAGCCGCATGCAATTCCTCAAGGGACCGGTGGTGCCCTTTGCCCGCCCCTACCGGATCATCCTGCACCCGCTGCAGGCTTACCGGCTGTTGCTGTCATTCCGCCCGGACATTATCGAGGTCGGTTGCCCTTATATATTTCCATGGATCGCTTTTCTGGTGCGCCGCTGCACCCGCCAGGGCGGCGGCGCCCGCAAAGCGTCCGGTGAACCCGGGGCGGGCTGCCGGGTGGTCGGTTTCTATCACAGCGACTTTCCAAGCGCCTACCTGCGCCTGCACAACAAGCTGCTGGGGGAGATCACGGAGACCCTGCTGCGGCAGTTGGCTTTCAGATATGTGCGCGCTGTCTACCGGAGGATGGACCTGACCATCTCTCCATCCCCGGCAATCGCCGCCTTCCTGGCCAAATGCGGCGTGGAGCGGGTGAAAATCATCCCCCTGGGAGTGGATACGGGCAGGTTCCATCCACACCGGCGGCGGGGTTGGCTCCGCAATCGCTTCGGCCTGGGGGAAGGGCAGCCTGCTGCTGCTGTTCGTGGGCCGCTTTTCCAAGGAGAAGGGCCTGACCCGGCTGTTCCGGTCATTCGAGCTGCTGTCCCAGCGGGAACCAGGGCGCTACCACCTGCTGTTCGTGGGAGCCGGCCCCCTGGGCGGGGAACTGGAAGGATGGGCGTCCTCCAGGAGCGACGTCACGGTCTGGGGTTACCTCCAGGGTCAGGCCCTGGAAGAGGTTTACGCCTCTGCAGACATCTTCATCAGCCCTGGTACCGCCGAGACCTTCGGCCTCACTCTTTTGGAGGCGCAGGCTTCAGGGCTGCCGGTGATCGCCGGGGCCTCGGGAGCGGCGCCGGAGTTGGTGGCGCCAGGCGCCGGGGTACTGGTCGACCCCGGGGACCCTGAGGCAATCGCAGCGGCAGTCTCCCTGCTGGCCGGTCAGAACTTGAGCGAGCTGGGGTGGCAGGCACGCTGTTTTGTAGAAGAGCGCTACAGTTGGAAAAGCACCTTTGATAAGTTGTTCCAGGAATATGAGGAATTGACACGCGAGACGCTGCAGGAGGCGGAACGGTGCTCTGGCCCTCGAGACTCACAGATATTCCAGAAACATGAGAAATCGCCAGCAAAGAAAGGGGATCGCGCAGAGATGGCCATACCGGTTCGAGAAGCAGTTTCCGGATCGCGCTGCCGCATCAGACCCTTCAGGCCGGAGGACCGCCCTGCGGTAAGAGAGATCTGCGCCGCAACCGGTCTACTGGGGGATGATATCCGACGCCTGTTCCCGGAACCGGACTTTTTTGCGGACCTGTTCACCTCTTATTATACCGATCTGGAGCCGGAATCCTGCCTCGTGGCGGAAGATCCGGGGATGGAGGGCGGGTCCGGCGTCCCACGCCCACCTGTGCGCCGCATTCTTTCCTCTGCATCCAGGCCTTCGGCCTGGCCTGAAGAATGCGGAGTACAAGGCCGGGCGGTAAGCCCGGATGCGGCGGAGGGCGCCCAGGCGGGCGTGGCGGTGGTCGGCTACCTGCTGGGTTGCACGAACCCGGCGCGCTACCGGCGCTACCAATCTCGGTTGCTGCTCCGGATCACCTGCCGGGTGCTCCGGGGGCTGCTGCAGGGGGAATTCCATGCCGCTGCCCGGAGCTACCTCTGGTGGGCGGTCCGGAGCAGTTGGCGGGAGGCGCCGCGCACCCCCGCTGATGGCGCCCACTTCCATCTCAATTTTCTCAAGGAATGGCGCAACCACAATGCCCCCTCCCCATGCTGGAAAGCCTTCCTGGAGTTGCTGCGCCGGGAGCACCCGGACCTCCCGTCAGTCTGGGGCCAGATGTCCACTTATGGCAGGCGCCGTTCGGCGGCTGTATTCCGGCGCTTCGGCTGGCAGTTCTACGACCAGGTGCGTCTCACCAAATATGATGGGATAAGCAGGGTCTGGAGTCAGGCGTCCGTAGGCAATGAGGACGAGGCCGGCCATGGGCCGGACAGCCATAAATATGCCCGCCACCAACTGCCGGAGATCTATCTGACTACCATCTACCGGGAAGTCAGGATGTCAGATACCGGAAGTGCAGAAGCCGGAAAAAGAGTTTTGAGATATCGACTGCTTTCCATCAAGGCAACATAAGAAGTAGGAGGTTTTCAGATGACAACCGTTGACGAGACAGCACCGCAAATCCTGGCAGAACTGCACTGCCATACCCAGTTCTTCGGCTGGCAGCACTTCTCCCGGCGGCGCCTGCGCAGTTTTCTCGGCCGGGCGCAGTTGCTGGGGGTGAGTCTCCTGGCCTTCACCGAGCACGCCAATATCAAGAGCTACTGGAAGCTGTTTGCCTTCCTGGAGGAGAGCGCCTGGCAGTGGGAGGGTATGACCATCCTGACGGGGGCGGAGATCACCGTGCGGGAGGACGGGGACATCCTGGTGTATGGCTCGCCGTCATCCTTCAAGGAACTGCCGGACCACCTGGGCGGCTGGCCAGCGGGCCGGGACCGCCCGCCCCTGGAGCAGTTGCTGGAAGCGGTCGAGTCCCTCGGCCTGATGAAGGCCGGCGCCCACCCGCTGCGCGCCGGCTTCAGACCTGAAGAGTGTACCGCCGGAGTTGCTGCGACGCCTCGATGCCCTGGAGACTGAATGCCCGGGAAACCGCCAGTAAGCAGCGGGTTGCCGGCCTGGCAACAGATCTTGACCTGCCGGTAGTAGGCGGCAGCGACGCCCACTTCAGCCGGCACCTCGGCCGGGTGCTCAACCTCCTGCCCGGTTGGGTGCACGACGTGCCCACCCTGCGCCAGGCAGTCAAGAATGGCCAGGTAGAGGTTATCAACCACGCCCAGGTGTTACGCCTATCGCAGCAGCAAGGCTCCGGACAGTTCGCTGTCAGCCATTCAACTGGGTCTTGGCTTCAGTGGGGGATTGATTCCCCCACTGAAGATTAGAGCCAGTTAATATTGTGGCATAGCCGCCCTTTGTCGGCTCGAGGCTTCGCCTCGGCTGAAAGCCCGCCGACACACCGGTCCCGCCGCTTTGAAGAAGCGGGGGTATTAGGGCGGGTGGCCATCAATGATAAAACAGTACTCAGGAGTCAGGAGTCGGAATAAAACCAATCTTCAAGCAGCATTAGTTACCAGCTTCAGAAATCTTGGCATATCTGAACATCCAAGCGAAGCACAGTCTGAACCACAAATAACCAGTCCAGTTTTTACAAGGGTTTCAATCATATCTATAATTGAACTCCGAATAAGAGAAAACGAATCGTCTTGAATAATTCCTCCCGCCTTGGGAAGCAAACGGCTAGCGGGAACCACTTCCCGGTAACCTTCCAGCACCGGGCTCAGGGCGTTGCTCCAAGAGCGGGTTTCGGCATGGCGACGGGCTTCGTCAGCCATCTGGCGGCGCAGGGAGTCGTTCTGCAGCAGCGTGCAGATCGCTGTCGGCCATCCCCCGGGATCATGGGGCGGAAAGTCCAGGCCGTTGATCCCCGGGCGCAGGTTCTCGGTGATCCCGCCGCTGAGGGGAGCTACCACCGGCAACCCGGCGGCCATCGCCTCCAGCACCACATTGCCGTAGGTCTCCGTGGTGGACGGAAAGACGAACAGGTCACAGGACGCATAGATGCGATAGAGTTCCTCGCCCTGCAGCATGCCCAGGGGACTACCCCGGGCGGAGGCTGACGCCGGATTGCCGGGCCCAGGGGACCGTCTCCGGCCAGGATCAGCTTCGCATCCGGATAGGTACGGCGCACCTGTTCCAGGGCGGTGAGCAGCACATCCAGGTTCTTCTCCGGCGCCAACCGGCCCACGTAGAGCAGCAGCGGCCCCTGGCCCAGGCGGCCTCGCAGCAGGTCATCCCGCTTGCCTGGGTGGAACAGGGCTGTATCCACCCCCCGTCCCCCAGTAACGCAGGTGCGGGATTCCCCTCTCTCAGCCAGGGTCTGGCCGGTGCTCTGGGACGGGTAGAAGTTCAGCCGGCACTGCCGGTGGAACCAGACCAGGTAACGCCAGGCGGATTCGGACAGGAATGGAAGGCGGTAATAGGCCACATAGCGGGAGATATCCGTATGGTAGGAGGACACCGCGGGAACGCCAAAGCGCAGGCGCAGTGCAGTCCGGCCAGGCCCATGGAGTACTCCGTCACTATATGCACCAGATCCGGTTTGAAGCCGGTGAAGGCCTCGTAGAAACGGGGGCTGATGGGAACCCCCAGCCGGCATTCGGCATAGAACGGCAGCGGAATTCCATGGTACAGGTACGTCCTTGCGGCCGTGATCGCTGAATGCGGCGGCTGTGACGGGTCATTGGGTGCGAAGACCACCGTCTTGCAGCCTCGCTCATCCAGGAATCCCAGCAGACGCTCGATGGTGCGGCTCACTCCGTTGACCTGGGTCAAACAGGCATCGGTAAAGAAAGCGATACGCAGGCTCATCTGGCTGCCACCCCCAAGTCTTCTGCGACGGCGGCCATGGACTTGAGGCGGTTCAGAGAGAAATGCTTCTGGCCGATACCGGCGTAACCAAAACCGGCGGCCTCCACTGCCGACACCATCCAGGAAATTACGCCCGTCCAGCACCAATGGCTTTCTAACCAGGCGCCTCAAGCGGTTCCAGTTCAGATGGGCAAACTCCGGCCATTCGGTCAACAATAGAATCGCCTGAGAACGGGCTGCCGCCTCATAGGGGTCGTGGGCGACGGCCAACATTGGAAACCGCTGCCTGGCCAGCCAGCAGGCCTTCAACTGAGGGTCGTAAGCAGTTATATGCGCCCCCTGCGCAGTCAACTCGGACAACACCGACAGCGACGGGGCATCTCTGATATCGTCGGTCCCCGGCTTGTAGGTGATGCCCCACAGGCAGACGTGCAGATCATGCAATGACCCGTAGAGATCCTCCAGGTAGCGGGCGAGCAGCAGGTTCTGGCGACCGTTGACATCCGTCACCGCGGAGATCAGGGGCAGCGGCGCCTGCAACGTCTGGCCGACAGTCAACAGGGCGTTCAAGTCCTTGGGAAAACAGGAACCCCCGAAGCCGATCCCCGCCTTCAGGAAGGAGTGCCCGATCCGGGCATCCATCCCCATCCCCCGGGCAACCGCCCCGATATCCGCCCCCAGTTGCTCGCACAGGCAGGCGATCTCGTTGATGAAAGAGATCTTGGTTGCCAGAAAGGCGTTGGCGGCGTACTTGATCATCTCGGCGCTGCGCCGGTCCACCAGCAGTACCGGGCGGCCCAGAGGCTCATAGATCTTCATTATCAGGTGGGCGGCCTCCTCATCTTCGGCGCCGATAACGATCCGGTCGGCGTGGGTGGTATCGTAGAGGGCCGTCCCCTGGCGCAGAAACTCCGGGTTGGAGATTACCTGCCAGCGGGAAACCGCACTCTTCTGGAAGAAGCTCTGCAAGGCATCCCCGGCGCCGATCGGCACCGTGCTCTTGATCACAGCCAAACGACCGGACGCCCGCAGCGCGCCCAGAGGGCACCCGGCCTTATCCTCCGGACACGGCGCCGCCTCCACCGCATCCGGGCTTACCGCCCGGCCTTGTACTCCGCATTCTTCAGGCCAGGCCAAAGGCCTGGATGCGGAGGAACGCTGGCTCGGGGCTCCGCCTCGTTTGAAAGCCCGCCGGCACACTGGGAATGCGGCGCAAGGTGGGCACAGTGGACGTGGCGGCAGTTGACAGAGGGCGTCCCGGACCGCACAGAAGGCGGCCATATCCGGGGATCCATCCGCCAGCGAGGGAGTACCCACAGCGATGAAGACAACCTCCGCATCCATGGCAGCAGCACTGATGTCGGCAGTAAAAACCAGGCGCCCCTCCCGGAAGTTCTCCCTGACAAGAGTAGAGAGACCTTCCTCGTAGATGGGGGTCTCCCCTTGTTGTAATCCTGCCAATTTTTCCGGCTGTTTCTCCACCACCGAGACCTGGTGTCCCAGGCCGGCAATCACGGCGGCAGTCACCAATCCCACATAACCCGCCCCGACAACACAGATGCGCAATATGGTCACCTCTCATTTCAGAAGTCAGATGCCAGAAGTCGTCCTCGAGCCTGCGTTCAGGCCAGCCTGTGTGCAGGCGAGGCTTCAGGCCGAAAGCCTCGCTTCAGGCCGGGCGTAGCCCGGATGCGCCTGTGCTCCGCATTCCGGTGTTCCGGCCGGGCTTTCAGCCAGGAGGAGCCTGTGCTCCGCATTCCTTCAGGCCGGGCGTAGCCCGGATGCGGAGGAGGAGGAGGAGGAAAGCACGCTTGCGCACAGGCTGGAAATTTTTTCATCTTTTTCTAGCCCCTGGCCTCGTGCGCCCAACCTCCGTTTCGAACCGGCAACCTGTGCCGGTAAGCCAACTTTTTCCAGGAAGTAGACCCAGAATCCCGCCGTGCTCCGCTGGGCAAGGCCCAGGAGTTCAACGGTAGCCCGCTCGTAGCCGGCGAAGTTGTCCGGCATGGACACCAGGCTCAGGCAATCATAGGCTATCCGGCTGTTGCCGATCACCCATTCCGCAGGGGTAGAGATACTCCCCCGGTAGAGACCGCCGCCGGGCACCGTGAAGCGTTCCCGCTCCCGCTGTACCCAGAGTTCATAGCTGCCATGGCCGCCTCCCACCAACCCATGACCATGCTGGGGTACGCAGGCATCCTGGACCAGGTGGCTGGCAAGCCCGATCAGATACAGGGCACGGCTGATGTCGCCAAGACGCCAGCACCGCACCGCCCAATTGAAGAAGCGGTTGCAGGCAACAGCCGCCGAGGTTCCTCCCCACAGCCCGCGCCCGGTGCTGGGATCATAGTAGTGGCTCATGCAGCCCAACCCGCCATCGGCCCTGCAGACGCCCGCATTGAGATATAACAGGAACCGTTTGACCAAATCGGCCTGCGCTGTCCACCCGTCCATTTGTAGAATGGCTGCAGCCTGGCGGTTGATGAAGACGTGGGTGGCGGCGAAACCGAGAGTGGCTCCCAGGCTGGGGCGGCAGGTGGTTGCCGCATACGAACCGGCGTTTCGCAGGCAGGCATTGATGGTGCGCAGCAATTGGCGGGGCTTCCTCTGCAGTGGCATCGTTAGACCCCCTTGACGCATTTAGTAGTTTAAGTATAAATAAGAAGTGTTAAAGGGGCGTAAATCAGGGGTAAAGTTTTGTTTAATTTGGAAAGCTAATGTCAGTTGCCCCCGCTTTTCCCTCTCCGGGCTTGAGGCGGGTGTTGAAGGAAACATATCCCAGGTTCGTCAGGCAGCGGAATGATAAATGTTTACAAAATGTTAATATGAATTATATACTGAGCGTATATGATTATAGAGAAACCCATCGTTCCCAAAATGGGGGTTAATGTCCAATGCTTGATGTACTATTTTTTTCCTCCAGCTACGGCGGTGGGCACCGCCAGGCGTCGCTGGCACTGGCCAATGCCCTGGACGCTTACCAGGACAAGTTGCAAACCGAGATCGTCGACTTCATGGAACTGATCAGTCCAGCCATCAACAGGCTCACCAGGTTCACGTATACCAAGTCAGTCCGTAACACCCCAACCCTTTACGGATACTTCTACCGGGTAACGGATAACCTGAAACTGGACACCTTGATGGAAAAGCACCTCACTAAAATGGGCCTCGAGAAGATCCTTGATTTTCTGGCCGAGCGCTCGCCCAGGCTGGTGGTCGCCACCTATCCCATGGCGGCAGGCGTTATCTCCTACATCAAGCGGCTGGGCCTGCTCGAGGCCCCGCTGGTCACTGTGATCACCGACAACGCCATTCACAGCCAATGGGTGCATCCGGAAACAGATCTCTACCTGGTGGGCTCCGAGTATGTACGCCAGGGGCTAATCTATCAAGGAGTGCCCGATCCCAAAATTCTCGTAACCGGCATCCCCATCGATCTCAAATTCGCCCAGACACCTCCGCGGGAGACCCTGTATGTCAAATTCGGACTCAGGCCCAGATCCCGGTGATCCTGGTCATGACCGGCGCGGTAGGAATGCTGCGGGGGATCCCGGCTCTCTGCCAGGTGTTGGACGAGTTCCCCCTGCCCCTCCAGGTACTGGTGATCACCGGCAATGACAAGGGGCTCTATCAGCACCTGAAAGAGCAGACAGGCAAGTTCAGCAAGCTGTTCAAGATCTACCAGTTTGTCGACAACGTGGAGGAGTTCATGGCAGTATCCAATTTACTCATCACCAAGGCCGGGGGTCTGACCATCTCCGAAGCCTTGGCCGTGGGGCTGCCAATGCTGATCTACCGCCCGATCCCCGGCCAGGAGATGGAAAACACCCGCTACTTGCTGGATGCGGGGGCGGCGCTGCCGGTTTACGACCTTAAAGAGCTGAGGGTGAAGCTACACCTCATCTTGACCCAAAAGCATTTCTATGAAGCCCTGTGTTCCGGGGCACGGGCTGCGGGGCGCCCAGAAGCCGCTATTATGGCTGCCAGGATCCTGCTGTCGCTGCTGGCCGGAGAATATCCCGGCGACGAGCCGGCTTTAAGAGAAGTGAGCGGAGGCCCGCCCTCAGCGGGCGCGGAAGTGAGAAATCTCACCCCCAGCCTCACGCCCCACACGTCCCACTTGTAGGAGATTATCAGCGCATGGGCAATGGCCATAGAGAGGCATACTTCCGGCGTTTTTACTGGATCCTCCTCAGCCTCATCGGTTCGGTAGAATTCGTACGGGGCGCCATGTTTATTGCCCTGGTCCCCATCTACATCCCCCACCTGGCAGCTCCCGTCTACGCCACCCACCGCTTTCGGAT
Source organism: uncultured Peptococcaceae bacterium (assembly GCA_963768335.1). Lineage (GTDB taxonomy): Bacteria > Bacillota > DSM-12270 > Thermacetogeniales > Thermacetogeniaceae > Palsa-1188. The sequence goes on from CAVYHR010000003.1 coordinate 87,077, forward strand.
CACCGTCTTCCTGAGCGGCGCCATCATCTCCGCCATGTATGGCGCTGATACCCTTGCCAAACCATTCGCCGGCTGGCTGGTGGATTTTCTCGGCGCCCGGAGGACCCTGCTGTTCAGTCTTCCCTGGGCGCTGCTGGGACTCAGCACCTTTTTATGGAGCAGGTCCGGGGTGATCCTGCTGCTGGGAGCGATCCTCTTCGGGTTGGGCTGTGCTCCGGTCTGGCCGGCGGTGGTGAGCACCCTGGTGGAGCATTCCCCGAGCGATGAACAGGCCGAAACCCTCAGTTCCATCTTCGTGGCCTGGCTGATGGGAATGGGATCGGGGTTTGTCCTGATCAACCTGTTCTTCCACCTGGGACCAAGGTTCCTGATCACGGTCCTGCTGGGCATCTTCTGCGTCCCGGTCCTGATGGCCTTCAACCTCCGCAAGTGGATCTCCCGGAAGCGCGCCAACAAGGTGTCTGGTCCCAGGCGCCACCTGATCCAGACAATCCGGGAGGTCTGGAACCTTCGGGTGCTGCTGCCGGGCTCCTTCGCCCAGACCCTGGCCATAAGCATGCTGGTGCCGCTGCTGTTCCCCTTCATCAGGGGAGTCTACGGCCTCGACCAGACTGCTTACGGCTTGCTCATTCTTGTTGTCGGCGCCATCACGATCACCCTCATGGTGCCGGTCGGGAAGCTGGTGGACCGTCTGGGGTACCGCCTGTTCCTGGTAACGGGGTTCTTCCTGGCCGGAGCGCTGCTGCTGGCTATCTCCGGCTACCCCAAGCCGCTGTTAATCTACCCCTACGGCATCCTGTTGGGTATCTCCTACGCTTTCATCCTGCCATCCTGGAACGGGCTGCTGGCGCACCTGATGCCCAGTTCGGTGCGAGGCAGCCTCTACTCCATCTTCATGAGCATCGATGGCCTGGGAATGGCGCTGGGTCCCGTGATCGGCGGGAAACTGGGAGACACCTACGGCTTTCACTCCACCTTCGCGGTCTCCGCCACCATCCTGTTCGTCATGGCCTTCTTCTACCTGCTGCTGCTTAGCCGCCGCCGGACGGGCGAAATTCCAAGCCACCGTTAAAAAGGAAAGCAAGCCCCAGCGGCGAAGTTGTTAAGCAACTAAGCCGGAGGGATCTTTACCGTGACAGCACCCGTGTCATCAGCAATCATCACCTCACCACAACAGCATCCCGACCTAAAGCCGCGACGCCTGTACGGGGCGGCTGCCTATCATCTTGGCCTGTTCCTGACTGCCGCCATCTGGGCAAGCACCTTCATCAACATCAAGGTCGTGCTCCTGCAAATGCCCCCCAACACCATCGCCTTCCTGCGCTTTTTGGTAGCCAGCCTGGTCCTGGGGCTGTACCTGCTCTGCAGGCGCCAGCCGGCGATCCAGCGCCGGGACTGGCTGCGCCTGGCGGCCTGCGGCCTGACCGGAGTTACCATGTACAACTTTCTGCAGAACCAGGGCCTCCGGTACGCCGGGTCCACCGACGCCGCTATCCTGGCGGCCATGGCCCCGGTGTTTCTCGCCCTGCTCGCCTGGCTGCTGCTCAAAGAGCGGATCTCTCGTCTACAAACCCTGGGTATCGCCATTGCCCTGGCAGGTTCGGTCCTGGTGGCCACCAATGGCACCCTGGCGGGGTTCGCCCTGAACCCGCTGCGGCTCTATGGGGACTTCCTGATCCTGTTGACAGGACTGGCCTGGGCCATCTACAGCACCCTTGTAAAAACCCTGTTGGAGCGCTACCCGGCCACCACGGTGCTGGCCTACACAACCTTCGCCGGAACCCTGTTCCTGCTCCCCCTGAGCCTGGTGGAATTGCCCATCAACTTTGCCGCAGTCACCCTCTCAGGCTGGCTGAGCATCCTCTACCTGGGGCTGTTCGCCTCGGCCCTGGCCTACCTGATCTGGAACATCGCCCTCAGCCGGGTGCCTGCGGTCACCGCTGCCGCTTACATCTACCTGATCCCGGTGCTGACCGCCATAATGGCCGCCGTCTATTACCGGCAGTTGCCAAGCCTCTACATCGTCGCCGGCGGCCTCATCGTCCTGCTCGGCACCTACCTGGCCAGCAGATCAGAGGTTGGAAAAGTAAATCAGGCAACAATAAGCCGGGGGTGCCCAACAGTTGAATGAAATGTAGAGATATATCCTTTTCCTTTTATGATACAAAAGAAAGGAACGGTTGGATAAAAGATAGGCTACATTCTACAGGCTACATGCTACATGTGAAATTGGGCGAAGAGGACGACTATCAGGATGGCCACGAAGAGGGCCGGGAGCAGGTTGCCGACCTTGATCTGCACCTTGCCGCCTGTCAGCATGTTGACGCCGATGGCGAAGATCAGCAGGCCGCCGGTGGCGGTCATCTCCCGGATGATGGCATCGGTGAGCAGTGGCTTGATGTATGCGGCCGCCAGGGTGATGCTGCCCTGGTAGAGGAAGACCGGCAGCGCCGAGAAGGCCACCCCGATCCCCATGCTGGAGGCAAAGACAATGGAAGAAACCCCGTCCAGGATGGACTTGACGAACAGGGTGTTGTAATGTCCGGTCAGGCCGCTCTCCAGGGACCCCATGATCGCCATGGCGCCCACGCAGTAGATCAGGCTGGTGGAAACAAAAGCCTTGGCAAAGCGGCCGTCATCGCCGCCGAAGCGCTGCTCCAGCTTCAGTCCAAGACTGTTCAGCCAGTCCTCGATGCGCAGCAACTCACCGATGACGCCGCCGATGACGATGCTCAGGGTGACCACCATGGCGTTCTGGGTCTTCAGGGCCATGGACAGCCCGATCAGGATCACCGCCAGGCTGATCGCCTGCATCAGCGTGGCCTTTAACCGCTCCGGAAAGCCACTCTTCAAAAAATTCCCCAGGATTGCGCCAAGAATGATAGCTGCCACATTGACGATGGTTCCTAACAACAGTGTCTCGCTCCCCCGGGCCAAATTCGCACTTTTTGACCCGGGTTCTATTATATCATCATCGTCCGGACAAGCGGGTAACTTTTGGCGGCTATTCCTCTTGCACGGTTTTCATGAGGTCGCCAACCTGGATCTGGTCGACCACGTTCATCCCCTGGACCACCATGCCGAACACGGCGTACTGCCCGTCCAGCGAAGGAGTGTCCTGTTTCAGGATGTAAAACTGCGAGCTTGCCGAATTGGGGTCGCTGCTCCTGGCCATGGCCACCGCCCCACGCACGTTCTTGAGCTGGGGGTTGGTCTCCAGTTTGATCGTCTGGCCGGATCCGCCGGTGCCGTCTCCCTTCGGGTCGCCCCCCTGGATCACCCAGTCCTCGACCCGGTGGAACGTGAGCCCGTTGTAGAAGCCGGCCTTTACCAGCTCGTCGAAGTTGGCCACGGTGACCGGCATCAGGTCCGGGTAGACATCCATCACGATCTGCCCCTTGGCGGTATCGATGGTGACTTGGTGGGCGCTCTTGTCGGCCTGGAGCGCGGCCGGCAAAACCGGCTCCTGGCTTGCAGCCGTACTCTGGGCGGTTGCGGGCTTGGACGCCGCCGCCGTCTGGCCGGTGGTCTTCGTCGAGGCCGCCGGACTCTTGACGTTGGACGCCGGGTTTTCCTCCCTATTCATGCTGATGGCGATCGTGACGACCAGGGCCACCGCGACAACGATCAGGATGCCGATGATCAGATTCCTTTTCCTGATCTGCTCGGGAGACGGCCCCTTAATTCGGGCGCTGGACGAGATCTTCTTCCTGGACATATCATTGCTCCTCTCTCGCTTCGAATTTATGTGCCATCACAGGCGGCTGCCATCAACCTCCCTGGCATGTTCACATTAATCACCCCTTGTCTTACTCAAATTTTAAGACAAGGCGCCGCCCTGAGTCAAACGTAAATAATGGCGCAATAGTGAACCGCCCAGGCCTCAACTTCAAGCCCACAGGACACAAACATCATACAATTTTAATTTAACCTTAACATGGGGTTAATCATCGGGGGCTATGATCAGGTGGACAACTTCATAAAGAGTCTTTTCGGGAGGCTGGTCGTTTGGCTGACATTTACGTCCTGGACAGCAATGTTCTCCTCACCGACCCACAGGCCATCTTTAAGTTTCCGGAGGCAGAAGTCGTCATCCCCGGTGTAGTCATCGAAGAGATTGACGCCAAGAAGCGTGGGTGTGACGGCACCGCCTACAACGCCCGACAGACAGCCCGCCATTTGGACGCCCTCCGCCAGCATGGCAGCCTGCACCAGCCCACGCCACTTGACAACGGCGGCCTGCTCCGGGTGGAGTTGAACCACCGCTCCCTCGACCTGCTGCGAGACCACTTTTCAGAGGTCAACAACGACAACCGGCTGTTGGCTGTGGCTCTCAATCTGCAACTGGAGGAGAGCAGGAAGGAGCATCCGAGAACCGTTGCCCTGGTCTCCCAGGATGCCATCGTACGCATCAAGGCCGACGCCCTCGGCCTGCCAACCCAGGAGTATTCCGGTGAAAGTCCCGCCCCCATTTTATATGCCGGCTACGAGGAAGCGGTCATCGACCCCGGCCTCGTAGACCGGTTCTATTTTAACAGGGAGCTGCAGCGCTGCCGAACTGCCCTTCAAACTGCAGCCTAACCAGTACTTGATCCTCAAGGCCCCGGGTTCTTCTCAGTCCGGCCTCGGCCGCTACAACGCCGCCAATGGCCTCATCCTGCCCCTGCGCCATGGGAATAACCAGGTCTGGGGGATCAACCCCCGGAACGTGCAGCAAAAGATGGCCCTCGACCTGCTGCTTGACCCGGAGATCCCCCTGGTGACCATCACCGGCCGGGCCGGCACCGGCAAAACCCTGCTCGCCCTGGCTGCCGGCCTCTACCTGACCCAGGACGCCGCCGCCTACCAGAAGCTGCTGGTCGCCCGCCCGGTGGTGCCCCTGGGACGAGACCTGGGTTACCTGCCCGGCAGCAAGGAGGAGAAGCTGCGTCCCTGGATCCAGCCGATCTATGACAATTTAGAATACCTGTTCGGCCAGCGCAAGGGTACCCTGGAGGAGATCCTGGTCGGCCTTAAAAACTTCCAGATTGAAGCCCTGACCTACATCCGGGGCCGCACCCTGCCCCACCAGTACATTCTGATCGACGAGGCCCAGAACCTGACCAGTCATGAGGTGAAAACGGTGATCTCCAGGGCCGGTGACAACAGCAAGATCGTGTTGATCGGCGACACCGAACAGATCGACCACCCTTACCTGGACATGGAGAGCAACGGCCTCAGTTACGTGGTCAGCAAGATGATCGAGCAGCCTCTGGCCGGCCACGTGACGCTGATCAAAGGGGAGCGCTCACCCCTGGCCAGACTAGCTGCAGACATTCTCTAGACGCTTCAGAACCTGCCGTATGATTTTTTGAAGCTTTGTGCGGCATTCATCCTAACCCACCAGGGGTCAGGCATTCTGCCGCAGTCGTTATAAATTGCGGTAACTACTGCTCTGGACAGTTCTCACAAATCTCTGTTTTCAACTACCGGCTCTGGTTCATCACCAGAGCCCTTATTGTTATCTTCGATCAAGCTGAGCGAGAAGCCGGCGTGGGTCTGCCGCCAACCCAGGCGGCGGTAAAACTCGTGTGCCTGTTGGCGCGCCAGGTTGCTTGTCAGAACAATCTTGTAGCAGCCGTGACTGCGAGCGATGCGAGTTGCCTCGGACATCAGGGCAGTTCCCAGGCCCTGGCCGCGTCGACCGCTGCGCACCGCCACATTTTCAACCGCTGCCCAGGGTTTTCCCTGGTGCCCCAGGTTGGGGACGAGGATCAGGGTGACGGTGCCGACGATCTCCCCGTCCTGCTCCCCCACCAGTACTTGCTGCCTGGTGTCGGCCATTACCTGCCGCCACAATTCCCGATAGTCAACCCCGCCCTCGTCCGGGGAGTGTCCGTAGGTGGCATCCAGTTCCTGATACAGATTCAGGATCGCGGGCAGGTCGTCCACCACGGCCGTTCTGATTACCAGATCTTGTATGTTCATGCAAACCTCCTACAATCCTACTCCTTCGCTCCATGATCACCGCGCCCGCCAGGGCGGGCACCCGCTCCAAACATGTTGTGGCTATCCCTCGACGGCCAGAAGCGCCCGGGCATTTGCCAGGGCCACCCCATAATAGGCCCGGTAGCGCGGCCTGATCTCCAGGGTGACCACGCCCCGGTAGTCCTGGAGGCGGGCAAACACTTCCCGGGCCGGCGCCTCTCCCCAGCCGATCGGCAGGTGCAGGTCACCCCGCCCGGTAGCCAGCAGTTCGCCCTGCTTCTTCTCATAGGAGGCGCAGCAGCTCCCATAGTTGTCGTGCAGGTGAATGTGCCTGATGTATGGCCGCACCGCCTCCACCCCCTGCAATAGATTATAGCCGTGATGACAGGAGGCCAGCCAGGCGTGCCCCAGGTCAAGGGTGATCCCCACCCGGGGATGGTTGACCTGCGCGATCATCTCTGCCAGCAATTGAAGAAATTCACCGTAGCAATACGGACCGGCGTCCAGATAAGGGCGGGCGTTTTCCACGGCAATGGTCACTCCGGCCTGCGCCGCCAGGGCGCCCATCTCCTGAAGCAGCGTGCGCTCCAGGTCCCACATGGCTTTTTGCTGCTCCGGCGCCGGCATCGGCAGGCCCGGCAGTTGGAAGTGCTCCTCGGGCAGCCAGCGGCCGGCATGGTAGACCATCACCCCGGACCCGATCTCCCTTGCGAACTGCAGGCTGGATAAAAACATGCGCCTCTCCAGTTCCGGTTGCTCCCGATTCATCAGGTTCATCGGATTCGGGCCATGCGCCACATAGCCGAAGGAATAGGCAGAGAGCATCTTGAGAAGACTTTTCATCTGCTCCCGGTGCAGGTTGCCACCGTGGATCACCCCAACCCCGTGGGGAGCGATCTCCACATAGTCAAAGCCGATCTCTGCGAAGTAATCCAACTCCTGCCTCAGCACATCCAGGTTGCCGTCCAGCCTGGTGGCGTCGGCATTGATGGCAATCCCCGCCACCTGCAATTTGATTACCCCCTATCTGTTATGTGACGCTTCCCGCCTCTCACTGCCGGGCCGCGCCGGTCAACTCCTTGCCTGGTTGCAATAGTTGATCCGGTAGACCTGCGCTCCTCCCACCACAGCATCGGTAACCACCGGGATGCCTCCCCTCAGGCTCACCACGATGGCATCCCCGAGATGGCCCGGCTCCAGGCTCCCCAACAATTCAAGCCCTACAGCCCGGGCCGGCTCCAGGGATGCCAGGCACACAGCCCGGGACAGCGGCATCGCTTCCTTTGACAGCTTGAATACCGTCTGCAGCATGGAAGGAGGGTAGTAGTCAGAGCAGATGATGTCGGCCGCCCCGGCGTCGATGGCTTCCCGGGCACGCATCCCCTTGCCTGTCGATCCGTCCCGCAGCACGTTCGGGGCGCCCACGCAGACGTGGCTGCCCATCCGGCGGCCAGCTTCTGCGGCAGCCAGGTTGACCGGAAATTCGTGGATGGTGACGCCACGGTTCCGATACGAGGCCATCCGCTCGATATCGTCATCATCGTGGGAGGCCATGGGAATCTCATTATGCCTGGCAGCATCGCTGAGCTGTTCTATATTGCCGGGCGCCTGCGCCCGCCCATGTTCCCTGGCGGCGATGTTCTCTTCGATACGGCTCCAAGGAAGATGGTAGGTCTTTTCCATGTAGCGCCGGTAATCCTCGACGGTCTGGTATTGTCCCTGACCCGGAGTGTGATCCATAAAGGAGAGCAGGTCGATCATGCCGTCATCGATCAGGGATCTGGCTGTCGCCACTCCCCGGCCATTGGTGATCTCGAACCGCAGATGCACGCGGTTGCGGATCAGCCAGGTCTTGCTGGCCATAGCCACGATCTTGCGGATGCAGTCAGCGGCATGCCCATCGTTGCGAATACCCCACTCGGCCCCGGCAAAGGAAAAGGAGTGGTACATGGTGGTGATGCCATTGCCGGCAAGCCTCTTCTCAAGTTCGCTGAAGGCCATTTCCGCATCGAAGATCGCCCCCGGGCGCGGCTCCAGTTCCTTCTCGATGGAGTCGCTGTGCAGATCGATCAAACCGGGCAGCACGCAGCCACCTCTGGCGTCCAGCACGCTTCCGGCGGTCTTGCCGTGTCGCTCGACCTGCTTGCCTGCGTAAAGAATAACGCTATTCTCAATCAACACCTCGCCGGGTACGATCACCCGGTCCGGCAGTACGACCTGGCCGTTGGTGATCAGCAACGAGTGCTTCATGGAGTATCCTCCCGGGATGTGGTCATCCCGCTTCCACGCCTGATAGGACGGGCGCCCGCCCAGCGCTCGACAGAAGCAGCATCGTAAGGTTGACCAGGAACGCTTGTCAAGTCGGCTGCGACTTGCGCCGCACTGCATCGAGAACCGGAACGGCCCGCCTCGATGCTGAATACCCGGTCGACCAGGCGTCCCATGACGTCCAGATCGTGGAAGACACCGATCATGGTGGCGCCGGTGGCTTTCAAATCCTTGAGCACCCGGATCACGATCTGCCTGGTGGCCGCGTCCAGGGAGGCAGTCGGTTCGTCCAGCAGCAACAAGCGCGGTTCAGTGATCAGCGCCCGGGCGATGTTGATCCTCTGCTGCTCGCCGCCGCTGAAGGTGGATGGATAGGCATCCCAGAGCGCCCGGTTGATATCCATGACCTCCAAGTACTGACTGGCGCGCTGCCGGGCGTCCTCCATCTCCCAGCCCTTCTGGCGCAACTCCCCGGCCAGCACATCAACCGCCGGCACCCGGGGCATTACTTTTAAGAACTGGCTGACGTAACCGATCTCCCGGCGCCGCAACCGGATCATCTCCCGCTCCGGGGCGCAGGCCAGATCGATCTGCCGGTCGTCTGCGCCTGTATAGAGCACCCGGCCTGATGTTGGCAGGTAGGTGCGGTAGATGCACTTGAGAACAGTGGATTTGCCCGCCCCGCTGGGGCCGGTGATGCCCAGGAATTCTCCCTGCCTCAAGTCGAATTCGATCTCCTTGCAGCCGGCGATCACCTTTCCGCCCAGGATATGCAAAATAAAATACTTGGATAACTGCCTTACCGATAAAACATTGCCCCCGTTGTCCATGTTCGCCTCCTGACTCCTGACTACTGACTACTGTTTTTAGAGCATGGAGTGCACCAGTAACTGGGTATAGCGGTGCTGCGGATCCTCCAGGATCTGGTCCGTGAGCCCGAACTCCAGGATCTGCCCGTCCTTCATCACGCCGGTGCGGTCGGCCAGCAGCCTGATCACGCCCAGGTCGTGGGAGACCACGATCATGGCGATCCCCAGGTCGCGCTGGATCTCCTTGATCAGATCGAGCACCCGGGCTTGTACCGACAAGTCCAGGCCGGTAGTGATCTCGTCCAACAGCAGCACCGGCGGATTGTTGGCCAGAGCCTTGGCGATCTGCACCCGCTGCTGCTCGCCGCCGCTGAAATTGGCCGGAAAGTCATCCATCCGGGACAGGGGTACCTCGGTGCGCTGCAACAGGGTGGCCGCCCGCTGCCTGATCCGGGCGACGTTATAGACGTCCGCCGTCAGCAGCTTCTCCGCCACATTGCCGCCGGCGGTGAAATGGGGCTTGATCCCCATCAGGGGATTCTGATAGACCATCCCCAGCAGGTGGCTCCGGATGTAGCGCCGGGCCTGGCCGGTCTGGGTGAAGGCATCCGTCCGGCCGTCGCCGAAGGCCGTGAAGTAGCATTCTCCCGCCGCGGCCTCCTCGTCGAAATAGAGGCAGCGCAACAGGGTGCTCTTGCCGGAGCCGCTCTCCCCCACGATCCCCAGGATCTCCCCCAACTCCAGGTCAAAGCTGATGTTGTTGCAAGCTACGATGGTGTGACATTGTGGACAGATGTTGGTCCCGGCATCAGGACCGGTCAGCGCCAGGCAGTCCGGGCAACCCGCCCCATAGAGCCTGGTCAGGCCCCTCACCTCGAGTACCTTCTCTCCGGTTGCCGCCATCATCCGGCCTCCTTTGCCGACTGCGCCCGACGCCGGTCACAGTAGCCGCTGTCCGAACAGAGAAACAACTTCCGGCCGCTGGAGCTGTCGTACAGCTCGTTCATGTAGGTATCGGTGGCGCCGCAGCGAATACAGGAGCGCCCCGTGAAATCCTCCACCCGGAAGCGGAAATCCTCGAACTCCAGGGGCTCGACCAGTGTGTGCGGCGGCACGGCGTAGATTCTCTTCTCCCTGCCGGCCCCGAACAGATACAGCGTCTCCGCCTGGTTGAGCCTGGGCACATCCCAGCGCGGGATCGGCGAGGGATCGATCAGGTAGCGCCGGTTGACCAATGAGGGGTAGCGCGCCCCGATGGTGATCTCTCCGTACTGCACGATGTTCTCGTAGAGGTAGACCCACATCCGGCTGTAGTCCATCTCCCCGTGCATCTCCCGGGTCTTCGCCTCGCTGGCCTCCACGTAGCGTAGCGGCTCCGGGATCGGCACCTGCAGCACCAGGATCTGGTCCTGGCGCATCGCCTCCTCGGGGACCCGGTGCCTGGTCTGAATGATACTGGCAGCGTTGGTATCGAAGGTGGTAGCCACACCGGTGGTCTTGACCAGCAGTTTGCGGATGTTGACCGCATTGACGCTGCCGTCGCAGCCCTGATCGATCACCTTCAAGATATCACCGGGGCCGATGATGGCCATGGTGATCTGCAGCCCGCCGGTGCCCCAACCGCGGGCGATGGGCAGTTCCGGTGAGGCGAAGGGCACCTGGTAGCCGGGAATGGCGACCGCCTTGAGCAGCTTGCGCCGGATCTCCCGCTTGGTGTTCTCGTCCAGAAAGGCAAAGTTATAGCCCCGGTGTTGACGGCTCTGGTTCTGGTTCACGCTCAAGGGCGTCCGCCTCCTCTTTCAGTTTTTGCGTCCGGCGCAGGCGGTCCAGGGTGGACTGGAAGGTCACGTAATGGGGCAGCTTCCAATGGGCTGAAAAGCCCGAGGACTCGATGCCGTCGATATGGTACAGGACAAACTCCTCGTCCTCCGCCGGCGCCCGCTGGGGGGCCTGGCTCTGCATGGTGCGGTCGAGCACTCCCATGGCGATCGCCTTCAGCTCGTTGTGGCCGAAACACAGCCCGTAGCCCAAGGTCAGTTTCGGTATGCCCTGGTCGTCCTCGTACTGTCCGGAAATGATCTCCGCCTCGGTCACCAGCACCGGTCCGAGGTACACCGGGCGTTCCTTGGCCCGGTGGTTGATGTAGAGCGGTACCGTGCCCACCCGCAGTTCACCCAGGTAGGGATGGATGTCTCCGAAGCCGCGCATGGAGCTGTAGGCCAGCGCCATCATCACCCCGGTCTCGCCCCGGGCGAGGGATTGCAGTTTGGCCGAGCGGTTGCAGGGAAAGGAGATGGCCTCCCGGGTGATATCGGACAACTCCCGGTCCCGGTCGCCTGGCTCCGCCAACAAACCTTCGCGGCGCAGCAGGTCGATAACCTTGGGAAAGGTGTCCGGCAATGCAGATCTAGACGTCTGGACGCCGATCCTCTTAAAAAAACCGGCCACGAGTTCCGGCGTCTCCCCAAGCAGCGAGAAGTCCACCAGCCTCTGGGTGTAATCCCTGGTCGGCCCCAGCACCTGACCGCCGGGCACGTCCTGAAAGGCGCCGCTGATGCGCCTGATGACTCGCATCTGCCGGGTGTCGACAGGCAGCGAGACGTAGCGCCGCGGCTGCGTCGCCCGGTATGCCCGAACAATAAAGGAGGCCTCGATCCCGTCTCCCTCTGCCTGCTTGAGGGCCAGGGCAGCGATGCCGGGGGCATACAGAGAGCCCTCGCTCATCACTTTGTCGACCGCCAGCCGCAGTTGTTCCCGGATCTGACGTACCTGGACGGGAGTCGATCCCCCCTTCAGCCTGTAGAAAGCCAATAAGGCCTCGGCGCTGGTGATCGCCTCATCACCGCCGGATACTGCCACGTATCCCATCAGCCATTCACCTCCGGTGTTACGGTACTGGAGCGAGGGATGCAGACCAGAGCGCCACGGTGATCGCTGATGATCAGGTCGACTCCCAGGGGAAACTCCCTGTTCAGGGTCTGCACCCGCTCCAGGTTGCCCGGGCACAGGCCGCCTAAAGCCAGGCTCACCTTGCCGTGGATACCGGGCCCCTGCAGCGTCAGCCTGGTGTCAGCACCGGCGCCGCCGACCGCCGACACCATGACCATCAGGGTCGCCCCCCGGTCAGGAAAGAGTAGAATGCCCCGGTTGGCTTCCATGAGTTCCGGCAGGTCAACCCTGCCGTCGATGATGATAAACTCCGCCCCGGGTACCGCTGCCTGCCGGCTGCCTGTGTTCAGACACAGGTAGCGGCTCCAGGACTCATGGTCCGGGAGCACGGCGAAGGTTGTTTCCTGGTCGAGCAGGGTGAAAGCCAGGCCGGCGATGGACCAGGAGAGCCCTTCGGGGGGATCGATCTCCAGCTTGGACAGCGCCACGATCTTGCCGGGGCGGGCCATGGCATCCAACAGCAGGCGATAGAACTGCTGCGCCGTGAACACCTGATCAAAAGTCGATTCCAGAGTAGATTCCAGATTTGTGCCCATCACTGACCCTCCATCACTGCGAAACGCACCATGGTGTCGGCCACCAGATCCTGCACCAGGCGCCGTTCCTTCAGCAACTGCCGTCCCTCGCCATCGATGGCCGCCCGGATCTCCCGCCCTTCAGGCAGTCCGGCGGCCAGGGCGGCATCGATCACCGCCAGGCACCAGGCCCGTTCCGGCTCATCCTCCAGGGCGAAGCCGTAGCCGATCACCCCATCGACCCTGACAGCCGCTTCGCACATCAGCACCTCGCCGAGGTAGAATGGGGTCTCTCCCACGCTATCCACCGCCTGCATCATCGCCAGGCAGGTCTCCGGCGCCTTGACCGTTTCCACCTGATGCCCGGCTTCGATGGCGGCGGCCAAATGCTGCCATACCTCCAACCGGCCCTCCGCCAGAATCTCCTGTGGTTCCACTGCTTTCATCTCCTTGTCGACTTCAGCTTTTTGGACAAACTTCACCACACATTCTGACTCCTGACTCCTGAGTACTTACGCTTTTTTCAGGAGCCTGCCCTTCATATTTGTGGCCAGCGTTTCCAACAAAATGGCAAAAGCCAAAATAAAATAAGTGATCAGGCCCACCTCGTTCAGGTTGAAGTAATACCCGCTGGCCATGAACAGATCAAAGCCGATTCCGGCTGCTCCGGCGGCTGCGCCCATGGCAACGGCATTGCCGAAGTTTATTTCAAACCTCAGGAACGTCCAGGACAGCAGATAGGTAGCCGAGGACGGTATTACCGCCTGAAAAACAATTTGCCACCAATTGGCGCCCGTGGCCGCCAGCGCTTCAATCACACTCCGGTCCAGATCTTCAAAGGACTCGGAGTAGGCCTTGGTCAAATAGGCGACCGAGTGGAAAGTCAGACCGATTACAGCCGCCGTACTCCCCAACCCGGCAGCCACTGCAAAAATCAAAACCCAGAGAATCGTTGGAACTGCGCGGATTAAGGCAACAAAACTTTTGATCACATTGGTGAGCCATTTCGGGGACAAATTCTGGGCGGCCATGAGACCCAGAAAGAGGGCGACCACGCCGCCGAACAAGGTGGTCAGGAATGCCAGCCCTAAAGTGATCACTACTTCGCAGAAGGCCTGCCACACAGTAAAGTGATGTGAATAGGGCTGGAAAAAAATCGTCTTAAAATTACTCAGAGTATCGAGGATCGCTTGGAGTACGTTGATACCCTGGTAATCCATCGTCAGCAGGGCATAGATTGTCGTCGCTGCCATTACCAGCAGAGTGAGGCGGATCGCCAGGGCAGCCCTGTCAAGCGGCTTGGCCATGTTCAGGCTCAGGCTGTCTCTCTCCTGCCTGCCGCGCCCACCGGCTGGGCGGGCACCCGGCTCCATGCCCATGCTCTCGATCTCAATCACAGGATCACCCTTCTGATACTATTGGAAACCGTTTCCACAATGAGCACCGTGATCACGATGACAATCACCACCAGGCTGGCTGTATGGTAGTCGAAGGATTTATAGTAGACGTCAAAGGCAAACCCGATGCCCGTGCCGGTGAGCAAACCAACCAGGGTGGCGTCGCGAATATTGGTTTCAACCATGAACAATGACCAACTGACTACCTGGGGCATGCTGGCGGGTAAAACTGCTTGGAATACGATGGGATAATAAGCTGCTCCGGTTGACTTCAGGGCTTCCACTGCGTTATCGCCAACTTCATCGATCGTTTCCATAAATGCACGCGTAAGAAATCCGAACGAACCAAGAAACAGGGCCAGAAAACCTGTTAACGAGCTCTGGCTGAACGCTAGCATTAAAATCATGGCCCAGGCCACCAGCGGTATGTTGCGAAAGAATGACGCGATTCCCCTGGCAATCACGGTAAACGAGCTGTGCATTCTCGTGGTGCGCGATCCGGCCACTGCCAGGAGCAGGGAAAAGACCGCGGCGACGGTGCTTGCAGCGATAGACATCAGCACCGTTTCCCACAATTTCTCCATAATATCGGGCAGCTTGGCGATCGACCCGGCATCGGGATAAAAGTTGGCCGCTCCCCAGATCAAGGCCTTGCCGAAACTGGTGAACCCTCGCTGCACATCGTACTGGGTAATGATGATCGAGCCTGCGGTCAGGATAGCCAGTAAGGCAAAGAATATCAGGGCGTTGTTCCTGCGCCTGATGAAAACATCAGCTTGCATTTCTCTCTCCCAGGTTAATATTTACATCTTTGGGCTCCTTGGCATAAATCTCCGCGCTCCGCTGACTGGTCAGTTCGCCCGGCGGCCCTTCGAAAACCACTGCTCCCCTGTTCAGGCCGATAATCCGGTCCGCATACTTGAGAGCCACATCTACCTGGTGTAAGTTGACGATCAGGGTGATGCCGGTGTCTGTGCAGATATTTCTCAGGTGGTCCATGATAATCTTCGCAGATCTGGGGTCCAGCGAAGCGATCGGCTCATCGCACAAGATCAGCTTGGGATTCTGCACCAAGGCCCTGGCGATGCCCACCCGTTGTTTCTGGCCGCCGCTCAGGCTGTCGCACCTCTGGTACACCTGCTGCTCCAGGCCCAGCATCTGGATAACCCTCAAGGCCTGCCATTTTTCCTCCCGGGTGTATCGGCCCAGAACACCGGCCAGGGTTGACTTATACCCGAGCCTGCCATGCAGGGCGTTCTCGATCACGCTCAGCCGGTCAACCAGGTTGAACTGCTGAAAGATCATACCGATTTTGGTCCTGACTTCTCGCAGGCCATTTTTCCCCAGCTTGGAAACCACAACACCTTCGAAGGAGATCTCCCCGCCGGTCACCTCAACCATCCGGTTAATGCAGCGGAGCAGTGTTGATTTCCCTGCTCCGGAAGAACCGATGATGGCAACGAACTCACCCTCGTTGACCGAAAAGCTGACGCCATCCAGGGCCGGCGCCGTACCGCAATAATACTTGGTGACGTTTTTCAACTCCAACAGGGCCACGCTCAACCCTCCCCCAATAGATCCATATAAGAAGGGCGTCGAGGTCAACCCGATTCATCTTTTCAATCGCGGATATGGGTGACCTCAACGCTCCTCGTGCTCAACCCCTACTTTGTGTCCTTGGCCAACCCTACTACAGAGAACGGACTTATGATAAGCCGAGAGACTGCCGGAGCGGGTTATACCAGGAATCGTCCACTGTCAGGAACCGGTGTGGTTGGGTAAAGACCAGGGATTTAGAGTCTTTAGGCGCAAATATCAGTTGATCATTCGTTGTCTGGTCGGAAGTGAGCGCCTGGGTGATCTTGTCAAGGGTCGCCTGGCTCAACACATTGCTGTTAGCCTCAATTGGCGTGTTCAGGACCGGTATGGCGTCAATGATCACGAATTGGGCGCCACCAAGCTTGGTGAACGGATCGGCGGCGTCCTGCCTGATGGCGTAGACAGCCCCGGGTGCTTCGTCGGTTCCCGAGGTCAGATCCACATATCTTGCCACATCGATATCGTCCACCGCGGCGACATCAGCCTTATCCGTAAGCAAGGTATACAGTGACAACTGGTGGGAACCGGCAAAGATCACCTGGCTGAAGAACTTGCCATTGCCGCCCTGCATCAGGTCGTCCTTGGTCAGGCCCTTCCATTTGTCCTGCTTGGAGAAGTAGCCCGCGATTGCCATTGCCGGCACGTTGAATCCGGACGTCGAGCTGGTGGAGACGAAGGAGATCCTTTTCCCGGCCAGGTTGTCCAGGGCATAACTGCCGCCGGACTGGTACTGGCCTTCATTGCCTATCTTGACCAGGAGCCGGCTGTGGTAGAGAGCGTCATTCAGGGTTCCCGAATCTCCGCTCTCGACCACCAGGGGCACGATCTTGGGGTCTTTGGCATGTTCCTCGATGTACTCGTAAGGTCCGAAGTAGCCCAACTGGGCGTCGCCGCTGTCCAGGGCGGCCATGGCAATATTGTAGTCGGTGGTCAACTTGTCCTGAACTGGTTTGCCCGTGGCGGTGGAAATAATCTTGTCGAATTCGGCGCGGAATTGCCGCAGATCGTCCGACGAATTGTTCGGCAACCAGGCAATGGTGATGGTGCTAGGCTCTTTGACCGATGTTGATGCAGATTGCGATGCGCACCCTGCCAAAAAGAGAGACGACAAAAGAAGAGCGCTTGCCAGTAACAGGGAAACTTTTTTCACGTGAATACTCCTTTCATGATGGACAATTTTTTTGTGTCAAGCTGGATAACAAGCTGTCACAAACCTTCTGCCAATAATGATTGATCCAGAAGACCCGCTTTCTTTCCTCTCTGATCACTCCTCCCCTCGTCACTCTCTTGCCATTCAACGCTGATCTTGGCCAGATCGGCGCGGTAGCACCCGATCGTGTATTGAATCAGGAGATCATCCCGGGACTTGAGCAGGCTGTACACTCTGAGAACGGGCATATTGGCGGGGATCCGGAGCAACTGGGCCTCCTCTTTCAAGCATCCGCTGGCAACTTGCTGTTGGATGATCTGCATCAGTTGCCGGTAATAGGGAATGCCGTTCTCCTTGTCGATCATGCTCCAGACCTCCGGTCTAGACGTCTAGATTTGCTTCCTATTAATGCATGTACCGCTCTCTTGCAAGAGCGGCACTTCATAAAAGAGGGGGATCGCTTTCGGTTGCTTACATTATCCCAGGGAAATGTTAGGCTGGTATTAATCGCATTTTAAAACTTTGTAAAGACTCCGCGGGAAGAAGGCCGACTATATTTTGCTATACTGCCAGTCAACATACCCTCTCGTCTCTCACGGCACAGACCCTGCGAATAAAAAACCACCCGCTTTGGGTGGTCATTTTTCGTGGTCTGGAATGATTTTGGTTCAACTGCGCTCCATCTGCTCGATCTCGGCCATCAGCCTGCGGACAACTTGCTGGCGATGAGCCAGGACACCCAGCGACCCGGCCAGTTCACCGGGGTCATTGACATAGTCCCCCGCCAACCGGGCAGCCATTTGAAAGCAGGACTCCAGCCGCTCCAACTTCTCCTTCCATTCCACCAGCATTGTTATGATCTGGCACCGTCTGTTCACATCCCCAATCCGGCCCGGCCGGCAGAGGGCCTGGATGAGAGTTTCCAGGCTCCCGGCAGCCTGGAGCCATTCCTCGACGCCCATCCCGGACCGCTGCCGGATCACCCCGGTCAGCAAGGTCCTGCGCAATACGTCGAGGGTGGTGATCTCCCGGGCAACTTCCTCCAGCATCTCTTTCAGATCTACTGCCGCTTCCGCGGGGGAGAGGTCTTCCGATAAGGCCTCCTGTTTCTGCTCTTCCACTACCGCTGTGAACCTCCATTTTCGGATCACCAGGAAGGCGCCGCCTAGCCGCCACCGGCTTGCCGCCACACAGGTGATCACCTTCTTCCGGATCATATTATAACCTATCAGCGCCTCAGCAACATGATTGTTCCACGTGGAAACTGCCGCTAGGAAGCAAGTTGAACCACGCCCGCAACTGCTCCGTCGTCCTGCCAATCGTCTCCTCGTTCAAGAATATATCGCTGTGCAGGGCCTGGTCTATCTCTATGCTCGGTACGCCTTGCTGATGCAGTTCCCTGCAGGTCTGCATTATCTCAGGGACATCCCTGGATCCAAAGATGATCAGGGCCGACCTGCCATCAGGCTGCCACCGGGGAAGCCCGGCCAGGATCTCGAAGATGCGGGTGCCCCGGGTGCCCTCCTCCGCATCCGGGCTAACGCCCGGCCTGAAAGAATGCGGAGTACATGGGCGCGGGCGCGGCTCGGCCTCATTGACCCGGTAGCCCCTGACGCCTGTCAGCAGTCTCCTGGTCTGCACGCTGAAGGCGGCATCCAGGGTGGGAGAGATGCCGATGGCGTAATCGGCGCTGCTGGTCAACGCCAGGCGGCCTCCCAGGGAGTGGCCAACGGCAGCCACCTTGCCAAAGCGGCGGCAATAGTTGACGGCTGCCTCCACATCCGTCGAGACATTCTCGTCCAGGGGCAACCTGTTCTCCCCGTGACCCCGGAGATCGACGGCACAGGCTGCCAACCCGAGTTCGGCCAGGCGCCAGGCCAGGCCCAGTTGCTCTTCCTTGCAGCCGCCATAGCCGTGCACCACGACAGCCCCTCCCTTGGGCCTGGCGGTGGTGACCAGGACAGACGGCACGTTCACTCCGTCTGCATGCGGCAATACCGGTCTTTCCAGATACATGAGCGCCACTCCCGGTGGAAAAGAAATTCATCACCTATTCTGCATCTGGCATAGTATCCCCTTTAATAACCGGAAAGTTGCGCCCGGGGCAGCCATGCCGGCCGTTGGCCGTTGGAAAAAACCTTGTTATTGGTTTTTTGTAAATTATCTTTAACTGATGACCAAAGCAGTTGTGCCTCCAACCACTAACCACAAACCACAAACCACTATTCAGGCCAGCCGCTCCAGGAAGACGTCCATGGCGCCGCCGCAGGCCATGCCCTCATCGGCTGCCACGTCAGCATTCATCGTCACCCGGAACAGCTTCATCCCACCGCCATCGAACAGCATCAGCGCCTCGCTGCGCACTGCTGCCTCACCGCAGCCTCCCCCAATCGTCCCGAGGAGGCTGCCGTCAGGCAGCACCAGCATCTTGGTCCCGGCCTTGCGCGGCGTGGAGCCCACAGTGCGGACCACGGTGGCAGCGACCAGAGGCTGTCCCCGGTCGATACAATCCAACATCCTGGCCAACAGCTCCCATTGCTCGCTGGTGGAAGCCGGTGGCACCGGGGAACCTGACAAGGCCTGTCCGTGCCGCGCTGCGACGAGTTGGGCGGCAATGCTGACGGCGATCTCCTCCGGTGTCTCGGCGCCGATAGCCAGCCCAATCGGCATGCACACCCGGTCCACCAGGCTGGCCGGGAAACCCGCAGCGATCAGGTGCTCCCGCACCATTTTGACCCGGCGGCGGCTGCCGATCATGCCCACGTATCCAGGTTGGTGCTGCAGCACCTGTTCCAGGCAGTCCAGATCGTGCCGGTGACCCCTGGTGATGATGACCACGCTGGTGCCGGCATCGATGCGTTCTTTTTGCAGCGCCTGGATAAAATCGTCGCAGATCACCGCCTGTGCCTGGGGAAAGCGGTCACGGCCGGCAAACATGGGGCGGTCATCGATTACCGTTACCTGATAATCCAACAGGGCGGTGATCGCCACCAGCGGCCGGGCAATATGACCGCCTCCTAATACCAGCAACCGGGCAACCGGATGAAAGGACTCCACGAAAACACTGGCAGATCCGCTCTCTGTGACGATTTCCTGCAGTTGCACTCCCTGTTGCCGCAGCATCTGCCGCGCCAGGTCCGCGACGGCGGCGCCCAGCGGAGAATGCACCAACTCGCCGTACATCCCGGCATCGGTGAGGAACAGCTTCCGGCCACTCCACTCCTGCAGTTCCTTGCCAGCCTCCACTACGGTAGCCAGGGCAAACTCTTTCCGTTCTGCCAAGACCTGCTTCAACCATTGGTACAACTGCCTCACCCCGTTTCCTTGTCTCAAAAAAATCTAACGGACAGAAGAGTGCCAAGGAAAATAGCGCTTTCATCCCAATCCCTTTGAAGGGGATGGGATACATCAATCTAACAATATCCTTTAGTGGACAGCCTGTTCAATACTTTCAGGCGAAAACAACTTTCTTGATAACTGATTATGTTTAAGCACCCATATTCCTGCCGCGATCCGAAAGATATTTTCAATCGGCAGTCTCAGACGAAACCTAGAATCAACCTGTTGACGCCGGCATGGCCAACAATAAAGACATTTTCACTGGCAGCGTTCAAGATGTCGTTATTTGTACGTTTCCGACACGCAGGAAGGTTCAGGCAGGATCTTGACTCTATTTGTCGTAAGGTATATATGATTAGTTGAAAGGCTACGTACCCCTCCGCCTCATTGATCTCTATTGTTTTAACGTGGAGGTGGAAAAATGTCTTTACAAACAACTTTTACCGATGGCTACCCGCTCTAATGCCCCCGCTTCCTCCGCATCCGGGCTTACAGCCCGGCCTGAAGAATGCGGAGTACATGCAAAGCGGTGGGACCGGTGTGTCGGCGGGCTTTCAGCCGAGGCGAAGCCTCGAGCCGACAAAGAGCAGCTACGCCCCTAGTTAACTGGCTCCTCCGCATCCAGGCCTCCGGCCTGGCCCGAAGAATGCGGAGTACATAAGCTTCAGTGGGGGAAAGAATCCCCCTCTGAAGCCAAGACCCAGTTGAAAAACGGGCATGAGGACGCCTTCATTTTTTCGGCATGGGAGAGGTTCATCAGTGCAGGCGCAGTCTGAGAGTAATTAAAAACCAAAACTTCTTAGCCCGAGGGTAGTCTGGTTGGCTAGATGATCCCGCTCGCTCCCTGATGGAGAAGGTCGCTCGCCGGGATCATCTAGCCAACGATAGTGTAAAAACAGTGGCGAATGCCTCGTACCCCTTTTGACTGGCTGCATAAGGAGGGTTCATATGAGAGCGGTGATCAGCGTGATCGGCAAGGACCGGGTCGGCATCATCGCCGGGGTCAGCAAGATCCTGGCCGAGGCCAACGTCAACATCCTCGACATATCCCAGACCATCATGCAGGAGATCTTCACCATGGTGATGCTGGTGGATATCTCCCAGGCCAACATCCACTTTCCCGGGCTGTCGGAGGACCTGAAAGCCCTGGGCGTCAAACTGGGTCTCAGCATCCAGATCCAGCACGAGGATATCTTCAACTCCATGCACCGGATCTGAACTGAAAAGATGGGGGAGATTCTAATTGTTCAGCCCGTTTGAGGTTATTGAAACCATCAAGATGATCCAGGAGGAGAACCTGGATATCAGGACGATCACCATGGGCATCTCCCTCAGGGACTGCTGCCATCCCAGCGGAGACGCAGCCAGGGTCAGGATGTACGACAAGATCACCCGCCTTGCCAGCAACCTAGTCGGGGTGGGCGAGGAGATCGAGAAAGAGTATGGCATCCCCATCATCAACAAACGGATCGCCGTGACCCCCATCTCCCTGGTGGCCGAGAGCAGTGACGAGGAGACCTACGTCAAGTTCGCCGCCACCATGGACCAGGCGGCGGAGACGGTCGGGGTCAACTTCATCGGGGGCTTTACCGCCCTGGTGCACAAGGGCTACACCGGGGGCGACAGGCGGCTGATCACCTCCATCCCGGAGGCCCTGAGCACCACCAAAAAGGTGTGCGCCTCGGTCAACGTGGCCACCACCAAGGCCGGCATCAACATGGACGCGGTGCGGGAAATGGGCGTAGTGATCAAGGAAACGGCCCGGCTGACCGCAACCGGGGGCGGACTGGGATGCTGCAAACTGGTGGTGTTCGCCAACGTGCCCGAAGACAACCCCTTCATGGCCGGGGCGTTCCATGGCGTCGGAGAGCCGGAATGTGTGATCAACGTGGGAGTGAGCGGGCCCGGGGTGGTCAAGAGCGCCCTGGAAAAGGTGAAGGGGGCGGATTTCGGAACCGTATCGGAAACCATCAAAAAAACCGCCTTCAAGGTTACCCGGATGGGGCAACTGGTGGCTCAGGAGGCCTCCCGCAGGCTCGGGGTGCCCTTCGGCATCGTTGACCTTTCCCTGGCGCCGACCCCGGCCATCGGGGACAGCGTGGCGCACATCCTGGAAGAGATGGGCCTGGAGAAGTGCGGCGCCCCCGGCACCACCGCCGCCCTGGCCCTGTTGAACGATGCGGTGAAAAAGGGCGGCACCATGGCCTCCTCCTATGTAGGAGGGCTCAGCGGCGCCTTTATTCCTGTCAGCGAGGATGCAGGCATGATCGACGCCGCCCGCAGTGGGGCATTGACCATCGAAAAGCTCGAGGCCATGACCAGCGTCTGCTCCGTAGGCCTGGACATGATCGTGGTGCCGGGCAGCACCAGCGCCAGCACCATCGCCGCCATCATCGCCGACGAGGCGGCCATCGGAGTGATCAATAACAAGACCACCGCGGTGCGGATCATCCCCGCCCCGGGCAAGGAGGTTGGCGACGTGGTGGAGTTTGGGGGATTGCTGGGTTCGGGACCGGTAATGCATGTGAGCCAGTATGGCTGTGAGGAATTTATCAGGCGGGGCGGCCGGATCCCCGCCCCCATCCAGAGCTTGAGAAATTGAACCCTTGGTGCGGTCGTACTTTCCTGATCGCCTGAACTACAAAGACAGTTCATGATGATCAACCGTTCGAGCACTTTTTTAGAGCATCCACGACAGTTATTTATTAAATTCCTGAAAAAACCTTTACAGATACTCGTTATGGTGTTAAAATTAGTTAGCTCAAAGTAGATAGGTTTAGTGAGATCCACGATATTTCCCTTCTTGGATTGCCTGATGGCCGGGGGAAAAAGGAAGTGAATCCCCTAACCCATTTGGGCAATAACTTATTGAGGAGGATTTATTAGTGTTTCAGGACAGAACCCTTACTTGTCGCGACTGTGGAAGAGAGTTTGCGTTTACGGCATCTGAACAGCAGTTCTTTGCGGAAAGAGAGTTTACCAACGACCCGAGTCGCTGCCCCGAATGCCGGGCGTCGCGCAAGCAGAACCGCGGCAACGGGCGTGGAGCCCGCTCAACCCAGCGGGAAATGTATCCGGCAGTATGCGCAGCCTGCGGCGTCGACACCATGGTGCCGTTCCGGCCGAGCGGTGACCGCCCTGTATACTGCAGTGATTGCTTTGCAAAAAACAGGAGCAGGTATTAATAACCTGCGTCTTGCCGGTTAGTAACTTCCGGATGCAGACCCCCATCGGGGACACACCCTCTTCGGGGGAATATTCCCGAAGAGGGGTTCTTTTTTCAGGGAAGGATTTTAGAAAAAGACGTTGACGGTTCTATTCGTAGTACATTAGCATTACAGTAGTATGGGCCGCCCCCCGCTCGAAGTTCTCGACCGGGGCGCCCGGGCAGTACGGGTATGGCAATCATGCAACAGCTTGCGGGATGGCAGTTTGACATCCGGTGCAGGCAGGAAGGACCGGCAGGATGGCAGGACAGCGATTGCTTAATATCGACTCTTCATAGCCAATATCTCCTGCAGGCCACTTTATGCCATAAGGGGGTATTGTTTTTATGCCAATCACTGAGATACTCGCCCAGAACGCCTCTAAATATGCCTGGGAAACCAGCCTCATCGAAAGAGAACCGGCCGCCGGGCGGCGCCGGGAGATCACCTGGCTGGAGTTCAACGACCAGGCCAACCAGTATGCCAATGCCCTGATTACCCGCGGTGTAGCGCCCGGAGACCGGGTCGCCATTTTAATGATGAACTGCCTGGAGTGGCTGCCGATCTATTTCGGGGTCCTGAGAACCGGGGCGATGGCAGTGCCGCTGAACTTCCGGTTTACGGCGGACGAGATCGGGAAGTGCATCGAGGCTGCCGGGGCAAAGTTGCTCTTCTACGGCCCCGAGTTCACCGAGCGGATCGCCGAGGTCCGCGACCGGCTCGACTGCCTGGAGAGGCTCATCTTTGTCGGCGACGACATCCCGCCAGGAGCCGAGAGCTACCTCGACGTCCTGACAAGCGCCCCCGCCGCCAATCCCGGCATTGCCATCAGCGATCAGGACGAGGCCGCCCTGTACTTCTCATCCGGCACTACCGGCACTCCCAAGCCGATCATCCTGACCCACGACAACCTGGTATCGGCCTGCATCACCGAAAACACCCATCATGGCCAGACTCATGCGGACAACTTCGTGTGCATCCCGCCGTTGTACCACACCGGCGCCAAGATGCACTGGTTCGGCAGCTTCCTCGTCGGCGCCAGGGCGGTGATCCTGCGCGGGGTCAAACCCCAGTGGGTGCTGGAGGCGGTATCGGAGGAGCGGGCGACCATCGTCTGGCTCCTGGTTCCCTGGGCGCAGGACATTCTCGACGCCATCGAAAGCGGCGAGGTCGACCTGAACGACTACCGCCTCGACCAGTGGCGCCTGATGCACATCGGGGCGCAGCCCGTACCGCCCAGCCTGATCAGGGACTGGCTGAGGTGTTTCCCGGACCACCAGTACGATACCAACTACGGCCTCAGCGAATCCACCGGACCTGGCTGTGTACACTTGGGAATAGAAAATATCCACAAGGTGGGCGCGATCGGTGTGCCCGGCCATGGTTGGGAAACGATGATCGTGGACGATGACGGCAGGCCGGTGCCCTGCGGCAAGGTCGGGGAGTTGATCGTCAGGGGTCCGGGGGTGATGAGGGGTTATTACAACAACCCCGGCGCCACCTGTGCTGCCCTCAAGAACGGCTGGCTCTATACCGGCGACATGTGCAAGCAGGACGAGGACGGGTTCATCTACCTGGTCGACCGCAAGAAGGATGTGGTCATCTCAGGCGGCGAGAACATCTATCCGGTGGAGATCGAGGATTTCCTGCAGGCTCACGAGGATATCAAGGATGTGGCCGTGATCGGCATGCCAGACAAGCGCCTGGGGGAAGTGCCGGTAGCCATCGTGGAGACCAAGACCGGGCGGCAGTTGACGGAGGATCGGGTGCTGGAGTTCTGCGAGGCCCTGCCGCGGTACAAGCGCCCGCGCCGCGTATTCTTCGACAAGGTGCCCCGCAACCCCACCGGCAAGATCGAAAAACCCCGGCTGAGGGAGCGGTTCTTTGCCGGCGCCGTCTAGCGCCGGGAATGTCGGATACAAACGCAGTTGCACACCAAAGGCGACCCGGAAGGGTCGCCTTTGGCCGGGCAGTTTTAGGTCGTACCCGGGACTATAGTATGCAGCCTTCCTTGCAGTGGGCGGTGGCCCGAAGCATGTATCTCTTCTTCAGCAAAGAAATCCCTCCTTTCCGTAAAGCAGTTCCGTTTCACTTGAGCAGGAGAAGGTATCTCCTTGTATTTAATTATAACATCCAATCTGATGATGTGGCATATTGCTCATTTTATACTGCCGGCGGCTGCATTCCGGCGCTGAAGAACGTCCAGGGCTGGCTCGGCCGGTCCTTCAAGTATCCTCTCAAGTGGCTCCACTGGGTATGCTCGGCGAGGAACCGGTCCGCTTTGAAGGGCACGCCGCAGGAATTACCCCAGCGCGCCCAGAAACCCAGACTCCCGTCCAGAGCGCTGTCTGCCACCTTGCCGTCCACCGCCCCCCGGGGCTCGAAGGGCGCCGGTCGCCCCGGGTGCTTCCCGGCGTCCAGCTCGCAGTGGCTGCAAATCGTGCGAGAGCAAGGATTGATCCGTTTCAGATAAACATCATAGTGGTCGGCGATGATCGCCTTGCCCGTTTCGACGTCGACCCTGCCGTGGTACTGCTCCATGAGTTGCGCCATGCGGACGCGCCGTGCCCCTATGGCATCCCTGATGTCCGTACAGGTGATGCCGGTGCACTCCAGGTTGCGGATCCTGGGATCCTGAGGTGCGTTGAACCCTGCATAATAGCCGTCGGTCGTGCGCTCCACGTTATGGTAGCGCAGCCCCAGCTCGAACATCATGATCTCTCCGGAATGCGCGTCGCCCAGCAGCCAACTGTTGGCATAGCCACCGTTGTTCTGATCGATCATGATCTGCACAAACTGGCCAAGATTGTCGGAGTACTGCATCGCCTTGCGGACCCGGAAGAACTCCGGAGCGGCGTCAGGATCGTAAAGGTCAAACCCGGCAATGGTGGTCTCGGTACCCATCAGGCCGGCGCCGGTGAAGAAGAAATCGGTGAAACTGTCGATGCACCCGGGGGCGGTCTGCATGAAGAGGCGATGTCCGGAAGCGGGAGCATTGTCAATGATCATATTGAAGGGCTGGACGTCGACAAAGGCGTCCCAACTGTTGTGGGCCATGACGATCCGGCTGCCGCTTCCGCCGGGGTGTCCCCCGGGTGGGGCTCCCGTCACCGTTCCGGTGGCGATGAAGGCGCTGCAATGGTCGTTTCCGGTTCTGGCGCCGGGAGCGTCCCTGGTCTTCTTCTCCTTCGGCCACCAGTAATCCAGCAGTTCCGTGCGGGCGTTCCAGGCCAGCACCTCCTGCCAACTGATGTTGACGCCGGCAGCCTGGGTGCCCGCGGCCACGCCCCTGATCTCATCCAAATACTCCTGGTCGATATGAGACACGAACAGCCTTTCCGCCGCCGCCACGAAGAACTCCCACCTCATGCCGGTCTTCCAATAGGTGAGATAGTCCAGGCTGCCCAGGATCTCCTGCAGCTCCGGAGCAACCAGGTAGCCGTGCTGAAACCCTCTCTCGTAAGCCTCTCCTTCGATGTGGACATAGATCCAACCATGGTGATCGAAACGGTATCCCTGCCCGTAGATCACGAAAACCCCTCCCCCCTGGATCATTCTAAGCGGGAAGGGGTCCTGATTATGCCAAGTCTAGATGAAACTGAAATCCCCTGTCTCGAATAGCCGCAAACAGGTATCCACCACGACCGCGTCATAGAGAATCCCTTTTTGCTGCTTGATCTCGTCCAGTGCCTGATGCAACATCAGCGCCGGGCGATAAGGACGGTGGGAAGACATGGTCTCAACTACATCTGCAACCGCCAGGATCCTGGCCTCCAACAATATTTCGTCTCCCAACAGCCCCCGTGGGTATCCGGAGCCGTTTATCCGCTCGTGGTGCTGCCAGACAATCTCCGCAATGGGATCGCCAAAATTGATGTTTTTCAAGATTTCATAACCTGAGTAGGCGTGGTTTTGCACCAGCGACATCTCGATGCTGTTCAGCGCCCCCGGCTTGTTGAGAATTTCAGCAGGAATCGTTGTCTTTCCTATATCGTGTATGGAGGCGGCCATTCTGATAGTCTTGATCCGGTCCTCCGACAAGCCCATCCCCGCCGCCATCGCACAGGCCAGCTTCGACACCCGGACCTGGTGGCCGGCAGTATAAGGATCCCTCATTTCCGTAATCGAGGCCAGCGCTTTCACGGTCTGATCGAAGATGTTCGCCAGTTCCAGGTAGCTCTGCCGCAGCTTCTCCTCTGACCGTTTGAGTTCGGTAATGTCGCTCACAAAGGCCACGCTCGCAGGGCCATCCTGCAGGTCGAACCGCGCCACCTCGACGTAGACCGGAAAGACCGTGCCATCCTTCTTCAAACCGAGGATTTCGTACAAGCGGGGCATGGCATCGCCCATCTCACGCCGCCTGGTCCTCTCTTCAGCCTCTTGCCGGCATTCCGGGGCAATATGGTCAAGCGAAGGCCTGTTGCGAATCTCGGACTCCTTCTCATGACCAAACATGTGGATATAGGCCTGGTTGGCAAGAATGATGTGGCCATGGCGTTCGATAACAATGCCCATCGGGGCGTTCTCGAACAGGGCGCGAAAGCGTTCCTCGCTCTGTCTCACCGCTTCTTCCGCCCGCTTGCGCTCCTGCCTCATAGCGGCCTCGCGCAACTCTCTGTTGATGGCGGGGACCAGCCGCGACAGGTTGTTTTTTAAAATATAGTCGTGCGCGCCTGCCTTCATGGCCCTCACTGCAATATCCTCGCCGATCTTACCGGATACGATGATGAACGGCAGGTCGATCCCCTTTTGCTGAAACAGCTTGAGGGCGGCCAGGCCGCTGAACCGCGGCAGTATATAATCTGAGATGATCAGGTCCCAGTTCCCGCTGATCAGGGCGTCAGCCATAGCTTCAGGTGTTTCCACGCGTTCATTGCGGACGTCAAATCCACCCCGGTTGATCTCGCGTATCAGCAGCAGGGCGTCTTCCTCTGAATCCTCTATAAGCAGTAGCCGCAACGGAACGCTCATCGAAAGCTCCTCCTCTACCCCCATAGTATCACGTCGGCCCGAATTGGCTGGCGCTAGTGCAAGCAGTTACCATCTGGGCGCCATATATCGTCTCTTACCGGCGATAAGAAGGTCAGTGCGGGGAACAAATGTGTGGCAATCCCGTGTATGCCATTTTATACAAATATTTGAGGCTACCCGAAGGCTCCTAAATTACTTCAGTAGAGGGAACAATTATGTGGCGGCACTCAAGGATGCCACCGGGATACATCAGTGCCGGCCTGGATATCAAGATAGAGTGAAGTAAAAGTCTGCCCCTTTCCCCGCTTCGCTCTCGGCCCAGATCTGGCCGCCGTGGCGGTGAACTATCCGCTGTACCGTGGCCAGGCCGATGCCGGTACCGGGAAATTCAGCCTGTGAGTGCAGGCGCTGGAAGGGGCCAAAAAGCTTGTCGGCATAAGCCATGTCAAAACCGGCGCCGTTGTCGCGCACGACAAAAACGTGCTTGCCCCGGGTGCGCACTGATCCGAACTCGATCCTGGGCGCTGCCTGCTTGCCGGTGAATTTCCAGGCATTGTCCAACAGGTTTGCCAACATCACCTGTAGCAGGTGAGGGTCGCCCTTAACCGTAATCCCAACCTGAATGATTATTTCTACTTGGCGTTCCGGTGTTGTCTTTTGCAGATCTGAGGCGATCGCCTGCGCCATGGCGCTCAGATCAACCCGCTGGCGGCGTATCTCGGAGCTCGTGATGCGAGACAGGTCGAGCAGGTCATCGATCAACTGGGTCATCTGTTTGCTTGATGCATGCAACCGCTCCAGATAGTCCATCCCCTGCCCGTCCAGGCTATCTGCATAATCCTCGAGCAGCGCCTGGCTAAAGCCATGGATGCGCCTCAAGGGAGCGCGAAGATCGTGGGATACGGAATGGGCGAACGCTTCCAATTCCTGATTGGCGGCGCTGAGTTCCTGGGCACGGCGTTCCAGGTCCTCGTTCAGACTGTTGATCTGCTCCTCTACCCGCTTGGATTCCGAGATGTCCCGGGCAATGGTCGAGAGGTGAGACACGCTACCGTCCGGGCGCTTGTGAACGATGAATACCTGGGAGACGGGGGCCTCGTGTCCGTCACGCCCCAGAAAAGATGTCTCTCCGCTCCAGATGCCATCGCGAACGGCAGTGGGGACGGCCTCTTCCTGGATGACCCTTTTTACCCAATCAGGATGAAAATCAGAGACCCGGATGCCCGTGATATCTTCCCGCTCATCAACGCCGAGCATCTGGCGCCCCGCCTTGTTGCAGTATGTCAGGTAGCCGTCCAGATCAAGAGTGGCGATGATATCCGGCGTCGTCTCGATAATATCGACCAGGCGTCCGCGTGATTCCGCGATGCGGCTGCGTTCGGAAATTTCCAATTGCAGCATGGAATTGACTTCCTGCAAGGCTGCCGTCCGGGACTCGACTATCTCTTCCAAGTGCCCCCGGTATTCTCTCAATTCCTCTTCGTCGTGTTTGCGCCCGGTGATGTCCAGGAAGGATATGACGCTTCTGTCTGTGCCAGGGATCGTGGAAACGCTTACTATGGCACTGATGACGACATCGTGCCTGTTGATAAACGCCGACTCGTATTTTCTGTGAGCAGCGCCGGGAACAATGCGGCGCAGCCGGTGATGCTCCTGTATCCTCTCTAAACAGTCCTGGCTAACGAATTCGCTCCAGCTTTTTTTACCCTCAATCTCTTCTTTCGAATAGCCGGAAAGCTTCGAAAACTCCTCATTGGCAAGGATAATCGTGGTATCCGCCTCCGCGATTGCGACCGCAGACCCGGTGGCCTCTAAAATTGCCCGTAGCGCCATTTCGATCTCGGGCATACCGGTATCTTCCCTTCTTTTAACAAAGCAGGCTCTTGACCACCATTCGACACAGTTCTTAACATTCGAGGCATACTTGCCTTTTCCTTCTTATTACTACAATTAAGTGCTCATAAAAAAGACGCATTCATCTGCGTCTTGGAAGAAAGATGGGAAAATAGTCTCATACCAACATGACTGCAGTCGCGAGATTCCTGCGACCCCAACCACTCGCCCCGATTCATCGCTCCTCCTTCCAAAAAAAGGTTTTACCGGAGATCCGCGGGCTATCCCCGCAGTTTCTGCGGTTCAGGGTTTTTTGATCCAGCCTGGTTGTCACCCGGACATTCCCCTGGGTATTGTTCCAGAAGGTAAATAAATTTTTCGCCAGCCTGACACATGACTAAAGTCACGAGCGCGCGGCCATCAACGCATCAACCAGACTGCCAACCGTGCAGGATGGGGGCGGTGCTGTTGGCCGCATGGATGAACTGATACTTGTAAACCCTGCTTTGACCGGCAGGAATGTAATCGACCAGCCAGTTCCACCATTCTTTCCGATCGAGGCAGCACCATTTCACCATACCGCCAAACCTGATCACCACATCGGCGCCCGGTGTCACCCCGTCCGATCCCATGTAGGCCCGGACAACCTGCGCAGCATCCGTATCGTTGACGACCACAACGTGAAAAAGATAGTTCAGCCCCCAGTTGCCGAGGTTCTTGTCCGGACAGGCACAGCATCGCCAGGCGTCCGCGCAGGTGTCGTAGATCGGCGTTATTTCGTCGGGATTGTTGCCGCACCTGCAGGTGTAATAATGGCAGGGCATCCGTGTGAGATGCAGCCCGATGGCAGTCTCTATGGCGTAGGAGTCTCCCACTCCCCGGTATTGCTTGGATCCCGGCGTCCATGGAAAACAGGTGGCTGTTCCATCAATATTGGCCCGGTTCCGATAGACGTAGACGAAGCACTCCAGCAGCATATCCGTTTGCAGAGCCAGGACGGTATTGAAAAATTTATTGTTCGGCGCCGGCGCCTCGAAGATCCAGATGCTCTCTCCCGAAGGGACGGCGAAGATCTCCTCGGTGGTGCTGTTAAAGAAGTCGCCCCAGACCCCGCCCTGCA
The DNA here is from genome assembly GCA_963768335.1 of uncultured Peptococcaceae bacterium. Taxonomy (GTDB): domain Bacteria; phylum Bacillota; class DSM-12270; order Thermacetogeniales; family Thermacetogeniaceae; genus Palsa-1188. Next base: position 118,200 of record CAVYHR010000003.1, read on the forward strand.
CATCACACCAGTCAGGATACTTTCCGGAATGGCGATGCCCGACGGCTTGCCTGAGCGCCCTGGCCGGGGCATTGCCGGGGTTGTGGAGGAGGACGCCAAAAAAGAGGTCGCCGCCGGTGGTATTGAAATATGAGGCGAAGAGTTGCGTCTCGCCTTCTACAAAAACCCTGTTCAGGTATTTATTGCCTCGGCCGGAGTCGCCCAAGGCTGCAGCCGGGAGACGCTCCGGATAGTTGCAGTAGATCCATGTGCCCGGGCATCTCTTAAATTTGAGGACGATTCTGCTGCCGTCCACTTCGGACGCAGCGGCCGCACAATCGAGAAAGACAGCCACGATCCTCAGCCCTCCACTCCCAATCACCAACCACTAAAAATCCCTGCCATACTATATGAAAAAGTGGAGTCCTTGTCATCGGATGATGAATAACCGCTCGGGCGGCAGGGAAAGGTAACACGCCTGGCCGCTGCGCATCACCGGCGCCGCCGACTTGAACAGGTTTGCCTCCAGATGGCACTTGCCCACCCCATCCCCCTGCACCTGGAAGCGATAACTGATACCGGCCACGCCTTCAACCGCCTGGTCAACCCTGCCCAGGAAGATGTTCTCTCCTGCACAGTCAGCTATGTTGATGCATTCCGGGCGAATGCCGACAGTAACCGACTGGTTCTGCCTCAAGCAGGTCCCATTCTTCAGGGCCACCCTCAGGGGCGCCCCCAGTCCGGGCACCCTGACCCGGGCATGAGCATCCTCGATGCCGGCAACAACGCCCTCCATCAGGTTCCTGACTCCGGTCAGGCGAGCCACCGTGCGGCTGGCCGGCGCCTCGATCACCTCCTGTTTGCTGCCTAACTGGAGGATGCGCCCCGACTCATAAATAGCGACTTTAGAGCTGAGCCTGTAGGCCTCAGCCAGATCGTGAGTGACAAAAAGCACGTCACCCCTGTAAAACTGCTGAATCGCCAGGAGGTCGTCTTCCAGGCGCTCTTTTACCAGGGCGTCCAGGGCCGAAAAGGGCTCGTCGAACAACAGCACCTCCGGCTCGGTGGCCAGGGCCCGGGCCACAGCCACCCGCTGCTGCTGCCCCGAAGACAGTTGCCCGGGGTACCGGCGCCCCAATCCCTGCAGGTTCATTCTGCGAAGCAGCCGGTCAACCCGCCCGTCGATCTCCAGGCGAGTCAGGTGGCGTATCCCGAAGGCAATGTTGTCGTAGACGCTCAGGTGAGGAAATAGGGCATAGTTTTGAAAGACAAAGCCGACATGGCGCACCTGGGGCGGCAGGCAGAGGTCGCCCGCCGAATCCAGCAGCACCCGGTCATTCAGCTTGATATAGCCCTCGTCGGGCCTAACCAGCCCGGCAATTGACCGCAAGGTCATGGTCTTGCCGGAACCGGACGGCCCCAGAACGGCCAGGATCTCCTGATCGATGGAAAAAGACACTTTCAAGCTAAAGCCGGGCAATGTCTTCTGGATACTGACTTCAAGCAATTGTCTACCCCCGCAAGGCTAAATGCTTATGGCATGAGGAATTGAAGAAATACGCCACGTTTGAACACATCGTCATTCATTCATGAAGTAGTTTACTTGTGCCGGATGAAAGTCTTGCCGGCCTTTCTGCAAGTGCTTGTTTACCTCTCATCCAACATCTGACATTCTGCCTCCGACCTCTGATTCTTGCGTCAGGGACGGTTGTTCAGGAACGTTGCCAAGCGCCGGAATCTTTGTCTTCCAGTAGGCCAGGGCCATGAGGGATGCGAAGGCGAAGGCCAGCACCACCAGTACCAATACGAGGGCCTGGTTCATATCCCCCGCTTCCACGGCAAAATAGATTGCCACCGGGATTGTCTGCGTCCGGCCAGGGATACTGCCGGCCAGCATCAAGGTCGCCCCAAACTCGCCGAGAGAGCGCGCCATCGCCAGGATCGTGCCGGCCACCACCCCCGGCCAGGCCAGGGGCAGCGTGACCGACCAGAAAATTCTCCATTCGGAGGCCCCGAGCGTACGCGCCGCCCCTTCGATGTTGGTTTCAATCTGTTCAAAGGCGCCGCGGGCGGTCATGTACATCAGCGGGAAGGACACCGTCACGGCAGAGATCACAGTCGCCGTCCAGGTAAAGACGACGGTAGCGCCGATCTGCCAGAGCAGCACACCGATGGGGCCATGCTTGCCAAACAGCATCAACAGGCCCAGGCCGACCACAGTAGGAGGCAGGACCAGGGGCATGATAAACAGCCCGTCTATGGCATTCTTCAGCCAGCCGCGGTAGCCTGCCATCCAGTGCGCCGCGGCAATCCCCAGGAAAAAGGTGATTACCGTGGCGGTTAACACAGTTTTAAGCGAGATCCAAAGCGGAGACAGATACGTTTCGGATATCAAGGTTCCTTCCTCCTCCGCATCCGGGAATGCGGAGCACAGGGCGGCCGAAAAAGTTTAAGTGAGACGCTGCGCCGGTAATAGGCGGTACCGGTTCGAAGCCCCCAGCGGTCATTTAAGCCGCTATCCGTTGCCGTCCTGGCGCGGAATCTTTTTTCTAAAACTTTATCGGATATTAAATCATAAGTAAAGTTAAATATAACACTGAGATAGGTGATGTTAGTTTTCTTTCATTCTTGTGAGGGCTATTGGGGCGCACCCAGACCAATTCAAGGCCCTGCAAACTTGCAGGGCCTTGAATTCACAGCAACAATTCCTGACGGCGCCATCCAAAAGCCGCTCCGATGCCAGGCACGACGATGCCGTCCAAACGAGGGGGCGCTGTCCGGCCATAGGAAAGATCAATCTCCAGGTTCCTCGTTCCGGAGCACGTGCCGGTTGTATGCGCCGACGATATCGCTCCTGGTGACGATGCCGATCACCCTCTGCAAGCCTTCTTCATCCACCACCGGCAGGCGTCCGATATCTTTCAGCGCCATCTTGCGCGACGCTTCCGCCAACGTTTCCCCTCTCAGCTGGAAAACAAATTTCTCGTCAATGAGCACGTCGGGATGTTAAACTCGAAAGGCAGTTTGGAGTTTTCTCCAAAGCCTCCTTGCTCGCCGTAGGGACCGTACTGGAAGGTGCGATCACTTTAAATATCCCGCATAGTCTGAAAGATGAGGAATATAAGGCAAAGCGATCCCTAAAGCAGGAGATATGAAGATTTAGGTGGAATAACCTGGCGCACCTTATCTTATATAAACTACCAGCAGATACAAGGAAGACAAAACAATAGAAAAAATCATCAAAGGAAAGGCGATTTTCATATAATCAAGGTACGTTATCGGGTAACCGTTTCTTCTGGCTATCCCTGCTACGATTATATTTGCGGTTGCTCCGATGATGGTGCCATTCCCGCCCAGTACCCCTCCCAGCGCTAAAGCCCACCATAGTGGCGCAAGAGAGATGCCTGTCATGGCGCCGATCCCTTTGATGAAGGGAACCATGGCTGTCACAAAGGGAATATTGTTCACAAAAGCGGAGGCGATGGCAGAAAACCATAACACCGTCATGGTAAGGATAGTCACGTTGTGGCCTATCAGCTTGACAGACCCCTGTGCCAGCTGCTGAATAACGCCGGTGCTTGTCAAGGCACCCACCATGACGAAGAAGCCGAGAATAAAAAAGATCGTCGGCCAGTCTACGTTTAGAAGCGATTCTTCAATGCTGTTTGGTCCGACTATGATGAGAATAATTGCGCCGGCAAGAGCAATGGTGGCTGTATCCAGATGAAGTTGACAACTGAAGAAAAAACCGATCAGCATCAAGCCGAAAACAACAAGGCTCTTGATCAGAAGCCCCCGGTCTGCTATTTGATCCTTTAACTCAAGCGCCAGCAACCTGCTTTTACCCTCTTCGCTAACCCTGAAACTGTTCCTCCAGATGATCCAGAACAGGACCGCGGTTGCTGCTAAAATGAGCAAGACTATAGGCCCCAGATTCTTGATAAAATCAGTGAAGGATAGACCCGTGGCAGTACCTAAAATAACGTGGGAGGGGTCCCCGATCAGGGTTGCCGTGCCGCCAATATTGGAAAAGATGATCGTTGCGAACAGGAAGGGGACCGGGTTTATTCCCAGGGACTCGGCCAGGTAGAGGCCCACCGGGACAATGAGCAGCACTGCTGCGATGCTGTTTAAGAAAGCCGATAACAAAGCGGTCACGCCTGATAATACAAGAAGGATCAGAACCGGCTCCGCCCGGGTAATACGGGCCGACCACACGCCGATGTATCCGAACAACCCGCTGTGCCTGGCAATATCGACTACAATCATCATGCCTACAAGAAAGCCCAACGTGTTGAAGTCGATACTTGCTATGGCCTCAGGTTGTCTGACAACTCCTAGCAATATCAGTATCAGAGAGCCGGCGAGGGCGATGACAGCTTCGTTGAGTTTTCTGGTAATAATAAAAAAGTAGGCAATCAGAAAGATAAAAACAGCGAGTGCAGCGTTGGCTTGGATATGCATTTTTAATCCTCAGAATTCTTGAAATTAATCTTAGTTTCCATAATCGTTTATATCTTTTAAAACATAATAGCACATTGCGTGTGGTCTCGCATAAACAGAAAGACTAATATCTTTTCTGCGCAAGAGATAGCCCTCAACCCCCTTTTGGGAATGCTTTCGAAAACCGGGGGTTCCAAGTTCCAAGCTTGCTTATTGTCCTCGATACGCCATAATTGTAGTTTCTGGCATTTGTTTTCCGATGTTAGCCAACTCTGGGTCACCCAGACCGTTAGAACAATGTAGGGCCGGTGATTTTCGTAGGGGTATAAATAACACCATCTGCATAGATATCAATGATCGGGAAGCAGCCTACATCAGAAGAGTTGATTTTGTCAAAGAATCTGAGGACTTTACCGAAGTACGATGGCCTACGCAGGCTTGGCAAAGGGCGGGGAGCATGAGTGAGCAGGCGCTATTTGCACTGACCGCTATCATTGTAGTGGGCATAACTGCACAGTGGTTGGCATGGAGGTTCAAGATACCGGCAATCTTCCTATTGATCCTATTGGGCATAGTATCTGGCCCAGTGCTTCATCTGATCGCTCCCGACAGGCTATTTGGCAATCTTCTATTTCCGCTCACCTCTATTGCCGTTGCGCTGATCCTTTTTGAGGGCGGCCTCAACCTCAGGATAGCAGACCTGAAACAGGCCGGCGCCGCAGTCAGGGGATTGATCTCTGTAGGGGCAATCGTAACGTGGCTTGCCGGTGCTCTGGCGGGATATCTGTTGCTCGGGCTTGACTTCCCGACTGCCTTGTTGTTGGGAGCGATACTGGTTGTTACCGGGCCTACAGTGATCGTGCCATTGCTGAGGCAGGTGCCCTTGACGAGTAGGTTGGCAGCCATTCTCAGATGGGAAGGGATCCTGATCGATCCACTTGGAGCGATGTTGGCGGTACTGGTTTTTGAGGCCAGATTCGCCGATGGGATGCACGAAGCAATAATATTTGCTTTCTTGGGAGCAGGCAAGACCATTCTATTAGGAGGATCCATCGGGCTTTTAGGCGCCGGACTGATTGTCTTTCTGATCAAGCGATCCTATATCCCTGATTATCTTCATATACCAGCCACCTTAATAGTCATAGTCAGCGTATACGCTATGGCCAACCTGCTTCAGACTGAATCAGGGTTGTTGGCGGTAACAATATTGGGTATCGGTCTGGCCAATCAAAAGATGGTTGCCGTAGGGCAGATCATCAATTTTTTTGAAAACCTGCGGGTAGTCTTGTTATCCAGTCTGTTTACCGTGCTGGCGGCTCGCTTGAGCTTGAATGATCTGGGCTATATGCTAAGCTGGAGCAGTCTTGCTTTTTTAGGTTTACTGATCTTGGTGGTCCGACCGGTAGCAGTTGCTCTAGGCACAATCGGAACGGGCCTCTCCAGGCAAGAACGAATCTTTCTTGGTTTTGTGGCTCCACGTGGTATCGTAGCTGCATCCGTTTCCTCAATCTTTGCATTACAACTCCAGGCAGCCGGCGTAATTCAGGCCGAACGCCTGGAGCCTGTAACTTTCTTGATCATCATTGGCACCGTTACGGTTTATAGTTTGTCGGCCACGCCATTAGCCCGGCGCTTAGGAGTGTCCGGGCAGTAACGTTCAACATATTGGCTCGAGAAACAAGATGGCTGGTTGTCTGATCATCCAGGCCAGTCTTTGTGCTCCGATACCGAGAACGACAATACCAAACAAACCAGACAGCCCCTGCCCGGCCATGGGAAAGCCCGGACTCCGAGTTAATCGTCCCGGAGAATGTACCGGTTGTATGCATTGATGATATCGCTCCGGGTGATGATGCCAACCACTCTCTGCATGTCCTCTCCATCCACCACCGGCAGGCGTCCGATCTCCCTCAACCCCATCTTGCGCGAGGCATCTTCCAACGTATCCACCGGAGTCACTGTGACCGGATCCCGTGTCATAACCTCGCGCACTTGAGTTGTCAGGCGATTACCGGCATCGACCCCTCGTATATCCTCCAGCGTAATCATCCCAGACAGGTGGCCGTCCTCGTCGACAACGGGGAAACCGCCATGCCTGGTCTGCTGCAACAACTGAATCAAGGTATCTACCGTAGCATCTATACGCACCGTGTCCACCTTTGCAGACATGGCGTCATGAACCAGAACCGAACGCATGGTATTCAGGTCCCAGCGGCGACGGAGATGGATGCCGCGCCTTGCCAGCCTGATGGTATTGATCGATTCCTTACTGATTAAACGGTACAAGAGGGTCGATATGCCGCAGCAGAGCATGATGGGTAGAATGATGCGGTAATCCTGGGTCATCTCGAATAGCATCAGCATTGCTGTGATCGGCGCCTGGTTCGCCCCCGCGAACACCGCTCCCATTCCGACGATGGCATAGGCACCGCTACCTGCCGTCAAGGCCGGGAAGATGCCGTGAAATACGCTCCCCAGGGACCCTCCCAGGCAGGCTCCGATGAACATGCTGGGGAAAAGCGCCCCGCCGGAGCCGCCCGAACCGAGAGTGATCGCCGTGGTGATCAGTTTGGCAAAACAGAGCAGGGCGAGCAATAGGGCGAGGTGCGCCTGACCCTGCAGGATCTGATTCATGAAGTCCTGCCCCCGTCCCAGGGTTTGGGGCAGGAAGATGCCGACCAGTCCGAACAAAACGCCGCCGACGGCAGGATGTATCCATTCGGGAAGCTTGAGGTCACCGAAGATGTCTTCTGTCCAGACAAGGGTATAGGCAAAAAGGAGCGATACCAGACCGGCGGCGATACCCAGCACCGCGTACAGCAAAAGTTCAATTGGATGCACAAAATTATAGGGAGCGGTCAGGAAGGTAGGTGAGTTGCCCAGCAGCGTCCTGGCGACCAGGGCGGCGCTGACGGAGGCGATCACGACGTAGCCGAACGTGGAAGCGGTAAAATCGTTCAGGATCACTTCCAGGGCAAAAACGGCGCCGCCGAGAGGAGCGTTGAAGGTGGCGGCGATTCCCGCTCCAGCGCCACAGGCCACCAGCGTTATTACTTGGCGCTCTGAAAGACGAAGCAGTTGACCGATGTAGGAACCGATACCGGCGCCAATCTGAGCGATTGGTCCTTCCCTGCCCGCCGATCCCCCAGATCCGATGGTGAGTGCCGTCGTCACCGCCTTGACCAGGACAACCACTGGCCTGATTATGCCTCTTTCACGTGCAACCGAAAAGATAACTTCTGATATGCCATGTCCCTTGGCTTCCCGCGCAAGATAAAAGATCGTCAGGCCGACCAAAAGCCCTCCTGTGGCGCCGATGACGGAGATTCTGAAGGGGCCCAGAAAGGCCAGGAAGTTTGCGACAGGGCCAAAAAACAGCCTGGTGCAGAACTGCACCATTTGATAAAGGAGAACTGCCCCGGTACCACTCAGGATGCCGACCAGCAGAGCGAGGATGACCAGATAAAAACCGGGGTTTGCTGTAAGATTACCCCTGACTTGGCTCAGACCCGTTTTCAGTTGATCATGAAAGCCCTTCGCGCTCATATTTTAATATTAGTCTATTGCAGAGAAGTTATCAAATACTGCAGCTACACTTTTCATTGTAGCATGCAGACTGTTGCTTATAAGAATACTGTGTACTTTAATGATTTACCAGGCATAAAAAGACTCCTCAGTCGTCAATGACCTATCTGGCTCTACCATAGCCTTGTTGACTTTCTGCAAGGGTCTAATTTTAATCTTAATAAATTTGCCAATCAGGCGATAATTAAAATGGAAATGTCTTTGAGCCTGGATATACACGAGCAACTTGTGCTTGAACACTGGTTAACGTTTCCTCTTATGCGCCAGGCTTATGAGTTGAAGGAGAGCTCTACGATCTCTTTAATAGCGGCGTCAACAGGCAAGTGGCAGAGCTTGAGTATGATCGCTGGCTGAAAGGCATTACCTCTGAGATCAGGCCGTATTTTGAGCCGCTGACAAGGGCAGTGGAAAACTGGCACAGGGAGATATTCTCATACTTCGATCTCCAGCCCAACCCGATTACCAATGCCTATACAGAGGCGTTGAACAATCTTATCAAACTGGCCAATAAAAACGGAAGGGGTTACGGCTTCGATGTGCTCAGAGCTAAGGTCCTCTTTACCGACGGCCTGCGGAAAATAACCTACCCGAAGTTCAATAAACGTGATGCTGGCAGAATTGGTCATATGATCTTAGACATGATTCGTGAAGATTGGTTTGCTGAAGATTCCCAGATATGGGATCACGGCATCGACATGTACACACTTATACAAAAGATGGAAGACGGCAGTTTTTTCTCCGACCCACATTAAAACCCGAATACCCCTAAAAACAAGAGCCCCGGCAACCACCGGGGCCTTTGATTTTACCCAACCCTGCATCGAATTATTTTTCGCAAGGTTCTATTTCCTTCGGATCAATCTCAATTGAGCATATCCGGTCGATCGGTATAGCGATTGCCTTCATGGTTTCTTTTTCAATAACCCCATCATCACCAAAGGCTTTTAGAAAGAGAACTTCATGATCTTCAGGGAATAAAATCAGGAATGTACAAACCTCGATGGCTTTGACCGCATTTACGACTTTTTTGAAGCCCGAGCCACAAGAGAATTCAACGCCGATTTTTATTTCCTCACAGTCATGCGCCAGATGTTTTAATATTGTTGCAAGAACGCTTTCTTCAACATCCTCTTTCTTCACTTCTTCTGCCAACAAAATCACCTCTTCCTATTTTTAATTCCTTATAAATATTTATTAACACGACCCCTGGCATATTACCATGAAATGAAAAAAGACCCCGGCAGCCATCACGGCCCCGGGGTCTCTCAGTATTTCACGTGAAATAATTTTACTTCGTTGCCGGTGAGGGCGTCGACACCACTGTCTGGCCACCTCAATCACCTCAATCACCAGATCGGGGATCGATTCTTTTTGGACTGATCTGACGCTTGAAATCGTGGGCGCCGGGCTTGCAACTGCGATTAAACTATAGGGAAGGTATAATGCCTCGTTCCATGTTACAATAAGAACAAACGGAGCGCTTCACCGAGTAGCAGTCGATGAGGAGTTCTGCAAAAGGCGGTTGTAAAACAGGAAGGGGCTTTCGAATGGATACAACTGCTCTTACCAATATCTCATGCCAAGTTGGTGTGGAAAAAATTATCGAAAAGCTACATCTCAAGCAAGACAGCGCATATATTGCCAAGACCCGGGCAATGGTTGCTGAAGCTCAGTCGCTGGCAAAACCCAAGGCAGTGTACAAAGAGGCATACATAGATTCCAAGGGAGATAATTTTGTTATTATCGATGGGATCAAGTTTACCAGCCGTGTGTTGCGGGTTAACATGGAGGAAACATTCCGGGTTTTTCCCTATGTCGTTACCTGCGGAACCGAATTGGAAGCCTGGTCTGAACAATTTGAAGATTACTTGGACAACTTTTGCGCCGATACAATTAAGGAGACGTTTTTACGTTCAGCATATCAAGAGTTCGAATCGCACCTTGATCGACTGTATGGGTTGGGGCATGCGGTGAAGATGAACCCTGGCTCCTTGGGCGATTGGCCAATAAATGAGCAAAAACTGCTTTTCGAGCTCCTGGGTAATGTGAGAGACCTGATCGGAGTCCAGCTGATGGACAGTTTTCTCATGTCCCCCGTAAAAACTGTTTCCGGTATCCGTTTTCCTAAAGAGGGGACTTTCGAAAACTGCCAGTTATGTGCTCGCGATAGGTGTCCCGGGAGAAAGGCGCCATACGATCAGGGACTTTATCAACAGAAATACCAGTTAAAGAATCAGTGAACGTTATTTCATTACCGGATTCCGGCATTTGTCCTCAGTATGGCGTCCCAAGAAATTAATGGATTTGCTCAGCTAACGGATGCCAAAATGGTTCCCACTGCTCACACAAAAGGAGGCCGGCAACGGCCTTGTTTTCTTTCCGCGCTCCTTCAAACGTCCAGAAGTTGATTTATGCCAGGATGGATTATACCAGCCGCGATCTGGTTGCTACTCCTGAATATCAAGCGTTAAAACACTTTTTTTACGTCGAAGGGAACAAATAATAACTAGGGCAGGGGGTCGATGTAAAGCTCGCAGTGGATATGCTTGCAAAAGCCTATAAGAATCATTATGATGTGGCAATACTAATCAGTGGAGACGCGGATTTTGTTGAAGTAGTTAATGAGGTTAAGGATCACGGAAAGCATGTGGAACTGGCTTTCTTCCCACAGCAACAATGTGTTTTTCTAAAACGGAGCTGCGATAGGACAGTAGAACTTACTGCAGATTTCTTACGAGACTGCTGGTATAAATGAAAAACCCAAGAGGTTGAGTTGCCTCAACCTCTTGGGTTTCATATGCCTACAGTTGACAAGCAACCGTAGGGGCTTTATACACCCGTCCTTGTTCTAGCAAGAACGGGGATGTAATACCAAAGTCATTGCTTCACTATATTACAACTCTTTTAAAAATGTTCCTACGTAATCTATTTAAAAGAGACATTCAACTGCCCCTTTTATGCATCCCCTGTATAAAACAAAAACCCGCAATTGCTTGCGGGATCTAACTTTCTATGGCGCGCCCGATAGGACTCGAACCTACGACACGCGGTTTAGGAAACCGCTGCTCTATCCTGCTGAGCTACGGGCGCAGTAGTCTTTTTAAATAAAAATGGCGGAGAGAGTGGGATTCGAACCCACGAAGCAGGTTTTACAGCCCACTTAATCGCTTAGCAGGCGATCGCCTTCAGCCATCTCGGCCATCTCTCCGTGTTCAAAACCTTTATCAATTATGGTGCGCCCGGAGAGATTTGAACCCCCAACCTACAGATCCGTAGTCTGTTGCTCTATCCAATTGAGCTACGGGCGCACAATTTTCTTATTCTCATGGCGGAGGGGGTAGGATTCGAACCCACGGAGCCGTTAAGCTCAACGGTTTTCAAGACCGCCTCCTTAAACCACTCGGACACCCCTCCAAAGGGTAAAACTAGCCGGCTACTGAAGGCGATCCTCGCTGCTGCAGACGCCAGTATAGCACAGCCGCCAGTCCGCCGTCAAGCGGGGTGTCAGAGCGCTGTATGCAACCAGCACGACTCTGCGGGACGTATAGCACAGCCCAGCCGCCTGCAATTGGATGCGGGAAGTGGGTTTTTTAGAAGTCATTGGCAGGCTGGACTTCCGAGTACCGGCAGCCTCGAGCCTGCGTTAGCCGGATGCGGAGGAGGAGGAAAAGCACGCCTGCACGTCAACTCCGCAAGGCCCAAGAAATCTCACTTCTAACCTCATTCCACGGTTCGATCCGGTCGAAGCCGCAGTATGGGCGCAACACCTCCGGAACGATCACCGAGCCGTCCTCCTGCTGGTAGTTTTCCAGGATGGCTACCAGGGTGCGCCCAACCGCCAGCCCGGAGCCGTTCAGGGTGTGCACGAACCGTGGCCGGGCGCCGCCTGCCGGGCGGTAGCGGATGTTTGCCCGCCGGGCCTGGAAGTCCTCGAAGTTGCTGCAGGAAGAGATCTCCCGGTAGGTGCCGGCCCCGGGCAGCCAGACCTCCAGGTCGTAGGTCTTGGCAGCGGAGAAGCCCAGGTCGCCGGTGGACAGGGCGACCACCCGGTAGGCCAGCCCCAGCCGGCGCAGCACCTCTTCCGCATCGTCGGTGAGCTGCTCCAGCTCCGTGTAGGAGTTCTCCGGGGTGGTGAACTTGACCAGCTCCACCTTGTTGAACTGGTGCTGCCGGATCAGCCCCCGGGTGTCCCGCCCGGCTGCCCCGGCCTCGGCCCGGAAGCAGGCGGTATAGGCGGTGTGCAGGATCGGCAGTGCCTCCTCGGGCAGGATCTCCTCCCGGTAGAGGTTGGTCACCGGCACCTCGGCGGTGGGGATCAGGAACAGGTCCTCACGGTCGCAGCGGAACAGGTCCTCCTCGAACTTGGGAAGCTGGCCGGTGCCGGTCATGGTCGCCCGGTTCACCAGGAATGGCGGGAAGATTTCCGTGTAGCCATGCTCCCTGGTATGCAGGTCCAGCATGAAGTTGGTGATTGCCCGCTCCAACTGCGCCCCCTTGCCCTTGAGCACCGTGAACCGCGCCCCGGCAATCTTGACGCCCCGGGCGAAGTCCAGGATGTCCAGGTCCTCTCCGATGTCCCAGTGGTTGCGAGGCTCGAAGCCGAACTCGCGGCGGCTCGCCCTCCACCCGCACCACCACGTTGTCGTCCTCGCCGGGGCCGACCGGCACGGATTCATGGGGGATGTTGGGGATCATCAGCAGCGCCCGGTTGATCTTCTGCTCCAGGTCATGGACGCTCCTGGTCGATCTCCTTGATCCGGGCCGAGGCTTCCCTGACCTCCTGCATCTGGGCCGTGGCATCCAGCTTCTGGGCCTTCATCCGCCCGATCTCCTCGGAAAGGGTATTGCGGCGGTTCTTCAGCTTCTCGCTCTCGCCCAGCCGGCTGCGATAGGCCTCGTCCCAGGCCAGGAGTTCGTCCAGGTTAAAGGGATTGTTCCGCCTGGCCAGCGCCTCTTTGACCACTTCAGGATGGGTGCGGATGAATTTCAAGTCCAGCACTTCGTTCACCCTTTCTTTCACCAGTTAACTTCTTCTGCTCTTTCTGTATTCAGAAGCTTTACATACTTACATACGCCGCCGGGACTCATCACTCATCACTTTTAAAGGGAGACCACCTTCACGCTGAGGATGCCGTCGATCTGGCGCAGTTGCTCCAGGGTAGCCTCGTCCACCGGGGAGTCCACGCTCATGGTCATCAGCGCCTCCTCGCCCCGGTTGCTGCGGCCAACCTGCATCATGGCGATGTTGATGTTGGCCCTGCCCAGGGTAGAAGCAAAGGGCCCGATCACCCCCGGACGGTCGATGTGGTCGACGAACAGCATGTGGGGCGTGGGGATGATGTCCATCCGGTAGTTGTTGATCCGCACGAAGCGCGGCCCGTTGTCCCAGGCGATAGTTCCGGCGTACTCCGCCTTGTTCCCGTTCCTGGCGATGCAGACCGTGATCATGCTGGTGAAACCGGAGCTGCTGGTCTCATCCCGGCGCTCGGACACCTTGATGCCCCGGTTCTCGGCCAGCCAGGTAGCGTTGACCAGGTTGACATTGTTCCCCAGTACCGGCGTCAGCAGTCCCTTCAGGAAGTTGAGGGTGATCATCCCGGTCTCCTTCCTGGCGATCTCTCCGTAGTAATTGAGATCGACCCGTCTCTGCGGGCGCCTTTTCCAGTTGGTAGTAGAGCTTGCCCAGATACTCCGCCAGGTTGAAGTAGGGGCGCAGGGCGTCGATCTCTTCCCCCAACAGGCAGGGGAGGTTCACGGTGTTGGGCACGATCTCCCCCCGCAGGATGGTCAGCACGAAGCTGGCCACGTCGGTGCCCACCCGGTACTGGGCCTCATGAGTGGTCGCCCCGATATGGGGCGTGACCACCACGTTGTCGAACTCCAGCAGCGGGTTGCCGGCGCAGGGCTCCTTGCCGAACACGTCCAGGGAGGCGCTGGCCACAATCCCCTGGCGCAGGGCCTCGGCCAGGGCCTGCTCGTCGATGATGCCGCCCCGGGCGCAGTTGACCACCCGCACACCTTTCTTGGCGATCTGAAATGCTGCGGATGCGGAACTGCTCCTCCCCGATCATGCCGATGGTCTCCTCGGTCTTGGGGGTGTGCACGGTGATGAAGTCAGCCTGGCGCACCAGGTCGTCGAGGGTCTCCATGCGCTCCGCCCCGAACCGCTTGAAGCGCTCCGGCGCGATGTAGGGGTCGTAGGCGATCACCCGCATCCCGAAGGCCTTGAGCCGGGTGGCGACCAGCGCCCCGATCCGGCCGAGGCCGACGATGCCCACGGTCTTGCCGAACAGCTCGTTGCCCATGAAGCGGTTCCGGCCCCAGCCACCCTGTTTCAGGGTGGCGTTGGCCTGAGGGAGGTTGCGGGCGGCGGCCAGCATCAGGGCGATGGTCTGCTCGCAGGCGGAGATGCTGTTGCTGTCCGGGGTGTTGACCACCACCACGCCGTAGCCGGGTGGCCGCATCGACGTCGATGTTGTCCACGCCGTTCCCGGCGCGCCCGACCACTTTCAACCGCTTGCCCCGGCTCAGGACCTCCTCGGTGACCAGGGGCACGCTCCTGACGATCAGGGCGTCGTAGTTTTCGATGACCTTCCAGATCCTCTTGCCCGATGCCGAAGTTGATATCCACATCCGCCTCCTGGCGCAGCATCTCCAGGGCCTCGTCCACGATCACGTCTCCGACCAGGATCTTCGGCCGGGCAGCATTGCTGGCTATCACAGGTTTTCTCCGTCTCCATTTGGATGCCTCCTTTAATTCGCGTTCCGCTTCTCACTCTCTTGCCAGGGCAACTGCCTGGGCGGCCCTGACGCCGCTTCCCAGTTCAACCTTGTGGCCGCAGATGTTCAGGGTCATCTCCAGGGCGGCCATCACGGCGATGATATCCAGGTCCTGAACATAGCCCAGGTGCCCGATCCGGAAGATCTTGTTGTCCAGCTTGCCCTGGCCGCCGGCCACCACCACGTTGAACCGGTCAAGCAGCATCTTCCGGAGAGTGTTGGCCTCCAGGCCGGGCGGCGGGAGCACCGCGGTCACCGCCGCTGAAGCCACCGCATCGGCTGCCAGCAACTCCAGGCCCAGTGCCCTGACACCCTGCCGGGTCATCTCCCGCAGTCTCCGGTGGCGGGCAAAGAGGCCGGACAGCCCCTCGGCCCTGATCATCCGCAGGGACTCGACCAGGGCGGCTACCTGGGGGATGGCAGGCGTGAAGGGAGTCTGGCCCTTGGCCGCCATCTCCCGGGCCTTGTCCAGGTCCCAGTAGAAGCGGGCGTTGGTGCACCTGGCCGCCACGTCCCAGGCCCTCGGGCTGACACAGGCGAAAGAGAGACCGGGTGGGATCATGAAGCTCTTCTGGGAGCCGGCCACCACCACGTCCAGGTTCCAGTTGTCGGTTTCCAGGGGCATCGCCCCCAGGCTGCTGACCGCATCCACGATGAACAGGGCGGGATGGTCACCCACAGCCGCCCGCAGCGCCGGAATATCGTTGGTGACACCGGTGGAGGTCTCGTTATGGGTGACGAACACCGCCCTGATCTCCTTGTTGACATCCGCCCTGATGCGGTCCGACAGGGCCGCCGGATCGGCCGCGGTTCCCCAGGTAAACTCCAGTTTATCCACCTGCGCCCCGAAGCGCTGGGCGATCTGGGCAAAGCGGTCGCCGAAAGAGCCGATGGACACCACCAGCACCCGGTCACCCGGGGACACGAAATTGCTCACCGCCGCTTCCATGGCGCCGGTGCCGGCGCCGGTCAGGATGAGCACCTCCTGCCTGGTGCAGAAGACCTCCTTCAGGCCCTCGGCGGCCTCATCCAGCAGGCTCTTGAACTCGGGGCCCCGGTGGTTGATCATCGGCCTGGCCAAGGCCTGCAGCACTTCTTGCGGGACCGGCGTCGGCCCCGGCAGCATCAGAAACTGTTTTTCCTTCATCGACCTTTCCTCCTTAACCCGGTTTCCGGGTTCGAATCGGACAATCCGCCTGAACCTCGACTAAATACAGTCCCTATAAAAACAAAACCCCCGTCTCCAATAACTGGGACGAGAGGCCTTACCCGCGCTGCCACCCAAATTGGCGCCGGCCTTCCGGCCGTCACCCGCTCAAGAGGGCCGTAACGCGGCCCGGCGTACCCCTTCGCCGGCTGGCAACCGTTTGCGGGGTCGGCTTCGGGGTGGATTCGGGCTGCCTGCTGCTGGCTTGCACCAACCGCCAACTCTCTGGGAACACAGGACCGCCGTACTGGCCCCCGTCATCGCCGTTTTACACTATTCAAGACCTCAAATATATTTAAGGTGCATTATAGCAATATTTTTAATCCGGTGCAATCGGTTTGGGTAAAATTTTTGTAAAGATTCCGGTACACCGGCACACGTTCCTAAGCCAGCGCTTCCTTGATCTCCTCGAGGGCTGGATGGGGATTATGGGTCAAGCACATCACCATGGCTCATCCTTCGATGGTTATCGCCTCCTTGTCTTCAACCTGGCAGGCCAGAACCAGACAGGAGTTGAAGCGGAGCAATAGTAGCAGAGGTGGAGCAGGTTGCGACAGCCTAGTACAAAGTTTCGGGCCTCACAGGGAAGTGTGGGGCCCAGTTTCCGCCTGCATTATTGTTGCTCTGCATCATCCACCAGCAGGCCGGTGAATTGAAAGCGTTCGACATCCACCAACCCGAGGTCGGTCAGTTTTAAGGCCGGTATCGCCGGCAAGGATAGAAAGGAGAGCGTCATGAAAGCGCCCACACCGCTGCCGACCCCGAGGGAACAGGCCTGACGATGCAACCCGTCCAGCGCCTCGGTCACTTCTTCCGGCGGCTGTTCCGTCATCAAGCCGGCAATCGGCAGCGGCAGCCGGCCCAGAACCCGCTCACCCCTGACCAGGCAGAGGCCGCCCCCCATCTCCACACAGGTACGCACGGCCAGGTCCATCTCAGCGTCGCTCATCCCTGCCACCACCAGGTTATGAGAATCGTGGGAGACGGTGGAGGCAATAGCCCCGCTGTTCAGCCCGAGCCCCTCCACAAATCCCACTCCCACCCGGCCGGATCCTTGGTGGCGCTCCAGGACGGCGATCTTGGCGATGCCCTGCCCCGGATCGGGCTGAACCATCCCTGACCTCACTGGCAGGTCGCGGATCAGGGAGGCGGTGATCAGGGAATACTCGCCCACCCCCATCACACGCACGGATACGCTGCCCGCTGTACGGAGCGTGTTCACCGGCACGGCCAGCTTTTCCACTGACCAGTTGCCCAAGTTAACGCTGCCGGTCAACCCTGACGTGCTGGCATGCCGGAACCGCGGTCGCTGCCCGCAGACGCTCAGTCTCCGCCCCTGCTGGTAAACCGCCTCGATCTCCACGCGCTCCAGGTCGTTCAAGACCACAAAATCCGCCTGGTAGCCGGGGGCCACCGCCCCCAATCCAGCCAGGCCGAAGGCGTTAGCTGCATTGATAGTAGCCATCTGCACCGCCCGCACGGGGGGCACCCCCGCCTTGATGGCCAGGCGTACCAGGTGATCGATGCTCCCATCCCGTTGCAGGTCGGCCGCATGGCGGTCATCGGTGACCAGGAGGAACCGCGAGGCATTGGCGTCTGTCACCGCCGGCAACAGGTCCAACAGGTTTCTGGCCACGCTGCCCTCCCGCAGCATCACATAGAATCCCCGCCGTAGGTGTTCCAGCGCCTCCTCCGGCGTGGTGCACTCATGGTCGGTGTTGATGCCGGCCAGGAAGTAGGCGTTCAAGTCTTGCGCCCTGATACCGGGGGCGTGCCCGTCCCGGTGCCTGACGGGGAGGGCCAGCTTGGCTACCATCTCCGGCCTGGCCTCCAGGACTGCCTGGTAATCCATCACCTCTCCCAGGCCGATCACCTGGGAATCCGACAAGAACTGCCGCAGGTCCTCCGCTTCCAGGCGGGCGCCCGATGTCTCCAACCCGGTTGCCGGGACACAGGACGGCAGGGTGACAAAACCATTAAAAGGCAAGGGAGCCAGGCTGTTCAGGATGTAACGGATCCCCTGCGCCCCGGCCACATTGGCGATCTCATGGGGATCCACCACCGCCGTGGTCACCCCGTGAGCCAACAGCAGGGAACAGAACTCTTCCGGACAGAGGCAAGAACTTTCGATATGGACATGCCCGTCGATGAGGCCCGGCGCCAGGTACCTGCCTTCCAGATCGACCTCTTCGGAGGCATCGCTGAAAGTGCCGCTGCCCATAAATCTTCCCTGGTGAACCCCGATCTCGGTGAGATAGACCTCCCCGGACAGGACATTCACCAGGCGAGCCCGGCGCAGGACGAGGTCGATCCTCCGCAGGCCGCGGGCCTCATCCATCCGCTGCTTCCACGCTATTGCCAGAGAATCTGCTCTTTTTCGACTTCCTCTTTTCACATCAGACCTCCGGGACACCCGCGCCTTAGGCGGGTGTGCCTCTCTGGTGGCGGTCGCTCTCAGGCCAATCCTGCCCGCTGCATGACCCGCTTCAGGCTCTCTGACGAACTCTTCCGGAGACGGGAGAGATCAATGGTCAGCAAGCGCCGGTCCTGCATGACCACCCGGCCGTCGACCATGGTCAGGCACACATCGGAAGAACGCGCCTGGTAGACCAGTTGCGCATAGACATCCACATTGTCATTCGGCCAGTTATGCAGGCCCTGCCGGCTGACCACGGCCAGATCGGCCTTCTTGCTCACTGACAGGCTGCCCAGATCGCCCTCGCGCCCGATCGCCCGCGCCCCGGCGCTGGTGGCCAGGGCAAAGACCTGGCGGGCCGGCATCACGGTGGGGCCGCAGCGGGGCTTGTGGATCAGGGCGGCATGACGCATCTCCACAAAGCCGTCCAGGTTATTGTTGCAAGGAGGCTCCGTCCGCTCCCAGGGAAACCTCCGCCCCCTGCGCCAGGAGTTCGGGAATGGCGGCTAGCCCTGAGGCCAGTTTCAAGTTGGAGGATGGGCAATGGACGATCCGGGTATGGCTGCGCACCAGGATCTCCTTCTCCTCGTCATCCAGCCAGATACAGTGAGCCAGGATGAGGCGGGGGCCAGTCAGACCGACCCGGTCCAGGTAGACCACATTGCGCATGCCGCACGTGCTCTCCACGTCCTGAATCTCCCCCTGGTTCTCCGAGGCATGAGTATGTACGAAGGCGCCCTTCTCCCGGGCGAGGCGCGACACCTCCTGCAGCAGGTGATCGGTACAGGAGATCACAAACCGGGGGGTGAAGGCCACCGACAACCTCCCATCTCCCTGGCCATGGTACTTTTCATAAAGGTCAACGCTTTCCCGGAGCGAGTCCTCACTGGTTTCCTGCAGCGAGGGCGGCACTCCTCCGCCGGAGTCATCCATCATCACCTTGCCTGACAGCGCCCTGATCCCGGTGTCCAGAATGGCCCGAAAAGCGTGCTCTGTGTGATGGACCGTCTCCATATCGACGATCGTCGTCGTCCCGCCCAGGAACAGCTCCCCGATGCCCAGCAGGGCCGAGTCGTAAAGGGATTCCGGGTCATGTCCGCCCTCCAGCGGCCAGATCTTTGACCTGAGCCAGTCAAGCAGTTCCAGATCATCCGCCTGGCCGCGAAACAAGGTCTGGCAGAGGTGAACATGGGTCTGGATCAGGCCGGGAATGAGCAGATCCCCGTGCAGATCGTAGACCTGATCTGGAGATTGCTGGAGATTACTCCTGAGATCGCCCCCCAAAGCAGCGATCCGGTCGCCTTCGACCAGCAGATCACCCCTGATCACCTCGCCCCGCTCATTCATTGTCACGATGGTAGCATCTTTCAAGAGTATGGACACCGAAAAGCCCCCTCTGTAACCACTAATCACGGCATGCTAGGTCGCGCCCGCAAGGGTGGCTTTCTGATTTTTTTCCATCAGCGTAGGATCCCCATCGGAGACTTACGTCCCGATGGGGATCGCCTAAATAGTGGCATACCTCGTCTTTGGCGTTGACAATAAAATTCCATTCTTCCTTTCATTTTACCTTCTTTTAGCCTAGGGAATTCATCGCCTCGCGCATGGCGCCCGCTACCGCATCCCGCTGAAAGGGAGCGAGGGGTTTTCTACTGATAGTACTTTTCCAGTTCCCGGGTTGCCATCTCCGTCACCGCCGCCTCGTTCACTCCAATCAACCGGCCATCCTGGAATACGATCCTTCCGTTGATCACGGTGACATCCACTGGACGGTAATAGCCGACAGTAGCCAGGAAGGCGGCCGGATCCTGCAGCGCCCCCACCAATTCCAGCTTGTTGGTGTCGATCATGAACAGATCCGCCGCCTTGTCCACCGAGATGGAGCCGATGTCATTCCGGCCAAGCAGTTTGGCGCCTCCAACGGTAGCCACTTTTAAAATATCATATCCCGTAGGCGCCATGTCGCTGGAGCCTAGCCGGTGCAACAGGTAGGCCACCCGGAGATCGGCCAGCAAGTTGGATGCATCGTTGCTGCCATTGCCGTCCACGGCCAGTCCGACCGGGACATTCTTGGCCAGCATCTGCGGCACCTTGGCCACCCCTGAGGCAAGCTTCATATTGGATACGGGACAATGGGCCACCCCGGCTTGTGCCTGGCTCAAAATATCGATCTCGTCGTCAGTAAAGTGGATGCCATGAGCGAACCAGACATCGTCATGCACCCAACCGCAGTCCTCGGCCCAGGCCAGGGGCCTCTTGCCGTATGTCTCCAGGCAGTATCTCTCTTCATCCAGAGTTTCCGCCAGGTGAGTATGCAACCTGACCTTTTTGTCCCTGGCCAGTTTGGCCGATTCGATCATCACCGTGGAGTCCACCGAAAAGGGGGAGCAGGGCGCCAGGGCAACCTGTCTCATGGAATATTTGCTTGAGTCGTGAAATTTCTCAACAACACGCAGGCTGTCATCCAAAACCTCATCCAAGCTCTCCACCAATTCGTCGGGAGGGAGACCGCCATCCTTTTTTCCTCTCGTGAAACAGCTTCTGCCTGCATGGAAACGCAGTCCGAGAGCTTCGGCGGCCTCAAATTGGCGATCGATGATGTTTCGGCCGTCGCCTCGAGGAAAGGCAAAGTGCTGGTCAAACAGGGTAGTGCCGCCGTACTTGATAAATTCTGCCATACCCACCATGGAACTGTAGTAAATGTAATCGGAGTTGACATTCTTCCAGACGTTGTAAAGGAACGGCAGCCAGTCAAAGAGTTCCATCGACTGGATCTCCGGAATATTGCGGGTAAAAGCCTGCAGCAAATGGTGGTGGGTATTGACCAGTCCGGGATAGACAAACATATGGCGGGCATCAATGGTCAGCGCATCGTCGCAGGCAAGATGATCACCGATGGCTACTATTGCGGGCCCGTCTATCAAGATACTCTGCCCGGTCAAGATCCGGTCATCGGCATCACAGGTAACAATTGCCCTGGCGTTTTTGATCAACAACTTGGACATCTTGAAGCCTCCTTAATCAACAGCTATAATGACAATGTTCGACACAAATCGATTTCCATCCTCCTCTTCAAAATTAAGCTCATTAAAACCGTTAACTGTCCGGGACAAACCCAAACTATAGATATGGAGGGGATACCATGAAGGAAAAGATTTTAGAAAGTTTGCGCGATGCCATTGTGGAATGTGACGTTGATCGGGCGGTTAAAGTATCCCGGGAGGCATTGGCTGCAGGTATTCCGGCAATAGAAGCGATTCAACAGGGGGCCGCCAAGGGATTAGATGTAATTGGCGCCAGATTCAGCTTCTGGAGAGGCCTACCTGCCGGAACTGATCCTCGCCGGGGACGCCATGAAAGCCGTGCTTAACGAGCTTGCCAAGGCGCTGGCAGATGAAAACAAGGGTAAGAATGCCACCCTTGGGAAAGTGGTAATCGGCACGGTATCCGGCGACCTGCACGATATCGGCAAAAACATCGTCGGCGGCTTGTTGGCCATAAACGGCTTCGAGGTGTACGATATCGGCATTGACGTAGAACCAAGGGTCTTCGTAAAAAAGGCCGAGGAACTCGGCGCCAATATCATCGGCGCATCAACCCTGTTAACCACCTCGATGCCCTACCAGCAGGATGTAGTCCAGTACCTGGTAGATTCCGGCCTGAGAAGCAAGTACTACTATGTCGTTGGCGGCGGTCCGGTCACGGCCGAGTGGGCCAGGAAGATCGGGGCGGACGGCCATGGCTACATAGCAACCGATGCCGTCGAAGTATGTAAGAGACTCGTCAAGTCCGGTCAGACACCCGGTACTTTCGAACCAGTCATTCTCGAATATTATCAAGGTTAGGAGGGGTCAAAATGTCATTGCGCACAGAAAAGATCTTGAGAAGCCTGGATCGTGCCTATACAGGCCCCATCTGCTCTGTCAAGGATTGGGATGTCAAGGTGATCCCGCAGACCATCATGGCCAAGCTGAAGAAATACGGCCTGGCAAAAACCTGCGACATGGAAAATCCGATCAACTGCGATGACGAACTGGCAGACCAGTTCTATAAAGCCGGCTACGAATTGGCGCTGGAGATCGGCATGCTCAATGTGGATACTGAAAGAATCATCAAGATCCAAGAGGATGAGTTGCTGGATACCCTGCGCCATAAGCCCGCAGCAATAACCCTGGGCAGCGGTCCCGACTCGGTGGTGCTGAAAGCCAGGAAACCTGAGGATCCGGCTTTTCCGTTGCTGGCGGCATCCCTGGGCATCGTCGTCTCAGAGGAATTGTATGTCCCGATCGTCGAAGGAATAGTCAAATACAGGGAACTGGTAGATGTGCTTCACGGCCCCTCCATGGCAACGGTCTATGGCAGGCAGATCCGTTCCGGCACACCCTACGAGACCTTGATGGGCCGCTATGAAACCGAGCTGCGCCGCGAGGCGCTCTGGCGCGCCGGACGCCCGGGAATGGCCAACACCGGAGTGGCCGGCGCCGTTACCCAGTACGGACACCTGGGTGGCGCCGCCTCCATCGGGGGGCCGGGCAACGTGACCATGGCTCTATGTCCGGTAGAGCTGAAAACAAACTTCTCCGTATTTCACCGGATCATGATGGCCATCAACTACGACATGCGCATCCGCGCCGGCGGATTCTCCTATATCGGCGGGTACGCCGGGCCTCCGGAGGGAGCAGCCCTGGCCAATGTGGCTGTAGATCTGCTGATCGCCACCATTCTGGACAGCGACTATACCAGCTCCTATGTCTACGATATCCACTTGCTGGGCAACTGTGGCCGCAAAGCCCTCTGGGCGAACAGCGTGGCCATTCAGGCCGTCAGCCGGAACACCCACCTGATCCGGAACAAGATCGTGAACGAAACCGGAGGTCCATGCACAGATATGTTCATGTATGAGGCTGCCGTAGGCTTGATGAATCACTGCGTATCCGGCGCATCCAAAACCACGCAGCCTCGTTCGGCCGGCGGCAAGTTTACCGATTACCTCACCCCGATGGAATGCTGGTGGTGCGGTGAGGTATTCAAGTCCTGCGCCGGAATGACCCGCAAGCAAGCGAACGAGATTGCCAAGCAGGTGCTTCCAAAATACGAAGAGCAATTGAAGAACCCACCGAAAGGCAAGAGCATCCTGGAATGCTTCGACCTGAAAGAGATGAAGCCGTCTCCGGAGTACCAGAAGTTGTACCTGGACGTCAGGAGAGAGCTCATGGACCTGGGCATGCCATTGGATAAAGTGTACAACAACGTTGCCCTGGCACGGTAAATTCCCGGGCTTGCCGGCGGCCTGTCGGCATACTATCCCGCTTCTAGGTCTTCTGCATTAAGCCGGCGTAGACATCCTCCGCGGTCGCCGGCAAACGGGTGATTCTGACTCCTACAGCGTCATGGATGGCATTGATCACCGCCGGCGTCATGGCTGAACTCAAGGCTTCGGCAATTCCCTTGGCGCCGAAAGGGCCGGTCGCCTCCGGCTCTTCGACCGGCAGCACGACTATGCCTGGGCAGTCCAAAGAGGTCGGGATCAGGTAGGTATCGAAATTATTGGTCAGCATCCGGCCGTTCCTGATCAGGCCCTTTTCCATCAGCGCATAGCCCATGCCCATCACCGTTCCTCCCTCGGCCTGCCCCTCCAGCCCCTGGATGTTGATAATCCTGCCGGCATCGGGAATACAGACGGTCTCCAGCACATCCACGCAGCCGGTCCCAGTATCCACTTCCACCATGGCGATCTGTACGGTCGACCCGAACAACAGGCTGGGTACGCCAGAAAGCCCTTGCACACCCCGGTCCACCGTGGGCATGTCGAAGTGCCCCGACGCCCTGATCTCCGATCCCTGTTGCGCAGCCAGCAGGGCCAACTCCGGAACGGAGATCCGTCTCTCGCCGTGGCAGACCCGATCGGCGTCCCAGTGCACCTCATCCGCGGCCACCCCCCATAGCCCCGCCGCCAACCGCTGCAGTTGCCGCTTGATCTCCTCGGCCGCCAACAGAATGGCATTGCCGGCAGCGTATACAGTGCGTGATGCTGCCGCCACGCCCGAGTCCGGTGTGCAGGACGAATCCCCCTGGACAATGCGCACCCTGCGTATGGGGCAGCCCAAAGCCTCGGCCGCCATCTGGGCAAAAGCGATATGATTGCCCTGACCTATTTCCGGGCATCCGATAGAGACCAGGTAATCTCCAGCGCCAGTCAAAACAATGTCGGCGGCACTGTAATCGGGGATCCCCTTGCCCAGCCCGACTCCCTTGATGCAGACGGCGATGCCGGTGCCGCGCTTCTTCCAGGGATTGCCACACTGTCTGCCGTCCAGGCCATCCTGCTGCTTTTTCTTCGTCCGCCGTTTCCAGATCTCCGTATCCCTCGCTCTCATTAAGGCCGGCAGAGTACCCATGGCCATGGTCAACGAATTCCCCAAGGGGCCCCGGTCTCCGGTCACCAGGCAGTTCTGCATCCTGACCTGCAGCGGATCCAGACCCAGTTCCGCAGCGATGATCTCCATCTGACTTTCCATGGCAAAATTGACCTGGGGGACGCCGAAACCCCTCATGGCGGAGCTGGGGCAGTTGTTCGTGTAAACGCAATATCCCTTCACGTCTATATTGGGGACTCGGTAGGCGCCGCAGGCGTGTCCAATAGTGTTGGTCAGCACCGCTCCTCCCAGGCCGGCATAGGCGCCGGTGTCCGCCACTATTCTCACCTGGTTGGCAAGCAACGTCCCGTCCAGCTTCGCTGCCGTCTTCATGGTGATGGACATTGGATGCCGCTTCCAACTCGTCTGGTTGGATTCCTCGCGGGAATTGACCAGCTTGACCGGGCAGCCAGCCTTGAGAGCCATCACCGCCAGTTGTGGCTGTATGGTCAGATCATCCTTACCCCCAAATGCCCCGCCAACCGGATTGGAGACGATCCTGATCTGCGGCTCTGGAATACCTAGCACGCGGCTGAGCTGACGCTGGTCCTGGGTCGGATACTGGGAGCCGCACCAGACTGTCAGGCTCCCGTCCCGATACCAGACCACCCCGCCCTCCGGCTCCAGGTAGACCGGGAACTGGATCGGGCAGAAATAGTCCCTTTCAACGACCAAGTCTGCCTCCTGAAATGCTGCAGCCGCATCTCCATTGACGACATGGGCCTGCAGCAGCAGGTTCCCCCGCTCGTGCACCAGGGGAGCCCCATCGGCGAGCGCCTCTTGGGGATCGAAGACTCCGGGCAACTCCTGATAAACAATCCTGATCTTCCCGGCAGCCCGGGCAGCGATCTCTCTCGTCTCCGCCACCACGCCCGCCACCGGATCGCCCTCGTACCGGATCCGGTCACGACAGAATACCGGCTGGTCGTCGCAGGCGATACCATAGGCGTTGCATCCGGGAACATCCCGGTGGGTCACCACTGCCAACACCCCGGGGCAGTTCTCTGCTTCCGCGGTGTCTATGGCCAGTATCTCTGCGTGGGGAACCCCGGAACGTACAATCGTTCCCCAGGCCAGTCCCGGAAAAGCCAGATCGGTCATGTACTTGGTCTTTCCAGTCACCTTATCGTGGGCATCTTCCCTGGCAACAGGCTTGCCGATCCACCGGTAACCCACATCATCGCCTCCTTCCCACCCTGACGGCCCTGCCCTATCCATGTCATCCCGGGATTCAGGTAGTTGGCCAGCTAACAGGTTAACTCGTACAGGACTTCATACAGCAAAGAGCCGCACATGGCTCTCCGGTACTCCGCCGATGCCCTGATATCCGATATGGGAGCGCAAAACTCCTTAGCCTGTTCGGCGATTTCCCTGATACCCCGCTCGTCCAATTTTCTCTGGCAAAGCAGGCTTTCCAGGTCCTTGACTCTCCTGATCGCCGGGACCGCCGCCCCAAAGGCGATCCTGGGGTTGCTGCACATTCCGGTTGCCAGATCAAATTCCATCCGGACAGCCACGCTGGCGATAGAAATAGCCAGGGCCTTGCGCTGCCCCAGTTTTCTGTAAAGACTCCTCTCGCCGGCTGGCATTTTATTGACCACAATTCCGGTCAACACCTCACCGGCTCTCAATTGTGTTTTTCCAGGTCCAATGATGAACTCTTCCAGGCGCATCTCTCTCTTGCCTGCAAGCGATTGCAGGATCACTCCCGCCTCCAGCACGATCAGGGGAGGGATGGAATCCGCTGCCGGAGAAGCATTCACGATATTGCCCCCCAGGGTGCCCATATTTCTAACCTGAGGGGAGCCGACAGTGGCACATCCCTGCACCAGAACCGGCAAGTACCTGTTTGCCAGATCAGATTCCATAACCTCTCCATGCGTGATCAGCGGGCCAATAACGATCTGCTCGCCATCTTCCCTGATCCCGCCCAACTCCTCCAGAGCCGACAAATCCACGACTTTTTCCGGCTCCAGCAATCCTTTTTTGATCCTCACCAGCAGATCCGTGCCTCCGGCCAGAGGCGTGGCGTTGCCACCGGCCATCGCCGCCAGCGCAGCATCGAGATTGCGGGGCCTGATCAATTCAAAGGTCTGTAGCATCATAAACCTCCCTCGAGGATAGGAGATCGTTTTTCCTGGTCAGGTTATAGATATCCTCGGCAGTAGCCGGTATCCTGGTAATTCTGATACCAAGCGCATTGCCGATAGCGTTGGTAATGGCAGGCGTGACGGGGCTGCACACTACCTCGCCGATCCCCTTGGCGCCGAATGGACCGCTGCTCTCCAGCCTCTCTACCGGGACGGTCTCGATCTCACCCGTATCCGCCGCAGTGGGGATGATATAGGTCGACAGATCCCTGTTCAGATATTTGCCATCAACTTGGATTACCTGTTCCATCAGGGCGTATCCGGTTCCCATGACGGTTCCCCCTTCAACCTGTCCCTCGAGGCCTTGCCGGTTGATAATCCTGCCAGGATCAGGACTCACCACCGCCTTCAAAACGCTAACCTCTCCGGTCAGTTCGTTGACTTCAATCAGCGCCAGTTCAGAAATATAGCTGTATATGTAATGAGGCAATCCCGGGGCATCGGGAAATTCCAGATCGGCTGTCGGCCAATCGAACTTTCCCGTGCATTCCAGGGTCTTGCCGTCCCTGGCCAGGCCCTCTGCGATTTC
The DNA here is from genome assembly GCA_963768335.1 of uncultured Peptococcaceae bacterium. Lineage (GTDB taxonomy): Bacteria > Bacillota > DSM-12270 > Thermacetogeniales > Thermacetogeniaceae > Palsa-1188. The sequence goes on from CAVYHR010000003.1 coordinate 145,705, forward strand.
AGAATAACTTATTTGCTGGTTTGAGCCCTGGGCGGTGATACACCTGTCTCCCAGTTCCAACGAATCCGGGGGCAGTCCCAGCCGCCTGGAAGCCTCGGCCAGAAGGTTGGCCTGTATCTTCTTGCCCGCGATGATAATGGCGTTGCCATTGGTATAGGTGGTGCGGGAGGCGCTGGTGCTGCCGGAATCAGGGGTGATCCTGGTATCTCCGATATCCAGATCGATATCCTGTGGGTCACAGCGTAAAACCTCGGCGGCCATCTGGACAAAGACAGTGCTGTTCCCCTGTCCGATATCCGGGCTGCCAACCTTCAGCCTGAACCTGCCGCCAGGCAGCAGGATGCAGGTCGCCGCGCCGTAATCCGGTAGGAAAGGCCCCAATCCACACCCCTGGTGGGAACAGGCGACCCCGATCCCCCTCCTCAGGTAAGGCTTGTCTGTTTGGAGATAGGCTTGCCGGTTTTTCCACAGATCGTGATCCTGAAGACATTTCAAGGTCTCCGCGATCCCCACGCTCGGGGCCGGCAGGTGTCCCAGGTTGGCGCTCTGGTGATCTTGCAAGGCATTCTTCAACCTGATCTCTAAGGGATCGATGCCCAGTTTTTTGGCGATCAGGTCCAACTGGCTCTCGATGGCAAAAGTGGCCTGGGTGGCGCCAAAGCCCCGGAAGGCCGAGCCGATACTGTTGTTGGTATAGACGCAATAGCCTTCCAGGTCGGTGTGGGGCACATAATAGGGACCGCTGGCGTGTTCCACGGCAAGTTGCATGATGGCGCTTCCCAGGGCGTCATAGGCGCCGGAGTCGGCTACAATACGGGCCTTGTTGGCAACCAACTTCCCGTCCCTGGTAACCGCCGTCTTCAAGGTGATCTTCATCGGCAGCCTCTTGACGCCGGCGATGACGGACTCCTCCCGGCTCCAGACAATCTTCACCGGGTGTCCCGTTTTCAGCGTTGCCAGGGCCAGCAAAATCTGCACCGTCACCTCGTCCTTGCCGCCGAAACCACCGCCTACGGTATGGGCGACCACCTGGATCTTCTCCCGGGGGTAGTCCAGAGAACGGGAGATCTGAATGATATCCCGGAAGGGATACTGCGATCCTGCATAGATCGTTATGTCCCCCTTTTCGTCGATGACCCCCACGCCGCCCTCAGTCTCTAAAAAAGTATGCATCTGGCGTGGAGTATGGTAGGTTTCCTCCACGATCAGGTCTGCCTGCGCAAAACCCTGCTCCACATCACCTTTTTTGATCTGGACATGCTTAATCACGTTTCCCCGTTCATGCACCTTGACAGGGGTCGTGATCGCCTCCTCCATATCGGACACTACCGGAAGCGGCTCGTACTCCACCTCGATCAGGTCCCGGGCGCGACAGGCGCACTCCTTGCTGGCAGCGACCACCAGGGCGATGGAATCGCCCATAAACCTGACTTTATCCTGGCATAAGACCGGCTGGTCCTGTTTGATGATGCCAAAGGCATTCAGCCCGGGCACATCGCGGTGTGTAAAAATACCCACCACCCCGGGAGCGGCTGCTGCCCTTCCGGTGTCGATCCGCCTGATCAGAGCGTGCGGATGCTCGCTTCTCAGGACTGTGCCCCACAACATCCCCGGGAAAACGAGATCGGTTACATACTTTACGGCGCCGGTCGTTTTATCCCGCGCATCGATCCGCGGCACCGCCTTCCCGATCCATCTATGCTCCGCCATCATTGATCACCGCCGGCGCCGTTGTTCGGGGCATTCAGCGCAGCGATCCGGATGGCCTTGATGATCTTGATGTACCCCGTGCAGCGACAGAGGTTCCCCGAAATAGCCATCTTGATCTCATCCACCGAAGGGTTGCTGTTTTTGGACAGGAGGCTTTTAGCAGACATGATCATGCCCGGGGTACAGTAACCACACTGGACAGCACCCGCCTCGATGAAGCTGGATTGGAGCGGATCCAAGGAGCCATCCTTGCTCAATCCTTCAATGGTAGTCACGGTCCGGCCCTGCACCTGGGAGATCAGAACCAGGCAAGAATTGACGGCCTTGCCGTCAAGGATGACCGTGCAGGCCCCGCATTCCCCCTGCCCACAGCCCTCCTTTGTCCCCGTCAACCCGAATTCATCTCTGATCACTTCGAGCAGTGTCATATTCTGGTTAACAGCAACGGTTTTGCGCTCTCCATTCAAAGTAAAGTCAATCGTGACTCTATCCATTCGGTTGCCTCCTCACTCTGAGCGCTATTAACCTGGATTCAAGCATAACACGATCCGTGGCAGCCTGTAAGAGGCGAATCCGGCCAGGAAGCCGTACCCGGTGCTGCTGCCGGCTGCGATAGCGTTGCCGGCGCCTGCCGGTTCAAAAGCGCTCCCAAAGCCCGGCTGCCAGTTGACGCCCCCTGGCAGCAATATCCGCTTCGTCCAGCTCGGTCAACCGCCGTCCCCGCATCAGCACCTTCCCGCCGACAATGGTGGTGTCCACCCGGCTGCTGTTAAAGCCAAACAGGAGGTGTCCAAACCAGTTCGACGCATTGATGGGGGTGGGCGCCTGGTAATCCACCAGGATGATATCCGCGTAGGCCCCCGGTTCCAGGCGGCCTACCGGTTGAGGGTAAAACTGTGACAATATTTTCTGGTTGTTGCCAAAGACCAGGGAAGATATTTCTGCCAAGTCGCTGCTCGGGTTGCCGGAAACAGATTTGCGCAAGATATTGGCCACTTTCAGAGACTCGAACATGTCGCTGGTATAACCGTCGGTTCCCAGTCCTACAGTGATCCCCGACGCCAGCAGGGCACCCACTGGAGCGCAGCCAACCGCATTGGCCAGGTTGGATTCGGGGTTATGGACGACCATGGTTCCGGTCTCTTTCAGGATCGCCATCTCGGCCTCCGTCACGTGGACGCAATGGGCGGCGATGGTCTTCGGCCCCAGGATGCCGTGCCTGGCAAGGCGCTCCACCACTCGCCGGCCGGAACGCCCCAGGGCATCCTCCACGTCCTGGATGCCTTCAGCGACATGGATGTGAAAACCGCTGTTCACTTCGGCCTCGGCCTCCCGGCAGGCTGCCAGAGTGGCATCAGACAGGGTGAGGGATGCGTGAAGACCAAAGGTGGCTGAAACATTACATTCTTGTTGTCCCCGGTACTTCTTGATCGCCGCGATGTTCTCTTCGATACCCTCCCGCATGATCGCCTCGCCGTCCCGGTCGGACACCTCGTAGGCCAGGCAGGTTCGCACGCCGGCCTCTCCGGCCGCCAGGGCTATCCGTTCCAGGCTGCCCCTGACCGCATGGGCGCTGGCATGGTGGTCGAGGACGGTTGTCGTCCCGCTCTTGATGCAGTCGATCAGCGGCAACAGGGCGCTGTAGTAGATGTCATCGAGGGTCAGGGCCTTATCCAGCCGCCACCAGAGGCGCTGTAAAATCTCCAGGAAATTGGACGGCGGAGCCTCCTTCAGGGCCATTCCCCGGGCAAAGGTGCTGTACAGATGCATATGGGCGTTGATCATCCCGGGCATGATCACCATGCCCCCGGCGTCGATCCATTCAGCCCCGGGGTAGCGCTGCCTCAGATCTTCCGTCGGCGCCACTGCCATGATACGGCCACCATCGATCGCCACCGCGCCCTCTACCTGAAACGGCGCTTCCGGCGTCATCGTCAACAAGGGTCCGTTGCCGACCAGCAGCATCTGATGCCCTCCCCTTCACGCCTTTGTTCAAGATTCACGGGTTAAGCCGGCAGCCTCAGAGCCCGGCGTTGGCAGCGGGTCACGCACAATCCGCAGCCGAAACACTTCCCGGGGTCGATCTCCAGCTTATCGGTCCTGGAGACCGCTCCATAGACGCAACTGGTTTCACAGGCGCCGCAGAGATTACAGCGCTCCCGCTCGACCACCGGCACCGCGGCGCAGGTCCTGAAAGACCGCTCTGACGATTTTCTGATGGCCAGGCCCCTGATTTCCTCTACTGATCCATAGCCATGAGCATCCAGGAACTCGTTCAGCTCTCCGGCAATCTTGCCGTAGACTTTCGGACCCTGAAGAATCGCCGCAGTGCAGACCTGAACGGCAGAAGCGCCGGCCATGAACATCTCCACGGCGTCCCGGCCGGTGCTGACGCCACCCACTCCGAAGATGGGAACATGCACCGCTCGTGCGGCATCATACACGCAACGCAGGGCAAGAGTCCTGATAGCAGGGCCTGACAGCCAGCCGTACCCATCTCTGCTCCCCATGTACGGGAGGCCGGTCTCGATATCGATGCCCAGGCAGGGGCCGAAGGAGTTGATCATCACCAGCCCGTCACCTCCGGCCCGCTCCAGAGCCAGGGCAATCTCCTGGATGTTGTTATGCGGAGTCAGTTTGACGAAGACAGGCACGTCCACCGCATCCTTGGCAGCTTTCAGACCATCCAGGATGGGAGAGATGTCGTTGCCCACGTAATGGGTGGACAGTTCCAGGGCATCGGCAAAGGGCCTGACCAGTTTGGCCAGCATGGAGATCTGCGCCGCCGTATATCCAAGTCCGATGATCAGGGGCAGGCCGGTTTCCCGCGCCTGTTGGTACTCGCATTCCAGCCACTGCTCCTTGGGCAGTTCCGACCACAACTCGGCATTCAGGAAGCCTCCCCTGACTGTAGCCATGCACGGCCTGGGCACATCTGCAGGCCGGTCCGACACTGTTTTGGTGACGATAGCCCCCGCACCGCCGGCAGCGGCGGCCCTGGCTGCCTTTCCGTCCCGTACCGGAGGCCCCGCCGCCGGCATAATGGGATTGGCAAATTCGATCCCGCAAATGTTGACATTTAACCTGGCCATAACAGCATCTCCTTTCTTAGAAACCGGTCAATCCCTTTCCTTTAAGGCCTTGAGTAATTTTTCAGGAGTTGCCGGCAGTTCGGTCAGGCGAACACCTACCGCATCATAGATGGCGTTAATTATGGCCGGAGCGGTGGGGTTGACCGGCAGCTCGCCCAGGCCCTTGGCTCCAAAGGGCCCGCCTGGTTGGGGGTCCTCAACGATATGGACCTCGATCTCGGGAACCACGTTGCTGTATGGAAGATGGAGTTTTTTCAGGGTATCCGTCACGATCTGCCCCTGGCTCATCTGGAACTCTTCCATCAGGCCATACCCCAGGCCCATCACCACGCATCCTTCGATCTGGTTCTGAACGTTCTGCGGGTTGATGGCTTTGCCAACCTCATGAGCGGCAATCACCTTGAGAACCCTGACCGCGCCCGTCTCCTCATCAACTTCCACGATAGCCGCCTGGGTGCCAAAGGAATAGGCGAAGTGCACCCGGTAGCGCTCCAGGTCCACACCGGGTTCATGATCGGCGCATTTGGGCAACGGGTAACACACCGGAGGATCATAGTGATAGGAGATCCTGGTATCCGCCCCCCGTCCTGCCAGCCAACGCTGCAATTCGGCGTAGCTCATGCGGCGCCTTCCCAGAACAGGCCCGTCTTTATCAAAGGTGATGTCCGCGGCGTCGGCCTCCCACTGGTCACCGAGGGCCTTTCTGATCTGTTCGCCCAGGGCGGCCGCACAGTGAGCGACCGCGTTGCCGGAGACGTAGGTCTGGCGCGAGGCCGTGGTCATACCGGCGTCGAGGCAGAGATCGGTGTCGCTGGATAAGACATCCACGCAACCGAGCGGAAAGCCGCCCGCGCCGGCAGCAATCTGGGCCATGGCGGTGTTGGAGCCCTGGCCCATATCGGTGGCTCCGGTATACACCATGATCCGGCCCTGCGCCGTCAGCTCTACGGATGCACCGGCCCCATCAGGCTTGCCGTCTCCGATGCCGACATTTTTAAAGGCGCTGGCGATGCCCACGCCAATCTTTTTATGCCCGTCAGATTTCGGGATCTCTGTTTTGGCCAGGGCTTCCCTGATCGCCACCAGGGTCTCGTCATAGGCAACTGACGGCTCCAGCACCTGGCCCGTGGATGTGGTCTCTCCCACAGCAAGAGCATTGCGCCTCCTGAACTCGATCGGGTCGATGCCAAGCTTCCTGGCCAGCCGGTCTATCTGGACTTCCCCGGCAAAGCAAACCTGGGTGCTGCCAAACCCACGGAAGGCGCCTCCGATGGCGTTGTTGGTATAGGCGCCCACCGCCTCGGAATAGACGTGAGGAACCACATAGGGCCCTGCAGCGCAGACCGCCCCCCTGAATACCACAGGCATCCCCCACGATGCATAGGGACCCGTGTCTGCCAAGATCCGGGCCTCGATCGCCACCAGTCGCCCATCACTGGTTGCCCCATGCTTCATGTAGATCTTCTGGGCATGGCGCTTGGTGGATTTCATGATCGATTCCCGCCGTGTCACCGTCATTTTCACCGGCCGGCCGGTCTTCATGGCCCCGAGAGCAGCGTGAATCTGTACCACCGGTTCCTCCTTGCCGCCAAAAGCCCCGCCGGTGGCCGTAAAGATGACCCGCACCCTGTCTTCCGGAACCCCCAGGCTTCTGGCTATCTGCAGCCTGAAGGCATGGGAACTCTGGCTGCCGGTATAGACCGTAATCTTGCCGTCCTCGCCAATCTCCGCCAGGGCGGACTCCGGCTCCAGATAGGCGTGCTCGACCATCTGAGTCCGGTAGGTGCCTTCGACGATGACGTCAGCCTGTTCAAAACCCAGGCCGACATCTCCCTTCTTGACGGTGACATGGTTGACGACGTTGCCGGGTGCCGGGTGCCGGTTGCCCTCCTCCTCCGCATCCGGGCTACGCCCGGCCTGAAGAATGCGGGACACAGGCGCATCCTGGCTAACGCCCGGCCTGAAAGAATGCGGAGTACATGGGCACGGCGCGGCGGGGTGCAGTTGCGGGGCATCCTGGCGCAGAGCGTCCTCGGGAGTAAAGACCGGTTCCAGGGGTTCCAGATCGACCTCGACCAGTTTTGCAGCCTGGGCGGCGATGGCCTCTGTCTCTGCAAAAACCACGGCCACGGGATCGCCCACATAGCGTACGATGTCACCGGCCAGCACGGGCTGATGGGGCACGATACCGCCGAAGGCGTTCAGGCCGGGCACGTCCCCGGCTGTCAACACCGCCGCCACACCCGGCAAGTTCTTCGCCTGATCGATATTCACGCCGACGATCCTGGCGTAGGGCAAATTACCATGCACCAGTTTGCCATAGAGCATGTTTTCCCGCTGCAGGTCATCGGCAAATATGGGAGCGCCGGCCACCTTGGCATAGGCATCCACCTTGGGCACGGAAACGCCGATCACTTCAGCGGCTTCCGCTTCCGGCCCCGGCACCGGTGGCTGCCTGGACGGGTCCTTGAGCCAGTCCGCCGCCATCCGGATCGCCCGGAAGATGCTGACATAACCGGTGCAACGGCACAGGTTGTGCCTTAACGCCTCACGGATCTCCCCGTCAGCAGGGTCCGGGTTGGCATCCAGCAATCCTTTGGCAGCCATGATCATTCCAGGAGTGCAAAAACCGCACTGAATCGCCCCCTCCTTGATAAAGGCCGCCTGCAGCGGGTGCAGTCGCCCATCTCGGGCAAGACCTTCGATGGTTTCGATTCTCGCTCCATCCAGTTGGGCTATTTTAGTGACACAAGCCCGGCGGGCCTTGCCATTGACGAGTACGGTACAACTCCCGCAATGCCCCTCCCCGCAACCATTCTTGGTTCCCATCAACCCCAGTTCCTGTCGCAGAAAAGTGAGCAGGCTCCCGTCCAGGTGTTCGATTTCGTACGCTTGATCATTGACATAGAGTCTCGCGCTCATCTCACTCTTCGCTCCTCGTATGCATCTTCACCTGTAGGAATAATTTTACCGATGGCTACCCGCTCTAATGCCCCCGCTTCCTCCGCATCCGGGCTTACAGCCCGGCCTGAAGAATGCGGAGTACATGAAGCGGTGGGATAAGAGCGGCTACGCCCCTAATTAACTGGCTCTAAGCTTCAGTGGGGGAAAAGCAATCCCCCTCTGAAGCCAAGACCCAGTTGAAGCCCCAGCAACTCTCTCGCTCCCGGTTACAACTCTCTCCTGATAAACTCTCCTGCTCCCCTCTTGCCTGTAAATTCCCCCTGCTCCACGATGACTCGGCCCCTGGACAAAGTCATCACCGGCCACCCCTTGACAGTTCTGCCCTCATAGATCGAATAACTCAACCCCTGATGCAAGGTTTTGGCTGATATCTCCCGGCTTTCTTCCAGATCGAGAATTACCAGATCGGCATCGCTTCCCGGCTGGATCGCTCCCTTTTTGGGGTACATCCCGAAGATCCTCGCCTGATTGAAGGAGGTGATCTGCGCCAATCTGTTCAGGGAGATCCGGCCGCTGTTGACGCCTTCGCTCAGGAGAACCGGCAGTCTCTCTTCGATTCCCGGCACCCCGTTGGCCACTCTCGTGAAATCAGGAATAATGACGCCCTGTGCATCCCGGTCCAAAAACTTCTCCTTCTCCGATATCTCGTAGGCGCAGTCGTCGGAGTTCACGGCGGCAATATTCCCCGCCCCGATCCCCTCCCACAGGGCAAGCTGGTCCGCTCTGTCTTTCAGCGGAGGGCTCATGATATAGATGATCCCATCAGGTTCGTCATATTTTTCCTTAGTCAGGGCGAGGTAGTGCGGGCAGGTCTCCGCATAGACCACCTGCCCCTCGCCCTGGGCGCGCTGCAGCGATTTCAGGCCGGCGGCGCTTGTCAGGTGAAATATATACAACGGCGTCCCCACGTACCTCGCCAACGACATTACCCTGTCGACAGCCTCTTGCTCGCACAATTGCGGCTTGGATTCCGCGTGTTGCCTCCATCCGAGAGTCCCTGCCGCTTTAAATTTTTCAATATTGGCCTGGGCAATCGGATCGCTTTCTGCATGAACTCCCGGCAGGCCACCACATCTCTTGATCTCGGCAAAGGCGCGCAGAAGCCCTTCATCGCCGAGCATGAAGCCTTCTTTTTTATAGGTAGTGTAAAATTTGAAGCTCGGACATCCATAATCCACCACCGCTCTGATCCCGTTCAGAACCTGGTCATCATCCGATGTGATGCTGACGTGCACGCTGTAATCGATAACACACTTGGCCATCTCTTCCAACCTGGCTTTGACGCTGTTGATCAGAATATCCCCGATATTGGTGAAGTCGATCAAGGTTGTAACTCCGCCAAAGGCTCCGGCGACACTCCCGCTATAAAAATCCAGAGCACCCCGGCAACCCCTCAGTGGCGCTTCCAGGTGTGTATGTGTGTCGATCAGGCCAGGCAATATATAATTACCATCCGCATCGATTACCCTGTTCGCTTTGCCAAACAGCGAGGCGCTGCCGATCGCTTCGATCCGTCCCTCATTGACAGCTATATCTGCCTTAAAGGTGGTGCTCGGCGTGACAACATATCCATTCTTGATAATCATGTCGATCATCCGCGCTGCCTCCCCGTATCCGGCTTATCGACCGCCCATGGTCAGTGTCATGACTGCCTTGGCGGTGTGCAGCCGGTTCTCGGCCTCATCGTAGACCACCGAGTGCGGCCCGTCGATGACAGAATCCTCGACCTCGTTTCCTCTATCAGCCGGCAATGCATGCATATACAGCACATCCTTGCTGGCGAGTTGCATCATCTTTTCCGTGCACTTCCATCCCCGGTGCGATTCCAGCAGATCATCGACCACCACCGTGCTCTGGTTGGTGACCCAGCTCCCCCAGTTCTTCGGATAGACCACATCCGCCCCCCGGTAGGCCTCTTCCATATCATGCGTGATCGTCAGGGAGCCGCCGCATCGTAAGGCATTCTCCCTCGCCTGGCTGATCACCCAGTCCGGCAGGTCATATCCTTCGGGATAGGCCAGGGTGACGTCCATGCCATACCTCGGGAAGAAGAGCGCCTGGGACACGGGGACGGAGATCGGCTTTTTATGGGAGGCGGCATACGCCCAGATGATGGAAACCTTCGCCCTTCTGAGGTCGCCCAGTTTCTCCTGCATGGTCATCAGATCGGCGATCACCTGCATCGGGTGATACAGATCGCACTGCAGATTGATGATTGGGACTGTCGCCCAGTGCGCCATTTCATTCAAATACTTGTTGCCGGTTCCCCAGTTGCAATACCGGCAGGCGATGGCATGACCGAACCTGGATAGGATAATTGCCGTATCTTTGGCCACTTCGCCGTGCGATACCTGCATCGTGCTCGAGTCCAGGTAATTGCCGTGTCCCCCCAACTGGGTGATCCCGGTTTCCATGGAGTTTCTCGTCCTGGTCGACTGCTCGAAGAATATGAGGAAAACAGTTTTATCCTGTAAATAACGGGTGGGAACTCCCATGGCAAACTTTCTTTTCAGGTCGTAGGAAACGTCCAATAAGGTGTCGAGTTCTTCCTTCGTCCAATCCTCCAGATTGATGAAGTGCTTACCCCTGAATTGTGTCAGCATGGCAGCCGTCCTCCTGTCTCAATATGCGTATCGTGTCACGTAGATAGACGGCGCCACGGCATACATGGCCGCCGCCCTGATCAGCTCGCTCTTCAACGTTTTCTCGTTGGGAGCGTGGGTGTTGAACTCTTCGTGTCCCGGACCGAAGCCGATGCACGGAATCTGGTACCGTCCCATGATGGCTACCCCATTGGTGGAAAATGTCCACTTATCCACCAGCGGCTCCTCCTTGAACAGCCCCCGGTATGCCTCGACCAGTGTCCTGCACGCGGGGTGGTCCTCCTCGACCACCCAGGTGGGAAAGTAGGATTCCGTGGGATAGACCAGCCCCTTATAGGATGGCCTGCTGTAATCGTACAGGGAGACCTCGGCCCCGGATTGCCTGACCGAGGGCAGGTTCCGGATCTGCTGCAGCGCCATCTCCCTGGTCTCACCCAAAGTCAGCCTCCGGTCGACGGAGATGGTGCAGCCGTCGGCAACCGAGCACCGGGACGGAGAACTGAAGAAGATCTCCGATACGGCCAGGCTGCCCTTCCCCAGAAAGTCATCATGCTTCAGGTTATCGTTCAGCGCCCGCAGCTCCATCAGGATGGGGGCCATCTTGTAGATGGCGTTGTCTCCTCGTTCCGGAGCAGAACCGTGACAGCTCAGGCCGTGTGTCGCCACCCTGATCTCCATGCGGCCGCGGTGTCCCCGGTAGATGCGGCAGGCGGTAGGCTCCGTGATCACCACGAATTCCGGCCTGATCTTGTCTTCGTCGATGATGTACTGCCAGCACAGCCCGTCGCAATCCTCCTCCTGGACGGTCCCCGTCACCAGCAGGGTGTAATCGCCCTCCAGGCCGAGTTCCTTGATCAGCTTGCCGGCATAGACCATGGAGGCCATGCCGCCTTCCTGGTCGCTGGATCCCCGGCCCCCGATGAACTCCTCGTCTTCAAAGCCCTGGTAGGGATCAAAGTCCCATAAACTGCGATCGCCGATACCCACCGTATCGATGTGGGCATCCATGGCGATCAGGTGTTTGCCATGGCCGACATAACCCAGGACATTGCCCATCGGATCTATGTCCACCCGATCGAAGCCCACCCGCTCCATCTCTTCTCCGACCCGCAGGACGAGCCTCTCTTCCTGGCTGCTCTCGCTGGGCATGGCGATCATATCCCGCAGGAATTTGAAGATATCCTGCCTATGCTTCTGCGCTCCCGCCAGTACCCTGCTGAAATCCAGATCCACGATGCAACCCTCCTCTGGTTAGCACTAGCGCATTGAATTGATTTTTTGATCGTAGTCCTTTACCTTGGCATACTCCTCTTCCCAGAACTCCGGCATGGCGCATGCTGTCTAGATATTCCTGCGAATAGCCGAAGGGGAGCCAGTCCTTTTCTTTCTGGCGGAACAGTTGTTCCTTGCCGGTCATAGCGCGGAAGTCATAGATATTTTCTGTATCTTTCTTCATGAAGATATCTTTCGCCCAACGCCTGAGAACAAAGTCCTCTGTTTCCAGGCTCCGCCGTTCCAGGTCTTCCATCACCGAGGGGTAGCGGTCGAAGCCGTCGGTGGCAATGGTCACCACATTGTCGCCGGGGCCCAGCCTCAGGTAATCGGCCATCTTGATCGCCCCGAGGATGTTGCAGATGCCGGAGACGCCAAACAGGTCATGCATGCCGGCCACCTGTTCCCGGGCGACACCCAGTTCCTCGAGAATGCTGCCACCGTCCTGGATCACCTTCAGGCCGCGCACGGCATCTTCATCCCTGATCAGGGCCACAAAATCAGTGGTCAGAATGTTGTGGATCAGCGTGCACATCTTGTCGCCAATGCCTTCGATGCGGTGCTGTCCCCGCCCGCCGGTCGCCAGGGTAGAACATTCGTAGGGCTCCAGGGCCACCACCCTGGCCTCGGGGAAGGCCTGCTTGATCTCGTCGCCGGCAGCTATCGTTCCGGCAGATCCCGGGGCGGAAGTGAAGCAGGCGATCCGCCCGTTGCCGATCCCCCTGACCGCCTCGATCGCCGAATTGCCGGTGACATAGCGGTGAAAACGATAATTCGGCAACAGTTCAAATTGGGCCAGGGGACGGTTGTGAGGGTTCTTTTTCAGTTCGTAGGTCCGCTGCAGGGTGAGAATCACGTCGGATTCGGTGCCCGGTGTCAGGTCTAGTTCGGCCCCATAGCTTGCGGATCCGGTCGTAGCGCTCCTTGCTCATGTTGTCGGGCATGATGATCACTGCCCTGTATCCCATCAGGTTGCAGATATAGGCAACGCCGATCCCGAAGTTTCCGGTGGAGGGGCCGAGAATCGTGTGGGTGCCGGGGAGGATATCCCCGTCGACGCACCCCTCGATCAGCGTGGCATAGGCAGGCCCGACCTTATGTGAACCGGACGGAAAGTACTTGCCCAGGAGCACCACGATATTGGCCTTGACACCGGTCAGTTCTCCGGGGAGCACGATCTTGCGAACGGCGCCCTGCTCGTCCTTCCAGGTGATATTAAACAGGTTGACCGGATCGAGCTCATTGACATCTTTCACCCTGAGCGCCTGCTCCCGGACCTCCCGGGGGATCGTGTCCGGATGGAGCATTTCCGAATAAGTGGGGCCAAAAGGAATCTTGGACATCGTTGCTCAAGCCTCCATATTGAGATGTGCGGCGAGCTGCCGGCTGCGAGATCTTGTCCGGCAGGTTGCCGCCACAACCCGCTTCTCGCCTGATATGACACTATTCTACGGCAGCAGGCAGCCGTCCCTCTTGCTGTTATTCCGCCGCTCGAGCTCTTCCACCAGGCGCTGCATGGATGGTTCGATCCTGATCGGTTCCCCGGCAGCCGCGATGGCGTTCCGGACATCCTTGAGACCGTTGCCGGTCACAATAGCGACGATCTTCTCATCGCTCTTGATCACACCGTTGCGCGCCAAGCATTGCAGGCCCGCCAGGCCAGTCACTCCCGCCGGTTCGCCAAAGACGCCGCTCGTCCTTCCGAGCAGGCGCATGGCTTCGAGAATGTCCTCGTCGCTGACCGCCACCATCGTTCCTCCCGAGTCGCGCACGGCTCGCAACGCTTTTTCAGGGTTGCGCGGCACCCCCACGGCGATGCTGTCAGCCAGGGTGTTTTCCTCGGCAGGACGCCATGGCCTGTTTTCCAGGAATGCGTCAACCAGCGGGCTGCAACCACTGGACTGCACCCCCAGCAGCTTGGGCAGCCTAGCGATCCACCCGACCCGGTACAGATCCATGAAGCCCTTCCAAACCCCGGCTATAGTGCACCCGTCACCCACCGACACCGCTACCCAATCCGGAACTTCCCAGTTCAGTTGTTCGGCGATCTCCATGGCTACGGTCTTCTTGCCCTCAACCAGATAGGGGTTGATGGCGGCATTCCGGTTATACCAGCCCCACCGTTCGATCGCCTCCGCCGAGAGACGGAAGGCATCACTATAGGAGCCCTGGACGCTGATCACGTTAGCGCCGAAGATCAGCAGTTGGGCAACCTTTCCCTGGGGCGCCCTGCCCGGCACAAAGATGTAGGCGGTCAGTCCCATCGCCGCGGCGTTGCCGGCCAGAGAGGATGCGGCGTTGCCGGTCGAAGAGCAGGCAACCGTAGTCATCCCCTCCTCGACCGCCCTGATCACAGCAATGGCAGATGCCCTGTCTTTTAAGGAAGCCGTCGGGTTCTGCCCGTCATCCTTGATGTAAAGATTTTGGAATCCGAGCGCCTCGGCCAGGCCTGACGGTCGATAGAGGGGGGTCCAACCGATCCTCAGGTGTGGCCGGGGCGTCTCGGGATTCAGCGGCAGGAATGGGATGTATCGAAACATGGAATAGTCTGAGCAAGCCGCCAGCGATTGACGGCGATGATCATTCTTTATTCTTTGATAATCATAGACAACGTCCAGGATTCCGTCCTTGCTCCCGCATACCGGACAGGTGTAAAGCCCCGCTCCGGCTTCGAACTCCCTGCCACATTGAATACAACACAGCCCTGCAACATTGTTCAACAACCGTCACCTCACTAGATATCAGGCAGAATCGTACAGGTCTGCATTCTTTTTCACGCCGCGTGCATCCACTGAAGCAACAGGCGCGGCAACCGGGCTGCAAGGCTCAGCTATGGCAATAGGATTTGTCTGCACCAGTTCTTCCCCACTAATTATAATTGTTCACCGGATAGTTGTAAGCACCAAAAGCCTGGGCTTTAAAGCGGGTAGTCATCTGTGGTAAATATAATCCATTATATAGCCAATAAGAGAGGGTAAAGCAAGAGGACGCGGGATAAACGCTCCCGCGCCCTCTGTCTCTTACATGAGAGTTTCGCCCGGTACTAAAGCAATTTGATGGGAGCCGTCCGGTTCAATGTCTCATTTTTCATAGCATCCCCGGTTGCCCTTAAGGTCTAGGCTGCCTCTCCAAAAATTGTTTGGTCTAATCCAGTCGTCTCTTCCCGCTCTTTTACGCGAACAGGCGTGAACGCATTGATCACTTTCAAGACGGCGTAGGTTACGACGAAAGCATACGCCGCAACAAGAACGACAGCGAACAGTTGCACCAGGAATTGATGCAAGTCTCCCATCCACAGCCCGCTTACACCGTTAACTGCGCTGCTGGCGAATAATCCCAGGCAGATAGTCCCTGTCGCCCCTCCAACTCCGTGGCAGCCGAAGACGTCGAGAGCGTCGTCCACCTTTCTCTTGACCAATGTACACGCCACATAACATAGGACTGCAGCAAACAGGCCGATCAGCGCCGCTCCCCAGGGCTCTACGAACCCGGCGGCAGGAGTGATCGTAGCCAGGCCCGCCACCGCTCCGATCAGAGCGCCCACGAAACTGGGCCGTTTTTCATAGGCCCAGGCAATCAGGAGCCAGGCCACCATCGCTACCGAAGCAGCGATAGTAGTATTGGCGAAGGCGAAGGCAGCCACACCGTTCGCCGCCAAGGCGCTGCCGCTGTTGAAACCAAACCAGCCAAAGGGGGCATGAGAATATTGGACCCCGCGGTAATCGCCACCAGGCCGCCCAACGCTCCAGAAAAAATAGCCTCCATGTAGCTGTGATCTCTGAGAAACAGCCAGGTCGTAAGCAGTGCCCCGACCACACCTGCAGCGGCGGCCAAATTGGTGTTCAATAAGATCAACCCGATACTTTCGGTAAATTTTCCCAGGCTGCCGCCGTTAAAGCCGAACCAGCCAAACCATAAGATAAAAGTCCCTAATGTAGCGAAGGGGATATTGGACCGCCCGAGCTTATGTATTTTTCCGTTCTCGTCGAACCTGCCGCGCCTTGCCCCCACTATGATGATTCCGGCAAGCGCGATCCACCCGGCGGTTGCGTGCACCACTGTTGCCCCGGCAAAGTCTATATAGCCGATGCCTTTCAGCCAGACCGTTTGCGCTGAATAGATCCCGCCCCACACCCAGTGCCCAAAAAGCGGGTAAATAAAACCCGCCGTGCAGATAGCTGCGATGACCAGGACGCTGAGCTTGGTTCTTTCAGACATGCTGCCCGAAAAAATAGTAACGGCTGTGCCTGCGAACATGATTTGAAAAAAAATGTGGATAAACAGCGGTAAATTATCGACCCTGCCCAAGCTACCAAGAAGCGAGAGGCTATTGCCCCAAAGGCCATGAAAAGTTGGCCCGAACATCAGTCCATAACCCCAGAAACAAAAGACCAGAGAGGCGATCACAAAAGCCAATATGTTTTCAATCGCGACGCTCACTACGTTTTTAGCTTGCACAAAACCCACTTCATAACAGATGAAACCCGCCTGCATAAAAAACACGAAACAGGCGCTGATGATAATCCAGATGTAATCAAGCGACATGGACTATCTCCCCGCTGATAAAGCGCTTAGTTTTAAGTCGGTATCAATTTTACCATACCCATCTCACCTTGGTTTCAGCAAAGATATCTTTGCCGGTGAAGAGTATCGAACAAAAAATAAAGCTCTTGTCGCTATGGCGACAAAGGCTCCTCGAATTATCGATTGTAAGACTTTATCGGTTGCGGCTTCCCGCCGCCAACTCCAGAAAGTAGCGGTGCAGCCGCAGGTCCCCGGTCAGTTCCGGATGGAAGGTTCCGACCAGCAGGTTGCCCTGGCGGGCCAGGACTACCCCGTCCTTGTAGCGGGCCAGCACCTCCACCCCGGGCCCCACCGATTCGATCAGGGGCGCCCGGATAAAGACTGCGGGGAAGGGCTCGTCTCCCAGGCAGGGGATCGCCAGGGACGTCTCGAAGCTGTCCACCTGGCGCCCGTAGGCGTTGCGCCGCACCTGGATATCCATCAGGCCGAGGCGCGGCTGATCGCTGTCGGCGATCTCCCGGGCCAGCAGGATCGCCCCGGCGCAGGTGCCATAGGCCGGCAGCCCCGCCCGCAGCCTCTCCAGCAGAGGCTCCATCAAGCGGTAGTCGCCCAGCAGCTTGCCGATGGTGGTGCTCTCGCCGCCGGGAATGATCAGGGCATCGATTGCCGCCACATCTCCCGGCGCCCGCACCTCCAGGCATTCGCACCCCAGGCTTCTAAACGCTGCGGCGTGTTCCCGGAAGGCGCCCTGCAGCGCCAGCACTCCAACTTTCATCCCACACTTCCTCTCCCCTTCCCCTTCCATCCAATTACCAGCCCCGCACCGCCAGGCGCTCCTCCGGAGTGATGGTGGACAACTCCAGGCCGGGCATCGCCGTTCCCAGCCCCCGGGAGACCTCCGCCAGCATCTTCGGGTCGTTGTAGTAGGTGACCGCGGCCACCACGGCTTTCGCCCGGGCTGCCGGGTCGGAGGACTTGAAGATGCCGGAGCCCACGAAGACCCCGTCGGACCCCAGCTGCATCATCAGGGCGGCATCGGCCGGCGTGGCCACTCCTCCGGCGGCAAAGTTGACCACCGGCAGCCTCCCCAGCTCCGCCACCTCTTTGACCAGTTCGTAGGGGGCGCCCAGGTTCTTGGCTGACGCCATCAGTTCCTCGGGCGGCAGATTCTGCAGCCGCCGGATCTCACCCATCACGGTACGCATGTGGCGCACCGCCTCCACGATGTTGCCGGTGCCGGCCTCGCCCTTGGTGCGGATCATCGCCGCTCCCTCGCCGATGCGCCGCAGGGCCTCGCCCAGGTCGCGGGCGCCGCAGACGAAGGGCACCTTGAACCGGTTCTTGTCGATGTGGTGTGACTCGTCGGCGGGGGTGAGCACCTCGCTCTCGTCGATATAGTCAATCCCGAGGGCCTCCAGGATCTGGGCCTCCACGAAGTGCCCGATCCGGGCCTTGGCCATCACCGGGATGGAGACCGCGTCCATGATCCGCAAAATAACGTCAGGGTCTGCCATGCGGGCGACCCCGCCCTGCTGCCCGGATATCCGCCGGCACACGCTCCAGGGCCATCACGGCGCAGGCTCCGGCGGTCTCGGCGATCTTGGCCTGCTCCGGGGTGGTCACGTCCATGATCACGCCGCCCTTGAGCATCTCCGCCAGACCTTTCTTCAGCTTCCAGGTTCCTTTTTCTTCCACGGTCAACCTCATCCTTTCCATACCGTCACGCCATGGTTTGTCTTTTATATTTTACCGGTCCTGCCAGGCTTGTGATGGGAGCCATCCAGAATCGCCATCTGAGCACGGCTCGCTGAGCAGCCATCTACTGTCATTCCGGGTTAGCGCTACTGCTCGATCTCTTTGAGAGCTGGCAGGCGGGAGCTTGGCCACCGCCACCACCCGGTCGCCCTTGTCCAGGCGCATCAGCCGGACTCCCTGGGTGCTGCGTCCCTGCCGGGAGACCTCCCCGACCGGGATGCGGATGACGATCCCCTCGCTGCTGATCAGCAGCACCTCGTCGTTGTTTCCGGCAATCTTGATCCCCACCAGGCCGCCGTTGCGGCCGGTCACCTTGAGGGTGGTAATCCCCTTGCCGCCGCGCCCCTGGCGCCGGTATTGCTTCAGGGGGGTGCGCTTGCCGTAGCCCTTCTCGGTCACCACCAGCAGGTCGCCGGAATCGTCCTTGCGCTCCATCCCCACCACCTCGTCGGCAGGGTGCAGCCGGATGCCCCGCACGCCCATGCTCGTGCGTCCGGTCGGGCCGCACCTCCTCCTCCGGGAAGCAGATCGCCAGTCCATCCCGGGTGGCCATGATCACCTCGTTCTTGCCGTCGGTCAGCTTCGCCCAGATCAGTTCATCCCCCTCATCCAGGCGGATGGCGATGATGCCGTCCCGGCGGGCGGAATCATAGTCCAGCAGCCGCCCCTTCTTGACGATCCCCAGCCTGGTGGCCATGAAGATATAGCGGTTGTCGCTGAACTCCCGCAGGGGGATGACCGCCGTGACCTCCTCGTCCCCGGCGAAGGGAAGCAGGTTGACCAGGGCGGTGCCCTTGGCCTGGCGGCTGCCCTCCGGCAGGTCGTACACCCGCAGGCGGTAGACCTTGCCCTTGTTGGTGAAGAACAACAGATAGTGCAGGGTGGTGGTCACAAACAGGTGGTCCACGAAGTCCTCGGAACGGGTGGTCAGGGCGGTCACGCCGCGCCCCCCCGGTGCTGACCCCGGTAGGCGTTCAGGGGGATGCGCTTGATGTAGCCGCGGTGGGTGAGGGTGATCACTGCGTCTTCATCCGGAATGGTGTCCTCTTTCTTGAACTCGCGGGCGGGCCCCACAATCCGGGTGCGCCGCTCGTCCCCGAACTTGGTCTTGTACTCCAGCAACTCCTTGCGGATGACCCCGCGGATCAGGTTTTCGTTGGCCAGCAGCTTGTTCAGGTAGGCGATCCGCTCCTCCAGTTCCTTGCGCTCGGCCTCGATCTTTTCCCGCTCCAACCCGGTCAGCCGGTGCAGCCGCATGATCCAGGATCGCCTGGGCCTGCAGTTCGCTCAGGCCGAAGCTCTGCATCAGCCCCTGCCGGGCCTCGTCCACGTCCCGGGAGCGGCGGATCAGGGCGATCACCTCGTCCAGGTGGCGCAGGGCGATGGACAGGCCTTCCACGATGTGCAGCCGCTCCATGGCCTTCTTCAACTGGAACTGGGTGCGCCGGGTCACCACCACCACCTGGTGGCCCAGGTAATGCGACAGCATCTCTTTCAAACTCAGCGTCCGCGGGCGTGCCGTCCACCAGGGCGAGCATGTTCACCCCGAAGCTCTCCTGGAGTTGGGTGTGCTTGTACAGCCGGTTGAGGATCACGTTGGGATTGGCGTCCCGGCGCAGTTCCAGCACCACCCGGATGCCATTGCGGTCCGACTCGTCCCGCAGATCGCTGATCCCGTCCAGCTTCTTCTCCCGGATCAGCTCGGCGATCCGCTCCACCATCCGGGCCTTGTTGACCTGAAAAGGAAGTTCGGTGATCAGGATGTGGTTGCGCCCGCTGTCGGTGTGCTCGATCTCCGCCTTGCCCTGCATGATGATGGTGCCCCGCCCGGTCTGATAGGCCGACTTGATGCCGTCCTCGCCCAGGATGAAGCCTGCGGAAGGGAAGTCGGGGCCCGGGATCAGCCTCATCAGATCCTCGACCGTGGCCTCCGGGTGGTCGATCAGGTAGACCAGGCCGCTGATCACCTCGGTCAGGTTGTGGGGCGGGATGTTGGTGGCCATGCCCACGGCGATCCCGGCGGAGCCGTTGATCAGGAGGTTGGGCACCCGGCTCGGGAGCACCGAGGGCTCCGTCATGGTCCGTCGTAGTTGGGGATGAAGTCCACCGTCTCCTGGTCGATGTCCGCCAGCAGGGTGAGGGCCAGGGGGGCCAGCCGGACCTCGGTGTAGCGCATGGCCGCAGGGGCGTCGCCGTCTATCGAGCCGAAGTTGCCGTGGCCGTCCACCAGGGGATAGCGGGAGGAGAAGGGCTGGGCGAGGCGCACCAGGGCGTCGTAGACCGCCGCGTCGCCGTGGGGGTGGTAGCGGGCGAGCACGTTGCCGACCACGTTGGCCGATTTTTTGTGGGGCTTGTCCGGGCCCATCCCGGTGTCGTACATGGTATAGAGAATCCGCCGGTGCACCGGCTTCAGGCCGTCCCGGACGTCGGGCAGGGCGCGCCCGACGATCACGCTCATGGCGTAATCCAGGTACGACCGCTGCACCTCCTGGTTGATATCGACCGGAATGACCGATCCGTTTTCGGCAGCCAAAGACTCAACCCCTCCGCTTCTATAGTCGCATCATTGCACCGTTCAAGCACGATACGCATGGCATGATATGGCATACAGCAAGTACTAGCATCTAGCGGATGAATTGCCTTCCCCCCATCCAATAACATCGGTTGGCAGCAGCACAAACTTCCATGACGGTGTCCAACTGTCAATGATACAATGTTGGCAGTCGTGTGAGGCAACTTGCTAGCAGAGCTATCCATGCGCTTACCACCCGTCATGTGACCACTTGCCGCTCCATCAGGTTCAACGTTTGGCGATAAAAACGTTGGTTCCCAGGGGCTCATATGTGTTCCAGCTGGAAGATGTTTTCGTCGCTTATCAGTTCCACCAGCTCGGACATGATCACGTCCACGTCTGTCTTCGTCCAACCCGAACAGGGCCAGGGCCTGGCCTTCAAAGGGATAATACAGGCCGTCGCCGCCCAGGCCGATTCCCATCGACATGCAAACCGCGTCGGCTATGTGAACGATAGCGGCAAGCCCGGGGTTTTTCCTGGCATCCAAGGGGGTATGATGGCAGGCTATTGCCTCCACGAGGTCGGCCGGGAGGTTCCACTTGTCGGCCACCCTGGCGCCAACAGCGGCGTGCGTGAATCCCAGCACTTCCTCTTCCGCCACCGAAAACGGCTGCTGCTCCTCATGCACCCGCCTGATGATCTCGTTGTAGGCCTCGGCCACATAGACACTCAGGATCACCTTGCCGATATCGTGCAGCAGCCCGGCGATAAAGGCCTGGTCGGGGACCGGATATCTGACGCGCCTGGCAATGGCGCGGGCAGCCATGGCACAGGTCATGGAATGCCGCCAGATGTCGCCCGAGGCGATCTGGTAGCCCTTCACTTCCCTTTTTAAAATGTTGTGAACGGTACGCCGCCAGGACGAGGTTGCGGATGGCGTTAAAGCCCAGGATGCCAATGGCGTCGATAATGGTGGCGATACGCCGGGAATAGCCGTAATAGGCGGAGTTGGACAGGCGCAGCACCTTGGCCGCCAGCGACTGATCCTGGCAGATCACCTCGTTCAACTCTTTGACGGTGGAATTGGGATCGTCGGTCAGGCTGATCACCTGGGACACCACCCAGGGCATGGCAGGCAGGTCGTTGACCCCGCGCACGATCTTTTCCAGAGGAATAGCCGTAAGACCACCCCCGCACTTTGAAATAGGTTTGCATTCCGGATGAGACATCACTGACTATATATCGGTTATTTGACAAACCTGCTTTACTTTCCTGCAAACGGCTATGTATTTATCGCCTCCTGGTATATTATAAATAGATAAAAGCTGAAAGGCGATATGGATGGAACTATACATAGGGTTGCTGATCTCTTTCTGCCTCCTTATATACAGCGTGTTGAGGAATATATTTATCGGTTACATGTTGATCTCCTGCTGGATTTTGTTCGCCGTAATCTCGCTGAAAAAAGGCTATCCGTTAAAAGAGATCGCCATAATGTCATTTAACGGAGGCAAGCAATCCTTTGTCGTTTTGAAAATATTGACTCTGATCGGCGCCGCCATCGGCATCTGGATGGGCTCGGGCACGATACCGGCCATAGTTTACTACTGCCTGAAGTATCTAACACCGGTCATGCCCACTACCTTTGCCCTGGCCGCCTTTGCAATCTGCTGCCTGGCCTCTTTTTTGATCGGCACTTCCTCTGGAACGGCAAGCACCGTGGGCATCCCCCTGATGATCATCGCCCGGAGCGGCCATACGAACTTGAATATCATTGCCGGCGCCGTTATGGCAGGCGCTTACTTTGGAGACAGGTGTTCTCCGATGTCTTCGAGCGCCTATCTGGTGGCGAACCTGACCAGGACAAATATATTCACCAATATCAAGAACATGCTCCATTCAGCAACAATTCCCCTGTTGCTGTCATTGGCTTTCTATTACATTTTATCCGTGCGCCATCCGTTAAGCGCTATCGACAACGGCCTGGCGGGCGCCCTTGTAAAAACATTCAACATTCAATTCATCATGCTGCTGCCGACCATCATCATCCTGATCCTGTCATTATGCAGGATCAACATCGATATTTCCATCCTGATCAGCATCCTGTCGGCTGCCGTCCTGGGCGTGCTTTTCCAGGGCCATCAGTGGCAGCAGATGCTTGGCTATCTCGTCCTGGGGTTTAAAATAACCGCTCCCGGCCCGTTGCAAAACATCATTGCGGGCGGGGGAATCGTTTCCATGCTCAAAACCTGTCTGGTGGTATTCGTCTCCTGCTCTCTGGCCGGCATCTGCTCGGGAATAAAAATGTTCGACGGCTTGAAAAATACGCTCTTAAACATGCGCCTGTCGAGGCACAAGCTATTCGGAGCGACCTCGATCGTCAGCGTGATCGCTGCCGCCTTTGGTTGCAGTCAGACGATCGCTGTCGTTATGACCGATGAAATTGTGAAAGACTGCTACGATCATCTTGACAACTACCAATTGGCTTTAGACCTCGAGAACTCCGGAATTATCCTGTCCGCCCTCATTCCCTGGAACATCGCCGCCCTCTTGCTCACAACAATCCTGAACGTGGGCGCTGCCGGATACATCCCCTATGCATTTTTCATATACATATTGCCGATCACCTATTTTATAACTTTGGCCGCACGAACCACCCGCCTCAGATTGCCCGAGCGCTGATGCGCCAGCAATCCTTCCACGCCGGCGAGGTGCGAGCATGCGCCGCCAGGGCGGCGGCGCCCTCTGGAGTCACCTTCTCGTACGTGGACACCTTGATAAAGGTGCCCACCCAGATCCCGTTGCTAAACCGGGCGGTGGTGCCGGTGGGCAGGGTGTGGTTAGGGCCGGAGACATAGTCGCCGAAGGCCACGGGGTCGTGCCGGCCGATGAACAGCGATCCGTAGTTGCACAGCCTGGCTGCCAGCTCATCGTCGCAGGCGGTCATCACCTGGAGGTGCTCGGGGGCAAACCGGTCGGATATCTCGATCGCCTCATCCAGGGAGTCGGCCAGGATGATCTGCCCGTTGTTCTCCCAGGTCTGGCCAGCCAGCACCGCCGTCCCGAGCGTCTTCAGCTCTTCCTGAATCACCCTCTCCACCTCTACGGCCAGCCTGCGGCTCGTAGTGACCAGGATGGCAGTGGAGTTGGGATCGTGCTCGCACGCGGCCAACAGGTCGACGGCCACGAACTGCGCCGGAGCGGTATCGTCGGCGATGATCAGCACCTCGCTCGGCCCGGCCAGCATGTCGATACCGACGCTGCCTCCGACCTGCCGCTTGGCCTCGGCGACGAACTTGTTGCCGGGCCCCACGACGATGTCAACCCTGGGAACGCTCTGCGTCCCATAAGCATAGGCGGCAATGGCCTGTGCACCTCCCATGCAGTAGGCCTCGTCAACACCGGCCATGTCCATGGCCACCAGGACTGCTGGATGGATCGTCCCGTATTCCCTGGATGGGGGCGAACAGGCAGCCACCCGCGCCACTCCCGCCACCTTGGCGGGGATGGCAGACATCAGGGCTGTTGACGGAAGCGGGTAGCGCCCGGCGGGAACGTAGGCCCCGCAGGATTTGATGGGAATCAGCCGGTGGCCGAGCGTGACCCCCGGCAGGTGTTGGCATTCCAGCGGTTTCAGACACTGCAGTTGCTGCTGGGCAAAATACCTGATCTGCTCCGCTGCAAACTCCAGGCTGCTGATAGTTTCCGGGTAAACCAGGTCGTAGGCCTTTTTGAGGGCCTCCCGGGGGACCGTCAGTTCGCTCCAACTTGACACCGTCAAAGCGCTCCGTGAGCTCTAAGATGGCCTGGTCGCCGTCGTTCCTGACCTTTTCCAGGATGCTGCCGACGATCTCCCGGACGCTGTCGCCGGCTTTGCCCGATCCGCGGGCCGCTTTCAAGGTAATCATGTAATTTCAGTCAGGCGGTTCGAGATGTAAGCAGAGCAATTGCGCTCTATGGACACCATCCGGTTCAACCGCAAACTCTTCAGCGAACGGACAGCGCCAGCCTTCTCGATTTATACCGGCTGCAGGTAGTGAATGACGGCCAATACCCCGGAGGTGACCCGGACGCACGGGTTGGGTCCGGCAATGACGTTGGATACGGTATATGGCCGGCGGTAGTCCAGCACGGCTTCGCGCAGCGGGTACCGGAACCCGTCCAGGCTGACCCCCTGCGCCCTGTTCCCCAGGGTGATCAGGGAGACCGTGTCCCCCTCATGGCCGGGAACGACCAAACGGTCGCACACCAGGTAGACGGTGACCCGCGGGTGCTCGAAGCGGATAGCGATTCCCTGTTCAGCATACCCCGCTGCGCTGAAGAGGCTGGACAGGGTGTGGTCTATCCGGTCCCCCGTCCCGCCCCAGACGGCAATCTCATCCGCCCCTTCCTTGCGGGCCAGCCTGAGCGCCAATTGGGTGTCGGTATCGTCCTTCTCCGGCGGATAGACGCAAAAAACCGCCCCCAGGCCGTCCAGTCGCTCCCTGTCGGCCTGGGCCAGCGAGTCCAGGTCACCGACCACCCAGTTTGGAACAACGCCCAGCCTTAACGCCTGGCCTGCCCCGCCATCGGCGGCGATCACCCGGTCAAAAATCCGCGCCCGGCCGCGGTACCAGTCCAGGGCGCCATAATCCCCGTTTGCCATGATCAGGCATCTCATCCGTCATCACCAAAAGATTCATCGTCTGTAACTATATATCCAAGTTCCGGACTTCCCGGGCGTGGGTCTGGATGAACTCACGACGGGGCTCCACTCGCTCGCCCATCAGCACGGTGAAGATCTGCTCGGCCATCTCGGCATCCTCCAGGGTCACCTGGAGCATGGTTCGCTGGTCCGGGTTCATGGTGGTCTCCCACAACTCGGCGGCGTCCATCTCGCCCAGGCCTTTGAAGCGATTGATGCTGACGTGATCTGTCTTCCACCTGCCCAGCAGCTTCTCCAGCTCGTGGTCGTCATAGACGTACTGCTGGGTCTTCCCTTTTTGCACCTTGTACAGGGGCGGCTGGGCGATGTAGACGTAGCCCGCCTCGATCAGTTGCCGCATGTAGCGGTAGAAGAAGGTCAGCAGCAGGGTGCGGATGTGGGAGCCGTCCACGTCGGCATCGCTCATGATCACGATGTGTTGGTAGCGCGCCCTGTTCAGGTCAAACTCGTCCATGATACCGGTCCCCACGGCGGTGATGATGCTCTTGATCTCCTCGTTGGCCAGCAGCTTGTCCAACCGGGCCTTCTCGGCATTGATGATCTTGCCCCGCAGGGGCAGGATCGCCTGGTACTTGGGGTTGCGCCCCTGCTTGGCGGAGCCCCCGGCGGAATCTCCCTCCACGAGGTACAGTTCGCATTCCTCCGCCCGCTTGGAGGCGCAGTCGGCCAGTTTGCCGGGCAGTGCCCCGTGGTCGAGGGCGCTCTTGCGCCTGGTCAGCTCCCGGGCCTTACGGGCCGCCTGCCGGGCCTGGGCGGCCTTGACCGCCTTATCGGTGATCAGCCTGGCAGGCCCCGGGCTCTCCTCGAAGAAGTTGGTCAGAAACTCGGTGATCAGGGAATCCACGATCCCCCGCACCTCGCTGTTGCCCAGCTTGGTCTTGGTCTGCCCCTCGAACTGGGGGTCCTTCAGCTTGATGCTGAGAACGGCGGTCAATCCCTCACGGGTATCCTCCCCGGTAATGTTCTCCTCGTTCTCCTTTAAAAAGCCGCAGCGCCGGGCATAATCGTTGATTACCCGGGTCAGTGCGGTCTTGAATCCGGTCTCGTGGGTGCCGCCCTCCTGGGTGTGGATGTTGTTGGCAAAGGAGAGGATGTTCTCGGTGTAGCCGGTGTGGTACTGCAGGGACAGCTCGACGACCACCCCGTCCTTGGTCTCGGACAGGAAGAGAGGCTCAGACGTAAGCACATCCTTGTTTTTGTCCAGGCTGCGCACGAAATCGGCGATGCCGCCCTCGTGATAAAAAACGGCCTCCTTGTCCTCCGCATCCTCGTCAATGAGGACGAAACGCAGGCCCTTGTTCAGGTAAGAGAGATCCCGGACCCGCGAGGAGATGACCTCCATACTGAACTCCCGGACCGGAAAGATCTGGCTGTCCGGCAAGAAGTGAACGGTGGTGCCGGTCTCGTCGGTGTCGCCGGTCTCCTTGAGCGGGGTCTTGATGCGTCCTCGCTCGTAACGCTGGGTGTAGCACTTGCCGTCCCGGCGGATCTCGATCTGCAGCCAGCGGGCCAGGGCGTTCACCACCGACAGGCCGACACCGTGCAGGCCGCCGGAAATCTCGTAGCCGTCACCACCGAACTTGCCTCCTGCGTGCAAGAGGGTCAGGGCTGCCTCCACCGCCGGTCGCCCGGTCTGGGGGTGGATGTCGACGGGGATTCCCCGCCCGTTGTCGCTTACAGTAACGCTGCCGTCGCTGTGCAGCCGGACGACGATGTTGTCGCAGAAGCCCGCCATGGCCTCATCCACGCTGTTGTCGATCAGCTCGAAGACCAGTTGATGCAGGCCCCTGGGCCCCGTGGTGCCGATATACATGCCCGGCCGGCGCCTGACCGCATCCATTCCCTCCAGCACTTCTATCTGGCTGGCATCATATTTGCTTCCGTTTTTGTGGTTGTTCTCTTCGGCCATCAGCATCCTCCGGGCTGATCATATTTGTGGTTAATTGTGGTCAAACAGTCATTTCTTATTATAGCACATCTTCAGCGCCAGACGCTAAAAGCCCCTCAGGCCGCTAGGAAACGAGATTCTCCTGGAGCAACGAGCGCTTCAACAGGGTGGCGGCGGAGATTGGCGACAGGTAAATGCGGTTGCTGGTGATAATGATGCTCTTCTCGCGCTCCCGCTTGCCGATATGAATCACCATCTTCTCGTCCGCCGCAAAACCCAGGAACTCCCTGGTGGACTCCCGCTTGGCTGTCTCCAGGTCCAGGATGGCTACCAGTTCTTCCAGAGACACCGCCGTGTCGCCGCCGATATGCAGGAACATGGTCTTTCCTCCTCGTCGTTAAAGTTTTTCTTATGCTTGCCTTAATTTAAACAAAGCGAAGCTTGAATCAGCCATCTGCCGCCGGCACACCGGGCCTGCGGCGCACGGGTCACTGCCGGCAGTTCGATGCCTGACCTTCATTGCCTTTCCTTTTCGAGCCTCGAGGATGCCCGGAACAGGTCGATCTCCGGGGTCAACTGCCCGGCAGGCGCCTCTCCCTGACCGATGAAGGAGGCGGTGGTGGCGATCACCTGGCGGCTCTCGGCCATCTCCTGAAGCACCTTCTCCCTGTGTATCGCATCCAGCTCCGAAAACACATCATCCAGCAGCAGCAACGGCTCTGACGCCATACCGCTCAGCAACCGGCTCTGTCCCAGCTTCAGAGACAGGGCGATCAGGCGCTGCTCCCCCTGGGAGCAGTAAAGTTGCGCTTCATGTCCATTCAGGAAAAACCGCAGGTCGTCCCGGTGCGGTCCCGTGGTGGTCATGCGCAGTCGTTCATCCAGGCCTCTCCGTCGCTCCAGGGCTTCCCGGAATGCCTGGCGGCAGAAATCCTCGCCGTCCTCTTCAGGGTAGGGCGGAATCGCCTGGGAGATATAGGCGCCTTCCAGCGTGCCGTTGGGGCTCAGGGAGGCAAAGGCCTCCCGGCTCAGCCCCGTCAGCGTTTTGAAGACAGACAGTCGCCGGCTGATAATCCGGGCGCCTGCAGCCACCAACTGTTCATCCCAGGGCGCCAACTGCGCCCTCTGATAAACACCCTGGCGCAGCAGGTTGTTGCGCTGATTCAGAATTGCACCGTAGTCGCGCATGTCTGCGGCATGCTGGGGCCTGGACTGGGTCACCACCAGGTCCAAAAAGCGCCGCCGTAGAACAGGCGCTCCCTGGATTAGCAGTAAATCTGCCGGGGAGAAGATCACCACCGGCAGGCAGGCGGCACAGGCTCCCGGCAGGCCCCTCTTGCCGTTGATCTTGATGATCTTGCGCCTGTTCTCCAGTTGATAGGCTATCTCCAGGTCATACCGCAGGCCTTTCTGCAAAACACAGCCCCGGATCACGAAAAAATCAGCGCCCCAGCGCACCAGGGCTTCGTCCTGAGCCTGCCTGCAGGGGTAACCCGCGCCAAGGTAATGGATTCCCTCCAGCAGGTTGCTCTTCCCGGCCCCATTGGGCCCCACCAATACTATAAAGCCTTCCCCCGGATGAAAGTCCAATTCCTCATAGTTGCGAAAATAACGAAGATGAATGCTTTCCAGCATTATGCACCGGCTCCGCCCGCCCCATCATTGAGCCGGCGCACCGGGAGGATCAGGTGCAGGTAATACTCATCCCCATCTTCCAGGTATACCGCAGGCTCCCGGGGGCCGTTCAGACACAGGGACACCTCGTCCCGGTCGCTGATCTTCAACGGGTCCAACAGGTAGCGGGTGGAGAACAGGACCTCGCAGGGCTCGCCTTCGACACCCGCCAGGGGAATCTCCTCTCTGATGGAGCCTACCTGGGCAGCTTCGGCAGTGATATACAGAATACCTTCTTCAATCTTGAGATTCACCACCGCCTGTTGAGATGGCAGTTCATTAAACAGAACCGCCCGTTCCAGGACGGCGTTCAATAATTCTCTATCCACCCTGATCCGCAGCCGGTATTCCTTGGGAATCACCTTTTCATAGGCCGGGAACTGGGCATCCATCAGGCGGGCAGTCATCGTGAATTCTGCAGTCTTGAATCCGATGGTGGCCTGATCCCAGAAGATCTCCAGTTGTTGATCATCATCCAGCAACCTGCTCACCTCACCCAGGGGGCGCACCGGCACAAACAGAGTGAAGTCGGGAATCTCTTCCTGATAAGGCAGGGATAGAAAGGCCAGGCGGTAGGTATCGGTGGCCACCAGTTTCAACCGCCCGGACTGAAGCTGGATATACACCCCAGCGTAGTTGGGGCGAATCTCCTGTGAAGCTGCCGCAATGGTGACCTTTTTGAGCATACTCTTCCACCTGGCGCCTTCGAGGACGATCTTATTCTGTGACGGCAGCAACGGCAGAACCGGAAAATCGGCTGCCGCCCACGTGCTGATGTGGACCGAGGCTTTCCCATACAGGACTTCCAACTGCTGGGTGTCCTCCTGTAATATTAATGTCAAGGCGCCGTCAGGCAACCGGCGGATCAACTCTGTTATATGCCGCCCGGTGACCACGACACAACCCTCACTCTCCACCTCGGCCGCAATGATGATCGTCAGGCTCAGCTCCAGATCTGTGGCCTGGAGCACCAGGGTATCGTCCCTGGTAAAGATCATAAAGCCGCTGAGAATGGGATGGGCAGGGCGGGCGGGAATGATCCGGCTGAGTGCTGAAAGGGCGTTGACGAGAACTGTTTTGGAGCAATGAATCTTCATGTGGAACCTCCTAAAAAATTAAACAATATTTATTATTTTTATTATAAATAAATATAGCAATAGCAATAGGGCCCGGTAAAATGTGTATGAAATTATTATATCTTAGACAGACCTATCATATAAAAAGGTTGTAGCTGTGGATAACTGGATGGATAGCCTGTGGAATTGATGTGAATATGTAGAAATATCACTAAGAATGTAGAATTTTGACGACATCATCAATCTTTTCTTTAAGAATGCTATTAATGGCTATTTCTTCCTTGATCCGGTCGCAGGCGTGCATGACGGTGGTATGATCCCGTCCACCAAACTCGTCGCCAATCTTGGTCAGGGAGGAATCCGCCAACTCCCGGGCCAGATACATGGCGACCTGCCTGGGAAAGGCCACGTCGTTGGTGCGCCGGCGGGCCTTGAAATCATCCATCTTCAGGTTGAATACCTGGGCAACCGCCTTTTGAACCATCTGAATGGTGATATTGCGGGGGCGGTCGGAAACAAGAATTTCTTTCAGGGTTTCCTGGGCGGTTTCCATAGTGATCGGCTTATGATTAAAGGAGGAAAAAGCGACCAATTGGATCAGGGCGCCTTCGAGTTCCCTGATATTGGACTTGATCTTGGAAGCGATAAAGAGAAATACGTCGTCAGGTATATTATAGGATTCATGCTTGGCTTTTTTTGAAAGGATAGCGACCCTGGTCTCCAGGTCCGGAGGCTGGATGTCTGCCACCAGGCCCCACTCGAAACGGGAGCGCAAACGCTCTTCCAGGGTGGAAAACTCCTTGGGCGGACGGTCGCTGGAGATGACGATCTGTTTATTAGCCTCGTAGAGAGTATTGAAGGTGTGGAAAAACTCCTCCTGGGTGCTCTCCTTGCCGGCTACAAACTGGATATCGTCTATTAATAAGATATCTACGGTCCGGTATTTATTGCGGAGATCAACATTTTTATGCTCGCGGATGGCGATCACCACGTCGTTGGTAAAGGTTTCCGAGGTGACATAGGCAACCCTCAGGGAATTCATGCTGTTAAGAATGGAATGACCGATCGCCTGCATCAGATGGGTCTTACCGAGACCAACACCGCCGTATATAAAAAGAGGATTGTAAGCCCGGCCGGGGTCGTCAGCCACCGCTAGAGAGGCGGCATGGGCAAAGCGGTTGCCGCTGCCGATCACAAAAGAATCAAAGGTGTATTTGGGATTAAACATGGGAATCGCTTCAATATCCCGGGTAATAGCGAAATTTTCGCTATCAAGAGAGTTCACGAAGCGCAGAGAGATGGCATGTCTGAGCTTGGACTCCAGATGAGATCTGATCAGCGAACTGAAGCGGGTCTCCATCCAGTTGCAGGAAAAATCATCGATGGTGCCGATCACCAGGGTGCCGTCGAGATAAGCCAGAGGACGGGCGGAATTGACCCAGGTGGAGTAGCTGATATCATCGAGTTCCTTCTTTAAGAGGGAAAGCACTTCCGGCCAGATATCAGAAAGCTTGTTTTTAATCGTATTCATCACCCTTTATTATCCACAAAACTGTCAACATGTGTACAGGAAGGTGTGTATAACATCGCCTTGGTGTACCCCGCCTCTGCAGGTGGCGGGTTCAGATTTGTCGATCAGTAGGAGTTCAATCTCCCACTGATCGGCGATGTTATATGATTTATTTGCCGTGCCATATGTTCAGCACTCAATACTATTGCTTCGCATGCTGCGCAATATGAGCGCTGAACAGGCACATGGCATCAAACTACGCTTCGCTTCGTTTGAAAGTGGACAGAACATCGCACTACAGTAATTTTAAATATAACAAACATGGGACGGTTAAAGCAAGTAAAAAAAACGGGAGGGAAGTGGGGCGAGGCGTGGCTTGACATAGCGAAATAGTTGTTTATAATGGAAAAAAGAAATAAGAGGAAAAAACAGGCTCAAGTTCATCAAGGAAGGTTGATCTCCAAATGAAACGCACGTACCAGCCAAAAAACAGAAAAATGAAACGGGTGCACGGGTTTATGAAGAGGATGCACACCAAGAGCGGGCAGAATGTGATCAGGCGGCGCCGGGCAAAAGGGCGCAAGTCGCTGAGCGCATAAGAAGCAAGCCGGGGAGATGCTGACGCGCGAACACCGACTGAAAAAATTTCAGAATGTGTATCAGGAAGGACGGAAGGTGCGCGGCCGGTACCTGGCGCTGCAATATATAAAAAAGCCTGATGGGGTTACCAGGTTTGGTTTTGCCGTAGCAAGGAAGATAAAGACCAAGGTTGAAAAAAACAGGCTGAAAAGACAGTTGCGCCACATCTGCCGGACACATCTGGAAAAAAATAGAGACGGCCTTGATATCGTGGTCAACATCTTCAGTGTCGCCGCAGAGGCATCATATGAAGAACTGGAGCGGGATTACCTAGTGACCAGCAGGCGGGCCGGCCTGATCAGGCTATCTGCGCTGGAGCAAAATTGATGAGGAAACTGCTGATCGCCGGTATCAGATGTTATCAGAAGTTTTGGTCGTCATGGCACCCGCCGGTGTGCAGGTTTTATCCAACTTGTTCGCAATATGCCATCCAGGCGCTGGAGCAGTATGGATGCTGGCGCGGGCTGTGGATGGCCTTAAGGCGTTTAGCGAGGTGCCATCCCTTTCATAGAGGCGGATACGATCCCCTGGCGTAGTTGCCGGGAAATATTTCACAATACGGAAGAAATGTTTGTCAGAGCCTGTAAAAGAGAATAATTAAGAGAGAGCAAGCAGGAGGAGGTGACGACCTGCCCGACTAGATTGCAGGCAGGTTTATTTTGGGCGCAGCATGGCACAGTTTTGTTAATGGGTTTATATTGTTGCTGCAATACCTTTACCAGGCGAGCGTGGCTATGGGTGTGCCCAGCTACGGCCTGGCAATCATCATGTTTACCATATTGCTAAAAATTGTCCTGTTCCCCCTGACGGTCACCCAGATGCGCTCCATGAGGGCAATGCAGGAGCTGCAGCCAAAGATCAAGGCAATTCAGGAGCGTTACAAGGACAAGCCTGAAAAATCCCAGGAAGCGGTGATGAAGCTCTATAAGGAGGCGGGGGCCAATCCCTTTGCCGGGTGTCTGCCCCTGCTGGTGCAGATGCCGATCTTGTTTGCGTTGTTCAGCGCCCTGCGTACTTTTTTTAACCAAAAAATAGCAAACGCTGGATTTCTCTGGATCCAGAACCTGGGGTACGCCGATTCGCCGCACGTAAAAAATTTGGCTACCGGTCTCTATTTCCACAATGGATTCTATATCCTGCCGGTTCTGACGGTGGTAGCCACCTTCGGGCAGCAGTACGTGATCAGCTTGTCTACCTCCGGGAAGATCGATCCCAACCAAAAGACCATGCTCTACACCATGCCATTGTTTATCGGGTACCTGGCCAGCATGTATCCGGCCGGACTGGCTCTTTACTGGGTAGTTTTCAGCGTTGCCGGCATCATTGAACAACTGATCATCAAACACATGGCAGTAGTTGGAAGGGAGCAGGCACAAGCATCATGAATTGGGTTGAGACAAGCGCCGCCACAGTAGAAGAAGCGAGCAAGGACGCCCTGGACCAGTTGGGGGTGACCCAGCAGGAAGCAGAGATCGAGATATTGGACTCCGGATCGAAAGGATTCCTGGGGATAATCGGAGGCAAGCAGGCGCGCGTGAGGGCCAGGCTGAAGCTCACACCGGAAAAAGCGATCACCGAGTTTCTGCAGCAGGTGGTCGAGGCTATCGGCCTTGATGTCAGGTTCCAGGTGCGGCCAGAAGAAGAGTACTGGCGGGTGAATTTTGAAGGACGGGACGTGCGAATCCTGATCGGAAGGCGTGGGGAGACCCTGAACTCCCTGCAACTGATCACCAGCCTGGTGATCAACAGGCGCATGGAGAACAAGGTGCGTCTGATGATGGATGCCGAAGGCTACCGGGAGCGACGGGAGGAAACCCTCCGCAGGCTGGCCGTTAGATTGACCGAGAGGGTGCGCAGGACCAGGCATGAGGTGGCCCTGGAGCCGATGACCCCCAATGAGCGCAGGGTCATCCATGTCGCCCTCCAGGATAACCCGTGGGTGGAGACCGGCAGCACCGGGGAGGAGCCCTACCGGAAGGTGATCATCAGCCCCAGGAAACAGAGAGAGAGGCACTGACTACCAGAAGTCAGAATTCAGGAGTCAGGAGTCAGAATAAAGAAACGGGAAACATTAGAAGCTGTATGATAGAAGGCGCACTTGTTCATGCTGTAGGTTTAACGTCTGTCGGGAAGTTTTCGAAGTATAAGAAAAGATAAATATAGTGCATTTACGAGTGATTTTTTGATATTCAGGAAATCGTCAACTGAAAGGGACTTCTATCAATGAAGTCCCTTTCAAGCTAGAAAGAGGCGGATCGCATGGCCACCGGGCCGGACGAGGAGATCATAGCAGCGCCGGGAACGGCACTGGGATATGCTGCCATCGGAATAGTCAGGCTGAGCGGGGCCGGGGCGGCGGATCTGGTGGAAGGTGTGTTCAGGCCAAAGCAGAGCGGCCTGAGACTATCCCAGGCGCCAGACCGGGCGATGAACCTGGGGTATGTCTGCTCCGCCGGGGGAGAACCCCTGGATGAGGTGCTGGCGTTGGTGATGCGGGGGCCGCACAGTTATACCAGGCAGGATGTTGTGGAGATCCACAGCCACGGCGGACTGCTGGCGGTGAACCGGATCCTGCAGCGGGTGCTGCAGGCAGGAGCGCGCCTGGCAGAACCGGGAGAATTTACCAGGAGAGCCTGGCAAAACGGCAGGCTTGACCTGGCACAGGCGGAGGCAGTGATCGACCTGATACGATCCCGTAGCGATGCCGGAATGGACCAGGCGATCAGGCAATTGGACGGGAGGCTGTCCGCCTTGGTGACGGAACTGCGTGACCGCTTGAGGCGGCTGATGGCCTGGGTGGAGGCCGGCATAGACTTTCCGGATGAGATGCCGGAGCAACAGGAAAGCGACCTGGAGAGCGATCTGCACGAACTTAGGGAAAGAGTGGACGAGTTGTTGCAGACTGCCAGCACCGGACGCATTTACAGAGAGGGCCTGGCGGTAGTGCTGCTGGGAAAACCGAACGCCGGCAAGTCAACGCTGCTGAACCGGATGCTGGGGACAGAGCGCGCCCTGGTGACGGACATCCCGGGCACCACCAGGGATCTGATCGAAGAGATGGTGAACATCAAGGGAATCCCTGTCCGCCTGATAGATACGGCAGGCATCAGGGATATGGCCGGGGTCGTGGAGACGCTGGGGATCGAGCGGGCAACAGGAGCGTTGGCCCAGGCGGACCTGGTTCTGGCTGTCTTCGATGCTACAACAGCGTTCGGGAAGGCGGACCGGATGGTTTTAGATCTGCTGGCCGATCGGCGGAGCCTGATTCTGTTAAACAAGATAGACGCACAGAAACAATTGTTGAGCAAGGAGCAATTGGATTCCGAAGCCCGGGGCCTGCCGGCGCTGGAGATTTCCGCCCAGTTGGGATGGGGGCTTGAGAGGCTGGAACAGGAGCTGGTGAGCCTGGTAGGAGCAGGAACGGTTGCGGCAGCACCGGCGATGCTGACCAGGGTGAGGCACCAGGTTGCCCTGCAGAAGGTGAGAGAGGCCATCGGCAGCGCCCTGGAGACCATGGAGGCGAGAGGAACTTTGGACTGCGTGGCGGTTGACCTGTGGGATGCCTGGTCGGCCATGGGGGAGATCTTGGGCGAGGCCGTGTCCGAGGAGATCATCGATGCCATCTTTCAGGAGTTCTGCATTGGGAAGTAATGGCAGTGATGACCTGGCAAAGAGGGTCGTGAGATCTGATGGACCCTGAAATCAAGGACCTGGTGGCGGGCGCCCGGGGGTTGGGCATCGAGATCGGCCCGGTGCAGCAGCGGCAATTTCAAGACTACGCGGATTTGTTGCTGGAATGGAACCGACGGATGAACCTGGTGCGGGTGCGAGGACGGGAGGAATTGATGCGCGCCCACATGCTGGATTCCCTGTGGTGCAGCGCGGCAAAAGAACTGAGGGGCAACCTGCGCCTGTTGGACATCGGCAGCGGGGCTGGTTTTCCCGGCATACCGCTACGGATCTGCTTTCCGGAGTTGAAGCTTTGCCTGCTGGAGTCCCAGCAAAAACGCAGTCTGTTTTTGGCAGAGACGATTCGCCGGCTGGGGCTGGAGAACTCCATGGTGCTGACGGGACGCGCCGAGGAACTGGCGCGGAAAGAGCCCTATAGGGACGGTTTTGACTGTGTCGTGGCCAGAGCGGTGGCGCCGATGACGGTGCTGGTTGAACTGGCTGTTCCCTTTGTTGCCGTGGGCGGAAACCTGATCGCCCTCAAGGGCGGCGCCGCTGAAGAGGAGATCGCCGGGGCGGCATATGCCCTGGAACAGGTAGGGGGCGCTATTGAGCGGGCGATCCCCTATCGTTTTTCTGGCGAGAATGGCCGGTGCGTGATCAGCATCAAAAAAGTTGTGCCCACGCCGGAGCGCTACCCGCGCAGGCCGGGTATCCCCGCCAAAAGGCCGCTGCTAGAAAAGGGATCTTGCAGGAAAAATGGCCATGGCGTCGAAGGAGTCGAATAGACAGGATGGCCTGCTGCAGCAGGTGTGGAGGAATCCTCGGGGGATTTGCAAGACGAAGGACGGAAGCAGGTAAAGATCTACCGATGGAAGGAAATACCATAATGACAATTAGCAAGATACGCAGTTGGTGGGACGATGAGACCGGATGTTATGATCTGGATGTGCTCGATCCGTCGGCCACAGTGGCGGACTATGAGCAGGCGGTGAGCAATGTCTTGACGGCACCGGACGCTATCAAAAAATATAGCGATAGCTGCGTGGCATGCAGCATCTGCTGCGGCGGACGGCTCCCGTTGACGGTGGTGGACCTATATCGCCTGAAGTTCGGAGGACTCGGTATGGCCCTACCCCTGGACGGGTGGGTGGCTGCCTATGGGACGGTACAGCGTCAGGATGGATGTGTTGACATCACCCTGCGCCTGGATGATCACGAGACCTGCGCCCTATGGGATCGTAAGGCAGGTCTGTGCAGCATCTACGAAAGCAGGCCGTTGATCTGCAGGACCTATATTTGCGCACCCCTTTCCTGGAGGGCTTCGGAGGTCCGAGGCCAAATCGTCAATGCCGGTGAGGATGAGTTGATGCGCATGCTGGGGCTGGCGAATGTGAATGGCGGGACCGAAAAGCCGCAGCCCTTCTCCGGAGTTTTGGATTACGGCGCAGTGCTGTTGAGGGATGTCTGCCCGGACCGGCTGTGGCGCTGCCTCACCAGCCAGAACGAATAAATGGGTCATCAGAGCAGGAGGTTCGGACTTGCTGTGGAATAAGATCAAAAGCAAGGGGAAAAGTTCCACGTGGAACAATCCCTCCGGGCAAGCTGGCATGAGGCAGGTACGGCAGGATATGCGGGTAATAGCGATCTCTAACCAGAAGGGCGGCGTGGGCAAGACAACCACCGCGGTCAACCTGGGAGCCTCACTGGCAGTGGCCGGCCGAGGCGTCCTGTTGGTGGACATCGACCCACAGGGAAACGCCACCAGCGGTCTTGGAATTAATCGGACGAACCTCACCAGGTGCATCTATGACCTGCTGCTGGGGGATGCTACAGCGGACGATGTGCTGATGATTACTCAGGTGCCCGGCCTCGACCTGATCCCGGCGACGATCAACCTGGCGGGCGCAGAGATCGAACTGGTCAACATGGAAAACCGGGAAAAGCTGCTCCGTCTTGCCCTGCAGGCATTGCGCCAAAGCTATGACTATATCCTGATCGACTGTCCACCGTCCCTCGGCCTGTTGACCCTCAATGCTCTGACAGCCGCCGACACCGTTCTGATCCCGCTGCAGTGCGAGTATTATGCCTTGGAGGGGCTGGGGCAGTTGCTGCAGACAATCAAGCTGGTAAAGGAGCGCCTCAACCCGTCGCTGGAATTGGAGGGCGTGCTGCTGACCATGTTCGACGCCCGCACCAACCTGGCGATCCAGGTGGTGGACGAGGTCAAGAACTACTTCGGCGATAAGGTGTTCAGCGCGGTGATACCGCGCAATGTGCGCCTCAGTGAGGCGCCCAGCCACGGCAAGCCGGTGTTGTTCTATGACGCCAGGTCGCGGGGATCATTGCTATATCAGGAAGTGGCAGGAGAAGTGATCGAGCGTACTACCCGAGGTTAGCCCTTAACAGGGCTTGAATCCCCCGCCCTGCGCTCTCGTGACCTTAGTCATGATTTAGGAGCTGCCTTGTAACATACACCCGGATACGCCAGATGTTTCCGTCGTTGGGTCGCATACCCGACCGACGGCATCCGTATTTTACCGAGTCCAAGCAACTACTCGAAAGAGTAAGAACCTTACTTTACGAAAGGAGGGCAGGGCGCATTCCTCTCGCCGCCTAGACCCGTGCGCCGCATTCCCTGTGTGCCGGCGGAGGCGGGAGTCTCCCGCGCCTAACCATGATGAAAAGTAAGGGACTGGGACGGGGCCTGCGGGCGCTGATCCCCGAAGCCGAAGATCCCGTAGTGGGGGATGTCATCGAGATCCCGGTGGGGCGGATTGAGCCCGCCCCCTTCCAGGCGCGCCGGGAGTTCAACGAGGAGACGCTGGCGGAACTGGCCGCATCCATCGCCGAGCATGGCGTGCTGCAGCCAGTGGTGGTGCGTCCCCTGGCGGAAGGGCGGTACCAACTGATCATCGGGGAGCGCCGGTGGCGCGCCAGCCAGCGGGCCGGCCTGGAAAAGATCCCGGCACTGGTCCGGGACGTGGACGATCTGGCATCCAGTGAGATGATGCTGGTGGAGAACCTGCAGCGAGAGAACCTGAACCCGCTGGAAGAGGCCAACGCCTATAAGCGGCTGACGGAGGAGTTTCAGCTCACCCAGGAGGAGATCGCCCGCCGGGTCGGCAAGAGCCGCCCCTTCATCGCCAATTCGCTGCGACTGCTGCAACTGCCCGGGGAAATCCTGGACCTCCTGAACCGTGGCCTGCTCAGCGCCGGCCATGCCAAGGTTCTGCTGGGGTTGGAGAGCGGCGCCGGACAGAGCGCCCTTGCCCAGCAAATCGTCGCCCGGAAACTG
Source organism: uncultured Peptococcaceae bacterium (assembly GCA_963768335.1). Lineage (GTDB taxonomy): Bacteria > Bacillota > DSM-12270 > Thermacetogeniales > Thermacetogeniaceae > Palsa-1188. The sequence goes on from CAVYHR010000003.1 coordinate 184,597, forward strand.
TCGGTGCGGGAGACCGAGCGGGAGGCTCAGCGCCTCCAGCAGGCAATGGCGCCCCGCACTGCGGTGACCGTAGAGCGGAGCCGGGATGTGGAACTGGAATCCCTGGAAGATCGCCTGCGGCAGGTCTTGGGCACCAAGGTCAGGATCAGTTCCGGGCGGCGGAGCGGCAAGATCGAGATCGAGTATTACAGCAAAGACGAACTGAATCGTTTACTGGAGATGTTTTTCAGTGGTCTATCTAGATAACGCCGCCACCACCTGGCCTAAGCCTCCTGCCGTGGAAAAAGCGATGGTCGATACCCTGAGAGAGAAGGGCGGCAATCCCGGACGGGGCGGCCACCGGCTCTCCCTGGAAGCGGGACGCCTGGTCTACCGCACCCGGGAGGTGCTGGCCGGGCTGTTCAACGTGGGCGACCCGTCACGGGTCGTTTTTACCATCAACTGCACCGAGGCTCTGAACCTGGCCCTGAAGGGCTTTTTGAAACCGGGCGATCATGTGCTGACCAGCAGCATGGAACACAACTCCATGATCAGGCCGCTGAAGGCGCTCAGCGCCTCCGGCGTGGAGTATACGGCGGTCTCCTGCAACCAACGGGGCGAACTGGATCCCGGCGATCTGGAGCGGGGCCTGCAGCCGAACACCAGGATGATCGCCCTGACCCACGCATCCAACGTCACCGGTACGCTGCTGCCGATCGCCGAGGCCGGGGCACTGGCGCGCCGGCACAACCTGGTGCTCCTGGTGGATGCAGCACAGACGGCGGGTGTTTTTCCCATTGACGTGGAGGCCTTGAGCATTGACCTGCTGGCCTTCCCCGGCCACAAGGGCCTGTATGGCCCGCCGGGTACCGGCGGCCTCTACGTCAGGGACGGCATCTCCCTGACACCGCTCAGGTACGGCGGTACCGGCAGCCAGTCCGAATCCGAGGAGCAGCCGGAGATCATGCCGGAGATGTTTGAGAGCGGCACCGTGAACACCGTCGGCATCGCCGGGCTGGGCGCCGGCGTGGAGTTTCTGCTCCAGGAGGGACTGGACCGGATCCGGGAGCATGAGGCTGCCCTGCTGGAACAACTACGCTCCGGGCTGGCGGCAATCCCCGGCATGATCATCTATGGCCCAGGCCATCAGCCCCAGGCCCCGGTCCTGTCGGTGAACATCAGGGGCAACGACTCTGGTGAGGTGGCCTTCCTGCTCGACCGCATCTACAAGATCGCGGTCCGGGCCGGACTGCACTGCGCCGCCCTCGCCCACCGCACCCTGGGCACCACCAAGCAGGGCACGGTGCGCTTCGGCCTCTCCTATTTCAACACCGCCGAAGAGATCCGTCAGGCCATCAAGGCAATGGAAGAACTCAGCGGCGAATTGGACTGAGGTTGCAGACGAAGCCGGCCGGCGTTCACCACCCCTTGTAGCCCGTTCCCGCAGATCTCCCTATCCAGGCATCTTTTTCGCTTCAGGCGCCAGAGTTTGCTTATCCAACATTTCCGAGATAAATCTTTCAGGCAGCGGAGGCCTGATAGAGATTGTGCTCGGTCAACAGGCAAACGCCACTAGAAAAGAAGGTCCTCTTTTGCCTAATAACCTTGAATACAACCTGGCGCGTTTCGTACATATCTTACGTCACTTAGGAGTTAATATCAGCACCGGAGAGACGATCACCGCCTTAGAGGCTCTCTGCCTGGTAGACGTCATGAACAGGGAGCATGTAAAGTTCGCCCTGCAGGCGTCGCTGATCAAAAACCAGGACGAGGAGCCGATATTCGACCAGGCTTTCAACAGCTTCTTTGCTGCACCCGAGATAAAAAGACAGCAGCAGCAGTCATGGGAGGAGAGTAAGGAGGAACGGGCACACCTAATCGAAGAAGCTGAGCAGGAACTGAGCTATCTGGGAGATAAGCTGGAGCTGACCCCAGAAGAAAAGCTTCTTTACTCTCAATTGGCTGAAAAGAGAAAAAAGAAGATCAGGGATTATCTGGATTCGAGCGATCTTCCCGAGGACCGAGGTCACGTCTTCAAGCCGATGTTGGAATCTCATGTGCGTAATCGCTGCGTTACTGGAGACAGCGGTTGGCAGAAGAGGGGGATCTCCCTTTCATGCCGGCAGATGGCATTGACGATGCCGTCCTGGCGGCAATATCCCAAGATATGGGATTATGAGGACATCATCCTGCTGTACCAGGACATGAAGCGGATTGGCGACCGCGACCTCCCAAAAGTCACTAATATATTAAAAAAATTGTCCCGCAAGTTAGCCACTAAAATATCACGCCATTACCGGATGAGTAAGAAGGCCGTCAAGATCGATCTTAGGCGTAGCATCAAATCCAACATCCGCTATGGCGGAATCATTTTTAATCTCAAATACAAGCAGAAGCGAATTCAAAAGCCGAATATTTTACTGATCTGTGACGTATCTGGCTCCATGGCACGCTATGCAACATTTGTGATCCAATTTATTTATGGACTGAGTTCGGTTATCCGGCAAATTGAAAGCTTGATCTTGCCTTCAGTGTCTGATTGTTACGAATATGAGTTTGTCCACAGTAGATAGCGAGGAGCCAAAAATTTGCTTCCGTCTCCGGCTGTGGCGTCTGTGCTTAGACGATCACGGTTAATCCTGTGGTTGGAATCATATATTTGGTAGTGTTGCGCATGGGCCAGGCTGCTGCCAGACGAGGAGGTTATTGGATGACGCCGGCACAGTTGAAACAGCTTCAAAACAATCTGCCGGAACAACCGGGCCTGCTGGGCCGGGAGGACTACCGGAGCACGGCGGTGCTGATGCTGATGATGCTGTTGAACGGCGAATATCACTTCGTGCTGCAGGAGCGCCACCCGGAAATCCCCCAGGGCGGAGAGATCTGTTTCCCCGGGGGGTTGTTCGACTCGGGCCTGGACGCCAACACCGGGCAGACTGCCATCCGGGAAACGGTGGAAGAGTTGGGAATCCCACAGGAGCGGATCGCCATGGTCGGCGCCCTGGGTACACTGGTCACCTCCATGGGAGCGACCGTGGACGCTTACGTGGGGGTGGGCCGGTTCAAGGGGCTGGACGAGTTGCGGATTAACGACAGCGAGGTCAGAGCGGTCTTCTCCATTCCGGTGTCGTGTTTTGAGAGCGCTCCGCCCGAAGAATACCAGGTTCTGGTGCAGGTGCACCCGACCCACGTGGACGAGCGCACCGGACAGGAGACCATTCTGTTCCCGGCTGGGCAACTGGGGCTGCCGGAGCGTTATAGCAGGCCCTGGGGCGTCACCCGGCACCGGATCCTGGTGTACCGCGCGGGTGGGCATATGGTCTGGGGGATCACCGCCCGGCTGATCTACGAGCTGGTCCGGCGGCTGAAGTGAGAGATTGAGGAGGCGGCAGCGGCGCCAATCGTGACTGTGCAGATGGTTGAAGGCCGGGATGTGGAAGCGAAGCGGCAATAGCAATTTACCCTTTTTGCAGCTTGTCCCGGGCGGCGCCGATGGCGGCCTGGTAGATCTCCTTGAGGCTGGCACCGGTCTCTTCGGCCAGCTTGGCGCAGTCCTCGTACTCCGGCGCCAGGTTGAAGCACTCCCGGGCGCCGTCCGGTCGCCGGGCATAGCCGAGCTTGACCGGGATCGCTCCATAGGGGGTGGACACCTCTTCCACTGTCCGGAACAACTTGAGCCGCCCGGCCGGATACCAGCGCAGGCCGAGGGCGGAGCTTTCCCGGAACAGGATGTGGGTCAGGGCGAGCAGCTTTTCCCGGGGGGAGAGCACGGTGACGATGTTGCCGGGCCTCCCCTTTTTCATCACCGTTGGGGTGAAGAGCACATCGATGGCGCCGCCTCGCTCCAGTTGCGCCCGGAGATAGGGCAGCAGTTCGGGGCTCTGGTCGTCCAACTGTGTCTCCAGCACCAGCACCAGGTCCTCGTCAAAAGCGGCCTCCGGCACAGCCGCGCCTGGCACGGCGCCGGTCCCTGCCGCAGCCTCACCCAGCCAGGCCCTGAGCGCGTTGGGCTGCTGGGGCAGGTCTTTGCTTCCCGCCCCGTAACCGAAACGCTCCCAGCGGGCCAGGGGTGGTGGACCGAAGCCGGAGGCCAGGGATACCGCCAGAACTGCGCCGGTGGGGGTGACCAGTTCTGCTTCCAGGGGCACGCCGTAGGTGGGAACATCCTTGAGCAACTGAAGGGTAGCTGGCGCCGGCAGCGGCAGCAGGCCGTGCATCGTCATGATGCTGCCCCGGGCCAGGGGCAGCGGCGAGACCAGCACCTGCTCCACGCCCAGGTGGGAAACGGCGGCGAAGGTTCCGGCCAGGTCGAGCAGGGTATCCAGGCCGCCGATCTCGTGGAAGTGCACCGCTTCCGGATCGGTGCCGTGTATTCCCGCCTCTGCCTCTGCCAGGCGCAACAGGGCGGCCTCTGCCCGCTCCCGGATCGCTGCCGGCAGACTGCTGCGCTGCAGGATCTCCCGCAAGCTGCGCAGGCTCCGGCCGGTAGGCTGGTCCGAGGCCGGCCTGGCCTGCAGTTGGGTCGCCTGCAAGCCGCCCCTTAACACCCGCTTGGCTTCCAGCAGGATGTCGACCCCCAATTGGGACACCGTCTGCTTCAGAAGATCCAGGGGGACTCCCAGGTCGAGCAGGGCGGAAAGGCACATGTCGCCGCTGATGCCGGAAAAGCAGTCAAGATAGAGAATACGCATAGCTACCTCCCGCTACCGCTCCTGGTGATCAGGTGGGCCAGCACGGCTGCCCCGAAGCCGTTGTCGATGTTGACCACCCCGATGCCCGGGGAGCAACTGTTGAGCATGGTGAGCAGGGGGGCCAGCCCCTGGAAGTTGGCGCCGTAACCGGTGCTGGTGGGCACGGCGATCACAGGCTTGTCCACCAGGCCGGCTAACACGCTCGGCAGCACGCCGTCCATGCCGGCGATGGCGATCAGCGCCTGCGCCTCCTCCAGTTCCGGCAGGTGCTCCAACAGGCGGTGGATGCCGGCCACTCCCACATCATAGAGGCGCAGCACCCGGTTTTCCAACAACTCCGCGGTCAGGGACGCCTCCTCGGCCACCGGGATGTCTGCGGTGCCCCCGGTGAGAATGGCGACCGCGCCCCAGCGCGGCCGGAGATCTACGGTGCACAGGTAGAGCAGCCGGGCCTCCCGGGAGTAGTGGGAGTTCGGAAACTCATCCTGGATCAGCCGGGCGGTGCGCGGCGGAACCCGGGTGGCCAGGACCCGGTCGCTGTGGGTGGCCAGTTCGCGGAAGGCCTCCAACGCCTGTGCAGGGGTTTTACCGGCGCAGTAGACCACCTCCGGGACGCCGCTGCGCAATTGGCGGTGGTGGTCGATCTTGGCGCTGCCAATGTCCCGGAAGGGCAAGTACTTCAACTCTTCCACCGCCTCGGAGACGCCGGTATCGCCCGACCTGACCCGCTCCAGCAGCCCGATCAACTGTTCCCTGTCCAATCCCGTCCCCACCTATAATAAAAGAATGCTTTGCTTCATAATTTCCTCGGGCATAAAGCCCGACGGCTTTAGTGTCAAGAAAAGGTAGATTTTTTGAAACTTTGTGCGGCATTCATCCTGACCGAACCCGCAAAAGCGGGTACCCCGGGGTCAGGTATACGCCGCAGTCTTTATAAAAGAGTTCTTGCTTCAGTGGTTATTTCCTCGGGCATAAAGCCCGAGGTATTGCCTGCCAAACCTTTGCCCAAGTTTAGCTGTATACGGCTTGAGTGTCAAGAAAAGGAAGATTGGCGTCCCGGCCTGGAACGAATAATACCATTAGCAACAACCACTGGATTTTTGGAACAACAGCAACTTATCCGGTACAAACCGGATGTATCACCACAAAATGACAGCTTTCAAAAATTTACATTTAGATTTAAATATTACCGGAAAAAGAGGAAAAAAACCAAACGTGTCGAATAACAAACGTGTTAATTATAAGATCGTTGGTGTCGCCCGACGATGGGCGCGGACAGGGAAGTCTGAGCCCGCAAGCAAGCCGGGGGAGCATGGATACAGGGCAAACGTCGCTCTGGTAGACCGCGCCGGTGTCGATCGAGTAACCGCACTCTTGAGTAGCTGGGCCGTGGTGATTCAACCGCCTGGCAGTCGCGGTGGGCGGCTGCCGGCGGTATAGTTTTCTTTAAAGAGCAACACCCATCGACCCGCTCAAAAGGGGACTAAAAAGGGTTGGTTACATGGTAATTAACGGAATAACATTCACGCCTCAAGACATGTTGCTGTTGGCAACCGGACTGCTGCTGGTGATCGGCCTGTGTTTCCTGATCCTGAACATCCGCCTGCTGGTGATCGGCAGGCGGTATCAGAAGTGGATGAAGGGGTCCCGGGGAGAAAACCTGGAAGCGCTGCTGGCAGAGGCCCTGGAGACCTGTCAGGAAATCCGGATGCGGCTCGGTCAGCTTGAAGATGGCACAGACAGCCTGATCGCGGACCAGACGTCTTCCCTCCAGGGAGTGGGCTTTGTGCGCTTCAATGCCTTCTCCGAAATGGGGGACATGAGCTTTGCCCTGGCGCTGCTCAACAAGAATGGAGACGGTGCGGTTTTTTGCTGTATTGCCAGCCGCGATGATTGTCGCCTCTATGCACGGCAGGTGGTCGGCGGCGGTTCCATCACCCCCCTGAGCAATGAGGAGAAAGAGGCGATTCAGAAAGCCCTGGCCGATACCCAAAGACGGTAGCCGCGATGAGTCCCAGGGACTTCCTTGTTGGGTGAGCGAAGCGAACATAAGGACGCCCAGGGACGACAGCTTGCTGCCGCGGATGATTGCCGGATCCCCCCGTAGCCACCCGTAGGGGCGGGGGATTGAAATAAAACGTGGGAGAGGAAATAATGCCCCAGAGCTTCATATGGTGGTGGAAGCGTTTCCTGGTCCGCCTATCAGCCTTGGCAATGAAGCTAGGGCGAGGGGCGCAGGTCAAGGGCGTCAAACCCCCGTTCTGGCTGGCGTCAACCAGCCTGCGGGGCAAACGTTTCTTGACCCGCCCGGTAACCCTGTTGCTGGTACCGCCGCGGGGAACGCAAGTCAAGGGTGTCAAGCTTCCACTCTGGCTGGCGGCAACTGGTGGGTTGATTGTGTCTGTCCTGCTGTTGGCCAGCGTCTTCACCTGTATCCGCGCTGTGCAACTGCAGAGTGAGATGGCGGAGCTGAGCCGGTTGCGCCAGGTCAACGCAGCGCAGGGTCTCGCGTTGCAGTCTTTGCAGCAGGAAGCCCAAGAGGATCGCGCCACCCTGCAGGAGATCAAGAGCCTTGAGCAGAAGGTGCGGGCGATGGCCGGGCTGGGCGGCAGCGGACAGGCCAGCCGGGCTGAGCCGGCCGGCGGCACTGCCGCACAACGGGAAATGCTGCTGAGGGGCATCTTCAGAGCGGCTCCCTCGGTGTCTTCTTTGGCCGCAGACATGCAGGGGATAACACAGGATACCACCTCCACCAGTCAAGACCTGGAGTTGTTGCAGCAGTCCCTGGAGGCCCACTTTCGGGCTATGGAGGCCATGCCCGATCACTGGCCGGTGGTCGGCCCAATTACCTCTCCTTTCGGTATCCGTCTCAACCCCTTTACGGGGGAAGGCACCGAGTTTCACACCGGCATCGACATCGGCGTGCACTATGGCACTCCCGTAGAAGCGGCTGGCGCCGGAGTGGTAGTCTTTGTGGGCTACAACGGCGACTATGGCACGATGATCACCATCGACCACGGCAACGGCTACCAGACCATGTACTGCCACCTCAGTAGAGTACTCACCGCCGTTGGCAAGAGGGTGCACAAGGGGGACGTGATCGGCCTGGTGGGCACCACCGGCCGCAGCCACAGGGCCCCATCTCCATTTCGGGGTGACTCTGAACGGCGTTCTGATCAACCCGCGGCCGTTGCTGAAGTAGCCCGCCTCTCGAGGTTCGATGTGCGAGATTGGAAGTGCGAGTGATACGGTAATGACGCCTCTAAAAATCGTATGGGCTGGCGTTAACAAGGGGCTGTCATTGGCTCCGAGCAAGGCTATCTGCAGAAAGAAGGGGTTAGATATGGCATGGGGCAAGAAGGACAGCTTGGACGCCGATGAGAAGCTGGAAACCATTCTCGGCAAGGACGCCAGCTTCAATGGTGAGATTGAGACTGTCGGCGGGATCCGCATCGATGGACGCCTCAAGGGTTCTGTCAAGACCTCCGGGGATGTGATCGTCGGGGAAGGCGCCTGCATCGAGGCGAAGATATCCGGGCGCAATGTCCTGATCGCCGGCGAGGTGCGCGGGCAGGTGGAAGCCTCCGGCAAGATGGAACTCACCCTGACGGGCAAACTCTTCGGCAACCTGAGGGCCACCAAGATGTATGTGGAAGAGGGAGCCGTTTTCCAGGGGGAGTGCAAGACCTTTGCGGAAGTGGTGCCCGGCACAGCAGAACGACCTGTTCCCAGATGATAACTGCTCTGAAGTTCGACTTCAAAGCGTGGATAAGTTCGGTTATTTCTCTCGTATTTCTGCTTCAGTGGGGGCTTGCGTTCGCGCGCTGTGGCTATTGTGTTGAGCAGGAAGGGGTAGATTTGGTGGCGCGAGCTTGCCGGGCTACATGGACATAATGTGGCGCTATTGTGGGTGGAGGTATTATGGTGGGGGGGTGGGGGGGGGAGTAGTTTTTTTGGGGTGGGGTTGGCTCTATAATGGTTTGTGTTACACCAAATGATCGAACATCGAGAAGGGTGATGAGCCATGTTTGCAGACCGTAGAGATGCGGGCCGGCGGCTTGCTGCCAGGCTGCAGCATCTTCAGAAGCCGGACGCTGTCGTGATTGGAATTCCCCGGGGAGGCGTGATCGTGGCCGCGGAGGTGGCGGCAGCGTTGAACGCTCCGCTGGATGTGATCGTGCCTCGAAAGATCGGGGCGCCCTTCAACCCTGAACTGGCCGTTGGCGCGGTGGCGCCCGACGGTACAATTTTTTACGACGAGGCCCTGATCGGTTATGCCGGCATCGACCGCCAGGACCTGGAGCAGCAGGCGGCCAGGGAATTGCAGGAGATCGGGCGGCGCCTGAGCGTCTATCAGGGCGCCCGCGCCGGGGCTCAACGGCCCCGGAATACCGGGGGCGCACCGTGATCCTGGTGGATGATGGTATTGCCACCGGTTACACAGTTCAGGCCGCCCTGCTCTCTCTGCGCCAGCAGAAGCCGGGCCGGCTGGTGCTGGCGGCGCCGGTCTCCCCTGCGGATTCCCTCGCCCGGCTCAGGCCGGATGCCGACGAGATCATCTGCCTGCTTATGCCGGAAGATTTTTATGCCGTGGGCCAGTTTTACCAGGATTTCCGCCAGACAACCGACCAGGAGGTCATCGCCGCCCTGGCGCATAACCGCGCCCGCCACGAGGCATAATCTTAAGGAACTCACGACAGCTGTTTGAGCTCGGTCTTCTATTGCAGCTTTGTGTCCGCTCGGCACAGGTTTAAGCGGCGGCAGCGTACATTGCTGCATCCAGACGGTGCAGACCGGCGCCAGGGCGCGGGCGATGCAGTCGGCGAGCTGCATCACCAGGCAGAGGCGGGTGTTCTGCAACACCAGGAACTCCAGGAAACCGCCGACGTTTACCACCCCCGAGATAGAGACCTCGCCCACCGGAGGGAGGTCCTTGTGGACGCCTGTGCCAGGGCACAGCGCCCCGCGGCCGATAGAGACGGTGCCCACGTTCCGGGCCTGGCCAAGGCAGGCGTCCACCGCTACCACCAGCGGCTCCCGGTATTCCTGGTTGATCTTCTTGATGGTATCGGCCAGGTTGATGGCATGCACCGGCTCCTCCAGGGTGCCGTAGATCGGCAGCCCCGGCGCCAATTCCCGGGCGCGGCTGCCTACCAGCGGCCCCAGGCTGTCCCCGGTGAGGCGGTCGGTGCCGATAGCGATCAGCACCAGCGGCCGGTTCTGCTCCGGATCGATGTCCCGCAACAGGCGCCCCAGGAAAGAGGCGATCTGCATGGTGGCATCAGTGTCACGCACGCTAACCCGCAGGTCCTCAGGCGCATAGACATCCGTCTTGAAAGCAGCCCGATCGGCGCTCACCGGCAATTCCTCCCCTCGCCCGGCGCGTAAAGCACTTTAATGGATCACTCGCTTATTTATAGTATTCCCGGGTGTGATATTTTCGAAACACAGTACGCACGGGGCAGACCAAGAAATACATAATGATAAATATGATAAGTCCAACACTCAAAGGATATGCCTGGAATAATTTTTCCGATGGCTAACCGCTCTAATGCCCCCGCTTCTTTGAAGCGGTGGGATAAGAGCCGGGTGCCCGCTTGCGGGCGCGTCCCTAATTAACTGTTCCCCGATGGCTAACCGCCACTAGACTCCCACTGAATTGGGAGCCAAGTGGCGCTAAACCCCTGGATCAGTGCAACTAAGGCTTCCGCCTTCGCCGTCGGCTCGGCGCAAGCCAAGTTTTACCGATAGGCTTCAGAGGGGGATTGCTTTTCCCCCTCTGAAGCCAAGACCCAGTTGAACACCACCAACAACCCGGAAGCAGCACTGTAAGGCAAGACCTCAATTTGATCGCCGGATGCCAAGCGCTTGTGCTGCATTGAGCGCTGGACGCCGGGCCCGCGTTTTGCAGACCGGAAAAGCATTCAAGCTGACATGCTTATCCAGGCAATAATTCCCTGTTTCCGCATAGTTTTAAAGGAACGGGGGAGTGATGCTGTGGCCCGCGGGGAGAGGGGTTTGGCCTGGAAAATTGCGGCAACCTTTATCGGGGCGGTGGTCGGCGCCGGATTCGCCTCCGGCCAGGAACTGAGCCAGTTCTTTCTAGGCTACGGAAGTGCCGGCAGGTATGGGGTCATCTGTTCCGGCCTGCTGTTTGCTCTCTGGGGAGCGTGGTTGTGCGAGTATTGCAATCGCCGGCAATTGGCGTCCTATGCCGATTACCTGCATTTCCTGGTGGGGGGCGTCGGGGCGCTTTGCGTCGATGCGCGATCAGCCTGTATCTGTTCTGCTCTGTCTTTATCATGCTCTCTGCAGCCAACGCCCTATTCTCCGGGCACCTGGGCCTGCCTGCAGGCTGTGGCGGCATCCTCACCGGCGTGGTGGTGTTGGCGGTGCTCTGGGGCGGGCTGGAGTCCCTGGTCTCCTTCAACGTCTTCCTGGTGCCGCTGAAGTTCCTGGTCTGCCTGGCGGTTTTCGCCCTGACCCGGGGTTTGGGCGGCCTGGCGCCCCAGGCCGGAACGAGCACTGGTCATGCCGATCTTTCCCCACTGGATCGGGGCGACCCTGTTCTATGCAGGCTTCAACATGCTGGAGGCGATGGTGGTGCTGGTGCCTCTGAGCCAGCGGGCGACGGCCCGGGAGCGCCTGGCGGGCAATGTGCTGGGCGGTCTCGGACTGGGTGTCTTTGCGCTGCTGATCTTTCAGGTCCTGCTTCCCTTTCGGGGCCAGTTGGCGGGCTGGGAAGTGCCGATGCTGGTGGTGGCCGGGCTGGCGCATCCCGGCCTGCAGTGGTTCTACTTCGCCGTGCTGTGGGCGGCCATCCTCAGCACCGCAGTGGTGAGTTGCTACGGAGTGGCGATCAGGCTCCGGGGGCGCCTGGCCTATCGCCCCGCCCTCGTCCTGATCCTCATCCTGTCCCTGATCCTCTCCCGCTTCCAGTTCTCATCCCTGGTGCGCCTGATCTACCCGCTGTTCGGCGGCGTCGGCGTGTTGCTCCTGGCTGTTCAGGTTGCCCGGGCGATGTGCCCGCGTAAATGAGACGCGGGAAGTCCGGGAGGCCGGATGCGCCCGTGGCCCACATTCGGGTAGTCATCAGCAAAAAGGATTTGTTACCGTGATGTGGAATTAAATCATGAAAATGGGGGAAGTTGAGTATTGCTGGCCGCACCAATGCCAGTAGCACCAAGGAGGTACAGCCATGTCCGAGGCCAGACTTACGCGCCAGTTGCCGGCTGTCCACGAACTGGTTAAGAGGGCCGCTGCCGGAAGGGAGCGTCCCTACCCTCCAGGGCTGCTGACCGCGGCGACGCGGGAGGTGCTGGCCGCCTGGCGCCAGGCGATCCTGGAGCGGGGAGAGAGCGCCTCCGGATCTCGATGGCCTGGCGCGGGAGGTCGGGCAGCGGGTGGAGGCCAGGCTGCGCCCGAGCCTGCGCCCGGTGATCAACGCTACCGGGGTGGTGCTGCACACCAACCTGGGCCGTGCGCCCTTGAGCGCCGAGGCCTGTGCCGCCATCGAGCGGGTGGCCCGGGGCTACTGCAACCTGGAACTCGATTTGGAAGATGGCAAGCGGGGTTCCCGCTACAGCCACGTGGAACAGTTGCTGACCGCCTTAACCGGGGCCGAGGCCGCCCTGGTGGTGAACAACAACGCCGCTGCGGTGCTGCTGGTGCTCGATTCCCTGGCCCGCGGCCGGGAGGTGGTGGTCTCCCGGGGCGAGTTGGTGGAGATCGGGGGATCGTTCCGAATTCCGGAGGTGATTGGCCCGAAGCGGGGCAATCCTGAAAGAGGTGGGCGCCACCAACAAGACCCACCCCCGGGACTATGAGCGGGCGATCGGCCCTGGAACCGCCATGCTCCTGAAGGTGCATCCCAGCAATTACCGGATCATGGGCTTTACACGCCAGGTCGCCGACGATGAACTGGTGGGCCTGGCTGCCAGGCATCAGGTGATCGTGGTGGAAGACCTGGGCAGCGGGGCGCTGGTGGATCTCGGCCGGTACGGAGTGGGGCCTGAACCCACGGTCCAGGCCAGCCTGGCGGCGGGGGTGGATATCGTCACCTTCAGCGGGGACAAGCTCCTGGGCGGGCCGCAGGCAGGGCTTGATCCTGGGGCGTGCCGGACTGCTGCGCATCCTGAAGGAGAACCAGTTGCTGCGGGCGCTGCGGGTCGACAAGTTCACCCTGGCAGCCCTGGAGGCCACCTTGCAGGCCTACGTGCGGGAAGAGGCGGAGCAAGTCCCTGCCGGTGTTGCGGATGCTTACCGCCACGCCCAGCCAGGCTGCAGCAGCGGGCTGCTGACCTGCAAAAGCTGCTGGCGCGGCGCCTGGGTGCCGCCTGCGAGATCGCCGTGCGCAAGGGCTAGTTCGATGGTCGGGGGCGGCGCCCTGCCCCTGGAGGACCTGCCGACCACCCTGGTGGAACTGCACCCGGCGCGCCTCAGCGCCAGCCGGCCTGGCGGAGCGTCTGCGACGCGGCGACCCCCCGGTGCTGGCGCACATCCAGGATGACTGCGTATTGCTCGACCCCCGCACCCTCGGTGAGGATGAGGCTGAACTGCTGGTGGAATGCAGTGGTTGCTGCCCTGTCCGGCGGTGGGGAGAGGTGAGTGATTAAGGTGGAGTCCTTCATCATCGTCGGCACCGCCGGCCACGTGGACCACGGCAAGACCCAACTGGTCAAGGCTTTAACCGGAGTGGACACGGACCGCCTGAAGGAGGAACAGGAGCGGGGGATCTCCATCGAGCTGGGATTCGCCCCCTTGTACCTGGACAGCGGCGTGGTGGCCGGGATCGTGGACGTCCCCGGGCATGAGCGGTTCGTCAAGAACATGCTGGCCGGCGCCGGGGGCGTGGACCTGGTCCTGTTCGTGGTGGCGGCGGACGAGGGCGTGATGCCCCAGACCAGGGAGCACCTGGACATCCTGGAACTGCTGCATGTGCAGAAAGGGAATCGTGGCCCTCACCAAGACCGACCTGGTGGACCAGGACTGGCTGCAGCTGGTGCAGGAAGAGGTGCGGGACCTGCTGGCCGGCACCCGCTTTGCCGGTGCCCCGATCATCCCTGTCTCCTCGATCACCGGAGAGGGCCTCGATCGGTTGCGGATGGCCCTGAAGGAGATGGCTGCCGCGGTGCAGCCCAAGCCTCGAACCGGCCCAGCCCGCCTGCCCATCGACCGGATCTTCACCATCACTGGTTTCGGCACGGTACTGACTGGTACCCTGTCCAGCGGCAGCATCCACTCCGGGGATGTGTTGGCGATCATGCCCTGCGGAGGTGCAGGGACGGGTGCGCTCCCTGCAGGTGCACGGCAAAAAGACCGAGGACGCCCACGCCGGCCAGCGGGTGGCGGTAAACCTGGCCGGGGTGGATGTGGGCGAGGTGGAGCGGGGCGAGGTCCTGGTAACCCCCGGGGCTTTCGCTCCGGTTCACCGCCTGACCACCTGGCTGCACGTCCCTGCAGGAGCGCTCCCCGGCCCCTGAAGAACTGGCAGCGGGTGCGGTTCCACCTTGGCGCCAAGGAGACCCTGGGCCGCCTGCGGCTGTTGGACCATGACGAACTGCCGCCAGGGGCCGACGCCTTCGTGCAGATCGAGCTGGAGGAGCCGGTAGTGGCCGCCGTCCACGACCGGTTTGTGATCCGGCAGTACTCCCCGGTCACTACCGTGGGCGGCGGGGAGATCGTAGAGGTGGGAGGCCTCCGGCACCGCCGCTTCCGGGCCGAGGTACTGGAGCGCCTGGAGCGCAAGCTGTCGGGCAGCCCTTTCGCCCGCTTGGGGGAGGAACTGCAGACGGTGCGCGGGCCCGTCACCCCTGGGGACCTGTCCGTCAAGGCTGGTCTCACCATGGATGAGGCGCAGCGGTTTTTAGAGGAGATGCGGGATGCCGGAGACCTTTTCCTGTATCACCTGGGGAGTGAGACCTACGCAGTCACCGCTGCCCTGATGGCCGCCTGGGAGCAGGCGGTGGAGGCGGCGCTGCAGCAGTACCATCAGCAGTTCCCGCTGCGCAACGGCTATCCCAAGGAGGAACTGCGCTCCCGGATCTTCAGCGCCATTCCTCCCCGGCTTTACCAGGCGCTGCTGGACAAGTGGGCAGTGGACCGGAAGGTGGCGCTTGACGGCCAGACCCTGGCCCGGCCTGGCTTCAGCGTGCACCTGACACCGGGGCAACAGGAGACCTGCGAAGAGGCGATCGTCAAACTGCAGGCCCAGCCCTTTGCCCCACCTGCCATAGAGGAACTGCGGTCGCTGTTCGGAGACCCGGAACTGTTTCAGTATTACCTGCAGCAGGAGAGCCTGGTCAAAGTGGGCGAGGAGTTCTACTTTTTGAAAGAGGCGGTGGATCGGGCCTGGCAATTATTGCAGGAGTTTCTGATCAGGAATGGCACGGTCACCGTGGCAGAGGCCCGGGACCTGTTGGGCACATCGCGACGCTACTGCTTGCCGCTGCTGGAATTCTTCGATCAGTCCAGGAAGACCCGGCGCCTTGGGGATAAGCGGGCGCTTTATCGACCACAATAAACTGGAAAAATGTCAGAAAAAAAATTGAGGGCGAATAATTATGAAAGGGATTTTCCATTAGCCGCCGAATATAACTTTTTATAGATCTCGAGACAACAGAGATTGGGGGGAGGGGGTAGAGCCCGGCGCCTAGCGTTCCGGGTAGTAATAAGGTTTTTAGCTGAGACGAGTCCAGGCAGGAGAATAGCGTGTAAGCTGTGTCGGAGAGGAAGCCAGGCGTAACGGCGCACCAGGCAGTGATGGTCGCGAAGTTCCGTGTCCTGGCAAAATGATTTCGGCCAGAGTCGCCAGCGAAGATTGAGGAACAGGTTTGGAGAGCAAGGAGAATAGCAAGAAGAAAACAGAGGGGGTTTTACTAATTTTAGATGAAACGTACGAAATGGGTCGCGCTTTTACTGGTAGTGCTGTTTGTGTTTTCAGTGGCGCTTGCCGGCTGCGCCCCCAAGACGCAGTCCAACGTGATCAAGATCGGCCTGATCGTGCCGCTCACCGGCAACGTGGCGACATTCGGCCAGTCGATCCAGAATGCCTTTAATCTGGCGATCAAGCAGGCCGGCGGTACGGTAGGTGGCTACACGATCCAGACCGTGGTGGCCGATGACCAGAACACCGCCAATCAGGCCACCGCCGTGGCGACCAAGCTGTGCACCCAGGACAAGGTGTCGGCTATCGTCGGTTCCGCCACCTCCCTGACCACCATCCCCATCTCGGTGGTCTGCGAGCAGTACCACGTGCCCTTCGTGACCCCGACCGCCACCAACGTCAGGGTCACGATGGACCCCACCAGGAAGACCTACGCTTTCCGGGCGTGCTTCATCGACCCGTTCCAGGGCCTGGCGGGCGCCACCTTTGACTACAACAACCTGCACGCCAAGACGGCCGCCGTCATGTTTGACGAGACCAACGCTTACAGCTCCGGGCTCAAGGACAACTTTGTGAAGGCCTTCACCCAGCTCGGCGGCAAGGTCGTGGCCCAAATGGCCTACACCACGAACGACACCGACTTCTCGGCCGACCTGACCCAGATCGCCAAGCTGAACCCGGACATCCTCTACCTGCCCGACTACTACCAGAAGGTCAGCCTGATCGGCGGGCAGGCCCGTAACCTTGGTGTCAAGTCCACCTTCATGGGCGGCGACGGTTGGGACTCCTCGGACCTCAACTTTGCAGTGATGAATGGCGGCTACTTCACCAACCATTACTCGGCAGACGATCCGAGCCCCACGGTCGTGAAGTGGGTCAGCGATTACAAGGCTGCCTACGGCTCCGTGCCGGATGCCCTGGCCACCCTGGGCTACGATGCGACCCTGATCGTCCTGCAGGGGATTAGAAGCGCCCAGTCCACCGACCCGACCAAGATCCGGGACGCCATCCAGAACCTCAACGGCTTCCAGGGAGTTACGGCCAAGTTCACCTTCGGCCCGGACGGCAACCCGGTCAATAAGCCGGCGGTCGTCTTGCAGATTAACGGCCCGGCGAAGAAGTACAACTTCATCACCGAGGTAGCACCATCGTAAGGTAAAAGAGGAAAGGGGCGGCTCCTACGGGGGCGCCCCTTTTCAATGTTTACTGTCGCACACTGCGGAGGGGTAACAAGTGGCAACGTTTTTCCAACAAGTCGTCAACGGTTTTCAGTTGGGCCTGGTCTACGCCCTGATTGCCCTCGGTTATACCATGGTCTACGGGATCATCAAGCTGATCAACTTCGCCCATGGTGACGTCTTCATGGTGGGCGCCTTTATGGGCTACATCGGCTACACCTTCATCAAGCTCCCCTGGCCGCTGGCCCTGGTCATGGCGCTGCTCACCTGCGCCGTGATCGGGGTCATCAACGAGCGCCTCGTCTACAGGCCGCTGCGCTATGCCGCCAAGATCAGCGCTCTGATCAGCGCCATCGGCGCCTCCTTTTTCATCGAATATTTCACCAGTCTCAACTTCGTATTCGGCCCCAACTACACCTCATTCACTCCGCCAATCAAGGAGATCACCTGGATCATCGGAGGGGTCCGGATCACCGACATCCAGGTGATCATCCTGGTCACGGTGGTCGCCTTCCTGGCGCTGCTGCAACTGCTGATTTTCCGGACGAAGTTGGGATCGGCCATGCGCACCGTCTCCTTCGACCATGACGCCGCCCGCCTGATGGGAGTCGACGTCGACAAGACGATCTCCTTCACCTTTTTCGTCGGCTCAGGCCTGGCCGGGATCGGCGGCGTGCTGTTCGGCTTTGCCTACCCGCAGATCTGGACGTTCCTGGGGGTGATGACCGGTCTCAAGGCCTTCATCGCCGCCGTGCTGGGCGGCATCGGCATCCTCCCGGGAGCGGTGCTGGGGGCATTGATCATGGGGCAGGTGGAGATCTTGACGTCCGCCTACATCTCTTCCCAGGCCCGTGACGCCATCGCCTTCGCCATCCTGATCATCGTACTGCTGATCAGGCCGTCGGGGATCCTCGGGCGCAACGAGCCAGAGAAGATATAGGGGGTGGCGGATCGTGAACAAGACAAAGCAGATGGTCCTGGCCCTGGTGGGTGTGGTGGTGCTGTATGCTCTGCTCAAGGTGCTGATCATGACGGGGATCATCGGCCCCTACTGGCAGATTATCTTGAATGAGTCGATGATCTATGTCATCGGCGGCTTGGGCTTGAGTATCATCTACGGCTTTACCGGGCAGTTCTCGCTCGGCCATGCCGCCTTCGTGGGCATCGGCGCCTACTGCGCCGGCTGGTTTGCCATCACCTTCAGCCACTACGGCATATGGGCATCTCTGGGGTCGCTGGTGGTCGGCATGGTCAGCGCAGGGTTGGTCGGCTACCTGATCGGCGTGCCGATCCTGCGGCTGAAGTCCGACTACCTGGGGATCGCCACCCTGGGCTTCAACTTCATCGTCTACGACGGGATGCAGAATTCCGACAAGCTGTCTTCTGTCTTGGGCGGAGCGCAGGGGATGACCGGTGTCCCGCAGTTTACAGACCTTTGAGTGGTACTTCGTGACGGCGGTGATCGTATTCATCCTGGTCAGGAATTTCGTTTTTTCCAGTCATGGCCGGGCGTGTACGGCGATCCGGGAGAACGAGACGGCGGCGGATGTGGTGGGGGTAAGCCCGGCCCAGAACGAAGATCATGGCCTTCACCGTCGGGTGCGTTCTGGCAGGACTGGCTGGCGCCCTGTATGCCCGCAACTATCCGTACGTGAACCCCGACTCCTTCAGCTTCCTGGAATCGATCAACTACCTGATCATCGTGGTGCTGGGCGGCCTGGGCAGCATGACCGGAACGGTGATCACGGCCGTCGGCTGGGCATTCCTGCTGGAGGTGCTGCGGATGTTTCTGAGCCTGCTGCCCCCGTCCTTTATTAATTTGCGTGGCGTGCTCTACGCCCTGATCCTGATTGTGGTCATCGTCTTAAGGCCGCAAGGCATTTTCGGCGGCATGGAGGCATCCTTCCTGGTGCCGCAGATCGGAAGGAGGAAGCAAGCATGCCGCTGCTGGAAGTTAAGAACCTGGGCATCAACTTTGGCGGCCTGCGGGCGGTCAACAAGTTCGACCTGGACATCGAAGCCGGGGAGATCGTCGGCGTCATCGGGCCGAACGGAGCCGGGAAGACCACGGTCTTCAACATGCTGTCCGGCTACTACCGGCCAACGGACGGGACGGTCGCCTTCAAGGGCAAGCTGATGAATGGCCTGAGGCCCTTCCAGGTGGCACAGCGGGGCATCGCCCGCACCTTCCAGAACATCCGGTTATTCCCGCAGATCTCGGTGCTGGACAATGTCCGCATTGGCTTTCACCCCAGGGCGGGCTACAGTCTGCTGGATTCCATCCTGCGCACGCCCCGGTTCAAGGCCAGGGAGGCGGAACTGACCGAGCAGGCTCCTGAACCTCCTGGCCGTCTTCGGGCTTGGAGGACAAGGCGGAGATCAAGGCCAGCGGCCTTCCCTACGGCGCCCAGCGACGGCTGGAGATCGCCAGGGCGATGGCGGTGCAGCCGGACCTGCTGCTGCTGGACGAGCCGGCGGCGGGCATGAACCCGGCGGAGGTGCAGCAGTTGGTGGAGCTGGTGCGGTTCGTCAAGGAAAAGTTCAACCTGACCGTGCTGTTGATCGAGCACCAGATGGGCCTGGTGATGAACCTCTGCGAGCGGCTGGTAGTGATGGACTTCGGCGAGGTCATCGCCCGCGGCCTGCCGCAGGAGGTCCGCGACAATCCGGAAGTGCTCGAGGCCTACCTGGGAAAGGGGGCGGTGGCATGATTCTCGAGGTCAAGAACCTGGACGTTTTCTACGGCAGCATCCACGCCCTGCACGGCATCTCCTTCGAGGTGAACAAGGGGGAGATCGTCACCCTGATCGGGAGCAACGGCGCCGGCAAGACCACTACTCTGCGCAGCATCTCGGCCCTGAACAGGGTCCAGGGCGGGGAGGTCATCTATCGACGGCAAGCCGATCACCAACCTGAAGCCGCACCAGATCGTCAAGATGGGTATCTCCCACGTGCCCGAGGGGCGCAAGATCATCGGCAGCCTGACGGTGCTGGAAAACTTGATGATGGGCGCCTATATCCGCAACGACAAGGCGGGCATCCAGGAGTCCCTGGAGGAGGTCTTCACCCGCTTTCCGAGGCTCAAGGAAAGAGCGAAACAATTAGGGCGCCACCCTCTCCGGCGGCGAGCAGCAGATGCTGGCCATCGGGCGCGGCCTGATGGCCAAGCCGGAGTTATTGCTGCTGGATGAGCCGTCCATGGGCCTGTCCCCGATCCTGGTGGAAGAGATCTTCGACATCATCTCCAGCATCAACAAGCTGGGGACTACCATCCTGCTGGTGGAGCAGAACGCCTTCATGGCCCTGCAGGTCGCCCACCGGGGCTACGTGCTGGAAACCGGAAGGGTCGTCCTGTCCGGGTCGTCGGAGAAATTGCGGGCGGACGAGCAGGTGCGCGCCGCCTACCTGGGGGAAATTGCCTAACGGCAATTGGCCGTTGGAATCAGATGCCGGGCAGAGCTTCTCAAAACCCAAAATATTTTTGTAGCGACCAAATCACTAACCGCTAACTGCCGTTTTTGTGCGTTGAGCAATGGACGCTGGACTACAAGTCCGACATCCATGGCCATCGACGGCCAAACACTATCCGCCATGAAAGGAGTGGGTCAAGTGCTGGTACGCGACCACATGACGCTAGACCCGGTCACCATCACGCCGCAAAACACCATCGCTGACGCCTTCGCCCTGTTGCGGGAGAACAAGATCCGCCGTCTGCCCGTGGTGGACAAGGGCAATCTCGTGGGGATCATGACCGACCGCGACCTGAGGGAGGTATCCCCCTCGCCGGCGACCTCGCTGAGCATCTTCGAGATCAACTACCTGCTCTCCAAGATGACTATCGACAAGGTGATCAAAAAGCAGAAGCTGATCACCATCGGGCCGGATGCCTACGTGGAAGAAGCTGCCCTGCTAATGCGCCAATATGGGATCGGCGCTCTTCCCGTGATCGAGGACGGCAAGCTGGTGGGGATCATCACCGAGAGCAACATCTTTGACGCTTTCATCGAGATCATGGGTCTGCACGAGCCGGGCACGCGCCTCAACCTGGGGGTCGAGGACAAGCCGGGCGAATTGGCCAAGATCGTTGATACCATTTTCAAGCACGGCGGTGACGTGTCCCACCTGGCGGTGTTCGGCAACGGCACACTGGTGATCCAGTTGCGGAACGAGGAGGCCGGCCCCATTGTCGAAGACCTGGTCAAGCAAGGCCTGACTGTGAAATCAGTGGCCTGGCGGGGACGGAATAACAGTTGACCCGCGACACCGAGGTTGTTGGGTGAAGTCGTTGGCTGTTGAAAAAAAACCACTTAATAATTGATATCCAATGTCATTTTGCCCTCCGACTCCCAACCACCCAAATTGGCCTCCGGGGCGCGCCAGTTATTTACGACGGCGCGCCATGTTTATAACGACTGCGGCAGAATACCTGACCCCGGGGTACCCGCTTTAGCGGGTCCGGTCAGGATGAATGCCGATAAATACAGCCATGCCTCTCTTTCGAGGCTTGACTTTAGATGCGCGTATTATTATTCTTTGGGAAAGCAGGGAATAGAGGGGCGGGATGGAGAGCGTGCTGGGTTGGGTATGCGCCTATACACCCGAAGAGGTCTTTGCGGCCCTGGGGATCGAATCCTATCGCCTTTGCGGCGAGGGGCGCCAGGAAAGCGCCGTGCAGCACCTGCCCGTCAATCTCTGTCCCCTGGCCAGGGCCTGCCTGAGCGAGGGGCTGGATAGCGCAGGGACGGGAGCATCATTGTCAGGGGTGGTGCTGACAGCATCCTGCCACGCCCTGGTACACCTGGCCAATGCCTTTCGGCATGCCCGGGGCGGCAACAGTCAATTGTTCGTACATCTGCTGGACGTGCCTCGTACCTTTGGCCGGGAGGACGAAGCTGCCTGCCGGGTCTTCGCCGCTGCATTGCGGGAACTGGCCTGGCGGCTGGGCGAATTCTACGGTGTGGCCTGGAACGATGAGGCATTCCTGACTGCCATTGATAAGCAGCAGCAGGTGCGGGTGCTGTTACGGGAACTCTACCGGATGCGCGGGGAGCGTCCGGAGCAGTTCCGGGCGGCAGGCCTCCTGGAGTTGGTGCGCCTTGCCGGCCGCACCCGGAAAGAGGAACTGGTCCCGGTACTGCGCAGCCTGGTCGCCTCCCTGCGAAATCAGGCGTCAGGCGTCAGACGTCAGACGTCAGACGGACCGCAGGAAGCTGGGCGCCAAATTGCATCCAACTGTGGGCATAAGCCCAACCCAACGCGCCCAGAGGCGGGTGCCGGGCGCCGCGCCGCTGAAGCTGGTACCCTGGCTTGGTATCCGGCCGGCGAACACCCTGAAATAGAGGGTCGGTTAGGCCCTGCTTCTCTCCTGGAGCGGTTACGGCGTCAGGGTTCGCCCCGGGGGCCGCGCCTGTTGGTGACCGGCAACTCGCTGCCGCCGGCCTATCTAGACCTGATCGAGGACCTCGGCGGGAATGTGGCCGGAGATGACCTCTGCCAGAGCTACCGCTACTGCCTGCCCGATGTTGAACAGGGCCTGGCCGGCAGCGGGAGAGACCTCTTCCTGGCCCTCGCCCGCGGCTACCTGCAGCGCCCGGCCTGCCCCCGGATGCTGGCCGGACCGGCGCGGTTCGCCTATCTGCAGACGATGATCCAGGATTGCCGGGTTCAGGGAGTGGTCTATCATGCCCTGAAGTTCTGCGATGCCTGCCTCTATGATTATGCCCTGCTGCGCAACCGCTTCACGGAGGTGGGCATCCCGGTGCTCTACCTGGAGACCGAATACCGGGACGCCGGGCTGGAGCAGGCTCGCACCCGCATCCAGGCCTTTCTGGAGATGCTTGGTCATACTCGCGGTTCGGGATTAGAACGGGCGCCCTCCGGGAATTGGCATCAGGCATCAGTTTAAGCAAACAGAAACCAGGTGAAGAGATGGACGTCGAAGGTTTTATGCGCCATATGTTGTGGGACCGGCAGCGGTGGAACAGGGTGCTGTCGTCCCCCCTCACCTACACCTTGCTGGGCGGGGTTCTCAGGCTGACCAGGGGCAATTGGCCACTGGATGCCATGTACCAGATGGGACTGTTTGCTTTTAACGAGATCGGCCGGGCATACACCGGCAAGGCCCCTGTGGTCTGGTCGAGCGCCTTCTTTCCGGTGGAACTGGCCTGGGGCCTCGGCCTGTGCCCCTTCTCGCCGGAAGTGGCAGCCGCTTATATCGCCTCGCTGGGCTTCGGTGAAGAGACCTTGAACATGGGAGAGCAGGCGGGTTACAGCCGGGACATCTGCTCCTTTCACCGCTGCATCGCCGGGGCCGCCTCGGCTGGCAACCTGCCCCGCCCGGCAGCCCTGCTGGCCAGCACCCATCTGTGCGACGGAGCGCCGCTGCTGTTCCAGAACCTGGCCGCTCTCTACGGGGTCCCAATGCTGGCCCTGGACATCCCCTACGACTCCGGCCCGGAGGCGGTGCGCTACGTGGCCGGGCAGTTGGAGCAGGTGTGGCTCAACCTTGCAGAGATTACCGGCCGGCGTCCTGATCGGGACAAGTTGGCGGAGGCGGTACGCCACAGCGAGGGATTCCGGGCGCAGATGCAGCGGGTGAATGACCTGCGCTGCCGGGTGCCGGCGCCGGTATCCGGCAACGACATGCTGGGCTTCATCTACCTCTTTTTTGTCGGCCAGGGCAGCCGGGAGGCGGCGGCGATCAGCGCCGGCCTGGGCAACGAGATCGAGCGCCGGATAGCAGGGCTTGGCAGGAGCGGGCAATCAGGCATGCAGCCGGAGAAGTTCCGCCTGCTCTGGATGCACCTGAAGCCATACTATAACGACGAGCTGATGAAGTTCGTAGAGCAGGATGGTGGCGTGCTGGCCATGGAGGAGTTCAACCACGTTTACTGGCCGCCTCTGGACCCGGAACAACCCTTACTCAGCCTGGCCCGGAAAGCCGTGTCCCATTTTGACTTCAAGCCGGTCACCGAGCGCATCCGGGTGATGGCGGAACTGGCCCGGAAGTACCGGGTGGACGGGATCGTGCACTTCTCACAACATGGCTGCCGGACAGCTTCCGGCGGCGCCCTGATGATCAAGGATGCCCTGCAGGACGAGGGCTGGCCGGTGCTGGTCCTGGAGGGAGACTGCATAGATGGAAGAAACGAGGCCTGCGGCGGAATGCTGACTCGCATGCAGGCATTCCTGGAGATATTGCAGGAGAGGAAGTTGGGGTGCGCATAATGATTACAGCGGGGATTGATGTCGGCTCCCTGTCGACGGATGCGGTTCTGATGCGGAATGGAGAGACGCTGAGCTATATCATCATCAACACCGGAGCCATGGCCCGGTCAGCGGCGGAGCGGGCCTTCGAGATGGCTCTATCTGCGGCGGGCTTGCAGGCCTCGGCTGTGGACGCCGTGATCGCCACCGGCTACGGGCGGATGAGCGTTTCCTTCGCCGACAGCCAGGTCACCGAGATCTCCTGCCACGGCCGGGGATCGGCATGGCTCTCCCCCGGGGTGCGGACGGTGATCGACATCGGCGGGCAGGACAGCAAGGCGATCCGCATCGACGGACAGGGGAACGTGGTGGACTTTTTGATGAACGACAAGTGCGCCGCCGGCACCGGGCGTTTCCTGGAGGTGATGGCGCAGCGGCTGGAACTGGAACTGGCGGAATTGGGCCGGGAAGACCAGCAGGCTGCCAGGGCAGCCCAGATCAGCAGCATGTGCACGGTGTTCGCGGAGTCGGAGGTGGTCTCCCTGATCGCCCAAGGAGTGCCCCGCCCGGAGATCGTCCGCGGCCTGCACCGTTCAATTGCTGAACGCACCGCCGGACTGGCCAGCCGGCTCGGCCTGGCGCCCGAGGTGATGATGACCGGCGGCGTGGCCAAAAACCCGGGCGTGGTCAGGGCGCTGTCGGAGAAACTGGGCACCAAGATCATACTGCCTCCGGAACCCCAGATCGTCGGTGCCCTGGGAGCGGCCCTGATTGCCCAGCACAAACACGCCCGGCAGTCCGTCTAAACAGCCGCAGCCGGCGCCTGATCGACTCATGACGGTATTTATGGTAGAATGATGCCGGACGGGGGCGGATTGTGCCTGGTGGTGCGCCTGGACTTCAAATCCAGTGAGTGGCATGACGAGTGTCTCTGGTGGGTTCGATTCCCACACGCTCCCGCCAATAACCGCAAGGGTTATGGGGATTACCTTAAACTTCCAGATCTCTATCTGTTGTCAATTTGCAAACGAATTGCAAACGGATGCAAACATTACCTCTCTCCCCGGTTACAGTGAGGAGAGTTTTTCTTTCTAGCGCCCATGAGAGCCTTATCGAAGACCTGTGCCACCCGATGCTTTCTCTTGTGAGTCACGTCGGATAAGTCTGCGGTTATTCCCAGGGTGCTGTGCAGTAGCCGGTCTGAGATGTCTTTAAGATCTACGCCGAGTTCATGCAGGATTGTGGCGTGCGAATGGCGCAGGTCGTGAAAACGGATGTGCGAGAGTCCATGGTATTTAAGGTTTCTCGTGAAGACGGTGCTGAAGGTACTTGGATTCCATGGACTGCCGTCGAGTCGGGTGCAAACCAGATCGCTATCGACGTAATTCTGGCAGGAGCGAAGCTTTAGCCTCTTCTGGGTAGTATGGTGACGCTTGAGTTCACCGATCAAGGATGCGGGGATAGCTACCTGGCTCTCGGATGCCTCAGATTTAGGAAGACCCGTTTTGATCTCGCTGTCCTCGACATGCAATGCCTGGCGAATGTCTAACAATCCATGCTCCAGATCAACATCATCCCATCTGAGACCCAGCACCTCGCCCCGGCGTAAACCCGTGAACACGGCAAGCAGGGTAGGGATATAGATCTCTTCTGCCGAGAAAGCGTCCAGCATTTCGATAATCTGCTCTGGAGCGTATGTTGCGGCCTTGTACTTGCGGATCTTTTCGAGATCGATATCCTCGGCAGGATTGGCGGTGAGCAGTCGGTCCTTCTTTGCTTTTTTCAAAGCGGCATGGAGCAACTGCCGGTCCTTCTTGATGGTGTTTTCCTTGATGCCACTGAGCCGCAGGCGGGCAAAGTAGCCCTCGATATCGATTGCGGCCAGCTTTCCGAGCGGGATTTTCCCGACGATACCATCGCGGCCGATGCGCTTGATGATATATTGGGCACGGGCTGGCGACAATCTTCCTTTATGTATTTTTGGTGGTGCCCAGAATAAAAGATAGATTCAAGATTAGGCGGTCTCCTAGAACAAGAAAAGTTCGGTGACAGAGGAGCAGAACCACCTGCGGTAGTTGCGGCAGTGTAAAATTTATGTAGGTAAATGAGGGTTCTTTATGGAAGAAGAGACCTCAATTAAATGGCTACTTGGAAGAGTAGCCAACTCCCCTGCCAAAGGAGTTGAGGTCTCTCATGCTGGATCTTCGTCAAGTAGTGGCCATCGTCCTGCTTCTTGTAGAAGGATTGTGGAAGATTATCAGATCAGGCTGTACCTACGAATCTCTGGAGGAAAAGGTTCAGATCCTTTCGCAACAGGCTACAACCAGGCTCTTTGTCTGGACCCTGGAGAGGATGGATACCGAGATCCTGAAAACCAGGGATGCGAGACGCTATGAGAGCGTCAGGTTTGAAGAGCGTACCAGCGTCACCATCTTCGGAGGATTCACTATCAACAGGCGTTACTATAGAGATCGCTATACCGGTGATTATCACTACCTGCTGGATGAGGCTCTGGGCTGGCTGCCATGCGAGAGGCTGTCCCCGAAGATGCGGGAGACAGCCCTCGACCTGGGCACCGAGACGACCTTCAGAAAAGCAGCCCGGATCATGCGCCGGCTTGTCCCTGGTGTCAGCGCCATGAGCGTCTGGCATGTGACAAAGCAGGCCGGCGAGGCCGTACAGAAAGAGCAGGAGGCCCGGCGCCAGGAGGTCTACGAAGACGGTGTGATCCCCGAGGGCAAGTACAGCGCCAGAGTGCTCTTCCTGGAAGCCGACGGCGTGATGATTAACCAGCAGAGGAGTCCGAACAAGAAGGCCGAGGTCAAGCTTCCTGACGGCCTATGATGGCAAACGAGCCACCCGGGGTGGCCGGCGCATCCTGGAGCACCGCTTAAGCGTCGCCAGTACCCAGGAATCCAGGAGCTTCTGGAAGCTAGCCGGCGCCCACCTGATCCGCCAGTGGAAGCTGGATGGAATCGAGCAGGTGGAGCTGGGAGGTGACGGGGCTGGCTGGGTCAAGGAGGGAGACGAACTCTTCCCCAACACCGTCTATCATCTTGACCGATTCCACCTCCGCGAGAACCTGACCCAGTCCCTGGCTTTCAGCACTACCAGCTACCAGGCTGCAGTGACAGCGATAGAGCGAAAGAACCAACAGACCCTGATAGATATTCTTGACCGGAGTGCCAAGGAAACCAGGGACACCAGGAGAAAAAGAATCCAGGAACTGAAGCACTACCTGATTGACAACTGGGACGGCATCATCGCCCCGGTTCCTGAGGGCGGCCTCGGGGTCATCGAAGGGCAGGTAAGGCACACCATAGCCCGGAGGATGAAACGGATCGGTGCCCGCTGGAGCCCTGAGGGCACCGACCGCATGGCCAGGCTGCTGGCCGCCAGGGCTAACGAAGAGCCTCTATGACTGCTTGACAGCCCTCAAGGCTACAGATACCATGCCCTTGGCCAGGGCCGTCGGAGAGGCCCCCATCGACTGCAGCAGGTCATGCGGCGTGGAGGATACACAAGAATGGCTGCGGGCGCATGTGCCTGCCCTGGACACGCCATATCAGATGGGCTACCTGATCAGACAGATCATCAAAGAGGTGACCTTACCTAGCAAGTAATCCCACCTCACGCATCACCGCTCACTATCTTGGGGG
>CAVYHR010000004.1:0-143751 GCA_963768335.1 uncultured Peptococcaceae bacterium
TGACCTATTTCGGCCTGTATGCCTTGCAGCACCGCGGCCAGGAAAGCGCCGGCATCGCTGTCGGCGACGGAGAGAGGATCAAGTGTCACAAGGCCATGGGCCTGGTGGGCGAGGTCTTTTCGGGGGAGGTCGTCGAACGGCTGCGGGGCAGGGTGGCCCTGGGGCACGTCCGTTATTCCACCACCGGGGAGAGCGCCGTCGAAAACGCCCAGCCCCTGGTTTTTCACTACCAGCATGGGATGCTCGCCCTCGGCCACAACGGCAACCTGACCAACTACGGTGAGCTGTACCAGAAGCTGGCCGGCGAGGGAGCCGTCTTCCAGACCACCACCGACAGCGAGTCTGATCGTCAGCCTCCTGGCCCGGACCACCCGGGACAACCTGGCGGAGGGGATCTTGAAAACCATGTCCCTGATCAGGGGGGCCTATTCCCTGGCGGTGATCACCGAGAACCGCCTGTACGGCGTGCGGGACCCCATGGGGGTGCGGCCGCTGTGCCTGGGACGGTACCGGGAGGGCTACGCCCTGGCCTCGGAGTCGGCAGCCCTGGACACCATCGGGGCGGAATTTATCAGGGATGTGGAGCCTGGCGAGGTGGTGATGATCGACGAGAGAGGAATCACCTCGCTTCACGATCACTATCCCTCCAGGCGCGCCCTGTGCATCTTCGAGTTTGTCTATTTTGCCAGGCCGGACAGCGTGATCGACGGGCTCAACGTGCAGCGGGCACGGGGCGCCCTGGGACGGGAGCTCGCCCGGGAATACCCCCTCCAGGCCGACCTGGTGGTGCCGGTGCCGGACTCGGCCACCTGCGCCGCCCTGGCCTATGCCGCCGAGACCGGGATTCCTTTTTCCGAGGGCCTGATCAAGAACCGCTACATCGGCCGCACCTTTATCCGCCCCAGCCAGGCCCTGCGCGACCTGGGGGTACGGATGAAGCTGAACGCGGTGCGGGATGTCCTGGATGGCAAGCGGGTGGTACTGATCGACGACTCCATCGTCCGGGGCACCACCTCCAGCAAGATCGTCCAGATGATCCGGGATGCCGGGGCAAGAGAGGTGCACATGCTGGTGAGTTCGCCCCCGATCCATCATTCCTGCTATTACGGCATCGACACCTCCCGGCGTTCGGAGCTGATCGCCGCCAGCAACGACCTGGCCGGGATCAGAGCGCTGATCGGGGCTGAC
Source organism: uncultured Peptococcaceae bacterium (assembly GCA_963768335.1). Classification (GTDB taxonomy): domain Bacteria; phylum Bacillota; class DSM-12270; order Thermacetogeniales; family Thermacetogeniaceae; genus Palsa-1188. The sequence continues at coordinate 1,189 of CAVYHR010000004.1, forward strand.
AGCCTCAACTACCTGAGCCTGGCCGGCCTCTACGCCGCCATGGCGCCACTGACGCCGGAAGGCTTCTGCGTTGCCTGTTTCAACGGCCATTATCCGATCCCGGCGCCCGAGGCGGGAGAACAGGTTGTTAAAGCCTGCAGTTGCTAGATTGAATGATACCTCTTGTTAAGGTGACCTAAAGTGAAAGAAGCAGGTCGATTTAGTGGGGGTATGGGATGTTGGGTAGAGACGATGATATGACAGAAAAAAAGGACGCCTATAGAGATGCCGGGGTGGATATCGACGCCGGGAACCGGGCGATAGAGATGATCAGGGCGCATGCGGCCTCCACCATGAGGCCGGAGGTGCTGGCGGGCGTCGGCGGTTTTTCCGGCCTGTTCGTCCTGGACACGGCCCGTTACCGGCAGCCGGTGCTCGTCTCCGGCACCGACGGGGTGGGCACCAAGCTGAGGGTGGCCCAGTTGGCCGGTAAACACGACACGGTGGGGATCGACCTGGTGGCCATGTGTGTCAACGACATCCTGGTGTGCGGCGCCGAGCCCCTGTTCTTCCTGGACTACCTGGCCTGTGGCAAACTGGTGCCCGAGCAGGTGACGGAGATCGTCAGGGGTGTGGCCGCCGGTTGCCGGGAAGCGGGGTGTGCCCTGATCGGCGGGGAGACCGCGGAGATGCCGGGGTTTTACCGGCTCGGGGAGTACGACCTGGCCGGCTTTGCGGTGGGTGTCGTCGAGCGGGACGCAGTCTGGGACGGCAGCCGCATCCGGGAGGGGGACGTGCTGCTTGGCCTGGCTTCCTCGGGACTGCACAGCAACGGCTTTTCCCTTGCCCGCCGGGTGCTGTTCGAGCAGCGGGGCTGGACGGCAGGCACATTCCTGCCGGCAGTGCCGGGCCTGGCGGAGCCGGACCGGCGCACGCTGGGGGAAGAACTGCTGACTCCCACCAGGATCTACGTGAAGAGCATGCTGGCGCTCAGGGACCGGTTCGCAGCAGCGCCGGTTGTCAAGGGTGCTGCTCATATCACCGGCGGGGGAATGATAGAGAATGTCCCGCGGGTGCTGCCGGATGGCCTGGGAGCGGTGGTGCGCCGTGGCAGTTGGCCGGTGCCGCCGGTTTTCAGGCTGATTCAGGAACAGGACGGAGCCAGGAGCATTTCCGATGAAGAGATGTACCGGGTGTTCAACATGGGGATCGGGATGGTGCTGATCATAGCCGGAGATGCGGTGGAGGATGCAGCCGCCACCCTGTCAGACATGGGCGAGCAGGTGTACCAGATCGGCGAGGTTCGCCCCGGCCAGGGAGTTACCTTGATAGGGGAGTGAGTCAGTTGGAGCCGTTGCGGCTGGCGGTGCTGGTCTCCGGGCGGGGGAGCAACCTGAAGGCGATCCTGGATGCTGTGGCCGGAGGCGCCCTGGAGGTGTCGGTGGTCGGAGTGTTCAGCGACCGGGTGGAGCCGCCGGCATTTGAGTGGGCGCGCCAGCACCGGGTTCCTGTCTTGACCGTTGTCCCCGGTGCAACTGAGAGCCGTGCGGCCTATGATGCCCGGCTGGCCGGGGAGGTGCGGGATATCCGGCCACAGGCGGTAGCACTGGCCGGCTTTATGCGGGTGCTGTCACCAACCTTCCTGGATGCATTTCCGGACCGGGTGATCAACATCCATCCTGCCCTGCTGCCATCCTTTCGAGGGCTTGACGCCCAGGAACAGGCGGTGGCGGCGGGGGTGCGCTTCAGCGGCTGCACGGTGCACTTTGTGGACGGCGGTATGGACACGGGGCCGATCATCCTGCAGTCGGTGGCGCCGGTTTACCAGGATGATACCGCCGGTACCCTGTCCGCCCGCATCCTGGCCAAGGAGCACAAGACCTACCCGGCCGCCCTCCAACTCCTGGCGGAGGGACGCCTGGGGATCCGGGACCGGCGGGTGCTGATCGACTGGAATAGCCGCCGGCCGCGGTCGCCAAGAGACAGCGTAGCGGAGTGGCAGGAGATCAGCGATTCCGACCGGATACCTGGTGAGATATAAGTTTCAGTGAAACCAGTATTGTAGCGTAAAGTCACAGACCAGAAATATGACGTCAGTGCGTTTGTAAGGTCCTGGGATGTGGGCTAGACCGGCTGGAAGCCGTGAAGATGCCCGCTTTACTTATGTTACAGTAAAATGCTGGGAGGTTTCATATGGGCAGCCACGACGCAGGGAACGCAGCAAATGAGCAGCAACGGACGAAGCAGGCCCTGATCAGTGTTTCCGACAAGCAGGGAATAGTGGAATTTGCCAGAGAACTGAGCGGGCTCGGCTTCCACCTGATCTCCACCGGGGGCACGGCCAGGGTCTTGGAGCAAGCCGGGGTGCCGGTGCAAAAAGTGGAAGACCGCACCGGGTTTCCGGAGATCATGGACGGGCGGGTCAAGACGCTGCACCCCAAGGTGCACGCCGGAATCCTGGCGCGCCTGCCGCTGGACGAGGCCCAACTCGCCGAACTCTCGATCGAGCCGATCGACCTGGTGGTGGTGAACCTGTACCCGTTCCGGGAGACCATTGCCCGGAGCGAGGTCACCCTGGAGCAGGCCGTCGAGCAGATCGACATCGGTGGCCCCTCCATGCTGCGGGCTGCCGCCAAGAACTTCGCCAGGGTGACGGTGGTGGTCAACCCGGAGCGCTACCCGGAGGTGATCGCCGAACTGCGGGAGCAGGGCGGTACCAGCCCGGCGACGCGGCTCGGGCTGGCCCGGGAGGCATTCTGGCACACCGCGGTCTATGATACTGCCATTGCCAATTACCTTTATGGACTTAACGTGGACGAAAATTGCTCCACCGTGGATGCAGGCTATGAAGCCGTACCGGGTACTTCGAGCCTGGAACTTCGAACCCCGATCATGTTTCCCCTCCGGATGGCGCTGCCCCTGGCCAAACTGGCCGGTCTCCGCTACGGGGAGAACCCGCACCAGCAGGCCGCTTTCTACCGGGATGAGACCGGTTTGCCTTATGGCCTGGCGGGCGCCCGTCAACTCCAGGGCAAGGAACTCTCCTTCAATAACATCCTCGACCTGGATGCCGCCCTGCGGATCGCTTCGGAGTTCCAGGCAACCGCGGCGGTGGTGATCAAGCACAACAAGCCTTCCGGCGTGGCTTGCGCCCCGTCGCTGGTCGAAGCCTTCAGGAAGGCCCGGGACGCTGATGCAGAGGCCGCCTACGGCGGGATCATCGGCCTGAATACGACCGTCGACCGGGCGACCGCGGAAGCCATCCGGGAGACTTTCTTCGAGGCGGTGATCGCCCCGGACTTCTGCGAGGAGGCCCTGTCGGTGCTCGGCAGCAAGGAGAAACTGCGCCTGCTGGCCACCGGAGAGCGTGCCCCGCGACAGGAGCTGGATTTCAAGCGGGTGAGCGGTGGGTTTCTACTCCAGGAACCGGACTAGGTCATGGATCTGGAACAGGTCATCCAATCCAGCCGGGTAGTCACCAGGCGGGAGCCCAAGGCGAACCAGTGGGACGACCTTCTGTTTGCCTGGGCGGTGGCCAAGCACGTGACCTCCAACGGGATCGTCGTTGCCCGCAGTGGCGTCACCCTGGGCATCGGCCAGGGACAGGTGAGCCGGATCGATGCCGTCAACATCGCTCTCGCCAAGGCGGGTGAGCAGGCGAAGGGTGCTGTGCTGGCTTCGGACGGTTTCCTGCCGTTTGACGACTCCGTGCGCAGCGCCGCCGCAGGCAGGGGTGGCGGCAATCATCCAGCCGGGTGGCTCGCTGCGCGACCAGGAAGCGATCGCGGCCGCCGATGCCGCAGGTATGGTGTTGGTCTTCACGGGCTGCCGCCACTTCAAGCACTGATTGAGGGTGATGAATGAAGGAGAATGAGTCGATGAGTCAGGCGAGCGGAAATGGCGACAGCGGAAAAATTGAACATGCATAGAAGAAGATAGGTGATGGGGAGGAGACGGGATGAAGGTACTGGTGGTCGGCGGCGGTGGCCGCGAGCATGCCCTGGTCTGGAAGCTGAAACAGAGCCCGCGCCTCACGAGGATCTACTGCGCTCCCGGCAACGGGGGTATCGCCGGCGATGCCGAGTGCGTGCCGATCAGGGCGGAGGACCTGATCGGTCTGCGGGACTTTGCTTTACGAGAGAAGATCGATCTGACGGTGGTGGGGCCGGAAGCCCCGCTGGTGAGCGGCATCGTCGACCTGTTCGAGGAGGCCGGTTGCGGGCCTTCGGGCCGGACGCCAGGGCGGCCATGCTCGAAGGCAGCAAGGTGTTTGCCAAGGAGACCATGGCCAGGTACAATATTCCCACGGCGGCTTTCAGGGTGTTCAGGGAGATGGCGCCCGCTCTCAGTTACATCCGTGACCTGGATGGCCCCTGCGTGGTCAAGGCGGACGGGCTGGCCGCAGGCAAGGGAGTTATTGTGGCCGACGATGCGGCAGAAGCGGAAGTTGCCCTGCGCCTGATCATGGAGGAGAGGGCATTCGGAGCGGCCGGAGAGGCGGTGATCGTCGAGGAGCGCCTGGAGGGCGAGGAGGTCAGCGTGCTGGCCTTTGCCGACGGTCAAACCGTCATGCCGATGGTGGCCTCCCAGGACCACAAGCGGGTGGGCGACGGTGACACCGGGCCGAACACCGGCGGGATGGGGGCCTATTCGCCGCCGCCGGTCTACACCCCGTCGCTCCACGAACAGGTCTGCTCCGGAGTGCTCGATCCCCTGATCCAGGGGCTGCGCGGCGATGGTATCAAATACCGGGGGGTCATCTACGCCGGGCTGATGATCACCCCCAGGGGCCCTTACGTCCTGGAGTTCAATTGCCGCTTCGGCGACCCGGAGACCCAAGCCGTGATCCCCCGCCTGCGCAGCGATTTACTGGAGGTGCTGGAGGCTGTCGTGTCGGAGCGGTTGTCGGAGGTGGAACTGGAGTGGGACGGCCGCCCGGCCGCCTGCGTGGTGCTGGCCTCCGGGGGATATCCGGGCGCCTATGAAACCGGTCAAGCGATCACCGGGCTGGAACGGGATTCCTTCCGATATCCTGGTCTTCCACGCCGGCACCAGGAAGTCCGGCAGCGGTCTGGTTACCGCCGGCGGGCGGGTGTTGGGCGTAACCGCCCTGGGCGACACCATCGAGGATGCGGTACGGCGCGCTTACCAGGGAGTCGACCGTGTTTCTTTTGAGGGGATGCACTTTCGGCGGGATATCGCCCACAGGGCTTTATTTGAAGTGAGAAGGAGAGAAGTCGGAAGCAAGAGACAACGGACCCTTGTCCCTTGAGGCAGTGTTAGCTTGCTAAACCTCTGCGATATTCAGCACAATCCCGAGATCGAAATGCTGATGGTCAAGGTGCACGAGTACCTGGGGACGATGGGGGCGATCACCCACGACGAGGAACACGCCCTGTACGTGGCGCGGCTCAGCGTGCACATTCTGGGGGCCCTGGGATACCCGGAACGGGAGCAGCAATTGGCCGAGATCGCCGGCTACCTGCACGACATCGGGAACGTGGTGAACCGGTACCAGCATGGACTGAGCGGAGCGCTGCTGGCCTTCGATTTCTTGAAGCGACTGGGCATGCCTGCCGAGGAGATCGCCACGGTGATCGCCGCCATTGGCAACCATGAGGAAAAATCGGGGTATGCGGTGAGCAATGTGGCGGCGGCGGTGATCCTGGCGGACAAGTCCAACGTCCACCGCTCCCGGGTGCGCAAGGAGGATGCCGCCACCTTTACCACCCGTGACCGGGTCAACTATGCGGCGACTACCTCATTCTTGCAGATCGACCCGGACCAGCGGGAGATATTGATGAACCTGGAGATCGATTCAGCGATCGTGTCGGTGTTCGACTACTTCGAGATCTTCCTTTCCAAGATGCTGCTCTGCCGGCGGGCGGCCAACTACCTGCAGTGCCGTTTTGGCCTGGTGATCAACGGCACCCGCTTTCTCTAGACAAACCCCCCAGTTCAAGGAAAATCGAGCCTTCCAGGGATGGAGGGCTTTATCATTTCTAGAACGGACATAAAAACCCGGGCTGCAAGTCACCGCGCCAGCCGAGGGTGGCTAGCATATTTTCACTCCTGCGGTAGACAATAATGACAGCATGTAAAAAGGGGATACGGTTGTGGGAAGGACTGAAGCAGCTTGATCTGGTATATTCTGCTGATCATCCTGATCGGGGCGGCCATTGCCTGGTACGAGGTTCCCAGGCTGATACGGGGGCAGATGTGGCCGGAATTGGCGGCTCACCTCGTTTTGCTGGTGCTCGGATTGGCTCTCGCCATTGCCTTGACGCTGCACCTCCCGGTGCCCAACCCGACTGACGCCTTCAAAGCTGTTTTCGATCCCATCAGTCGACTAATCTCTGGCTAAATGAGTAAGGCGGATCAAGAAAGATGGGGGCGGACTCGTGTTCCAGAAGCTTCGCAAGCCCTTCAAGCCCAAGGATCTCAAGCAGCGCCGCTACCAGGAACGGCTGTCCGTGCTGGGGCCATCCGATCTCATGAAGCAGCCGCTGACCGACGACATCGAGGTCAACGTCGGCCGCTTCAAGGAGATCTTCGGAAATGCCAGCGATCTGGTAGTGCGGGAGTTCTTTATGGGAACCGACAACGACGTCCGCCTGGTGCTCTTTCACATTGACGGGATGGTGGACAAGAACGCCATCAGCGAGTACATCCTCAACCCGTTGCTGTTCCGCACCTTTGCCGATTGGCACGGGAAGATCCTGCCCACCAACGCCTTCCAACTGATCCGGGACAACCTGGCCACCGCCTCCGACCTCACTGCCTCCGACAAAATGGATGAGATCATCGACCTGGTGCTGTATGGGGATGTTGCCGTGTTCGTGCAGGGCGCCGCCCAGGTGCTGCTCTTTGACCTCAAGGAATGGCCGAACCGGGGGGTGCAGGAGCCGGTGGCCGAGTCCCTCGTCCGGGGGCCACGGGAGGGCTTCACCGAGACCCTGAGGTTCAACACGTCGCTGATCCGGCGCCGCATCAGGACCCCCAGGCTGAAGTTCGACATGTCCGAGGTCGGTCTGCATACCAAGACCCACATCTGTGTCACCTACATCGACGGGCTGGTCAACCCGGCCACGGTGGCTGAGATCAAGCGCCGGGTGCAGGATATCGAGATCGACGGCGTCTTGGAAAGCGGGTACATCGAGGACTACATCAAGGATGACTACCGCACGCCCTTCGTGCTGCTCGACCGCACCGAGCGGCCGGACAAGGTTTGCGCCGCCCTGCTGGACGGGAGGGCGGCGATCGTGGTGGACAACACTCCCTTCGCTCTGATCGCCCCGGCGGTCTTTCCGGAGTTCATGCAGTCGACCGAGGACTACTACGAGGGTACGGAGTACATTCGCCCCTTCCGCTGGCTGGCCCTGATCATGACGTTGACTTTGCCCTCTCTCTATGTGGCCATTACGACCTTTCACCAGGAGATGATCCCCTCCAGCCTGGCCCTGAGCATTGCTGCCCAGCGCGAGGGTGTCCTTTTCCGGCCGTGGTGGAGGCGCTGATCATGGAGGTGATCTTCGACCTGCTGCGGGAGGGCGGCCTGCGGATGCCCCAACCGCTCGGGTCGGTGATGGGGATCGTGGGCGCCGTGGTGATCGGGCAGGCGGCGGTGGCCGCCGGGATCGTCAGCCCCTTCATCGTGATCATCGTGGCGGGAACGGCCATCAGCTCCTTTCTCATCCCCAACTACTCCTCATCCTTTGCCATTCGCCTGCTGCGCTACCCGATGCTGTTCCTGGCCGGGGCGTTCGGGCTGGTCGGGATCTTCCTGGGGCTGATGTTCCTGCTGCTGCACCTGGCCTCCCTCCGCTCCTTCGGCGTTCCCTACCTCTACCCGCTCGCCCCGGCGGTGCCCGGGGAGTGGCAGGACATCTTCTTACGCGCCCCCTGGTGGAAGATGGTATGGCGCCCGCGCCTGTTCCGCTCGCCGGACCGGCGGCGGCAACCGGCGGGGCAGCAACCGGCGCCACCGCCGCCCAGGGCGCCCGGTTCGCAGGACCAGTCACCGGAAGGGAATGAACGGAATGAGCCTTGAAAAAGGCCTGATCTCCACGCGGCAAGCCGCCTTCATGATCACGAACACCATCATGGCCACGACTGTCCTGTTCATACCCGCCCTCCTGGCCAGGGGAGTGGGACATGACGCCTGGATCACCGTTGCCATCATTTTTATCCTTGTTTTACCGTTTGGCTACGCCGTACAGTTCCTGGGGCTCCGCTTCCCCAACCAGAAATTGGTGGAATACAGCATCGAGCTTTTGGGGCCATGGATCGGCAGGGGCGTCGCCCTGGTCTTCGTGGTATTTTTCCTGTACCTGAGCGGGGTGGTGGTGAGGGAGTTCGGCGTCTTTCTAGTAACTGCCGTGATGCCCAGCACACCTGAGGTCGTTTTCAACACGCTGCTGGTGCTGCTGACAGCCTACGGTGTTTATCTGGGGTTGGAGGTGATCGCCAGGGTGACCGAGTTGATCTTTCCCATTTCTTTGGCGGCGGGACTGGTGATTTTCCTGATGGCGCTCCCGGAAATGGACTTTTATCAGCTTCAGCCGGTCATGGCGCATTCATTCCCGTCAATCCTGAGGACCTCGATGGTGCTGATGGCCTTTATAACGGAAAGCATGGTCGCCTTGATGCTCATCCCCAACATGAACAAGAAGAGACAGGCTGCTCTCTGGCTGCCCCCGGTTGTTTCCCTGCTCCTGTTCTTTTCCCTGATCATTGTTGTTGCCGGGGCGATTGCCTTGATGGGGGGGCAGACCGCGCGGCTGGTCTTTCCGGTTTACGAGTTTGCCAAGACAGTCCACCTGGGCGGCTTCATCGAGCGGATCGAGTCCCTGATGGTCGGAATCTGGGTGACTACGGTAGGGCTCAAGCTGATGGTGTTGTTCTACGGAACGGTCACCGCCCTGGCCGAAACCTGCAACCTGAAAGATTACCGGCCGCTGGTGCTCCCTACCGGGGTGCTGCTGGTGGCGCTATCTATCCTGATATTTCCGGATGCCGTAGCTATTCGGCATTTTCTGGCGCATACCTGGCCGGCCATGTCCCTGACAGTGAGCTTGGGAATCCTCGTCCTGTTGTGGGTGGTGTCCCTGGTGAGGAAAAAAGGCAATTACCGTCAGGGAGGGGAGCAGAATGAGCGTGACAGCCGGACCAAAGATTAAAAACACTGTCCTCATTCTCCTGTGTTTGTTGCCGCCGTGTGCAGCGGCGGGTGCTGGGACCGGAGGAGATCGAAAACATCGCTTTTATAAATGCCGTAGGGGTTGACCAGGCCGGGAGCGGCAACGTGCTGGTCACCTTCTACGTGGTAAACCCGGACGCCCTGAGCAAAAAGGGAGGGGGCGGCGCCCCGCCGGCCATTGTGACCAGCGTCGAGGCCCGGGACGTCGCTCTGGCAGTAGCCAGGTATGCCGAATTGAGCCCGCCTGCCGCAGTTCAAACAGTTGCAGGCGATCATCATCGGTGAGGACCTCGCCCGGCAGGGGGTGGGACCGGTGCTGGACTACTTCAGCCGTCGACAGGAGATGCGTCGCTCCATCTGGGTCCTGGTGGCCAAGGGCAAGGCCCAGGATATCCTGGTCAAGGGCCAGTCCCCTCCCGAGAAGTTGGCGAGCAGCGGGATCAGGATCATTCTGGAGCGCAGGCCAATTCACTCAGCGACCCGATATCCGGTCGTGCTGGGGGATTTATTATCTGATGTAAGCAGGCCGGGCATGGAGCCGATCGCCTCCTCCGTCGAGATCTCCCCGCTCCCGGAGGCAACCACCGGGGGGGGCTACGGTGGGGACGGCGGCCTGACCGCAGCCGAGGGTTCTGCCGCCGAGGAGAACAAGGTGATTGCCCTTAGAGGAGCGGGAGTGTTCCGGGAGGAAAAACTGCTCGATTTTTTGGGTCCCAGTGAGACCCGGGGCGTGCTCTGGGTGCAGGGGAAGGTGAACGGCGGACGGGTCGTGGTTCCGGCGCCCGGCCAGGGCGACTGGGCGTCCCTGGCCATCGAGCGGGAGTCCACCGACGTCAAACCGGTGGTCGAAGCAAACAAGATCCGGTTTGTCGTCAACATTCGCGAAGAGGGGTATGTTATAAGCGTCGACAATGAAAAGATTAAGGTCGGCAACCTGGACACGATAGAGTTGCTGGAGCAGGAGAAGCAAACGGCCATCCGGCAAGAGGTCCTGGGGGCGGTAAGCAAGGCCAAATCACTGCAGAGCGATTTCCTGGGACTGGGCGACCGGCTCTACCGGAAATATCCGGGTGTGTGGAAGCAGGTCAAAGACAACTGGAACACCGCCTGGCTGCCACAGGTGGAGGTGGATGTGAGCGTCAAATGCAAACTCCGGAACACCAGCGCCACTAACGATCCGACTGAACGCGGGGCGAAAAAGGCTGATCCGGACGGGCGAAGCTCTTGTACAGAATAAAAGAAAGCCCTTTTCTGAATTAGGTCGAGTGGCAGTGAGTCGAGTTCGAAAGGGCTTTCATGCCAAAGGGTTCAGTTGCTTTTTGAGCGCCAGCCAACAGACCAAGATTAATGCTTGACACCGGGCTGGCGGATCGTCTTTTGGTGGCCTTGGTCTCCGTTTGTTGCTCGGCGCCAACTGCAGAACCGGTGGGGCCGGGTGATGGTTGTCTTTTGGGAACCTCGATCTCCAGCAGGCCGTTCTTGCAGGTTGCCTTCGCCCGGTCAACGTCAGCGTGCGGGGGCAGTTGGATCGACCGGGTAAAGCCTCCGCAAAGACGCTCCTGGTAACATCGGATCATGTTTTCACTGCCGCTGCTCATGACCGGCAAGCTCTGGCCGCTGATCAGCAGCAGATTGGAGGTGTTTTCCACATTGAGCTGCTCCGGGTTGACGCCCGGGACCTCGACGATGACCAGGAAGCTGTCGTGGTCTTCAAAGATGTCGACCTGGGCTGCCAGGTCAAGCCAGGGTATTGCGTATAAGGGAAAAAGCTCGGCACGGCGCCCGGATAGGCGCCAGATCCCAGCGGCTCCGGATTCTCCCTGGCGGGGGCCTCCTGCTGCTGGTCAGCGCCGGTTGCCCGGGCGCCTTCTGGGCGCGGGGTTGATCCGGGATTGGCATTGGTAGACTGGTGGTTGTAATCGAATGGCATTTTTTTGGCCTCCTGATACTTGTTTTGAAGAAATATTTTTAAGGAACAAGTATAAGTGCAACTAAGGCTTCCGAATTGGCGGGCGCTAATGAAAGGCTTCTGCTGGTTGCGTCATTGTTCATACATGTGAAAGTATCATGGAAATTCCCCAATTACTTTAGTGCCGGGCAAGCCAAGTTTTCTATAAAAAACATGTGTGGGGGTAAAACCTGGTACCGGTTTAAGCCTTGGGCTAGGTTAGCTAGCTGGTAACCTGGATCCGGCGCCGGGTGGCGAGGTCCGCTTTGGGGCACCTGACTTCCAGAATGCCGTTGTTGTATGATGCGGAGCAGTGCTCGGCACGCACGTCGGTCGGCAGGGAGACGGTGCGGTAGATGCTGGTGCCGATTGCGCCCCCGATTCCCATGGTGCTGGCGCTGATGGTGATCGAATCATCGGTTACGGTTAGGTTCAGGTTGTTCGGGTTGATGTTCGGCAGTTCCGCTGCCACCACCACGTCGCTGTTGGTTTCGCTGAGGTCTACCCGGGGCTGCGTCAGGCCAGGAGACGCAAAGGCGCCCTGCTGGGTGGCGATGCCGCCCAGGGGGAAGAAAGTTCAGCGTCGGGTTGAAGGTGGACTGGAAGCCTGTTACTGCCGGGTTGATACTCGCCTGGAATCCGGACGTCAGACGGGTTAATTCTCGCGGAGAGCGCCGGGTTGATCCCCACAGACTGGCATTCCACGTTGAGAGCGCCGGGTTGACCAATCCCTGCCAGGCACCTGCTCCCGTTGGGGCGAAGTTGTAGCTAAAGTTGCTGGGGATGTTCTGGGAGATGCTGCTCATACCAGTTCCGTAAGGATTGATGCTGTGAACGTACATGGAACCATCAACCTCCTCAATTTTCGACCAGATTTCACTGCTGGGTATTGCTGTTCACCGATTCGTAGGTTGTTGAGAAATGAGGCAGATTTTACCCCCACGGGACTTATTATTTGAGATTTGGTCGTGATTATACATTTATTTTCATAGGTTGGGCGATGTGCTTGGGCGTGACCGGTTGAGATGTATGAGGCGTGAGGCTTGGCCAATGCCTTCTTTCTCACTTCTCACATCCCAATTGACCGGGATGGAGATTCTTGTTATTATTGACCGGGATGGAGATTCTTGCTGAAGAGGGTATCGAGGCTAAAAACATGGAAAACTCTGGTACAGTGTTGATGCCCGGCGGGGTCAGGGACCTGCTGCCCGCCGAGGCCCGGTGCAAGCGGGAGTTGGAGAACCGGCTACTGGGCCTGTTTCCTCCTGGGGCTACCAGGAGGTGGTCACACCCACCTTCGAATATTATGAAGTCCTGGCGCCGGCCATGGAAGCCCTGCTTCGTGACCGGCTTTACCGCTTTATCGATGACCGTGGGCAGATCATGCTGCTCCGGCCGGATATGACCACTCCCATCGCCCGCCTGGTAAGCAGCCGGCTCAAGGACCAGCAGCTTCCCCAGCGGTTCTGCAATGTTACTAACATATTCCGGCGCGATGATCAGGCCGGGCAGCAGCGCGAATACTACCAGGCGGGGGTTGAGCTCCTGGGCGCCGCCAGCCCGGAAGCGGACGCGGAGGCCCTCTGCCTGGCGGGCGAGGCCCTGAGGCTGTGGGAATTGGGGAGTTCTGTCTGGCGGTAGGGCAGGTCGACGTCTTGTCCGGGGTCCTGGAGGGCTCAGGCCTGACAAGAGGCGAGCAGGAGTTGGCGAAGGAAGCCCTGAGCCGCAAGGAACTGGTCGCCGGGGAGCAGTTAGTCGCTTCGGCGCGGCTCTGTGGCGCCGGCCAGGAGATCGTGGCAGCCCTGCCCTACCTGCATGGCGGCATTGAAATTCTGGACCGGGTAGCCGGTTGGATCGACAATCCCCGCGCCCGGGAGGGCCTGGCCGGTCTGCGCCAGGTGTGGCAGATCCTGGCCGGTTGCGGTTTTCGGGAACAGTTGTCCATCGACCTCACCCTGCTCAGGGGTCTGGGTTATTACACCGGGATCGTGTTTGAGGGGTATGCCCCCGGGGTTGGCTACCCGCTTTGCGGCGGCGGCCGCTATGACGATCTGCTGTCCAAGTTCGGGTTCTCATGCCCGGCTACCGGCTTTGCCCTGGGTATCGAACGGATTGTGGCGGCGTTGGAGAGGAGAGGCTTGCCGGAGGATGGAGTGCCCGATTTTTTCCTGATCGGCGCCGATTCCTGCCGGCTTTTCAAAAAGGCCAAGGCCCTGCGGGAGTCCGGCTACAGCGTGGAGATCGCCGTGAACTCCCTTCCGGTTGCCGAAGCCATCGCTTATGCGTCCCGCAAGGGAATCCCCCATATTGACGTGGAAGATTGAATGTCACTAACAGATTAAAGGAGTGGGGATACGCCTCCTAGAGGAATGTCCCCCAGGATGCCAGGATGAACCAGGCAATGATCACTTTTGCCCTCCCCAAGGGGCGTCTCTTCAGCCGTTGCCCGATCCCTTTTACAGGATGCCGGGCTGATGCAGGGCAGCATGGAGGATGGTGGGCGGCGCCTGATCAGCGTGGATGAGCAGGCGGGGGTGCGCTATCTCATCTGCCGCGCTGCCGATGTGCCCACTTTCGTGGAAAACGGGGCGGCTGACCTGGGGATCGCCGGCAAGGACGTGCTCCTGGAGCAGGGCAAGGAGATCTGCGAGCTGCTGGATTTGCAAGCCGGGGCCTGCCGGTTCGTAGTGGCGGTGCCGGCCGACAGGCAGCAGGATTTCGCAAACGGCCTGTCCGGCTTCGTCGCCCGGTACGGACAGCTCAGGGTGGCTACCAAGTTCCCCCGGGTTGCCCAGGGCTACCTGTACAGTCAGGGCCTGCCGGGAGAGATCATCAAGCTCTCCGGCAACGTGGAACTGGCGCCGCTGGTCGGGCTGGCGGAGGTGATCATCGACCTGGTATCGTCAGGCCGGACCCTGAAAGATAACAACCTGGTGGCGGTGGCGGAGATCACCGGAGCGACTGCCAGGCTGGTGGCCAACCGGGTTGCCTATCGCCTCAAATACGAGCGCCTGGCCGGGATCGTGGCAGCCATCAAACAGGCGGTCAGCAATCAGACACAGATGTAAGAGGGAACAATAGAACCATTAGCGATTATATTTGCTGTCATAGCATGTTCTTATGTTCAGGGTTCTTGATCAAAAAGAATCAACTTGTAACTTGTTGAAGAGGGGGGCGATCCGGTGAGCGGCCGGACGGGAAGCGTTAACAGGAGAACGGGTGAGACCAGCGTCATGGTCAACCTGAACCTTGACGGCAAGGGGGAGTTCCAGGGCGGCACGGGGATCGGCTTCCTCGATCACATGCTGCACCTGTGGGCGCGCCATGGACTGTTCGACCTGGCCGTAGAGGCGGCCGGGGACCTGCAGGTCGATGCCCACCACACCGTCGAGGATATCGGTATCTGCCTGGGTCAGGCGTTTAACTCCGCCCTGGGCGAGAAAAAGGGCATCAACCGCTATGGTTCGGCCCTCCTGCCCATGGACGAGGCCCTGGTGATGGTGGCGGTTGACGTCAGCGGCAGGCCCTTCTTGGCCTACGACGTCAAGACTGAAAACTGGCGGGTGGGCGAGTTGCCTATGGAGCTGGTACCCGAATTCTTCCGGGCATTTGCCAACAACGCCGGTTTGACCCTGCACCTGCGGCTACTGGCGGGGTTCAACAGCCACCACATCATCGAGGCGGTCTTCAAGGGGTGCGCCCGGGCGCTGCGCCAGGCGGTGGCCGTCTCGGGGCCCCTGGACGAAGTGCCATCCACCAAGGGCAGATTATAAGGGGAGAGGAGTCAGGAGTCAGAAGACAGGAGTCAGAATAAAAGAAAGCATTTTATTGCCTTGATTTCGCTGCGAAAAACTCTATTGAGTCAAGGTCGGTCCAATTCTGAATACTGACTACTGAATTCTGAATACTGTGTAGTTGCATGATCGCCATCATTGACTATGGCATGAGCAATCTGAGAAGCGTTCAGAAAGCCCTGGAGAAGGCCGGGTATCCGGCGAACTTTGTCAGCACACCGGAGGCCTTGAGGAAGGCCCGGGGCATCGTGTTTCCGGGGCAGGGCGCCTTCGGCGACACCATGAATAATCTCCGGGCACAACAGCTTACCGGGGCCATCAAGGAAGCGATAGCTGATGGCAAGCCCTTTCTGGGAGTCTGCCTCGGCCTGCAGGTGCTCTTCGAGAGCAGCGAGGAAATGGGGGCTCACCCGGGCCTGGGGATTCTCCCCGGCCGGGTGCGTCGCTTCACGGGAGCCCTGAAGGTGCCCCACATGGGTTGGAACCAGGTGGACCTCAGGCAGGGGGTTGATAACCCGTTGTTCCAGGGCGTCCCCGACCACTCCTATTTCTATTTCGTCCACTCCTACTACGTGGATCCGGTCGATGAGGCCATTATCAGCGGCACGACCGACTATGGCGGCGCCTTTACCAGCATGGTGGCCCGGGGCAACCTGTTCGGGGTGCAGTTCCACCCGGAAAAGAGCAGCGACCTGGGGCAGCGGATGTACTCCAACTTTGGGAAGCTGGTGACGGCGTGCTGATCTTTCCGGCCATCGACCTCAGGGGCGGCCGGTGCGTCCGGCTCATTCAAGGCCGTCCCGAGGCGGAGACCGTTTACGGGGCGGACCCGGTGGCGATGGCCCGGCGCTGGGCATCCTGCGGCGCCCGGTGGCTGCACCTGGTGGACCTGGACGGGGCCTTCGCCGGGTCGCCGCAGCAGTTGGAGCTAGTGCGGGCGGATTGCCGCCGCCCTGGACATTCCGGTGCAGTTGGGCGGTGGCCTGCGGACCCTGGAGCAGATCGAGAGTGCCCTGGCGGCGGGCGTGGCCCGGGTGATCCTGGGAACGGTTGCCGTCACCGACCCCGGCCTGGTCCGGGAGGCCTGTTCCGCTTTTGGGAGCGGCCGGGTGGTGGTCGGCCTAGACGCCCGGGACGGCCTGGTAGCGGTCAAGGGCTGGCAGGATGTGACCTCCCGGCCCATCCTGGCGGTGGCTGCGGAGATCAGGGAGTGTGGCGTGGAGCGCCTGATCTATACCGACACCGCCAGAGACGGCATGCTGGCGGGGCCGAACCTGGGAACGATCCGGGAACTGGCCGAACAGTCCGGCCTGCGCCTGATCGCCTCGGGTGGGGTGAGTTGCCTGGAGGACGTGATCAGCCTGCGGGAGTTGGAGCCGCTGGGAGTCGAGGGAGTGATCCTGGGCAAGTCTCTTTACGAGGGCCGAATACGGTTGGAGGATGCCATACTCAGGAGTCAGGAGTCATGTACTCCGCATTCTTCGGCCGGATCATCAGGAGAACATCGAAAAAGACCAACAACCAGTTGAAAACCACTAAATTGGTAGTTGGTGATTAGCGGAAGGAGACTGCATCGGGAGATGTTGGCCAAGCGCATCATTCCCTGCCTCGACGTGACCGCCGGGCGGGTGGTAAAAGGAATAAAGTTCGTGGACCTCAGGCATGCTGGTTGACCCTGGGGCAGCTGGGGGCGTTCCACCATGCCGCCGGTGCGGCATGAACTGGCGTTCTTCCACATCACCGCCTCCCACGAGGAACGCAAGACCATGGTCGACGTGGTGAGACGAACTGCCGACCAGGTGTTCATCCCCCTGATGGTGTGTGGTGGCATCCGCACCCTGGAGGATATCCGGGAGATGCTCATGGCTGCAAAATACAATACCGTGGTCAACACCGCCGCCGCGCCGCAGCCGGAGATCATCGAAAGCAGGCGCTGATGTTCAGGCCGCCCAAGGCCACTGTGGTGGCCATCGACGCCAGGCAATGGAAGCCCCGGACACTGGGAAGTGCTGACCCACGGCGGCAGGCGGCGGGCGCCCGCCGAAGGCGGGCGCGGCCTGGAGGCACGTCGCCGGGGCGCGGAGGACGAGTTACGCGGAGCCGGGAGATCCGGCTGACGAGCCATCACCGGGACGGCACCAGGGACGGCTACGACTTGGAACTGACCCGGGCGGTCAGCGAGGCGGCGCGGATACCGGTGATCGCCTCGGGCGGCGCCGGCAATTTGCACCACCTGTACGAGGGGCTGACTGCGGGAGCGGCGGATGCAGTCCTGGCCGCCTTCATCTTCCACTACCAGGAGTATGCATCAGGCAGGCCAAAGAGTACCCGGCTCAGAGAGGGGTGCCCGTTCAGCGGTGAAAGCAGTGCCGGCAATAACAGATCCCGAGCAGATAAAAGTCGCCTGTGAATCCGCCAGGTTTGGAGCGGACGGCCTGAATCCGGCCATCATCCAGGATGCGGTCGACGGAACGGTGTTGATGGTCGCCTACATGGACCGGGAGTCCCTGGCGCTCTCCCTGCAGACCGGCAGGCCATGGTTTTATAGCCGGAGCCGGCAGTGTCTCTGGCAAAAAAGGCGCCACTAGCGGGCACCACCAGTAATCGAGGGCGCGGACCGACCGCCACGGGACACCTCGCTAGCGAAGGCCGACCAGGTGGGCGTCGCCTGCCACAAGGGCTACCGCTCCTGCTTCTTCAGGCAGTTGGCTCTGGCAGGCGAGGAGACCAGAGAGGAGCCTCTCGCTGCAGGGCAGCCCACCGGGCGCCCGCTTCCGGCGCGGCGCCGGCCGGAGATATTCTAAATCGCCGTTTGCGGTGATCAGGGACCGGCAGTGACCCCGCCCGAAAATCTTATACTGCCCACCTATTTCGGAAAGGGATCACCCTCATCGCGGAGAAAGTAGGAGAAGAAGCGGTGGAGGTGGTTATTGCCGGAAGAACCGCGACCTGACGAGATCATCAACGAGTCGGCGGATCCGGTCTATCACCTCCTGGTGTTGCTGGCGGAGCGTGACGTCAGCCTGGACGAGATAAAGAGAAAGCTGGCCGAGCGGCGAAAGTAGTCGCCTTGAGTTTCGAGGTTCGATAAAGTAACCACGCTCAGTAGTCGAAGCAATGCCTACAGCAGATCCTAAAAACCGATACTTTTCCAAATCGAGCTTCAAATATCGAAAATGGGGGATGCAAGTGTTTTTCAGTGACTATCTTAACCCGGTGCGGTCCAAGCTGTGCGCCAGAGCGAGGGCCTGTGATCATCTTTGCGGGCTGGCAGCGGTAAGACCCGGGTGCTCACGTACCGCGTGGCCGACCTCTTGCAACAGGGGGTGTCTCCCTTCAGGATCCTGGCGGTCACCTTCACCAACCGGGCCTCGGAAGAGATGCGGCGGCGGGTGATCAACCTAGTGGGCTCGGCAGGGCGCAACGTCTGGATCAGCACCTTTCATTCCCTAGCGTGCGCATCCTGCGCGGGAGGTGAAGTATACGCCCTATGACCGGAATTTTATCATCGATGATGGGGACGACCAGGAGACCCTGATCAAGCACTGCCTGCGGGAGCTCGGCCTGGACAACAAGAAGTACCGGCCACGCAGCCTGCTGGCCGTCATCGGAGACCTGAAAAACAAACTGGTGGGGCCGGAGAGTTTGAGCGAGAGCGCGGGACGAGCGGGAGGCCGTGCTGGCGAAGGCCTACGGGCTCTATCAGTCGAAGCTGCGTGAGCGGAACGCCCTGGATTTTGACAACCTGCTGCTCCAGACGGTGGAGTTGTTCCAGGCCCAGCCGCTGGTGCTGGAACACTACCAGCACCGCTTTCAATACGTGATGGTGGACGAATACCAGGATACCAACAAGGCCCAGTACATGCTGGTGCACCAGATCGCCGCCGGCTTCGAGAACCTCTGCGTGGTCGGGGACGATGACCAGTCCATCTATGGATGGCCGGGCGGATATCAGGAACATTTCGAATTTGAAAGGGATTACCCGATGCCCGGATCATCAAACTGGAGCAGAATTACCGGTCGACCCAACGCATCCTGACCGTGGCCAACTCGGTGATTGCTAACAATAAAGGCAGAAAGCCCAAACAGTTGTGGACCTCCAACCGGACTGGGGAGCCGGTTTGCTGTTACGAGGCGGTTGACGAGCGGGACGAGGCCCGCTTCGTGCTGGCCATGACTGCACGCCTGCGCCAGGCAGAGGAGACGCAGTACCGGGACTGCGCCGTTTTCTACCGCACCCGCCAATCCCGGTCATTTGAAGAGGAGTGCATCAGGAGCAACGTCCCCTACCGGATTTTCGGGGGCATCAGGTTTTACGAGCGCAAGGAGATCAAGGATATCCTGGCCTATCTCAGGCTGGTGTCCAACCCGAACGACAACATCTCCCTGCGCCGCATCCTGAACGTCCCGAGGCGGGGATCGGGAGACGGGCCTGTCCCAGGCGGAACAGATCGTCCGGGAGAGGGGCGGGAGCCTGGGAGAGGCGCTGGCAGCCCCTGTGTTGCTGGCCGGTCTGGGCCGCACCGCTACAGCAATCCAGGGCTTCTTCGCCAGTGATCGAGCGTTGGCGCCGGCAGCAGAGTTCATGCCGGTGACGGTCCTGGTCGAGGCGATCCTCCGGGAGACAGGCTACCGCTTGCTGCTGGAGTCGGAACCAAGGGTAGAGTCAGAAACCAGGCTGGAAAACATCAAGGAGTTCCTGGGCGTCACCCGGGAATACGACGAAAAAGGAAACGAAAGGATAAATCCCTGACCGGTTTCCTGGAACAACTGGCCCTGGTGACGGATGTCGACAACTACAACAGTGATGAGAACGCCATCGTCCTCATGAACACCACTGCGCCAAAGGGCTGGAGTTTCCGGTAGTTTTCCTCGCCGGAATGGAGGAGGACCTCTTTCCCCAACCCCGTGCCCTGGAGGAGGAGGCCTCGAGGAGGAGCGTCGCCTCTTCTACGTGGGAATCACCCACGCCCAGGAGCGTCTTTTCCTTTCCTGGGCGAACCGCCGTTTTTTGCACGGGAGCGGGATCGAAAAAGCGCCCTACGCGCTTCCTGGCGGAGATCCCCGAGGAGTTCAGGCACCCGGTCACCCCAACCGGCGCCGGGAAAAACGCCAGTATTCTCCGATCGCCGGGAGGCGCCGGACGAACACCCGGCGAGGGCGACCGGACAGGGCAATTCTGCCGGGCCCGGGCAGCGTAGCGAGGGCAGGGGAGCCTCGCACCGGAACCTGCCACCGGTTTTTACCGGGCGCGCCCCTGTTGGAGGCTGCTGCTGCAGGCGTGTCACCTGCAGCCAGGCAAGAGGCTGTTTCATCCGGATGACGCCTTGTCTGCGCGCATTAAAGGTGGCTGCCGCAAGAAAGACTGCACCCGGTCGGTCAATAACTGGGAAGGAAACCATGCCCCATCCCGGGGCAGACAGCCAGGACGGGCAGGAATTTAACAGGGGGGACCTGGTCGAGCATAAAAAGTTTGGTCGCGGCGTGGTCACCGAGACCCTGGTCGGGCACGGAGGCGATCTGGAAATCTTTGTCCAGTTTGAGACCGTAGGAGTCAAGCGATTGCTGGTCAAATTCGCTCCGCTCACCCGGCTGTAACACCTGTGATCCAAGCCGGTGCTGCCGGCTTTTTTAGTTATGTCGGCCAAACAGGGGAATAATAGAGGATGTGAAAAATCTGCGCCCTTGGTGGCCTTTCATGTAGGCTATACCGAAAGTGGGGGTATGCGCATGCCGTCCTTTGAGGAAGCGCAAAAAGGGTGGAACGCCTGCGCAGCGAGATCCGCAAGCATGATCACCAATACTACGTGCTTGATCGACCGCTGATCGGCGACGCCGACTATGACCGGTTGGTCAGGGAACTGGTGAGGCTGGAAGCCCTGTACCCTCAACTGGTGACGCCGGATTCTCCCAGCCAGCGGGTGGGGGGCGAGCCACTGGCGGGTTTTCAGACGGTCCGGCATCCTGTGCCCTTGCTGAGTCTGGATAATGCCTTCGAAGCGGAGGAACTGCACGATTTTGACCGCCGGGTGCAGCAGTTGGCGGGCGGCGCCATACCGCATCGGGCTTTAGCGCCGACCTAAAGACTGCGGCGCGAAGCGGCGCCACCCCGGTTGCGAGCGAAGCGAGTTTGTGGGCTCCGGCACGGCGCCCCTGGGCGCGGCAACGGAGGACAGGGCGCGGTGGATTACGTGGTCGAGCCCAAGATTGACGGCCTCACGGTGGTCCTGACCTATGAAAACGGGTCCTTTACCCAGGCTGCGACCCGGGGGGACGGTGTGACCGGGGAGGACGTGACTGCAAACGTCCGCAGCATCCGGGTCCTGCCGCTCAGGCTCACTGGCGCTCCTGAGCGGCTGGTGGTCCGGGGCGAGATCTTCATGCCCAAGGGGCCTTCGCCCGCCTCAATGCAGAGCGGGACAGCCGGGGTGAGACCCCCTTTGCCAACCCCCGCAACGCTGCCGCCGGCTCTATCCGCCAGCTCGACCCTAAAATTACCGCCAACCGCACCCTGGGAATTTTTTTATACCAGGTCCTGGTGGGCCCGGAGCAACCTCCGGCAACCCAGGCAGAGGTGCTGTCATACCTGCGGCGGATGGGCTTTGCGGTACAGGAGCAATATCAGCACTGCCGCAACATCGACGAGGTGATCGTTTATTGCGGCTCCTGGATTGAACGGAAGCACTCCCTGGCTTACGAGATCGACGGCCTGGTAATCAAGGTGAACAGCCTGCAGCTTCAGGAGAGGTTGGGCAGCACTTCGAAGAGCCCCCGCTGGGCAATCGCCTTCAAGTTCCCGGCGGAGCAGGTGGTGACAAGGATCGAGGACATCGTTGTCAGGGTGGGACGCACCGGTGTGCTCACGCCGACGGCGATATTGGAGCCGGTCCAGGTGAGTGGCGTGACCGTTTCCAGGGCTACCCTGCACAATGAGGACATGATCCGGGCTAAGGATATCCGGATCGGCGATTACGTGGTGCTCCAACGGGCGGGGGACGTGATCCCCGAGGTGGTCAGCGTGCTCAAGGAGCGGCGTACCGGACAGGAGAGGGTCTTCCAGATGCCCCGGGTCTGCCCCGAATGCGGCAGCCAGGTAGTGCGCCTGGAGGGCGAGGCGGCTACCCGCTGCACCGGCCTTAACTGCCCCGCCCAACTCAAGGAGATGATCCTGCACTTCGTGAGCCGGGCGGCGATGGATATTGAAGGGGTAGGACCCGCCCTGATCAGTCAGTTGGTGGAGACCGGCCATGTCCGGGATGTGGCGGACCTGTATAGCCTGGACAAGGAACAATTAGCATCACTGGAGCGCATGGGGGACAAGTCCGCCGAGAATATCCTCGCTGCAATTGACAAGAGCAGGAACCGCGGGCTGGCCCCCTGATCTTCGCCCTGGGCATCCGCTTCGTCGGCACCCGGGCCTCGGAGATCCTGGCCGACCGGTACGGAAGCATGGAGGCCCTGGCTGCAGCCAATGAAGAACAGTTGACCCAGATCCCGGAGATCGGTCCCAAGATCGCTGCCAGCATCGTCGAGTATTTGGGCAGCGAGCAGGCCCGCAGCTTGCTTCAGAAGCTGACCGGGGCCGGTGTCCGGATGCGGCAGGAAAAAGCGCCCGCAGCAGATGGGAACCTGACCCTGGCCGGAAAACAGTTCGTGCTGACCGGAACCCTGACCAGCCTCACCCGGGGCGAGGCCGAGGACCTGATCAAGCAGCGGGGAGGCAAAGTGGCATCAAGCGTCAGCAAGAAGACCGATTACGTGGTAGTCGGCCAGGATCCCGGATCGAAGTATGACAAGGCGGTGTCCCTGTCGGTCCCGATCCTCGATGAGGACGCCTTCAGGAGACTGGCCGGCATTATTTTTATGGGTGATTCGCCTCTGGCTGCTGAAAACGGTCTAAGCTGGCAGCGGCGCAGACGCCGATGTTGGCACATTATGTCAAGCAAATTTACACCGGTCTCAGTTGCCTGGGGGCGGCATTCCCCGCGATTGTATACAAGTTGCGGGGGGTTGGCGCTTCTGCTATAATTAGGCATGATTTTTATGCAGGTTAACACATTGAGGTGGTATTGTTCGTGAAGCTCAGCATGAAGGAAGTAGAGCACGTGGCTCTGCTGGCCCGCCTTGCCCTGAGCGAGGAGGAGAAGGAGCGCTTCCGCGCCCAGTTGAGTTCCATTCTCGAATATGCGGACCGGATCAATCAGTTGGACACCACTGCGGTTGAGCCGACCTACCACGTCTTACCGCTGCAGAACGTCTCCCGCCCGGACCAGAGGGGCACAACCCTGACGCAGGATGAGGTCCTCCAGAACGCCCCGGACCGGGACGGAAGCTATTTCAAGGTGCCGCGCATCCTTGTGATGTGAGAATGCCTCCCACCCCCAAAAAGCGCGGCAACCGCCGATGGCAATTCACGCTATGGTTCTAGCGTATGAAAAGAGGCTCTATGCATGGAAGTTTATGACCTGACGGCTCATGAACTGGCTGACCTGCTCCGGCGGGGCGAGATGACCTCCGTGGAGGTGACCGGGGCGATTTTCAAGCGGATCCACGACGTGGATCCTGATGTGCAGGCATACGTCACCCTTACCGAGGACCTGGCCTATGAGGCTGCCCGCAAACTTGACGGGGAGCGCGGGCAGGGCCACAGCCTGCCCTACCTGGCCGGAGTTCCCGCCGGCTTGAAGGATGTGCTCTGCACCCGGGGCATTCGCACCACCTGCTCGTCCCGCATACTGGAGCACTTTGTACCGCCTTACAACGCTACGGTGGTGTCAAAGCTGGCTGCGGCCGGCGCCGTCTTCACCGGCAAGCTGAACATGGACGAGTTTGCCATGGGCTCATCCACGGAGAACTCCGCCTTTTTCCCCACCCGCAACCCCTGGAACCTGGGCTGCGTGCCGGGTGGCTCCAGCGGCGGGCCTGCCGCGGCAGTGGCCGCCGGAGAGGCTCCCTACGCCCTGGGCACCGATACCGGCGGCTCCATCAGGCAGCCGGCCTCGCTGTGCGGCATCGTCGGCCTCAAGCCGACCTACGGGCTGGTCTCCCGCTATGGGCTGGTGGCCTTCGCCTCCTCCCTGGACCAGGTGGGTCCCATGACCAAGGATGTGCGGGACTGCGCACTGGTGCTCAACCTGATCGCCGGCCATGACCCCCTGGACTCCACCTCGGCGCCCATGCCGGTGCCCGATTACACCAGCTTTCTCACCGGGGAGATCCGGGGTCTCGAGGATCGGCATCCCCCGGGAGTTCTTCGGCGATGGGCTGGATGCCGGGGTGAGCGAGGTGGTGAAGGCGTCTCTGGCCAAGTTGGTGGAGTTGGGCGCCATCATCGAGGAGTGTTCCTTCCCGCATGCCGAATATGCCCTGCCCTGCTACTACCTGATCGCCCCCGCCGAAGCCAGTTCCAACCTGGCCCGGTACGACGGCGTCCACTACGGCTACCGGGCAACGCCGGATGACGGTGGCGAGTATGACCTGATGGAGATGTACATGAACACACGCAGCCAGGGCTTCGGGGCCGAGGTCAAGCGCCGTATCATGCTGGGCACCTATGCCCTCAGTTCCGGCTACTACGATGCCTACTACCTAAAGGCCTTGAAGCTGAGGACGCTGATCCGGGATGACTTCAGCCGCCTGTTCGATCAGTTCGATGCCATCGTCTCCCCGACCTCACCCACGCCTCCCTTCCGGTTGGGGGAGAAATCAGATGATCCGCTGTCCATGTATCTCTCGGATGTCTATACGATTCCGGTCAACCTGGCCGGTATTCCTGCCATCTCCGTCCCCTGCGGATTTACGGGCGGCCTCCCGGTGGGGCTCCAGTTGATGGGGCCGGTCTTCTCGGAGGGAACGTTGCTGCGCATCGCCTACGCCTTTGAACAGAACACGCCCCATCACCGGGCACGGCCTGCCCTCGAGGGCGGCGGCCCTGCCGCTCCGGGTACCCGCGAAGCTGGTGGGGGCGCGGCAGGAAGGAGGGATGCGCTATGAGCAACGGTTGCGAAATGGTCATCGGGCTGGAGGTGCACGTGGAACTGCATACCAGGACCAAGGCCTTCTGCTCCTGCCCCAACGAGTTCGGCAGCGAGCCGAACACCAACGTCTGTCCGGTCTGTATGGGCCTGCCCGGCGTGCTCCCGGTCCTCAACCAGACCGTCCTGGAGTATGCCCTCCGGACCGGCCTCGCCTTTAACTGCGAGATCGCCTCGTTCAGCAAGTTTGACCGGAAGAACTACTATTACCCGGACTTGCCCAAGAACTACCAGGTCTCCCAGTACGACCTGCCTCTCTGCCGGAATGGCTTCCTGGACATAGAGATCGACGGGGCGACGCGGCGCATCGGCATCACCAGGGTGCACATGGAGGAGGATGCCGGCAAGCTGGTGCACGGCGCCCCCGGCACCGACTATTCCCTGGTGGATACCAACCGCTGCGGGGTGCCGCTGCTGGAGATCGTCTCCGAACCGGACTTGCGGACACCGGAGGAGGCCCGGGCCTACCTCGAGAAGTTGAAGGCCATCCTGGAGTACATCGACGTCTCCGACTGCAAGATGGAGGAGGGCTCCCTGCGCTGCGACGCCAACATTTCGGTCCGTCCGGCGGGGAGCACGGTTTTAAACCCGAAGTCGGAGGTCAAGAACATGAACTCCTTCCGGGCGGTGCAGCACGCCCTCGCCGCGGAGGCCGGGCGGCTGTGCGCCATCCTGGAAGAGGACGGCCGGTTTGTCCTGGAGACCAGGGCCTGGGATGAGTCGGCAGGCGTCACGGTTCAGATGCGGATCAAGGAAGAGGCCTCTGACTATCGCTACTTTCCGGACCCGGACCTGGTTCCCCTGGTGATCAGCCCGGACCTGGTCGAACAGGTACGGTCAGCGCTGCCGGAGCTGCCGTCTGCCAAGCGGCAACGCTTCATGGGGGATTACGGCCTGCCGCCCTACGACGCCGGAGTGCTCACCGGCTCACGCGCCCTGGCCGGCTTCTACGAGGCCTGCGTAGGCGCCTATCACGACCCCAAGATGGTCAGCAACTGGGTGATGGGGGAGTTCCTGAGACTTTTGAAAGCGCACAATCTTGAGATTAGAGAGGCGAGACTGACACCGTCCCACCTGGTGGAGATGCTGGCACTCATCGATCAAGGAACCATCAGCGGCAAGATCGCCAAGGCCGTATTCGAGGAGATGTTCACCTCCGGCAGCCGCCCCCGGGAGATCGTCGAGGCCAGGGGCCTGGCGCAGATCAGCGACACCGGCGCGCTCGGCGCCGTGGTGCAGCAGGTGCTGGACGCCAACCCCGGGGTGGTGGATGACTATCGCAATGGCAAGGAGAAGGCCCTGGCCTTTCTGGTCGGCCAGGTGATGAAGGCCACCAGGGGCCAGGCCAACCCACAACTGGTCAACAATCTGATCAAGGAAAAAACTCAGGAGACAGGAGTCAGGAGACAGGAGTCAGAATGAGAGAACCGGCGGCTTAGAAGTAATGAGTGATGAGACTTGAGTGATAATCATGGAAAGATATCAACTCATCACATATTGACTGGTAATATTTCCGAAACAAAACTTCTTTTGCGAGAGGTTAGTAAACTGTTTGAAATATTTTCAAGGCATTCTGAATTCTGACTACTGAATTCTGAATACTTGGGTATGAGAGGTGAGCAGAGATGAGACAGGGGAGAGGTGTGAGGTTATGAGCCAGATCAAGATCGTCGATACCACACTCCGTGACGGCGAACAGACGGCGGGAGTGGTGTTTTCCAATCCCGAAAAGATCCGTATCGCCAAGATGTTGGACGATATCGGGGTGGACCAGATCGAGGCTGGAATTCCGGTCATGGGCGGCCACGAGAAAGAGGCAATCACGGAGATCTGCAAGCTGGGCCTGCGCGCCAGCATCATGGGCTGGAACCGGGCCGTGATCAGGGACATCGAAGCCTCGCTGGAGTGCGGGGTGGACGCCGTGGCTGTCTCCATCTCCACCTCCGACATCCACATCGAGCACAAACTGCGCAGCACCAGGAGCAAGGTGCTGGCGGACATGGTCAGGGCCGTTGAATTTGCCAGCCAGCAGGGTGTTTACGTCTCGGCCAACGCCGAGGACGCCTCCAGGACCGATCCCGCCTTCCTGTCCGAATTTGCCCGGGCTGCCAAGGATGCCGGGGCTGACCGGATCCGTTTCTGCGATACCGTGGGCATCCTCGACCCCTTTGCGACTTTTGGACAGGTCAAGAAGTTGGTCGAAGATGTGGGCATTGACGTGGAGATGCATACCCACAACGACTTCGGCATGGCCACCGCCAACGCCCTGGCAGGCGTCAAGGCAGGCGCCGGATGGGTGGGAGTGACCGTGATCGGGCTTGGCGAGCGGGCGGGCAACGCCGCTCTCGAAGAGGTGGTCATGGCCCTGAAGTGCCTGGAGGGGGTCGACCTCAACTTCAAGACCTCCAAGTTCCGGGAGTTGGCGGAATACGTATCGCGGGCGGCCAGCCGGGAGCTGCCGGCCTGGAAGGCGATCGTCGGTTCCAACGTGTTCGCCCACGAATCCGGCATTCACGTCGACGGCGCCCTGAAGAACTCCAAGACCTACGAGGCCTTCTGCCCCGAGGAGGTCGGACTGACCAGGCAGATCGTGGTCGGGAAACATTCCGGCAGCCACTCCATCAAGGCCAAGTTCGAGGAGTACGGCCATCACCTGACTGACCAGGAGGCCGATGACATCCTGGTTCAGGTCAAGAAGGTTGCCGTAGAGCTCAAGCGCACCCTGTTCGACAAGGAACTGGTCTTCATCTACGAGGATTATCTCAAGGCTAAAAGCAGATAATTGCAGGAGGAGAAAGGTTTTGGGAAAGACTATAGCCGAAAAGATCCTGAGCCGGAAGAGCGGCCAGGATGCCCGGGCCAACGACCTGGTGGTGGCCGACCTGGATTTCCGGATGGGGCAGGACGGAACCTCGCCCCTGGCCATTCGGGCATTTGAGGAGATGCAAGGAAAGCGGGTGTCGGACCCGCAGCGGGCGGCCCTGGTGATCGACCACAGCGCTCCCAGCCCGCTGGAGGGGGTCTCGGCCCTGCACCACCTGATGCGGTCATTTGCCAAAGAACAAGGGATGATCATGTATGATATCGGGGAGGGAGTCTGCCATCAACTGGTGCCCGAGAAAGGCCACGTGGGGCCCGGGTCGCTGGTGATCGGCGCTGATTCCCATACCTGTACCTATGGCGCCCTGAACGCCTTCGCTACCGGGGTGGGCTCCACCGACCTGGCAGCCGCCCTGATCTCCGGCAAGATGTGGTTCAAGGTGCCGGAGTCGATCAGGTTCGTCTGCCGCGGTCAGTTGCCAGCCGGCGTCTATTCCAAAGACCTGGCCCTGTTCCTGATCGGACAGGTGACCGCCGACGGAGCGACGTATATGGCGGCCGAATACACCGGGGAGGCGATCGGCGCCCTGTCCGTCGACGCCCGCTTCACTATCGCCAACATGGCCATCGAGATGGGCGCCAAGGCTGGCCTGATGGAGGCCGACGACAAGGTCTGGGACTGGGTGCGGGAGCACCAGGCGCCATCCGGGCGCGGAAACTTCGAAGCAGTCGGCCCGGACGCGGACGCGGTCTATGCCAGGGTTTTGGAGTACGACGTGAGCGGCCTGGAGCCGCAGGTGGCCAGGCCCCACCGGGTGGACAACGCGGCGCCGGTCGGCGAAGTCGCCGGAACCGCCATCCAGCAGGCGGTGCTTGGCACCTGCACCAACGGGCGCCTGGAGGATCTGCGGATTGCCGCCGGTATCCTCAAGGGGCGCCGGGTGCACCCGGAGGTGCGTTTCATCGTAGCCCCGGCTTCCCGGCGTATTTACCTGGAGGCCATGGACGAGGGGATCATCCAGGACCTGGTGCGCTCCGGAGCGGCTGTGGTGACGCCGGGCTGCGGCCCCTGCGTGGGAACGCACAACGGCGTTCCTTCCGACGGCGAGAACGTGATCTCCACGGCCAACCGGAATTTCAAGGGCCGGATGGGCAACAGCAAGGCCTTCATCTACCTGGCCTCTCCGGCGACGGTGGCGGCTTCCGCCCTGGCCGGCGCCATTGCCGACCCCAGGGAAATCTGAGCGGTGAGATGCGGGAAGTGAGAGGCGAGAATCTTACTGAACCTGTAAGCGAGCGGCTGGTGGACATGGAAAGGAGATCCAGAAGTGAAACTGAAGGGCAGAGCCTACTGCTTCGGCAACGACGTCAACACCGACTACATCATTTCCGGCAAGTATAAGTTCAAGACCCTGGATATGAAGGAACTGGCCGGCCACGTCATGGAGGACCTGGACCCGGACTTCGCCAAGAAGGTGCAGCCCGGCGATTTTGTGGTGGCGGGACGCAACTTCGGCTGTGGATCGTCGCGGGAGCAGGCGCCCCTGGCCCTGTTGAACGCCGGGGTGAGCGCAGTGCTGGCCGTATCCTTTGCCCGCATCTTTTACCGCAACGCCATCAACACCGGGCTCCCGGTGGTGGAATGCGACACGGCGGGGATCTCCGCCGGCGATGAATTGCTGGTGGACCTGGAGGAAGGCGTTCTGAGAAACCTCACCAGGCGCACCGAAACCCCCATCAAGCCGCTGCCCGCATTCATGCTGAAGGTGCTGGCGGATGGCGGGCTGGCCGCTCACTTCGGGAAGTACGGCACTTTTAACATCGATTGATGTTTTTTAGTGGTTGAGTATATAACACAGCATAAGTATGGAGGATTAACATGGCTAAGCATGCGGTAACCCTGATACCCGGTGATGGTACCGGACCTGACGTGACCAGGGCGGCCCGGATCGTGATCGATGCGGTCGATGCCGGGATCGAGTGGGAAGTCGTGGAGGCCGGCGAGGCGGTGATCGATCAGTGCGGCACACCGCTGCCGGATTACGTGTTGGATTCGATCCGGCGCAACCGGGTGGCCCTGAAGGGGCCGCTGACCACGCCGATCGGAAAGGGCTTTCGCAGCGTGAACGTGGCTCTGCGCAAGGAGCTCGACCTGTACGCCAACGTGCGGCCGGCAAAAAGCCTGCCGGGCGTGAAGACCCGCTACGAGGGCGTGGATATACTGTTGGTGCGGGAGAACACCGAGGACCTCTATGCCGGTGTCGAGCACATGGTGGGCAGGGATGCCGCCGAGAGCATCAAGATCATCACCCGCTTCGGTTCATCCAGGATCGTGCGCTTCGCCTTTGACCTGGCCCGGAGGGAGGGGCGCCACAAGGTGGCGGCGGTTCACAAGGCCAACATCATGAAGTGCACCGATGGGCTGTTCCTGGATGTGGCCCGGGAGATCGCCGGGGAGTATCCGGACATCGCCTTTGAAGACCGGATCGTCGATGCCTGCTGCATGAAGCTGGTTCAGAGCCCCGGGGACTTCGACGTCCTGGTGCTGCCCAACCTATACGGGGATATCGTCTCCGACCTCTGCGCCGGTCTGATCGGTGGTCTTGGCGTGGCCCCCGGCGCCAACATCGGCGATCAGTGCGCCGTCTTCGAGCCTGTCCACGGGAGCGCTCCCAAGTACACCGGAATGGACAAGGTCAATCCCCTGGCCACCATCCTGTCCGGTGTCATGATGCTCAAGCACCTGGGCGAGCATGAGGCTGCCGCCCGCATCACGAAAGCCGTGGAAACAGTTTTAAGCGAGGGCCGGCGCCTCACCTACGACCTCGGGGGAACCGCCAAATCGTCGGAGATGGCCGCGGCCATAGCCGAAAAGCTGTAGTGTTCAGAGGCCGGAAGATGATTGCGAGACCGGATCAAGGAATCAGAGGGGAAGCGCCGCCTCAATCGTGAGCCTGAGCGCTACTGCAGGGCTATACTCTGAAAAAACTTAAAGAGATGCCAATGATGAGCAGCTTCTTCAATATCAAAGAGCCGGTGAACGCCTGGACCCACATGATCACCTGGCTGGCCGCCGTTGCCGGATTGGTCTTTATCGTGGTGATGACCAGGACGGACGTCGCCAGGCTGATCGTCATGACAATCTACGGGATCAGCGTGATCACCCTGTTCGGCGCCAGCGCTGTGTACCACTGGGTCAAGACGACACCGTCCAAGGAGTTGCTTTTAAAAAAAATTGACCACGTATCCATCTTCTTTTTAATTGCCGGATCCTGTACGCCGGTGTTTTTCTTTGCCCTGTCAGGCGCCTGGAGGTGGGCGATGCTCGGGGCGGCCTGGGGCATCGCTGTCTGTGGAATGCTGCTGAAGCTGTGGTTTATCGGCTTGCCCCGCTGGATCTCTACGGTCTTCTACGTTCTGCTGGGCTGGATCGCTGTTGTGCCCTTGGTGCAATTGGTGCACAGCCTGCCGCCCGTCATCCTGGCCCTGTTGATCGGCGGCGGGTTGGCCTACACCGCAGGAGCGGTGATCTATGCCACCAAGTGCTGCGACTTCTGGCCGCACCGCTTCGGTTTTCACGAGGTCTTCCACCTGTTCGTCAGCGCCGGGGCCGTCACCCACTTCATCATGATCCTGGCGTTAGCCGGGCTGATCAAACTATAAACCCCTCACCATTCCACGTTGTATGATAACCTGATATCGGGTACGATTCCCCACTACCACCGCTTTCACGATGATGCCGGCGTCTCTGTAACAGGCGACAGGCGGTCCCGCCTGGACGACGCGGGTATATTCACCTGAAAAACATTGCATACTAGCAGAATACCTGACCCCTTGTGGGTCAGGATGAATGCCGCACAAAGTTTCAAAAGATCTACCTTGTTTATCACAGATGACTACCCGCTCTAATGCCCCCGCTTCTTTGAAGCGGTGGGACCGGTGTGTCGGCGGGCTTTCAGCCGAGGCGAAGCCTCGAGCCGACAAAGAGCGGCTACGCCACTGTATTAACTGGCTCTAAGCTTCAGTGGGGGAAGCAATCCCCCCCTAAAGCCAAGAACCGGTTGAATACCTCGGGCTTTATGCCCGAGGAAATAAGAATCAAAGATTTTTTTATTGGCATGATTGGCGCTAGGTTCGAGGAAATACATACCAACGGTTGGGAGATGCAGCCGGTGCGAATTCTGATGCTTTCCTGGGAGTTTCCCCCCCGCAGTGTGGGCGGCCTTGCCCAACACGTCTATGATCTGGCCACGGCCCTGACCCAGGCCGGGGAAGAGGTCCACCTGATCACCTGCGCCGCTGACAAGGCTAAGGCTCAGGAAGTCGTCAACGGCATCCACGTCTACCGGGTCAACCCGTATAACCTCTCGGCCCCGGACTTCCCGACCTGGGTCCTGCAGTTCAACCTGAGCATGGTGGAGTACGGGATTTCCCTGGTCAACTCCCTGGGCGATCTCGACCTGGTACACGCCCATGACTGGCTGGTGGCCTATGCCGGCAGGGCACTGAAACATGCCTACAAGGTTCCCCTGATCGCCACCATCCACGCCACCGAGTACGGGCGCAACCAGGGCCTGCACAACGACCTGCAGCGCTATATCAGCGACGTGGAGTGGTGGCTGGTATTCGAGGCGTGGCGGGTGATCGTCTGCAGCCACTACATGGAAAAGGAACTGCAGCGGGTATTCCAGGCGCCCCTGGATAAGCTGCGCGTGGTCCCCAACGGTGTGGACATGAGGCGTTACCAACAGGCCGGTCACGAGCTGTCCAGGGCAGCCTTCGCCACACCGGACGAGAAGATCGTCCTGTTCGTGGGGCGCCTGGTACAGGAGAAAGGGGTGCACCTGCTGATCGATGCGGTTCCGAAGATCCTGCATTATTACTCCAGTGTCAAGGTCGTCATCGCCGGGCGCGGGCCGGCGGAGGATTATCTGAGAAACAAGGCAGTGGATATGGGCATCGCCAACCGCATCTATTTCACCGGATATATCGACGACCGGACCAGGGATTTCCTCTACCGGGAGGCGGATGTGGCGGTCTTCCCCAGCCTCTACGAGCCCTTCGGGATGGTGGTCCTGGAAGCCATGGCGGCCATGACCCCGGTGGTGGTGGCGGATGTGGGCGGCCTGTCGGAGATCGTCGTTCACGAAAGGAACGGGCTGAAGTTCTATACCGGAAACCCCGGCTCGCTGGCAGATAACGTCCTGCGCCTGCTCCACGAACCGGACCTGGCGGTCCGCCTGGCGGCGACCGCCAAGCAGGAGATTTCCAAACTCTATACCTGGCAGGAGATCGCCAGGCAGACGCAACTGGTCTATGCCGAGGTCAAGGATGACTATGAGGCCAGCGCCTGGAAGACGGACTCCTGGCTGTGCGATATCGACCGGTTGAAACAGAGCCGGGCCGCTGTCAGCGGCATCGGGAGATATTATGGTGATATGTGTGGGGCGCCAGGCTATCCCACTGCTCACATCACAGAAGATAGAAGCTACCGCCAAGACAACAGCGTCGAACACTGACCCGCCATCTATTCCTGCTTCACTTCTCACATAACATGTTCTACGGCAAAAAGGCTCGAGGGGAGCCTTTTTTCTTGTATGTGACGTTTTTGCGGGCGCACCGGGCGCGCGGGGTTTGTTTAATTCTGCCTTGTCAGCCCCAAATTGCCTTCAATATTAGCAATCTTAATATTATTTTAACGTGAAAGATTGGTTCTTTAACATCATTTTAATATGCATCGAGACTACAATAAAATTGCAAAAAATTGCAGGTTGATTCCGCGTGACAGGGTAGCCCACCAGGCCTCGATTGCACGGAAGGAGGCTCTCGCGAATGGTCTTGCCGAAAGCGATCAACAAGCTCTTCGAAGACAGTTTACGGAGCTCCGACACCACCATCCTGATTCCCCGCCTGGCAGAATCCAGACATCACTACCAGGATAATCCGCGCCTATTTTACAGCGACGACCTGGGGATCAAGATTCTTTCCCCGGAGGGATGGACTGTCAGCGCCGGCAGCGAGCAAGATGCCGCAGACAGCGGAACCCTCTCAGACAGAAGGCGCTCCATTTCTATTTTGCTGAATAAAGAAACCCTTTTTCGTCCCAAGATAAACTTGATGCTTGAAGATATCGGCGACGTGAACTTTATGGACTATTTTCATCACCGGCTAAACTCTCTGAGGAGATGTGGGATCCAGGCCGTCAAATATCATATCGACGAGAACTTCCAGATCGTCACCCTTCAATTGTTGCAGACCACTGACAGGGGCGCCCGGCTCTTCGGGCTGCAGAAATATTTTCTGCGCAAGGGAAAGGCATACACCATCGACGTGAGTGATTTAAATCCTGAATACATAGAAAAAGAGCCCAAGCTCGTGCGCGATATCACGCAGGTCATCCAATCGTTTGCCTTTGTCGAGTTTATCTGAGGCGCCCAGTTTCGAGGAGGATTCAGCAATTGGAAACAACATCGTCTGCCAATGATCAGTTGAAGGAAGTTCCCCGCCTCGCCCCGCTGGATGTTTACGAAGCTCTCGGCACATCTCAGCAGGGGCTGACGGCGGCAGAGGTGGCCAGAGCGCAGGGAGCAATACGGTTGGAACCGGCTTCAGAAAGGGAAAGGCCGCTCCATCTGGGTGCGCTTCTTCAAGCAGTTTACGGATCTTTTTGCTGTCATCCTGCTGTTGGCGGCAGCGATCACCTTCATTGCCTACATCTTGGGCGGATTCGATCCCGGCGACCTGCACATGGTGCTCGCCATCCTGGGGGTCGTCCTTCTCAATGCCACGATCGGATTTATTCAGGAATACCGCGCCGAGAAAGCGACCGAGGCCTTGAACAAGCTGGTGCCCTCCAAGGCCAAGGTCTACCGGGACGGCAATGAAGTAGAGGTGGACACGGGCGAACTGGTCCCGGGCGATGTGCTGCTGCTCGAAGAGGGCGACAATATTCCAGCCGATGCCCGCCTTGTCCAGGCCTTCGAGATGTCCACCAACAACATCACGCTGACCGGGGAATCAGAACCGGTGCGCAAGACGGCAACCGCGGTCCTGGAAGAGGAATTGGGCTGGATCGAAATGCCCAACCTGGTTTTTATGGGTACTTCGGTGGCTTCAGGTTCCGGCATCGCTGTTGTCCATTCGGTAGGGGAACAGACGCAGTTCGGCAAGATCTTTAAATTGACGGCAGGGGTTGCCGACGCCCTGAGTCCGTTGCAGAAGGAAGTGGCGGCAATGGCCAAGTCCGTTGCCCGCGCTGCCATAGCCCTCGGCGCTATCCTATTTTTCATGGGCCGACTTACTGGGACTGGCCTGGCTTGACGACTTCCTGTTTGCCCTGGGGGTGATGGTCGCTCTGGTGCCGGAAGGGCTGCCGGCGACCCTGTCCGTCTCCCTGGCCGTCGGCGTGCAGCGCATGGCCAAGCGCAATGCGCTGATCAAGCGCCTCTCGGCAGTGGAAACACTCGGATCGGCAAACGCCATCTGTACGGATAAGACCGGCACGCTGACCAAGGGAGAGATGACGGTCAGGAAAATCTGGCGTCCCGGCCAAAGCCTTGAGGTGTCCGGGGTGGGATTTGAACCGCAGGGAGAGTTCTACCCGGCAGGCAGACGAGACAGTTTCCGGTCGTAAAAGCCAGGCCCCGAGGCCCCTGCCGGCAGGGTCGACATTGGCGATTGGGGGCTGTTCATGAAGGCGGCGGCTTTTTGCAACACGGCGCGCCTGCTCCCCCCCGATGAGGAGCATGCAGCCTGGAGCATTCTCGGCGACCCCACCGAGGGCGCTCTGGTGGTGATGTCTCGCAAGGCCGGTTGCAACCTGGATGAAGAACTGAAAAAAGAGCCCCGCATCTACCTGCTGCCCTTCGACTCCCGGCGCAAGCGCATGAGTTCCATCCACCGGCAGGATGGCCGGATGCTGGCCTACATCAAGGGTGCTCCCCGGGAGGTGCTCTCATTATGCACTCACTGGCTCGACAGCCAGGGATCTGTGCAACCCCTGGACGCGGAGGTCAGGGAAGAGGCCGTGCGCCACAATGATGAGATGGCAAGAGAGGGCCTGCGCGTCCTTGCCTGCGCCTGCCGTGACCTCCCTCAGGAGATGCGGGAATACCGGATGGAGGATGTCGAAAGCGACCTGGTCTTCCTCGGCCTGGCAGGGATGATGGACCCGCCCCGGCCTGAAGTGGCCGAGGCGGTCGAGATGGCGCGTGGCGCCGGGATCAGGATCATCATGGTCACAGGGGACTACGGGCTGACGGCCGAAGCCATTGCCGAAAGGATCGGAATCACCGGCGGGGCGCGCGCCAGGATCATCACCGGGGTGGAATTGGCGGACCTGGACGACGCCGGGCTAAAAGAAGTGCTGCGGTCGGAGCAGCCGCTCGTCTTTGCGCGCGTCGCCCCCGAGCACAAGATGCGCGTCGTGGCCGCCCTCCAGTCACTGGGGCAGATCGTGGCCGTGACCGGAGACGGCGTCAACGATGCGCCGGCCTTGAAGCGCGCCGATATCGGGATCGCCATGGGGCGGGCGGGCACCGATGTCTCCCGCGAGGCGGCGGTGATGATCCTGCTGGATGACAGCTTCGCCTCCATCGTCCATGCCATTGAACTGGGGCGTGCCGTTTACGCCAACATCAAGAAGTTCGTCCTCTACCTGTTCTCCCACAACATGGGGGAACTGATGCCGTTCGTGTTTGTCTCCGCTGGCCGGGGTGCCCCTGGTGCCCCTGACTGCCTTGCAGGTCCTGGCCATCGACCTGGGCTCCGACGTCGCCCCCGCCCTGGCCCTGGGGACCGAAAACCCCGAACCTGGCCTGATGAACAGGCCACCAAGACCGAGCACCGCCAGGCTCTTTGATTGGGACCTGGTCAAGCGATTTCTCTTTTTAGGGATAATCCAGGGGGCGGGCGCGACGGCCGGCTTCATGCTCGTGCTGTTGCATGGCGGCTGGCATTGGGGTACCATGCTGCCAAAGACAGACCTCTTGTACCGGCACGCCATCACCGTGACCCAGGCAGCGATCGTGGTCTCGCAGGTCTTCAACGGCTTTGCCGTGAGGACGGAAAAAGTCTCGGTATTCCGGATCGGACTGCTGTCAAACCGCTTTCTGATCGTCGGGGAAGCGATTGGGGTGGGGATCATGTCGTGTATCAGCTACATTCCCGCCCTGCAGCACCTGTTCGGTACGGCGCCGCTCAGGCTCGCCGACTGGGGGCTGCTGACAGCCTTTGGCGCCGTCCTGTTTGTAGCCGAGGAACTGCGGAAGTTGGTAGTAAGACGGCATGGATTTAAAGAAAAATGATCATATTTCAGCTATAATAGAGGCTAAGAAATACGAACCTAGAGATGAGAAGCGAGGGCTTACGCCCGCCTTAAAGCTTGTCAGGCGCCAAGGTTGATGCAAGAAGTCGGAGCACAGTAACTTCAGATCACAATCCCCGAAAAGGAGGTTTATGAATGCATATTGTGGTTGTCGGTTGTGGGACACTGGGGTCACAACTTGCCGAAACCCTGGCCCGCAAGGGGACTTCCATCGCCGTTATTGACCCTGACCCGACGGCCTTCCGGCGTCTGAGGCCGCGGTTTCCCGGCAAGAAAATCGAGGGCCTGGGATTCGACCGCGCCACCCTGATCGAAGCCGGGGCAACGCGGGCGGATGCCCTGGCAACGGTCACGAGCGATGATAATACCAACTTTCTGGTGGCTTCCCTGGCCCGGGAGGAGTTCGCCATCCCCAGGGTCGTGGCGCGGATCATCGATCCGATCCGGGCCGAGATCTACCAGCACCTCGGTGTTCCCGTCATCGCCCCGACCACCTGGGGCGCCATGCGCGTTAATGAACTACTGGTTGAAGAACGTGTGACCACCCTTTTAACTGCAGGAAACGGGGAGGTCAAGGTGATCGAGTTTCAGACGCCGCAGCGCCTGGTGGGGAGAATGGTCAAGGATCTGCAGGCGCCGGGAGAGATCGGCGTTATCTGCCTGATCCGGCAGGGTAAGGCCTTCGTGCCGTTAATGGGGACCATCTTTGAAGAAAATGATCTGATTCAAGCAGTTGTGTCCGACTATTCCATGCCCAAGCTTGAAAGCCTGATCGATTAGGAGGAATTGATCATGTTCATTCTTATTGCCGGCGGCGGCAAGGTGGGATTCAACCTGGCCTATACCTTGTCCCAGGAGGCCAATAAAGAGGTCACGGTGATTGATAAAAACAAGACCGCCCTGGACAAGTTTAAAGAGATGCCAACTGTAAAGACGGTTCACGGAGACGGTACTGACCCCCGCATCCTCGAATACGTAGGAATAACCACGGGCACATGCAGTGGTTGCCGTAACCGGAAGCGATGTCGACAACCTCGCCCTGTCCATGATCGCCAAGAGGCAATTCGGCATCAAGCGGGTGATCGCCCGGGTCAACAACATCAAGAACCAGTGGCTCTACACGCGGGAGCGCGGGGTTGACTACGCCATCGCGGGAGCGCTGTTTATCGCCAGGGTTATTCACGAGGAGGTGAGCCCTGAGAGACCTGATCACTCTGTTAAAAATCGGGGATGGGGAGGTCTCGCTCGTAGAAGAGGAGGTGCCCCCGGCTTCCCGGGCGATTGGAAAGAATGTCGCCAACCTGAATATTCCCGAAGGAATAGTTTTGACTGCCATTATTCGTGATGGCAAGATCGTGCTCCCCCGGGGCGAGACTGTCATCAGCGCAGGCGACAAGGTGCTGGCCCTGGCTGAATCGCAGATAACTCACCTGCTGGAAGAAGTCTTAGGCGGGTCCTGAGGGTTCCCCGCGCAGGCCGGGCGCCCTCTTGCGGGCGCGGCGCGGGCGGTGCCGGGTCCGGCGGACCGGGCGCGATGTTCCCCAGCAAGTGCTGGGGAACAATCAGGGACGCGCTGTTCAAGGAATGGGGACACACATCTTCGAGGAGTGTCCCCGATAGAGTGTCCCCGAAAGAATGCCTCCGTTGGAATGTCCCCTGATGATGACTTTGGAAAGTGACCGGCTCCAACCCTTATTCCTCCACAGTTTCCTCCGCAGCATCCACTCCTGCATCCACCAGGCTTTGGGGCGTCGTGCCCGAGGCCTGATCATCCTCGAACTGGGCGTTCATTTTTTTTAACTTTTTTTAATGAACGGTCTGGCTTGTTTAACAGCTCTTTACTTGCCGTTTGCCATATAAATTCCTGCAACAACTGCAGGTGATTGACAAATACTATGCGCAGGCTGAGCGGTCTGAAGCCCCGCGCATGCAGGCGGGGCGCGGGGTAACGCCCGACTTAATTTATGAGCATTGTACCTCTTTTTAAGGGCAGCGCCCGCAAAAGCGTCACCATCAAGGAAAGGAGATGTGGTCGTTGGTGTTTGATCTGGTTCTGGGAGGGATCATCTCGGTCGGCTTGCTGGCGTACCTTGTCTACTGTCTGATCAAAGCGGAGGTTTTATAGATGAAAAGTACGGATTTGCTGCAACTGGGGTTTTTCATCATCCTGTTCGTTCTCCTGGCAAGGCCTGTGGGCCGCTATATGGCAGCAGTCTACACCGGCAAGCACACCTGGCTGGACCCGGTGCTTAACCCGCTGGAAAGGCTCTTCTACCGGGTGTCGGGGGTCGACCCCAATCATGAGATGTCCTGGTGGGAGTATGCTGTGGCGGTCATGATCTTCAATATCCTGGGGATTGTGCTGCTGTTCCTGATCCAGATCGTGCAGGGGCGCCTGCCCCTCAACCCCCAGCACTTCCCGGGGGTGAGGTGGGACCTCGCTCTCAACACGGCGGTGAGCTTCGTCACCAATACCAACTGGCAGAACTACGGCGGGGAGTCCACCATGAGCTACCTGACCCAGATGGCCGGCCTGACGGTGCAGAACTTCCTCTCTGCGGCCACGGCCATGGCAGCGCTGATCGCCCTGATCCGCGGCCTGGTCCGGCGCCAGGCCAACTCCGTCGGCAACTTCTGGGTTGACCTGACCCGCAGCGTGCTGTGGATCCTGCTTCCACTCGCTATCGTCCTGGCCCTGGTCTTCGCCTCGCAGGGCGTGATCCAGACCCTGCACCCCTACACCACCGCCCAGACGCTGGAAGGGGCGCAGCAGACCATCGCCGTGGGGCCGGTGGCCTCCCAGGAAGCGATCAAGATGCTGGGCTCCAACGGCGGCGGCTTCTTCAACGCCAACTCCGCCCATCCCTTTGAGAATCCCACTCCGCTGACCAACCTCCTGACCATGTTGGCCATCATGCTGATCCCCGCCGGACTGGTCATCACCTACGGGCACATGGTCGGCGACCGGCGTCAGGGGCACGCCATCCTGGGGGCGATGCTGCTGATGTTCGTGATCTTCCTGGGTGTCAGCTACTGCAGCGAGGCGGCAGGGAATCCGCTGATCAGCGCCCTCCATGTCAGCAGTCCGACGGCCATGGAGGGCAAGGAGGTGCGCTTCGGGATCGCCAACTCCGCTCTCTTTGCCACCGCCACCACCGCCGTGGCCAACGGGGCGGTGAACGCCATGCACGACAGCCTCACCCCCCTGTCCGGCTTTATTTCCATGCTCCAGATCAAGCTGGGCGAGATCGTCTTCGGGGGCCTTGGCTGCGGCCTGTACGGGATGCTGATCTTCGTGCTGCTGACCGTGTTCATCATCGGGCTGATGGTCGGGCGCACGCCCGAGTACCTGGGCAAGAAGATCGAATCCATGGAGATCAAGATGGGGGTGCTGGCGATCCTGCTGCCGTCGGCCTGCATCCTGATCGGCGCCGCCATCGCCTGCGTGACCAAAGTAGGCGCCTCGTCGATCCTGAACCCGGGACCGCACGGGCTCTCCGAGATCCTCTACGCCTTCGCCTCGGCGGCGGGCAACAACGGCAGCGCCTTCGCCGGGATCAACGGCAACACCGTCTTCTACAACCTCGGTCTTGCATTCAACATGTTTGTCGGCCGCTACGGGGTGCTGATCCCGGCTCTGGTGATCGCCGGGACGATGGTAAAGAAGAAGATCGTCCCCCCGGGACCTGGCACCTTCCAGACCACCGGCCCCTTCTTTGCCGTGGTGCTGGCCAGCGTGGTGATCATCGTGGGCGCCCTGACCTTCTTCCCGGCCCTGGCACTGGGGCCGCTGGTCGAGCACCTGCTGATGTGGTCCGGAAGAGTCTTTTAGGAGGAAAAGAAAAATGGCAGAGCTTCACGACCTGGTAAAGCAGCAACATAAAAGTTTTAGCGGCCGGATGCTGTGGCAGGCGATTCTCGCCTCCTTCCCCAAACTGAACCCCGCCACCCTGTGGCGCAACCCGGTGATGTTCGTGGTGGAGGTGGGGGCGGCCCTGATCACCGTCTTCATCATCCGCGACCTGGCCATCGGCCAGATGGCCAGCATCTGGCTCAACGTGCAGATCGCCGTCTGGCTGTGGATCACGGTGCTGTTCGCCAACTTCGCCGAGGCGGTGGCCGAGGGCCGCGGCAAGGCCCAGGCCGACGCCCTCAGGCGCACCCGCAGCGAGACTATCGCCACCAAGCTGGTCGGCGATAAGAGAGAAAAGGTGCCCGCCTCCTCCCTGCGCAAGGGGGACGTGGTCTACGTGGAGGCCGGCGAGTTCATCCCCGGCGACGGCGAGATCGTCGAGGGGATCGCCTCGGTCGACGAGAGCGCCATCACCGGCGAATCCGCCCCGGTGATCCGGGAGTCCGGAGGCGACCGCAGCGCCGTCACCGGCGGCACCAAGGTGCTGTCCGACTGGATCAAGATGAAGATCACCGCCAACCCGGGCGAGACCTTCCTCGACCGGATGATCCAACTGGTGGAGGGGGCGAAGCGGCAGAAGACCCCGAACGAGGTCGCCCTGATCATCCTGCTGGTCGGCCTCACTATCATCTTCCTGCTGGCCTGCGCCACCCTGGAGCCGTTTGCCATCTACTCGGGCAGCCTGGTCTCGATCCCGGTGCTGCTCGCTCTCCTGGTCTGCCTGATCCCGACTACCATCGGCGGGCTGCTTTCCGCCATCGGCATCGCCGGGATGGACCGCATGCTGAAGCGGAACATGCTGGCCATGTCCGGGCGGGCGGTGGAGGCGGCAGGCGACGTGGACGTGCTGCTGCTCGACAAGACCGGCACCATCACCCTGGGCAACCGCATGGCCACCGAATTCGTCCCCGCCCCCGGGGTGCCGGTGGAGAAACTGGCCGACACCGCCCAGCTCTCCTCCCTGGCCGATGAGACCCCGGAGGGCCGCAGCATCGTGGTGCTCGCCAAAAACCAGTACAATCTGCGCCAGCGCGATCTGGCCAACCTGAACGCCACCTTCATCCCTTTCTCCGCCACCACCCGGATGAGCGGGGTGGACATGGGGGGCCGGGAGATCCGCAAGGGAGCGGTCGACGCTATCGAGAATTACCTGAAAGAGAAAGGGAGCGCCCTGCCGCCGGAGGTCAGGGCGGCCACCGTGGAGATCGCCAAACAGGGCAGCACGCCCCTGGTGGTGGCCGAGAACGGCCAGGCCCTGGGGGTGATCCACCTGAAAGACATCGTCAAGGGCGGCATCAAGGAGCGGTTTGACGACCTGCGCCGCATGGGCATCAAGACGATCATGATCACCGGGGACAACCCGATCACAGCGGCAGCCATCGCCGCCGAGTCCGGTGTGGACGACTTCCTGGCCGAGGCCACCCCGGAGAACAAGCTGAAGCTTATCCGGGAGTACCAGGCTAAGGGACACCTGGTGGCCATGACCGGGGACGGCACCAACGACGCCCCGGCCCTCGCCCAGGCGGACGTCGGCGTGGCCATGCACACCGGCACCCAGGCGGCCAAGGAGGCCGGCAACATGGTCGACCTGGACAGCAATCCCACCAAACTGATCGAGGTGGTGGAGATCGGCAAGCAACTGCTGATCACCAGGGGATCCCTGACCACCTTCAGCATCGCCAACGACGTGGCCAAGTACTTCGCCATCATCCCGGCGATGTTCGCCGTTGCCTACCCGGTGCTGAACCAGTTGAACATCATGCGCCTGGCCACGCCCCAGAGCGCCATCCTGTCGGCGGTGATCTTCAACGCCCTGATCATCGTCGCCCTGGTGCCGCTGGCATTGAAAGGGGTGGCCTACCGCCCGCTGGGCGCCAGCGCCATCCTGAAGCGCAACATGCTGATCTACGGCGTGGGCGGGCTGATCGTCCCCTTCATCGGGATCAAGCTGATCGACATGCTGCTGGTGCTGATGCACCTGTCGTGAAAAAGAAGTAATGAGAAAGGGAGCGTGCCCTATGATTAAAAAACAGGCAGTGATCAGCCTGGTCATGTTGATCATGTTCATGGTGCTGGGTGGCCTCGTCTATCCCCTGGTCATCACCGGCCTCGCCCAGCTTTTCTTCCCGCACCAGGCCAACGGATCGCTGATCTCCCAAAACGGCAAGATCGTCGGTTCGGAGCTGATCGGACAGAACTTCTCCGGACCCCGCTACTTCCATGGGCGGCCCTCGGCAGCCGGCCAGAACGGCTACGATGCCTCCAACTCGTCCGGCTCCAACCTGGGTCCAACCAGCAAGGTCCTGATGACTCAGATCGCCACTTATGCCGCACAGGTGCGCCAGGAGAACGGCCTGCCCGCGGATGCGCCGGTGCCCGCCGATCTGGTGACCATGTCCGCCAGCGGCC
The DNA here is from genome assembly GCA_963768335.1 of uncultured Peptococcaceae bacterium. Classification (GTDB taxonomy): domain Bacteria; phylum Bacillota; class DSM-12270; order Thermacetogeniales; family Thermacetogeniaceae; genus Palsa-1188. Next base: position 44,610 of record CAVYHR010000004.1, read on the forward strand.
TGGATCCGGACATCTCCCCGGACTCCGCCTTCCTGCAGGTGCCGCGGGTGGCCAAGGCCAGGAACCTGCCGGAGGGGCAGGTGCGGGCGCTGGTAGCCAGTCACGTGGAGGGCCGGCAGTGGGGGTTCCTGGGCGAGCCGCGGGTCAATGTGCTGGAACTCAACCTGGCCCTGGACATGGGAAGCGAGAAGTGAGAAGCGAGAATGCCTGCACACGCCAGAGGTCGGATGCCAGGTTCCTTAATGGGTAGCGAAGAGAACATCAGTGGCACCGCGCCCAGAGGGCGCGGTGAAGATTGAGATGGAGTAATCTGCGTTGAATTAGTATAATCAGGTATAATCGCTTGGTTTGTGGAAGCACAAGAGACGCCTGAGCAAGGACTCGGGATGTTGAATAGGGTTTGACAGATGGGATGGGATTCTCATGGTAGAGGATAAGCGTGCCGACCCTGATGCGCTCCTGGACAGCATCAAAGATGACGGCCGGGGCGCCCTGACAGTGTTCCTGGGCGCTGCGGCCGGTGTCGGGAAGACCTACGCCATGCTGGAAACGGCGCGGGAGCGCCTGGAAGATGGTCTGGACTTGGTGACGGGCTGGGTGGAAACCCATGGCCGGGCGGACACGGAGGCGCTGCAGGCGGGCCTGCCGGTGATCCCCCCTCATCGCCTGGAATACCAGGGCCGAGCCTTTGCCGAGATGGACCTGGATGCCCTGCTCGCCCGGAAGCCCCAGATCGCCCTGGTGGATGAGCTGGCTCACACCAACATCCCGGGGTCGCGCCACGCCAAGCGCTACCAGGACGTGGAGGAACTGCTGGCGGCCGGGATCGATGTCTACACCACTCTGAACATCCAGCACCTGGAGAGCCTGAACGATGTGGTCGCCCAGATCACGGGCATCAAGGTGAGGGAGACGGTGCCCGACAAGATTCTAGAACAGGCCGAGATCCAGTTGGTCGACGTGCCTCCGGAGGAGCTGATCCAGCGCTTCAGGGACGGCAAGGTCTACGTGCCCGACAAGGCCGCCGAGGCCCTGCGCAAGTTCTTCCGTCCGGGCAACATCAACGCCCTGCGGGAGATGGCGCTGCGCCATACGGCGAAACGGGTCGATCACCAACTGGAGACATACATGAGGGCGCACGCCATCGAGGGTCCCTGGTCTGCCGGGGAAAAGGTGATGGTCTGCATCAGCCCCAGCCCCTTCGCCGCCAGGCTGATCCGGTTTGGGCGCCGCATGGCCGCCAACACGCAGGCCGAATGGTTTGCCGTCTACGTGGATACACCGAATCATGTGCCTGCCGGTGAAGCCGAGCACGGCCGGCTGGAGAAAAATATCCAGTTGGCGGAGGACCTGGGGGCCGAGACCGTCACCATCACCGGGAACGATGTAGCCGATGAATTGTTGCTCTTTGCCAAAAAGCATAACATCACCCAGATCATCATCGGCAAACCGCTGCGGTCGCTGTTCCGGGAATGGCTGCACGGATCCCTCGTTGATCAGGTGATCAAGCACAGCGAGGGGATCAGCGTCCACGTAATTTCCGGAAAATCGCAACCCGACAGCACCCCTCAAGCACAGACGGCGGGCAGAGAGTCGTTCCGGATACTCCCTTATACTGCAATCGTGCTCATGATAGCCCTGCTCACCGTTCTGGCCATGCCCGTCAGATCCTATCTCGGCCCGGTCAACATCGCCATGCTGTACCTGGTACCCGTGTTATTCAGCGCCGTTGCCTGGGGGCGTTATTTTTCCGTTATTGCAGCGATACTCGGCATCATCTCCTTTGACTTCTTCTTCATTCCCCCCACCTTCACCTTCACGGTCTTTGACGTGCGCTATTTCATAAGCTTTGCCATCTTCCTGCTGGTAGCCCTGATGACCGGCACATTGTCAGCCCGCCTGCGCCAGCATATCACCTACGCCAAACAGCGGGAAGCGAGGACGGCCGCCCTGTATGCCTTGAGCAGGGAGATCGCCGCCACCAACGAGTTGGAAAAGGTTCTGGAACTGGTGGTGAGGAAGGTTGCCGAAAGCGTCGAGAGCCAGGTGGTGATCCTGATGCCCGACGAAGAGAACAAGCTGGTCGTGAGGGCAAAATCCGAGGCGCAGCAGAAGGTCCTGGTTGATGAAAACGAGAAGGCGGTGGCCATCTGGGTGTATGAGCACGGCCAGACTGCGGGCCGGGGAACAGACACGCTGGCCGGCGCCGACTGCACGTACGTGCCCATGCGCACGGAGCAGGGGATCCTCGGGGTGTTGGGGGTCAGGCCCGAGGCCTCGAAACACCTCTCGCCGGAGCAGCGCAGATTGTTGGAGGCCTTCGCCAGCCTGGGGGCGATGGCCGTCAACCGCATCCAACTGGTGGAGCAGGCCAAGGAAACACACTTGCTGGCAGAGTCGGAACGCCTGCACGCAGCCCTGTTCAACTCCATCTCCCACGAATTGCGCACACCCCTGACCTCGATCATCGGAGCGGTGACCGGCCTGCTGGATGAGGACGATCTCTATGATCCCGCCTCCCGCCGCGACCTGCTGCAGACTATCAAGCAGGGCGCCATGCGCATGAACCGCCTGGTCAACAACCTGTTGGACATGACCCGGGTGGAAAGCGGCTATCTCCAGTTAAGCAAAGAATGGTGCGATGTTCAGGACATGATCGGCGTGGCCGCCAACCGGGTCGAAGCCCTGCGCAGCCGGTCCCTGAAGATCGAGGCGGCGCCGGATCTGCCCCTGGTGCCGGCCGATTTTGTGCTGATCGAGCAGGTGCTGGTCAACCTGCTGGACAATGCGGCCAAGTACTCCAGCCCGGATTCTGAAATCTCCGTCAAGGCATCGCATAACCGGAAAGAGGTGGCCATTTCCGTGGCTGACCACGGCCCGGGCATCCCCGAGGAGGACCGGGAACTGGTCTTCGACAAGTTCTACCGGCTGCGGGCCTCCCGCCAGATCGGCGGCACCGGCCTCGGCCTGACGATCTGTAAGGCGATCGTGGAGGCGCACGGCGGGCGGATCTGGGTCAGCGGCAATCCTGGCGGGGGCGCCCTGGTCACCTTTATCCTGCCGCTGCTTGCCGCTGCTTCCGGCAAGATTCCTGATCCGGAGCCAGCCGTTAGTGCAGGTGATGACAGTGGAGGTTAAGGGCGCCCGGATCATGATCATCGACGACGAACCGCAGATGCGGCGGCTCTTAAAAGTCGCCCTGACCGCCCACGGTTACGAAATAAGAGAGGCTGAAACCGGGCGGGAGGGGATCGATCAGGCGGCCGTCTTTCACCCCGACCTGATCGTCCTGGACTTGAGTTTGCCGGACCTGGACGGCATCGAAGTAATCAAGCAGCTCCGGGAGTGGACGCAGACGCCCGTGATCATTCTCTCGGTGCGGGAGCAGGAAGGCGACAAGATTGCCGCCCTGGATGCCGGGGCTGACGATTATGTGACCAAGCCCTTCAGCATGGGAGAGTTGCTGGCGCGGCTCAGGACCGCCCTGCGCCATGCTGCGGGGGCGGGGGATGAGCCGGTGCTGACCTTTGGCGGCCTGGTCATCGACTTGACCCGCCGGTATGTGGCGGTGGATGGCAGGGAGGTCAAGCTGACTCCCACCGAATACGAGTTGCTGCGCATCCTGGTGGTCAACGCCGGAAAGGTGCTCACCCACCGGCAGTTGATGCGTACGGTCTGGGGGCCTTCTTACGAGCAGGAGACCAACTACCTGCGGGTCTATATCAGGCAACTGCGGCAAAAGATCGAGCCGGACCCCGCCCGGCCGCGGCACATCATCACCGAACCGGGCGTGGGCTACCGCCTGATCTGAGAGGTGAGAGGTGGGATGCGGGAAAAAGTGAAGTGCCCAGCATCGCCCGCAACGCATAACCAGGACGCCTCCGGGTATCCTAATATCCGAAGGGAGGCTGTCCAATGGCGACACTAGATAGCATCGCACTGGTTCTAGTCATTATCGGGGCACTCAACTGGTTGTTGGTCGGTCTGATGAGGTACGACCTGGTGGCGGCCCTGTTTGGCGGGGCCGACTCTGCAGTCAGCAGGGTGATCTACACCCTGGTGGGGATCGCCGGCATCTGGGCGATCAATTTGCTCTTCAAGCATCGGGTAGAAAACCGTTAACAGATCCGGCAGCACTTTTTTCAGGCTGCCCGGAAGCCAGCCCGGCAACGCCGGGCCTTTTTTTCGGCCGGACGATCCCCGGCACTACGGCGTCAGGAATTCCCGGCGTTCAAGTTGAAAGCGGCAGTGGTCGATTTCGGAATGGTGGTCGATCAGCACTGAAATTAAAGTCTCGTGCCTTGCATATAAAAAAACAACAAATGGAAAAATATTCTTAAAAGAAAAAGCCTGACGAAGTTCAGGTTTTTTAATTTTAATCGTGGAGCTGGATGACAATGAAAGCGATCATCATGGCCGGCGGCGAGGGTTCCCGCCTGCGCCCCCTCACCTGCGCCCGCCCCAAACCGATGGTGCCGATCGTGAACCGCCCCTGCATGGAGCACATCGTAAACCTGCTGCGCGGTCAGGGCATCCGGGAAATAGGGGTCACCCTGCAGTATCTGCCCGAAGAGATCCAGAACTATTTCGGAGACTGGTCAAGATTTCGGGGTCAATCTTCACTACTACATCGAGGATATTCCTTTAGGCACGGCGGGAAGCGTGAAGAATGCCGCCTCCTTTCTGGACGAGACCTTTATCGTGATCAGCGGCGATGCCGTTACGGATTGCAGCCTGCAGGAAGCAGTGGATTTTCATAAAGAAAAGGGCGCCCTGGTCACGATCGTCTTGACCGAGGTCACCTGCCCCCTGGAGTACGGGGTGGTCATCACAACTCAAGGAGGGCAGGATCACCCGCTTTCTGGAGAAACCGGGCTGGGGCGAGGTATTCAGCGATCAGGTGAATACCGGGATCTATATCCTGGAACCGGAGGTTCTGGAGCATATCGAAGCCAATCAAGAGGTTGACTTCTCCAAGGATGTCTTCCCCAGGTTGTTGTCAATGGGCAAGGAGATGTACGCCATCGTCATCGAAGGCAAATACTGGTGCGACATCGGCACCATCGAGCAGTATGTCCAGGCGCATTTCGACATCCTGGAGGGAAGGGCGCAAGCTGGCTTTTCCGGGGACTGAGAGCCGGCCCGGGGTCTGGCTGGGCGACGGGACGATTATCGATCAGACCGCCCGGCTGATGCCTCCCGTCGTCATCGGGGATGGGTGCGCTATCGGGCCCCAGGTCGGAGATAGGCCCCGGCACGGTGCTGGGCCGGGATGTCCGGGTGGGCAGGGGCGCCTCCGTCAAGCGCAGCGTGATCTGGGACGGGGCGCTGATCGATGAGTCCGCAGAACTGCGGGGGGCGGTGGTCGGGCGGCGCGGCCGGGTCAAGGCCGCCGCCTCCTGCTTCGAGGGCTCGGTGGTCGGCGACCGGTCGGTGGTGGGGGAGCGGAGCGTGGTCAGGCCGGGGGTCAAGATCTGGCCGGAGAAATGGGTGGAGAAGGGCACCCGGCTCAGCGCCAGCCTGGTCTGGGGACAATCCGCCCGGCCGCACTTCTTTGGCTCCAGGGGGATCGCCGGGGACCTGATCACCGAGATCAACCCGGAGATCGCCGCCCGGCTGGGGGCTGCAGTAGGTTCGGTGAAGAGCGGACGTTTTTCCGTCTGCACCGATGGACGCCCTGCCTCGCAGATGATCAGGCAGGCGCTGCTGTCGGGCCTGATGGCAACCGGAGTCAAGGTGGTCGATTTCGGAAACCTGACGCTGCCGGCCCACCGCTACGGAATCCGGGCGCTGCGCCTGGCAGGGGGGATCCACGTCTGCCACCGGGGCCTCGAAAAGATGAGCCTGCGTTTCTTCAACGACCAGGGGATCGATTTTTCACGCAACGAGCAGCGCAAGGTGGAGGGGATGCTCAGCCGGGAGGAGTACCGGTACGTTCCCTGCGGGCAGATTGCCGCCTCCGAATATTATCCCGACATCAACCGGGCCTACCTGAACTATCTGCTCGGATTCTTGGACCAGAATGTCACCAGGCGCGCCCGCCTCAGGGTCGCTGTCAATTACGACCCGGAGCGCCTGGGATACCTGTTGCCGCCCCTGTTTGAGGCCCTGAGCTGTGAAGCAGCCACCTTTGCCGTTGACCGGCGCCAGGCGCAGACCTCCAGCGAGATGCTGACCACCGCCGAACAATTCGGCAGTCCTGGTGAGGGAAAAGGGCGCCCACCTGGGGGCGGTGATCGATTCTGACGGCGAGACGCTGGTGTTGATCGACGACCAGGGGCGTGTTATTCAGGAAGACCGCCTGATGTCGCTGCTGGCCATGATCACCCTGGACGGCAACCAGTCTGCCGCCCTGGCCCTGCCGGTAACCATGCCGGAGGCGGTGGTGGAGCATGCCCGCCGGCGGGGGGGCAGCGTGGTCCGCACTAAAAGCGCCCCCTGGGCGCTGATGCAGGCCGCCTTGAATGATCAGGTGGTCAGCTCGCAGCAGCGCTTCCCGCAGTTCTTTTTTTATGGCGATGCCCTGGCGGCCCTGGGGATGATCATCGAGCACCTGGCCCGGGATGGACGCCCGCTGTCCCAGTTGCTGGAGGAACTGCCCGGTTATGCCACCGCCAGCCGGGAGGTGGAGGTGACCTGGGACGATAAGGGCAGGGTTTTAAGGAGATTGGCGGAGGAGGCGGGCGAGACCCAGGCGGAGATGCCCGAGGGGATCAGGCTGCGCCACCCCGACGGCTGGGCGCTGGTGTTGCCGGATGCCGACGAGCCGCTCTGCCGGGTATTCGCCGAATCCTTCAACCAGGAGACCGCCGAGTCCCTGACCGACATGTACGTTAAGAAGATCCAGGATATCTGCGGGCACGGGTATCGCCTGTAACCGGGAACGGTGACCCTGTTCAGCCGATTGTCCTAGCCGGTAACCTCTTCCAGCGGATAGTATTTCATCCCGTGAGCTTCGGCAACCGCCTTGTAGGTGACTTTGCCGTCAACCACGTTAACCCCCTTGGCCAGGGCCGGATCATCCTTCACTGCCTGCACCCATCCCTTGTTTGCCAGAGCCAGCCCATAGGGCATTGTGGCGTTGGTCAATGCCATGGTGGAGGTGCGCGCCACTGCGCCCGGCATGTTCGCCACTGCGTAGTGCACCACGCCATGCTTGATATAGACGGGGTCATGGTGGGTGGTCCAGTGGTCGATAGTCTCCACGCAGCCGCCCTGGTCGATGGCCACATCCACGATGACGCTGCCCGGTCCCATCGAGGCCACCATTTCCTCGCTCACCAGTTTCGGCGCCTTGGCGCCATGAATCAGCACCGCCCCGATCACTAGGTCTGCGCTTTTTACCGCCGCAGCGATGTTAAACCTGTTCGACATCAGGGTCTCGATCTGGTTGTGGAAGACGTCGTCCAGGTAGCGCAGCCGGTCCAGGCTCTTGTCGATCACGGTCACCCTGGCGCCCATGCCGACCGCGATCTTCAAGGCGCTGGTTCCTACCGTCCCGCCGCCGATGATCACTACGTGAGCCGGCGGCACCCCGGCCACTCCACCGAGCAATACGCCCTTGCCCTCGTGCGGTTTCTCCAGGAAGGCGGCGCCGACCTGAATCGACATTCTCCCGGCCACCTCGCTCATCGGGGTCAGCAGGGGAAGTTCGCCGTTATCCAACTCTACCGTCTCGTAGGCCACCGCCACCACTTTCTTTGCTACCAGGGCCTCGGTCTGCTCCCGGTCCGGGGCCAGATGAAAGTAGGTGTACAGCACCTGCTGCGGTTTAAAGTAGCCGTACTCTGCCGGCAACGGTTCTTTGACCTTCACGATCATGTCAGCGGCCGCCCAGACCTCTTCCACGGAAGCGATCTCTGCTCCGGCTGCCTGGTAGTCACTGTTGGAGAACCCGCTTCCTACCCCGGCATTGTTTTCGATTACTACCTTGTGGCCACATTTCTCCAGGGCATCTACTCCGGCAGGTGTCAAGCCTACCCGGAACTCCTGCGCCTTGATCTCACGCGGCACTCCTACGGTCAATCCGCTCATCAGTGGTGCCTCCTCGGTAGAAAGATTTATGTATGTAATAATATGCAATTTCCATGCCAGCTTTCCAACATCCCTTTTATCCGGTTTTTCAAAGAACTTCCCAGCTCGTAGTGGAAAGTTATTTAACCACAGGAGTGATATTTTACCGCGATCGGCTTGGATGAAGGCTGATAGGCCTGTGAAAATCCCAAAGCGAAGTAAGGCTGGTGAATGTGAGATCTTCATTATATAGAGTACGCTTCAAACAAGCAGGAGTGCAGCAGGCGGTGTCAACCGTTCTGTTGCACTCTCCAAGATTACAGAGGGGGTGGCCGCTGAAGCTGCCTTTAGTGTCGTCTCGCTCAACTGGACGGAATGGTGGGATCGCCGGACAGGCCGTGGCGCTTCATCTTGTTGATCACGGTGGTATGGGAGACGCCCAGGATCTTCGCAGCCTTGCGGATGCTGCCGCTTCTATGCAGGGCGTCAAGCAGGGCTTCCCGTTCGGCCACGGCCACCGCTCTTTTAAAATCACTCCGGTCTCTGGTCCCGGCGGCAGTTTCCGGCAACAGGATATGGGACGCCTCGAGGTCCGGCCCCGAGGTCAGGTTGACTGCCCGCTCGATGGCATTCTCCAACTCGCGCACGTTGCCGGGCCAGTCGTAGGAAGCGAGCCGCTGCATGGCGGCGTTGGATACGGAAGTCACGCTCTTGCCCAATCGTTGGTTAAACTTGTTGATGAACTCCAGGTTAGGGTGGGGATCTCTTCCTTGCGCTTTCTTAAAGGAGGAAGATGGATGGGGATGACGTTGAGGCGGTAAAAAAGATCCTCCCGGAAGCTGCCGTTGGCGATCAGTTGCTGGAGGTCGCGGCTGGTGGCTGCAATCACCCGGACATCCACGCGGTTCTCCAGCATTTCACCGAGACGCCGCACGCAGCCCTCCTGAAGCACCCGCAGCAGTTTGGCCTGGATATGCGGCGGTATTTCGGCGATCTCATCCAGGAAGATGGTACCGGTATGGGCGAATTCGAACAACCCCTGGCGTCCCCCCTTGAGACCGCCGGTAAAAGTACCCTCGGCATAACCGAACAACTCGCTCTCAAAGAGGGTGTCCGGTATAGCCGCACAATTGACCACGACGTAGGGGTTGTCCACCCTGGGGCTGGCCATGTGGATCGCCCGGGCGAACACCTCCTTGCCGGTCCCACTCTCCCCGTGGATCAGAATGGTGGAATTCCCTCCGGCAACAGTCTTCGCCAGATTGATGGCCTCCGTCATGACAGTGCTGCTGTACACTATGTCTTCAAAGGTCACCATGACCGGCTGGGTGATGAAATGCGCCAGCCGTCGCACCTTGGACATCTTGTCAAAGGTGATCATCGAGCCTTCCAGATTGCCGTGATCGTTGAAAATGGCATTGCTCTTAATCAGGCAACGTACGCGAGCCGCGGGGCGTTTTCAACGGCACATCCTGCTGACTGAACTGACCGGAGATGATGGCGCTGGCAACCTCCGGCGGAAAACCCGCTTCCCGCAGGGTGCATGTTGTTAGCGAATGGCCGAGGCCGAGGAGATCCGTCGCCCTTTCGTTGCTCATCGTTATTTTGCCGAATTGGTCGGCAATGATAATGCCCTCCTCCACGGCATCGAAGATCACCCGCAGCCGCTGTTCGTTCAATTCATGGGGAAGCCACCTGACCGGCGTCACTTCCAGTACATCAGGGATCCTCTCCACCTGTTGCGTGATCCCCGATAATACAGGATCGGACTCCTGGCCGATCTGCAGGTACATCTCGCCAGGTTTGACCTCCAACGAGATAATGTTGGCTTCGTGTCTCGCTACTACAGTGGCAACATCTCTTGCCATGCCCACCCGATCCTGGAAACGGATCCGAAACCGGTAACTGCTCAAGTCGATCGCCCTTCTTTTACGTCGCGGTTTTTTCCTGATATCTATTGTAATAGCACACCGCCCTTTTTACCAGACCGGGGCGGTGAAAAAGCGCCGCGCCGGAAGGCGCCGGATGCATCTCAGAATACATCGTCAAAAGTGTAAAAAATATTTAACATGGTCGAATAACTTGCCAAACTGCTGATGGGAGCGGATGGGGAATTGTTTTCAAGCGCGTAAATGGGAGTCTGCGCAGACTCCCATTTTGTTCGCGGATACTGGAAGTAGTGGTCTGTTCAACTGGGTCTTGGCTTCAGAGGGGGATTGCTTTTCCCCCACTGAAGCTTATGTACTCCGCATTCTTCGGGCCAGGCCGGAGGCCTGGATGCGGAGGAGCCAGTTAATTAGGGGCGCGCCCAGAGGGCACCCGGCTCTTTGTCGGCTCGAGGCTTCGCCTCGGCTCCTGTGCGCCGCATTCTTTCAGGCCAGACCGAAGGTCTGGATGCGGTGGAAAGCCCGCCGACACACCGGTCCCACCGCTTCATGTACTCCGCATTCTTCAGGCCGGGCTGTAAGCCCGGATGCGCCTGTGCTCCGCATTCTTCAGGCCGGGCGTTAGCCCGGATGCGGAGGAGGAAGCGGGGGCATTAGAGCGGGTAGCCATCGGTAATCAGGCGGAGACGGGCACACGCTGGGAGAGGGTGCCGGGCAGTTCTCCCAGGTGGCGGCTCTGGTAGACCTGGTAGTCGATCTCCGGGAACAGGTTATCCTGCTGTTCCAGCCAACTGAGCCAGCCCATGTCGATCCGGTTGTATTTGATCTCCTCGTAGAGCCTGGTGAAGTTGGAGATGTGGGTCTCAAAGCGCAACTTGGCGTATTCCACCATGGTGCCGGTTTTCATGATGAATGGCCAGTCGCTGCTCTGGGCGAGCAGCAACTCCCGGGCTGCCTGGTTGAGAGCGCGCTGCAGGTCGCCTTCAGCATCCGGGAAGATGTTCGCCAACTCTACCATTCGCTCGGCTGCCTTGTGCAGGTGCCGCCAGATCCAGTCGTTGGCGCCGTTGAGCCAGACCTCGTGGTAACCCTGCCAGCCCCAACTGGATTCTGAGGGAACGGAGACCTGGTTGCAGGGATAGATCCCCAGGTATTCACCCGGGGTGATCATGGCAAAGGTCCTCTGGTCGAAGTAGATTTTGCGGCACAGGAAATCCAACCACTGCGGCCCCTCGAACCACCAGTGCCCGAACAGTTCGGTGTCATATGGCGCCACCACTACCGGCTGACGGTCGAAGATGGCGGCCAGCCATTCGATCTGCTTCTCCCGGTTGAACATGAAGTTGCCGGCGTGCAGGGCGGCCTTCTCCATGGCGTAGTGCCTGATGTAGGGCTCTTTGTAGTCCGACAGCCCGGTGATCCGGTGGTACTTGAACCCGGTGTGGGACCTGATCCAGCCCTCGGGCAGGTAGCGCCCGATATAGTCCAGATCCAGGTCGTAGCCGATGTCCCGGTAGAAATCACGGTAGTCGAAATCGCCCGGGTAGCCCTCTTTGGCGCTCCACACCTGTTTGGATGATTCCATGTCCCTGCCGAAGGCGGCGACCCCTGCCGGTGTGTAGACAGGCGCATAATAGCCGTACTTCGGTCGCGGGGAGGCGTGCAGCAAACCGTGGCTCTCCACCAGGAAGTATTTGATGCCGAACTTTTTCAGGATCCGGTCGTCCCCTGGGTGGTAGCCGCATTCCGGCAGCCAGAACCCTGACGGGGGCCGCCCGAAGTTGCGTTCGTAGTACTGCACCGCCACCGCCACCTGGGCGTAGACTGCCTCCCGCTGCCCGCCCAGCAGCGGGAAATAGCCATGGGTCGCCCCGGTGGTGATGATCTCCAGCTTGCCGGAGTCCTGAATCCGCTTGAAAGCGCCGGTCAGGTCCCAGTGGTATTTTTCCGTAAACAGGTAGCGCGCCCGGGAGAAGAGGTCGCGGTACATCAGGGCGGTGGCATGGAATTCCGGCTGGTGCCTGGTGCGTTCCACCTCCCGCTCCGCCAGTTCGTTCAGCATATCCAGGTGGCGCACATAGCGCTGCCTTAGCAGATCGTCATTGAACATGGCGATCAGGGTGGGGGAGAGATTGAAGGTGATCCGGAAGTCCACGTTGTCTTCCAGCAGTCTTTCAAAAACCCAGAGCAGCGGCAGGTAGCACTCTGTGACCGCTTCGTGAAACCATCTCTCTTCCAGGAAGTGCTCGTGCTCCGGGTGGCGCACGTAGGGCAGATGGGCATGTAAGACCATTGCGAGGTAACCCTGGGTCATCTAAGAAACCAATCCTTTCGTAACAGAAGTCGGATGTTGTCTACCACTTCATCGGCGAACTGATCCCGCCGCCTGGTCCGCCCGGCCCCATAAATCCGGGTGAACTGATATATTCAGCAGGCCCCATCAATCCCGGCGAACTTGGCCCCGGATAGATGCCGCCGATCCGCCGGTAGAGCCTGGTGGCGTATTCCGGCAGCAGCAGCCATTCCTCGTCGATCACCTCGGAGATCTGGTCGCGGGGGGTGCTCACGAAGTTGGAGCGGGCCAGAAAGATGTAGGATCCGTCCGGGCGGACCCGGCCCAGCTCGATGCAGAAGGTCCTGTTTGGCTGGCCGGTGCGGATATACCAGTTATTGGCGTAATCGTTGATGGCGATCTCCGCATAATGCCTGCTGTCAAAAAAATAGAGATTGGTGGCGTCATAGATCCGCAGCACCGGCCAGGACTCATCCCAGGCCTGGTAGCCATAGCGCCGGGCGATCTCCTCCCGCTTGGCTTCATTGATCTCCCAGTAGACAAACAGCCAGTACGGGTCCCGCACCAGGGCGGTGATCTTGCAATCACCATACGACCAGGGGATACTGGGAGTTTCCCGCCGCCATTCTCCTTCGAAGGTAGCCGGCGGCTCGTATCCCCCAACCGGAAACTCCCCGGCGATCTCCATCCCCCGGTGGCAGTGTCCGAAGTGGCATCCCCGGAACGATCAGGTCATGGGTTGTCGAAGGCACGTATTCTACAACCGTGAACTCATCGGAGATCTCCGTCGCCCCGACGGTTACGTCAGTTACGTCCACGGGCCTCGGTTGGAATACCCAGACTTTGGGAAAACCGCCTCCCTGTTTCAGGATAAGGCCGTTTCAAAAAAGAAAACCGCTTTCTAAACATTAAAACATAGCCTCCTGCACCCAAAATTGCCAGTACCAATACAATTGCTGCCAGCAACAGCAGATCGATCAGCGGCCATAATACTGCTCCCTCCTTTCGGGCGCCCTGCCCGGCGCCTCTTGCTTTTCAGGCTGAACGGCGCCATTTCTCTGAGGAGTATTTTCAGTACTGACCGGAAAGATTAATTACAGGCGTCAATTTGACACTTTTGTATTATGTCCAAAGCCAAGTTTGATTATTTCACAAAAGTATTTGCCACCTGACCGGGAGCACTGGCGATGCCAAGGGATCTGGTCTTGGGCAACGGCAACGTGCTGATCAATTTTGATCACGGCATGAACATGCGGGACTTTTTTTATCCGGCGGTGGGGATGGACAATCACATCGCCGGGCATCGCTGCAGCATCGGTTTCTGGGATGACGGACACTTCTCCTGGATGGACGAGGCGACCTGGGATAAGAGCCTCGGCTACCAGGAGGACACCCTGGTGACCCGGGTGGAGAGCCGGAATACGGTCATGGGATTGACTGTGCAGTTGCAGGATACGGTGCATTACCGCCACGATCTTTTTTTGCGCCTGATGCGGATAACAAACCTGGAGAGCAGGCCGCGGACGGTCCGCGTTTTTTTCAATCACGATTTTTCCCTGAGTGGTTTTGACGTGGGGGATACCGCCCTGTACGATCCCGCCCTGCACGTCGTCTACCATTATAAGCGCAACCGATACTTCCTGATCAACGGGCTGGCCCAGGGCAAGGGGATCTTCCAGTACGCCACCGGACTGAAGCGCTTCGGGTCTGCCGAGGGAACCTGGCGGGACGCCGAGGATGGATGGCTGGAGGGCAATCCGATTGCCCACGGTTCCGTGGACAGTTCTGTCAGCTTCGAACTGCGACTGGAGCCCGGGGCGACGGAGGATCTCTGGTACTGGATCGCCATGGGCGAGGACTTTCAACAGGTGCAGTCTCTCAACCACCTGGTGCTCGAACAGGGGCCGGCGGCGCTCCTGGAGGAGACGGCCAGTTTCTGGAAAGGCTGGGTGCACAAGCAGGACTGGGATTTTGCCGACCTGCCGGTCAAGGTCAGCAGTCTGTTCAAGCGCAGCTTGCTGGTGGTGCGCACCCAGTGCGACAACCGGGGGGCGATCCTGGCGGCCAACGACACCGACATCCTGATGACCGCCCGCGATCACTACAGTTACATGTGGACGCGGGACGGGGCGCTGATTGCAGTTGGCCTGGACAAGGCGGGATATCCGGAGATCCCGCTGCAGTTCTTCAAGATCTGCACGCGGATACTGTCCGAGGGGGGCTATTACTTTCACAAATACAACGCCGACGGCACCCCGGGCTCCAGTTGGCTTCCCTGGGTGCGGGACGGCAAGCCGCAGTTGCCGATCCAGGAGGACGAGACCGCCCTGGTGCTCTACGCCATGTGGCAGCACTATGCTCTCTACCGGGACTACACCCAGATGGAGTCATTCTACTACGATATGATCCGGCGGGCGGCCGATTTCCTGGAACGATACCGCCACCCGGTATGGAAGTTGCCGCTGGAAAGCTATGACCTCTGGGAGGAGCGCCGGGGGGTCTTCAGCTTCACCTCCGCGGCGGTATACGCCGGTCTGACGGCGGCGGCCAATTTTGCGGACCTGTTCGGGGATCTCCGCTCCGGCGCTGTCTACCGCCAGGCGGCCGAGGAGGTGCGTGGCGGCCTGGAGCAGTACCTGTACAGCAGCAGCCTGGGGCGGTTCCTGCGCGGCGTCTATCGTCCAGGGGGATGACCTGGTCCCGGACCAGACCCTGGATGCCAGCCTGTACGGCCTGTTTGCTTTTGGCATGCTGCCCGCTGACGACCCCCGGGTGGTACGAACCATGGAGGCGGTTCAGGACGGACTCTGGATCAGGACCAGGGTGGGCGGACTGGCCCGCTATACCGGGGACTGGTATTTTCGCAAGAGCGAGGATGTGGAGAGAGTTCCGGGCAACCCCTGGTTTCTGACCACCATCTGGCTCGGCGAATGGTACACCGCCAAAGCCCGGAACCGGGAGGAACTGGGCTTTCGCCCGCAGCCTTCTGGAGTGGGTGGCGGACTACCGGATGGAGAGCGGCGTCCTCCCCGAGCAGATCCATCCTTATTCCGGGAAGCCTTTGTCGGTAGCCCCGCTGACCTGGTCTCACGGGGCCTATATCCTTGCCGTCATCAACTATTTGGAAAAGTACCGCGCCTTGCCCTCCTGAACTCCTACAAGCGTCCTGGACCGCCTGCGACAATGTCTGCTGCTACAAGTGTGTCTCCCCACGCTCGACGGATGACAACCCTTGTCCCCTGGTGTCCTTTGTGCTAAGATCTGTATGTCAGTTGGGTTGTAGTGGCTGTTTAGCGTCGAGAACGGGGAGAGGGTGTCATGGACATTGTCGCCCGTGAGATCAAGATCGAGGGGGTTGTCCAGGGAGTTGGATTCCGCCCCTTTGTTTTTCGTCTGGCCACTGAGTACGGGATCAGGGGCTGGGTACTGAACTCCTCCGAGGGCGTCACTATCTGGGCCGAGGCCCCGGAAGAGACGGTGCTGGCCTTTTATCGCGCCGTGATCGGCAAGCCTCCGAAACTGGCGCTGATCGTCGACCACCGGATCACGGAGCGGGAGGTCCAGGGCTTTGACCATTTCTTCATCAAGCACAGTGAGGCCGGGGACCGCCGGGACGTGATGATCTCGCCGGATGTCGCCGTTTGCGAGGACTGCTACCGGGAGATCCGGGACAGGCAGGACCGGCGCTACAGGTATCCGTTCACCAACTGCACCAACTGCGGACCACGGTTCACCATCATCATGGATGTTCCCTACGACCGCGTCAAGACCACCATGCGGGACTTTCCCATGTGTCCGGTCTGCGCCCATGAGTTTGAAGACCCCATGAACCGGCGCTTCCATGCCCAGCCGAACGCCTGCCCCGACTGCGGCCCGCAGGTGACCCTGAGCGACCTGGATGGCCGCGTCTACCCGGGGCTCGGGCACGAGTTTTTAATATCCGGCCATATCCTGGCGGTCAAGGGACTGGGCGGTTTCCACCTGATCTGCGACGCCCGCTGCCGGGAGGCGGTGGCGAACCTGCGCCGCCGCAAGATCCGGGAGTTCAAGCCCTTTGCGGTGATGTGCCGCGACCTGCAAGTGGTCGAGCAGTACTGTCATGTATCCCCGGAAGAGGCCGCCCTCCTGGAGACTCCGGCCCACCCGATCGTGATCCTCGACCGGAGGAGGCAGGACGACCTGCCGCCGGAGATCGCTCCGGGGATCCGCACCCTGGGCGTGATGCTGCCCTATACGCCGCTGCATCACCTGCTGTTCGAGGATGGCCTGGAGATCCTGGTCGCCACCAGCGCCAACATCAGCGACGACCCGCTGATCATCGATAACGACGAGGCCCTGGTGAAGCTGAAAGGGATCGCCGACTATTTCCTGATGCACAACCGCCAGATCTACAACCGCTGCGACGACTCGGTGGCGACGGTGGTGGACGGGGAGGCCCAGATGATCCGGCGCGCCCGGGGCTACGTGCCGCTGCCGGTCGACCTGCCGGCTCGAGGGCACCCTGCGTGCGGTGATCCTGGGCTGCGGGGGCGAGCTGAAAGGCACCTTCTGCCTGACCAAGGGGAAGGGCGCCTACCTGAGCCAACACCTGGGCGACCTGAACCACTACGGCAACTACCGGCAGTTCCTGTACACCATCCCGCGCTTTGAAACAATGCTGGACGTCAAGCCGGAGGTCATCGCCTACGACCTGCATCCGGACTACATGGCCACCCGCTGGGCGAAGTCCCAGGACGGCCAGACCCTGATCGGGGTGCAGCACCACCACGCCCATATGGCCAGTTGCCTGGCGGAAAACCAGGCACCCGGCCCCGCCCTGGGGGTGATCTGCGACGGCACCGGTTACGGTACCGACGGGGCGATCTGGGGCTTCGAGTTCTTCGCCGGAACCCCCGCCAGGCTGGAGAGGATGGCCCACCTGGCCTACATGCCGCTGCCCGGGGAGATCACCATCAAGCATCCCGGGCGGATGTCCCTGACCTATCTCTACGAGCACTTCGGCGCTCCCGGCCTGCGGCGCGGCCGCAAGTACCTGCCCACCCTGGGGGACGAGGAGCAGCAGGTATTGGTGCGCCAGTTGGAGAACAGATTCAATACCGTGCCCACCTCCAGTTGCGGACGGCTCTTCGATGCCGCCTCCGCCCTGCTGGGGATCTGCACCAGGGTGCAGTACGAGGGGCAGGCGGCGATCGAGATGGAGACCGTGGCCGACCCGGGGGTGCGGGACTGCTACGAATACGAGTTCAATTGCCACAGCCGGCCCTACCAGTTGGGGACGCGGGGGATCTTCGAGGGGATCCTGGGCGACCTGGAACGGGGCACGCCGACCGGCGTCAGCGCCGGCAGGTTCCACCTGACCGTGGCGGCCATGATCGAAGAGGTGCTCCGCAAGCTGCGGGAAGACACCGGTCTCAGCACCGTAGCCCTGAGCGGGGGCGTGTTCGCCAACAAGCTGCTGTTCCGCCTGCTGTGCCAGAAGCTGGCAGAAGCAGGTTTTCAGGTTTTATACCACCGGAAGGTCCCCACCAATGACGGGGGGGTCTCTCTCGGCCAAGTCTATATCGCGAGCGAGGTGATCAGAGAACATGTGCCTGGCCATACCGTCCAAAATCTTGAGTATTAAAGGCAATACCGCCGAGATCGACGTGGGTGGGAACACCAAGGAGGTCAACATCACCCTGACCCCGGAGGCCAAGGTCGGCGATTACGTGCTGCTTCATGCAGGATTTGCCATCAAGGTGATTGATGAGCAAGCAGCCGAAGAAATCTTCGATGCGTGGGAGGAAGCTTATGCAGCCTTACAGAAATAGGGACTATGCCCGTCATCTGCTGGACCGGCTGCAGCAGGAGGCGACCAGGCCGGTCTCGGTCATGGAGGTATGCGGCACCCATACGGTGGCCATCGCCAGGAGCGGTTTGCGGGAGTTGCTGCCGGAGAATATCCGCCTGATCTCGGGTCCCGGCTGCCCGGTCTGCGTGACCGACGATCTTGATCTGGACCTGGTGATTGCCCTGGCCAAGGAGCCGGGGATCACCATGGCCACCTTCGGGGATATGATGCGCGTTCCGGGAACCCGGAGCAGCTTGCTGGAAGCCAAGAGCCTGGGGGCCGACGTCAGGGTGGTCTATTCTCCCACCGATGCGGTGGCGCTGGCGGTGGCCAACCCGGACCGGCAGGTGGTCTTCCTGGCGGTCGGCTTCGAGACCACCATCCCTACGGTGGCGGTGGCAGTGGAACAGGCGGTGCAGCAGGGGCTGCGCAACTTCTCGATCTTCTCGCTGCACAAGCTGGTGCCGCCGGTGATGGAGGCCCTGTTGACCGACCCGGAGGTCAGGCTCGACGCTTTTATCAACCCCGGCCACGTCTGCACCATCCTGGGAACGGAGCCGTTCCGTTTCATCCCCGAGCAATACGGAAAACCTTGCGTGGTCACCGGGTTCGATGCGGTGGACATCATGGAGGCCCTGCTGATGATCCTGCAGCAGTACAACCAGGGCCGTCCGTCGGTGGAGATCCAGTACAAGCGGGCGGTGCGCCCGGAAGGAAACCCCGTCGCCCGTGCTTACATCGATAAATACTTTACTCCCGTCACCGCCTGCTGGCGGGGGATTGGGGAGGCGCCTGGCAGCGGCCTGGCGCTGCGGGAGGAGTTTGCCCGCCTGGACGCCCAGCGGCGTTTCCCCATTACCGTCACGCCTGGCAAGCGGGTCAGGAACTGCTCCTGCGGCCAGGTGCTGAAGGGACTGAAGCTGCCCTACGAGTGCGCCCTGTTTGGCAAGGCCTGCACGCCCATGAAGCCGGTCGGGCCCTGCATGGTCTCCACCGAGGGATCCTGCGCCGCCTACTATCGCTACGGCACCCAGAGGGTTGGTGGAGCGGTATGAGCAAGACGGAGCAAGAGCAGGTGATCCTGCTCGGCCACGGCAGCGGTGGCACTCTGACCAATCAGTTGATCCGGACGGTGTTCCAGGAGGCGCTGCATAACCCGATCCTGGACGAGATGCTGGATGCCGCCCTGCTGGATCTGGGCCAGGGGCGGGTGGCCTTCACCACCGACTCCTTCGTGGTCGACCCGATCTTCTTCCCCGGCGGCGACATCGGCAAGCTGGCCGTCTGCGGGACGGTCAACGACCTGGCGGTGAGCGGGGCAGTACCGCTCTATCTCAGTTCTGCTTTTATCATCGAGGAGGGTTTTCCCCTGGCTGACCTGCGCCGGATCGTCGCCTCGATGCAGGCGGCTGCCAGTGCCGCCGGGGTGCGGGTGGTCACCGGGGATACCAAGGTGGTGGGCCGGGGCAGCGCCGACAAGATCTTCATCAACACCGCCGGAATCGGAGTGGTTCCGCCTGGGCGCAACCTGTCGCCGCGCCTCATGCAGCCGGAGGACGTCGTGCTCGTCAGCGGCACCCTGGGAGATCATGGCCTGACCATTCTTGCCCAGCGGGAGGGGTTGTCTTTCAATACTCCAGTTATCAGCGACTGCACGCCTCTCAACCGGATCGCCTCTGCTATCATGGAAGCCGGCGGTGATGGTGTCCGGTGCATGCGCGACCCCACCCGGGGCGGGTTGGCCACCACCCTCAACGAGCTGGCCGGTCAGGGCGAGCGGGGAATCCTGGTGCAGGAGACGGCAATCCCGCTGCGCCGGGAGGTGGTCGGCGCCTGTGAGATGCTGGGGCTCGATCCGCTGTACCTGGCCAACGAAGGGAAAGTGATCGTCGTGGTGGCGCCCGGGGCTGTCGAAGCAGTGCTGGCAGCGATGCGCAACCTGCCGGAGGGGCAGGGCGCCGTGCCCATCGGCCGGGTCACGGAACCGGAGCGGGGGCTGGTGCTGCTGGAGACGGAACTGGGAGCGACCCGCATTCTGAACATGCTGGAGGGTGAACCCCTGCCGCGAATCTGCTAATTCAGTAGTCAGTAGTCAGTAGTCAGTAGTCAGAATAGAATTCCGCTGCATCCAGACCTTCGGTCTGGCCTTGTACTCCGCATTCCGTTCGGGCCAGGCGTAAGCCCGGA
Organism: uncultured Peptococcaceae bacterium; assembly: GCA_963768335.1. Taxonomy (GTDB): domain Bacteria; phylum Bacillota; class DSM-12270; order Thermacetogeniales; family Thermacetogeniaceae; genus Palsa-1188. The sequence goes on from CAVYHR010000004.1 coordinate 64,819, forward strand.
TGCGGAGGAAAGAGTGCAACACGCAGGTGAAGGTGCCGCCTTAAACGGCGTTATGTTTGAGCAGCAACAAAATAAGAAGTCGGAGGCCGGAAAAGTCAAGAACGATTATGAGTCAAGCGAACCCGGTATGGTGAAAAATGTTTAAGGGTAGCTATAAAGATAATGCAGGTTTGACATCCGGTTTTTTGCATCCGACCTCTATTCATGGCGGGGCTGATGAATATCGGATGCCTTTCCCCCTCTACAATCCTCCCTGGGGGATCGTGTCTCTGATTGTGGTTTTCGCGCTTTTCCTGGTGCTCAGTTTTGCCCTGGGTATAATCATTGCTATTTTATATCAGAACGCAGGCCTCAAAATTACCCAATCAGCCCTGCTCCTGGCATCGCTGGCCAGCGAGGGATTGCTGGCGGCGCTGGTGTTGTACGTCGTCCGCATCAGGTATCATTCTTCGCTGAGGGTCTTGGGCTTATCCGGCACATCCTGGCGTGACCTGCTCTATTATGGTGTATGTGGTGGATTCGTGATCAGCATATTGATGATAGTTGCCATGAGCGCCTTTTTTTCTTTATTCCATCTGCAACCCCAGCCCCAGCCGGTGGTGGACCTGATCGTGTCGGTCGTTCACAGCCGGTGGCTGTTTATCGGCTACCTGCTGTTGGCAGGCATTTTCGCCCCGGTATGCGAAGAGATCTATTTCCGCGGTTTTGTCTATCCTGTACTCCGCCAGCGCCTTGGTGTGCCTCCTGCCGTTCTGATCACCTCCTGCCTGTTTGCCGCCATCCACTTCGATCTGGTGCGCTTTCTTTTTCTGGCGTTGCTGGGCGCCTTTCTAACCATGGTATGCGAAAAGACCAGGTCGCTCCTGCCTGCTATTGCCGCGCATAGCGCCTACAATCTGGCGTCGATTGCCCTGCTGTTTCTGCACTGATCAGGAGTGAGTCAGGAATTATGTATTCCGCATTCCCGGTGTGCCGGCGGCGCCTCCCGAATGAGATGAAGAATACGGACGATAATCCTAGATAATCAGTGCCATTGTCTGAGTGTGTGCCAATAATCAGATATGGAAGGGGATTTCAGATGCTTCAGCAGCAGGGCAGCGTAGACATACCTTACTATTTGTGGTACAATAAGTTAGGATTTGAAGAATAAGGACTCAAGACCTATCAAAATGAGATTTTGGCCCTCCAAATCTCCCTTGTAAAATTGGTAAATATCTCTATAATACATCCTACACCATTTTGGAAACCTATTGACGGAAGTTGGACGTCTCTCAAGGTTGTCCGGAGCATCTTGATCTTCGTGGAGGGTTCCTGAAGGTGTTGTTTGGTTCAGAGGCAATGTCGCGAGCCTTGAGTCTGCATCTTCATGAAGGGTTCTTGAAGGAGGAGGCGTGAGAGATGTACATCGTAAACCTGGGTACATACCCTCCCAAGCAGTGTGGAATTGCCACGTTTTCCAAGGACCTGAGGGACAACATGGCCAGGACCGGAGTCGGCGTCAGGATAGCGGCCGTTTCGGACACCGAGTACACCTATGACTATCCCGATGAGGTGGCGTACGAGATCCGGCAGGAGATCAGAAAAGACTACGCCAAGACCGCCCGGCAGATCAACCGGTCTACGGATGCTGAACTGGTGATCGTCCAGCACGAGTACGGGATCTTTGGAGGAGCCGATGGCGCCTACGTCCTGGACTTCACCGACAGCCTGGAAAAGCCCTACATGCTGGTTCCCCACACGATCCTTCCCTATCCGTCACAGAGTCAGAAGGAGATCCTGGACCACCTGGCCGCAAAAGCGGCGGTTGTCATCTGCATGACCAAGCGCTCGGCGCGCTTGCTGGAAGTTGTCTATGCGGTTCCGCCGGAGAAGATCTGCATTGTTCACCATGGGGTGCCTGTCTTTCGGGTGAAGGACCGGGAGCAACTCAAGCAGCGCTATGGCTATACCGGGCGCCAGGTGATCACCACCTTCGGGCTGATCGGCCCGGGCAAGGGCCTGGAGATCGGCATCAGGGCGCTGCAGGATGTGGTGGCCAGGCATCCGGACGTCCTCTACCTGATCGCCGGCAAGACCCATCCGATGCTGCTCAAGAGAGAGGGCGAACGCTACCGGGAGATGCTGAACGGGCTGATCGCCGATCTCAACCTGGGCGATCACGTAAAATTTATCAATCATTACATGGAACACGAGGAACTGGGCGACTACCTGTACATGACCGACATCTACCTCAGTCCCTATCCCAACCGCGACCAGGCCGTCAGCGGGACGCTGGCCTTCGCCATCGGGTGCGGGCGGGCGATAGTCTCCACCCCTTACGAATATGCGCTGGCAATGCTGGCCGAGGAGCAGCGCGGGCTGATCGCCGCCGATGCCACTCCGGAAAACTATCGCCATCCTGCTCGACCGGGTGCTGTCCAACCCGGTGCTCAAGGCGCACCTGGAACGGAAGACCGCCCGGCTGGGGAAGACTATCGGTTGGCCTTACGTGGCGGCGCAGTATGCGAACCTGGCCACGAGAATCGTCACTTTAAGCCTTGTGAGCTCCACATCATGACAAGCCCTGGTTGACCCTCGATGACAAATTACACGTTAAGGGCGGTTTCTGGCTAAGTATTCTTGGCGCAAAACCGCCCACTAAATTAAAGGAGGGCTGGCGCATTCCTCTCCCGCCTCACCTGTGCGCCGCATTCCCGGTGGCCGGGGAAGGCAGGAGTTTCCTGCGCCTAACCACTATGAATATTGATTACTGCCACCTCAAGCGTCTGACTGATGAGGGCGGTATGCTCCAGTTTTCCAGGCTGCATACCCCGGACCCCGATAGCGGTTATACCGCGGATGACAATGCCCGGGCGCTGCTGGTGGCCCTGAACATGGAGGGGGAAGAGCGCCGGGAGCTCGTGGACGCCTATATCCGGTTTCTCTGATGCCGCCCAACGGGCTGATGGCGGATGGCACAACTGGAAGCTGAACGGTCGCTTTGTTACCACTATTGATTCCGATGACAGCCAGGGCCGGGCGTTTCTGTCCTGCTGTGCGGCCTCGTTGTGCGAGCTGGAAGATGTCAGGGAGGCGGGGCGGAGGATGGCGCTGCGGGCGCTGCCATCGTTGTTCGGGCTGAGATCGCCCCGGGCGGTGGCCTACGCCCTGCTGGGGATCTGCCTGAACCCCGGTCTGTCTGACCGTCGGAGCGGAGTGCTGGCAGGCGTTGCCCGGGATTTTTCCGACTACCTGATCGACCTCTATGAGGCCTCCAGGCACCCGGGACTGGCAGTGGTTCGAGGAGGTCCTGGCCTACTGCAACGGCATCCTCCCGCATGCCCTGTTTGCGTACTACTCCTTTGCGCAGGACCGGAAAGCCCTGCGGGTGGCCCGGGATACCCTGGGGTTTTTGACTGATGCCTTGTTTGCCAAGGGCTATCTGAGCATTGTCGGAAACCGGGGCTGGTGGCGCCGGGGCGCCGAGATGCCCTGCTATGACCAGCAGCCGGTCGATGCCTGCTCCATGGCCCTGGCCTATGCCAGGGCCTTCCGGGCGACCGGGGACAGCCAGTACCGGTCGCTGGCCGAACTTGCCTATGAATGGTACCGGGGCGCCAACATCAACCGGGTCAGCCTCTATGACGCTGCCAGCGGTGGTTGTTACGATGCCCTGACTCCGGAAGGGGTTAATCTCAACCAGGGGGCCGAGTCTGTGCTGTCATTGCTGCTGTCCCAGCAGGTGATCAACGGCATGGCATTGGCAGGACAGGGTGCGGAAATCGGGAGTCGGAAGCAAGAGGCCTGAATCAGGGTTTAACTTCGCCTAGAAGTCCCCCGCCTCTTTAGGCGGTGGGTTCAAGATAGGGTAATCAGGGGAAGTTCAATCTCCCTCTGATTAGTTCGCTTCGCTACGTTTGAATGACCGAGCCGGGTGGCGCCGCTGCTTTAACGGGCGCGCCAGAGGCAGGAAAACAGTTGACATAAATCTTCCGGGATCTGATTTCCCGCATCCGATCTCCGTGAACAAGAGGGCTGAAGATGGAGAATGCCGAAGTGGCTCAGGATGAGCCGCGGCAGTTTGTGCTGGGTGTCAATTACTGGCCGGCGGCCAAGGCCATGTACTGGTGGCGGATTTCGACGCGGCGGAAGTAGAAGCGGATTTCGGCAGGATGGCGGCCAGCGGCCTGAGAACGGCGAGGATCTTCCTGCTCTGGGAGGACTTCCAGCCGTCTCCGTCCAGAATATCCAGCGCCGCCCTGCGTCATCTGGTGCGCCTGGCGGATATCGCTGCAGACTGCGGCGTTTTTATTATGCCCACCTTTTTTTGTGGGCACATGAGCGGCGTCAATTGGCTGCCCGGTTGGATGCTGGCGGCAGGCAGCGGGGCCGGGCGTTTTCCGGTGTGGTCGGGCGGGCGCCGGTTGACTGCAGACATTCGCAACTGGTACAGCGACCGGGAGGCAATCAGCGCCCAGCAGTTGCAGTGCCGGGAGGTGGCCCGCGCCCTGGCCGGACATCCTGCGGTGTGGGCGTATGACCTGGGCAACGAGTCTTCCAATTGCGTGCTCCCCCCGGACCGGAGCGCCGCCCGGGAGTGGCTGGAGGTCATGGTGGGCGAGATCAAGCAGAACAGCGGCGATTGCCGGGTGACCCTGGGCATGCACGCCGAAGACCTGGAGGATGACCGGCGTTTGTGGCCACAGGATGCGGCCGCCTGGTGCGATTTTCTGTGCATGCATGGCTACCCCTTTTACCTGTCATGGGCAGGCGGCTCGATGTGCAGGTGCTTCCCTTTCTGGGTCTGTTGACCCGGTGGCTGGGAGGCAAGCCGGTGCTGTTCGAGGAATTCGGGGCGCCCAGCCGCCCGGTGCTGTATCCGTACCCCGGAGAAGAGGACCTGGCCGGAGTACAAGACTCACTCTCTGGCCGGAAGACAGCGTGGCCGGCTATTACCGGCAGGCCTTGACTTGCTGTGCCGGGCGGGAATGACCGGCGCCATGGCCTGGTGCTATGGCGATTATCATCCCGGCCTGTGGGACCGCCCTCCTCTGAAAGAGAATCCCCACGAGCGGCACTTCGGCCTGTTCAGGTACGACGGGTCTCCCAAGCCTGCAGTACAGGTCTTCGGCGAGTTTGCCAGCCGTCTGGCTGCAGGCGGGGGGCCAAAGGCGGACCCGGATGCGGACGCCTGGCTCCAGGGTGAGGACCGGGAGCGCTATTACGACAGCCCCCGGACAGAACTGCCCAGGCTCTACGAAAAGTACAAGATGCAGGAGTCAGGAGTGCCAGGATACTCTTGGGCCAGCCGATCGAATAAGCTAGCCGAAGAATAGCCATCTTAAAACAAGATGAATCCTCCGCATCCGGAACGTCGGCCTGAAGAATGCGGAGTACATGCTACAGAATTCTGAATACTCATGCAGTAGTGGTTGGAGGGCTGGTTGAATCGTGAAAATTGCACTGCTGTCTCCAATCGCCTGGAGGACACCCCCCAGGCATTATGGTCCCTGGGAGCGGGTGGTCTCCCTGCTCTGCGAAGGCCTGGTGGACCAGGGGATTGATGTGACCCTGTTTGCCACCGGCGATTCCGTCACCAGGGCGAAGTTGGATTTTGTCTGCCCCAGGCCGTATGAGGAGGACCCGGAGATCGACCCCAAGGTCTGGGAGTGCCTGCATATCGCCCATCTCTTTGAGCGGGCGGCGGAGTTCGACCTGATCCACAACCACTATGATTTTCTCCCTCTTACATACAGCCGCCTGGTACACACGCCGGTGGTCACCACCATTCACGGCTTCTCCTCTCCGAAAATCCTGCCGGTTTACCAGAGATACGCCGGGACGAATCACTACGTTTCCATCAGCAATGCCGACCGCCATCCGTCCCTTGACTATATCGCCACCGTCTACCACGGGATCGACCTGGAATCATTTCCGTTTGTCGGTGCGCCCGGCAGCTACCTGCTCTATTTCGGGCGCATCCATCCGGACAAGGGGACGGCAGAGGCGATCGAGATCGCCCGCATCTTTGGGATGCCCCTGGTGATCGCCGGAATTGTGCAGGACCGGCGGTATTTTGAGGAAGAGGTGGCGCCGCAGTTGGAGCGGGGCCGGGTGGAATACATCGGGCCGGTGGGGCCTGACCGGCGGGGCGGCCTGTTGGGGAACGCCTACGCCCTGCTGCACCCGATCAGCTTTGCAGAGCCCTTCGGCTTGAGCGTGGTGGAGGCCATGGCGTGCGGCACCCCGGTGGTGGCTTTCAGCCGGGGTTCCATGCCGGAGATCGTCAGGCACGGGTCAACCGGCTTCCTGGTCAACAGCGTGGTGGAGGCGGTGGCCGCCCTGGAGCAGGTGCCCACCCTTGACCGGCAAGCCTGCCGCCGTTGGGTGGAGCAGCGCTTCAGCCGGGAGCGGATGGTACAGGACTACCTGGCAGTGTACGGGCAGGTCCTCAAGCCCTGCCTTACCTGCTAGAATCATCTAGTCGTGATCGAATGATCGGCAGCGCAGGGGCTATTGATCAGTCCCCGTGCTTCTTCCTGATCGCTTCCGGGATCAGGTCGCCGACCTTGGCGGTGGCCAGGCAGATGTAGGTGTCTGCGGCGCCGTAGTAGACCAGGATCTCGTCCTCGGCGTCCAGCACCGTCTTATCCTCGACCGGCACCGCCCCGCAGGTGAAGACCACCCTGGGCACCCAGCAAGTGCTCGTCTCCGATCTCGCATGCGGTCTCCGGGGAGAGCACCGGGTTGGGGGAGCGGTAGAGCAGCCGCTCCGGGTTGTTCAGGTCGGTGAGGATCACGCCCAGGCGGTAGACCCGGTCGCGGTCAACACCGTGGTAGATCAGGAGCCAGCCGTATTTGGTCTTGATCGGCTGGGATCCCGCCCCGATCTTCAGGGAGTCCCACATCCTGCCGGAGCGCGGCCCCAGGATGATGGAGTGCTTCTCCTTGGGAGCCGGAAACTCCAGCTTATCCAGGTGGGAAACCCAGATGCTGGGCTCGATCCGGTGGTAGATCACGTACCTGCCGTCGATCTTCTCCGGGAAGAGGACGGCATCCTTATCCCAGATGTCCCGAAAGGCGAAGCCCATGCGCTCCCAGCGGTCCCACCTGCGGTTCAGAAAATCGTCGACGGTGATCGACGCGGCGGAGATCTGGGCGATAGCTCCGTCGTAGGCGGTATAGAGCATGTAGATCTTGTCCTCGATGATCACCGCCCGGGGATCCTCCACGCCCTTCTTATCCTTCTCGTCCAAGGGAGTGAAGACCGGCTCCGGCAGCCTTTCCAGCACCTGGTAGCCATCGGTGATCGCCAGGCCGATACGCGACATCTCGTCATCCCCAAACGCCCGGTAGAGGAGGTAGACCCGGTCCCTGATGCGGACCGCCGCCGCATTCAGGACGTACTTGCTTTCCCAGTAGTGCTCCCTGATCGGGCTCAGGATCGGGTTGCCCGGATACCGCTCCAGCTGTTTGGCCGGGGGGTAGTCCATGGCCTCCTGCGCCACCACGTTGACGTCCTTTTGCCTGATCCCCAGCAGTACGTCCAGCAGGTTTTCGCTCGCCCGCCCTCGCCGATGAACTGGGTCACCGTGCGCATGATCTCCCCCGGGTCATATCCCAACTCGGTGTAGATCTCCTCCAGGAAGTCGTGGTTGAACCACTTCTCTTCCACGTGGCTGGACAGCGGAGTGGGGATGCCCCGTCCGCCCTTGTAGCTGAAGCTGGCCCAGCTCCAGGCGGAGCAGGGGATGAAGGTGCCGTCCGCCAGGACCTGGCTGAGGCCGTAGCCCTCGCACATCATCTCCAGCAGCCTGGGCACCTGGTGAGAGGTGAAAGGCGTCTCGTCGGTGCGGCTCCCGCTTCTCGCCTCTCAATTGGCTGGCTGTGTTGCGGAACTGGCTAACCAGGGCGAGGTGGTGGAAGTTCTCGAAGATGTTGTGCGCGGAGAAGGCGGTGGTCTCGTAGCGCCCGATCAGCGAGTTGCGGATCTTGAAGCCCAGGTTCTTGCGCTCCCGGGCATAGGTCCGCAGCAGGGAGGAGTAGTTCCTGGCGATCATGATATGCCGCCCGATAAACAGGACAAAGCGCAGCTTCGGGTAGTCCCCGCCCATCCCCTTGCTCGAGCGGCCTGATCACGATCCGGGCGGTGAGCTTGTTCAGGTCGGAGATCGTGCCTAGTTGCACGATGCCGCCCAGGACGTCGGGGCCGAGGATGATCGGCCGGAGTTCCACCTCGCCCAGGTTCTCCGGCTTGACGTTGTCCAGGATCCAGAACAGGATGCCATCGGCCCACTTCCGGTTCTCGACCAGGTTGGCCAGGGTGATGGCGTCCCGGACGCCCATCTTTTCCACGAGCACCCGCGAGGTGTTGCAGCCGGCCGGGATCATCAGGTTCAGCGGGGGGTAACGCAGCAATGCCTCTTGCAGAATCTCGTCTTGAATGTAGAACATCATCCGTGAGGGAAGCAACTGGAACAGGCCGTCGACTATCTGCCTGGCTCCCTCGACGCGTGAACGGGTCGCCGGGCAGCAGCCGGTCCATGGCCTGCTCCAGCTCTCCCATGAAATCTTTGAGGCGCTTGGCCACGGTCCGGGAGTCGCTGTTTTCAGGCACTCCCAGGCTGTTGTAGATGAAGCGGTTGAAGGCCTCCTGGTACTTGGACTGCAGGCGGTTGAACATGCCCTCGCTCCAGACGACCCGGCCTCCCCGCCCCTCGAGCTCTTTGGGCAGGGCGATGGGAATGCCCGGAATAAACTCCAGGTAGTGCTCCGGAATGAGCGGCGGTTTTAGCTCCAGGGCCTTTTGCCCCCACAGCTTAATGAAATCGTCCCGCAGCAGCAGGAAGGAGTTGCGCTGCTCCTCCATTGGCCGTGACGATCTCACTGGCGGACAGGTCCTGGGGCTTGATGCCGGCGACGATCTTCAGCTCCTCCTGCAGGGCGTGGGTGTGATTCCAGCAGGCTGGCCAGTCTGCCGAAAAAGGCGTCACGCCAGGGCATTCAGCACATCGTCGCTGTTGGCGCCGGAGATGAAGCAATAATGGAACAGGAACCAGTATACAATATGCGACCATATCTGGCTGTCGAAGTGGAGTTCCCGGCGGCGGCGATCCGCTCGAGGTCGGCAGAGAGCACGTCCGGCAGGACTGTCTTGAAGATGCTCTTGTATTGGGTCAGGCCGCGCTTGAAGACCGTGGCGATGCCGTAGGTGGAGTATTTGGGCTCATAGGGGGCGTCTTTATGCTTGTTCCAATAGATGTCGGGGGATCTGCGGATGAATTTGCCTGTCAGCCAGAAGTCCTCGTCCCGCTTGATACATTCGAACATGGTCTTGGCCAGGACTTTGAAGACATAGTTCAGTTTCTCAAGGTAGATGCTCTCCATCTTGATGCCGAGCTCTACCTCGCAGATCTTCTTGTTCCAGCGGATGGCCCTGGTGATCAGCCAGGGGTCGATCCCGTAATCCCTGGTAACCTCTGCCCAGAATTTGATCTCGGTGACGAGGTCCTCCACGGTATCGTTGGCGATGGCATAGACGCCGCTGAGGGCGCTGTGCACCCTGTATCCGTAAAAAACCTCCAGCAGCGGCGCCACCAGCAGGCTGTTCAGGTAATCCTCGAAATAGTTCTTCTGGATGGTGGTGATCACGAAGTCGTACTCGTTCCTGATCGGCTCCAGGATGCGCTGACCCAGTCCGGCTGCAGCCCATAGCTGTCATCGGGAACCAGGTCGGCCGTGAAGAGCAGGACGTCGGCCTCCAAACGGTCGGCGATCTCCAGGATCGCCCGGATGCTGGCCCCTCTGCCGTTGCTGCCGGGCAGCATCAGAAACTCCAGGTGTGGTACCTGGAGATCGACCTTGGCGATGGCCTTCAGGGCATCAGCCCCCCTGGGATCGCCTGCGCAGACGATCAGGGCGTTGCCCTGTAGCCTGGACATTGGCCAGTCCCTTTGCGATCACCTGCAGCACTTTGGGAAGGGTGTGCCTTCTCGTTATAGAAGGGTACACCCACCACCAGGTTGATGTCGGTCAACTGCCTGGCCTTGTCCAGGGCTTCGGCGATGCTCTGGTCGAAAGGGTCATCGGTGTCTAGCGCTCCCAATCAAAATCACCCACTTCAGGATACTGCAGCATCGCCTGTTTCATAATGCCGCAGATCTGTTCCAGGCCTTCGGGCGTTTTGGCCTCACACCTGGCTACCAGCACCGGCTGGGTGTTCGATGCCCGGACCAGGCCCCACCCTTCGGGGAAGAGCACCCTGGCCCCGTCGACGTCGACCACCTGGAAACTGCGGCGGAAGTGGTCCACCAGCTTGCTCACGATGTCGAACTTGACCTCGGTCGGCGCAGGGAACCCTGGTTTCTGCCGTGGCGTAGTACACCGGGATATGAGCCAGGAGACTCCGAGAGGGTTTGCGAAGCGTTGGAGAGGATCCGGAGCAGCCGGCCGGCGGCATAGAAGGCGTCGTCATAACCATAGTATTCGTCGGCGAAAAACATGTGCCCGGACATCTCCCCGGTGAAAACCGCTCCGGTCTCCCTCATCTTTGCCTTGATCAGGGAGTGCCCCGTCTTGTAAAACAGCGGGCGGCCTCCCAGGCGCGTCACCTCGTCCACCAGGGCCTGGGAGCACTTCACCTCGATGATCGCCAGGGAGCCGGGATGGCGCTCCAGGATCTCACGCCAGTAAAGGCACATCAGCTTGTCCCCCCAGATCACCTGCCCCAACTCATCGACCACGCCGATCCGGTCGGCATCCCCGTCATAGGCGATGCCCAGGTCGGCGCCCCGTTGCTGCACTGTTCTGCTCAGGTCTGCCAGGTTGGCCGTTTTGACCGGGTCCGGGTGGTGGTGCGGGAAGCAGCCGTCCGATTCACAATAGAGCGGCAGTCACCTCGCAGCCCCAGGCCTTCAGGATCTCTTCCGCAAACAGGGAGGCGGTGCCGTTGCCGCTGTCCACCACCACCCGCAAGCGGCGGGGGCCCAAAGCAATCTTTTCCTTTAACATCGCCAGGTAGGCTTCGATGATGCTGTCTGTTCCTGGCGGCTCCCGCTGCCGGAGCGGAACCTGCCGCCCGCGATCATCTCCTTGAGCGGCAGGATCTCGTCGCCGTAGATGGTGCCCTCGCCGCAGGCCAGCTTGAAGCCGTTCTCTTCAGGAGGGTTGTGGCTGCCGGTGATCATCACCCCGCCGTCGATGCTGAAGAAGACTCTGGCGTAGTAGAGCATCGGCGTTACCACCAGCCCGAGGTCGATGACATGAGCAGCCGGTGGCCATCAGGCCGCCCACCAGGGCGTCACGCAGCCGTTCGGAACTGAGGCGGTTGTCCCGCCCGACCAGCACCTGGTCTGAGCCATGCTCCTGGACGTAGGTCCCAAAGGCCTGCCCGATCAGCCTGGCCGTCTCGTCGGTGAGGTCCTGTTCGGCATGGCCGCGGATGTCATACTGCCGGAAGATCAGGGGGTTGATACTCAACCTACAATACCTCCTTGTAGCCCTGCTCCTGCAGGGCGCTGATCACTTTCTTGATCTCCTGGGCATGTTCCTTGTGGCAGATCAGGATGCTGTCCCGGCCTTCCACCACGATCAGGTCGTCGAACGCCCAGGGTGGCCACGACCTTGTCAGAGGTGAATACCAGGGTGTTGTTGGTGTCGACCAGGACACCCCTGCCCTCCAGGTAGTTCCCCTGTTCGTCCTTTTCCTTGTATGACTCCAGCGCAGTCCAGGAGCCGACGTCGTCCCAGCCGAAATTCCCGGGCAGCACCAGCACGTTGCCGGCCTTTTCCATCACTCCGTAATCAATAGAGATCTTCGGCAGACCGGTGAAAATCTTCCAGCAGTGTTGACTCGTAGCCCTCAGTGCCAAAAGCGCCGGCGATCTGTTGCAGGCCTGCGTGAAGTTCGGGCAGGTGCTGCTCGATCAGGCGCAGGATCAGGTCGGCCCGCCAGACAAAGATGCCGCTGTTCCAGTAATAGTTGCCGCTCGCCAGGTACTCCAGGGCGCTGCCTGTAATCGGGTTTTTCCGTGAACCTGTCGACCGTGTAGGCCGGGTTGCCCTCGATGATATCGTACAGCCGGCCGTGGGCGATGTAGCCGAAGCCTGTCTCCGGGCGGTTCGGGGTGATGCCCAGGGTGACCAGGTGGGTGCCGGGAGCGGCGGCGGCCACCGCGCTCTCCAAGACCTCGCAGAAGTGCTCCTCATCGGCGATGTAGTGGTCGGCGGGCAGGACGATCAGCACCCCTGCCGGGTCGCTCCGGGAGATCACTACCGCCGCCAACCCGATCGCCGCCGCCGTGTCCCTGCCGACCGGCTCCAGGATGATATTCTCCTCGGGCACTTCGGGCACCTGGTCCTAAAACTATATCATAGTATACCTTGCCGGTGACGATAAAAATCTGCTCCGGCTCGATCAATCGCTTGAGCCGGTCCACCGTTTTCTGCAGCATCGTCCGGTCGCCCAGCAGGTGTAGGAATTGCTTGGGGAGTTCCTGGCGGCTCTTCGGCCAGAATCTCTCGCCGCGGCCACCGGCCATGATCACCGCATAGGGCATTGGGTTTTCCCCTTTCGAAGAGTTTCCTTGCATGGCTCTATAGTAATAAATAAACAAGGCCGGTTCAACTTGTTTTTTAGCAAAGTGCCGGGCAGCGGCTTTTTTTAGTTTGTGGGAAGCAATGGAGGAAAGCAGGATGCCGGCGACGAATTCTTTAGCGGGCGGCTGGCTGCGAATCAGAGGCCGGAGGCATGAGGCCGGATGCCGGAGCCAAGATTGCATCCGGCATCAGGTTTGAACTGATGGATTCTCCAGCATCAACAGATTACGTTGAGAATGATGATCTCCAGCACTGATAACCGATCTGCATCAAGCCTCTGCCATGCGGCCGGACGGTTGCTGTTGCCTGGCGCCCCTCTTCTTGTGGAGCCGAGGGCATTGTGGGAAGGATTTGTGAACATGCGCCTGCTCTTTCTCACCGATGACCACAAGCGGGGGACGACCCCCGCCAACCGGAAGGACAACTTTCCCGCCACCCTGGCCGCCAAGCTGCGGGAGGTGGCGGCCATCGCCAGGGAGCGGGAGGTGGACTACATCCTGCACGGGGGCGATTTCTACGACGTGCCGGCGCCGGCCATCAGCGTCTGCTCCGACTTTCTGGAGATCTACCAGCAGTTTCCGGCCCCGGTCTACATCATCGCCGGCAACCACGACCTGTTCGGGAACAACGAGGAGACGCTGCCCCGCACCATGCTCGGCCTGGCCGCCCGGGTGGGGATCGTCCGGATGATCGGCCGGGCGCCGGTCTATCTGACAAGGGCGATCTGCGCCTCCAGCTTACCGGGCAGGGCTATCACTTCGAGATGGACCGCCGCGACCCCCGGGAGGATTACGTGGTGCAGAAAAGAGATTGCGACTACGCTATCCACATGGTGCACGGGATGCTGCTCGACCGGGCCTCCTTCCCGGGCCCCTTCTATACCCTGGTCGAACAGATCTGGGAGACCGAAGCGGACTTCACCCTGGCCGGCCACAACCACCTGGGGTTTCCGGATGCGGAGCGGGACGGCAAGCGCTTTCTCAACCCCGGGGCGCTGGCGCGCCTCTCCAACCACCCCCTGGAGATGCGGCGCCCGGTCCAGGTAATCTATATCGACTTGGGCGGCAGCCGCCCGACCTATGAAAAGATCGGGCTGAGGAGCGCCCCGCCGGGGGAGGACGTCCTGGACCGGAGCATGCAGGAAGAGGCCTCCTTCCGGGAGGAGCGGCTGGCCGGCTACCTGGCGGAGATCAAGGCCGCCGGCTCCTATCGAGCGGGCGGACGTGCGGCTCCTGGTGGAGGAGATCGCCCGGAGCGAGCAACTGGAGCCCAGGATCAGGTCAGAGGCCCTGCGGCGCGTCGGCCTGGCGGAGGAGGCGCTGGCCCGGGGGGAGGACGAGTCATGAGCAGTTTTAAAAAGGCTGGTGGTGGAGAATTTTCAGTCCCACGAACACTCGGAGGTCATCTTCGGGCCCGGCCTGAACGTGATCGTCGGCCCCTCGGACTTCGGCAAGTCGGCCCTGGTGCGGGCGCTGCGCTGGCTGTTCTACAACGAGCCGCGGGGGCCAACTTCATCAGCGTCTGGGCGCGCACCTGCCGCGTCACCGTGGAACTGGATGACGGCACCAGGATCGCCCGCCTGCGGAGCACTGCCGGCAAGAAAGAGAACCAGTACATCTTGCAGCGTCCCGGTGAAAGCGAGCAGGTCTACGTGGACTTGCGCGAGATTCCCCTGGAGATCATTCGGGCCTTAGATGTCAGAAAGGTGCAGGTCGATGAGCACAACAGCGTGGAACTGAACTTCGGCGCCCAGTTGGACGGGCCGTTTTTGCTGGCCGAGAACGGGGCTGTCAGGGCCAAGGTGATCGGGCAACTGGGCGGCGTCCACATCCTGGACTGGGCACAGAAATCGACCGCCACCGACCTCCGCCGCCTGCGGGAGGAGGAGGGACAACTGACTGCCGGCATCGCCGGTATCGAATCGGCTCTCGGCGCCTATGCCCACCTGACGGATTTGGAGACCGGAATCAAACAACTGGAGGAGAAGGTCGCCCGGATTGAGGCCATCACCGCTGACGTTGCCTCCCTGGAAGAACTGCGGCGCCAGTGGCAGGAGTCGTCAAGCGCCCTGGCGGAGGCCGACCGGACCCTGGCAGCCCTGCGACCTCCTGGAACAGGCCGAGGAACGGGCGCAGGAACTGGAATCCATGCTCTGAGATATCGGAACCTGTCGGCCATCGCCGGCGACCTGGGTCAGGTGGAGCAGCAACTGGAATCGGCCCGGGGCAGGATCGCCTCCCTGGTGATGCTGGGCGAGGCCGAGCAGCGGTTGGGCAGCCTGGAAACCCTGCTCGGAGACTATGCCAGGCTGGTTCAGTTGGCCGGAGAGATCTCCCAGGCTGCGGGTCAATTGGACGGAGCCGAGAAGATCGCCGGCCTTACCGGCGCCGTGCCCGGGGCGGAGTCTGTCACGCAGCGGGTGGATGATCTTGTACCGGCAGTGGTCGGAGTTGACCCGGGCGGCCGGCGACCTGGCGGCAGTGACGGCGGCCTGGCAGGATGCAGACCGGATCAGCCGCCCGGACTGGGCACCTGGAAAGGATCGAGTCCTGCCTGGCGGCTGCCGGCGAAGGTTGGCAAAGGCTGCGTTCTTATGCATGAACTCTGGCAGGATTGGCAGGAGAAAGACCGGTTGCCTACCAGGGAGCAAGCCTGGCGGCAGAGCGTTATCAGAAGGAAATGGAGCAGTTGTTGGATGATTACGGCAAGTTGCTGTCGCGCCTCGGCCGCTGTCCGGTCTGCTTCGGCGAGTTGACGCCGGAGGCGGTGGAGCGCGCCCTGTCCGAGTACCAGTAGACAGGAGTCAGGAGTCAGGAGTCAGGAGACAAAATGAGAGAACCGGCAAAAACTTTTGAAGACTACCGATACGATGATATTTCTGAAACAAAACTTCATTTGCAAGAGGTTAGCAAATTGTTGGAAGCATGTATTCGGGGCATTCTGAATCCTGACTACTGAATTCTGAATACTTGAAAGGGGGGATGATGGTGCAGGCGCCAAAGGAGCAGGCACAGTACGACAAGCAGATCAACCACCTCAAGGAGGCGCTGCGCAGGTCCAGGGACCTGCGGTCGCGGGCGCTCAGCCAGAAGGAGTTGCTGGAGCAGCAGCGGGAGAAGCTGTACCAGAAGGCGGCGGAGTATGGAGTCAAGCCCGAGGAACTGGAACAGAAGATCGCCGCCCTGAAAGAGGAGATGGACCGGCTGCTGGCGGAGGCCAACGGGCTGATCCCCTGGGAGTTGCTGAAGGAGCAGGGTCAATGAGCAGCGACCTGAGCGCCCTCAAGCAATCCCTCGACCGGGTGAAGGCGGTCTACCACCGGCAGCGGGGCGAAGAACGGATGCTGCTGCAGGAGAAGGAGACACGGGAGAAGCGCTTGGCCGAAGTCAAGGACAGCGCCGAGTGCCTGGAGAGGGTGCGCCTGCTGCTCCAGGAGGCGGCCAGCCACGCCCGGGAACAGGGGCGGCGCCAGGTGGAGTTCATGGTCACCCAGGCCCTGCAGTTCGTCTTCGGGGGCGACCTGGACTTCAAGGTGGTGGTCGAGGAGAAGCGCGACCGGCCGGAGGCGGAGTTTTACGTGTGCTCCAGCTACGGGGGAGACTTGAGGGTGGAGACGGCGCCCCAGGACGCCCGGGGCGGCGGGGTGGTCGACGTGATCTCCCTGGCCCTGCGCCTGGCCCTGCTGCAGGCCTTCCGGCCGCCGGTGGGCGGCCCGGTGATCCTGGACGAACCGGCCAAGCACGTTTCCGAGGAGTTCTCACCCCAGGTGGCCCAGTTTCTGAAGAGCTTCAGCCAGAGCCTCGGACGCCAGGTGATCATGGTATCCCACAACCAGCACCTGGCCGATCCGCAGACGTCGCCTACCTGGTGGAGATGTCCCAGGGGCGGAGCAGCGTGCGGCGCGTCCGCTGACCTGCCATGATTGTGAGCGAACCGGGTTCACTGGCGAAGTCGCGCTTCATAAACTTTTTTTGAAAGTAGCTTTGTGGTAAAATCTGTAAGCGATGGTTAAAATGCCGGCTAAGGACGGCATGGACGAATTTCAAGGAGGACATGCTTGTGACTATCCTGCAGGCTGTAATCATGGGTCTGGTGCAGGGATTGGGCGAGTTCCTGCCGATCTCCAGCACCGCCCACCTGATCCTGGTGCCCTGGTTGTTTGGCTGGAACCGGAATGTATTTAAGGAACTGTCCTTCGACGTTGCCTTGCACATGGGCACTCTGCTGGCCCTGCTCATCTTCTTCTGGCACGACTGGGTGCGGCTGATCGCGGCCGCCTGCAAGGGGCTGCTGAATGGAGTGGTGACGACGGAGAGCCGCCTGTTCTGGTACCTGGTGGTGGCGGTCATTCCCGGCGGCATCTTCGGAATACTGCTGGAAAAGGCTGCGGATACCTACCTCCGTAATGAGTTGCTGATAGCGACGATGCTGATCCTCATGGGCCTGGTCCTTTACTGGGCCGACCGCCAGGGCAAAAAGCGCCTCGGGCTGGAGAAGGTCACCCTGGGCTCCAGCCTCCTGATCGGCTTCTCACAGGCGATGGCCCTCATCCCCGGTGTGTCCCGCTCCGGGATCACCATGACCGCCGGCCTGGCGTCAGGTTTGACCCGGGAGGCGGCGGCGCGCTTCTCCTTCCTCCTGTCGGCCCCGATCATCCTGGGGGCGGGGCTGGTCGAGGTGCCGCAACTGTTAAAGACGCCTGGTGTGGTCAACCTCACTTTCTGGATCAGCATCATCGTGTCCTTCATGGCCGGCATGGCCAGTATCGGTTTTCTGCTCCGCTACCTGCAAACGAAGAGCTTTCTCCCCTTTGTCTGGTACCGCCTGCTGCTGGGCGTGATCGTGATAGTGGTGATTCTGGTGCGCAGGTAGGGTCTTTCCGGCAGTGCGGCACAATGATGTTTGTTTGCTTGACGGTTGCCCCCAAAAACATTAAAATGAGTTTGCGAGTTGATCGGGGTGTAGCTCAGCTTGGCAGAGCGCACGGTTCGGGACCGTGAGGTCGAAGGTTCAAATCCTTTCACCCCGACCATTTATATTTTCTGTAAGGCTTGCGGCAGAAGGATTCTAGGACTTGTTAAAAAATTCACCGGGTGACAAACAAGACCCTAGAAACCTTGAAATATCGGTATGTATCCGCAAGCATGCAGACAAATCGGCGGACAATTTTATGGGAATATTTTGGAAACCGCAGAAGTCTGCGGTTTTTGTTTTGAACCGTGCGGTGTTTAATACACGACGGTTTTTATATACCCATTTTTTTACAATCATTGTCCTATTATGCGATTGCTCTCTGATGTCAGGATATGGTACAATGCGGATAAGCGAGGTGGTATCAAATGGCCATTGAAAGATTGGCTGAGGAAATAAGAAAGCTGACTCCCCAACAAAAAAAGGAGTTATTCCGTAAGCTGGAAATTACTCTTCCTGACCCTGAAAAGGAAGAATTGCGCGGCAGCCCAGATGATCCCCTGGCCGAGTTAATCGGCATGTTTAAGGGACCGGGTACCGGTTCCCGCAAGTATAAGGAGGATCTTATATGGGGGCGAAAGACCTCTCTAAACTATTTATTGATTCAGGCGCCTTTATCGCCCTAATAGATGAACACGATTCACTACACCAGGTAACCCAAGCCTTTTATAAAGCACTAAACAAGCGGACAAGCCTTATCACTAGCCTGACGGTTGTTTCGGAAACCTATACCTGGCTACGCTATCATGGCAGTTATGACCTTGCTTCCCGATTCCTCGGTATTATCGAACGGTCTGAAGAAACCGGGGATTTAAAAGTAATCATCCCAGATGAAGAAACGAAAAGTAAAACCCATGCCATTCTCAAGAACTATCAGGATCAAGACTTATCCTATAGCGATGCAATGAGCTTTGTGATCCTGGAAAGTATGGGCATCGATGATGTATTTAGTTATGATTCACATTTTTACATTATCAAACGAATCCTCTGGCCAATTGTCAAGAAAGTTTGAATCCTATGGAATCAATTTTCAACCAGCTTTTTAATGAGAAGCGGTACTAACGTTCATTGCGAAGTGTTGTATGCCCTGCCCGGTCAAGCCGGGCTTTTCTATTATACCGAACAACAAACGCCGGAGGGAAAAGGCACACCCGAGATCTCGGCATCGTGGGCGCAATGTCGGACGAATTGCGCAACGCCGTGAAGCAGAAAAAATAGACCGGGAGTCCCGTTGACAACACTTTGAAAAAATTATAGGCTCAGGTCAAGAATCTCGTGGCAAATGTTGCCTATAATCCACGGTGGGCTCAAGTAAAATAGGTGTCATGCCTGGTCTCAGAGGCTTATTACTGAGACGACATTTCTCCCTGTCCACCAGGTATCCCAGACACTTGGTGCGGATGGAAGTTCCGGAACCTGCATGAGAAGAGCGAAGAGCGATTGCAGGCTGGCGGGGAAGGACACAGGAACAGTCCAGTGCGAAGAGCGGGTGTACTCCTGTGGCTGACGCTGAGAGCGAAGAGCGAGGCGTCTACGGGAAGAGGCAGCTAAGAGGAAACCGCATGAAATGTGCGAAGAGCGATTGCGAGTTTCCCGCCTTGACCAGACCTCTGTGGTGCGACGAGCGGGGCAGAGGCGGCTGGCCAGTACGCAACTGGCAATGGGTTGCAGGGCAGAGAGCGAAGAGCGATGCGGCAGCCTGGTGGTGGACAGTACTAAAACCTGTCCGGCGGAGATCTGGAAGGCTGAGCAGTGAGGGGTCTTCCCCCCGGTTTGGGAGCCGGTGCTCCGTTTGCAATCTTCCTCACGGATGGACCTCCGGTTGGCACGCATGATACGCTGACCACTCCGATAGAGTATGAGGTCCGGCCCCCGGGCGTTAGCCCACCCCCAAGGGGAATGGGGCCAATGAGTGCTCAACAAACACAAAAACAGCGTGCGAGAGAGGCCGATAGGCCGCTCGTTTGAAGCACGCAGACAACTGAATAAAACGGGCAAAGCCCGTCTCAGGCCACCCAGAGGGGGCGCTGAGACGGGCGGTCGCCGAAAGCGGCGAGCCGCGAAAATAAAGGCCCGAAGGCCAATGATCGAGAAGATTTCTCGTGAAAAGCCACCTGAGACGGATTCCCAGCAGGGAATACGCCTGGTGGTTTTTTGTATTTCCACATGCCTCATCTACGGAGGGGTGTAATAACAGATCTGGAGATGATACCAATGTTACGCCTTGACTGGAAGGAAACTGGGCGGCCAGCTCTCGACAGCTTGGGCCGCCAATTTATCGGGATAGCTAAGGCGGCCAGAGGCGGTTCGTATGCCTACCGCCAGGTCAAATACAACACGTATCTTATCTTTCTCGATTTTTTAGCGGAACGCTTCGGCCCGGAAGATATCCGCAATATCCAACCCCGGCATGTGGCGGCATTTCTCAGGCATTTACGAGACCAGGGAAGATCAGATAAAAGGATACTGGCATATCTCTCAATCATCCGCTGGTGGCATAGTCGGATACCCTGGCAAAAGTACGAACTGCCCGAAAACAAGGCGCTTTTTGCATTGGAGGCGAAACTCGATGACAAAAAGTTCTGCGAAGAATTCAAAAACGAATGCCGGCGGAAAGGTGTCCGAAGGCGCTTACAAGAATCTCATGGCCCAGTTTGAAAAAACCTGGCGCGAGGCGGTAAACAAAACAACCGGAGGGATGTCCAAGAAATCACATTTCCGTTACCGGGACAGCATGCCCGGTTTTCTTCATTTTTGCGTAGAAAAATATCACCTGGAGAAGCTTGCGAACGTCAGGGATAAACACCTGCGGGCCTAGGTGGACTATCGTCGCCAGGCTGGCATATCCGAGAAGACGTTAAAAAACGACCTGGCGGCCATACGGTTTTTTCATAAGTTTACCGGGTCGCGCAATGAACTTCCTGATAATCGCGACTTGGGGATCGAAAAGACCCCCCAAGGTGGCAAGGACAGGTCCTGGACCGACGAAGAATACCAACTGATGATGGAGAAAGCCGCCAGGCTTGGCCGGCAAGATGTGGTCCTGGCCATGAAACTGGCTCGCTGGGTTCGGGCTGCGTATTCATGAATGCACCAGACTTACGGTAGGACATATTCAGAACGCGCTGAAAGGGGGAGAATTGACCATCAAGGGTAAGGGTGGCCGGGTGCGCCGCGTGCCGGTACGGCCCGGAATTACGGCTGGAACTGGAGCATATCCTCGGAAGAGCGGGAGGCAACAGGGAGCGCAAAATATTCGTCGAGCCGGAACAGAAAACCCACCAGGTGATCAGAAGCATTGAGAAATTCATCCGGGATCACCGGCAGGAATTTACCGAAGAGAGAGATCACGCCACATGGGCTACGCCACGTATACGCCGGAGAGGAGTTCGAACGGAGCGTCGGCGGCTTTAAAAACAAGCGGCGGATAAAAGAAGCAAAAATGCATGTGGCAGAGTGGCTGGGCCATGGCAGGCCCGAGGTAACGAACATATACCTGCATGGCAGCAAAAGCTAGAGGATCAGAGGTGAGATTCCCGGGGTTTGTTGGCGGACATGGGAATATCTCTGACAGAACCAAAAAGTAAGGTGCTCTTTCATGGCAGACCCGGATGCTCAGCAAGTCCAGATAAAGTGGGAGCATCATAGACTGCCATCTTGGCTAACGATAAAGAAGAATAAAATGTATCTTCTACTAGTAGACAGACCCACCCTTCCATATTTAGGCTCGTTTGCTCCGCACTCAATCCGAATTAGCTGGCCTCTTGCACGCTTTCAAAGGAATATATCAACCTTAACAGATGATCTCAGGCTTGAGCAGGTAAAGCGACCCGATGACCTTGACCCCATCCAGTCTTGACCGGCAATTAGTCGACATGCTATCATTATCCTAGACCGACAGTCGGTTTATATGGAGGTTGAAAACAAATGACTCGGGTATTAAAAGAACCGGAAGAACGCAGGGCGGAGATCATGGATGTGGCCCAAGAACTCTTTCAAGCCAAGGGCTACGAAGCAACAACCATCAGTGATATTTTGGAGAAGGCCGGTATCGCCAGAGGAACCTTTTACTATTACTTTAAATCAAAAGACGAAATCATGGATGCCGTGATCGAGCGGCGCATCGGCGAGCAGAACCAGGCCTTAATACCGATTGTTGACAATGATAATCTGGACGCTGTGGCCAAGATCAGGCAGATCATTGTTGAGACCAGAAAAATGAATCTAGAAAATAAGGATATTTTAGAGTATCTACATCAGCCGGAAAACATCGTGATGCATCAAAAAAGCCTGGTGCAAGGAGTCAGGAAGTTTACGCCCTTAGTCACCCAAATCATCCGGCAAGGGATTGACGAAGGGCAGTTTCATACCGAGTATCCGATGGAACTCACCGAATTCCTGCTGGTGGGGATGAACTTCTTGTTCGACCCGTCGATTTTTCCCAGGAGCCAGGAAGAATACCTTGCCAGGATGCGGGCGTTGACGGATATTTTGGAAACAACACTGCGAGCGCAAAAAGGAAGTTTTGATTTCCTGCCGTTGTTGGTTTGACATGCCCCCACTCCTATAGGAATGGGCTTTCCCGCCAGACGACTAGAAGCTTTTGAGCGCTGAAT
Organism: uncultured Peptococcaceae bacterium; assembly: GCA_963768335.1. Lineage (GTDB taxonomy): Bacteria > Bacillota > DSM-12270 > Thermacetogeniales > Thermacetogeniaceae > Palsa-1188. The sequence goes on from CAVYHR010000004.1 coordinate 86,982, forward strand.
CAGTCCACTTGTTCAAGGCGTAAGCATCTTTTACCGGAGGTAGCATTATGAAAAAAGAATTATTGGCTATGTTTGAAGAGCCTGATACAAAAGAGGCAGTAGAGCACGCTGACGAAAACGGAAAAGAATTTCTTGTGTCTCCCGGCGGCAGGAAGTACGCGATTGATAGCGGCATCGTTCGTTTTCTGCAACAAAATGAACTAACCGGAAACAATCAACGGTATCAAAAACTATACGACCGGCTTGCTCCGGTTTACGATTTAACAACCAAAATTTATGCCTTTCTAAAAACTGGAAGCGAGAAAAACCGAACCATGGAGTATTTAAACATACTTGATGTCAAAGACGGCGATAAAGTGATAGAAATATCCATCGGTACAGGGACAGGGCTACTCCTGAGAGCATGCACCGCCGGCACGGTTCTATACAATGGTAAACAAAACTGGACGGGAATCAGCCAGGCACAACACCCGGCTCATAAACGATACGATACAGTTGCGTATAACATGTGTTCATGCTATGATGATTCCAATAAAACTATACGTTACAGTAACATACAGGAGGCAGGGTGTATGGTGATCGGCGGTGGTCAGGCGAAATACAGGACTGCGGGGCGCCCGCGCAGCGCAAAATCTCATCAGGCCATTCTGCGGGCAGCGCTCGAACTCTTTGCGGAGGAAGGCTTCCGGGGGATGAGCATGGAGGCGGTCGCCGGGCGCGCCGGCGTGGGCAAGACCACCATCTACCGGCGTTGGAAGTCTAAAGAAGACCTGATCCTGGATGCCCTCAAAAGTGAACTGGGCAGCGAGGCGCATTTTCGCGATAACAGCAATCTGCGGGCAGACCTGATCATGGCCTTGGAGCAGATCATGAAGACATTCGCTGAAAACCCACTGGTTGAAAAGCTAATGTTCCGTCTTTTCGGCGAGGCCAAGGCCCATCCCAGCCTGCTGCAGGTGCTGTCCGCGCGTTATTTTGTGCCGCACATGAAGGATGAGGGCACATTTTTCGAACAGGCCAAGGCGAGGGGAGAACTGCCGGCGGACATAGATCTCTTGTTTTTCAGCAGCATGCTTGTTGGTCCGCTCTATTTTTATTTCCTGGTCTCCGGTGTTTTACCCGGATGCGACTTGCCTAGCGACCTGCCTCAGCGCATCGTGGATGCCATTTTCCGGGGTATTGGAGCAGGTAGCCCTGTATCTCCCACACCGGACATGGTGGATGCCGCAGGGATCACGACAGGGCCCTGGGATGCCAAGCGACCTTCAGAAGAGCCGACGAGAGGTGGGCAAAATGGAGAATAGCACGGTGAACGACCAGAAACAGCAGGGGAGCAACTCATTTTCCAAGCAGATCGGCTGGCTCATCGGCACCGTGGTTTTGTTGGCAGCCCTGGCGTGGGGGCTCTGGTACATCCACGAAACGCGGGTCGCCGTCAGTACCGACAACGCCCAGGTGACCGGAAACATCGCAGTCATCAGTCCCAAGATCTCTGGGCAGTTGGAGAAGATCTTCGTCAATGAAGGCGATAATGTCACAGCGGGCGAGGAACTGGCCGAGGTGAATCACGATGCGCTAGTGGTGGCCATGAACCAGGCCGCAGCGGCTCTGGCATTGGCCAAGGTAGACTACGCCAAACTCCCCTATGATATCAGATCTGCTCAATCAGCCGTTGACAAGGCCCAGCAGGGGCTGCTGGCGGCTCAGGATCAGGTAACGAAGGATCAGTCCGCCCTGGATGATGCCAAGAGGAGCCTCGATCAGACAAATTCCCTCTATAGCGCCGGGGCCGCTTCCAGAGAGGCGCTTGATGTAGCCCAGTCGGTATTCACGCAAGCCCAGGCAACGGTGGATGCCGACAGCGCCAACGTCCTGGTTGCTCAAGCGACAGCGGCTGACGCCCAGACACAACTGGACAAGGTGAACAATACTAGTGCAGACACCTATCTGGCGCAGTTGAAACAGGCCCAGGCCGCCTACGACAGCGCCAAACTCAACTACGACGATTCTTTTATCTACGCCCCCATCAGCGGCACGGTTATGCAAGTGACGGCAGTAGTTGGGGAGGAGATGCTGGGAGAAAACATGTCCGCGGACCAGGAGATTCTGTCGATTGCCGATCTTCAGTCAACCTGGGTGGTAGCCAACATCAAAGAGACCGATTACAACCGCATCCGCCTCGGACAAAAGGTGGACGTGCGGGTAGACGCCTATCCCGGCAAGGTTCTCAGTGGCACAGTGATCGAGCTGGGCAGAGCCACCCAGTCAACCTTTGCCCTGATCCCGAGTACGAACGATGCTGGAAACTACACTAAAGTCACACAGTTGCTGCCGATCAAGATTGGTGTCGACCAGCAGCAACTCCGGCAAGCGGGGCTCCAGCTTATGCCGGGTATGTCTGCAGAGGCAACGATTCACACCATTTAGACAGCGCCGGACTGGCATTCAAACACGAGAGGACCGCTAGAGAACATGGATTTTGAACAGGGCTACAACGGTAACATGAATGCAGACTCGCCGGCAACGGTGAATTGGCCCGCCCTGGCGGTGCTGATCATCGGCACATTTATGGCCGCGCTGGATAGCAGCATCGTCACCGTCGCCATCCCCAAAATGATGGCGGTTTTCAGCGTCAGCGCCACATCCATCGAGTGGGTTCTGACTGCCTATATGCTGACCATGGGTCTTGTCATGCCCCTGTCCGGGTTTTTAGGGGATAACTATGGCTACAAGCGCTGTTTTTTCGCGGCCATGGTGCTGTTTACCTGTGGCTCCGCCCTCTGCATCGCGGCCTGGAACCTCGATAGCCTGGTCATTGCCCGGGTTGTGCAGGCCCTCGGCGGCGGCCTGATCATGCCACTCAGCATGGCCATACTCTACAAAATATGTCCCAGGGAGCGCATGGGCACGGTGATGGGAATCTGGGGGATTGCGGCAATGGCGGCGCCGGCGATCGGGCCGATGTTGGGTGGATACCTGGTGCAAAATATCGACTGGCGAGTGATCTTCTCCATCAATCTGCCAATAGGGATTATCGAACTGTTGCTGATCGCAAGACTGCTCGGAGAAACCAGCCTGATCAGAGGAGAGAAGTTTGATGCCAGGGGAATCGTGCTTTCCTCCATCGGTTTTTTTACCCTGCTGCTGGCCCTGAACCAGAGCAGCAGCAGGGGCTGGACCGATCCCTGGATCGTGACCCTGCTGATCATAGCAGGCATGAGCCTGATCCTGTTTGTGATCAACGAACTACAGGTCCCCGATCCGATCCTGGCTCTGCGTCTCTACGCAAATCCCGTTTTTGCAATCACCAGCCTCATCAATTGGATGTTGCAGGGCGGCTTGAACGGAGCCATTTTTCTGGAGCCGATCCTGATCCAAAACGTGCTCGGCCAGACGTCCCTGACCTCCGGTCTGATCACTTTTCCGACCGCTATCGCCACTGGAGTGATGATGCCGATCAGCGGCTGGATCTATGACCGCTATGGGGCGAGGACAATTGCCATCGTAGGCATAGCCATCACCGCCTGGACAACGTATATGATGCATACGTTCAATGCCCTGACTGCATTTTCGGTAATGACGATATGGATGATGATTCGCGGAGCGGGACTCGGGCTTGGTATAATGCCGATCATGACCGCCGGCATGAATGCGGTGCCCAAAACATTGGTGGGCAGGGCGTCGGCGACATCCGAGGTATCCAACCAGATCTTCTCGTCCCTCGGAATCGCAATCCTCGCCACGATCATGCAAAACAGGGAGTCCTTCCACTATGCGCAGCTTGCGCGCTCGGTCAATGGCTCCAGCACCGCATTCTATCAAATGCAGAGCGTCCTAAGGGGCATGGTGGTGCAGTTGGGGATGGGCACCGGAGCGGTGCAGGGCATGGGTATCTCCGTCCTCTATGGGCAGGTAGCAACGATTTCTGCGGTGCAGGCCATCGATGACTGCTTCATCGTGGCGGCGGCAGCATGCGCCATCGGACTGGTCGTCTGCTTTTTCTTGAGAGAGAGAATGCCCCTCGTCGGCCAAGAATCGCCGGCTACTGGCTCCGAAGAAAAGCCGGCCGATTGTGCGTGAACCCTGTATACGGTTATTCCGGATAGCAAACCGTCTACTTTTCGGATATAATTTTGGCGGGTATTTGGCACCGCGGGCCGCCGTTTTTGAACACCGTTTGGCAGCATACGTGGCGAACGCAAAGGCGAGCGGTATGACCGCAGACATGCTCCGCACCCAACGACAATGCCACCAGGTCCAAATGATCTTCAAGCTGCTTACCGTACTGGGCAAGTAGGCGTAAATTCAAAACGAGCGTACCCGGCACAAGCTTGTTGGGTACGCTCGTTTCATTTTGCCGCATTAAGCAGATATCGATCAGGAGATGGACTTTTGGCTTTTTACTATCTTTAACCCGTATTGTGCTGCTACCTCTTTCGCAAGGGTATTAACCCTGTCAATTCTTTCCTGCGGCTTTAAATGCCTGGTTTCGATATAATTCCATAACCGTATCTCATGAACATCTCTGAGGGCCGGTTCTTCGTCTTTTATCTCTTCGAACCACGCGCGTTCTTCCATTGTCAATTGACTTAAATCCCTCATTCTATCACCTCCAGTGGGCTGAATATTTCCAGTGTTCTATATCCCTCACGCATATTAATAATATTCGTAAGCCGGATTGTTTTTCGTTTTACAATATGCTTTAAATTCCAACTTACCAGAACATCAATATTGCCTAACGTTGCGATGGCAAGATGTGTAGCGTCATCATAATATTTTAGAGGGATAACATTTTCGTTTACATACATTTCCGCAAGAGCGGCAGCTTCGGTATTTTCCTCTAAAATCATGATGTTAAATTGACGTATCAAACCTAGCATATCTGACCTTTTTGGTTCACTGGCGCGTTCGAGTTCTTGGACAGCGAGGGCAGAAGTATATGCCTCATACTTCCCTTCTGAAATCTCCGCCAGAAGCTTTAACGTGGCTTCTTTCTTATCAGGAGCGTCATCAGCAAAAACGAAGTTAAATATAGTGGTTTCAAGATATATTTTGGGGATCCGCACAGTATCTCACACCGCTCTCCAAAGGCAATCAAGTTTTCTGCGTTCCTGACCTAATTTTACCATATCGGGGTATCGTCAACAACAGCAATTTCAATTCCTTTCACCCCGACCATTTATTTCGATTTGCTATGGTGACTTAATGTATCGATTGGCAAACGTTAATCACCACTATGCCGACCATGAAGACGACATAGAGACGTAGCCCCCAGAGGAATATTTTTAATCCGGGACCGAGTTTTCGCTCGCTCAAGTGTTGCATCCTTTTTTGGCTTTCCTTATGTTCTTGAAGAACATTTTGAACCAGTTGCGGTTTGAACCTCAAATCCGAGAAGAGCGCTTGATGATCCTCGGCTGGCTGTAACGACTTTGCAATATTCATGATGAATCCCTCCTCGAAAGACCTGGTGTTTACCAGAACGGCCTATCAAAAATGTAAACCCGGAAAGACGACGCTCAGGGCGTAAAGCAACCCGGCCAGGGCGACAAATACGCCAACCCCGATTCCCAGCGTATTTAGCAGCCAGGTGTTCTTGTGCTCGCCCATTACATCCTGGTCGTTCACGAGCAGCAACAAAAAACCAATCGCCGGCGGCATGGTCAAGACAGCAAGAACATTGACCACCAGCACGATGTAGATCAGCGGGAAACCCGGAATCGCCACCACACCGCCTGCAACCAGCAGGGACGCAAACAAGACGCCGTAAAAACCCCTGGCTTCTTGAAACGATTTGTTCAGGCTGCCGGCCTGCCTTCGCACCTCGGTGTAAGCATACGCCGACGACGTGGAGATGGTGGCAGCCGCCACCAACCCGGCCTCCAGGATGCCCAGGGCGAACATGGCGCTGCCAAAATGCCCCACGTAAGGAACCAGGGCTTGCGCAAACTGGGCTGCCCCGAACTGGCTGGCGTCCATGTGATGGATAAACAGCGGCGCCGTAGCGATGATGGTGGCGATGGCGGCGATGGCTGCCAAAAGCGCGCCCAGGGCCGTATCCATCCGTCCCTCATTTAAGTCGTGCTTTGACAATCCCTTGTCAGCCACCGCGCTTTGCTGAAAGAAAAGCATCCAGGGGGTAATCGTGGCGCCAATGTCCGAGAGCAGGATCAGGATCGTAGTTGCATTTATTCCCCCTGGCAATGGGCTGAAGGTGAAGAACGAATGCGCAACGGCGCCCCAGTTCGGGTGCGATATAATGGCTACCGGAATGAAGATCAGGTTGAACAGCGCCAGGGCTAAGACGATCCGCTCCCACGACCAGTAACGGCGGAAGGCAAAGGCGCCGGTGATGACGAGAATGCCGCCGGCTACGGCAACGCAACTGGGCACACCGAAAAATCCGGCCCCGGCAACAATACCTACGAACTCCGTCACCAGCGTCAGAAAGTTGGTAAATAAAAGATCGATCATGGCGAAATTGCCCCAGAAGCAACCAAACCTGCGATAGATGAGTTCTGCATGCCCTGCCTTGGAGATTGCCCCCAGGCGCACCGTAATCTCTTGCGCCACGAAGGCCATCACAAATGTCAGCAAGACGAAGGGAAGAAAAAAGCCGATTCCGAACTGCGAGCCCGTGGCTGCGTAGGATAGCATCGAAGGGGCATCGTTTTCACCCAGCATCACCAAAATACCGGGTCCAATCAACAACCACATCAGGCTTAACCAGTGGCGATGCCTCCTGGCGTCAAGAACCCGCAATCTGTCCCAGGCCCTGGCGGTGTCTTCCCGGTTAGCCACGCCGGTGATCTCGACGTCCTTTACTCCTTGAATCTCGGTTTCCTTGAGCAAAATCAACCACTGTCCCTTTCCTCCGGCTAAAGTGATTAGCCTCGCCTAAAATATTTGCCCACGTGTAAGATATGAGGAAAGGGGTACAGTGGTTACCGACAATGATGAGCCTCTCCAGGGCTCTATGAATAGCGCCCTCAGGTATCCTCCGCTCCGCGGGCTTCTCGCACCGTGCGAGCGAATCCCTGATGTCCGGGAAGATATGCCAGGGTGGGGGTTGCATGTGTCCGTTGCTGCGGCAAGGCTAACCCGGCCGCTATCTCCCCTGCCGGTGCAGCAGCTTGCCGATCCCCCTGTACCTGAGTTCGATGGCGCCCTCCGGGCAGAGTTCCTGGCAGCAGAAGCATCTGATACAGTTGTCCATGTTCCAGCGGGGCATGGATTTGCCGCCCCTCTCCACCATGCTGATCACTTTTGGCTTTACAGGGCAGACATCGAAGCAGCGGCGGCACCCGATGCACCTGTCCTGGCGCAGGGAGGGATCGGGAACCATGGCTCCCCGGAGCAGCGGCGTCACTAGGGTGAAAAATCTGTTTGCGGAAGCGGAAGAGCGTCTTGCCAGCTTGAAGCTGGTGGTTTTCAGGCGTTCGATGCTCTCGCCGAGCACTTCTATCTCTTGGGGCAGCACCGCCCCCCACCTGCTTGCGTGCGCTTCCTGCAAGGCAGGCACCTCCAGCGGATCACTGTAACCGATCAGCCTTGCCGCCACGGAATCCACGGCGCTGAGGCTCTGACCCATGATCAGCGCATTCAACTGGTACGGGTTGCCGTTGCTCGGCCCATTCCCCTCCATGGCGGTGATCCCGTCCAGGATCGCAAAGTCCGTGCCCAAAGCAGTGTTCAGGTCGAGCAGCATCCGGCTGAAGTGGCGGGGATCGGTCATCCTGGTGTGCCAGGCCGCTTTCTGGAGTCCGGGCACGCACCCGAACTGATTCTTGATCGCTCCTGTCATAAAAGCCAGGCCATGCGTCTTGAGCCTGGGCAGGGTGATCAGCACGTCGGCCTCGTAGGGCGCCCTGGCAATCTCCCAGGACTTGCACAGCAGGGCGTCCTCGCACTTGACGTGAAGCGATTCCTTGAAGTCTTCAAACCTCACCCCATAGCGCCCGGCCACCTCCAGGAGGCCGGCCTTTTCGGCCGCCCTCCGGGGATCGCCGAAGCCCGGGGAATCGCCGAAGGAAAGTTTCTCCGAGTAGTCCCTGACAATCCGCACCATGGCTTCAAAAACGGCGTGATGGGTGACCACGGGAGACCCCGGCGCCTCGACGCTGAGCAGATTGGGTTTGAGCAGCACCGAACTGCCCGCAGGGATCAGGCGCCGCAGGAAGGACTCGCCTCCCAGAAGATCGAACCCGCCTCGCAGCTTTTGCCCGAGCAGATCGACGTCGTACGATGGACACTCTATCAGGGCAACCTGTTCCATCCATAACACCCCTCTCGCAAGCCATGCCATAGATTCATTTTATCTGATCCGGGTGCATCTTCAAGTTATTTGTGTACGAAAACAACTGTGATGATTGCCAGCGTAGAAAATGCCGCCTGCTTCCAGCGAGGGTGATGTTGCAAGATCGAGGCGGCCGGGCAACAGGGACTGCTTGTCTTGCCTGGTAGCTTATGCTAAACTGAACCAGAGGGGTTTAAGGCAAGAGTGAGTTGGAGGGTACAACCGTGTACAAGGCCCTTCTCTTTGATCTGGACGGCACGCTGCTGCCGATGGATTTGGATGCCTTCATGAAAGCCTACTTTCACGGCGTCACCCGCAAGTTTGCCCACCTGCTGCGACCAGATAAGCTGATCAGCGATATCCTGCACGGAACCGCCGCCATGGTCAAGAACTGTGACCGGAGTTGCACCAACAGGGAGGTCTTCTGGTCAGACTTCGCGGCCCGCGTCGGATCCCCCGCCGTGGTCCTGGAACCGATGTTTGATGAGTTCTACGACCGGGAATTTGCCAGCCTCAAGCAGGTTACCGGGGCCAACCCCCTGGCCCGCCCTTGATAGAAGGTTTATTCCAGAAGGGGTTGCGGGTGGCGATTGCCACCAACCCGATCTTTCCGGAGCGGGCAATCAGGGAACGGCTGCACTGGCTGGAGATCGACGACCTGCCCTTTGACCTGGTCACCACTTACGAGACGATGCACTTCTGCAAACCCAATCCTGATTATTACAGAGAGGTGCTCGAACTGCTGGAAGTCGTTCCCGGGGACTGCCTGATGATCGGCAACGATGTGGAAGATGACCTGGCTGCCGGAAACTTGGGCATTAAAACATTTCTGGTGGAGGATTGCCTCCTGAACCCTAAAAACCTGCCCATCATGGCCGATTACCGTGGTTCCTTCGCGGACCTGGCAGCCTACCTGGACACTCTCTGCGTGCCTGTCTGATCTGCGACCTCCTTATTATAACGACTGCGGCAGAATACCTGACCCCTTGTGGGTCAGGATGAATGCCACACAAAGTTTCAAAAAATTTACCTTTTTACCTCGGGCTTTATGCCCGAGGAAATAAGAATCAAAGATTCTTTATTACTATAATTCTGCTTAAAACAGAGGGATAAAAATGGCGGTGGATTTTGTTCATCTTCATGTGCATAGCGAGTACAGCCTCCTGGACGGGGCGGCCCGCCTCAAGGACCTGGTGAATAACGCCGCCGCCCTGGGCATGACCTCGCTCGCCCTGACCGACCACGGGGTCATGTATGGTGTGGTGAATTTTTACAAGCTGTGCAAGCAACACGGCGTCCATCCGATCCTCGGCTGTGAGGCTTATGTGGCCACCCGCGGGCGTTTGGACAAGACCCCTCACGTGGACTCATCCCAGCATCACCTGCTGCTGCTGGCTGAGAACGAGGTTGGTTATCGAAACCTCCTGAAGCTGGTCTCGGTGGCGCACCTGGAGGGCTTCTACTACAAGCCCAGGGTTGACAAGGAGTTGCTGGCCGAACACAGCCAGGGACTGATCGCCATGAGCGCCTGCCTGGCGGGGGAGATACCCTCCGCCCTGATGGCGGGGGACCGGAAGAAGGCGGCGGAGGCAGCGGGAGTATACCGGGAGATCTTCGGGCAAGACAACTTTTTCCTGGAGATGATGGACCACGGGCTGCAGGAGCAGCAGCCGGTCAATGCCGGGCTCAGGGACCTGTCCCGGTCTTTAGGCATTCCCCTGGTGGCCACCAACGACCTCCACTATGTCCGCAAGGAGGACGCCTCGGTCCAGGATGTGCTGCTCTGCATTCAGACCGGCAAGACCATCAAGGAAGAGAACCGGATGCGCTTCCAGTCCCAGGAGTTTTACCTGAAGTCGGCCGCGGAGATGGCCGCTGTCTTTCCGGATGACCCGGAGGCGCTGCGCCAGACCCTGGAGATCGCCGGGCGCTGCCAGGTGGATTTTGATTTTGACCACCTGTACCTGCCAGAGTACCAGGTTCCCGAGGGTGAGAGCCTGGACTCATACCTGGTCAAACTCTGCGAGGCGGGCATGAACCGGCGCTTCCCGGAGGGAATCCCGGCGGTGGCCCGGGAGCGCCTGGATTACGAGTTGTCGGTGCTCCGGCAGATGGGTTTTGCCGGCTACTTTCTGATCGTGCAGGATTTTATCAACTGGGCGCGTCAGCACGGAATTCCGGTCGGCCCCGGCCGCGGTTCCGCCGCCGGTTCGCTGGTTTCCTATGTGCTCGGCATCACTGACCTCAACCCCCTGAAGTATGGCCTCATCTTCGAGCGTTTTCTCAATCCGGAACGAATCAGTATGCCGGACATCGACATAGACATCTGTTACGAGCGCCGGAGCGAGGTGATCGATTACGTGGTGGGCAAGTACGGGGCCGACCACGTGTCGCAGATCATCACCTTCGGCACCATGCTGGCAAGGGGCGCCATCCGTGATGTTGGCCGGGTGCTCAATGTTCCCCTGGCCGAAGTCGACCGCATCGCCAAGCTGGTGCCGGAGGAACTGGGGATCTCCCTGGACCGGGCGCTGGAGACCTCGCCGGAGTTGAAGCAGCTCTACGGCGAGGATGCGCAGGTGCACCAGTTGGTGGATCTGGCGCAGGCGATTGAAGGGATGCCCCGCCACGCCTCCACCCATGCCGCCGGGGTGGTGATCACCAGGGAGCCCCTGACCCACTACCTGCCGTTGCAGCGCACCGGCGACGTTGTGACCACCCAGTTTCCCATGGAGACGGTGGAGGGGATCGGCCTGTTGAAGATGGACTTCCTCGGCCTGCGCACCCTGACGGTGATCAGCGACACCTTGAAGATCATCGAAGAACGGGAGAAGATCAGGCTGGACCTGGACCGGTTGCCGCTGGATGATGCGGCCACCTACGCCATGTTGAGCGCCGGCGAGACGGTGGGTGTGTTCCAACTGGAAAGCTCGGGCATGCGCCACATTCTAAGGAATATGAAGCCGCAGCGTTTTGAGGACCTGGTCCCCTTAGTCGCCCTGTACCGTCCGGGCCCCCTGAAGAGCGGCATGGTGGACGACTTCATCAGCCGCATGAACGGCCAGACCAGGGTGGAATACCCGCACCCGGTGCTGGAGTCGATCCTCAGCGAGACCTACGGGGTGATCCTGTACCAGGAGCAGGTGATGCAGATCTCCAGCGACCTGGCCGGTTTCAGCATGGCCAAGGCTGATACTCTGAGAAAGGCGATGGGGAAGAAGAAGCCCGAGGTCATTGCCAAAATGCGGGAGGCGTTCGTCAAGGGGGCGGGCGAGCGCCGGGTAGAGCCCAAGACCGCGGGGTCGATCTTCGACCTGATGGAAAACTTTGCCGGTTATGGCTTTAACAAAAGTCACTCCGCCGCCTATGCGATGATCGCCTACCAGACCGCCTATTTCAAGGCCAACTATCCGGTTGTCCTGCTGGCCGCCTTGCTCACCAGCGTCCGGGGCAACTCCGACAAGGTCTCCTATTACATCCAGGAGTGCCGGCGGCTGAACATCGAGATCATGCCCCCGGACGTCAACGAGAGCCTGACCAACTTTACCGTGGTTGGGGACAGGCGGATCCGGTTCGGGCTGGGGGCGGTGAAGAATGTCGGCGAGGCGGCGGTGGCGGCGATCATCGAGGCCCGCTCCGGCGGCGCCTTCCGTTCCCTGGACGATTTCTGCGAACGGGTGGACCTGCGCCAGGTAAACAAGCGAGTGGTGGAGAGCCTGATCCTGTGCGGGGCGTTCAGTTCGATGCCGGGGCGCCGTTCGCAGATGGTGGCGGTGCTCGACGAGTGCATGGAGACTGTCCAGGCCAACCGCCGGAATCAGGGCACCCAGGCTGAAGGCCAGATCTCCCTGTTCGACATCCTGGATGAGCCCGTATCAGGTCATGTTCAGCGCTCCCTGCCGGATGTCCCGGAATATCCGTCCCGGGAGTTGTTGACCTACGAGAAGGAGCTGCTCGGCTTTTACATCAGCGGCCACCCCCTCGAAGGCTCCCGGGATATTCTGGCCGGACGGACGACTCATGCCATCGGCGATCTCTCCCAGTGCAAGGATAGTGACCGGGTGACTTTGGGAGGCATCGTCTCGGGTTTGAAGCGGGGCACCACCAGGCGGGGCGACGGCAAGATCACCTTCACTATCGAGGACCTGAGTGGCAGCGTGGAGGTGGTGTTCATCCAGAAAAGCAACAGCAAGAACTCCCGCCCGCCTGAGGATGATGCCTTAGTATTGGTGACGGGGAGAGTCAGCCAGCAGGAAGAGACCTACCGGATCTTTGCAGACGAGATCACCCCCCTGGAGATCAGGCCGGCTAAAACCGATCAGGTCCTGTATATCCGGATCAACCCCCAAGCGGGCAGTCCGGAGGCGGTCGAGAGGCTGCGGATCCTCTTCATCCAGCGCCGCGGGCCGACCCCCGTCCTGCTCTATTTTGTGCGGCAGAAGAAGCTGATCAGGACCGATGCCTCCTTCTGGGTCGACGCCACGCCGGAACTCTGTTACCAGATCGAAGGGTTGTGCGGCCCGGGCTCCTGTTTCGTGCTTGACAGGGAATCAGATCTCTTGTCGCAGCCTGCGCCGGGCAGTCACAGCCTCTGAGATACAATATTTTGAAAGATCAGTAAGATCATGGTATTATAAACGTAAAGGAGGATGTGTCATGATGGAAGACGAAGTGCGGTCCGAATATATTGCCATAAAGGCCCTGGAGAACGGAGTGACCCTGATCGGCCTCACCCGCGGCCGCGATACCAAGCTCAGCCATACGGAGAAGTTGGACAAGGGAGAGGTCATGATGGCCCAGTTTACTGAAAATACGTCGGCCATGAAGGTCAGGGGCAAGGCCGTCATCTATACGCGGTTCGGAAACATTGAAACATTTACAGAATAGCCCCATATATCCCCGGGATTTTATGCAAAGAGGAATCATTTTCTGTCGGGTCGAAATTCTATTTGCCGTACCGGTTGTTGGTTGTTGGTCGTAGGGGAAATCTTTTGATCACAGTCGTCCACAAACGACCAAAGCTTTTGCCTCTCCAACCGCCAACCGCCAAACACTAATAGGATGGGGATGGGCAGCAGGTGTGGACAGTAGTGTACATGGCACCAAACAGGACTAACGCTGAAATGATCAAAGAGATCTTGAGCGCAGAGGGGCTTTTGGTGATGCTCCGCCCGGCTGGTGTTCCTCAGTTCGGCGACAGCGGCGCCTTCGAAGTCCTGGTTCCGGAGTCTGAAGCGGAATCAGCGCATGAGATCTTGAACGGCGCCGACCCTATCTGATTCAGAAGTCATGCACTCCGCATTCCCGGTGTGCCGGCGGGCTTTCCTCCTCCGCATCCGGGCTACGCCCGGCCTGAAGAATGCGGAGCACAGGAGCCGAGGCGAAGCCTCGAGCCGGCGTCAGGCCAGGCCGTAGGCCTGAATGCGGAGGAGGAAAGAGGCCAGGGGTCAGAATACGCAAAAAGGCTGAAGCGAAGCTTCAAGCCTGCCTTGGCATCCGACCTCTGATTTGTGAGGAGTGACTACATGTTCAAGGACCTGTTCCGCAAGCCACAAAGATACATCACTGTGCGCTCCGACGCTGTGACCCAGGAAAAAGGGACGCTGTGGATCAAGTGCCCGGAATGCGGAGAGATACTCTATGCGCGCGAGCTGGAGAAAAACTTGAATGTCTGCCGCAAATGCAGCCACCACTTCCGGCTGTCGGCGCCCGAGCGGTTGGCGATCACCCTGGATGAAGACAGTTGGCAAGAGATGGATGGGGATCTGGCTGCCGTTGATCCGCTATCCTTCCCGGAATACAAGGACAAGCTGGCCCGCGCCCAGGAAACTACAGGATTGAATGATGCCATCCTTACAGGGGGAGGCGCCATCCTGGGCTGGCCGGTGCTGGTTGGGGTGCTCGAACCTCATTTTATCATGGGAAGCATGGGGAGCGTTGTCGGAGAAAAGATAACCAGGCTGGCTGAGCGGGCGATTGAGAAAAAACTGCCGTTGCTGCTGTTCTCCGCCTCCGGGGGCGCCCGGATGCAGGAGGGGGTCTTCTCGCTGATGCAGATGGCCAAAACCAGCGCAGCCATAGCCAGACTGAACCAGGCCGGGATTTTGTATATTTCAGTGCTGACTGACCCCACAACCGGAGGGGTCACCGCCAGCTTCGCCACCCTGGGGGACATTATCATCGCCGAACCGGGCGCCCTGATCGGATTTGCCGGGCGGCGAGTGACGGAGCAAACCCTGAAGGAGAAGCTCCCCCCGACTTCCAGACTGCTGAATTCTGCCTGAAGCACGGTCTGATCGACCTGGTGGCGCCGCGGCAGGACCTGAAGACTACTCTCGCCCGGATTCTCTCATTGCACTCCGGCATTTTCGAGGTTCGAGGTACGAGGTTCGAGATTCGAAGGGAAGGCAATGATCAGGAGTTATCATGACCCTGATACATACCAAAGGTCATGTACGCTGGCGCTAAAAATACACAAGATATCATTGCAATTTCCTAGGCATGAGGTGCCTACTCGAGAAAGGCGGACTGGCTGCAAAGATGCTGCTTGATTTTGAAAAACCGCTGGTGGAATTGGAAAACAGAATAACGGAGCTGAAGAACTACACCGGGGAGAAGGGGATCGATCTCGGGGTGGAGATCGAGATCCTGGAAAAGCGCGCCCTGGACCTGAAAAAGGAGATCTATCAGAACCTGACGCCATGGCAGCGCACTCAGTTGGCCCGCCACGCCGAGCGGCCAAACGCCCTGGATTATATAAGGATGTTGTTCACCGACTGGCTGCCGTTGGCTGGAGACCGGTTTTGCGGGGACGACCCCGCTATAGTGGGCGGTATCGGTAAGTTTGAGGATATTCCGGTAACGGTGATCGGGCAGGTGAAGGGACATAACACCAAGGAGAACCTGGCCAGGAACTTTGGGATGACTCATCCGGAAGGTTTTCGCAAATGCCTGCGCCTGGTGCGGCAGGCGGCCAAGTTTCACCGCCCGGTGATCTCTTTCATCGACACTCCCGGCGCCTATTCGGGCATCGATGCCGAGGAGGGCGGTCAGGCCTGGGCGATCGCCAACAACCTCCATGCCTTTGCTCAAGTAAAGACTCCCGTGATCTCCGTGATCACCGGTGAGGGCGGCAGCGGGGGAGCCCTGGCCCTGGGGGCCGGCGATGCCCTGTTGATGCTTGAGAACGCGATTTTTTCCGTGATCTCCCCCGAAGGATGCGCCGCCATCCTCTGGAAGGATGCCAGCAAGGCGTCCGAAGCGGCCGACGCCATGAAGATGACTGCTTCGGAACTGTTGCGCCTGGGGTTGATCGACGGTATTGTTCCTGAGCCATTGGGCGGCGCCCACCGCGACCACCAGGGCAGCGCCGGCGCCTTGCGCCAGGAGCTGAGGCAGGTCTTACAGGCGCTGCGGCAGATTGACCCGGATACCCTGGTCGAACTGCGCTGGCAACGCCTCCGCAGCATAGGGTCATCCAAGTAGGGAACAATAAGGCTAATTCAATCGACGCTTCGCTTCGTTTGAATGTAGGAGGGCGGCTTGATGCGTTCTGTGAACAAGATCGGTGTCTTGACCAGCGGCGGCGACGCCCCGGGCATGAATGCAGCCGTGCGCGCCGTGGTACGCAAGGCGATCTACCAGGGGTTGGAGGTCGTCGGTATCCAGCACGGGTACTGTGGCCTGTTGAAAAAGGAGTTCATCCCACTCAACCTGAGGTCTGTCGGCGATATCATCCAGCGCGGCGGAACGATGCTGCGCACGGCCCGCTGCGAGGAGTTCAAGTCCCAGCAGGGCATGCTCGAAGGGGTGCGCAATCTCCAGGAACAGGGCATCGAGGGGCTGGCGGTGATCGGGGGGGATGGCTCCTTAAGGGGGGCGCTGGCCATGGCCCATTACGGTGTACCGGTGGTCGGGATACCGGCCACCATAGACAACGACCTTGAAGGGACCGATTACTCCATCGGCTTTGACACCGCTCTCAACAACGTGGTGGATGCAATCAACAAGATCAGGGATACCGCCACCTCCCATGAACGCACCTTTATCGTCGAAGTGATGGGCCACAAATCCGGTCAGATTGCCCTGATTGCAGGCCTGGCGGGAGGGGCGGAATCGATCCTGATACCGGAAGTCCCCTTCGACATCGATGAACTGATCTTCAAGCTGGACCGGGGCATCAACCGGGGCAAACTGCACAGCATCATCGTCGTCGCCGAGGGGGCGGGCAGCGGGATGGAGATCGGCGAGCAGATCAGGCAGCGCACCGGCTACGAGACCCGGGCAACGATATTGGGGTACCTGCAGCGCGGCGGTTCTCCCACTGTGGTTGACCGCTTGCTGGCCAGCCGCATGGGGGCCAGGGCGGTTGACATGATCCTTCGGGGTGAGACCGGCAAGATGGTGGGGGTAAGGGCCCGGAACCTGGTGGAGGTCGATCTCGAAGAAGTGCTGCAGCAAAAGCGGGACCTGGATATGGAGCTTTATGAACTGGCTGGGATTCTCTCGATTTAGTGGTTGGTGGTCGGAGGAACAAATGGTCTGGTCGAAAATTCGTCAGTCGGTTGTATTCTAACGGCCTACGGCCAACGGCACAAGATGAGATGTAGGATGTAACCATGGTTCTTGCTTCCGGGAGCGAACCAGGTCCGCCGCCGGGCGCCTTCTGGGCGCGGCGCCCTGGTGGTTGGAGGAACAAGAGCCATGGTTGTCAATCGTCAGTCAATGTTGTAGTCCAACGACCAACGACCAACGGCCAACGACAGTTTGGGAGGGGCGACTGATGAGAAAGACCAAGATCGTCTGCACCATCGGACCTGCGAGTGGTTCCCTGGAGACTATCAGACAACTGCTCAATGCCGGCATGGATGTGGCGCGCCTGAATTTTTCCCACGGTACTCACGAGGAACATGCCGCCCGCCTGGCAACCTTGCGGTATGCGGCCAAGGAACTGGATAAGACCCTGGCGATCATGCTGGATACCAAGGGGCCTGAGATCCGCATCGGTCTTTTAAGAGGGGGCAAGGTCAACCTGCAGGAAGGCGCCCGGGTGACCCTGACCACCGAGGAGATCGAGGGGGACGAGAACAGGATCTCCGTCACCTACAAAGACCTGCCTCACGCCGTGCGTTTAGGCAGTAGAATTCTTCTGGACGATGGCAATATCGATCTCAGGGTGGTGGACGTCCGCGACCAGGATGTCCTGTGCGAAGTGCTGTTTGGCGGTGAATTGGCCGACCAGAAAGGGGTCAACCTGCCGGGTGTGCACCTCGACCTGCCGGCGGTGACCGACAAGGATATCGTCGATATCAATTTCGGGATCGAGCACCAGGTGGACTTTATCGCCGCCTCCTTCGTACGCCAGGCGGCGGACGTGATCGCCATCAGGCGCCTGTTGGAGGCCAAGGATGCGGATATCCACATCATTGCCAAGATCGAAACCCCAGAGGGAGTCAAGAACCTCGAGGAGATCATCAAGGTGGCCGACGGGGTGATGGTGGCCCGGGGCGACCTGGGGGTGGAGGTCGCTGCCGAAGAAGTCCCCCTGATGCAGAAAACGATCATCAGCAGGTGCAACCACGCCGGGAAGCCGGTGATCACGGCCACCCAGATGCTGGAATCGATGATCCACAATCCGCGGCCGACTAGGGCGGAGGCCAGCGACGTGGCCAACGCCATCCTGGACGGCACCGACGCCGTGATGCTCTCCGGCGAGACCGCGGCCGGCAAGTACCCGGTAGAGGCGGTCAAGGTGATGGCCAGGATCGCCGAACGCACCGAGGAGTCGCTGAATTACGCCCAGTTGCTGAAGCAGCGGGCAGCTTCCCTCAGTCCCACCGTCACCGACGCCATCAGCTATGCCACCTGCACCACTGCCCAGGACCTGGGGGCGGCGGCCATCGTCACCTCCACCAAGTCCGGCTTCACAGCCCGCAACGTCTCCAAGTACAGGCCCAAGGCCCCGATCGTGTCAGTCAGCCCGAGCGAGCAGGTTTGCCGCAAGCTGTGCCTGGTCTGGGGGGCGCAGCCCTTGAGCGCGCCCATGATCAACAACACCGATCAGATGATCAAGGAAGCGGTGGAGATCAGCCTGGCCAAGGGGCTGATCAAGTGCGGCGATCTGATCGTGATCACCGCCGGCGTTCCTGTCGGGGTGACGGGCTTGACCAACCTGCTCAAGGTGCACATCGTCGGTGATGTCCTGGCGCGGGGGACCGGGATCGGCAACCGGGCGGTGGTCGGCAAGGTGCGTATCTGCAAAAAACCGGAGGATGCGAAGTCCAAGTTGAGCACCGGCGACATTCTGGTCACCATCAACACCGACCGCGACTTCATCCCCGGCATGCAGAAGGCCGGGGCGATTATCACCGAAGAGGGCGGAATAACCTCCCACGCCGCGGTGGTCGGCATCAACCTGGGCATTCCCGTGGTGGTGGGGGTGGGAGGCGCCACCGAGATCCTGCGCGACGGCGGCACGATTACGGTTGACAGCATGCGCGGACTGATTTACAAGGGGGCCACCACGGTTCTCTAGGGTATGCACTCCGCATTCTTTGCCCTAGAGTTGCTGCAGGTGGTAGTCGTAAATAATCCTTGATATCCGGGCGATCTCCCGGAAGCCGGACTTTACATCCGGCTGGCCGCGGGAGAGGATCGCCAGCAAATAGGGGCGATCTGGCAGGAAGATGATGCCGACATCGTTGGCGACTCCTTCCAGGTCGCCTTCCTTGTGGGCCACCCGGACCGAGTCCGGCAACAGGAGCGGCAGACCGTAGTGCCAGACCGGATGTGCCATATCGTCCAGCAGCCTGGATCCCAGGCCGGGTTCCCTGGCGGCGAAATCCAACACCCCACGCAGGCAACAGGCCATGTCCCGGGGGGTCGTGCAGTGTTCCCCATTGGGTTGGGGATGCTTCATCCCCAGTTGCTCCATGTAGCGCAGAACGTTCGGAGCCCCCAGGAAGCGCTTGATCATTCGGTAGGCGATGTTGTCCGACAGGGTGATGGCCACCCCGGCCAGGGCGCGCAGGGTAAAGCGGTCTCCTTCTGCCGCGATGTATTGCAGGTAGCCCGAACCGTCGCTGTAGTCGTCAACCTTCCGGTAGGCCAGCCGCTGTTCCAGGGTCTGGTGTCCGGCTGCCACCTGTTCATACAGGTAGAGCACGTAGGCCACCTTCAGGCAACTTGCCTGAACGAACAGATCATCCTCGTCGATCCCGAAGATCTTTCCGGTGTTCACATCCTGGCAGCAGATCCCGTAGCTTCCCGGCTTCTGCCCCAGGTAGCGCCGCAAATCCGCAGCCAGGGGGGCGTAGTCGATGCCTTCAGCGATACTCATGAGGCACACTCCCTTCCATGAAGCCACCAGTCGAACCCTGCATGGCTGACCATGGTTCAATGACCACCATATGCCGCCGTCCCCGGGAATATGTCGATCCCTTGCAGATTTGGCCGTAATTTGTGCTTTTAACGGGTTGGTGCTATAATTAACTTACAATTTGTACAACGAGCAAGCAGTCTGGGTGATCGCGCCTGCAAGCGCCGAAAGGCGGCGGGTGAGGAAAGTCCGGGCTCCATAGGGCAGGGTGCTGGGTAACGCCCAGTGGGGGTAACCCTAAGGCAAGTGCCACAGAAATGTGAACCGCCCCGCGTGATTTACGCGGAGCAAGGGTGCAACGGTGCGGTAAGAGCGCACCAGCGGTCAGGTGACTGGCCGGCTAGGTAAACCCCACCTGGAGCAAGACCGAATAGGGAGGCTATGGGGTGGCCCGCTCCGCCTCCGGGTAGGTTGCTGGAGGCCTCAGGCAACTGGGGTCCAAGAGAAATGATCATCGCCCTCAGACTTTGAGGGAACAGAACCCGGCTTACAGGACTGCTTGCCCTGAAAAGCAAGGCGCGAGGACGGAACGACGAGTTCCCGGCTTCGCGCCTTTTTATACGACTGGCAAGGGATTGTGTTTTTTAAGAGGCGGGGGTGAACAGGTGCTGGAGTCGGCGCAGGGCCTGCAGTTTCTCCTCGCGCCCCAGCTTGGCCTCCTTGATGGCCTGCTCCAGGATATCGGTCGTCCGGTCATAGGTGGCGCGGTTTACCGGGTAGGGATAGCCGTCCTTGCCGCCGTGGGCGAAGCTGAACTTGGCCGGGTCGGTGTAGCTTGGGCGCTTGCCATAGGCCAGTTCGGCCAACAGCGAGAGGGCCCGTACTGTTTTCGGGCCTACCCCCCTGATGGACAGGAGGGCTTCGAAGCCTTCGGGGCGCCGCTCATAGGTCTGCAGCAGGACACGCTCCAGGCTGGAGGGCCGCAAGTGCTCCTCATAGAGCGAGTGGCGCGACGGCAGCACCAGTTGGGTATACTCCCGGGTCACCGCCTCCGGAGTTAAGGAAGTCAGGGCGGCCACGGTGCTGCGGTTCTCCTCGCTCTCCCGGGCCACCAGGTTCAACACCGTCTTCTCCTTCCGGTCGCAGCAGATGGCGGCGTGGGGCTCATTCACAAAATCTGCGACCCTGTCGCCGAGCCAGTGGTAGCGGCGGGCGCGCTTGGCGCCGGTGTTCATGCCCTGTTGGACCACCGCCCAGTTCCCCTGGACGGTGAAGATGAAGGTGTGGTGGTAGAGCTGGTAGCCGTCCTGGACGGCGGTGTTGTCCACCTTGGCGCTCATCCTGCTGGCGTAGACCAGCTTTTCGGCGCTGCTGGGCAGGGCGTACTTGTCCGCATATCTCTCGATGTCCTGGGGAGTCTTCAAGGCGGTTCTGCCCTTGCCCCCGGCGATGAAGATGCCCAACTCCCGCTCGCAGCCGCGAGAGGCCTCCTTGAGCGCTCCGCAGACAGTGGTGGTCAGGCCCGAGGAATGCCAGTCGAAGCCCAGCAGACAGCCCAGGGCCTGGAACCAGAAAGGGTCGGCCAGTTTTTCCAGGACTGCCTGACGCCCCTGCTCCCGGACGAGCAGGATCAGGATCGCCCGGCCGAGCCTGGTCATTCGTTCGAAGAGCCAGGGCGGACATTGTCCGGTATGGAGGGGGAGGTCGACACTGCCGGTGCGCACCCAGATCACCTCTGCTCCATTGTAAGCGTTATGTTTAACAGCGACAAGGGTGGCATTTAGCTGTTCTGGTGGCGCTTCGCCCATGATCCGGATGCCGCATCCGAGCGGGGTCATCGCGGATAAACTATTTTTGATGTCGCGAGAACCGTCCCCTTGACACTTTTGGATACTGATTGTCTCGGTATGGTAAAATCGGATCACAGGAAACAGTCGGGGGTAGTGGGAACATGGATGATTTTATCTGGGAGACGATTGTCGAGACAGTCGAATGCTTTCAGGGGCGAACCGCCTACCGTACGCCGCTGGTCGGCTTCGCGCCGGCAAGCGATCCTGGCTTCGCCGGATTGCGGGAGGCGGTCGGACCGGGCCACCTGATGCCGCAGGACCTGCTGCCCGGCGCCCGAACGGTGGCCGCTTTTTTTGTGCCGTTCGACAGGAAACTGGTGTTGTTGCAGCGGCAGGATCCAGAAGTCAACCGGGCCTGGGCGGAGGCCTACGTCGAGACCAACCGGCTGATCGAAACCGTCTGTGGCGTCCTGGGTGACGCCTTGGCCGGCAAGGGAATCAAGGCTGCCTGGCAACTGCCCACCCACAACTTTGACCGCAGGACCCTGGTGTCGTTCTGGTCGCACAAGCACGTGGCCTACCTGTGCGGGTTGGGATCTTTCGGCAGACACCAGATGCTGATCACCGGCGCCGGGTGTGCCGGACGTCTGGGGACCTTGGTGTTCGACGCCGTCCTGCCGGAAGCGGCTTATGCTTCACATGAGACCGGCGCTACTGAAGAATTCTGCCTGGACAGGCGCGGCGGGCGCTGTGACGCCTGTATCAAACACTGCCCCAGCGGGGCGCTCACGGAGGCAGGGCTGGATAAGCGGCGCTGCTTCAAATACCTGTGCCAGGTCGATAAACACTTCCACGACCTGGGCAGTTGCCTCGTCTGCGGCAAGTGCGCCACCGGTCCATGCGCTCTGAGTGTTCCGGACGCACAGGAATAGCATTATGTTCAGTACGGGGGTTGACGGCATGGAACTGCCCCTTCCCGAGGCGGTCAGCAGGGCCTGCGCCTTGCTGGCGGCAGACGGCAAGCAGGCCTACGTGGTTGGTGGGGGGATCAGAGACCTGATCCTGGGCATTACCCCGTCGGATTGGGACCTGGCCACGGATGCCTCACCCCGCGAAGCGGCCGCCATTTTCGCCAGGGCCGGCTGCAAGACGCTACCGACGGGAATTCGGTACGGCACGATCACCGTATATATGGGAGACTTTCCGATCGAGGTGACCACCTTCAGGATCGAAGGCGGGTACCGCGACCGGCGACGCCCGGACGGTGTCCACTTCGTGGGGGAGATCGAGCAGGACCTGGCCCGGCGGGACTTCACCATCAACGCCATCGCCTACGACCCGCTACGGTCGCGGATCGCCGACCCCTGCGCCGGAATGCGGGACCTGGCGGACCTGCAGCTCAGGGCGGTAGGCGACCCGGAGGCCAGGTTCGGCGAGGACGCCCTGCGGATCATGAGGGCGATCCGCATCGCCGCGGATTACGGTTTGCATATCGAGTCCGGAACCTGGCACGCCATTGTCCGGAATGCCGACCTGATCATCGAGATTTCGGCCGAGAGAACGAGGGATGAACTGAACCGGACGCTGATGGCCGCCAACTATATGGATGGGTTGCAGCGCCTGCTTCAGGCCGGGCTGCTGTTCCTGATCATCCCCGAGCTGAGCGAGACCTGGCTTTTTCCCCAGTTCCAACCCTGTCACCAGTACGACGTGCTGAACCACACCCTGGAGGCCATGCGCTACGTCCCGGCTGACCTGGAGTTGCGCCTGGCAGTCCTGCTGCACGACGTTGCCAAGCCCCGGTGCTTCAGCCGCGACACCGACCGCGCCCAAGGGGCGCCCGCCTATGGGCGCGGGCATTTTTACGGCCATAACCTGATGAGCGCCCAGATGGCGGAGGATATCCTGCAACGGCTGCACTACAGTATCCGTACCGTCAGGCAGGTCTCTCTGCTGGTGAGGGAGCACATGCTGAGCCTGCAGATGCGCCACCCGGCCATACGCAGGCTGATCTCCAGGGTGGGACGGGCAGCCATTCCGGGCCTGCTGGCAGTCAAGGAGGCGGACCTGCTGGCTCACAGCACCGATCTCATCGTGCAAATCCTGCCTGAGTGGGAGGCCTTTCAGACCCGTCTGCATGAAGTCCTGGCGGAGGAGGCGGCCTTCAACCTGAGCGACCTCGCCATCAACGGGACGGATCTGCTGGAAGCCCTGGATTGCCAGCCCGGGCCGCTGATCGGCGATGTCCTGGAAGCCCTGTGGGACGAAGTGCTGGCCCAGCCCCAAAAAAACAAGCGCAGCTACCTCCTGGCCAGGGCCGGGGAGATCAAAAAAGTAATGAGTAAAAAAGTGATGAGTAATGAGTCTAAAAAGAATCAAAAAAAGTAAGTGACCACATGTAACAGGTCGCTCACCAGCATCAGCCAGCCAACTACATCGTCCGGGTGGTATTTCAACTGACGTAAAATTGAATTAGGTTTAACCTGAGTAATTACAAAAAAGTAATGAGTATGTCATCACTCATCACTCATCACTTTTTTTACAATCCCAACCCCAGGCGCTCTCCCAGCATGACGGGGAGACCGGCCTGGGTTACTTTCTGCCGGGTCAGGTTGAAGTCGTAAGGAACGTGCCTGAAGGTGACGGCGTGGCCGTCCCCGTCATAGATCAGGTATGATGCCCCCGGCTTACCGTCCCGGGCCTGGCCGATGCTACCGGGATTGATCAGGTAGACCATGTCATCCTGCAGGCTGAATTCGAGAGGCTGGTTCTGCTCCAGTAACTCCCGGGTTGTCGTGCGGTCATAGGAGTATAGGGCGCGTTGGTGGGTGTGGCCGAAGAAACAGACGGCCGACCGGGGATACTGCGACACCAGGGCGTCAAAGGCGACGTTGACGCTTGCCGGGGAAAAGATGTAGTCGTAGGGGTGGCTGGGAGAGCCGTGTACTGCCAGGAACAGATCGTCAACCAGCGCCTGCTCCGGCAATTGCATCAGCCACGCCTTGTTATTGTCGGAGAGGTGGCGCTCGGTCCACAGGAGGGCTTCCTGGGCAACCGGATTAAAATCTTCAATGCCGCAGAGACCGGCCACGGCATCGTCATGGTTGCCTCTCAGGCAAAGAAAGCCGCGGGTGCGGCAGAGTTCCGCGCACTCGTCAGGATTGGCATAATAACCGACAATGTCGCCCAGGCAGACAACCTTCTGAACATCCTGCCGGTCAATGTCCTCCAAGGCCACCTGTAAGGCCTCCAGATTGGCGTGAATATCGCTGATTATTGCATAGCGCATCCGGTTGCAGGCTCCCTTCCGGATTTGCCAGAATCTCCAGAGTACCCTTCTATTTTCGGAGACATGCTGATGTTTGTCAATAACAAGTTGCTTTTGGGCAAGTCGGAGGGGGGCGCCAGACTCCTGGAGCCTCGCCCGCGCCTATCAGGAACCTGGGCAGGGAGGCTGGCGCCTTGTGATCAGCTCTCGAGCTGTCGGCCGGCAGCAGTCGTTAATGCAGCCGCAGCAAGGGGGCGTGAGGGGGTTTTAAACGATCAGGTCCTCGTCTACCGGGTAGGTCACGCTTCCGTTGCACTGGGGACACTGCAGCAGGTGGACGCACTGGCCGTCCCCGGTCACGGCCCCGTCCCGGGCGGTTTCGACATCCTGTTCTTCATAGGGGCCATAAGGATCGCAGTAGCTCTCCAGCCCGCCGTAATCGATCATCTTGGTGCCACAATCCGGGCAGTTATGCTCAAGCTGTGACAACCCGTTGCAAACCGGGCATCCGGTGCCCATTCTCTTCACCTCGCTTTTATGAGCGCCCAGTTTATTCAACTGGGTCTTGGCTTCAGAGGGGGATTGCTTTTCCCCCACTGAAGCTTATCAGTAAAACTTGGCTTGCGCCGAGCCGACCCAGAGGGTACCCCGCGAAGGCGGAAGCCTTAGTTGCACTGATCCAGGGGCTTAGCGCCACTTGGCTCCCACTTCAGTGGGAGTCTAGTGGCGGTTAGCCATCGGGGAACAGTTAATTAGGGGCGTAGCCGCTCTTACCTGTGTGCCGTTTTTCCCGGTGTGCCGGCGGGCTTTCAGCCGAGGCGAAGCCTCGAGCCGGCGTCAGGCCGGGCTGTAGCCCGGATGCGCCTGTGCTCCGCATTCTTCAGGCCGGGCGTTGGCCCGGATGCGGAGGAGGAAGCGGGGGCATTAGAGCGGGTAGCCATCGGTAAATATATTGTCCGATAATCGCCCAGGAGTTATGCATGGCGGGGCGGCGGTATTGTATGGTGAATACATGGCTGCAAGCAGTTGACTTTCCACAACCCGTATTTCATAATTAGTTCAAGAAAACGGAAGACTATATCAGGCTAGTTCAGGGCAAAGATGTCCTCGGCAGGAACCAGTTCCCAAGAGGGCATTTGTTGTTTATCCGGTTATCCGCTCTGATACCCCCGACGCGCGGGGGCGGGTCCGGGCCCGGGTGGACACATGAGGCGAGGCGAGAGCAGGCCTTACGGTTCTGTGAGAGGGGTAGGTAATGGAACGGGCGCGCATACTGATAGCGATGGCAAAGGATGAACAGCGGAACAGTCTCAAGCTGCTGTTGGCAAGGGGCTCGTACCAGGTGGTGGCCGAAGCCGGGGACGGATCGCAGGCGCTGCGGCTGGCCAGGAGTCTTGACCCGGACCTGGTGCTGGCAGATGTTGACCTGCCGGGCGTCAACTGTTTTGAACTCTGCAGGGCGCTCAACCAGGATAGGCGCACCCCGGTCCTGCTGGTCTCTCAACAGGCCTTTCTCTTTCCCCAACTAGAGGAGCGTTTCAAGAATTTTCCGATCTGTTATGTGACCAGGCCGCTGTCGGAATATAATCTGTTTCCGGCCATCGAGAGCCTGTTCAGATGTCATAAGTACATTCAGGGCCTGGAGGCGGAGATCACCGACCTGCAGGAGAAGATCGAGACCAGGAAGCTGGTGGAGCGGGCCAAGGGCCTGCTCATGGAACAATTGAGGGTGAACGAAGCCGAGGCCTACCGCCGCATGCAAAAGCAGAGCATGGACAAGTGCCTGTCGATGCGCAAGGTGGCTGAAGCCATCATTCTGGCCTACGACTTGAACAAGTGACCGGCAACAGCCGGAAAACGCTCTGGAAATGCTTGCGCCGGGTACGGGCAGTTGAAGACACCCCGCCAGAGGGGACCCAACCCGTCGAGCCAGGATGCCGAGCTTGCGGATCCTTTTTTAGGCAGGCTGAGCAGTTGAAAAATGATACAATAAGATAAAGGTAGGAGGTATGGCAGGAAATGATGACCAAAACCAAGGAAGACGTGCTCGACATTGCTCATGACCGTGGAGTGCAGTTCATCAGGCTCCAGTTCACCGATATTCTGGGGACTCTCAAGAACGTGGCCATCACGGCGGAGCAGTTGGAAAAGGCCTTGACTGAAGGGATCATGTTTGACGGTTCATCGATTGAAGGGTTTGTCAGGCTTGAAGAGTCCGACATGTACCTGATCCCGGACACCAACAGTTTCACCATTTTTCCCTGGCGCGGCCGGGACGGATCCGTCGCCAGGCTGATCTGCGACATTTACAACCCCGACGGCACGCCCTTTGTGGGCTGCCCGCGCTATGCCCTGAAAAAGGTGCTGGCTGAGGCCAAGGAACTGGGCTACACCATGAACGTCGGACCCGAGGCGGAGTTTTTCCTGTTCAATACGGATCCTTCAGGCCGCCCCACCGTTACCACCCATGATGAGGGCGGCTACTTCGACCTGAGCCCCCTGGACCGGGCCGAGGACACCCGGAGGGACATAGTCCTGGCCCTGAAAGAGATGGGGTTTGACGTGGAGGCGTCCCATCACGAAGTCGCCCCCGGGCAGCACGAGATCGACTTCCGGTACGATGACGCTCTGACCACTGCCGACAACGTGGTGACCTTCAAATACGTGGTGCGCTCGATTGCCCAACTGCACGGGTTGCATGCCACCTTCATGCCCAAGCCCGTGTTCGGCATCAACGGTTCGGGCATGCATGTCAACCAGTCCCTGTTTACCAACGGCAAGAACGCCTTCTATGATCCTTCAGACCCCCTGCAGCTCTCCAGTGTGGCCATGCATTACCTGGGTGGGTTGCTCGCCCATGTCAGGGGGTTGACGGCCATCACCAACCCGCTCGTCAACTCTTACAAGAGGCTGGTGCCCGACTACGAGGCGCCCGTCTATATCGCCTGGTCGCCCCGGAACCGGAGCCCGCTGGTGCGTGTTCCCGCCCGCGCGGGATCAGGGGACCAGCTTCGAGTTTCGCAGTCCGGACCCATCCTGCAACCCGTACCTGGCCTTTGCCGTCAACCTCAAGGCGGGCCTTGACGGCATCAAGAATCAGATCATGCCGCCTCCTCCGGTAGACCAGAATCTCTTCGAGATGACCGAGCAGGAACGGCGGAGCCTGGGCATCGGCTGCCTGCCCGGCACCCTGGGAGAAGCCCTGGAGTGCCTCCAACAGGACACACTGATCCAGGAGGCCCTCGGCCCCCACATCTACAATAAATTCGTGGCTGCCAAGACCCTGGAGTGGAACGAGTACCGGGTACAAGTGCATCAATGGGAGCGGGACATGTATCTGAGCAAGTATTGATCGAGTGTATGCCGGGACGCCATCATTGTTAGTTGGCCAGGCAACATGTGATCCAGCGGACAACATCGGAGACGGCATGCCGATCATGATGAGCGCAGCAAAAGGCGGCTTTGGCTTTTAAAGAGTCGTGGGCATTGGCCACAGCGATGCCCCAACCGGCTGTTTCCAGCATCTCGATATCGTTGGGCTGATCGCCCATTGCCACCACCCGGGAACGGGATATCCCCAATTCTCCAATCAGCATGCGCAGGGCCGATCCCTTGCTGATATTGCTGGGCAGGATCTCTAAATAATACCCTTCAGACCGCAAAAAATTAAACGGACTCTCTCGCTTCTTAAAAAAACTTCAACCATGTCTATCTTTTCGGACTCCCAGGCAAGCAATACCTTTTGCCAGGGCCTGGGGATATGCTCCAGCGATGCCGCGGTGATCCCCACCTGGCGCTCTCTGGCCAGGTGTTGATCGGTAACGTCGTTGGCTGACAATACATAAATCGCTCCGCCCTGGTAGATCTCCACCCCAATCCCGGGAAAGGCTTTTTGCAGCATGCTGATCGTTGCCCCGGTATCAAGCGGCAGGGTGGTTGACCACAACACTGTGTTAGAGCGAAACTCATAAATTACGGCGCCGTTGTACAAAATGGCCGGGGCATTGAGGGGCAAGAGGGGCAGGTATCGTGAGACGGAAATCTCATTGCGTCCGGTAGCTACCGTGAACAGGCCGCCCTTGTCGATAAAGTGCCTTAACGCCACCCGGTTTAGGGCGCTGATCTCGCCGTGGCTGTCCAACAGTGTCCCGTCCATATCGCAGACCAGCAAAATGCCTGCCAGATGATTCATGCATGCAACCCCCTTGGAGCCGGCTCAGGCCTGGCGTAAGTCAGGATGCGCCCGCTTACCGGTCCTCTTGTCGTGCTACCAGTTGAAGGCGGAGGAAAAAGCGGCCAGAATCTTTTTGGTTGCCAGAACAAACACCACCAATAAGGGAAGGATGACAATAGCGGTGGCCGCGGCCAGCAGATTCCACTGCATGCTCGCCTCGGTCGCCAGGCCGACCATCGCCAGGCCGACCACGACCGGCCGGGAGTTCGCCGTATTGGTGACGATCAACGGCCAGAGGAAATCGGTCCAGTGGTAGGTCACGGAGATGACACTGAAGGCGATGACGGCGGGAATCGACTGAGGCAGGTAGACCCGGCGGAACACCCCCAGCATGTTATAACCGTCCATCCGGGCGGCTTCCTCCAACTCCCTCGGCACCGAGCGGAAGGCCTGGCGGAATGACAGCACGGCGATCCCGGACACTGCGTACGGCAGCATCAGCCCCAGCTTGGTATCCAGCAGGTGGAACGACCTCAGAAGCTGGTAATCCTGAATCAGCACGGCATAGATGGGGATCACTATCTGCATGATGCAGATGGCGGTGACCAGGGATTTGAGCGGAAAATCGTAACGGGCCAGGATAAAACCCACTACCGCCCCAAAGACCAATTGCATTGCCAGCAAGCCAAAGACTATCTCTACGGTATTGCCGAGATACTGCGGAAATGGCGCCGCGTACAGGGCATCGCGAAAATTCTGCAGAGTGAAGCCGATCCCCCGGTCCTGGGCGAAGAAGGCCTCATATAATACCCAGAGCGTGGGAAACACCCAGATAAAGGCGATCAAACTCAACAGAGCCACCGATATTTTTCTTCTCACTGCCAATGGAAGGCCCTTCTTTCCAGGATGATCAATGAAACAGCCGATAAGCCGGACAGACCCACCATCAGGATGGTGGACAGGGCCGCCGCCGCTCCCCAGGAAAAGTAGTTGAAGCCCAACTGGTACAAGTAGTACATGATCAGGTTCGTTCCGTTGCCAGGTCCCCCCTGGGTCATGACATAGACCGGATCTACCGTTTCCAGGGCATAGACCATGGCCATCATCGTGACGAAGGCGATCATCGGCGCCACCATCGGCAGGATCACCTTAAAGTAAGAGTGCCAGTGGTAGGGATCCTCGGTGCGCATGGCATCCCTGATATCCGGCGGAATTGCCTGCAGCGCCGCCAGCAGGAACAGCGTGAAATAGGGGGCGTATTTCCAGACGAACAGCACCACCAGAACGCACAGCGCCGATGTCGGCTCCCCCAGCAAGTTTTCGTTGCCCAGGCCGAACAGTCCCAGCATTCTACCCACCAGGCCGAAACGGGGCGCCAGGAAGTACAGCCAGATATTCGCCCCGGCAACGATGGGGATCACCGTCGGTGAGAACAACCCGATCAGCAGGAAGCGTGAAGAATAATTACGTCTGTCATTCAGGACAATCGACAGAATGAAAGAAATGACAATACACATTACGACAGACAGGACGGAATAGAAGAGGGTGTTTTTCAGGACTGTCTGCAGGAGTTCGGAGGCAAACAGGTTGTGATAGTTCTGCCACCCGGAGAAGTGGATCGCCGCTCCCCGGGCGTCCATGGCCTGAAAACTCGACCACGCGGTACGCCCCATGGGGACGACTATAAAGGCGCACACCATAGCGATTGGCAATAGCAGCAAACCGTAACGCAAAAGATGGGGCCGGACCGCGGCAACGATCTCTCGTTGCCGCGCGGTTCCTTGCCCCGGGTTATCATTTGCCCGGATACGAATCACTGGGTTGCTCCACCTTCCTAGCTTTGCTTGTATGGGGCGAGAATGGTAGTAGCATCCTGCTGGGCCTTGTTCAGCGCATCATCTACAGTGGCTTTCCCGGCGATCACCGACTGAATGGCGCCGTTGATCACGTCGTACACCTGGTTCAACTGGTAGGTGGACTCTTCGGGCTGAGCATACTGGAGCTGCTCCGCAGCCACCAGGGCCTGGGGAGTCTTGGCCACATAATCCTTCATCACCTGCAAATTATAGGCATCGGGTGTGGCAGCGACATATCCCGTGTTGATCGACCAGAATGCCTGCTGTTCCGGAGCGGTCATCCACTTGATGAACGTCATGGCAGCGACTGCGTGGTCCTCCGGTATGCCCGCCATCAGGTACATGTCGCCGCCACCGGTGCCGGTTCGCTGGTCGCTCTTGTTCTTGGGCAGGAACGCTACCCCGACGTTGAAACTGGATTTCTTCAGAATGCTGGCCAGGCTGCCGCTGGAATGGATGATCATGGCCGTGTGGCCGTTGGAAAAGTCGTTGGGCACTGTGGCCCAGGGGAGGATGCCCGTCGGCTCGATCTTGTACTTGTGGGACAGATCCAGCCAGAAGTTGAGGGCGTCCTTGGCCGCCTGGGAATTGAAGTTTACGGTCGTCCCGTCATCGCCTGCCAGGTTATTCCCGCCGTCGGTGACAAAAGGCTCGAATTGCCAGTAGACGGTACCGTCCGAGGGGATCTCGATCCCGGTGATGCCGCTTTTCTCCAGTGCCTGTCCGTCGGCAACCAGATCGGCCCAGGTGTCCGGCCCGTGGCTGGGATCCAGTCCGGCCTTCTGGAAGGCATCCTTGTTGTAATAGAGGACTACCGTTGACCGCTGGAAGGGAACGCCCCAGTAATGACCATTCACCTTGGGCTCGGTGAACGCAGGATAGTAATTGCCCGCTGTCACCACATCGTCGAACGGCACGATGGCATTCAGGTGGATCAGATCCAAGCGGGAGGTGTGATTGAGCACTGCCACATCGGGGGGATTGCCGCCCTGGATGTCGGTCTCCACCTTGGCCAGGGTCTGTGGATAAGTGCCCGAGAAGACGGGGTTGACGTGAATGGTCGGATGAGTCTGATTGAACTGATTGACCATGTTGGTCATGACGGTGGCCAATGGTCCGGAGACACCCACCGGATAGTAATAGGTCAGTTGAACGGGATTACTCGGGGTATTGGTCGTGGCGCTTTTAGGGGCGCAACCGGCGAGGACGCCAATGGCCATCAATGCGACCATACAGATCATGAGAACCTTTTTCATTGACATAACCTCCTTAAAATTTTTCATTTTTATTAGGCCGGAGAAGCGAGAGCACCGTTTATTTCGATGATTTCGGATAGAGTACCATGCAGAGCCCGTGTCAGGGATGAAAAGAGGTAGACGTTTTCCGGCAGGACCTTTAAATGCAGCAAGTCATTGAGTCGAAAAACCTGCCCGGCGCCGGCCTTGACGATGAACTCTCCGGCCTCCGACAACACTGTCAGAACTGTTTCTGCGCCAAGGTATTCGATCAGGTCAATGCGTCCTGTGAGCATTGCGTCCTGCTTGCCGGTGATCAGGAAATCTTCCGGCCTGACGCCAACGATTGTTTCCTCTTCAAAACTAGTATGCATGCGGTTGGTGACGGGAATAGTCAACCGGGATCCGTGCATCCTGATGACGCCAGGTTCCTCCACGAAGGCCAGGCTTGCCGTATTAAGATTCATGCCCGGCAGGCCAATGAACCCGGCGACAAATGTATTGGCCGGCCGGTCGTATACCTCACGTGGCGTACCGGTCTGCTGAATCCTGCCTTCATTTAGAACCGTGATCCGGTCGCCCATGGTGATGGCCTCAGACTGATCATGGGTCACAAAGATGGTGGTAACTCCCAACTGACGCTGCAGACGCACGATTTCCGCCCGCATGTACCGGCGCAGTTGGGCATCCAGGTTCGACAGCGGTTCGTCCATCAGGAAGGCGTGAGGATTACGAACGATCGCCCTGGCGATGGCCACCCGTTGCCGTTCCCCGCCGGAGAGTTGGCGTGGCCTACGGGACAAGTTGTTGAACAATCCCAGCCGGGTGGCGACTTCCTCCACCCGTTTACGGACTTCCGGCTGCGGCATCCTGACCGCCCGTAAAGGAAAGGCAATGTTTTCAAATACCGAGAGATTGGGATAGAGGGCATAACTCTGGAAGATCATGGCCGTGTTGCGCAGGTGGGGCGGCCACGAATTCACCAGCTTGCCATCGATATAGATGTCTCCCGCCTGGATCTCCTCCAGCCCGGCGATGGAGCGCAACAGAGTGGTCTTGCCGCAGCCGGAGGGGCCGACGACCGTCATCAGTTCACCTTCCCGGATATCCAGGCAGATATCGGAGAGGACCGCCTGTTTGCCATACGTCTTGGAGACGTTGACCAGACGTATCGACGCCGTTTCTTTGCTCATTCATTCACCTCCTTTCGGATCCTCTCTTTTAACATCGCATTCTTAAGTCCGGGGCGCTCACTGCCAGGCGCCTGTTCATAAATCTTGTCCATCAGGGCTCGCCCGGATCTTTTGCCGGAACCTGGCAACTTCAGTATAGACAGATTATGTTAAAGAACTGTTAAGGAATGGTTAAAAATTGAATAACCGGGCATGCTCATCCCTCATACCAAGATCAACGCCAAGATTTCTGAAGTGCATGAATTGACAAAATCATCAAAATTTACGTGGAAATATATTCTTAATATGTAATTAACACGAAGCCAACACTTGCTATAAATTTAAGGCTTACAATTTAAGGAAGAGTTAAGGGCGGTTGAGAGGGAAGAGGGATGATGGTGAGTGATGGAGATATAATGGTACATGGACCGGATAAGTAAGACTAAGATGGTAAAATCCTAAAAATCGAGAGGAGATTAAGGAAAATGATCAGAGGAAATATCAAGCTGGCGGCTGTACGCAAGGCAGTAATACCGGTGATCGTCTGCGTTCTGTTCTTGTCTTTTGTCGGGATGGCTTTAGCCCAGACAATGCCAGCCGGGCAAGCCTGCACCATACCAGACTATCAAAATGACGGCGGCTCGTTCCAGGCCGACGCCTGGATGCTGCAGTCCGACGGACAGACCGTGGCCGACTGCCTCGGCCAGACGTTTTCCCAGTATGGCAACAAGACCATGCAAGAGATGATCAACTTTGTCTACGTCGATCCCTACGCCACCTCGGTCTCCAATGCCCAGGCCAGGTTTGCGGCCGCCGTGGATGCTGCGGGCTTTGGCGAGAGCATCTGGCACACCGGCGGGTACACCAGCTACATCGCCGGCGTCCTGTACCAGCAGCAGCCCACCTCGCCCTACGGCGCCTGGGCCGATAAAAGCTTCTACGACAGCAATATCCACCACTTCCGGGCTTTTGGCCCCTATTATTACAACGGCGCCTATTACACCACCGTGGCGACCAGCACGGAGAGCTATGTCTGGTATGAATTCACTCACGTGTGGGTCTCCTTCGTTACCGCCCGCACGGCTCTGACCAGTGATTTGCTGAGCCAGACCTACGACCCGGGTTTTAAACAGTTGCCGAACCTGAACCTTGGCAACCAGATCCCGACCAGCAACCCCACCCTGAGCACGGGTGATTTTGACGGCGTGACTGTCTACATGGAGTCGCCCAGCCTCCATCAACATGAATCCATAACCGAGATCGATCTAACCTGAGAAACCAGGACCAAATCCCTCGACCCCCGTGGCCGCCAAGACTCGGAGTGAAGGAGCGCCGCCCCAGGTACATCCCGGGAGAGAAATATATACCTCACCAGGTATTGATCAGGTGGCTATGTAGTGCCGCCGCCATGTTTGATAGACGGTGGCTATTTTTTTTGGTGAGGGTTGAATAGAAGTACAAGGCCGGGCGTTAGCCCGGATGCGGAGGAAAAGCGGGGGCCTTAGAGCGGGTAGCCATCGTGGGTAAAGAACATTGTATTCAATGCGTCAATGTTATTGTAATTTACAACAGGTGCTGATATAATCGCAAATACGAGTATTTAAGCCTAGTAAGTGGGGGACGGAATCATGGAGAGGATCGACAGTCAGGGCCTGCATTACCGGGAGTTGAACGAGCTGATCAGACGCCTGGCGGAAGAGGGGATACGGGAGTTTCAGCTCGACAACGTCAACGGACAGCGCTACCTGGGTACCGGCCTGGCGTATCCCGATATCAGAATGGTGGTCAACGGAGTGCCGGGCAACGACCTGGCCTCATTCATGAACGGCCCGGAGATCATGATCAATGACAACGCCCAGGATGCCATCGGCAACACCATGAACGCCGGCCAGGTCACGGTGCACGGCCATGCCGGCGACGTGCTGGGCTACGGGATGCGCGGCGGGCGGCTGTTTATCAAGGGAAACGTGGGGTACCGGGTGGGGATCCACATGAAAGAATACAAGAAGCAGGTCCCGGTGCTGATCGCCGGCGGGACGGCGGGGGACTTTCTAGGTGAATACATGGCCGGAGGGATCCTGGTGCTGCTCGGTTTGGAGCGGCAGCCGGGGACGCCTCTGGCCGGTGACTATCTGGGGACGGGCATGCACGGCGGTGTGATCTATTTGAGAGGCGAGGTCGACCCCTTCACCCTGGGCAAAGAGGTGTCCGTCTTCGATCTGGACGAGGCGGACTGGAGTCTCCTGGGCCCGCACCTGCAGGATTTCTGCGCCGCTTTTGGATATAGTTATGATGAGGTTTGCGCCGATAAATTCTGCAAGCTGATACCGGTTTCCCACCGGCCCTACGGAAGGCTCTACTGCTATTAGGCCAAGGGAGGAGTCAAGGGTTGGACTACCAGGTGATTGTCATCGGGGCAGGCCCTGGGGGTTACCCGGCGGCCCTGAAAGCGTCCCGCATGGGGGCCAGGGTCTGTGTCGTCGAGGCCAAGCAGGTCGGCGGGACCTGTCTGAATAGAGGTTGCATCCCGACCAAGGCGCTGGTGGAAAGCGCCTCGGCGCTGAGACGCGCCCGCAAGGCCGGGGAGTTCGGGGTGGAGGTGGGCGAGCCCGCCCTGAACTACGTCAGAGTGCGTTCCCGTCAGGAAGAGATTGTCACCAGGTTGAGGTCCGGCGTGCAGTTGTTGCTGCAAAATAGCAAGATCGAGCTGGTGCAGGCCCACGGGCGCCTGGCCGGCAGCAACCAGGTGGATCTGGTATATGACGGCGGCAGGACCGAGCGGATCACCGGCGACAAGATCATCGTCGCCACCGGTTCCGAGCCTTTGCTGCCGCAGTCCCTGGGCTATGACGGGGACGTGGTGCTGTCCAGCACGGAGATGCTTCACTTGGACGAACTTCCCGAGACCCTGCTGATCGCCGGCGGGGGCGTGATCGGTTGCGAGTTTGCAGGGATCTGCGCTGCCATGGGCGTCCGGGTGACCCTGGTGGAGGCCCGGCCGACCGTTCTCCCGTTTATCGACGAGGACCTGGCCCGGAGGCTGCAGGTGATGCTGAAGCAGCAGGGGATCGACCTGAAGACCAAGACCAAGATCCTGGAGGTGGCCCGGGACGGACGGCGCGCCAGGGTCTCTCTGAGCGACGGCGCCGAGGTGATGGCCGACAGGGTGTTGATTGCGGTCGGCCGCAGCCTGAACACGGCAGGCATCGGACTGGAGCAGGCAGGAGTGGCTACAGCCTCCGGAACAATAGTCATTGACGATCATCTGGAAACAACCGTCCCCGGCGTCTACGCAGTGGGCGACATCACCGGGAAGGCCCTGCTTGCCCACGCGGCCACCGCCCAGGGAGCGGCGGCAGCGGCAAACGCCCTGGGCGCCTCGCGGACGGTGGATTACAATGCTATCCCCAACTGCATCTTTACCTGCCCGGAGATCGGGAGCGTCGGCATCACCAGCCGGGAGGCCAAGGACCGGGGTATCCCACTGAAGACCGGCAAGTCTCTCTTTGTTGCCAACGGCAAGGCTTTGTGCGAGGGAGAGCCGGACGGCTTCGTGAAGGTGCTGGCCGCGGCGGACACCGGCCGCATGCTCGGCCTGCATATCATCGGGCCGCACGCCACCGAACTGCTTGCCGAGGGGGTGCTGGCGGTGCGCTGGGGGCTGACCCTGTCACAGTTCAGCGACACCATCCACGCCCATCCGACCCTGTCCGAGACCTTGAGAGAGGCGGCAGAGGCGGCCGGGGATTGAACGACGTTCGAGGTTCGAGGTTCGAAAGAGAAAAGCAAATCGAACATCGAGATTGAAACATCGAGATTGGAACATCGAACTTCGAGAAATGCCAACGACCAAAACGGGAGGAGATATTAATGATGGATATAGTGCTGCCGTTTCTTGCCGAGGGCGTGGATGAGGCCACCGTATCCTTTTGGAAGGTGGATGAAGGAGACGACGTGGCGGCCGAAGACGAACTGGTAGAGATGTTTACCAGCAAGGCCGTCTTCAGCGTTCCCTCTCCTACCGGCGGTTTGGTGGAAGAGATCATCGCCACAGAGGGAGAAGTGGTCAAGGTCGGCCAGACCCTGTGCCGCATAAATGAGAAGTGAGAGCGGTCAACGACTGTCTTGAGAGGAGAAGCTCATGGCCAAACGCTATGCGGTTTTTTGGGGATGCCAGATACCGGCCCGCCTCCCCTTTTTAGAGAAATCGACACGCCTCATATTGCAGCGGGTGGGCATCGAACCGGTAGACTTGCCGGGCTTCACCTGCTGCCCGGACCGGAGCGTGGTGGGCAACTATTCGGAAGAGGCCTGGATTCTGGTGGCAGCCCGCAACCTGGCCCTGGCCGAACAGTCCGGCCTGCCCCTGCTGACACCCTGCAACGGCTGCTACAGCACTCTGAAGACCGTGCTCGGCAGCATCCTGGATTCGGCAGCATTGAGGGAAAAAGTGACCTCCCAGTTGAGGACGGTCGGCCTGGACTTCCAGGGCAAGGCCGTGGTCAGGCACCTGATCGAGGTGCTGCACGACGACGTCACCCCGGCCCGGATCAGCGGACTGGTCACCCGCCCGATGCGCGGGCTGAAGATCGCCGTACACTATGGCTGCCACATGATGCGGCCGGCTGACCGGCTTCGCTTCGACGATCCTCTGCACCCGGAGAAGTACGATGCCCTGGTCAGGGCGCTGGGGGCGTCATCGGCGCCGTACGAGACCAAGATGCTCTGCTGCGGCAGCGGACTGGGGTTTACGGGGTCCCAGGAAGAAGCCACCATGATGCTGCGCAAGAAGCTGCAGGATTTGAACGGCAGGGTCGATGCCCTGACCGCGGTCTGTCCTGCCTGCTTCATTCAATATGACCAGCGTCAGTATATTCTGCAGCGCCAGGGAGAGCGGCTGAACCTGCCGGTGTTCACCTATCCCGAACTGCTCGGGTTGGCCATGGGCATCCCCGGCGAGGACCTCGGACTTCGTGAGCACCGGGTTGGCCTGGAACCTTTCTTCAAGGCCTGGAGCAAGCAAACCGGAACGCTGGACGCCATCAGGGACCGGATCGACCTGGCCGATGTCAAGCGCTGCTATGACTGCGGCGCCTGTGTGGACGACTGCCCGGTTGCCCAGGTGAGCAGCAGTTTCCAGCCCCGGGACCTGATCGGCAGCCTGCTGCAGGGCAACCTGGATGAACTGTTGCAAGACAAGGCTGTCTGGCAGTGCCTGGAGTGCCATACCTGCTCCGAGCTCTGCCCTCAGAAGTTTGGCATGGAAAAGGTTTTTACAGCTTTAAAGCACCTGGCCCTGGAGAGGGGCACCGCTCCGCCGCCGCTGCAGGGCGGAATCAAGGGCTTCCTGCAGACAGGCAGGCTGGGCGCCATTGACGAGAAGGCACGTAAAAAGTTGGGCCTGGATGCCCTTCCTCCGGGAGGAGAGGCCGATCTTCAACGTTTACTGGGTTTAACACAGGAGTCAGGAGTCGGGAGTCAGGAGTCAGAATGAGTACTGGTATGCCATATACTCCGCATTCTTCAGGCCAGGCCGAAGGCCTGGATGCGGAGGAAGGCGCACTTGTTCGTGCTTGCAACTCGAGACAGAACTTCTTTTGCGGGGTTAGTAGAAAGCTGGGAAGCATATTCTCTGGGTATTCTGAATGCTGACTACTGAATTCTGAATACTCCGGGTATGGGGGAGGGGCAGTATATATGCAGGAGACTTTTCCGCGCATACCGTCGGGATGCTCCATCACCGGCATATTGAATAGAAAAGCCAAGCGCTTCAGCGGGGCCGATGTGATCAAGTCCATCAGGCTGATGCATGACCGGTCCAATGGCCTGGGCGGCGGTTTTGCCGGCTACGGGATCTACCCGCAGTACAGGGACCACTATGCCTTCCACCTTCTTTACCATAAAGAGACCAGCCAGCATGAGACTGAGCGCTTTTTGGAAAAGAGCTTTTTCATCGACCGCAGCGAACCGATCCCGACGCGCCCCCATCCCCGGATCACCGACGCCCCCATTCTGTGGCGCTATTTTCTGAGGGTGAAGCCCTACGTGGTGGAGCAGTTCTCGGCCAGGCAGAGCGAGCGGCGACCGGGCGGAAGAGGCACGGCGGACGACGGTTACGATGAGAAGAACTTTGTCGTCAAGCAGGTCATGGAGATCAACCAGAAGATCGACGGGGCTTTCGTGGCCTCCAGCGGCAAGAACATGGGGGTGTTCAAGGGAGTGGGCTACCCCGAGGACATCGGCGAATTCTACCGGGTTGAGGAGTACGAGGGCTACATGTGGACCTCGCACGGGCGGTTTCCCACCAACACTCCCGGCTGGTGGGGCGGCGCCCACCCCTTCACCATCCTGGACTGGTCGGTGGTGCACAACGGGGAGATCTCTTCCTACGGGATCAACCGGCGCTACCTGGAGGCGTTCGGTTATCACTGCACCCTGCAGACCGATACCGAAGTGATCGCCTATCTCTTCGATCTGCTGCACCGGAGGCAGGGGCTGTCCCTGGAGACTACCTGCCTGGCCCTGGCGGCGCCCTTCTGGAAGGAGATCGACCGCTATCCTGAGCCTAAGCGGGAGGCGGTCACGGCCATCCGGCAGGTTTACAGCTCCGCCATGTTGAACGGGCCCTTCAGCCTGGTGGTCGGCTTCACCGGCGGGATGATTGGGATCACCGACCGGATCAAGCTGCGCCCCCTGGTCTGCGGACAGAAAGACGAAGTGGTCTACCTGTCCAGCGAGGAGAGCGCTATCAGAGAGATCTGCCCGGCCCCCGACCGGGTCTGGACGATCAGGGCCGGGGAGCCGATTATAGTTAAACTGGAGGAGGGGGTGCAGCCATGATCAGGAGCCTGCTGACGCCCGATTTCCTGGTCAAGATAGATCACCAGCGCTGCCGGCGCTGCAAGCGGTGCGTGCTGAACTGCGGTTTTGGGGCGCTGAGCTTCCAGGACCGGGTGACGCCTGATAATGCCAAGTGCGTGGCCTGCCAGCGCTGCGTGACCTTCTGCCCGGAAGCGGCGATCACGGTGGAGCGCAACCTGCTCGCCTTCAAGGCCAACGATTACTGGACGGCAAATGACATCAAGTCCATCTACAAACAGGCCGAGGCCGGCGCCATGCTGTTGACCGGCATGGGCAACGACCGCCCCTATGGCAGCTACTTCGACCATATGGTGCTGGATGCCTGCCAGGTGACCAACCCGTCCATCGACCCCCTGCGGGAGCCGATGGAGTTGCGGACGTACCTGGGGAGCAAGCCCAACGTCCTGGAGTTTGAGGAAAGGGACGGCGGTGCGGCGCTGGCCACCAGGCTCGGCCCCCAGGTGGCCCTGGAAACTCCGATCATCTTTGCCGCCATGTCCTACGGAGCGATTAGCCTGCAGGCCCACAAGGCCCTGGCCCGGGCGGCCTCTCTCGCCGGTTCGCTGATGAACACCGGGGAGGGTGGCCTGCATAAGGAACTCTATCCCTACAGCGACCGGATCATCGTCCAGGTGGCCTCCGGACGCTTCGGGGTCAACCAGGAGTACCTGGACCGGGGGGCGGCGGTGGAGATCAAGATCGGCCAAGGGGCGAAGCCGGGTATCGGCGGCCACCTCCCGGGGGAGAAGGTTAGCCAGGAGGTCTCCCAGACCAGGATGATCCCCGAGGGCAGCGACGCCCTGTCGCCGGCGCCGCATCACGACATCTACTCCATCGAGGACCTGTCGCAACTGATCTATGCCCTGAAGGAAGCGACTCGATACACTAAGCCGGTGGGGGTGAAGATCGCCGCCGTGCACAACGTGGCGGCCATCGCCAGCGGCATCGCCCGGGCGGGGGCGGACTTCGTGTACATCGACGGCTTCCGGGGTGGCACCGGATCGGCGCCCACCATGATCCGGGACAACATCGGCATCCCCATCGAGATGGCGATCGCTGCCGTGGATGAACGGCTGCGCCGGGAAAATATCCGCAACCAGGTGACCCTGGTGACCGCCGGGGGCTTCCGTAACAGCGGCGACGTGGCCAAGGCCATCGCCCTGGGGGCGGACGTGGTCGCCATCGGGACGGCGGCCCTGATCGCCATGGGCTGCCACCTGTGCCAGAAGTGCTATACCGGCAACTGCTCCTGGGGGATTGCCACCCAGCGCCCGGAGCTGACCCGGCGCCTGGAGACGGAAGAGGCCACCGAGCGGCTGGTCAACCTGCTGCTTGGTTGGTCGCTGGAGTTGAAGGAGATCCTGGGCGCCCTCGGGGTGAACGCCATCGAGAGCCTGCGGGGCAACCGGGAGCGCCTGCGGGGTGTCGGCCTCAACCAGGTGGAGCTGGACGTGCTGGGCATCAAGCCCGCCGGGCGTTAACGGAGGCCAAAAGCAGGAAGCCGGAGGCAGGAAAAAACAGCTTACATTCTGACATCCTCCGGTATCTGTTTGCAGAGACAAGCGGGTGCTGCGACTGCCGGCGGCGGAGGCTGGCATGTGGTCAAAGAAGATTTTAAAAAATGATTAAAAAGCCAGGGCTACACAGGCCCTGGCTTTTTTGCCCAATATGAGATTAGGGAGATTTAGTAGGTATTGACGTCGTGAGCGCCGTGCTGGCGCAGAACATGGGCGGCGTCGTCGAGCTTGGGGCCGCTGCTGTGAACGGCCACCAGGGTCTTGCCCTGCTTGACGTCCTCCTCGTAGTGATGGCTCTCCTCGGCGGGGATGCCCCAGTCGATCAGGCCTCCGGCGATGCCACCGGTGACAGCGCCGGACAGCAGTCCGGCGATCGGCCCTGCGGCGATCAGGGGGCCGATGCCGGGAATGAACAGGGCGCCTGCTCCAACGGCCAGGCCGGCCACGCCTCCCAGTACACCGCCGGTAGTGATCCCGTCAAGGTTGGAGTCTGTTTTGCCCCCCATGGTGAGACCGGAGGAGTGACCCTGGTTATCGTGGGCGACTACGGAGATCTCTTTGTCAAACCCCTTGTTGCGCAGTTCCTGCACCGACCGCTCGGCCTGGTCGCGGCTGTCGAATATGCCAAGAGCAACTGATGCCATGCTGATACCTCCTGGTTCTGATTTTATCTTTATTATTTGAAGAGCCCGGTGCATTTATGTAACACTTTATCGCCGATGATGGCTGCGTTATCCGGGTTACACCATTTATCATTGATGGCTACCCGCCCTAATACCCCCGCTTCTTCAAAGCGGCGGGACCGGTGTGTCGGCGGGCTTTCAGCCGAGGCGAAGCCTCGAGCCGACAAAGGGCGGCTATGCCACAATATTAACTGGGCTCTTGGCTTCAGTGGGGGAATCAATCCCCCACTGAAGCCAAGACCCAGTTGAATTGGCCACCACAGGCCATCCCTTTCAGCGGGGCCATGTTCTAGACACAATATAGCTATGATCCCAAAATTCCCATCAAGATAAATGATGTTTGGGTCTCTTTCCCATCCCGAGGGGTGGGTTTTGCCGCCCGTTTTTGGTAAAATCAGAACAGGTAAATGACTTGTTAAGGAAGGGAGACCTATGGCCGCGGTTGTTTCAGTGGTGGGGCATGCGAATACGGGGAAGACAACGCTGATCGCCGGGTTGATCAGCAGCCTGGCGGCCAGGGGCTACCGGGTGGCCGTGGTCAAGCACGCCGCTCACGGTTACGAGATCGACAGCAGGGGGAAGGATTCCTGGCAGTTCTTTCAGGCGGGGGCCAACCGGGTGCTGGTAGTCGGCCCGGAATCTCTGACGGTGCACACCCGGCACGACCCGGAGCCGACCC
Source organism: uncultured Peptococcaceae bacterium (assembly GCA_963768335.1). Lineage (GTDB taxonomy): Bacteria > Bacillota > DSM-12270 > Thermacetogeniales > Thermacetogeniaceae > Palsa-1188. Next base: position 129,830 of record CAVYHR010000004.1, read on the forward strand.
TGTCCGAGCTTGGCAGCAGGATGGACGGTGTCGATCTGATCCTGGCCGAAGGATTCAAGTCCCAGGCGGGGCCGAAGATTGAAGTGCTGCGCCAGGGCTACTCGGAGGGAAGGTTGTCTCTGGGCTCGGACCTGATCGCAGTGGTAGGCGACTGCCTGCTTGACGGCGGTGTGCCATGCTTCAGCCCTGATCAGGTGGAGCCGCTGGCGGACTTTATCGAGAGCCGCTTCCTGCAATAACGTCTAACCGCTCACATCCCGGATGTCAGGTCGTTGATCACCAGACCGGTGAGAACCTTCGGATAGAAGTAGGTGGACTTCTGGGGCATCTTATCACCGGCGGCGGCGACCGCAGTTACCTGTTGGATTCGCGTCGGGTTCAGGATAAAGGATAACTGCGCCTGGCCACTGGCAGCCGCCTGGAGCGCCTCCGCCTCATCCCTGGTGTAGGTCAGGTTCTCCTGCTGCGACAGCGCCTCCTGTTCCAGCCCGAGCAGCCTGTTCAGGATCAGGACGTGCAGCACTGCCACGTCCAGGCTGCACCACGCCTCGGATTTTTGGGGGACAAGCTGCCTGACCCGGAGGCGGTCTTGCAGGGTCAACAGGTAGGCCGCCGGTTCCGGGGTGACCATCATCAGGATCGCCTGGTCCGCCTCCCGGCGGTCGGAGAGCAGTTGCTGCGCCTGTCCGGCGGAGGGAAGGGCGATCCTTTCCACTGCAAAGTCATCATGCAGCGACTCCTTGAGGAGAGCCAGATCCAGGGCCGGCAGGCTGTGCACGATCCGGTGGGTGGGCAGGATTACCAGCCCCGGGTCGGCGGTGTTGACCAGGTACATGAGGATATGCGCCGCCCCCGGCCAGCGATCTTTTTCCTCTCGGTAATAGTTCAGGGCGGTCTCGTAGCGGTGGTGGCCATCTGCGATGTAGAGGGGGCGGCCACCGAGGGTGGTGGTCACCTTCTGATGCACGGCGGGGTCGGTGATTACCCAGAGCTTGTTGATGATGCCGGAGTCATCGACCAGGTCCGACTGCGGCGGCGCCTTTTTTATCCGGTCGAAATCACCTTCCAGGTCCGGCCCGGTAGACTCGTAATAGGAAAAGACCGGGCTGAAGTTGGCCCGGCAGGCCGCCAGCAGGGCCAGCCGGTCCGCCTTGGGCTTGGACAGGGTCTCTTCGTGGGGCCGGATCTGGCCGGTGGCGTATTCTTCGAGAGCCACCCGGGCAAAAAAGCCGGTCCTGCGGAACCAGCGCCCACCTTGCTGAAATGACTGCTCATGCAGGTAGATCGCCGCCTCCGGCTCCCGGATCAGAATGCCGGACCGCAGCCAGTCCCGGTAGTCATCTGCGGAGCGGGTATAGCGGTTGGCGCAGTCATCGTCGGTGGGGTATTGTTGGCCGTATTCCAGGCGGATCACGTTATAGGGATGCCGATCGTAATATCTTTGCTGCGCTGCGGCGTCGATCACGTCGTAGGGCGGTGTCACCACTGCCGCCACGTCCGGTGTCTTGCCGGTGTTGTACCTGATGCCATGAAATGGAATAACTTCCGCCACAACCATCACTCTCCCGCTGCTTCTCGTTGACTGCTTACTGCCTGCAACCCGGCGCTCAACCCATGGGAGTGCCGGATTCCCCTCTGGAGTTGCGTTCCTGCCGGCGGGCTCACCCTATTGTAATATGTATCCGGGCGGCAAACAAGGAAGCTTTTGCGCTACGGTATTGAAAACTCTGCCAGGTAATGTTTTAATTCTTGTGATACCGGGCGAAGAAAAAGGAATCAGGCGAGAGAAGAAAGCGGGAAAAACCATGCTGGTTGACTATCATACCCACCCCCTGGGGCACAGAGGGGGATGCTATACAGAGGAGATGCTGGAACAATACCTGGCCGCGGCCCAGGAACAGCAGATCGAAGAGATTGGCCTGTCGGATCACGATGAATACTGCCAGGGCACCGACTTTGAACTGGTGGCTGCGCTGGCGGTACGGTTCCCGGCCCTGAAAGTGAAAAACGGTATGGAGTTTGACTTCAGGCCCGGCAGGGAGCGGAAGATCGCCTCCATTGCCGGACGCCTTCCCTTTGATTACCTGATCGGGTCGGTGCACGAGATCGGTGACTGGATGTTTGATCATCCGGATTTCCAGGCGTTTTATTCTCAGTGGGATATAAACGAGCTTTACCGAACATATTTTAGTTTAGTAGAGGAGCTCGCCCGGTCCAGCCTGTTTGACATCGTTGGCCACTTCGACCTGATCAAGGTGTTCGGCTATCGGCCGGCGGGGCCTGTTTTGCCCCTGGCCGTCCCCGCCCTGCAGGCGATCAGGCAAGCCGGATTGACAGTCGAGGTCAATACCGGGGGTGGATACAAGCCCTGCGCGGAGATCTACCCGGCTGCGGAACTGTTGCAGAAATGCTACGAACTCGATATTCCGGTAACCCTCGGCTCAGATGCGCATGAAGCCGAAGAGATCGGAAGAGACCTCGCCGCGGCGCGCCAGCTTTTATACCGGATCGGGTACCGCAGGCTATCGACTTTTTCAAGGCGCCGGAGGATCATGCAGCCTCTCTGATGTCTGCCATTCTACAACTGTTCGGTGATTGGCCGGGGCTGCAAATCCGCAGCAGGATCCTGCAGCCTGCTAACCCCGTCCATCTCACAGAAATTAAGGAGCCGACGTAGATGGACTTTGTCCTGCTGTTTGTGAGCCTGGGAATCATTCTGGCGGCAGCGGAGATCTTTACCAACAGTGTGGAATGGCTGGGGCTGCGTCTACACCTGGCAGAAGGCGCCGTCGGCAGCATCCTGGCGGCGGTAGGCACAGCCCTGCCCGAGTCCCTGATCCCGCTGATCGCCTTTCTCACCAGCAAAGGCTTGCAGCAGGAGCAGGTGGGCATCGGGGCGATCATCGGCGCTCCCTTCATGCTCAGCACCCTCGCCTTTTTCATCAGCGGCCTGGTGGTGGTGCTGGAAGCCCGAAAGCGGCCAAACTTCCCACGCCTGGAAATCAACCCGGGGATCATCCAGCGGGATCTGCTGTTCTTTTTTTTCGGCTACAGCCTTGGCATCTGTGCCGCCTTCGCCCCCGACCGGTGGAAGACCGCCCTGATGATGATACTGCTGGGCAGTTACTTATTCTATATATTTTTAACCCTCAGGAGGGCCTCGGCTCATGGCCAGGCACCGGACCTTCACCCGCTGTTCTTCAGCGCCGGAAGAAACAGGCCGCGCCTCGTCATGATCCTTCTTCAGGTTCTGTTTGCGGTCGGTCTGCTGATCGGCGGGGCGGAGCTGTTCATTCACCAGGTCACCGCCATCTCCCTGTTGCTGGGCATCCCCACCTTCTTCCTGTCTCTGATCGTCGCCCCTATAGCCACAGAACTGCCTGAGAAGTTCAACAGCATTATCTGGCTCAGGCGGCACAAGGATACTCTGGCGATCGGCAATATCACCGGAGCGATGGTCTTTCAGAGCGCTATCCTGCCCAGCATCGGCATTATGACCGGCAACTGGCATTATGTGCATGGCTCGCTGACGCCGATACTGTTGACTTTTACCTCCGCCGGATTGGTGTATCTCAGTATGAAGTTTGGCAAAAACCTGAACGCTTTCATTCTCCTGATGGGAGGGCTCTTTTACCTGATCTTTCTTGGGACAACCCTGCTGCAACCAATAATAATGGCGCTTCGTTGAAACGCTCCCCACCGATCTTGCGCGGACAACCCTTTACGTACCGTTCGATAGGTGGTAACTTTGAAGGGGATTTTCGAACGGGAGAGAGGGGGGAGGCCGCCTGAGGCTCCTGTTTATCTTTACGACTGCCTATGTGGTCGCCCTGTCGGGCGCCCTGATGCCTGGACCATTGCTGACGGTGACCATCAAGGAAAGCCTGCAGCAAGGCTGGCGGTCCGGGCTGTTGATCAGCGCCGGCCACGGTCTGGCCGAAATCGCTCTGCTGGCGCTGTTTGCCCTGGGGCTGAACCAATTGCTGCACCTGCAGTGGATATCCGTGGTGATCGGCATCGGCGGCGGGCTGGCACTGCTGTACATGGGTACGGACATCTTCCGTGGCGCTCTCAGGGGGACGACGGGTCTTGACCTCGAACAGGATGGAGGGGGCGTCCGGTTGGGGACGGCATCCCGCCTGTCTCCCCTGAAGTCGGGTCTCATCGCCAGCGTGGCCAACCCCTACTGGATCTTATGGTGGTTTACCATCGGCATTCTCTACGTTACCCAGGCGCTCCAGGCGGGCATTATCGGTCTGGCCTCATTTTACACCGGTCACATTCTGGCGGATTTGAGCTGGTATGTCTTTGTCGCCGGTGCTGTCGCCACCGGAAAGAGATGGCTGAGCGCCGCCGCTTACCGGGGTATCCTGGGAGTCTGCGGCATTTTTCTGGTAGTACTGGCGGCATACTTCATTTATCGAGGTATCGGCACGGCAATGCTGCTATAGAAAGGCCGGGACTTCACACACGCCACTAACCTCAAAAGCGCGGCCGGCCGTCTTAAAAAATCTGAAAACGATGGGGGTGCAACGCAACGATGAACGCCTATGATCAGGCCCATGAATTGGCCAGGGCTCTGAAGGCTTCGGGTGAATACCGGACCTGGCTGGACTCCAGGAAGCAACTCGAGGCGGACCCGAAGAACAAGGAGATGCTTAACGATCTGCGGCGCCTGCAGTGGGAGCTGGAAATGGACATGGCCATGGGGCGAGAAGTGGACGCGGACAAAAAGCAGCGATTGCAGCAGGTGTCCGAGTTCGTCAACCTCAATCCGACCCTGAGGGACCACCTGGGCGCTGAGTACCGGTTTGCCCAACTCATGGCTGACATTCAGAAGATCCTCGCTGACGCCCTGAACGAGTGGTTCAAGGATGCCGGGGATATCTTGGGAAATATGGAGAGGTAGGGGAACAGCGGTTCCTGGGCGGCGGTTCCTGCGCTTTGAGACTGCCGTGACCGGGGGAGCCGGTATGGCCTGCTGGCGCCAACAACTGGAATATGGCAATACCAGGTAACTGATCTGCCAGGAAGTCTTGCATTGACAGTGCCAAGCCCTCCGGGTATAATCTGTCTAGTTTGCATTTATCCGGTACTGACAACGTTTGCGCCAAGGCCGGATCGCGATCTTGGCCGTGAGCAAGAGCATTGTTATGGCGCCCGGGACACAACGCAATCTGGGATGAGGGGAAGGATTTCAGGAGATGCTGCCAACGCCGCGCCGCTATTCTCTAGTCGCTGCATCTGCAGAAGGGGAACATGAATTAACCGCATTTGACAAAGCACTTCTCAAAGCGGGAATAGGCAACGTCAATTTGCTCAGGGTGAGCAGCATACTGCCCCCTGGCGCAGTCTATGAAGCCAGGCTGGATATTCCGCCAGGTTCTCTGGTCCCGATCGCATACGGCACACTGGTCTGCGCAGAGACGGGCGCTCACATTGCCGCTGCCGTAGCGGTGGGGATAGGGGCCGGGGCTGGGGACTTCGGAGTGATCATGGAGTTTGCCGGCCATTGTGGCCGCCAGGATGCAGAGCGCCGTGTCAGTGAGATGGTGGTCGAATCCTTCCAGCACCGGGGGATGAAGCTGGCGGAGATCAAGGTGGCTGCAGCCGAGCACCTGGTTGACGCCTGTGGCTGTGTCTTTGCAGCGGTGCCGCTGTGGTACTAATAGTGATCGGTAGCCGTAGCCAACGTCCATAAACTGGATATGGCGGGGAAAGGAAGCGTGGACATGGAGGTATGGTTCAACGAGCTGCAGTATTCCGGGCTTAAAATATCCTGCAAGGTGCTGCAGACACTACACCGGGAGATGAGTCCCTTTCAGGAGATCGTGGTCCTGGATACGGAAATGTTCGGGCGGATGCTGGTGCTTGACGGGGCGATTCAGGCGACTATTGACGATGAGTTCGTCTACCACGAGATGCTGGCTCACGTGCCCATCTGTTCACACCCCGATCCCCAGGATGTCCTGATCATCGGCGGTGGAGACGGGGGCTGCGCACGGGAGGTGCTTCGGCACCAGCAGATCGGCAGCGTCACCCAGGTGGAGATCGACCGGCGGGTGGTGGATGTGAGCCGGCACTTCCTGCCGGAACTGGCCTGCTCTTTCGATAATCCCCGGATGTCAGTATGCTTTGAAGACGGCATCGCCTTCGTCAAGGATAAGGAAGCCTGCTATGACGTGATCCTGGTGGACGCCCCGGATCCGGTGGGGATGGCGGCAGGCCTCTTCAGCCGGGAGTTTTACGAGTCGCTCTACCGGGCACTGCGGCCGGACGGTATCTTTGCCTCCCAGACGGAGTCGCCATTCTTCAATAAGGACCTGATCAACAAGGTATATGGCGGCGTCAGCGGCATCTTCCCGATTGCCGGACTCTACCTGGCCAGCGTGCCCACGTACCCCAGCGGCCTCTGGAGTTTCACCATTGGCAGCAAAAAGTACGACCCTGCGCAGGGCCCGGCGGGAACAGCCGGGTCTATGGCCGGCCAGGGGCTGCGCTACTATACCCCCGGGATGCACCGGGCGGCTTTTGCATTACCCCCGTTTGTCCAGGCTCTTTTAAAGTAGGGAGGCACACCCCGCGCCGGGAGAGCACCCGGTGAATGTCCCCGATGCAGGAGGTCACCCCTTGAACCTCAGAGACCTATGTGCCAGCAACAGATCATTTTTGGAGAGCCGGGACGATTACCGGAATGCCCGGATCATCCTGTTTGGAGCACCGCTCGATATCACCTCCAGCTTTCGCACAGGCTCCTGGGATGCTCCCCGGGCGGTGCGCGTTGCCTCCCAGGGATTGGAGGATTACAGCCCTCAGTTGGACCGAGACCTGGGGCAGTGCGCTTTCTCTGATGCCGGAGACCTGCTCCTGCCCCTGGGCAACCTGCAAGCCTGCCTGAGCCTGATTGGACAGGCCTGCCGGTTGATCGCCGGGGACGGCAAGACCCCTTTCATGCTGGGCGGCGAACACCTGGTCACTCTGCCTGCGGTGCAGGCTATGGCCGGCTTTTTCCCCGGGCTGGCAGTGCTGCAGTTTGACGCCCACGCCGATCTGAGAGACGATTACCTGGGAGAGAGTCTCTCCCACGCCACGGTGCTCAGACGGATCTGCGAAGTGGTCGGGGACAACAACGTGTATCAGTTCGGCATCCGCTCGGGGACCAGGGATGAATTCCAATACGGGCATGCCCACACCAACTTCTACCCCTTCGAGGCTGCCAGGAGACTGCAGTCCTGCCTGCCGGACCTGAAAGATCGCCCGGTTTACGTGACCCTGGACATCGACCTCCTGGACCCGGCCTACGCCCCTGGCACCGGCACCCCGGAGCCGGGGGGCATTCAGCCGGCGGAAATCTTCGAGATCCTGACCATGCTTCAGGAGTTGCAGGTGGTTGGCCTGGACATCGTGGAACTGGCGCCGGCCTATGATCCTTCAGGGATCACCGCCATGCTGGTGGCCAAGATGACCCGGGAGGGCCTGTTGGCGGTATCAGATGCCGGAAGCAAGAGGTCAGAAGCCGGACAAGCTGCCATCCGACATCCCATCCGCCCCGCCTGCACACAGGGAATCGACCACAGGCAGGAGAATGATCAATCATGATAGAATTATATCGATGAGGGATGTCAGGCTTTATATCAACCGGAGAAGGGGTTGCTGAAGATGTGCGAGTGCTGTACTCCCAAAGAACACCTGGGACACTTTCACCTCCATGACATGGGGGGCAATGACCTGGATGGCCTCAACGATGTTCTCCGCAGGCTGCCGGGAGTCTTCAAGGCTCAGCAGGACGACCACGGAGATACGGCGGCGGTGGTGCTGTTCGATGCTCGCATCATTACCGAGGAGACTCTGAGGAGCGCCCTCAAGGCCCAGGGATTTCAGGCATAGGTCAGTTCCCGCTTGCAGGGTACAATTCACAGACCGGCGACATGCCGGGATCTGGCTGTTGACTTGCCAAAATGGGGATGCTATAATAAATTTCGTCACTCGGGCGATTAGCTCAGCCGGGAGAGCGCCTGCCTTACAAGCAGGAGGTCGGCAGTTCGAGCCTGTCATCGCCCACCATTGAAAGCCGAACCACCATAAGGGTGAGGACACGGAGCTGTAGTGTAGCGGTTTAACACGTCGGCCTGTCAAGCCGAAGATCGAGGGTTCGATTCCCTTCAGCTCCGCCATTTTGATAGGATGTGGCTCGGTAGCTCAGTTGGTAGAGCAGCGGACTGAAAATCCGCGTGTCGCCAGTTCGACTCTGGCCTGAGCCACCATATAGACGTTACGGGCGGAAGTAGCTCAGCGGTAGAGCATCGCCTTGCCAAGGCGAGGGTCGAGGGTTCAAATCCCTTCTTCCGCTCCATTTTATTGTTTAACCTACCCTCTCTTGAGAGGGTTTGCTGTTGTCATGAGGCTGAAATTGTTTTATAATGAGGCTCGAAGTCAATAAGGAGTAACGAGGGCAAGTGGCGAAGTGGTTAACGCAGCGGACTGCAAATCCGCCATTCGCCGGTTCAACTCCGGCCTTGCCCTCCAATTTATTCTAAGCCGGGATGGCGGGCATTTTACAAGGGTTTTCGGCGTTATCAAAAACGCATGAAGCCCTTTTTTGTTTGAGTAGTCCGTTGCGTTTGAATTAGACACAGCGGACTCGAAGACAGAGAGGACTCCTTCGTGGTTGTAAAAAACTAGGAGGAGGATATTTTATGTCAAAGGTCAGGAAGGTTTCTCAGGCGAAGGATGCTTCAAGCTGGGAAAAGGCTAAGCAGGGATTTCTTTTCTGGAAACAGGCGCAGGGGCTTAGCGAGAGAACTTTATTTGATTACAGAAAGCATTTAAAGCAGTTCTTTTCACCGGTTTCCGGAATGTTGGCTAGGTGGCACACGGTTGACTAAAAAAAATTGATAGGAAATTGATGATGTAGAAAGCGGGGTAGGTCTAAATCAACAGCATGAAGACTTATTTTATCGCCGTTGTTATCGTGATTGTTGCCGTGTTGATTGCCGCGATGGTTCGTGAACGGCGGCGAGCATTTCAAAGACGTAGCAATGGTTTGTTATGGATTTGTGATTGGATGGTTGGCTGCGTGGTTTAAGCCCAATCCGTTTACAGTAAGAAGTGAATTTAATTTACTAACTCTGTGGCCACTCTATCAAAAAAAGAAGGGCGCTAATAGACCCTTCCCTTAATAATAATCGGCCCAGGCAGCCAGGGGTCTTTATTTTTTTAGCGCAATATGCTTCTCTTGGATTATAATAGGGCGAAAAGGATGGTGATAAGCCTTGGCAAAAAAGGGTGACATCATTCAGGTTAAAAATCCCAGAAGCGGCCATTATGTCAAGATTGATAGTGAGGCGGGAAAGATCCTTGATCACAAGAAAAGTGAGGGTCCTTATAAGGGCGTGCCTATAGCAAGACAGAGTTCTGGGGGTAAAAAGAAATGATTTTTTACCGTCCAACAGATGGCGATGTTGATTCTAGTCCAATATTATCGCGTCCCAAAACTTGCTTTCTAATGATGCAACTAGGGCATCCCATGCCTCCCATCCTCCAAAAAATTCGGACAAGCTTAACCGGAATTCTTGCCGAACAGAATATTAGAGTCATTGATGCCAATAGTATTACTACTGGCCATGACTTTCTCAATAAAATATGGAAGCTAATTATAAGTGTCCCTATGGGTATAGCAATAATTCATGAGGATATAACAATTAAAACATATGGAAACATATTTTATGAGTTGGGCATGATGCAGGCATATGGCAAAGAAACCTTGGTAATTAAGGCTAAAGATATCCAAATGCCTTCTGATTTTGTTAGGACTGAATATGTCCTTTACGATGGTAATTTTGAAAGCCATATCCGGTGCTTCTTAGATGAGTCCAAAGAAAGAGCGGATCACTACGCACTAATGGCCGAACAGCTCGAAAAGAATCCTCTTCTTTCAATTGACTACCTAAAACGAGCGTACTTATTGACAGGGGAGAGAAAACTGCGTACCCGAGCGCTTAAGTTTCACGCCACTGCAGGGTTGGAGAATCGAGGTAAGGATAGTATTGAGAGTATAATGACTAGATTTTAGTAATTATAGACGCAGGTATTGCCCTTCTCCAGGATCCTAGCCAGTCTGCCCTTACCATCCCACTGAAGGAACTCCTGATCATCTAACTCCGGCAGCTGAGCAAATATGAAAAGAAGTGATTCTACTCCAGCACAGCGGAAAGGCATGGCAATAGAAATGTCAAAAAGAACCCATGAAGAAGTGTCACAATATGTGGAATGGCAATGTAGAGATAGATGTAAAGTATTAAGTGCCAAGCCTGAACATACATTTAATGATTTAGGTGTGGAAGTACAGGTGTGGAACGTTAGAACTGATTCCGAGGGTGCGTGGTGGGTTGTTGAGGGAGATTCAGTGCCGATGAATTTATACCCTCAAGAAGCATTCTACTTTTCAGCAGATGAGGCTTATTCTTTTCACATGGGTTTAATGGAAAGGATGAAAGCGTCTACCGAATACAAACCAGATGATTTCATAGAGGCTATTACCTTAGATAGTGATATTGCCCCGATATTATTTAGGAAGCTAAAAATCGTTGCAACGTTGATCGATTCAGCGGTCGAAATCGAAGAATTTCAGTCAATAGGTGTTCAATGCCGAGAAGTATTAATTGAATTAGGAAATTTAATCTATTCTTCTGAAATGGCTGGCGAAAATGAGCAACCCCAGGCCTCGAATTTTAAAAGAAAGGCCGAACTCTTTGTTCAGTTCTATTTAGCAGGGGCAGAGAACAGCGACTATAGAAGCATCATAAAAAAGATGACAGAAGCTACTTGGGATTATGCATCAAAGATTACGCATTCAAGCAATGCTACGTTTTATGAGGTATCATCTTGTGTTACCCTTTGTACTTCATTGGTCGGGGTTTATGAGAACATTAGGCAAAAAGTCTTCGACCCTATATCGCAATATAAATGTAAGGCATGTAAGAGTAAAAAATTGAAAATAGTTGATGATGAGGCAGGTGAAGAAGGCATAGTTCAAAAGTTATTTCTACAATGTGAAGAATGCGATGAAATAACTGAAGTTTTCTTTGATAATGATGATAGCGAGAATACTCAATACATAAAAGGGATTGAACAGGAATAGGCCCAAAAAATTTCTCATTTCTCCATTGATCCCAAGCTATCCAATATGATATATGGAAAGAAGGACCTTTTAAAATGGAATTTGATTGGAACAATATTTCATCCAATATTTTTACGATAACAGGAGTCGAGAATAATAAAAATGCCGATAAGCTATTTGTGAGTCTACTAAAAATAATTGAAGGAAATGGCATTGATATTAATAAACGTTTTACTGTCGCAGAAATAGCAAACTTAATTCCAAGAGGGACTGCTGGAATCAGCAATGTTTCAACATATAACTATTCAATTATGAGCATGTTTAGTCATCAAAATTATAGAGATTATTTCATATTTCAAAATAAAGATCTTTCAGATGAATTAACATCGATATGTAGCGATGTAAAAAGAGACAATCATTATTGGGAGAAACATTATTCATCGGAAAGTGTGTGGATTAATCCAAAGTATATTAAAGGATGTTTTTAAATGCCCTTCGAAGTATATAGCAAAGAGTAAGAAAAGAAGCCCCAAGTTTGATCACTAGGGAGAAAGTGAATACTCCATCATGTGTCTGAGTTGCTTTTGACAGAAACCACTTGTGTTAATAGACAATTGAGGATCTCTAAAAACTAGCTATATTATGGTCATTGGTAGTTTATCAGAAGAATGACCCTGTAGAGATGCGATTATATAAAAGAGGGAGTCTAATAATGTTAAATAATGAGGATAAGCGTGCAAAATTAAGCGAGATGTTAAATGGAAGGAAGGATGCATACTGTTATACAGTAAATGAACATCTTTATATTATTGGCAAGTCTGAAATAAGTCAACTCACGGTTGTAAAAAATGGTGATGAACAATCTGCAAAATTATTTTCTGAATTACGCAAGGCGCAAACGAAGCTTGAAAATAGCGATTACAATTCTAACCTTCACAAAGAATTTTTAGGCTGCTATTCTAAATTAGTATCATATAATAGGTTTAGGATTATAAGCAATGGTCCGTCATTATCATCCTTCTTTGAAGAACTACATGAGGATGATGTTAACAGTTTGATTAATCAAATAACAGAATACCAACAAATGTATTTTTGCCATATCAATGGATTCATATAAGTATTCTATTTGAGAGACGCCTTTTTACTCGTGGTCATTAGGACTGTCTGCTTTTCTGTAGCGCTTGTTCCTACTATATCAACAAAAAGAAGGGCGCTAATAGACCCTTCCTTTACTAACCCCCATGTTAATCCTCGAACCAATCGCTCACATCGGGAATATTTCCCTTATCATCCTCTTGCCTGGCAGTCGGTGGAGCAACCCCACTGCGTTTGAGAACTTGAATCTCCTGCTCCAACCTCGTGACCTGCGCCTGCAATAAGACAATGTCAACTCCGGCAGCATCCTCGTCGATTTTTCCCTTAACATACTTGCTAAAGCTGGTACCCTCGATAACCGCAAGCCGCTTCAAATCCTGTGGGTTGGACAGCATGAACTTTACGATTTTAGTAATGTACTTCTTAGCGGCCTTCTCACCATGCGCTGCCTGCTGTAGTGATGTTACCTTCTTATCCATTTCTCGCAATGCCCATCTTGTATAACCCGTTCACCTGGCATAAGACAGGAGAAGCAGGGAACAGAGCGGTAGGATAGTACTCCCGAAGATATTTCTCAATCATCTTAGAACCACCACCGGCAAAGATGAGTACATCGTTTGCATCGGAATCCGAATCGTGATCGCCATCGTGCCCATAGTCAGCGTCGAGCCAATTAGATTCAACGAGTGCTTTGATAGTCCGGGCGAATTGCTCCCTATTAGATTCCGACATTCGCTTGCCCCGGGCTGTGTTTTCAATGAGCAGAGTTCCATGCTCATTATCAGTACGACTCAAACGAGAAACATATTTCCCATTGGAAACAGTGAGCAGATTGCATGTCCGGCTACCGATATCGCAGATGTGTACATTTCTCTCCGCCAGCCAAGCGTATTCACCCGGCGCACTCCTGAAATCATCAGTGATAAGGTCGAAGTAGATGCCAGCGCCTTCCCAGGTAATATCAATCCGGTCTATCACTATTTCCTTAGCTTGACCATGGTTCACACTGACCACATAGCGGCCACGGAGCAGTGCCCGCAACGCCTCTCGATTTTCTGCGTTGTATTGGTCGATAGGAAGAGCGGTCACAAGGGAAATGTCTGCATCGGGTTCGGTGATAAGATAGAGGCCGGTTAGTAATTCGATTAGCATCTCCTGGTTGGCCTTATTCTGCTCCACCATGCGCCTGTTGAAGTTAGATTCCAACAGCGCCAGCTCACCGACAAACCACTTCTCTCCGTTAATTTCAACCTCATAGTCTCCACCGGATGATATCTCCCTCTGCTGCCACTCTCCGACTCTGGCCGGGAAACGAACCACATTCCCGTTAGAATAGAGATTTGCCTCGCACCTTCCGATGTCAGCACCGATAACCTGTTGGTACATAAGCCTTTCCCCCTTTAGGTATTGAATTTGGTATATACCGTTTGGTTAAAATAAAATGTGCCCTGAATTTAGGGTGCCTTAAAGCATCCCCTTCTCCTTCAAGCTGACGAACGCCCCATCCCCAAGAACAACATGGTCTAACACTTCAATCCCCAGCAATTTTCCTGCCTCAATTAGCTTATTTGTAATCTTGATGTCCTCTGAGCCTGGCGTGCAATCCCCAGATGGATGATTATGGCATAGAATTACTGCAGAGGCGCTGTTTTTAATGGCAGGTTTAAAAACTTCGCGGGGGTGGACAAGAGAAGAATTCACAGAGCCA
>CAVYHR010000005.1:0-302929 GCA_963768335.1 uncultured Peptococcaceae bacterium
AGATGGTAACTAATAATATAGAAAAAATGCCTCCACTGCCTCTACGCCTCTACTTTAATGAAGAGCGCGATGGATTTTAGGTAGAGCCATTTTAGCCGGTAGAGGTATTGTCTCTACCATGCCTCTACCTTTTTAAGGTTTTCGATGAGTGGGTTGTGGACGCAGTAGACGCGTGGAGGGCGTTTTAGGATATGGGCGATAACTAAAATATATTTTATAGGGCGGAAAATATTATGCTATAGTAGGCATAGTCGATCATGGATGATGCATTGAGATGATCCGTTGATCTTAAAAAATTAAATACAGCGAAGAGGGAGTTCCTTTCAGCAGTCGTGGCTACCCCACCGCTATTTATTAGAAGATTGGGGCAGCGAGACAGCTTGAAACGGCAGCGTAGAGCCTATATAATAAGGAGTGTCAAAAAGCTGCCGAAGTGGCGGAATTGGCAGACGCGGCGGACTCAAAATCCGTTGGGCTCATCACCCGTGTGGGTTCAAGTCCCTCCTTCGGCACCATTGAAAACTAAGCCCCGCACTCTGCGGGGTTTTTGAGTTCGCCCAGCATGTCTGCTGTGCCGATGGGTTGAAAGAAACCCTGTCACCTAACCAGCGGGAAGACAACCCATAGGCAAGGGCGTCATTGGCAACGATGGGGTCTGAAAGAAGCTGAAGGGGGAGCCTGGAACATAGCGCGAGCGAACCGATGGCCAATCAGGTGGGTGACCTTGCTCAAAGTGGGAAAGCCCGAAAGATGGATAACCTGGTAGGTTAAGACGGATGCGTTCAGGCTCAGGCAGGCAGACTTAACTGGGGAAGCCCGGCATCATCCTGTAAAGGTAATCTCAAACAAGCGGAAACGCAAGGATGAGGATATGTGGTGTCGGGTGGCAGATGACTCCGTAGTAGTGATTAACCCCCAGCCAATGAAAGCTGGTAACAGCCCTGGAGGAGAAAACCGGGGTGATGCATATTCCATCGGAATCGACCACCAATTCCGTTCTCGACCAGCGATTCCGGAATAATCGACCACCTGTAAAATTTCCAGTTGACCACCTCAAAGTGGGGCGACGAAACATGATGACGAACACGCCATCCTGTTTGAATGAAGTTTGGAAGTTAAACGGATTAGGTAGTGGCTGTGGCGGTCTGCTTGTTAGCGGTTACCTTTATCATCGGCTCCCGCGAATCAAGCGAGAGTAGTGCGCTACCGGTTGGGAAGTCGATCGTGTGATCGCGTCATTTATAACACATTATTTAACACAACAATAACAGTGCTTGTTCTGCTGGAGTTCCGGGCCGGTATCTTGTCCACCAAGACATCATCCTACATGGCGACGGCCTCATCCTCGACCCTGGGTAACACATGGTGGCAGGCCGGTCTTTCCCATGAATGCCTTGTCCACATGTCCGAGTCTCTCAGCTGCCAGCTTAATGTCCTTGCAGAGCCTGTACAACAGCGTAGCGTGGGTAGTGGCGCAGATCGTAGAGCCGGATGCCGGGCAATCCCGTCGCATTCAGGATCTGGGTCCGTCGTTAAGGTTTCAATCCATCTGCCAGTTTTTATAGATCAGCAACTCTTCAAGTATCATTTCTAGCCTTTGTTGATCCAGTGACTGGTTCATAATCGCTATAAAGCAGTATAATGTTTCTTTTGGCAGACTGATGGGTACTAACTCAATGCGCATATTTGCAGCGTAATCATTATCTTTGAATTTATTAAGTTGCAAGTGAGTCCAGCAATTATTTCTGGCAAAGGCCAATCTATGATAAAAATGTGCCAGCGGGGGTATCATTGTTGCGGCCATCATAATTGCATGACACTTCTTTTGAGAAATACGCTTAGAATGGATTATGATTGATGCTAACTTGTTGTCCAAACACCGGGTATCAAGTACATTTGCTTCTTCTTTACCGTCACAATTTAAATGGTGACGGGCCAGTTCATGCGCAGTTCTTTTTATGTCTTGAAGCTTTTTATGGTTAATCTCAAAAGCAACTAAATCCAAATGCAATAACTCTATGATTTGCTTTATGATATAGGTAACATCGTTATCGATATTTTTTTGCACTAAATAAATAATGCTGTCATATGGTAGCCCCGCGATAGGTCCCTCTCCAATGAAAGTAAGGACATTTTGTACAGCATGGTCTTCATCCTGCCCCAGTTCATAGATCGCTTCCACAGAGTTCATGTGACATGTATCCAGCACCAGGAGATCTATGTTTTTTCCGATATCCTTTTTAAGCAGATTCAGGGCTTTTGCCATTTCCGGAAGCCCCATGATATATGGAATATTCTGGCTGTAATCCGTCATCATTCCAACAAACTGAAGGGCATGGCCTCCTAGTATCAACATGTAGTGCCTGGCAGGATAATTTTCCATGCCCCATTTGATAAAATCGTAGAGGCTCCAAGGATGGGCCATATTGATGTTCCCCAAGTCATTAATGAAATCAGATTGATTTTTCTTGATATAATATCGCCTTGCCCCAACCCATCTCTCATCGGCATCAGGCAACATGTCCATGGGTCTCAGGATTCTGATCAACTGCCGGTTTTCCCGCCCTATCTGCATTATTACATTTACATTGTGGCTTGAACCGGCTTTTTCCGCATCTAACTTAGCCTGCCACATTTCAGGCTCCAGTTCGTTGTTGCCGTTTGCGTAGATTAGTAACGTCCACTGCTTTTGTAAGTCTGCAGCCATTCATATCCCACCCCGTATTATTAACATATTATGACATACAAATGATCATGGCCCCAACCTGTTTAGGAAACCCACAGTAACCACATAATTCCATATTACATATAATAACAAATGAAAGGAGGTGTTCTCTGTCTCATGCCACAACCACCAGTAAACCTTGGAACGGCAGGCAATTTCGCAGTTCTGGCCGGCTCCGGGATCACCAACACCGGTCCGACCACGATTACGGGGGATGTTGGGACTTTTCCAACCACAACAGAAACCGGCTTTGGTTCTGTCACACTGATCGGGACGAACCATGGGGGCGACGCTGTCACACAGGTGGCAAAAACCGATTTGACCACCGCATATAACGACGCTGCCGGACGAGTACCTGCTACCACCGTGTCCGGAGACCTCGGAGGTCAAACCCTAGTCCCTGGCGTCTACAAATCCGCGTCCTCACTTGGGCTAACAGGTACTCTCACGCTCAACGCCCAGGGCGACCCCAATGCCGTTTTCATCTTCCAGATGGGTTCCACGCTCACCACGGCATCTGGTAGCAATGTGAGTCTCATCAATGGTACCCAGTCATGCAACATCTTTTGGCAAGTTGGCAGTTCTGCGACGCTTGGAACGGGTTCTACTTTCAGGGGAACTATTCTGGCCTTGACATCAATCACAGCTACGACCGGTGCAACGGTGGATGGCCGATTGCTGGCTATGAACGGCGCGGTCACATTAGACACTAATACCATTACAAGAGCGACATGCGAAATTCCCCTGATTCTTACCAAGGTGTGCCCCACTCCTACTCCTCCGAACACCCACTTTAATGTCGGAGACACGGCAACCATCACCCTGACGGTTTCCAACAACGGCTCCACCGCTGTCACCGGCGTTACGGTGCTGGATCAGATTCACATACCGGCAGATGTGCTGATCAGCGGCTTAACGACTGTTCCGTTGGCAACTTTCGTCGCCCCTCCAACGGGGCCATACTCTAATACCGACATATTTATTACCTGGACAGGATTGACCGTGCCCGCTTTTTCATCAATACTGCTCACTGTGACCTTTACCATCTTTGCCGCCACGCCGCTAGGCGACGTGATCACGAATGTGGACGCTGGCATCACAGCATTAAGCGGTACCAGTCAATTTACGTGCACCATTCCGGTCATCGAGCTACTACCGCCGCCGCCGCCACCGCCACCGCCGCAAGCTAGTCCCGTCCGTGGGCTTAGCATCCAGGACTACGAAACCTTTATCCGTAACTTGAAAAAGTAGCCCGGTAGGATTTCCTACCGGGCATTTTCGGGTCTTGTTATTTAATGAACAAGCCACCGGTCACAGGTTCTTTTAGAGACATCATCGCCAGCATCCTGGAGCAGGACAAGCAGGAATGGAAGAAACAACTGCCCAGGTGGACTGGGGAATGCGGATGTACCGCATTCACCAGGCGGCAAGATTGCCATCGAGATAGAGACACCGCCGCGGATGCGGGAAGAAACCGTCGCAGAACTGTCAGGCTCCGAAGGAAGCAAGAGCGAAACAGGTGACATGATGAAGAAGTGGTACAGCCTAATCGACAAAGTTTACAGGCTCGGCAATCTCGAAGCAGCCTACCGCGCCGTCAGAGCCAACAAAGGAGCCCCCGGCGTAGACGGGGTGACCGTGGAAGCCTACGGCCACTGTTCAAGGCACTGCACAGGCGCGGGTATCATGGGGAGTATCTGAAAATCTCCATGACCAGGTGGTGTAATTCGGCCAGCCCGCTGATAAACATGGCACTGCCCAACAGTTGGCTCCAGGGGCTTGGACTTGTCAATCTGGATTCGTATGAGGTCGGCATTTTGCATCACTTCTTTGAGAAGTGACTGAGGTTTGCCAAGAGCCGTATACGAGGCCCGTACGTACGGTTCTGTGAGAGGGATAACGCCGCAGACAATCACTGCGGCGCTACCCTACTCGATTTGAAATAGCCTTAGTCCGCTGTAGTTGAATAACCCTGGTATTTGTTAGAATTTCCCTTCCACAGAACTTAAGGAGGGGATTTTTTATGGGCAGAATCCGTAATGTCAACAAGGTGAGGAGTGTCTCTGAACTTTTAATTTCGGGAGTATCTTGGGAAGAAGCATTTCAAATGTTTATGAGTTGGAAGAAAGCCGGAGCGAAGCGACGAAAATAGGATGACGCATCTGATCACGACACCCTCAGATCGACGACAAACCCTAGAGAGTTGACACGCTCTTGGGTTTGTCTCTGTTACGCCACTTTAAATATACGGTAATCTATGGGTCGACTGTCGCAGGAACACCAGGGGTGCCCGACCCCAACAGGAAGCCGTTGATGGTAACGGTAAAGATGGGCAACTCTGTTGTGGTGAGTCCAGTCTGAGTGAATATGAGCGAACAGGTTGTGGCGCTGTCGTGGGCAACTCCCGCAGTGTCGACGAATTCGAGCGGGATCGGGAACGATCCCGTTTTGCCCAAAAAGGAGAATTGGACCGTGTCGATGGCGCCCTCTAAACCGCCGATCGTGGGGAAGGTCGCTGTTCCGGTTATGTCCGTTGTTGAGCTGGCAATCACTACACCGGCCCTGACGACGCTAACCACCACGCCCGATGGAACTGGGCCTCCCAAGGTCAACCCAGTGCCCAACCTGCGCAACACGGCGACCGTCGGGGTGTCCTGGCAGCGCTCCGGCGGGAAGAGCGGGGTGGGTGGGCACACGAATCCGGGCTGCGCCAGGAAGGTGCAGGCCGGAACCTCACAGAAGCCGTAGGTCGGCACCAGCAGTTTCACGGGGGCCGTTATCTGGAGTTCTTTGCAGATCTTGCCGGTGCAGGCGAGCACTACCGGCAGGCCGGTCGGGCTGGCGAGCAAGGTGCAGGTGCAGTCTCCGAAGGCCAGGATATCGCATTTGACGGTGGTTCCGGGCGGTACCCACAGATCTGCCGCGTGCCGCCCCCGTCAGGGTGAGAGTGGGCTCGCAGACCGTCACGCCGGCTACGAGAATGGGAGCGCTGACATCAAACGAGTTGATCACCAGCACCTCTTCGAAATACGGCGTCAGCGGCGGTGTCACCGCTACCGTCCCGGCGAAGGAGCAGGTTGCGCTACCCGGAATAGGGATGCAGGCAACGGTGGCGCCCGCCGGTATGGTGACACCCGGGCAAGCTGATGAAACAGGTATCTGGCTGGTGACGAGTTCCTCGGTAAAGCACTGGTCGTAGACCTTGTTGACCAGGATGCAGTCCTTGGCGGTAAAGGGAGGGCAGGTTGGAATGGTCACCCCTGCGACTACTGTAAATCCGCATTCGCCTGGTGTAATTGGCATATGGTTTCCCTCCTGAAGAAGATTTTTTAAAGATCACAATCGAATGGTTACTGGTTACTGGTGATACATTATATGGTAAATATAAAAATATGTCCGGAAGGAGTAGCGATGTGTAAAGGAATGACTGGTCAGTCGCCTCGGCACGAAGAAGCGCTTCGGCGAAACTGGCCGGAGCGCATACCCGTTCAAGACCATGAGGGGCATCTAATCGGGGAGCGAGCCGAGAGGCCCATGGGCATCATCTCAATGCAAGGGGGCGGCTGAGAGGCCGCCCTTAGCAATTCAAGATATATACGAGCAAGTTTTTGGGCAAGATATTTAGGGGAATAGAAAAGCCGCAGGGTAAGTAAGATGTAAACAGCAAGAGAAAATAAATGGCTATAGCGCCGCCGGGAGGAAATAAAAAGTGGCAAAGGTAAGAGCAACTAAAGCAAGGGAAAAACTGAACTTTGATAAGAAAAATGCCACAGAAACCGTGAAAAAACACGCAGATAAACCGATACCAGTTCCTTGGTATGGCAAGAAAGAAGATAGCAAAAGGGGCTTTTGATGCTGGTCAGAATCCTGAATAAGAGCAGCCCCGCGCCCAGGCCTACGTGATCTAACCACTTTTTATATACCATTCCCCTCATCAAGAAGAGAGGGCGCTTGAAAGCTGACCATAAAAGTTGTCCATCTCTTGCCTGTCTCTATCCTGATCGAGGCATTGTGCCTAGAAGCAATACTGTAACAGACCGCCATTCCCAGACCGGTCCCGTTATCTTTAGTGGTGAAAAACGGAGCGCCGATCTTCTCCAGCACCTCCGGAGGAATCTCCGGGCCCTCATTTTGCACCGCCAGCACTACTTCGGTGCCATCCAGATAGGTCCTGATAGTCAAGACGCCATTGTGTGACATTGCTTCCAGGCCGTTGCGGGCAAGATTGAGAATGATCTGCCGGATTTCATTGCCATCGAGCAAGAGTTCGGGGGCATCGCCGAGCTCCAGTGTCACCGACTGACAATTCTTAATTGCCTCCGCCTGGATTAAAGGCAGAATTGCCTCCACAATACCGTTGAGGCCCTGTTTTCTTAAAGTCACCGCCTTGCTCTTTGCCAGAGACAGGTATTCCGTGATAATAGAATTTGCCCGGTCAAGCTCTCCGATCATTGTTGTAAAACGTTTCTTGTATGAGGCAAATTCCTCTTTTACCTGAAAGAGCTGCAGATACCCCCTGACTGCGGTTATCGGGTTCCTGATCTCGTGACCGATAGTTGCCGCCATCTCCCCCACCAGACGCAGCCGGTCGAGCCGGGCCATCTCTTTTTCCATCTGCTTGCGTTCGGTGATGTCTCTCCCTATAATCACAAAGAACGTGGGGTTGCCGTCGACATCTGTAATAACACTTGTAGACATTTCGGCAGCCAACAGATGCCCTTCCTTGTTCATTAATTCAAGCTCTATATTCAAGACAGGATGATGGTTAGCCTCTCTAGCTATTTCGTGTGCCCTTGGCAAGTCCTTTGCAACAATAAAAGAGTAGATATTCTTGCCAATCAGATCATCCCTTGAGCCTCGATATATATTCAGACAGGCCTGATTGCATTCAACAATGGCGCCGTCCAGATCCGCAACAATGATGGCGTCAGGACTCGACTCCAGAATCAGTTGCAGCTTATCCTTGGATTTGCGCAGCTCCTCTTCAATTGCTTTACGTTCGGTGATATCTAGCCCCATCTCGAAAACGCCTAACAAATTCCCGTCCTCATCCTGAATCGGGTAGGCTCGCGAGAGCCGCAATATGCCATCGGGATAGACGACCTCCATCATCTGAGGCTGACATGTTTCGATTACTTTTCTTAAATTGCAAGTGGGGCATGGCTCATTTCGACCATGATAGAATTCATAACAGTACCGGCCCACCATCTGCACGGGAAGCATGCCTTTCATTGCTGAGTCTATTTGGTTTGCGTACAATATTTTCAATTCTGGATCTATGTATAATATTGTTTCCCTTACCTGATCGAGAATGGCATCCTTTTCCAGCTTTGCTCTCTGCAGAGCTGTTTCTCTGTTCTGATAATTGGATAAAAACGCCTTTAACTTTGCGTTTTCTTGCTGCAAACGATTTATTTCTTCAAGCTGAAGTCTGCTGTCGGTGTCTTCTTGCATTCTTTGATCTGCCTCCCGTAATGCAGCAGTGCCAAAACAAAAGCTATCCCGCAGTCGTCAGGCAAATTGGCACAGAATAATTCCAGGGCTGTTCGCCCATCGGCGGCCAATCCGACCCCGACTATCGGAAAGGCCATAGAAATCACCCATTCATTGTTAGCCTGAGATTAATATTCGAGTAATTACCCCGTAAAACCTTTGCGCATGCAGTAGTTTTTCGTATTCCTACAGTAATTACTTTACTTTGGGGTCCATTTTAGACTGCGGGATGTGGCAACAGGGCAGAAAAAAGCCCCGAGAGCTGAGATCGGGGCATTGAGGAGGAGTATTGGTGGGATAGCTAACTTCAGATTGCCTGAGCATAGGGCAGCGGAGGAGCAAGCTGCGTAACCAGGTGCACTAAAGAGGAGATGTTGAAGGGCTTGGAAACAAAGTAGCTAACCAGGCCTTTCCGAGCTCTACTGGAGACGCCTTTAAAGACAAGCTTTTTTCTTTGGGACTAGTCCATGATTACGACCAGAAGAATCAGGATCAAGAAGAGAAAGAAAGCAAATGACGGATAGGGCCATCCGCTGCCCAGATCCTCCGCACCGATGCCTAACAGAGCCTTAATATTCATTGCTCACCCTCCCGACACTTGTGTTAAAAAGATGGCGCAACCAATAAGTAAGTGGGACACAAAGGACAGATCGACATTCTTGGCGAAACTATTATGTACATTATATGTTCATTTGTTAGAAACGGAGATGATGGGAAGCTTGGGTGCGGTTAAGGTGATCGATCATCCACTGGCTGGAAATTACTTTCGGATCCTGCGCAACCGGGACACCAGGGTGGAAGATTTCAGGGAGGCGATGTACAAACTGGGGCTGTTGCTGGCGGTGGAGGCGACCAGGGGCCTGCAGACCGTCGTCGATTCGGTGATGACCCCGCTGGATGTGGAGGCGCCCTGCCACTATGTCCAGGAATCGAGCGTGATGCTGGTTCCTATCCTCAGGGCGGGCCTCGGTTTGCTGGACAGTTTCCTGGAGGTGCTGCCGGGGGCAAAGGTGGCCCACATCGGCATTTCCCGGGACCACATGACCCTGGAGGCGAGGCCTTACCTGGACAGTGTTCCCGAGCAGGCCGGGGAGTTCGACCGGGTGATCATCCTGGACCCGATGCTGGCCACCGGAAACAGCAGCACCAAGGCGCTGGAGATCATCGTCAGCAAAGGGTACGACCCCGGGCTGATCACCATGGTCAACGTCCTGGCGGTACAGCAGGGCATCGACCAGGTTCAGGGCAAGTTCCCGGAGGTGGACATCACCACCGGGGTGATTGACCCGGGACTGAACGACAGGGCATACATCGTACCGGGTCTGGGCGACGCCGGCGACCGGCTGTACCTGTTCTAACGTCTAAGGGATTAGACGCAAGAGGAAATCGACAACGCAGGTCGCACGTTAAAAATAGCGTGCGCCTGTTTTTTTGGCGGTAAACTGCTGTGGTATAATATACCTTGGTTATCTGTGCCTTGGGGGCGCTGGCATCGCTGGCCAGGGGCAAGGTGCATACTGAAATGGGGGGCGTCGATGATCATCCTGGGAATTGACCCCGGCGTGGTTTCCACCGGGTACGGGTTGCTGTCCGTTGCCGCGGGGCAACCTGCAGTCCTGGAATATGGCACCATCGTCATAGAGAGCAAGCTCGATCTGCCCAGCCGGTTGCAGGGTATCTACCAGAGGCTGGCAGACATTTGCGGGCGCTACCATCCGGAGGCCATGGCCATCGAGGACCTCTTCTACAACAAGAACGTCCGCACGGCCATGACCGTGGGACACGTCCGGGGCGTCATCATCCTGGTGGGGATGCACCAGGGGTTGACGGTGCATACCTACACACCCCTGCAGATCAAGCAGGCGGTGACCGGATACGGGCGGGCCGACAAGGAACAGCTCCAACGGATGCTGAAACTGATCTTCAAGCTGCCGGAGGCACCCGAGCCCGATCATGCCGCCGATGCCCTGGCAGCGGCTTTTTGCCACCTGAATTACGACCGGGTGTCTCAGAGGTCAAGAGCTGGAGAGAGGATGTTCCATGATCGCTTTTATCCGGGGAATTCTGAAGGGGAGCGAGGATAACCAGGTGCTCCTGGATGTGGACGGGATCGGCTACGAGGTGACCGTCCCGCCTGGCCTGGTGAGATCGCTGCCCGGGGTCGGCCAGGAAGCGGAGCTCTATACCCACCTCTACGTCCGGGAAGACTGCCTGCAGCTCTATGGCTTCCGGTCGGTGCAGGACCGGGCGTTGTTCCGGCTGTTGTTGCGGGCGCCGGGGATTGGCCCCCGGGTGGCGCTGTCCATTCTGGACACCTTCAAGGGAGAGGACCTCTTCGGTATCGTTGCCCGGGGCGATGTTCACGGCCTGCAGCGGGTACCCGGCGTGGGGGCGAAATCTGCCCAGCGCCTGGTGCTGGAACTGAAGGGCAAACTGGATGGGCTGTTTGAGACCCCGGCAGCGGATCAGGGCGTTGCGGCCCCGCTGGCCATGGATGAAGCCTCACAGGCCTTGTTGTCCCTGGGGTACAGCCGCCAGGAGGTGGAGGCGGTGTTGAAACGGATGGCCAGGGGGCAACCGGTTGCGGCCGCTGTCTCCGAGTTGGTGAGGAGCGCCCTGAGAGAATTGGGAAAAGGGAAGGATGGGTAGGCCATGGAGCAGCGGATCGTCTCTGCGGCACGTGCCCCGCGCGACGAGGCCGAGGTCTCGCTACGGCCGCGCCGGCTGCAGGATTTTGTGGGGCAGCGCCAGATAAAGGATAACCTGGCGGTGTTTATCGAGGCGGCCATGAAGCGCAATGAGCCGCTGGATCACGTGCTGCTCTACGGGCCGCCCGGTTTGGGCAAGACCACCCTCGCCCACATCATCGCCCAGGAACTGGGAGTTCGCCTGTATCCCACCTCCGGGCCGGCCCTGGAGCGCGCCGGAGACATGGCGGCGGTGCTGACCAACCTGGAGGCTCACGAGACTCTCTTCGTGGACGAGATCCACCGTCTGCCCAGGGTGGTGGAGGAGATCCTCTATCCGGCGATGGAGGACTTCTGCCTGGACATCATCATCGGCAAGGGGCCAGGCGCCAGGTCGCTGCGCATCGACCTGCCGCCCTTCACCCTGATCGGGGCCACCACCAGGGCCGGCTTGGTCAGCCTGCCCCTGAGGGACCGCTTCGGCATCATCGCCCGGCTGGATTTCTATCCCAAGGAGGACCTGCATGCCATCGTCAGCCGGGCGGCCGTCCTGCTGGGGATGGACCTGGATGAGGGCGGCGCCTGGGAGATCGCCGGCCGCGCCCGGGGCACTCCCCGGGTGGCCACCCGCCTGCTGCGCCGGATTCGTGATTTTGCAGAGGTCAGCGGGGCTTCATTTGTCTCCAGGGAGATCGTGCAGTCGTCCCTGGAGCGCCTGGAGGTGGATGAGGCCGGGCTGGACAAGGTCGACCGGATCTTGCTGACAACGCTGATCGAGAAGTTTCAGGGCGGCCCGGTGGGTCTGGATACCCTGGCTGCCTCGGCCCGGGAGGAGTCCGGGACGATCGAGGACGTTTACGAGCCCTACCTGCTGCAGATGGGGTACCTGCAACGCACTCCCAGGGGGCGGGTGGCGACAATCTCGGCATACGCCCACCTGAAGATCGCCTGCCCGAACAGGCCCGGCGCCGCCATCCAGCAGGCCTCCCTGTTTACGGAAGGGGAAGCGGAAACGGAATGAAGCTGCTGCTGCACGTCTGCTGCGGTCCTTGCGCCGTCTGGCCGGCCCGGGAGTTGCCGGGGCCGGGGCAGGATCTGATCGGGTTCTTTTTCAACCCCAACATCCATCCTTACCAGGAGCACCAGAAACGGCTGGATGCGGCCCTGGAACTGGCCCGCCGGTTGGAGTTTCCGCTGCTGGTCAGCGAGGGATACCAGCCCGAGCGCTATTTCCGGGACGTGGCTTTTCACGAGCACGAGAGCGAGCGCTGCCGGTTCTGTTATACCCTGCGCCTGCAGGAGGCAGCCGCCAGGGCGCGGGAGACGGGCTGCACCGGGTTCACCACCAGCCTCCTGATCAGCCCCTACCAGAAGCATGACCTGATCCGCGCCATCGGGACGGAGATCGGAGAGCGGTCTGGTGTCCCTTTCATCTATTACGACTGGAGGCCGGCCTACTACGAGGGGCGGAGACAGGCCCGGGAGATGGGCCTTTACAGCCAGCGCTACTGCGGCTGTTTGTTCAGCGAGTACGAACGTTTCCGGGAGGTCGAGCAGAGGAATGGATAACTTCACGTCCCTGGCCAGGATCGCCATGATCGCCGGCGCTCTCCTGTTTGCCGCGGGAGCAGCGCTCCTGCTGCTGGGTAAGATCCTGCCCCTGGGGCGGTTGCCCGGTGACATTCTCTGGCAGCGGGGCAGCTTCAGCTTTTATATTCCAATTGTCACCTGCATCGTACTGAGCCTGCTGTTGACCTTGCTGCTGAATATATTCTGGCGGCGGTAATAGTTCTGTTTTGGGAAAAACGGGGAGAGCTGGATGATAGTGCATCATTTCTGCAGATCGCTAATGCTGTGCCTGTTGGCATTGCTCCTCACCTGCCTGGGCGCCTCCCGGCAGGCTGGCGCCACAACCACTGCCGCCGGGGGATCAAGCAGCACCACCGGCAGTGCCGCTGGCACTCCGGGAATCCCCATCCTGCGGGTGGCCCTCGATGCAGGCGTTTCCAGCGCCTCATTCAGTGTGGCGCAGGGGTCTTACACCCTTACCGACGCCTCGACCGGGGTTTCCCTGGGGACGGCGGCGCCCGGCGGCGCCTGGACGGTGACTGCTGCCGGGACCGCCATGCTGGTGCAGGGGCCTGGCCGGAACAGCGCCCAGCCTTACCAGGGGCCGATCGCCCTGCAGGCGGCAAGCGGCGGCTCTGGCGGCAACCAGCCGGACCTGTTCTGCTACAATGGCGTCCAGTACCGGGGCAACCTGGTAATCCAGATCCTGAACAACAACCTGCTGGTGCTGAACGTGCTCGATGTGGAAAGCTATCTTTACGGCGTGGTGGGCGAGGAGATGGGCGGCGGCGCCCCGTCCGAGGCGTACTGCGCCCAGGCTGTGGCCTCGCGCTCCTATGTCCTCGCCATGCGCGGCCTCTCCTCCTGGTATGATGTCGGAAGTGATACCGGCGCCCAAGTGTATGGCGGCTACACCGGGGAGCAGGAGTTTGCCTGCAGCGGCGACAACCCGGTGGTGGATGCAGTCCAGCGCACCAGCGGACAGGTGCTGAAGTACGCCGGCGCCCTGGTCAGGGCCTACTTCCATGCCAACGCCGGCGGTTACACCGAGGACGCCGAGAACGTCTGGGGCATCAGCGAGCCCTACCTCAAAGGCGTGCCGAGCGATGGGGATGCTTATGCGCAAAACAGTTGGGCGCCGAGCTCCTATGCCTGGACAAAGACCTGTGACCGGTCAGACCTGGGCGCCCAGCTCGGGGTGGGCAGCGTCCTGGACATCCAGGCGTCCCGCAACCGTACCCAGGTCAGTTCCAACTCCACCGGAGGCGCCACCGTGCAGTTCATCCCGGGTACCACCACTGTTTCCGGGAGAGTCACCCAGGTCACAGTCGTGGGCACGAGCGGCACCGAGACCTATGACCGGGACAACATCCGCCAGGCGCTCGGGCTCAAGAGCACTCTGTTCGATGTGGATGTCGGCGGTCAGTTGGAAGCCCTGGACGCCCAGGGCCAGACCGATGCCCTGAGCGGGGACGAGGTCTGTGTCCAGGGTCAGGATGGTCCGCAGCAAACAGTGTCGCTGGGGTCGGGCAGCCTGTACATTCTTGGCTCCGGCAACAGATTGGTGACCCAGAGCGCCTCCAGTGACGAGATCACTTTCAGCGGACACGGCGACGGTCATGGCGTGGGCATGAGCCAGTGGGGGGCGATCGGGATGGCCGAGAACGGGGATAATTATCAGACGATCCTGGAGCTATACTACGATCAGGGTAAAAACGACGGCAATCTGCAGATCGTGGGCAATTACGGCAGTTGAAGCAACGATCGGTAAATCATCATCAGTGGCGCCTGAATGGAAACGTATGGTACTGATGATGGCCTGAAGGGGTTTAAAATGTGCAGGTAAGTGATTTTGACTATCATCTGCCACCTGAACTGATCGCCCAGTACCCGGCGCCGGAGCGGACGTGTGCCCGGCTTCTTGTTTTGCGGCCGGCCACCGGCGAGATCGC
The DNA here is from genome assembly GCA_963768335.1 of uncultured Peptococcaceae bacterium. Lineage (GTDB taxonomy): Bacteria > Bacillota > DSM-12270 > Thermacetogeniales > Thermacetogeniaceae > Palsa-1188. Next base: position 14,427 of record CAVYHR010000005.1, read on the forward strand.
CCACCGGCAATTCCCTGACCTGCTGGAATACCTGGCGCCGGGGGACCTGCTGGTGCTCAACGAGACCAGGGTCTTTCCGGCCCGGCTCTATGGCCGGAGGGCGGATACCGGGGGGAAGCTGGAAGTGGTGCTGCTGCACGAGCGGCAGCCTGGCGCCTGGGAGGCGCTGGTGCAGCCGGGCCGCCGCGCCCTGCCGGGGGTGTCCGTCCTGTTCGGGGATGGGTCGCTGCAGGCGGAGATCGTGGAGCGCACTGCTGCGGGCGGGCGGCTGCTGCGATTCACCCCCGGTGACCCCGGGCTTTTCTGGTCACAGGTCCACGCCCTGGGGGAGACCCCCCTGCCTCCCTATATCAGGCGCCGGGCGGAGCAGGCGGACGTTGAACGCTATCAGACCGTGTATGCCCGGGTTACCGGATCGGTGGCCGCCCCCACCGCAGGGCTGCACTTCACACAGTCGCTGCTCGACCGGGTTCGGGAGCGGGGGGTGCAGACCGCCTTCGTGCTGCTGCACGTCGGCCTGGGCACCTTCCGGCCGGTCAGGGCCGAGGAGGTGGAGACGCACCCGATGCACGAGGAGTTTTACCGGCTTGGGGAGGCCGAGGCAGCCCTGATCAACGAGACCCGGCGCCGGGGCGGGCGCATCGTTGCGGTGGGCACCACCACGGTGCGCCTTCTGGAGAGCGCCGCCACCGGCGACGGGAGCGTCGCGGCGGGCGAGGGCTGGACGCGCCTGTTCATCTACCCCGGCTACCGGCTCCAGGTCGTTGACGCCCTGGTGACCAACTTTCACCTGCCGCGCTCCACGCTGCTGATGCTGGTGTCTGCCCTGGCCGGGCGGGACCTGGTGCTGCATGCCTACCAGGAGGCGGTCGCCAGGAGGTACCGTTTTTTCAGTTACGGCGATGCCATGCTGATCATCTGAGTAGTCAGTAGTCAGGAGTCAGGAGTCAGAATGAAAAACGGCGAAAATACGAGGCAGTGCCGGTCGGCTGAATTTCAGCGAAGCTACCGCGCTCATGTACTCCGCATTCTTTCCTCCGCATCCGGGCTAACGCCCGGCCCGAACGGAATGTGGAGTACAAAGCCAGGCCGAAGGCCTGGATGCGGAGGAGGGCACCTGGGCGTGAGGGTCTGAGTTCTAAATACTTCAGCAGTATCTATGAGGAGAAGAATTGTGCAGGATACATTTGGTTTTCAGTTGCTCAAAAAAAGCGCCGGGTCGGCAGCCAGGCTGGGCCGCTTGCAGACCGCCAGGGGAGCCATCGACACCCCGGCCTTCATGCCGGTGGGCACCCAGGCCACGGTGAAGACGCTCACGCCGGAAGAGGTCAGTGACCTGGGGGCGGAGATCATCCTCGGCAACACCTACCACCTCTACCTGCGGCCAGGTACCGGGGTGATTGCGGCGGCAGGAGGCCTGCACCGTTTCATGAACTGGGAGCGGCCGGTGCTTACGGACAGCGGCGGCTTCCAGGTATTCAGCCTGGCCGCCCTGCGCCAGGTTACCGATGAGGGGGTGCAATTCCGCTCGCATCTCGATGGCAGCCCCCATTTCCTCACCCCGGAGCGGGCGATGGAGGTGCAGGGGGTGCTGGGCTCGGATATCGCCATGGCCTTTGACGAATGCTCGCCCTATCCCTGTTCTTACGAGGATGCGGTAGCGGCGGTGGAAAGGACCGCCCTGTGGGCGGAGCGCTGTCTGCGGGCGCCGTTGCCTGACGGGCAGGTAGTGTTCGGGATTGTCCAGGGAGGAGTGTGGCCGGAGCTGCGGTCCCGGAGCGCCCGCCTCCTGACGTCGCTGAATTTTGCCGGCTACGCCATCGGCGGCCTGAGCGTCGGCGAGCCCAAGCCGGTGATGTACGAGATCCTGGACAGCACGGCGCCGCTGCTGCCGGAGGACAAACCCCGCTACCTGATGGGAGTTGGTAGCGCCGACTGCCTCTGGGAGGGCGTGCGCCGCGGCATTGACATGTTCGACTGCGTGCTGCCCACCAGGGTCGCCCGCAATGGCACCGCCCTCACCGCCGGCGGCAAGGTGGTGGTCCGCAACGCCGAGTATGCCCTCGATTTCTCGCCCATCGAGCCGGACTGCAGTTGCTATACCTGCGCCAACTTCACCCGGGCCTACCTGCGCCACCTGTTCAAGGCCGGGGAGATCCTGGGACACCGGCTGCTCACCATCCACAACCTCCACTTCACCCTGACCCTGATGAAGGAGATCCGGAAGGCTATTTTGGAGGATTCTTTCGAATCCCGGCACGAGGAGTTCAAAGCCCGGTATCATTCAGCAAAGGAACTGTAATTACGACAATTGGCGCGGCAGGAACAACCCTCGCTCTGTCTAATTATGTCCAATATATGGCAAGATGGTGTTTGGCAAGCGGAGGTGACGCATGGACATGGTTGGCGCCTGGCGGTGGAAAAGCTGGTGTGGGCGCTGGAGGCTGCGCCTGCAGCAGTTGGTTCTGCACCTGCGGTTGCGCAGCGATTACCTGAGGATCGCCGGCATGCCGCCAGGGGCTGCCGGGTCGTGGATGGAGGGAGAATGGAAACTGCTTACGCTGAGCCAAAAAGAGGTGGAGACCGTTGGCAGTGAAACCTGCCAAAGAGAGTTTTCTGATTGAGCGCGGGGATATCTACCTGCTGGAGATCGGTGGGGAGGAGCGGACAAAACAGCCCGTCCTGGTGATCCAGAACGACATCGGGAACCGGTTCTACAGGTCGATCATCGTGGTTCCCCTGTTGCCCAATCTCCGGCTGAAGCACCTGCTGCTGGGAGTCTTGCTGACGGCGGGGGGTGGCAACGGCCTCCCGACGGATCACGTAGCCCTGCTTTCCCAGATAATGACCGTTGATAAATCTTATTTCCGGAAGGATAATTTCATGGGGCGGCCAGACGACAGAGCGCTGGAGCGGGTCGACGAGGCGATCAAGCTGAGCCTGGGGTTGAGCACGATTCAACATTTAGAGACAAAACAGAAGCTGTTGCGCAAGTGGCGGCTGTTCCGCAAGGAAAAAAATAAAGTTTGTTGAAAAGGATTCTTATTGGTCGAAAGCGAATTAAAATATGTTTTATCGTAGGTAGCTCGTTCTAAAAAGGTCGTATTACCAAAACCTGCCACATGGTATAATGTGGAAAAGGGCTTATGATGCTATTGCTCCAGGATCTCTGGTGATGCCGAAGTCTTGATGATGGCCTAACCTGGGTAGTGCAGTGACAGCTTTACGAAAAATACCCGATAAGGGTGTTTTTAATGAAAACCGGGCCAGTGGGCGGTCTGCGGATGGGCGAGGGTTGAAAAGGGACAGTTCAATCGTGTACAATCACGAAAGAGCTGCGAGGGGCAGGCGAAGCACGGCACAGTGCGAGTCACAGCGGTAACTCTCGAAGACGTTAAGAGGGACATCCTTACCGATACCCTGATCCGCACCGGAAACAGCAACCTGGGGACGATGGGGTTCACCGAGCACGGATACCGCCACATCAACCTGGTGTCCAACATCGCCCAGAACGTGGCCAGGAGGTTGGGCTTCACCAGGCGGGAGATAGAGCTCACCGCCATTGCCGGCTACATGCACGATGTCGGCAACGTGGTGAGCAGGAATGGGCATCACCTGTCCGGCGCCATTCTGACTTATTATATCCTGGAGCGCCTGGGGATGCCCCCCGAAGAGATCGGCACGGTGGTGGCCGCGGTGGGCAACCATGACGAGGAGACCGGGTCTCCGGTGAACAATATCGCCGCCGCTCTCATCCTGGCGGACAAGTCCGACGTGCACCGGACGCGGGTGCGCAACACCGACATCGCCAAATTCGACATTCACGACCGGGTCAATTATGCGGTGGAGCGCTCTTTTTTAAGAGTGTCGGATGATGGGCGGACGATCATCCTGGAGCTGGAGATCGACCAGAGCATCAGCCCGGTGATGGACTACTTCGAAATCTTTTTGACCCGGATGCTCTTATGCAGGCGTTCAGCCAATTTCTTGGGCTGCCGCTTCGGACTCCAGATTAACGGCAACAAACTGATCTGAATTCCTCCGCATCCATGCCCTCAGTCTGGCCTGAACGCCGGCTCAAGGCCCTGCCTTGGTGGAAAGCCCGCCGGCACACCGGGAATGCGGAGTACATGAGGAGGGAAGCAATCATTGGCAGGCAAAAAACAACGCAGGAACACTAAGCAGCAGAAGCAGACGATGCCAGTCAGTTCTGAGCAGGAGCGGCAGAAGCAGGCGGCGCTACCCACCAGCCCGAAGCCGGAGCCCGCTGCAGCCGGCGCTGCCAACCAGCAATCATCGAGTCGGGCGCCGCGCCCGCGCCCAGAGGCGGTGTCCGGCAACGGGTCCGCGCCCGCAAGCGGGCGCCCGCCGGGCGCAGCGCGGGCAACCGGCGGCGGTGCAGGGTCCGGTGGGCCCGGGGCGCCCGGCAGGCCGCAGGCGAAGAAGCCAGCCACCAATTGGGCGGATGCGGGTATTCTGGCCCTGATCGTGGTGGCCATTGCTGCGATTATCATCTTTGCGGGGCAGCCGATCGTGTCCGAACTGCAGAAGCACCTCGGCACTTGACCTCCAGGGCGGCGTGTCGTCTGTCTTCCAGGCGGTGCCCTCGGCGGGCGCTCCGGTCAACAGCGACTCCATGAACGCACTGCGCGACAACTTCGAGAGAAGGCTCAACGGCAACGGCGTGGCTTCGCCGACGATCCGGATTGAGAACGGCAACCGCATTCTGGTCGAATTGGCTGGAGTCAAGGATCCGGACGGACATGAAAACCCAACTCGGGCGCACAGCACCATGGAGTTCAGAACCGAGGGCCCGGACGGCAAGACCGACGGACGGCCCGGTGGTGCTGACCGGCGCCGACCTAAAGAAGTGCAAGGCCGAAATAGACACGACGACCAACCAGCCGGAGGTCGCCCTCTCCTTCAACGCGGCGATGGCACCACCAAATTTGCCCAGGCGACGGCGGCCAACGTCGGGAAGACGATCGGCATCTACCTGGACAACCAACTGCTCACCAACCCGGTGGTCAAGGAGGCGATCCCCAGCGGCAACGCCGTGATCAGCGGCGGGTACAAGACGCTGCAGGATGCCCAGAACGACGCCGTGCTGCTGAATGCCGGGGCGCTGCCGGTGTCGGTGAAGTGATCCAGAAGACTACCGTGGGGCCGACGCTCGGCGCAGGACTCCTTGAGCCGCAGCCTGTGGGCCGGTCTGATCGGACTGGGGATGGTATTCCTGTTCATGCTGGTCTACTACCGGGTGCCCGGGATCGTGGCCGACCTGTCGCTGATCGTCTATGCCCTGATCATGGTCGGGCTCTATCTACTGGTGCATGCTACCCTGACCCTGGACGGCATCGCCGCCTTCATCATCTCGCTGGGGATGGCGGTGGACGCCAACATCCTGATCTACGAGCGGCTGAAGGAGGAACTGCGGGCGGGCAAGACCCTGCGCAGCTCCTTCGATGCCGGCTTCCGGCACGCCCTGCGGACGATCCTGGACTGCAACGTCAACACCCTGATCGGTGCCATGTGTGCTCTATGAACTTACGGCAGCGCCGACGTCAAGGGCTTTGCGGTGACCCTGTTCATCGGGGTCTTCACCAGCCTGTTCACGGCGGTTACTTTCACCCGCCTGATCATGAACTTGCTGGTGAGTACGCGGCTGGTGCTGAACCCGAGATGGTACGGCCTGAGAACGAAACCTGCCGCCGCCCTGGCGAAGCCGGCAGTCTAAGGGGAGGGGAGAGACTATGAACCTGATCAAAGTACGTATGTGGTGGTATTTATTGTCCCTGCTAGTGATCGTCCCCGGACTGATCTCCCTCGGTGTCCGGCACATGAACTTCGGGATCGACTTCACCGGCGGCAGCCTGCTGCAATACAACTTCACCCAGCCGGTGACCGTTGCCCAAATCCGGGGGGTGCTGGACGCCCAGAAGCTGCCTGGCGATAGCCAGATCCAGATTACGAGCGGCAACACGGTGACGGTTCGGACTAGTTCCCTCACCCAGGACGAGAGCAACAGCCTGACTGCCGTCCTGCAGAAAGACTATGGGCTGACCTTGAGCAGTGACGATAAGGTGGACGCCGTCGTCAGCAGTGAGTTGGTGAGGAACGCCGGCCTGGCATTGCTGATCGCCTTCGCCGGAATGCTGATCTACATCGCCTGGCGGTTCGAGTTCTGGTTCGCCCTGGCGGCCATCATCGCCATCTTTCACGACATCCTGGTGACGGTCGGTCTGGCGTCGATCCTCTGGCTGCAGATCGACAGCGCTTCGCTGGCTGCCATCCTGACGATCGCCGCCTATTCCGTCCACGACACCATCGTGATCTTCGACCGCATCCGGGAGAATGTCAAAATACGCAAGAAGGGCGAATCCCTGGACGAGTTGATCCACCACAGCGTCATGCAGACCCTGGCCCGTTCCCTCAACACCGTCGCGGCCGTGCTCATCTGTCTGCTGGCCCTGATTATCTTGGCGGGGTCACCATCCGTGACTTCATGATCATGCTGATGATCGGCGTGATCAGCGGGTGCTACTCCTCGATCTTCAACGCCAGCCCGCTGTGGTTCGATTTCAAGCGGCTGCGGGGCGAAGAGGCGGCGAGCCGCTAATTCTCGAGGTTCGAGGTTCGATCAGGGGGAAAATCTTCGTACAGACTGAGCGGTTACACAACGAGATCGATTGTCAGTTAATTGTCAGGCCGGACGCCATCTGCTAGAATTGACTCAAAAGTCAGGCCTGGGGCGTCCGGGCCGGGTCCGTCGCCTACAGCGCGAGGCGTGGGTTGAAACAGGACAACGGCAGTGTCCGTGGGACTTCATCAAGCATAACTTGGTGGAGTCTCTTTTATGGGGAGGGGCTTGGGGTGGCAGAGAACACTCTTCCGGCCACTGAGCAAAAAGCGGCGGCAGCGCGGCTTTCGGTCAGCTCCAACGCCCTGCTCGTCATCTTCAAATTGGCGGTGGGGATCGCCATCGGCTCGGTGAGCGTCCTGTCAGAGGCGATTCATAGCGGCATCGACCTGCTGGCGGCGCTGCTGGCCTTGTTTGCCGTCAAGAGGAGCGGCAAACCGCCGGACGAGGAGCACGAATACGGGCATGGCAAGATTGAAAATGTCTCCGGAGTTGTGGAGGCGATCCTGATCTTCCTGGCCGCGGTGTGGATAGTGTTGGAGGCGGCGCACAGGCTGGCGACCGGGGCTGTTGTGCAGACTCCGGTATGGGGCCTGGCGGTGATGGGCCTGTCTGGCCTGGTTAACCTTTTTATTTCCTCGAATTTGATGAAGACCGCCAGGGCCACGGACTCCATTGCCCTGGAAGCCGATGCCTGCCACCTGAGAACCGACGTGTTCACCTCCTTCGGGGTGGCTGCGGGTCTGCTCCTGATCTGGATCACCGGGCGGAGCATCATCGACCCCGTAATGGCCATCGGCGTCGCCCTATTGATCATCAAGGCCTCCTGCGACCTGGTGGCCAAGGCCTTCTCCCCCCTGCTGGATGCCAGGCTGCCCCTGGATGAGGAGGCGGAGATCAGGCAGATCATCCTTGGCTATGGCGCTCAGTACATCGGCTTCCATGAGCTGCGGACGAGAAAATCCGGCTCCGAGCGCCATATCGACCTGCACCTGGTGGCGCCCTGGGACCAGAGCATCGCCAGGAGCCACGAACTATGCGACCTGATAGAACAGGCGGTCGGCGAGCGCTTTCCGGGCGCCCGGATCCTGATCCATGTCGAGCCCTGCCGGGAGGGGGACGACTGCGGCCTCTGCACTGCCCGCTGCGAATCCCGGCCGGACAGCCGGCGCCGCTGATTCAGGACCGATTTCATCTCTGCACCGCTTCGGCCTGGGCGATCCCGAAGCGCCATCCTCCTTGACAAGATGCTGCTTGAGAACATACGATATAGAAAACTTGGCTCGCGCCGGGCATTTGCAAGGCGCAAGCCTTAGTTGCACTTATACTGGCTTCCTCCAACGGACTCGCTGTTTACACGATGGCTACCCGCTCTAATGCCCCCGCTTCTTAAGCGGTGGGATAAGAGCGGCTACACCCCTAGTTAACTAGGCTCTAACCTTCAGTGGGGGAAAACAATCCCCCACTGAAGCCAAGACCAGTTGAAGGGAGTTTGATGACGATGAGCCTCCAGCGGTTGTTCAACTTGATAGAAAACTACGCGCCCGGTTATGACCAGAAATTGCTGGAGCGCGCCTACTATTTCGCCCAGGGGTCTCATATCGGCCAGTACCGCAACTCCGGCGAGGAGTTTATCAATCATCCGGTGGAGGTGGCCTGCATCCTGGCGGAGCTGGAACTCGACCTGACCACCATCATCGGAGGCCTGTTGCACGACGTGGTCGAGGACACCAGGGTGACCGTGGAGGAAGTCGAGTCCCAATTTGGGCACGAGGTGGCCTTTCTGGTCTCCGGGGTCACCAAGCTGGGCCGGATCGAGTATAAATCCAAGGAGGACCACCATACCGAGAACCTGCGCAGAATGTTCCTGGCCATGGGCCAGGACGTGCGGGTGATCCTCATCAAGCTGGCAGACCGGCTGCACAACATGCGCACCCTGAGTTACCAGCCGGTTCCCAAGCAGCGCGAGATCGCCGATGAAACCCTGGAGATCTTCGCCCCCCTGGCGCACCGGCTGGGGATCTACAAGATCAAGTGGGAGCTCGAAGACCTGTCCCTCCGCTACCTGGAACCGGATCAGTACTACTCCCTGGTGGAGCGGATCGCCAAGAAGCGCCGGGAGCGGGAGGACTATATCAACCTGGTGATCTCCAAGCTGCGGGAAAAGCTGGATGAGGCCGGGATCAGGGCGGACATCTCGGGGCGGCCTAAAAATTTCTACAGCATCTACCAGAAGATGGTCAGCCAGGGCAAAGACCTGGCGGAGATCTACGATCTGACCGCCGTCAGGGTGATCGTCGATTCGGTCAGGGACTGCTATGCCACCCTGGGGATCGTGCACACCATCTGGAAGCCGATCCCGGGGCGCTTCAAGGACTACATCGCCATGCCCAAGCAGAACATGTACCAGTCGCTGCACACTACCCTGGTCGGTCCTTCCGGGGAGGCCTTCGAACTGCAGATCCGCACCGATGAGATGCACCGTACCGCCGAGTACGGTATCGCCGCTCACTGGCGCTACAAGGAGGGCGGGCGTGCCGCCAACTCCCAGTACGACGAGAAACTGGCCTGGCTGCGCCGGATCCTGGAGTGGCAGCATGAGACCAAGGACCCGACGGAATTCATGGAGTCCCTGAAGATCGACCTCTTTTCCGATGTGGTGTTCGTGTTCACCCCCAAGGGTGACGTGATCGAACTGCCCGCCGGCTCGGGGCCGATCGATTTTGCCTACCGCATCCACACCGAGGTCGGGCACCACTGCATCGGGGCCAAGGTCAACGGCAGGATCGTGCCCCTGGATTACCAGTTGGTCAACGGGGACATCGTCGATGTCCTGACCTCTAAACAGAGCAACGGTCCGAGCCGGGACTGGCTCACCATCGCCAGGACCTCCCAGGCCAAGAACCGCATCCGCCAGTGGTTCAAGAAGGAGAAGCGCGACGAGAACATCCTGCGCGGCCGGGAACTGCTGGAGAAGGAGGTCCGTCGAACCGGCGGCGAGCCGGCGGTATTTTTCAAGCCGGAAGTGATGGAGTTCCTGCCGCGGCGCCTGGGCTTCCAGACTGAGAGCGACCTCTACGCGGGGATCGGCGACGGGGCGGTGACCCCCGGCCAGGTAGTCGGGAAGGTGCGGGATGAACTGTTCAAGAAAGAGCCGCCTGTGCCGGCTGTGGAGTCCAAGCTGCTGGTGCGCCTGTCGGATCAGCAGGGCGAGGTGGACTCCGGGGTCCGGGTCAAGGGTGAGAAAAACCTGGTGGTGCGCCTGGCCCACTGCTGTAATCCCTTGCCTGGAGACCAGATCATCGGTTATATTACTCGTGGTAGGGGTATTACGGTACACCGTCCGGATTGTACCAACGTTGCCCATTATTATCAAGGCGAGCCCGAGCGGCTGATCGAGGTCGGTTGGGATGCGGATACTCCGGCCGCCTACCAGGTGGAACTCGAGGTCAGGGCGCTTGACCGCCCGAGCCTGACGATGGATATCCTGAACACCGTCTCCGATGCCAGGACGGTGATCAACGCCATCAATTCCAGGGCGAAAAAGAACAAGATGGCGCTGGTAAATCTGAAAATAGAGATCCGGGACCTGGAACACCTGTACTCGGTCATGCGGAAGGTGGGACAGATCAGCGATGTCCTGGACGTGCACCGGGTGCTGCCGTAGTCAGGAGTCAGGAGTCAGGAGTCAGGAGTCAGGAGTCAGGAGTCAGGAGTCAGGAGTATATGCTTTGTCGTCGCAATTTAGGAGTGCTGCCGTAAACGTGCAAAGCAGAGGCTTTTAAAATTGTACAAGTTTCGGTTGAAGAATGCCGATCTTTATAATGCCATTTTTATTCTGAATACTTGAGGGGTTTTTATGCGGGCGGTTGTCCAGAGAGTGAGCCAGGGCTGGGTGAGGATCGGAGACCGGCCGGTGGCGGAGATTGGCCCGGGGCTAGTGGTGCTCCTGGGGGTCGGGGATGAGGACGGGGATGATGACGCTGCCTATATGGCGGACAAGATCCTGGGCCTGAGGATTTTCCCCGATGGCGCCGGAAAGCTCAATCGCTCGGTACTGGATGTCCAGGGGGAGGTGCTGGTGGTCTCCCAGTTCACCCTCTACGGCGACTGCCGGAATGGGAGGCGCCCCAGCTTCACCGCCGCCGCTCTCCCGGAGCGGGCTGCAGGACTGTACGAGGCCGTAGCCTCCCGCATGGCGGAGAGCGGCTTGAAGGTTCTGACCGGAGAGTTCCGGGCGATGATGTCGGTGGGCATCATCAACGACGGCCCGGTCACCATTCTGATCGACAGCAAGAAAGTATTCTGAAGCGGAGGTTGAAGAGATGATCGTGAGAACCCTGGCAGTTGGCTCGATGCTGGCCAACTGTTATCTTGTCTGGTGTGAAGAGACGAAAGATGCCCTGGTCATCGACCCCGGCGGGGAAGGCAGGCGCCTCCTGGCGGAGATAGCCAGGGAGCAGTTGCAGGTGAGGTATATCGTCAACACCCACGGGCACGTCGACCATATCGCCGCCAACGCCGAGGTCCGCAGCGCCACCGGCGCCAAGCTGATGATCCACGAGGAGGACGCCCCCCTGCTGGGCAATTCGGACCTGAACCTCTCTGTGTATGTGGGGTCTGCGCTGCAGGGATTGCAGCCGGATGTGCTGCTCCATGAAGGCGATGAGGTTGCCTGCGGGAAGCTGGTCCAGTTGAAGGTGTTGCACACGCCTGGCCATACCCGGGGCGGCATCTGCCTCCAGGCGCAGGGAGCGATCTTCACCGGTGACACCCTGTTTGCCGACTCGATCGGGCGGACCGATTTCCCCGGGGGCTCCTACCGGACCCTGATCGAGTCCATCAAGAACAAGATCCTGGTGCTGGACGACGACTGCCTGGTCTACCCGGGGCATGGCCCCGCCTCGACGGTCGGCCACGAGCGGAAGCACAACCCCTACCTGGGGTAGTTTGCCATAGGCAAGGCGAACAGAGTGCGAATTAGCGCCTGTTTGTCCTGTATGCCTATTCGTGGTGTTTGGGCGGAAGCAAACAGATGGCCCGGTCACATAACCGCTAGTGGATGGATAGCGAATGGGAATATGATCAGTGGAAAAATGGAGAGAAGGGAGTGATGCTGATGGGAAACTCAAATGAAATAAGAACTTCTGGTAAGCCTGCAAGAAACCTTACAGATAAAGTAGAGCCAAGAACATTACCTGGATTTATGGAACTGCTTCCAAAAGAACAAATTCAATTTAATAAAATGTCTGATACGATCAGAAGAACTTATGAGCGTTTTGGATTTATCCCGCTTGATACTCCTATATTAGAGTCTGCTGAAGTATTACTTGCAAAAGCAGGCGGAGAGACCGACAAACAGATCTATCGTTTTACCAAGGGAGATACCGATTTGACAATGAGATTTGACCTGACGGTGCCGTTGGCCAAATACGTGGCCAAGAACTATAACAATTTAGCATTCCCTTTTCGCAGGTATCAGATAGGAAAAGTTTATCGAGGCGAAAAAGCTCAAAAAGGTCGTTATCGCGAGTTTTATCAGTGTGATATTGATATCATCGGAGACGGAAAGTTAAGTCTTATCAATGATGCTGAAATCCCCAGCATTATTTATAATACTTTTAAGTCTTTAGGATTTGATGCATTTCAAATAAGATTTAATAATCGCAAGCTTTTAAACGGTTTATTAGAGTCTTTGCATATTAGAGAACAAGCTTCAGAAGTAATGAGGATAATTGATAAAATTGATAAAGTAGGTAAAGAGAATGTAGTAAATGAATTAGCATGTTTGGGATTCCTTTATAATAATATTAATACAATATTTGAATTTTTAAGTATTAAGGGTGATAATCTGCAAATAATAAATCAACTTAAAAATCTTAATATAGATAATAATACATTTGCCTTGGGTTTACAAGAAATATCTCAAGTAAATGAATTAATAAAATTATTTGGAGTCCCAGATAATAATTATACAATAGACTTAACTATTGCCAGAGGTTTAGATTATTACACGGGTACCGTGTATGAAACAACATTAAATGATTATCCGAAAATTGGCAGTGTTTGCTCCGGTGGCAGATATGATAACTTAGCTGAATATTATACTGATAGAAAATTGCCTGGTGTGGGAATTTCCATCGGACTAACTCGTTTATTTTATCAATTTGAACAGGCAGGAATTGTCAAGCTTGTCAACTCAACTCCTGCAAGTTTCTTGATTGTTCCTATTCTAGATGATTTGAGCTATCCACTGGAACTTGCATCAAAACTCAGAAATGGTGGTATTAATACTGAGATATACTTAGAACCAAAGAGCATCAAGGCTAAACTAAATTATGCCAATAGGCTGGGATTCCCATATGTAGGAATAATTGGTGATACTGAGTCTGATGAGAGAACTGTCACTATAAAAAATATGGAAAGCGGGGAACAAAACAAAGTTTCGTTTGATGATGTTCTTATATACTTTAGTTTCAAAAACTCGTTAATGCATACTCATTGATAGGACCATAGCTGGTTCAACCGATCGCGTATGCGCAGCGTAATGATTTGGTCGCTGCGCCCGGAGTGTTTTTAGAAAACAGGGGGTCAAATACTTGAATCAAGATCTGGCAGATATTACGGCAAACAAACGGACGCACGGATGCGGGGACCTGACGGTCGGGCACATCGGCCGGGATGTGGTCCTGATGGGCTGGGTGCAGCGGCGGCGCGACCACGGCGGGGTGATCTTTCTGGACCTGCGCGACCGGAGTGGCGTGGTGCAGACGGTGCTGAGCCCGGACCGCCAACCGGAGGCCTTTAAGACGAGCCAGGCAGTGCGCCCCGAGTACGTGGTGGCCATGCACGGGCAGGTCAGCCGGCGCCCTGCAGGAACCGCCAACCCGAACATGCCGACCGGGGAGATCGAGGTGCTGGTAAGCGGGATCGCCATTCTGAACGCCGCCAAAACGCCTCCCTTCTATCCCGGGGAAGCGACGGAGGTAGATGAGGCAGTCCGCTTGCGTTACCGCTACCTGGACCTGAGGCGCCCGGAGATGTGGGAGATCTTCACCTTCCGGCACCAGGCCGCCCTGGCCATCAGGGAGTTTCTCTCCGGCCGCGGCTTTCTAGAGATGGAGACCCCGATGCTCACCCGCAGCACCCCGGAAGGGGCCAGGGATTACCTGGTTCCAAGCAGGATCTATCCGGGGTATTTCTTTGCCCTGCCCCAATCGCCCCAGCTTTTCAAGCAGATCCTGATGGTGGCCGGCTTTGAACGCTACTTCCAGTTTGCCAGGTGCTTCAGGGACGAGGACCTGAGGGCGGACCGGCAGCCGGAGTTCACCCAGCTCGATATCGAAATGTCCTTCATCGGTGAGGAAGAGATCATGGAACTGATGGAAGAGATGCTGGCAGTCCTGTTCGGCCAGTTGCTGGGCAAGGATGCGCCCAGGCCCTTTCCCCGCCTGACTTACCGGGAGGCCATGGACAGCTACGGATGCGACAAGCCGGACCTGCGCCTGGGCATGAGGATAGTGGACATCACTGATTTTGCGGGTCAGACATCCTGCCAGGTCTTTTCCGGAGCGGTGCAAGGAGGCGGCGTGGTCAGGGGCATCCGCGTGCCCGGCGCAGGCTCATCGTCCCGCCGGGAACTGGACGAACTGGCGAAGCTGGCTGGCGGGTGGGGGGCCAAGGGCCTCGCCTGGTTTATCCTGGGCGAATCAGAGATCAGGTCGCCGCTGGCCAAGCTGTTCCAGCAGCCGGAGTTGCAGGAACTGGCCGCCAGGCTGGACGGCCAGCCGGGAGACCTGCTGCTGTTCGTTGCCGACCGTCCGAATGTGGTGTCCGCCGTCCTCGGGCAACTGCGCCTTTTGATGGGGGAGCGGTTCAAGATGGCAGATCCCGACCGGTTTGCCTTTGTCTGGATCACCGATTTTCCACTCTTTGAGTATAATGATGAGGAGAAGCGGTTGGAGGCGATGCACCATCCCTTCACGGCGCCCCGGCCGGAGGACCTGCACCTGCTGGAGACAGCCCCGGAGCAGGTAAAAGCCAGAGCCTATGACCTGGTGTTGAACGGCACGGAGATCGGCGGCGGCAGCATCAGAAACCATCGCCGGGATGTGCAGGACCGGTTGTTCAACGCCATCGGGCTGCCCCAGGAGGAGATCGCCCACAAGTTTGGTTTTCTGCTGGATGCCCTGGATTATGGGGCGCCGCCCCACGGCGGGATCGCCTTCGGATTCGACAGGATGATGATGTTGATGCTGCAGCGGGACACTATCCGGGACGTGATCGCCTTTCCCAAGACCCAGAGTTCGACCTGCCTGATGACCGGGGCGCCGGCCCCAGTCGCGGCGAAGCAGCTTCGGGAGCTGAAGATTACCTGTGTAACACAAAAAGCCTGAGGCAAGAAGTTAGGCGCCATGTCAAGCGGCTGCAGGGGGCCTGTGTGCCGGCGGGAATTTTGCCGGAAGCGAATCCTCGAGCCGGCGTTCCTTGAAAAACGGGGGATATTGTGCTACGATAGTAGAAGTAAAAAGTGCCCTGCGATGTGCGTGATTATTCGGGAGTTTTGAGCCAACACCAAAACTTAGGAACTTGGGCTCTAGCTGTGGCTTGTATGCCCCGCAAGGGGATTCGAAAAACAGCTAGGCGGGTACCGCCATTGTGGGCCAAGGTTCGAAAACACCGATACCACGGCATCTTGGGGTATCTTTTTAACTAGGGGTTATGGTATTATGTGGGAAAATCCCTGAGTGATGGGTAATGGGTATGACTTGTTTGAAAAGAGGCGAAGCCGATGACAGGATCAATATTTGATTTCTTTTGGGTTTTCCTGATCCTGATCGCTTTGCTCCCCATCCTCAAGCAGCAACATTTGAATATGGCCAGACTGAGGCTGTTCAGAAAGATCGAGGCTGCCCGGGGTTCCCGGGTGATCAGCCTGATTCACCGCCAGGAATCCGTCAGCCTGCTGGGCATACCTCTTGGAAGATACATCGATATCGAGGACTCCGAACAGATCCTGCGGGCGATCCGCCTCACCCCCGACGATATGCCGCTCGACCTGATCCTGCATACGCCGGGAGGCCTGGTGCTGGCTGCCGAGCAGATCGCCTTCGCCCTGCGCAACCACCACGCCCGGGTCACGGTCTTCGTGCCGCATTACGCCATGTCCGGCGGGACGATGCTGGCCCTGGCCGCGGACGAGATCTACATGGACGAGAATGCGGTCCTGGGCCCGGTCGACCCCCAGATCGGGAGCTACCCGGCGGTATCCATCCTGAAGGCGATCGAGCAGAAGAACAAGAACCGGGTCAGCGACGAGACCCTGATTCTCGGCGATATCGCCCGGAAAGCCATTGTCCAGGTGGATGAAACCATCCAGGAACTCCTCAAGGACCGCTATGGCGACTCAGAGGCCGATCGCATCGCCAAGATCTTCACCGAGGGGCGGTGGACCCACGATTACCCGATCACCTGCGGCATCCTGAAGGAACTCGGAGTGACCGCCGTCTGCAACCAGATGCCGAGGGAGGTCTACGATCTGATGGACCTCTATCCCCAGCCGGCCCAGCGCCGTCCTTCAGTCCAGTTTATCCCCCTTCCCTACGGCAATCGCGACCAGCATGGGAATAAATAACAGGAGTCAGGAGTCAGTAGTCAGTAGTCATGTACTCCGCATTCCCGGTGTGCCGGCGGGCTTTCCTCCGTATCTGGGCTTACGCCCGGATGCGGTGGACTCCTGAATTCTGAATACTGCTAAAAATAACGAGGGGTGAGGTTGAAATTGAGTCTGATCTGGAATGAGAAGTATGAGTGCATGCCGCGATCAGAACTGCAGGCCCTCCAGAATGAGAGACTCCGGGAAACGGTAAGCCGGGTCTTCTACGAGGTGCCCTTTTACCGCAGGGCTTTGCAGGAACGCGGCCTGGGACCCGATGACGTGAAGTCTCTGGACGACCTGGACAAGATGCCCTTCACCACCAAGACCGACCTGCGGGACAACTATCCCTACGGACTGTTTGCGACGCCCCTGAGCGAGGTGGTGCGGGTGCATGCCTCCTCGGGCACCACCGGCAAGCCGGTCGTGGATGGCTATAACCGGCACGACCTGGAAGTGTGGGCGGAGGTGATGGCCAGATCCCTCACCTGCTGTGGAGCGACCAAAAATTCCATCATTCATATCGCCTACGGCTACGGACTGTTCACCGGCGGCCTCGGCGCCCACTGCGGGGCCGAACGGATCGGCGCCTCGGTGATCCCGGCTTCGGGAGGCCACACCAAACGGCAGATCATGCTCATGAAGGACTTCGGCAGCACCATCCTGGCCTGCACGCCATCCTACGCCATGCACCTGGCCCTGGTGATGGCCGAGATGGGACTCTCCAAGAGCGACTTCAAGCTGAAGGGCGGACTCTTCGGGGCGGAGCCCTGGTCGCAGAATATGCGAAGCCAGCTCGAGGCCCGGTTGGGGATCATGGCCCTGGATGTCTATGGTCTCACCGAGATCATCGGCCCCGGAGTG
This sequence comes from uncultured Peptococcaceae bacterium, assembly GCA_963768335.1. GTDB lineage: Bacteria > Bacillota > DSM-12270 > Thermacetogeniales > Thermacetogeniaceae > Palsa-1188. The sequence goes on from CAVYHR010000005.1 coordinate 31,586, forward strand.
GCGGTGGAGTGTCCGGAGAAGCAGGGGCTGCACGTCTGGGAGGACCACTTCCTGTTTGAGGTGATCGACCCGGATACCGGTCAGCAGTTGCCGCCCGGGAGCTACGGAGAACTGGTGGTCACCAGCCTGACCAAGCAGGCCATGCCCCTGATCCGTTACCGCACCAGGGATATCACCACGATCATTCCGGAGCCCTGCCCCTGCGGGCGCACCCACCGGAAGATCGGCCGCTTTGTCGGACGCACCGACGACATGCTGATCATCCGGGGCGTCAACGTTTTCCCGTCCCAGATCGAAGAGGTGCTGCTCAGGATCGCCCACACCGAACCGCAGTACCAGATTATCGTGGAACGCCGGGGGGAGTTGGACGAGCTGGAGGTCTGGGTGGAGGTCTCCGAGCAGTTCTTCTCTGACGAGGTGCGGCAGTTGGAAACCCTGGAGCGCCAGATCCGGCGGGAGATTGAAGACGTGCTGGGGATCAATGTCAGAGTTAAGCTGGTTGAACCCAGAACCATCGAGCGCAGTGAGGGCAAGGCCAAGCGGGTTATTGACCGCCGGCAACTGTAAAGGAGGGATAAGGCATGCCGATCAAGCAGATCTCGGTATTCCTGGAGAACAAGTGCGGTCGCCTGGCCAGTGTGACCAGGACAATCGGTGACCACGACATCAACATCCGGGCTTTCTCCATCGCCGATACCACGGATTTTGGGGTTTTGAGGCTGATCGTCAACCGTCCCGATGATGCCTTCAAGGTGCTGCGGGAAGGCGGCTTCACGGTCAGCATGACCGAGGTGCTGGCGGTGCAGATACCGGACCGGCCGGCCGGCCTGGCCGGAGTCCTGGATCTGATGCAGGAGGCCGGAGTGAACATCGAGTACATGTATGCCTTCAGCGCCAAGATCCTCAAGGACGCCCTGGCGGTGTTCAGGGTGGAGAACTCCCAGGTGGCGGAAGGGCTGATCAGAGCGAAGGGGATCAGGGTGCTCGGCGGTGAAGAGGTCTACGATCTATGAGCAGGTCCATCAGCCCCGGCGGGCTGCCGACGGGAATAGGGAGCCTGCCGCACCTGGACGCTGACACCGCGGTGGCCCTGGTTAAGAGATACTTTCCCGCCGTCCCTCACTGGCCGCAGCTTCCCAAGGCCAACAGGCGGGAATACTTCACGTATCAGAACCTGAATCTGTTATCGGAGCTCGGACTGTTGCAGATCGAGCGGTATGACCGCGCCTTCTTTACCAGTGACGACGCGGCCTGGCCGGAGCGCCTGGCCGCCTTCTACGAGATCTACCTGCAGGCTGGCGACGGCAATGCTGAAGCCTCTGGCCAGGTTCGCCTTTCCCCCCGGCGCCGCTGATGGCTGGTACCGGTTTTACCGCGACTTGGAGGACCAGGGCCCTGGCCCGGCCCGGTTTTTAAAGGGGCAGATCGCCGGTCTGTTGACCATCGGTTTCCAGATCACCGATCCCCGGGGTCTCCCCGCCTACTACGATCCGCAACTGCGGGATGTGCTGCTGAAGCAGCTCAGCCTCCAGGCGGCCTGGCAGTCCTGGTCACTGGGCAAGTTCGGCCTGCCGGTGCTGATCTTCATGGACGACCCGGTGATTTACAGTTGCGGCATGTCTGACCGGATCTGCGTCACCAGGCCGGAGATCATCGCCGAACTGAACGAATTTGTCTCATCTGTGCACTCATTCGGAGCTTTTGTGGGGCTGCACTCCTGTGCCGACCTGGACTGGTCGCTGCTGCTGGAGACGGATCTCGACATCATCAGCTTCGACACCTACCAGTATGCCGCCAGCTTTGCCCTGTTCCCCGATCTGATCCAGTCCTTCCTGGAACGCTCCGGGGTGGTGGCCTGGGGTTTGATTCCCACCGACGGGGAGGCCCTGGCCGGAGAAAATCTGGCCTCGCTGCAGGGGCGGGCGCGGCGGTTATGGCTGGATCTGCAGCGCAAGCAGATCGACCTCCGGCTGGTGCGATCCCAGTCCCTGGTCACCCCTGCCTGCGGAACGGCGACGCTGAACGAGCAGCAAGCGGTGCGCGCCTATGAACTGGCCTCCTCCCTGGCAGCGGAGTGGGAAAGCCTGTTCACGGATTAGAGAGGGACTTCCTTCAAGGCCCTGCCGGACATGGTTGTTCCGCAGTCATTGATCCGGGGTTGGCTATATGGTAAGATCTGAACCAGAGTCAGGGGGGAGAGAAATGATCACCAAAGAGATGACTATTGCGGAAGTGCTCACCAGGAGTCCCCAGACGGCGACTGTCTTTCTCTCCGCGGGGATGGACTGCCTCGACTGCCCGTCGGCAAGGGCCGAGAGCATCGAGGATGCGGCGGAAGCCCACGGCATCGACGTGGACGATCTCGTCCACCAGTTGAACCGGCTGGCTGTCCACTAAAGGCGGCGCACCGGCGGCAAGATCAACGCAAGCGGCCGGTCTGACCTGTAAAACATGAATGAAATACAGTGGCAGGCAAATTCGCGATGAATCTGCCTGCTTTTTAGTTATAGCAGCTCTTTCCTCGCTCTCATCATTTTCTATAACGATCTTGCAAACCTGCCGGAGCGCATGAAGTGCAACTGAGAACCTGTATTTTAAGATAAATTATGGGTATACTTGTAAATGTATGGCAAACTATTCTAAGGGAGGTGATGTTGTGATGTCGGCTAATTTGGCGTGGTTGCTATTATTCATCATTGCTTGGGTGGTGGTGCTCCTGGTGATTCCCAGGGACCGGGTGATCGGGCTGCTCTTGCCGAGCTTCCTCGGCGGTACCGTACTGGCGCTGATCATCAACCTGATCGGGGTGCCGGTCCTGGGATTATGGCGCTTCCCGGCCACACCGGTCTCGTTGCTGGGAATCCCGGTGTTCCTGCTTCTGGCCTACATGGCCGAGATGGTCCTGTTTCTGCATTACTGGGACCACCTGCCGGGTGGCAGCGCGGAAAAAGGGCTCTACCTGATCGTCTTCAGCCTGGCGTCCACCGGGCTGGCGTATTTCGCCATGCTGATGCGCTATGTGGTCTTAATCAACTGGAACCTGCTCTATTACCTGATTGTCAGCTTTGCGGTCCACGTCCTGGCGCTGCTGCTATACTCTGCGCCGGGCATAAGAGAAGTGGGAAGTGAGAGGTGAGAGGCGAGAATAAGGCATTGGCACCGCCAATGCCAACCAGAATCCCGCTTCGAACTTCGAACATCGAATTATCCCCCCTGTTCTTCACTCTCCCACCAAGCAATTGGTGGAATTTTTTTTAGGACTCCTAAACTATTAAATTAGGAGTACAGGGAAAAGGATCTGAGCGGGGGAGCAAGAATAGTTCAGTGTGGTGTAAAGTGGTGGAAAGTGGTGTTTGGTGAATTACTTGGCGACTAGAGTGGAGAGCAGATGTTCATCGGAGAGTACCAGCACAGTTTCGATGCCAAAGGACGACTGATCATGCCGGTGAAGTTCCGCGCCCAACTGGGTGAGCGCTGCATCGCTACCCGGGGTATGGAACGCTCTCTGTTTGTATATCCGCTTGACGTGTGGGACGCTCTCGAACTGAAGCTCAGGAGGCTGCCGGTGACTAATAAGGAAGCCCGGGCCATTTCCCGGTTTTTCTTCTCCAGGGCTGCCGAATGTGAAACGGACCCTCAGGGCCGGATCCTGATTCCGCCGGCCCTGCGGGAATACGCCGGGATCACCCGGGATGTCGCAGTCATCGGGGTCTCGTCCCGGATCGAGATCTGGGATCGGGAGCGCTGGATGAAGTATGATGAACCGCTGGAGGAGTCCTTCGACGACCTGGTGTCCAAGCTGGGGGAAGGCGATTTCTTCAGTGTCTGACCTCGAACACCGCCCGGTGATGCTGGATGAGGCCGTGGATTTGCTGGCGGTCAGGGATGGCGGCCTCTACCTGGACTGCACCCTGGGGGGCGGCGGCCACGCCCTGGAGGTGGTCCGCCGGGCAGGCCCCGGCGGGCGCCTGATCGGCCTGGACAGGGATGCCGAAGCCATTGCCCGGGCGGCTGAGAACCTGAAGGAAGTCAGCGGCCAGGTGACCCTGGTCAACAGCGATTACCAGTACCTGGACGAGGTACTGAACGAGTTGGGCATCCGTGGCGTGGACGGGATCCTGTTTGACCTGGGTGTTTCCACCTGGCAGGTGCTCGATCCCGAACGGGGCTTCAGTTTCAACCATGATGCGCCGCTGGATATGCGGATGGATCGCCGGGCGGCAACTACCGCCGCAGACCTGGTCAACAACTTGAACGAGAGAGACCTGGCGGGACTGATCCAGCACTACGGCGAAGAGAGATGGGCGAGCAGGATTGCCTCCTTTATCGCGGCAGCACGGGCGAGGCGGCCTGTCACCACCACCGGTCAACTGGTGGAGATCATCAAGGCGGCGATACCGGCCGCTGCCCGCAGAACCGGCCCCCATCCGGCCAGGCGCACTTTTCAGGCCCTGCGGATTGCGGTCAACGACGAATTGGCCGGCCTGGAGCGGGGCCTGGAGTCGGGAATCAGGATGCTCGTGCCCGGGGGGCGCATAGCAGTGATCTCCTTCCATTCATTGGAGGACCGGATCGTTAAAAATACTTTCAGGACCTGGGCATTGCCCCGCAACCCGGCGCCGTGCCCGGCACCCGAAAGCACACCGCGCCGGGTCCAGCAGACCGGGCGCCGCCGCTCTGGCGAGCGTGCAGTTGCGTTTGACACACCATTTGACTTCAACACTCGATACAAAAGAGATATATCCGCCCCGTGCCGGGCACCCGACGAGTGGGCGCCGGTAGGCGGCGCCGGACTCCGGATCCTGACCAAAAAGCCCCTGAGGCCGGGGGTGGCAGAGGTGGAACAGAACCCCAGGGCGCGCAGCGCCAGCTTGCGGGCTGCAGAAAAGATAGAGGAGTCAGGAGTCAGAATAAGAAACATACCCAGCCAGCATTAATTACCAGTTTCAGAAGTCTTGGTACAAATGCTGCAGTAATATAAGAAAAATGAGGTGAATAATCTTGGTAGTAGCTGAACAGAGGCGGCTTCCCATAGAGAGTGACTGGAAGCCGAAGACCGCTGCCGGGGCGAACGCAGCGGTAAGAAAATGCACGGTGCTGACCCTGGTCGTTCTTGCCGTTTTTGCCCTGGTCATGCTGTACACCTACCAGACTACCAGGATCATTTCGCTGGGCTACCAGGCTGACAATATGCAAAGCAGCGTTACCGATCTGCAGAGCCGGAACAATCAGTTGGAGTTGGAAGTAGCGGAGCTTCAGACGCCCGGAAGAGTTGAACAAATCGCCACCACTAAACTGGGGATGCAGGAGCCGCAAGATTTCATGATCGTCTCCTTCTCCCCCGGGCAGGTGTCTTCCCAGGAAGCGCAGGCCAAGACTCAAGCGCCGGCAGGCTCATGGGCGGGTGCCCGCTTGTGGGAGAGGATGTTGGCGGCAATTCCGGGATTTGTCGGCCGGGCTGAGGCTTCGCCCAGCACTCAATGAGGTTCATCGCAAGTCTCCAGCACTCAAGACGTTGCGTTGGCATGATCCATTGAATGCTGGATTGACCTCTTTGTCGCAGTTCAAGGGTGAAGCTGATCCTGTAGAGTGCTGGGCTTCGCCCCGTTAGCGGGGTGATTGAATTTTGTATAAAGGCAACATGGAGGTACGCAAAAGGATCACCTTCCTATTCTTCGTTGTGCTGGCTATTTTCATCGCCTTCTGCCTCCGGCTGGCCTGGCTGCAACTGGTGAAGGGCACCTGGTACCAGCAGCAGGCCCTCCAGAACCGGATCCGCGAGATCACGGTAGATCCCCAGCGGGGAGATATTCTCGACCGCAATGGCAATGTGCTGGCCACCAGCATCAGCGCCGACGCGGTCTATGCCGTTCCGGCCGAAGTCCAACGCTCGGGCAAAGTGCAGGAGATCGCTCAGACGCTGGCAACGATTCTGAGCATGAAAGCGAGCGATCTCCTGGGCCTGATCACCCAGAACCAGCAGTCGGTGTGGATCAAGCTGAAGCTGGACCCGGCACAGTCCCAGGCCCTGCGGCAGGCTGCCCTGCCGGGGATCGGCATCATCCCCAAGCCCCAGCGCTACTACCCGAAAAATAACCTGGCCTCGCATGTCCTGGGTATCGCCGGCGATTACAACCAGGGCCTGGAAGGCGTAGAAGTCCAATACGACAAGGAGCTTTCCGGAGTCAGCGGGCGCCTGCTGGTGGAGTATGACGCCGCCGGGCGGGAGATCCCGGGGTCCGCCCGCAAGTTTATCGAGCCGGAGCCGGGCGATACTGCGGTGCTGACCATCGACGAGAACATCCAGTACTTCGCCGAGCGCGAGCTGGACAAGGTGATGCAGGAGCGGCATCCCATCAGCGCCACCATTATCGTCGAAGACCCCAATACCGGTGAGATCCTGGCCATGGCCAACCGGCCCGACTTCGATCCCAACAACTATCAGGACTATCCTGCCGCCAACCGGCGCAACATCGCTATCTGCAACAGCTACGAACCCGGCTCCACATTCAAGATCGTCACCCTGGGGGCGGCCCTGGATGAGAACCTGGTCAGCGAGAACGACCGTTTCTACTGCCCGGGCTTCATCCAGGTGGCCGACCGGACAATTCACTGCTGGCTGCCTGGGGGACACGGGAGCGAGTCGCTGGCGGAGGTGGTGCAGAACTCCTGCAACGTCGGTTTCATCGACATCGGCCTCCGGGAAGGCCTGCAGACGTTCTACAAGTACCTCGACGCCTTCGGCTTCGGGAAAGCGCTCGGCATCGACCTGCCCGGTGAGGCCGAGGGGATTGTCGTGAATGAGAAAGAGGCCACCCAGGTCGACCTGGCCACCATGTCCATCGGCCAGGCCAACAGCGTGACCCCCCTGCAACTGGTGGCGGCGATGAGCGCCGTCGCCAACGGCGGCAAACTGATCCAGCCGCACGTGGTCAAGGAGCTGCGCAACAGCCAGGGCGAGGTGATCAAGCAGTTTGATCCGCAGGTGATCCGCCAGGTGCTCTCCACGGAGACCGCCCAGGAGGAGTGCAGTCTGCTGCAACGGGTGGTTGACGAGGGGACGGGCGCCACTGCCCGCCTCGATGGCTATACGGCGGGCGGGAAGACCGGGACCGGCCAGAAGCCGCTGCCGGGCGGCGGATACTCGGATACAGCGCACGTACTCGATTTCTTGGGGTTTGCTCCGGTTGACCACCCGCGCCTTGTCTGCCTGGTGCTCCTCGATTCTCCCCAGGGTATCCAATTTGGCAGCCAGCAGGCTGCCCCGGTGTTCAAGGATGTGATGAATGACAGCCTGCGGTACCTGCAGGTTCCGATGGACTACCTGCCCAGCGGCGCCACCCTGAATGATGACATGACGGTGGTGCCTCCGGTCACCAACCTGACCGTGCCGGAAGCCCAGAAAGCCCTGGCGGCGGCCGGGCTGGCGGGAGAGACCAGCGGGCAGGGCCAGGTCGTGCTTGATCAGGTGCCGGTGGACGGCGTAACGGTGAAAAAAGGAAGCAAGGTGCTGCTCAGCCTGGACTCGTCCGGGACGGTGCCTGCGGGCAACCGGACGGTGCCGGATCTGAAAGGAAAGAGCCTCCGCGACGCAGCAGAGGAGCTGGCGGACATGAACCTGGTCCTGGTCCCGGAAGGGGGAGGGCAGTTCCCCACCGGAATCGCGGTCTGGCAGGACCCGCCGGCTGGCACCCAGGCGCCGGCAAATTCAAAGGTGACAGTAAAGTTTGAAGCGCCGCTGCCCCTCACCAATGGCCCGTGACCTATAGCCATTGGCCATCCCATTGTCACATTTTCACACTGTTGGAAATAAATTAGTTAAATGATTTTTTTGGGAACAATAGAATTATAATCTAAGGATATTTTGTTTCAGTGGAGAGAGAGGATGACTGTTTCTTTTCAGCAATTGCTTGCAGGCATTCCTGTCGAAGATGCGCAAGGCCTGTCCACGCCGGTTGCCGGAATTCATTACGACTCCCGGCAGGTACAGCCTGGTTTTGTTTTTGTGTGCATTCCCGGCTACCGTACCGACGGCCACGCCTATATCGGCGATGCGGCCGCGAGGGGCGCCGCCGCCCTGATCGTGTCCGGGGAGTCGGCGCCTCCTGGCGGGCTGGCCTGGGCGCGGGTCAAGGACACCCGTTCGGCGCTGGCAACGGCGGCTGCCAATTGGTACGGACACCCCAGCCGCGACCTGAGTCTGTTCGGGGTCACCGGCACCAACGGCAAGACTACCACCACCCATCTGATCGCTGCCGTTCTCCAGGCCGGGGGCGAGCCCACTGCTGTGATCGGCACCATTTGGAACCGGCACACGACACCGGAGTCCCTCGATCTGCAGTGTATGCTGCGGCAGTGGGCAGATCAGGGGAAGCGGGCGGTGGCCATGGAGGTTTCTTCCCACGGCATCTACCTGCAAAGGGTCGCCTCCTGCGAATTTGATGTGGCCGTATTCACGAACCTGACCCAGGATCATCTCGACTTTCACCATGATCTGAGCGAGTACCTGGCAGTGAAAATGCGGCTTTTCCAGGGCCTGGGCATAGGGCGCAGCAAGGCGAGGCCCTGCTATGCGGTGGTCAACCGCGACGACCCGGCGGCGGGAGAGATTATCGGGGCGACCAGGGCTGCGGTGGTTACTTATGGCATCGAGAATGATGCTGACGTGCGGGCGCGGGAGGTGCGCCTCTCGGAGCGCGGCGCCGGATTCACGGTGGTCTGCCGGGGGCGGAGCATCCCCTTCCGGATCGCCCTGCCCGGCAGGTTCAACGTATACAACAGCCTGGCGGCAATCTCGGTAGGACTCTCCGAGGGGATGGAACCGGAACTCATCCAGGAAACGCTGGCCGGTGTGGGCGGGGTGCCGGGCCGTTTTCAGTTGGTCGATCACGGTCAGGAGTTCGCAGTGGTCGTGGATTATGCCCATACCCCGGACGGACTGGAGAACGTGCTGCGCACCGCCAGGGCGCTGACCCGCGGCCGGCTGATTGCCGTGTTCGGCTGCGGCGGCGACCGCGACACCGGCAAGAGGCCGCTGATGGGCAAGATCCGGGGCAGCTCGCTGACGTCTCCATCCTGACCTCCGACAACCCCAGGAGCGAGGAGCCCCTGAGCATCATCGGGCAGATCGAGGCCGGGATCAGGGATCTCCCGGATGTCCGCTACGAGGTGGTCCCCGACCGCCGGGAGGCGATCGAGCGCGCCCTGCAGTGCGCACGGCCGGGCGACTTCGTGGTGATCGCCGGCAAGGGGCATGAAACCTATCAGATCATCGGCGACCAGGTGCTGGACTTCGATGATTACCAGGTAGCCAGTGAGATACTTGGTGGCTAGTGATCACCACAATAAGGGGTAGTTTACTTGATGGAACCGCTCAGTATCGGGCAAGTTACCGCCGCCATGAACGGCCGCCTGCTGCAGGGCAACCCGGAGACAGTGGTTTCCGGCATTGCCATCGACAGCAGGGGCGTCAATCCGGGACAACTTTTTTTCGCTTTTCCGGGCAGCAGGGTGGACGGGCACCGGTACGTCGGAGATGCCCTGGGCCGGGGAGCGGCGGGGGCGGTGATCTCCAGGCAGGTCCCGGCAGAGTCCGGCCAGCCGCTGATCATGGTGGCGGATCCGCTGCAGGCCCTGCAGGACCTGGCCGGCTATTACCGGCGGTTGTTCCCGGCGCCGGTGGTGGCGGTGACAGGCAGTACGGGCAAGACTACCACCAAGGACCTGATCGCCGGGGTGCTGGCGACCGGCATGCGGGTGTTGAAGACCGAGGGCAACCAGAACAACGAGATCGGCCTTCCCCTGACCTTGATGCGTTTAACTCGCGACTATGATGCTGTTGTCCTGGAGATGGCCATGCGGGGACGGGGAGAGATTGCAGCCCTGTGCCGGATCAGCCAGCCCCAGGTAGGTGTCATCACCAACATCGGCATGACCCACATAGAGAGGTTGGGCTCTGAGCAGGCGATCGCCGAGGCTAAGGGTGAGCTGTTGGAAGCCTTGCCTCTTAATGGGTGTGCCGTCTTGAACGGGGATGATCCCTGGCAGCGGCAGTTGGCAAGCAAGTGCAGGTCTGAAGTGATCTTTTACGGATTGGACGGCGAAGCCGTGCCCGCAGCGGCGGTGAGCGCCCATAATATTGTGCTTCATGGGCTGCAGGGAACCGAGTTTCTGCTGCGCACGCCGCTGGGAGAGGCGCCATGCCGGTTGCCCCTGCCCGGCCGCCACAACATCTTCAACGCCCTGGCGGCAGCGGGAGCGGGCTCCCGGTTTGGACTGCAGCCGGAGCAGATCGCCCACGGCCTGGCGACTGTGTCTCTCACGGGGATGCGCCAGGAGGTCAAGCAGGGGATCGGGGGTAGCACCATCATCGATGATACCTACAATGCCAGCCCCGCTTCGGTCAAGGCCGCCCTGCGGCTGCTGGCGGACGCCACTGACCGGGGGCGGGCGATCGCGGTGCTGGGTGACATGCATGAGCTGGGACCGGAGACGGTGTCCGGACACCGCGCGGTGGGCGAATATGCTGCCGCCTTGCAGATCGACTATCTAGTCACCGTCGGAGACCTGGCCGGGGAGATCGCCCGGGCGGCCAGGGATGCCGGCCTGCCTGGCGCCAGGATCGGCGTCTTTGACGACAACCGGGGCGCCATAGCATTTATGAGGGATTTTGTTAAGAGCGGAGACGTGGTTCTGGTGAAAGGTTCCCGGGCTGCCCGAATGGAAGAGATCGTGGCGTCCCTGAGTGAGGGTGGTTTGACGTGAGCGAGATCACCGGGGCGGGTGTCGCCATCGGGATAGGCTTGCCAGGCGTAATGTGGAGTAATTGCCCGGAATTGCAGGTAGCGGTCGCTTTTGGGATTGGCCTGCTGATCACCCTGCTGCTGGGCTTGCTGCTGATACCCCTGCTGTACCGCCTGAAATTCGGTCAGGAGGTGCGCGATGACGGCCCCAGGTCGCACCTGAAAAAGCAGGGCACCGCCACCATGGGTGGCCTGCTGATCATCGGCGGCGCCGGTATCGCCAGCCTGCTGGTCGCCGGCCACACCGGGGAGAACCTGCTGCTGGTGGGGATCATGGCCGGTTGTGGGCTGCTGGGCTTTACTGATGATTTTATCAAAATCGTATTGAAGCGGTCGCTCGGCATCAAAGCCCGCACCAAGCTCCTGGGGCAGGTGCTGCTGGGGCTGCTGCTGGCCTGGGGGGCGCTTGCCCTGCATCTGGATACCGCCGTGCTGATTCCGTATACCGGCCTGACGGTTTCCCTGGGCGCCGGATTCTATGCCATGGTGGCGGTGATCCTGGTCGCATCCACCAACGCCGTCAATCTGACCGACGGCCTCGACGGCCTGGCCGGCGGACTGGTGCTGGTGGCGGCGATCGCCTTCGTGCTGTTCGCCTGGATGACCGGGCAGTATGGTGTAGCGGTCTTTGCCGGCGCCCTCGGGGGCAGTTGCCTGGGGTTCCTGCGCTTCAACTACTACCCGGCCCGGGTCTTCATGGGGGATACCGGCTCCCTGGCCCTGGGAGGCGCCTTGGCGGCCCTGTCCGTGCTGACGCATACCGAACTGTTGCTGCTGATCCTGGGTGGTGTCTTCGTGTTGGAGACCCTTTCGGTGATTATCCAGGTAGTCTCCTTCAAGCTTACAGGCAAACGGGTTTTCAGGATGAGTCCCCTGCACCATCACTTCGAGTTGTCGGGCTGGCCGGAAACCAGGGTTGTCAACTGGTTCTGGATGCTGGGGCTGTGCTGTGCAGTATTGGCTATCTGGGCGATGCGGGGCTAAATAGAGGAGTCAGGAGTCAGGAGTCAGGAGTCCGAAGGCCTAGATGCGGAGGTAATGAAAGAACGGTCGAAATTTCGAAACGGTCTATCATCTCGAAGAATTCTTAATCCTACTACTGAATTCTGAATACCTGAGCAGTTAAGAAAATATTGGAGAGTGTGTTATGTTAAACTTAGAGGGGAAAAGAGTGTTGGTCATCGGCCTGGCCCGGAGCGGACAAACGGTGGCTCGTTTTCTGGCGGGAGCGGGGGCCAGGGTGACCGGCGCCGACATCAAAGAGGATGCAGACCTGGGAGCAGATGCCCTAAACGAGTTGCGGGCGCTCCCGCTCACCCTGGTGACCGGCGGTTACCCGGAGGTGCGGGATGGCCAGTATGACCTGGCTGTGGTCAGTCCGGGGGTTCCCCTGACCATTCCGCCGGTAAAGGCTGCGGAAAGGTTGGGCATCCCGGTCTGGAGCGAGTTGGAGTTGGCGGCCCGGTTTGATCAGGGAACCGATCATTGCCGTTACCGGCACCAATGGCAAAACCACTACCACTGCCCTGACGGGCTACATCTTCCAGCAGGCTGGTCGCCGGGGGTTGGTAGCCGGAAACATCGGTATTCCTCTGATCGGGGAAGTGGAGCGCGCCAGCCGGCAGGGACTCGGGGTGGACTACTGGATCCTCGAAGTCAGTTCTTTTCAATTGGAGCGCTGCCTCGAGTTTCACCCCCACATCGCCGTCTTCTTGAACCTCACGCCGGATCACCTCGACCGGCATAACACGTTGGAGGAGTACGGTCGCGTCAAGACACGGGTCTTTGCCAACCAGCGTCCGGAGGACTTTGCGGTGCTGAACCTGGACGACCCCTGGGTGGCTGACCACATCCACGGCCTGTCGGCAAGGGAATGCTGGTTCTCGACGCAGCAGGCGCCGTCAGGGGGGATCGGGGTCGCCAACGGCAGCATCGTGTATGAGAGCGGGGGCGCCAGGCAGGTCCTGTGCCCGGTGCAGGAGGTGCGGATTCCGGGGCGGCATAATCTGGAAAACGCCCTGGCGGCCGCGGCGGCGGCACTGCTGGCAGGGATCGATCGAGAGGTGATCGCGGCAGCCCTGTCCACCTTTCCGGGGGTTCCTCACCGGCTGGAGTTAGCCGGCGTGGTGGGTGGCGTGAAGTATGTCAACGACTCCAAGGGAACGAATCCGGAATCGGTGCTGAAGGCTCTGGATTCATTCAGAGAACCGATCATCCTGATCGCCGGCGGCAAGCCCAAGGGGAGCGACTTCACCAGGCTGGCCGAGCGGATCGGAACAAGGGTCAAGGCCCTGATCCTGCTGGGCCAGGCGGCGCCCCAGATCGAGCAGGCTGTCCGGGCTGCCGGCTACACAGCAGTTTGGAACGAATCAGACCTCGAGGGGTGTGTCAGGACCGCGGCCCGGTTGGCGTCGCCCGGCGACCTGGTCCTGCTGTCGCCGGCCTGCGCCAGTTGGGACATGTTTCGCGACTACGAGGAGAGAGGCGATCTCTTCAAGAAACTGGTGAACAATCTCAGGAGTCAGGAGTCAGGAGTCAGGAGTCAGGAGTCAGGATAAGAGGAAACGGTTTATAGTCTCGAATGATTCTGATTTTGCTGTGAGCAGGCGCTACTGCATGAAGCACATTGGCTGGTCAAAGAATGCTTTATGCGCCGGACCCATTCTGAATGCTGAATGCTGAATTCTGAATACTGAATAGGGGGGTGAAACCGTGAAGCCGTTCAAGCGGCCTCCTGACCTCATATTGTTCCTGGACATAGTTCTGCTGCTCACCATAGGCATCGTCATGGTCTTCAGCTCCAGCTTCGTTCAGGCGCAGACCTCTTATGGAGACGGCTTCTATTTCCTGAAACGCCAACTGCTGTGGGCGTTGCTGGGGATCTTTGGCATGATCGCCCTGATGCGGGTCGACTACCAGGTCTATAAAAAATGGGCGACCCCCATTTTGATTGTGGCGGTGCTGCTCCTGATCGTCGTTCTCGTGCCCGGAGTGGGTATCAAGATCAACGGCGCCCGGCGCTGGTTGGGTGTGGCGGCCTTCTCCTTCCAGCCGTCCGAGGTGGCCAAGCTGGCCCTCGTCTTGTTCCTGGCCAGGTACCTCTCCCAGCATCAGGACAGCATCAAACAGTTTGTCAAGGGTTTTGCCGTGCCCCTGCTGTTCGTCGCCTTCATCTGCGGTTTCATGCTGTTGCAGCCCGACCTGGGGACGGCGGTGACCGTTGCCCTGACTTCCTACCTGATGTTGCTGGCAGCCGGGTCCCGTAAGACTCACCTGATAGGCCTGGCCTTTCTGGGAGTGGCTGTACTGGTGGTGGCCATCGCCGTGGCGCCCTACCGCCTGACGCGGTTCACCGCCTTTCTCAATCCCTGGGCTGATCCCCTGGGAAGCGGGTTCCAGACTATCCAGTCCCTTTACGCCGTGGGATCCGGAAAGCTCTTCGGTCTCGGCCTGGGCATGGGCCGGCAGAAGTTCCTGTACCTGCCCGAGGTGCAGACAGACTTTATCTTTGCCGTGATCGGCGAGGAACTGGGCTTTATCGGGTCGGCCTTCGTGCTGCTGCTGTTTTTCGTTTTCATGTGGCGCGGCCTCAAGATTGCCTTGAAGGTGCCGGACACCTTCGCCTCCCTGACAGCGGTGGGCATTACCATGGACGTTGTACTGCAGGCCTTCATCCACATTGGTGTGGTTACGGGATCAATGCCGGTCAAGGGGATCACACTGCCTTTCATCAGCTATGGCGGGTCCTCTCTGACGCTGACCCTGTTGATGATCGGAATTCTGTTGAATATTTCACATTACGCGGAGGAATGAGGCAGCATCATGCGCGTTCTGATCACGGGTGGGGGAACGGGCGGACACCTCTACCCCGCCCTGGCGGTTGCAGGCCTGCTGAAGGAGCAGGACCCCGGAGGAAAGATCCTCTTCGTGGGGACCGGAGAGGGGCTGGAGGCAACGGTGGCCCCGGCCCGGGGCTTTGCCTTCCGGCCGGTGGCTGCAGTCAAGTGGCCACGCCGGTTGTCAGTGCAGGCCGTGGCCTTTCTGCCCTCGATGCTGCGGGGCTACCGCCAGAGCCTGTCAGTGATCCGGGACTGGCGCCCGGGGGCGGTCTTTGCCACCGGGGGTTATGTTTCAGTGCCGCTGGTGATGGCTGCGGCACGGCTCTCCGTGCCCATTTTTATTCATGAGCAGAATGCGGTCCCGGGGCTGGCCAACCGCCTACTGTCACGCTGGGCGAACACTGTTTTCCTGACTTTTCCGGATACGAGCGGCAAGTTGGCCGGACGGGCGAAGATCATTCATGCCGGCCTGCCGATCAGGCAGGAGATCCTGAGAGTCACCAGGCAGGAGGCCCGGAATTACTTTAACCTGGCCCCGGAGGCGTTGACCGTGCTGGTCACGGGAGGCAGCAGGGGGGCACGGCGCATCAACGAAGTGATGCTGGATGTCTACCAGATCTTGGCAGCGGGTGCCCGCCCTGGCGGGCGCGGGCAGCGGACACTGCAGTTCATACACCTGGCCGGCAGGGCGGAGTTCGACAGTGTCTGCCATCAACTGGCAGCCAAGGGAATAAATGAAGAGAAAATTGGAAAAATAGTGATCAGGCCATACCTCGAGGAGATGGAGTATGGGCTGGCGGCTGCCGATATCATGATCAGCCGGGCCGGAGCGGCGACCATAGCTGAGCTGACGGCCCTGGGGATACCCGCCATCCTCATTCCCTATCCTTATGCGGCAGGCAACCATCAATATCATAACGCCCTCTATCTCGCCAGAGAGCAGGCGGCGGTGTTGATCCCGGAGACGGGACCTGACTCCGGAGCATCTGTTGGAGCAGATGGAACAGTTGCTTGGGGATGACAGCCTTCGAATGGCCATCGGTCAGGCTGCCCGCCGCTTTGGCAGGCCGCAGGCAGGCGAGATTATCACCCGGACAATTCTGAGGAGTGGGAAGCGATAGGAACCTCCGAAAAGGGGCAGACATAGAATGTTGATGCGGATGACTTTGAAAACGGACGAAAATGGGCAAATTGCGGGAGGAGATGGAAAAGTGCAGGGAAATTGGTATCACTTCGTCGGGATCGGGGCGCGGGAATGAGCGGCCTCGCCAAGATCATGCTGGAGAAGGGCAAACGCGTGAGTGGTTCCGACCTGGTGGCTTCTGCCAACGTCAAGCGCTTAGTCGAACAAGGCGCCCAGATTTCTATCGGCCACGCTGCGGGGAACATCCAACCGGGTATGGACAGCGTGGTCGTCTCCTCGGCGATTCCTCCCTCTAACGAAGAGTTGTGCGCTGCCCTGAGACTCGGCCTGAACGTGATCAGCCGCGGCGAACTGCTGGCCAGGTTGATGAGCGAATCCAGGGGCATAGCCGTTGTCGGGGCTCATGGCAAGACCACCACCAGTTCCATGATCACCCTCATGCTGGCTGCCAATGGCTTCGATCCCACATTCATCATCGGTGGAGAGGTCAATGACATGGGCAGTAATGCCGGTTTGGGCTCCGGAGAATACCTGGTGGCGGAAGCAGACGAGAGCGACGGTTCCTTTTTGAAACTGGCGCCCTACGGCACCGTCATCACCAACATCGACAACGACCATCTGGACTACTATAGAAACCTTGGCGTCATGAAGCAGGCCTACCAGCGATACGTCAACCAGATCCGGGACGGGGGCTTCGTAGTGCTGTGCACCGATAACGAGCATGTGTGCAGCCTCGACCCCGGGGGCGCCGAGGCCATCACTTACGGTCTGACCGGCGATCCGGTATATAAAGCCACGGATGTGGCCAGGCATGAGTTCACCACCGGGGCGTCAGTGCTGATGAGCGGGCGGCCCTTAGGGAGATTGAGCCTGTCGGTGCCTGGAATGCATAATGTCCAGAACGCACTGGCGGCGATCGCAGTGGGCATGCGCCTGGGAATGAGTTTTGAACAATGTGCCGGCGCCCTGACGTCCTTCACGGGCGCCCAGCGGCGCTTTCAACTGGTTGCCCAGCTCGATGGCATCAAGATAGTTGACGATTATGCACACCACCCCACTGAGATCAGAGCCTTGCTAAGGGCCAGCGAGGGTCTCAGACGCCGCCGGACGATCGCCGTGTTCCAACCCCACCGCTATACCAGGACGCAATTTTTACGGGAGGAGTTCGGCAATGCCTTTCAGGAGGCGGACCTGGTGATCGTTACGGACATATACTCGGCCGGGGAAAAGCCGATTGCAGGGGTCACTGCAGACCTGATCGTCCAGGCGCTGAAAAAGAACGGGAAGGAAGTCGTCTTTCTCGGGCGGCTCGATGAAGTGGTCGATTACCTCAGAGAGCAAACCAGATCCGGGGACCTGATCCTGACTATCGGGGCCGGCAATGTCTGGACAGTCGGACAGAATCTTGCCAGGGCGCTGGAGACCACGGTTCAATGAACCGGAAGGACAATGCACCGGCCCTGGCCGCGGAGTTGCAGGCAGTTGTTGCCGGCAGGGTGCTGGCCGGGGTCGCGATGGAGCAGTTCACCACCTGGCGCATCGGCGGCCCTGCGGACCTGTTGCTGATCCCCCAGGCGGAGGAAGACGTCACGGCTGCCCTGGAATTTGCCGGACGGCATGGCCTCCCGCTGACGGTGATCGGAAACGGCTCCAACCTGCTGGTCGGCGACGCTGGGATCAGGGGCCTGGTGCTGAAGATCGGGGGCGGCTTGCAGGACCTCCGAATCAACGGCAATGAGATTACAGCCGGGGCCGGGGTGATCCTGCCGGCACTGGCACGGGCGGCTGGGCGGGAGAGCTTGAGCGGCCTGGAATTTGCAGGCGGCATTCCCGCCTCCCTGGGGGGCGCCCTGATCATGAATGCGGGGGCGTTTGGGCAGTTTATCGGGAAAAGCGTCAGATCGGTCGATACCATTGACTTTAACGGCGCCAGGCGGACTTGGAAGGCCTCCGAGCTGACATTCGGTTACCGTCGCTCGACTCTACAAGCGGAGAGCCTGATCATCTTGAAGGCGGGCCTGGAGCTGCAGGCCGCTGAACAGCAGTCAGTCCTGAAGCGCCTGGAAGCTTTTTTAGAGTATCGCAGCAGTCATCACCCGCTGGATCTGCCTTCAGCGGGCAGCGTCTTCAGGAACCCGCCGGAGCAGCCGGCCGGGCTCCTGATCGAGATGGCAGGCCTGAAAGGGTTCCAAGTGGGAGACGCCCAGGTATCTATCAAGCACGCCAACTTCATAGTGAACCTGGGACACGCTACGGCAACCCAGGTAAGAGAACTGATGGAGATAGTTCGTGGCCGTGTGGCCGCCCGGTTCGGCATCGACCTCATAGCCGAGGTGCGTATGGTGGGGGAGGAAAGGTGAGTTTGATTGGAGCGGTTGATTATCTCTGGCGGAGCCAGGTTAAAAGGCGTCGTCACGATTAGCGGCGCCAAAAATGCCATTCTTCCGATTCTTGCAGCCTCCCTGTTGAGCGAGAGCCCTCTTGTGCTTGAGGGCGTCCCCTGCCTGGATGACGTCAAGATCATGAAGGATGTGCTGCAGGAGCTTGGCGTCAAAGTCAACTTTGTGGGCGACACGATGGAGATCGACCCTTCGGGGATCAATTCCACAGAGGTCTCGCCATCCCTGATGAGGATGATGCGCGCCTCCAACCTGGTGATGGGGGCGCTGCTGGGGCGCTTCGGGAGGGTCAGGGTATCGCAGCCCGGTGGCTGCACCATCGGCTCCCGCCCGATGGACCTCCACCTGAAGAGTTTTAGCGCCCTGGGAGCGGAAGTGGCTCAGAAGCACGGTTTCATCGAGGCGGAGTGCGCCAGGCTGGAGGGCACGGAGATCCACCTGGATTTCCCCAGCGTCGGGGCCACGGAGAATATCATGATGGCCGCAAGTTTAGCCCAGGGGACCACCATCATCCGCAATACCGCCCGGGAGCCGGAGATCATCGACCTGCAAAACTTTTTGAACAAGCTGGGGGCCAGGATCAAAGGCGCCGGGCTGGATGTCATCCGCATCGACGGTGTGCCCAAAATCGGCCGGGAGATTGCCTACCGGGTCATTCCGGACCGGATCGAGACAGGCACCTTCATGGTGGCCGCTGCCGTGACCAGGGGGGACGTACTGATCAGAAACACCATTCCGGAGCACGTGGAGCCGGTCACCGCCAAACTCCGGGAGGCGGGTATCGACGTCCGGGAAAAGGAGGACTGGATCCATGTGCGTGGAGTCGACCGGTGGAATGCCCTGGATGTCCGCACCATGCCTTTCCCCGGGTTTCCCACCGACATGCAGGCCCAGATGATGGTTTTTCTCAGCCTGGCCAATGGCACCAGCATCATCACGGAGAACATCTTTGAAAACCGTTTTCAGCACGTAGGCGAACTACGGCGCATGGGGGCCCAGATCCGGGTGGAGGGGCGGAGCGCGGTGGTGGAAGGCGTGTCACACCTCACAGGCGCGGTGGTGGAGGCCACGGACCTGAGGGCCGGGGCGGCCCTCATCGTGGGCGGACTGGCTTCCGACAATACCACCATCGTTGAAGGGCTGCATCACATCGACAGGGGCTACGAGAAACTGGAGTCGAAGCTTCGCATGTTGGGGGCCAAGGTAAGACGAAGTAATGAGTAATGAGTAATGAGTAATGAGAACTCAGCGCTCATCACTCGTAAGGGGGGACAAGCATGGGGAAGGTTCAACCTGGGGCCAGAAGGTCTGGAAAGGCTGCCCTGAGGGGTTTGTTTACCCTGTTCAAGGTGATCCTGATCACCGCTTTTGTGGTCTATGCCCTCTACTACTTCAGCCAGTCCTCCTTTTTTGCCCTGCAGAAGATCGAGGTCAGGGGACAGCAGCACCTCACTCCCGGCGAGGTGACCGGTCAAAGCGGCCTCAGCGAAGGAGCGAACATCTTCCAGGTCAACCTCGACCAGGCAAAAAAGCGCCTCCTGACCGACCCCTGGATAGCCGGCGCCACACTCCGGCGCCAACTCCCGAACAGGATCGAGATCGACATCGAGGAACGGCAGCCGAGCGCTCTTCTGTTGGCCGGCCAGCACTGGCTGGTGCTGGACCGGAATGGGGTCTGCATCGACAACCTCACCTCCCCGCGCCTGTATAGCCTGCCGATCATCACCGGACTGACGCCGGATACCACCGAACCGGGCAAGCAGGTCAGCGCCAGCCCGATCCTGCCGGCGGTCCTGGCTGCCATGGACCTGAGCGTGGAAGATTTCTTTTCAGAGGTGGACGTCGCCAACTCCACCAATTTGATAGCCTATACCAGGGATGGTATTCCGGTGCTGCTGGGGGACACTCATGATCTGCACTCCAAGCTGCTTATGGCCCAGTCTCTCGTGGCCAACCTGAACGACCCCCAAGCGGTGGCGTATATGGACCTGCGTTCTGCCCAGGCGGCCGCTGTAAAATATAAGACGTAACTGCTCAGGAGTCACCGGCATAGTCCTAGCGATTTAAAAAATTAGATCGAAAAATGTCAAAAAAAAATATCAATGAGAGATTAAACAAAAAAGGAAAATATTGATTTGCGTTGAATTATCATGTAAATAGCCGGGTGGAGGTGTCAAATTGGCCCGGGGAGATATAATTGTTGGATTGGACGTGGGTAGTACTAAAGTCGCAGTCATTGTAGGAAGCATCGGACCTGACAACCAACTGCAGATCGTCGGGTTCGGATCTGTGCCCTCGGCGGGAATTCGCCGCGGCAGCGTCATTGACATCGAGAACACTGTCCGCTCTATCGAAGGGGCGATCGAGAAGGCCGAACAGATGAGCGGACGGACAATTGATGGA
This sequence comes from uncultured Peptococcaceae bacterium, assembly GCA_963768335.1. GTDB lineage: Bacteria > Bacillota > DSM-12270 > Thermacetogeniales > Thermacetogeniaceae > Palsa-1188. Next base: position 52,173 of record CAVYHR010000005.1, read on the forward strand.
GGATACGTCGGCATCACCGGCACCTCGATCGCTTCGATCAATAACCGGGGCGTGGTTGCAGTCGCCGACCCCGAGCAGGAGATCGCCCGCGAGGACGTGGAGAGAGTGCTCCAGGCGGCGCGGGTCATCGCTCTGCCCCATGATCGCCGCGTGGTTCACGTGATCGCGCGACAGTTTATTGTCGATGGCAATGAGAATATCCTGGACCCGGTGGGAATGGTGGGGGCGAGGCTGGAAGTGGAAACCCAGATAGTGACCGTCACCAACGCTGCGGTGCAAAACCTCTTGAAATGCTGTGCGCGTGCCGGTTTCAGAGTCCAGGACCTGGTGCTCTCCTCCCTGGCCTCCGGGGAGGCGGTCCTGTTCCCGGCTGAGAAGGAGTTGGGGGTAGTGGTCGTGGATATCGGCGGCGGCGCCACCGATATCGCCGTTTACGACCAGGGTTCGCTCTGGTACAGCGCGGTATTGCCGGTTGGAGGAGATTACATCACCAGCGACCTGGCGGTGGGTTTGCGGACCCCCTTAAACCTGGCGGAGGACTTGAAGAAGAAAGCGGGGTCCACCCTGCCCTCCCTGATGCCGGATAATGAGATGGTAGATGTCCCCGGCGTGGGCGGCAAAGAAGTGCATCAGGCCTCCAGAAAAATGATCGCCAATATAATTCAGCCCCGGGTGCAGGAAATTCTTGGATTAGTGAAGAATCAATTGGAAAAGTCGCAGTACCAGGGCCTGCTCCCGGGAGGGATCGTGATCACCGGAGGGGCGGCGCTGACGGAAGGCTTGGTGGAACTGGCGACCGAGGTGATGGAGCGCCCGGTGCGGCTGGGTTATCCGGAGGCGGCCGGCGGCCTGGCCGATGTGATCCACAGTCCGGTATTTGCCACCGGCATCGGTCTGCTGTCGTATGCTGCCAAGCATCATACGGCCGAGGTGGAGAGATCGGAAGGTTTGTTCATGAAGGATGCCTTTAGCAAAATTAAAAAATGGTTTAAAGATCTCTTTTGAAATGGGGATGAGCAGGGAGATGCTGGAATTGGAGCTTGAAGTGGATCAGTTTGCCAATATCAAGGTGATCGGGGTGGGTGGCGGCGGCAACAACGCAGTCAACCGGATGATTCATGCTGGATTGAAAGGGGTCTTTTTCTACTCGGTGAATACTGATGCCCAGGCCCTGAACTTCTCCCTGACGGAGCACAAGATCCAGATCGGCGCCAAGCTGACCAAGGGACTGGGCGCCGGGGCCGACCCGGAGATCGGTTTCAAGGCTGCCCAGGAGAGTCGTGATGAGTTGAGCCAGGCGTTGCGCGGGGCAGACATGGTCTTCGTGACCGCAGGGATGGGCGGCGGCACCGGCACCGGCGGAGCCCCGGTGGTGGCCGAGGTGGCCAAGGAATTGGGCGCCCTGACCGTGGGAGTGGTGACGCGGCCTTTTACCTTCGAGGGCAAAAAAAGAGCGCTGCAGTCCGACAAGGGGATTCAGGATTTAAAAAGCAAGGTCGATACCCTGATTATCATCCCCAACGACCGTCTCCTTCAAGTGGTCGACAAGAAAACCTCGATCAACGAGGCCTTCCGGATTGCGGATGATGTTCTCAGGCAGGGAGTGCAAGGCATTTCGGACCTGATCTCGGTGCCCGGCCTGATCAACCTGGACTTCGCCGATGTCAAGACCATCATGACGGAGACCGGTTCGGCCCTGATGGGGATCGGCAGCGCTCAGGGGGAGAACCGGGCCGCGGAGGCGGCGCGCATTGCCATCTCCAGCCCCCTGCTGGAGACCTCCATCGAGGGGGCGAAGGGGGTATTACTGAACATCACCGGCGGGCCGAGCCTCAGCCTGTTCGAGGTGAACGAGGCTGCCGAGATCATCCAGCAGGCGGCAGACCCGGAGGCCAACATCATCTTCGGGGCGGTCATCGATGAGAGCCTCGATGACGAGGTCCGGGTGACGGTGATCGCCACCGGCTTTGACGCCAAGCCGATATCCAAGGAGAAAACCGTCATCGACTTCAAGTCCTTCGCTTCGGAGGACCTGGACATCCCGGCCTTTCTGCGGAAGAGATAGATTTCAGGAAAAAAGGCGGGCCGATTCCAACGCCAAGACCGCGGCCAGGTTTGTGGATAATCACCATATTGCCTGGCGCTCGAGAGGCTACGTCGTCGTGGCGCTGCAGCAGGACATTGTCGGCAGCTACACGGGCGGCGCCTTCAAGTAAGGGAACGGGACCACCGTGCCGAGGCCTGCGCCGGGGTCGGCAACTTCCTGCAAGTAGCGCACGGACACGCGGTAAAAAAACACCTGTACAATACTGCTATTTTGGCTTGATCAGTCAAAATAGCAGTTTTTTTATAACGACTGCGGCAGAATACCTGACCCCGGGGCACCCGCTTTAGCGGGTCCGGTCAGGATGAACAAATTTTTAGGCCCGCCTGCAGGATATGACAATATTTACCTGTGCCTTTATTTATAATTGATTAGGGTACAGGCGGGGAATGGAGTCAGGGAGTTGCGCATATAAATGGTAAACGAGACAGTGCCAGGAACTGCCGGACATTTTATAGCAAACATGGCTTGCCGGGTACCCGCCGCAGGTGGGTGGGCTGAAAGCGCAGGTGGAAGGACGAGTATTGCGAGTCTACAGGGAACTGGGACACACTTCTTCGAGGAATGTCCCCGGCTGAGGTGAATATTATGCCCGGGCAACCGGTGATCTATGTCGATGTGCTCTTCGTGATCAATTTTGTCATGGACTACGGGGTGTTGTGGGCTGCGGCCAGGATCTCACGGACGCGGTTCGTCGCCTGGCGGTTGGCGTGTGCGGCCTGTCTCGGGGCGATTTATGGCATCCTGGTGCTGCTGCCGGACCTCTATTTCCTGTCCGCCATCTGGATGAAGTTCCTGGCCTCCCTGGCCATGCTCGGGGTTGCCTTCGCGCCCCTGGCGTGGAAGCAGTTTGGACGGGCGTTGCTGTACTTCTACCTGATCGCCTTTCTGATGGGCGGGGCTGTGCTGGGGTTCGTCTACTTCATGGACAACTTCACCGTCCAGCCGGTTTCCAGCAGTGTGCCACTCCCGTACCTGTGGCTGGCCGTCGCCCTGGGCGCCGCGGTCCTGCTGGGAAAGTGGGGGGTGGCGTTCCTGAGGAAGACCTTTTTGCAGGACATGCAGAAGGTTCCAGTGCTGATCAAGCTGCAGGGCAACGAGATCAGGGTGGATGGACTGGTGGATACCGGCAACCAGTTGGTAGACCCGCTCACCGGGGCGCCGGTGGTGATCGTGGAGTACGACGTGCTGGCGCCCTACCTGCCGCCGTATACCAGTCACTTTTTTCCGGCGGGAGGGGATGTCGATCTGGAAAAGGTAGCCCAGTGCTTTGCTGAGGCGGGCTACACCATCCCGATCAGGGTGATCCCCTTCACTACCATAGGGAAACGGCACGGCATGCTGGTGGGATTCAAGCCGGACGAGATCATCATTATGACTGGAGACCAGAAGGTGCGCAACACCAACGTGGTGGTGGGAATCTACGGCAGGCGATTGTCTCCTAGGGGAACCTACCACGCCCTGTTGCATCCGGACCTGCTCCAGGCATCGGCATAAAAACAGTGATGAGTAATGAGTGATGAGTAACGAGAGGTTGGAATAAAAACGGCGGTTGGCGATCTGGCGCCCGCATAACGGGCGCGTTGGAGTTTGGAATAAAACACCACAAGTTAACATAAAGCATGCAGTTCGGAAGACCGACGTCCGACGTCCGACGACTAGATGGGGGGAAGGGTATGGGAATACCGAGGGCAAACTGGCTCCAACATTTTCGCGATTGCGTAGACCGCCTGCTGCAAAGGATCAAAGTCCCTCCGGAGATCTACTACATCGGTAATCATGAAGCGCTGCCTCCCCCGCTGACCAGCGATGAGGAGATCGGCCTGCTGGAACGCCTGGAGACAGGCGACTCCAATGTCCGCAACGTGCTGATCGAGCGCAATTTAAGGCTGGTGGTGTACATTGCCCGCAAGTTTGAAAACACTGGGGTAGGCATCGAGGACCTGGTCTCCATCGGCACTATCGGACTGATCAAGGCTGTCAACACTTTCAAGCCGGAGCGGCGGATCAAACTGGCCACCTATGCTTCCAGGTGCATCGAGAATGAGATCCTGATGCACCTGCGCCGCAGCAACAAGATGAAGGTCGAGGTCTCTTTCGACGAACCGCTGAACGTTGATTGGGACGGGAACGAACTGCTGCTCTCGGACGTGTTGGGCACCGAAAACGATATCATCTACCGGGAACTGGAGGAGGAGGTCGACCGGAACCTGCTGCACAGCGCTATCAACAAACTCTCGTCCCGTGAGCGCAACATCATGGAACTGCGTTTCGGGCTGCGTGGTGACAACGAAAAAACCCAAAAAGAGGTGGCAGATTTTCTCGGTATCTCCCAGTCCTACATCTCCCGCCTGGAAAAGCGGATCATCAAACGCCTGAGAAAAGAGATCTGCCGCTTCGATTAGCAATATCATTGGAGCCAAGAAAATACGCGGAAAAATATACAATGAACGGTCTATAGGGGGTTAAACCCCCTTTATTTATTTGGGATGGATGCTTAACCGTGCTTACGGTATAAATTGAGAGCCCCAAGGTAATAATGAAATACGACCAGAGAGCAACTGGGGAGGGTTTAGACGGCATGGTTAACAAAGTTGAGATCTGCGGTGTTAATACGGCTAAACTCCCAGTTTTAACTAGCGCCCAGATGAGGGAACTGTTCCAATACATTCAAGGCGGAGACAGAGGAGCCCGGGAGAAACTGATCAACGGCAACCTCCGCCTGGTTCTCAGCGTCATCCAGCGCTTTACGAACCGGGGGGAATACGTCGACGACCTGTTCCAGGTGGGCTGCATCGGCCTGATCAAGGCGATCGACAACTTTGACCTGAGCCAGAACGTCAAGTTCTCTACCTACGCAGTCCCGATGATCATCGGGGAGATCAGGCGCTACCTGCGCGACAACAACCCGATCCGGGTCAGCCGCTCGTTGCGGGACATTGCCTACAAGGCGATCCAGGTGCGGGAAACCTTGGTGAACCGCCACTCGCGCGAGCCTTCCCTGAGCGAGATTGCCGAGGAATTGCACATCCAGAGGGAAGAGGTCATCTTCGCCATGGACGCCATCCAGGAGCCGGTCTCGCTGTTTGAACCGATCTACCACGACGGAGGCGATCCCATCTTCGTCATGGATCAGATCAGTGACGAGAAGAACCATGACTCCAACTGGCTGGAAAGGATCGCCGTCCGGGACGCTCTTCGCAAACTGAACGACCGGGAGAAACTGATCCTCACGCTGCGCTTTTTTGAAGGGAAGACCCAGATGGAGGTTGCCGACGAGATCGGCATTTCACAGGCCCAGGTCTCCCGTTTGGAAAAGGCTGCCCTCAATCACATGCGGAAATATGTCTGATCCAAGAAATGTACAGCCACTTTTAAGGGGAGTTTTGAGCATGGGACGCAAGGCCGTGGTTCTGATATTCATCGGAGTGCTGCTGGCAGTAATGGCCATGACCTCAGCGTGGCGCCTGGCAGCCAGGGAACGGGCCAGCAAGGCTTACAACCACAACAACCTGATCAGGCTGCATATCATCGCCAACAGCAACGATCCCGGGGATCAGGAATTGAAGTACCGCGTGCGTGACGCCATCATCACCGCTTTCAGCCCCGAACTGCAGAGACTGCGCAGCCGCGCCGATGCCGAGGCGTTATTGGCGGCGGACCAGGGCAAGATCGTCCGCCTTGCGGAACGGGTCATAGCCGACAATGGACGCCGATATCCGGCGCGGGTGGAGATCGGCGACTTCGACTTTCCCACCAGGACCTACGGTAACCTGGTCTTGCCCGCTGGCAACTACCGGGCGGTACGGGTCATCCTCGGCCGGGGGGCCGGAGCCAACTGGTGGTGCGTCCTCTATCCACCCCTCTGTTTCGTTGACATCGCCGGCTCCGGCATCCAGACCGGCGATGCCGTAAAGGATCCGGGCGCAGCCATGGCTAATGTGCCGGCGCAGTCGCCTTTAACACAGGAGGAGATGAACCCGGCGGCGGGTGGCAGCAGCGTCAGGCTCAGGTTGCGGGTGCTGGACTGGCTGGCGAACCAGTCGGGGTACATGGCGAGGCTGTTTTCTTGAAAGGGATCAGATGAAAAGGACGTTAAAAAATACGCAATGAAGTATGACAAGGCCCCGGAACTCCGGGGCTATTTCATGTTGGGCAACTGGAATTCAAGGAGAGCGCCACATTCATCGAGTACAGGGCCGCCCAGGCTTCACTTCCAGCGCCTCACTATGGGATGTTCCTCAGCATGAAGGCGGGATGTCTCAGCATATAATAGCAGAGACCCATTTTCTGAAAAATCAATGCTACCCCGTTACTGCATATCCTCAAAAAGATCAGGCACCGGTGGTTTGAGGGCAACATGACAAGGGGGTGGAAGATCTGGTCAAGATTTCGGAACTCCGTCTGCGCGATGTGATCAATACCTACGATGGAAAGCGGCTGGGCATCATCAAGGATATCGATCTAGACCTGGAGCAGGGCAAGATCAAGTCCCTGATCCTGCCGGGCATCAACGGCCGCTTCTTCAGCCTGTTCGCACGGAGTGATGAGGTGGTGGTTCCGTGGGAAAACATTATGAAGATCGGGGTGGACGTCATTCTGGTGAGCGTGGGGCCGGTTATCCAGCCCAATAAGTTGGAAAAGATGGAAAAGTAAAAAAGAGAATGCATATTTTTGGACTTCTGTCCCAATTAATAGGGACTTTTTTTATGGCCCCGGGGCCGGATTTATGTTACTATATGTAGTGTAAACAATTTGATATATACTCAATATCTTGAGATTGCCGGCCTGTTTCAGTGGAACCATACTGTTGCCGGGAGGCGGGGGAATGCGCTGTCCATACTGCAAGAGCAGTGACACCCGGGTGTTGGATTCCCGCTCCGCCGAGGAGCGTGACACCATCAGGCGGCGCCGGGAATGTGCCGACTGCAACCGTCGCTTCACCACTTACGAGCGGATCGAAGAGGTGCCGCTCTGGGTGGTCAAGAAAGACGGGCGCAGGGAGTTGTTTGACCGGGAGAAGCTGCTGCGGGGGGTAATGAAAGCCTGTGAAAAGCGGCGGGCTACCCTGGAGACCATCTCGGCCCTGGTGGATGACATCGTGCGCACCCTGAAAGATGCGCCCAATTCAGAGGTACCCAGCATGGAGATCGGGCGCCTGGTGATGGAGCACCTGCGCACCGTGGACAAGGTGGCTTACATCCGTTTTGCCTCGGTGTACCGGGAGTTCAAGGATGTGGGGGAGATCCTCACCTGCCTGGAAGAACTGGGCGTGGAAGAAGCGCCATAGCATTGTCCAGGTTATCGGCATGATGTTCGCCGGGATCTCCGGCCGGGTTGATAAAAATAATTTAAAGCCCGGTTGAGATTGGCTCCTGAGATTGAAATAAAAGAATCTTTCTTATTTCCTCGGGCATAAAGCCCGAGGTATTAAAAAAGGTAGATTTTTTGAAACTTTGTGCGGCATTCATCCTGACCGGACCCGCTAAAGCGGGTACCCCGGGGTCAGGTATTCTTCCGCAGTCGTTATAAATCCGCTTCACATCACGCATCTTCGGTCGTAGGAGATAAGAGCGTGTGTTTGCCACAAATACGTGTTCGTGTTATAATATATTAGAGAGAAGATGCGGGGGAGGCGCCAGTAATGTTTGACAAGATCAAGAAACGAGACGGGCGGGAAGCACATTTTGACGATTCCAAGATCACCGATGCCATCTTCAAGGCGGCCCGGGCAGTAGGGGGAGAGGACCGGGAGACTGCCATGGAGCTGACCCTGGAAGTGCTGCGCATGCTGAAGCAGCGGTACAACGGGCATGTCTTCGGGGTGGAGGACGTCCAGGACATCGTGGAGAATGTCCTGATCGAGAAGGGACATGCCCGGACCGCCAAGGCGTACATCCTCTACCGCGACCGGCGCAGCCGGGTGCGCGACGCCAAGGGCGAGCTGATGGACGTGGTGGAAGAGATCATCAAGGAGACCGACAGGGACAACGCGAACGTGGGCAACAGCGCCTCGGCAAAGATGCTGCAGATCGCCAGCGCTGCCAGCCGGAGATATTACCTCACCCGCCTGATCGATGAGGATTATTCCCTCGCCCACAGCCGGGGAGACATACACATTCACGATTTAGACTTCTATGCAACTAGTGTAAATTGTTTGGAAATCCCCCTTGAAAAGCTATTAATGGAAGGATTTAACACAGGCCATGGTTTCATCAGGCCTCCCAAGCGTCCGGGGACGGCCACGGCATTGGCGGCAATCATCCTCCAGAGTTCACAGAACGACATGTTCGGCGGACAGGCCTTCCCCTTCTTTGATAAGCAGATGGCCCCATTTATCGATGGTGTTGATGAAGAAATAGTGTTCCAGGCCATGGAGGCCCTGGTCTTTAACCTGAATAGCATGCATTCACTGCGGGCGAATGAACGCATTTGGATTCTTGATAAGCAAGAAAATCGCTTAAGCACCATGTCGATGGAAGACTTTCATCAATTATTCAAGCCAGATCGTTACGCTGCGCTTAGCCTCAACTATAAAACAGGGAAGACGGAGATTAAGGATATAGCAGCTTCTTTCAAGCATCACAATTTTCATAGGCTCTTAAAAGTGAAATTAAGGTCTGGCCAGAGTGTTGATGTAACCGATAATCATTCTATGATTACGGTTAACGATAATGGAGATATTAGTACTTCACTCCCGGAAAAAATGGAGAGGGGTTTGGTACCGGCTAATTGGTCAGTTGAAGAAAGAGCCCATGTTTATGGCTTGAATAAATATCCGAATTCATATAAGTATTCCCTAGAGAGCGTGGCGCTAGATGAAAATTTGGCTCGCTTCTTAGGCTTTTATGTGGCTGAGGGGTCGGTTGATGGTTCCACAATTGCATTGGCATTGTTTGATAAAAAGCTTGAGTTGATTGTTACTGAGCTACTGAAAAAGATATATCCAGCTTTTTCAACCAGAATCCACTATGGCAAGGACGGAAGACGTAGAGATCTAAGATGCAGTGTTGGTAAAAGGTTTGCTTCTTTTGTTGTGGATGTATGTGGAAGGGGCGCGCATAACAAGAGGGTACCCTCGGAGATATTCTTTGCTTCGCCTAACACTATTAGGGCGTTTATTGATGGTTACTTCAGTGGAGACGGTACTGTCGCATCTAACCGGGTCATGGCGAGCACGGTTTCTCAAGAACTTAGGGATGGTATTTATCTATTAATGACCAGGCTTGGTTTGCCGGTATCAGTTGCTCAAGAAGTACCTGCCACCCAGTTTGAATCAGCGAGAGAGCGGTATAAAATCGCAGTCGGAGGTTATTATGCGACTTCTCTAACCTTATCGGGTGATAAGAACGAACGCCTTGCCGATCTCTATCAAGTAACCACAGAGCAAACGCGCTACGATTATGAGTATTTACGTCCTTTAATCGCCGATGTTTATGGTACTAAGTGTCGTAATGCTTATCAATATAGGATAAGGCCAGCATATATTGAAGAGTTGATTTATGATCTAAAGGCACGTATTCTAAAGCCTCACGAAAAAGCGCTCATTGAACAATTAGCAGCTCGTGAATATTGGCTAAATGAAATAGCGTCGGTACTACCAACGATAGAATCAACCGAAAGATATCACTTGCAAAATCTTTGTGAGAAGGGGTTGCTCCCTCGATTCTGTAAATACCTAGAAGTTAGATTAAATTATGCGGACTTCTTGGATAGATTTGGCATGCCATTATATTTAGGAATGTCGCACAATAGCGGAAGAATTACAAATAATTGCCGTAGCCCTAAATTGATCATGCGTTGGGCAACCAAGGTACTTGAGAAAAATAGCAACATGGAGCATTTGCTTGAAAGACTCGAACGCGCTTATCAAGTATTACCTGTTAAAGTAGATCAGGTTGTTGAATTGCCCCATGAGTCCTTTGTTTATGACATTTCGGTAGCTGATAATGAAAACTTTCTGTCAGCTCAAGGAATATTTGTCCATAACTCCAGGGCGGGGAGCCAGGTCCCTTTCTCGTCGATCAATCTGGGAACGGATACCAGCGAGGATGGGCGGCGGGTGACCCGGAACTTTTTGCTGGCCTATGAGGCCGGGCTTGGCCGTGGGGAGAACCCGATCTTCCCCAACGTCATCTTCAGGGTCAAGAAGGGCGTCAGTTTCGATCCCAATGACCCCAACTACGACCTGTTCCAGCTTGCCGTAAGGGTGGCCAGCAAGCGGCTGAATCCCACCTTCAGCTTCATGGACTCCTCCTTCAATAAGCCATATGATGACCAGGTGGCCTATATGGGCTGCCGCACCCGTACCATGGACAACCGCCGCGGTCCATCGGTGACCACCGGGCGGGGCAACCTCTCCTTTAGCACCATCAACCTGCCCCGGCTGGGGATCAAGGCCGAGCGGAACATGAAAACCTTCTACCGCCTGCTGGACGAGGTGACCGATCTGACCATCAACCAGCTCTATCACCGCTTCCAGGTGCAATGCCGGCTCAAGGTCAAGGACCTGCCCTTCGTTATGGGACAGGGTCTGTACCTGGGCTCCGAAGGGCTAAAGCCGGATGACTCCATCGAACCTGCCATCGTCAACGGTACCCTGACCGTGGGTTTCATCGGCCTGGCGGAGCTGCTGGTCGCCCTGACCGGGTATCATCACGGTCAGAACAAGGAATCCCAGCAGTTGGGACTGGAGATCGTGAACTACCTGAGAAAGAAGACCGACGAGGCCTGCGACCGCTTCGACCTCAACTACACCCTGCTGGCCACACCTGCCGAGGGACTCTGCGGCCGGTTCATAAAAATCGACCGCAAGGAGTATGGGATCATTCCCGGGGTTACCAACCAGGAGTATTACACCAACTCCTACCACATACCGGTGCATTTCCCGATCAGCAGCTTTGACAAGATCAGCCTGGAGGGGCCCTATCACAAGTTCTGCAACGCCGGACACATCAGCTACGTGGAGTTTGCCTCGCCGCCGCAGCACAATCCGGAGGCGGTGGAGGCCATCGTCCGGCACATGGCCGAGAGCGACATGGGCTACGCCGGCATCAACTACCCGGTGGACTTCTGCTGCAACTGCGGCTTGCAGGGGGTCATCAATGACCCGAACTGCCCGCGCTGCGGCTCCGCCGACATCCGGCGCATCCGCCGGATCACCGGCTACCTGAGCACCATCGACCGCTTCAACGACGGCAAGGTGGAAGAATTGAAGCACCGGTTGCCGCATAGCTGAAGAAGGGATAGAGCGGAGAGAACAAGTCTAACCATGAACTGTAACGGAGGAAACCGATGAAGATCAGGGTGGCGGGGATTGAAAAAGAGAGCGTGGTCGACGGACCCGGGCTGCGATTTGTCATTTTTACACAGGGGTGCTCCCGGCGCTGCCCTGATTGCCACAACCCCGACACCTGGGATCTTGACGGTGGGCAGGAGATGGACACAAAGGATATCCTGCTGCAAATAGAGGGGACCGGGCTGCTTCGGGGGGTCACCTTCTCCGGTGGGGAGCCTTTCGAGCAGGCTGCCGCCTGTGCCCTGCTGGCTGGGCGGATCAAGTCTATGGGCTTGGATATTGTCGCTTATTCGGGATATACTTTTGAAGAACTATGTGGCAAAGCCACGGAGGATGGAGACGTCAAGCGGCTTCTGGAAGCCACGGACCTGCTAGTGGACGGGCCATATCGCCAAGAAGAACGGGACTGGGATCTGCCCTTCAGGGGATCGCGCAACCAGCGCCTGATCCTGGTCCAGGAGTCGCTGGCGGAGGGAAGGGCGGTTCAGGCCGGTGCCTGAGGAGTGCCTTGCTTGATGAGCGAGCGAGTGAATGCAACCGGAAGCAGGGTACCCACTGGTGAGCGCCAGGCAGCCGGCCGATGGTTATTGCCAGGTCAAAATACCTGCAAAAAGGGACAGTGCCATGGACTTTACACTTCAATCAGTTCCGGGTATGGCGCCTTACATGACTTTACACGGCTTCGGCGGCGACCAAGGCAAACACGGGGTGCAACTGGTCTTCACCACCCGCCGCGGCGGGGTCAGCACCGGGCCTTACGCTGAACTGAACCTGGGCATGAGCGCGGGTGACGATCCCGCACGGGTGACCGAGAACCGGAGACTGCTCTGTGATACGCTTGGCCTGGATGTTAACCGGCTCTCCATTGTCAAACAGGTGCACAGTGACCGTGTGGTCGTTGTCGATGAAATTCGCGACAGCGACAGCCCGGTCATCGAGGCGGATGCCCAGGTGACTGCCGCCCCGGGTATTCCCCTGTTCGGACTGTTTGCCGATTGCCTGGCAGTCTACCTTTATGACCCGGCGCATGGTGTCATCGGGTTGGCTCACGCCGGCTGGCGGGGCACGGTGGCGGGGATCGCCGGGAAAACGGTGGCGGTGATGACAGAGCGGTTTGGGACGCGGCCTGAACACTGTCATGCTGCCCTGGCACCGGCGGCGGGGCCATGCTGCTACGAGGTGGGGAATGAGGTTGCCGAGGCTGCCCGGGAGGTTTTCCCGGCTGAATGGAACGTATTGAAACCACGAAACGGGGATGCAGGCATAAACGAGCGAATACCTGACGGGAAGTGGACCTTTGACCTCTGGGAAGGAAATGCCCGGTGGCTTGAGAAGGCAGGATTGAAGCGGGAGAATATCATCATTAGCCGGTTATGTACGATCTGCCGCCAGGACCTGTTCTTTTCCTACCGGGGCAGCGGTGGCCATACCGGGAGGATGGCGGCCGTGATGATGCTATGCTAGCCTACCCTACCATCAAAAACTTAAAGCCATTGTAAAGGATACAGCCGGTCAATGGGAAATACTAATTTTAAAACCGAAGAGAGATGCGTTCTCCATGGCTTGCAATAGCGGCAAGGGCTTGAAAACACTGGCCGTGGTGGTCAGCGGCATGACCTGCGACCACTGCAAAAAAGCCGTAGAAGATGCGGTGTCCGGGGTGGACGGCATCGGCAGCGCCAGCGTCGATCTTGATAAAGGTTTGTTGACGGTTGCTTACGATCCGGAGCAGGTCGATTTCACCAAAGTTCAGGATGCGGTGGTCAGGGCTGGTTATGGCGCGAGACAGGGCTGAAGCACAGGCAAAAGCCAACAGAAAAAAAAGACTGGAAAGGGCCGGCCTGCTGGGCCGCGTCAAGATCTGGCTCGGGCGCATACTGATTATTGCCGCGGCTCTATTGATGCTGTTCTGGCTTGGCAGGCAGGCCTACGTTTTTTGTATGTCCGAGGCGATCAGAACGGAAAGCGCAGAGTGGTCCGACCTGTCTGCTACATATGAGGGGCGGGCGATCATCATGCGCAGCGAGACCGTGGTTACGGCGCCGGTTTCCGGCAGCGTGGCCTGGATGGTCACAGAGGGCGACAGGGTTCATATCGGCGCCCCGGTGGCCCGGATCAGCGGCGCCGTGAGCCCTGAAGAAGAACAGGCGCCCGTGGAAGTAAACAGCCCGGCAGCGGGAATAGTCAGTTGCCACCCGGACGGCTGGGAGGGAATACTCTCTCCGGCCAACTACCAGCGGATGGACCTGTTCATGCTGTTCAACTCGGTCAGGCCAAAGCCTCCGGAAGCTCCGCCCCAGGAGGCCCAGAGCGGCAGTGCGATCTTTAAAATTGTCGACAACCTGGTCGACCCCTACTTTGTGGTCAAGCTTGACGAACAGCCTGTGGACCTGGTAAGCGGCAATAGTGTGGACCTGGAGTGGGGCTCGGACGGCATTGGGAAAGGCAGGGTCATCGAGCTGCAATCCAGGTCAGGAACCTACATTGCGATTATCGATGTCAGCCAGGCCACCGGGGACGCCTTCAGCGCCCGCACCCTGGATGTCAAGCTGATCGACAATAAATGCGAGGGAATCGTGGTTCCCATCCAGTCACTCGTCAGTAACGGCAGCGAACAGGGAGTTTACACCAAGACCCCGCTGGGCATCAAATTTGTCGGGGTCCAGGTGATCGGGACGCTGGGGGATAGGGTGGCCCTGCAGGGAATCCAGCCGGGCATGGATGTCGTCACCAACCCCGGTCTGGTCAAGCGGATCGATCAGGCAATATAGTCTCGTAATTTTCCATAAAAGGTAAAATAAAAAAAGGAAAATAAGCGTCACTGTCGAACATGGGAGAAAGGTGTAAAGAATGACAGGATCTTTGTCAACAAGGCTGGCGGATATCAGCGGTCGCCTTGCCAGGGCCGCCCTCAAATCGGGGCGCCGCCCGGAAGAGGTGCAGTTGGTGGCTGTCACCAAAATGGTTCCGGTGGACCTGCTGGGAGAGGCGATCTCCTGCGGGATCAGGGTATTCGGGGAGAACCGGGTGCAGGATTTTCTCGCCAAGCACAAAGCCTTGGGTAATGTAGTGGAGTGGCACCTGATCGGGAACCTCCAGCAGAACAAGGCCAAATACCTTGTCGATAAGATCGGCCTGATCCACTCTCTCGACAGCATCAGCCTGGCCAGACGCCTGGATGGCCTGAGCGAGGCCGGGGGGCATCCCTGGCGGGTCCTGGTGCAGGTCAACGTGGCGGGAGAGACAACCAAGCACGGTCTGACCCCGGAGGAGACGCCGGTCTTCCTGGACCAGCTCCAAAGCCTGAAGGGGTTGGATGTGTTGGGACTGATGACTATCGCTCCCTACGTTGAGGACCCGGAAGCGGTGCGTCCCGTTTTCCGGGGGTTGCGCCTGCTGCGGGAAGAGGTGTCCCGGGACAGGCCATGGCTGAACTTGCAGCAGTTGTCGATGGGTATGAGCAACGATTTTGAGATCGCTGTGGAAGAGGGCGCCACCATGGTGAGGATCGGAAGCGCTCTCTTTGGGTACTGACAAGGAAGGATGTGACCCTCTTGCCTGGTTGGTGGGAAAAGTTTCTCAGCTTTATCGGTTTTGCGGATGACGGCGTGGAAGAGGAAGAGGATGATGTTCCCCAGTTGACAGGGAGGGGTGCTCGCAAGCAGGCGCCGGTCTTGAGCCTGCATTCGGCGCCTGACGTGAAGATTGTCGTGGTTTCGCCGGTGATCTTTGAAGAATCGGAAAAACTGGCCGGTCACCTGAAAAACCGCAGGCCGGTGATCGTCAACTTTGATGGCACTCCCAAGGAGACAGCCCAGCGGATCATCGACTTTCTGAGCGGAGCCGTCTTTGCCCTGAATGGCAGCACCTGTAAGGTTGCCGCCGACACATTTCTGTTCAACCCCAGCAATGTGACTGTCTATTCCGAAGACCTGTCCGGCGACCTGCGGGAGCGGTTGTCATTCAAATGGGACCAGGGGGGACTGAAAGACCTTTTCCAGGAAAAGGGTTAGCAAGATTAGGACTCGATCAAACAAGCTATAGTTGCGGTAGCCAGATAACTCATATTGCTGGGCGCGTACATATCGCACATAATGTACGCGCCTTTCTTGCTTGTGAACAGTTATGGGTAAGGCAGGATTTTGGCAAACATTGTCGAATTAATCAGTATCAGGTTAACATATCCTGGCAGTCCGGAGAAGGAGGTATTCGGGGTGAGCGAGAATAAGAAGAGCGTATGGGCATTGTTATGGGGTGTGCTGCTGAGCCCCGGAGAGACCTTTGAGAGAATGTTGGCGGAGGAGCGGCCGCCCTTCCTGGCGGCGGCGTTCCTGTTCACCGGGATCGGCCTGGTGCTGGCACTGCTGCTGTTGCCCAAGATGCAGGCATATTCCCTGTGGATGCTGCAGAACAGCCCCCAGATTACCCCGGAGCAACTGGCGGCGGCACGCCCATTAATAGCGGTGTCTGTGGCAGTGTCCCTCATTATCGGTGCGTTGGCCGGCCCCTGGTTATACTGGCTGGCGGTCGCCGGGGTTCTGAAGCTGTACGACACACTGTTCACCGGCAAGGGCGCCCGCTTCGGAGCGCTGTTCGCCGTTGCAGTTTACGGCTACCTGCCAATACAATTAGCAGCAATCATTGCCCTCCCGCTCATGCTGGTCACCGCCGTGGAAAACATACCCTGGACAAGCGTGAGCCTGGCCGCCCTGCTGCCGGCCCAGAAGACCTACCTGTATTTCTTCCTGGCCCGGTGCAACCCCTTTACCTGGTGGAGCCTCGCCCTCTGGGGCATCGGATGGGCAAAATGCGCCAAAGCCAGACCAAACGGCATCCTTATCTTCCTGTTCGTGCTCTGGCTGCTGTTGTCGTTGGGCATGGCTGCCTACGCTCTGAGCAAGGCTGGAGCCATTCCCGGCTGAGCCTTCTCGAGGTTCGATATCCGAGATTCGAAGTTCGGGGGGCTCCTCCAGGTGTACCCGCCCCAGATTGCAACTGACGGGAAGTGTCTGTTCCAATGATTGTAACAATAAAAAAATTGGTGCCTCGATCGCCTCAAACCTGGCTGTTGATTGCCGGGGCAGCGTTGGTGCTGCTGGTGGTGGCAGCCAGCGTCCACCGGGCGTTGATCGTCCCGGCGATTAGTGTGAAAACGGCGGTGGTCGAACAGCGGTTGTTCGAGGACGATGCCCTGGTCTCCGCCAATGTGCAGGCGACGCAACAGGAGCAGCTTATCGCTCCCTATGCCGCCAGACTGGTCCGGTACGATGTGCGCGAGGGTGATAGCTTTACTGCCGGCCAGGTGTTGGCGGAGATGGACACCACTGACGTGGAGAAACAGGCCCGGGAGGCTGAGACCGCGCTCCAGGTGGCTGAGGCCCAGCGAGATCAGGCATACCATCCGGGCACAGCGGCTGACCTGGCCCAGGCGGAGGCCAACCAGACAGCCTGCCAGGCAGCGTACAACTCTGCCACTGATACACTGGAACGCGATCGCGTGCTGTGCCAGAGCGGTGGTGTCTCTCAGGCCACCGTTGATCAGGATCAGGCTAACCAGGCTCTAGACCTGTACAATCTGAAAGTGGCAGAAGCCGGCGTGATTGATCTTGAGAGTCCCGACCCCGGCAAGCTGGCCATCAACGATGCCCAGGTAGACCAGGCCCGCGTGGCGGCGGAGGATGCTGCCAGTACCGTGGCCGAAGGGAACCTGACTGCGCCCTTTGCCGGTGTGGTGCTGCAGGAGATACCCCAGGAGGGCGATTTCCTGCCTTTAGACGCCCTGGTGATGTTGGTTGCCAGGACTGGCTCCTGCAGGTGGAGGCAGACCTCAGCGAGCAGGACATCGGCGGGATAGCTGTAGGACAGAGCGCCGATGTCCAGTGGGCCGGCCAGCCGGGCAGGACCTGGCAGGCCACGGTGACCCGGATTGCCCCGGCAGTCACCAAAAACATTGTGCTCAACGAGAACGTGGTCCGAGTCTACCTGGGGTTTGCCCAGAACCCGGATGGTCTGGCGCCTGGAGCATCGGTGGATACGACCATCCACCGGATCGTCGCCCACCAGGCGTTGATGGTGCCGAACGAGGCTCTGCTGGGCAGCGGCGCCACCCGCACCCTGTTTGTGGTGATCGGCAGCCGGGCGCACCGGCGCACGGTCAGTATCGGCCACGCCAACGAGCTGTATACCGAGGTCCTGGCCGGTGTGAACAAGGGGGAGCGCGTAGCGCTCGATCCTGAGAACATCCAGGATGGGCAGGCGGTGAAGGACACTGGTGGGCAGGCATGATCAGCATCTCTGAACTGACCAAGACCTATGGCATCGGAGAGGCCTCAATAAACGCCCTCAATCGTGTCAGCCTGGAGATCCGGGACGGGGAGTTCGTATCCGTCATGGGGCCCTCGGGCTCCGGGAAATCCACCCTCCTGAGCCTGCTGGGCTTGCTGGACCGCCCCAGCAGCGGCCAGTACCTGATCGACGGGCAGGATACGGTCGCTTTGGGCGATGACGACCTGGCATCCTTGCGCATCCGGAAGTTTGGCTTCGTCTTTCAGGCATACAACCTGATGCCTCGCTATGGGATCGTGCGCAACGTGGAGTTGCCCCTGATCTACGCCGGCGTGAGTCGCCAGGAGCGCGCCGCCCGGGCGAAAGATCTGCTGTGCCGGGTCGGGCTGGGGCAACGCCTGCGGCACAAGCCGACGGAGCTGTCCGGCGGTGAGCAGCAGCGAGTGGCCATCGCCCGCGCCCTGGTGAACAGCCCGGCGGTGATCCTGGCGGATGAGCCCACCGGCAACCTGGACAGCAAAGCGGGTCAGGAGATCATAGCCATTTTCCAGCAGTTGCATCAGGATGGCAAGACGATCATCCTGGTCACCCACGAGCCGAAGATCGCCCACCACGCCGGGCGCATTCTGCATTTCCTGGACGGAAGCCTGGTCGGAGAGGAGATCAACACATGAAAATGGACGACCTGGTCCAACTCGTGGGCGATAACCTGTTCGCCCACCGGCTGCGGGCGCTGCTCACTGTCCTGGGGATCACCATCGGCATCGCCGCCGTAATCGCCGTGGTGGCCATCGGCCAGGGCAGCCAGGCGGTCATCCTGTCCGAGCTGGAGACACTCGGCAACAGCAACGCCTTCCAGATTACCGTGGATACCTCTCAGGGGGAGGCCCCCACCGTCGATACCTTCCGACTGGAGGATGCCGACCTGATCAAGGAGTTGTCCCCGGCGGTAGTGGAGATGGCCCCCATCAGCTATTCCAGCATGGTTGACCTGCGGCTGCCCCAGTCCCTGGATAAGCCGTTGATGTCGCAACTGGTCGGAACCACGCCGGACTATGCCCCCGCCGGCAACCTGACGCCGCAGAGCGGGCGCTTCCTGTCAACGGCGGATGTCTCCGCCCATGCCCGGGTAGTGGTGCTGGATGCCGATCTGGCCAAGACAGATGTTTGGGGACTCCGACCCGATTGGCAAACAGGTATTCATCCAGGACAACCCGGCAACAGTGATCGGGGTGCTGCAAGAGCAAACCTCACTCCTGGGCGCGATGAACCTGCACTACGCCTACGTGCCGATTACTTTCGCCCAGGATATTCTCAACAGCCAGGTGATCTTCGAGTTATCCGGGGTGGCGGTCTCCAAGGAGGCACTGCCCCAAGCCATGGCCGACAGCCTCAAAATCTTGAATGATCGGCATTTCGCCAGCACTGTCCACTACAGAGGCCCAGTCCATGGAGGAATCGTTGGGCGCTGTCAGCAAGGTGACCTCGGTGATCACCACGGTGATCGGGGCGGTGGCCGCCATTGCCCTGGTGGTGGGCGGCGTCGGGGTGATGAACATCATGCTGGTGGCGGTCACCGAGCGCACCCGGGAGATGGGACTGCTCAAGGCCCTGGGCGCCCGGCGGCGCGACATCCTGCAGCAGTTCCTGGGTGAGGCGGTCGCCCTCTGCCTGGTGGGCGGCTTCTTCGGAGTGGTATTCGGGGCGGGCGGGGCATTGATCGTCGCCCACTTTGCCCACTGGCCGCCGCTGATCTCCGGCTGGACGATCCTGCTGGCTTTTGGCTTCTCCGCCGGGGTCGGCCTATTCTTCGGCATCTACCCGGCCAGCCGGGCGGCGGCCCTCAATCCCGCCGAGGCTCCGCTAATATATAAGAGCGGCGGGGGATTGCAATCGCGGGCGATAATTCCATCCCAAAGAGATGGGCGTTTTCGCCCTGTATTAGAGCCGCCATATTTTATGGTGTTTTTTTGTTTTGCAGGAAAATACTATTGCGAGATAGAAAATAGTACATATCCCGCCCGGCCAATGGGGGAACATAGAAGGTGCGGGGGCAAGCACAAGGGCTTTGGGGGTGTTGACATTACCAGGAAAAAGATCAGCGTGATTGGCGCCGGCGCCATGGGCGGCGCCATGGTTGCCGGTTTTGTGCGCACCGGCCTGGTGGCGCCGGCGGACGTCATGATCAGCGACCGCAACCGGCAGGTGCTGTCCGAGCTTGGCGGACAACTTGGCGTGGCGACCACCGAGGACAACAGGCAGGCCGCCGGGGCGGCGGAGATGGTGATCTGTGCCGTCAAACCCAAGCAGGTCAAGGATGTATTGGAGGAGATCGCTCCCCTGATGACGCCGGAGCGCCTGCTGATCTCGGTGGCGGCCGGGATAACCACAGCCTTCCTGGAAGCCAACCTGCCACCCGGGGTTCCGGTGATCAGGGCGATGCCGAACCTTCCGGTCCTTGTCGGCGCCGGCATGACCGCGCTGGCCCTGGGCGCCTGCGCCAGCGATCGAGACCGGGAAGACGCCGAGTCCTGTTTCAACGCCGTGGGCAGGGTGGTGACTCTGCCGGAGGTCAACATCGACGCTGCCACCGGGGTGAGCGGAAGCAGCCCGGCCTTTCTGGCGGTCATCCTGGAAGCTCTGGCAGACAGCGGTGTGCTGCTGGGACTGCCGCGGCCGGTGGCGCTGGAGTTGGCATGCCAGACCATGCTGGGCACAGCCAAGCTGATCCAGGACACCGGACTGCATCCGGCTATCCTGAAGGACCGGGTGAGTACACCAGCCGGTACTACCATTTCCGGCTTGCAGGTGCTCGAGGAGCGTGGAGTCAGGGGGCACTGATCGGCGCCGTGGAGGCAGCGGCCAAAAGGGCGGCGGAACTATCGAAAGAGTGGTGATCTTGCTGAGATGCCGACTATCTCTCATGATGTGATAACCGTTGTTTCCATAGCTTTCGAGATCTACATCTGGCTGATCGTGGCCAGGGTCATTCTTTCATATATTCGCATCCGCACATACCATCCGGTGCTACGGTTCATCTACGAGGTAACCGAGCCGGTGCTGGGTTTTTTTCGCCGCCTTCTGCCGCGGACCGGGGCCTACGATTTTTCGCCCCTGTTGGCTTTCTTCTTTGTCTGGGTGGTTGAGCAACTGGTGGTTGCCCTGCTGACATACTGTTTGCGGTAGTCAGGTAACTGACGTGTCCTGGGTCAGCGCCATCCCCGACGGTATCAGAATTCAGGTAAAAGTGCAACCGCGGGCGGCCAGGAACGAGGTGGCCGGCGTTGCCGGCGACTGTCTCCGGGTGAGGCTGACAGCCCCTCCTGTAGAGGGGGAGGCGAACAGGTTATTGCAGAAGTATCTGAGTGAGGTGTTCCACTGCAGTCCCGGGAGCATACGCATCATCCGGGGTTCGACGGGACGCCTCAAGTTGTTGGAGATCAAAGGGATCGGAGAGGCGGATGCCTTGAAATTGGTTGGCGGGAGGCCGTAGATCGTGAACAGACTCAGGTTGGCGATAGGGATTGTCCTGCTGCTGACTTTGACGATAGCAGCGGCCGGATGTGCCAAAAAGAAGGCTGCGTCTGTCCCTGTCCCCCAACCCCAGCCGGTGAAGATGTTCAAGGTGGCTTTTGTGTACACCGGCACGGTGAACGATAAGGGCTGGACCCAGGCCCAGGATCAGGGGCGGCAATATCTTGCAAATCTTTTGCCTGGTGTGGAAGCCAGCTATGTGGAGGCGGTAAACCCGGACGATGCCGAGTTGATGCTGGCGGAGCTTGCCGAGAAGGGCAACAGGGTGATCTTTGCTACGGACAGCAGTTACTCGGATGCGGCGCTCAAGGTTGCCAAGCGGTTTCCGAAGACGGTGTTCATGGTCTGTTCGGGCGCCGAGACGGCGCCCAACGTGGGGGTCTATGCCGGGCGGATGTACCAGCCCCGCTACCTGGCCGGACTGGTGGCGGGCAAGATGACCGGACATGGTCTGATCGGCTATGTGGCAGCAGATCCGGGCACTGAGGAGATCCGGGACATTGACGCCTTCGCCCTGGGTGTACAGAAGGTGAACCCCAAGGCCAAGGTGCAGGTGATCTGGACGCACAGCCGCCTTGCGCCGCAGTTAGAGAAAGATGCCGTGGCCAACCTGATCGAGGATGGGGCGGACATCATCGTGCAGCAGCGGGACGATCCCACGATGCGCCCGCCGGCGTCCGAGAGAACCATCCATTTTATCGGGTCCAACGGCGATCTGGCGCAACCGGCGCCGATGGATGACCTGGTGTGTACCGGGTGGGATTGGGGACCGATCTTTGCGGCGACGGTCAGGGCGGTACAGGATGGAACCTGGAGCAGCGGCCAGGTCTGGGGGGACATGTCCGATCACACGGTTGATCTGGCGCCGCTCAACCCGATAGTGCCGGAAAACGTCGTCACGCTGGTGGAAAGCCAAAAAGAACAACTGTTGCAGGGTACAAAAGATATCTTTTCCGGCCCGCTCAAAGACCAACGCGGCGTGGTCAGGCTGAAGGCCGGCCAACGGCTCACCGACAGTCAACTGCTCACCATGGACTGGTTCGTCGCCGGTGTCAAAACCCCACCGTCCCCGCCTGCCACGGACCAGTCAAAGACTGCTCCTTGACATGCCGGTTTCCAGTTCCTTATAATTGTCGATGAAAGATGTTATCTGAGGCCGGTTGGGAATTGCTTGTAACAATGCCATAACTTAAAGCGATGAGTGGGAAGAGTAGGCTGGAATCGGGTTTCAGCGAACCGGAACAGGTGGGAGCCGGCACCCGGGAACAGCGGAAAATCACCCGCGAGCGCCTGCCCAAAACCGTGGTAGCGGTTAGTAGGCCAGGCCGGGAGAGACCGTTATTCCTTTGAGCGCTGCTGTGACCTCAACGCCACAGCCGGAATAGGGTGGTACCGCGGGAACCTCTCGCCCCTGAAGGTTGAGAGGCTCCCTTTATTTTTGCATCGAACGAGGTGGCGTCATGGAGTACAAGGACACTTTAAACCTGCCGCACACAGATTTCCCCATGAAGGCGAACCTGCCCCAGCGGGAGCCGGAGATGCTGCGCCGGTGGGAGGAGATGGACCTCTACCGGAAAGCCAGGCAGCAAGCTGACGGTAGGCCGAAGTTCATCCTGCACGACGGCCCCCCCTACGCCAACGGGGATATTCATATGGGCACGACCATGAACAAGATCCTGAAGGACATCGTGGTCAGGTACCGGAACCTGACCGGCTACGACGCTCCTTACGTTCCGGGCTGGGATACCCATGGCCTGCCCATCGAACAGCAGGCGATCAAGGCCCTGAAAGTGGACCGCCACCAGGTGGATGTGCTGGAGTTCCGGCGCATGTGCAGGGAGTACGCCCTGAAGTACGTGAACATCCAGCGTGAGGAGTTCAAGCGGCTGGGTGTCCAGGGGGACTGGGACGATCCCTACCTGACCCTGAAGCCGGCTTACGAGGCGGTGCAGATCGGCATCTTCGGCGAGATGGCCAGGCGCGGCTTTATCTACAAGGGCCTGAAGCCGGTCTATTGGTGCGCGGACTGCGAGACCGCCCTGGCCGAGGCGGAGGTGGAATACCTCGAAAAGGAGTCGCCTTCAATCTACGTGTTGTTTACTGTCAAGGACAGCCGGGGAGTGTTCCCGGTGGATGACCATACCTATATCCTGATCTGGACCACCACGCCCTGGACGCTGCCGGGCAACACCGCCATCAGCCTGCATCCGGACTTTGACTACACCCTTGTCGATGTGGACGGGGATAAGCTGCTGGTGGCCGAGCCGCTGCTGCCCGGGGTGCTGGCCCTGCGCGGCCGGAGGGAGGCCGCCCGGTTGGGTACCTGGAAGGGTGCCAGGCTGGAAGGGATCCGCTGCGCCCATCCCTTTTATGACCGGGATTCGGTGGTGGTGCTCGGGGAGCACGTCACCCTGGAGCAGGGCACCGGAGCTGTGCACACGGCGCCGGCTCACGGCATGGAGGACTTCGAGGTCTGCCAGGCCTATCAGATCCCGGTGGTCTCCCTGGTGGACGGCAGGGGCAAGTTTGTCCCGGAGGCCGGCCTGTTTGCGGGGCAGCGGATCTGGGATGCCAACCGGAGCGTGATCGATGAACTGCATAACAGGGGTCTGCTGTACCATCAGCATAACATCACCCACCAGTATCCTCACTGCTGGCGGTGCAAGAGGCCGCTGCTGTTCAGGGCGACCGAGCAGTGGTTCGCCTCGGTGGATGGCTTCCGGAACGAGGCGCTGCGGGCGATTGATCAGGTGAAATGGATCCCGGAGTGGGGCCGGGAGCGCATATACAATATGGTGGCGGAGCGCGGCGACTGGTGCGTATCCCGTCAGCGGGTGTGGGGCGTGCCGATCCCGATCTTCTACTGCAACGGGTGTGCTAGGACCATCATCAACGAGGAGACCATCACCCGGCTGCAGGGCCTCTTCCGCAACTACGGCTCGGATATCTGGTTCGAGAAGACGGCTGCGGACCTGCTGCCCCCCGGGTTTGTCTGCCCTGACTGCCAGGGGCGGGATTTCCGCAAGGAGAGCGACATCATGGATGTCTGGTTCGACTCCGGCTCCAGCCACGCCGCGGTTCTGGAGCAGCGGGACGGCCTGAGATGGCCGGCTGACCTCTACCTGGAGGGCAGCGACCAGCACCGGGGTTGGTTCAACTCCTCCCTGTGCACCTCGGTGGCCACCCGGGGCGTCGCTCCCTACAAGGCGGTGCTGACTCACGGCTTTGTGATCGATGAACAGGGGCGAAAGATGTCCAAGTCCCTGGGGAACGTCATCGATCCCCAGGATATGATCAGGCAGTTTGGCGCCGACGTGCTGCGGCTGTGGGTCGCCTCCTCGGATTACCGCAGCGACGTGGCCGTTTCCAAGGTGATCATGAACCAGTTGGCCGAGGCCTACCGGAAGATCCGCAATACCTTCCGCTTCCTGCTGGGGAACCTGTACGATTTCGATCCCGGCTGTGATGCAATCCCCCACCAGGACTTGAACCCACTGGACCGGTGGGCGCTGATGCGGCTGCACCAACTGATCCAGCGGGTGACCGCGGCCTACGACGACTACGAGTACCATGTGGTTTTCCACGCCGTGTCCAACTTCTGCGTGGTCGACCTGAGTTCTTTCTACCTCGATGTGACCAAGGATGCCCTTTACTGCTCCGGCGCCGGTTCCAGGGAGCGGCGGAGTATTCAGACCGTGCTCTTCGAGGTGGCCAATGTCCTCGCCCGGGTGCTGGCGCCGGTACTGAGCTTCACCACCGAGGAGGTCTGGGGATATCTGCCAGGCACCGGGGAGCAATGTTCGAGCGTTCACCTGGCTGACTGGCCGAAGGTGGAGCGCGCTAACTTGGACCAGGCCCTGGAGGCCAGGTGGAGCCGCATCCTGGAGGTGCGCGAGGAGATCACGAGAGCACTGGAAGAAGCCCGGAGGCAGAAGTTGATCGGCGCCTCCACCGAGGCGGAGGTGGCCCTGTACCCGGAGAACGAGGAGTCGGCCCGGTTGTTGAAGGAGATCGAGCCGGAACTGAAGCAGTTGCTGATCGTCTCTGGGGTCAAGGTGCATGAGACCTGGGAAGCGGCACCGGTCGGGGCGGTGGCGGACAGGAGCGCCAGCCTGCAGATCTACGTGCAGCAGGCCACCGGCCAGAAATGCACACGCTGCTGGCTCCACGATCATTCCGTCGGCCAGTTTTCCGATCATCCTCTCCTGTGCCGGCGCTGCCGCGAAGTCGTCATCGATCATTGAAAATTGTTGTTTTGGGAAGAATGAATCCAGGGGAATTTCTCATGCAGGACGTCGGGCCGGGGCTCATCAACTCCTTGATGGAACGGATCGAGCAGCTCTCGCTCAACCTGGAGCGAATGAAGCTGGCGGAGTATGTCGAAATGCTGAACAGGCCGTGGCGGCTGTTCTTCAACAACTTCGTTTCGGGGCTGGCCCAGGGAGTGGGGTTTGCAATCGGCTTCACCATACTCACCGCGGTGGTTCTGGTAGTGCTGCAGCGCTTGATGGTGCTGAACCTGCCGGGTGTGAGCAGCTTCATCGCCGAGATCGTGCATTTGGTGCAACTGCAACTCAAGGTACGCGGCATATAACAGAACACAGGAGTCAGGAGTCAGGAGTCAGAATAAAAGAATCAGCAACACGAATGTTCTTGCCGCCTTGTTAATTGAGCGCAGCGAACATCATGGCACACATGCAGGAGGGTGCCCCGTGCCGGGGGTCGCGCCCAGATGGCGCCCGTGCATTCATCACTTCAAAATTGGAGGCTCTCATTTTGAACCAGGATCGGCTGCAATATTACCGTCAACGCTTGGAGGAAGAGCGTGCCCGGGAGCGGGAGATGCTGGGGCGCGTCCAGGCAGAGCTGGAGGGAGATAGCGAGCAAGAAACCATATCCGAATTGTCGGTCTACGACAACCATCCGGCGGATATCGGGACGGAAACCTTTGAGCGCAGTAAAGACGTTGGCCTCCGGGACCGGGGGCAGGTGCAACTGGCCAAGATCGACCATTCCCTGGCCCGGATTGCCGAGGGCACTTACGGTACGTGTGAGCATTGCGGGGCCGGGATCACCGAAGAAAGGTTGGATGCGCTGCCGGAGACCGTGCGCTGTATCGCCTGCCAGGAGGCGATAGACGCCACGGATAAGTTCAGGATCCGCCCGGTGGAGGAACAGGTGATCTCCATGCCGTTTGGGGGGGCTCCGGGGGACCACTACATGGGCAAAGAGTTCGACGGCGAGGATAGCTGGGTGTCTGTCGCCAGGTTTGGAACCTCATCCGATACAGTGCGTCACAGTGAAGGAGAGAATATTCAGGAGGCAGGAAACAGTGTAGAGAAGATACCATACTATCGCGAGGATGGGATTTTCTACTCGGACATGCAGGGCCGGGACGACGAGGGGCCGCCGGAATGAGAAGTGGGCGGGTGCCCGCCCTGGCGGGTGCGGATGTGGGATGTGAGAAAAGAAGGCATTAGCGGGCTCTCCGCTTCCGGCAAGCGGGAACCTGGTGGGCGCAAGCACGCTACCTGATCGATAACAGATGGGGCGCATGGAGTGCTGGACAAAGGAAAAACGCATGAGATTAGGATTTTTTGCCGATAGTTACAGGCCATATGTCAGCGGAGTGGTGCAGTCGATAGATACTTTCTCCCGCGAGCTCAGGCGCCGCGGGCATTTTATTGAGGTGTTCGCTCCCCGCTACCCCAACAGCAACGACTCGGCTGACCAGGGTGTGTACCGCTTCCCGTCGTTTAACACGCCTTTCTACCCGGAATTCTACATCGGCATACCCCTATCCTGGGGGGCCAAGAAATTCGTGAGCGACCTGCATCTCGACCTGATTCACGTTCATTCCCCCTTTTCCCTGGGGCACGTGGGCGCCTACATGGCGCGGCGCCAGGGGCTGCCCCTGGTCTTCACCTACCATACTCTGTATGATCAGTACGTGCATTATTTTCCTTTTGCCAGGCGCCTGGCCCAAAAGACGGTGGTTGCCATCGCCAGCCGGTTTTGCAATCGCTGTGACCTGGTGGTCACCCCCACCGGGGTGATCGAAAAGCTCTTGCGGAGCTATGGCGTTACAGTTCCGATTGTATCCATTCCCACCGGCATCGACACCGGGCTGTTTGAAGAGGGCGACCGGCATTTTCTTCGGAACCGGTTGGGAATTGCGCCGCATGAGAAGATCCTGCTGTTCGTGGGCCGGCTCAGCAAGGAGAAGAACCTGGACTCCCTGTTCAGGGTTTTCGGCAGAGTGCTGCAGGTCGACCGGGACGTGACCCTGGTGCTGGCGGGAAGCGGGCCGGATGAGGAAAACCTGCGCCAACTGGCGGTGGAAATGGGGATCGCCGATAAGTTGGCGTTCACCGGACGCCTGTCCCACGAGGAGGTGGCCGGCGCTTATAAAAGTGCGGACATCTTCGTCTTTCCTTCTGTTACCGAAACCCAGGGCCTGGTGCTGGCGGAGGCGATGGCCGGCGGCCTGGCTGTGGTGGCCAGGGCCGCCTTCGGGTCGGTGGCGATCATCAATGACGGTGTCACCGGCTACCTCTGTGATTCTGAAGAGGCGTTTGCGGAACGTATCTGTGAGCTGCTGCAGAACCAGGCACTCCGTAGGCGCATGGGGGAGGCTGCTATCGCCAGAGCCCAGAGGCTGACGGCGGAGAAGATGGCCATCCGGTTGGAAAGGGCGTATCAGGCCCTGATCGCCAAGGATCGGGTGGCCCTGGAACAACTAGCCGGAGAGGAGATCTAAAAACCAGGAGTCAGTAGTCAGGAGTCAGTAGTCATAAACCAGCATAAACCAGTGGTCAGTAGTCAGCATAAGAGAAAACGGTCTATTTTGATTCGTGGCGAAAGCCTCATTTGGTAAAGGCTGGTTCCGTATGTGTGATCTTATGGGTAGGCGCTACTACATGGCATTCTGAATACTGACTACTGAATTCTGAATACCCGGAGGTTTTTATGGGGCTGTACTTTTTAGTGTCGCTGGCTGTCTTCGCCCTTGACAGGCTGTCAAAATGGCTGGTCGTCAGGTACTTCACCCCGGGGGAATCGGTCACGGTCGTGCCGCACATCTTCCTGCTCACTTACGTGGAGAATCCCGGCGGCGCCTTCGGCATCCTGGCCCACCACAGGGTTCAGTTCGTGCTGTTGGGCCTGGTCCTGCTGGTCGTGATGGTGACGGCCAGTTTCTACCTCGGCCGGAGCAACCTGGTCCTGAACCTCGCCCTCGCCTTCCTGACCGGGGGGGTCATGGGCAACCTGGTGGACCGCCTGCATACCGGATACGTGATCGACTTCCTGGATTTCCGGGTCTGGCCTGTTTTCAACCTGGCGGATACCTTCATCTGCATCGGCACCGCCCTGCTGGCGTATATACTGCTGTTTCCGCGGCGAGGCGGGAAGGATGATGAGGCTTCATGATCAGTGAAGCCAGCTACAATTTCGAAGTGCCCCCGGAGGCGGCGGGGCAGCGCCTGGATCATTTCCTGGCCGGACAGGAGCCGTTTCTGAGCAGGAGCCAGGTGCAGCGCCTGATGGACAAGGGCCTGGTGCTGGTGAACGCCCGGCAGGCGCGCCCCAGTTTACGGCTGCGGGCGGGCGACCTGATCCGGATGACCGTTCCCCCGCCCGAGGAGGTCACCCTCGCTCCGGAGGCGATCCCCCTGGACATCGTCTACGAGGATGAGGACCTGCTGGTGGTGAATAAACCGGCCGGGCTGGTGGTACACCCGGCGGTCGGGCACCACCGGGGCACCCTGGTCAACGCCCTGCTCGATCACTGCCCGGACCTGTCCGGGATCGGGGGTTACCTGCGCCCGGGGATCGTCCACCGCCTGGATAAGGATACCTCCGGGCTGCTGCTGGTGAGCAAGTCGGACCTCGCCCACCAGGGCCTGTCGGCAGGACTGAAAGCCCACCGGATCAAACGAAAGTACCTCGCCCTGGTATGCGGCGAGGTACGCTCTGAGCGAGGGTTGATCGATGCGCCCCTGGGGAGGGACCCGAAGGACCGCAAGCGGATGGCGGTGGTCGCCGACGGGCGCCCGGCCCGCACACACTTCCTCATTCAAGAGCGGTTCCCGGGCTATACGCTGCTGGACGTGGAGCTGGAGACCGGGCGCACCCACCAGATCCGGGTGCACCTGGCCTATGCCGGCTACCCGGTGGCCGGCGACCCGGTCTACGGGCCGCGGCGCGCCCGCCAAGGCGGGCACTCGTCCCTGAACCTGGCGGGTCAGGCGCTCCACGCCTACCGCATCACCTTCACCCACCCCCGGACTGATGAACTCCTGACTTTTGAGGCGCCGCTCCCCCCGGTATTTGAAGATGTCCTGGAACTGCTGCGGCGATAAAAAAAGGAGGCTCCGGGAAGAAACCAGAGCCGCCCTTTTACCATCATAAAAGAGTTACCGTACTGAGGTTTCTGTCTCTTTCAGGCTCTGGCCGAATCGCCTGCCGGTCTCACGCACCACCACCAGTTCCGACTCATCCGGAATGTAGGGGATGTTGATGGTCTCTTCGGGCAGCTCCCAGCCCATATCCCTGATTGCCTCCGCCACCTCCCGCGCCCCCTGGCCGCCCCATCCGTACGAGCCAAAGGCCATGCCGATCCGGTTCTTCGGGCGCAGACCCTTGAGATAGGTGAGCAGGGCGCTGACCGTGGGCAGCATGCCGTTGTTCAGGGTGGACGTGCCGATCAGCACCGCCCTGGCGGTGAGCACGTCGGGGACGACATCGGAGATGTGGTTGGTCTGCAGGAACCGCATGGTCACCGGGATCCCTGCCGACTCCAGCCCTTCCTGCAGGGCGAGGGCGATCTTCTGGGTGGAACCCCACATGGTATCGTAGGCGATCACGGCTTTGGCTTCCGATTCGTTGTTTGCCCAGCGGTGGTAGACCTGCAGCATCCTGGGGATGTAAGACCGCAGGATCAGGCCGTGGCTGGGGCCGATCATCTCGATCGGCAGCGCGGCTGCCACCTCAAGAGCCTTGTCCACCTGCTCGCCGTAAGGAAAGATGATGTTGGCGTAGTACCTGGCCGCCTCCTCGTGGACGATATCCCAGCCTACCTCGTCGTCAAAGCGGGCGGCACTGGCGATGTGCTGGCCAAAGGCGTCGTTGGGCAGCAGCAGCTTGTCCTCGGGGACGTAGGTGACCATGGAGTCCGGCCAGTGCACCATCGGTGTGTGCACGAACTTCAGTGTGCGCCGGCCCAGCTTCAACTCGTCGCCGGAGTTGACGATGATGTAGTCCCAGGACTTCTTGTAGTGCCGTTCCAGCCCTTTTTTCCCCTTGGGTGAGGTGACTATCTTGGCCTGGGGGGCGGCCTCCAGGAACTTGGGAATGCTGCTGGAATGATCCATCTCCACGTGGTTGACCACCAGGTAATCGATCCTGGCGGGATCGATTACTTCCCTGATCCTGCTCAGCATCTCGTCGAACAGGTAATGCTTCACGGAGTCCACCAGGGCGATCTTCTCGTCAACGATCAGGTAGGAGTTGTAGGTAGTGCCCCTGGGGGCGGTATGGCCGTGAAAGTACCTCAGGTTCCAGTCGATGCTTCCGACCCAGTAGACCTGTGGCTTGATCTCCAAAGGCTTCATCGTAATGTACCTCCTTGGCGGTAGCTTTGAAATAGATGAGGCGGCATCGAGGCCGGTTCCCGGTGACACGCTGGCATTCTACCCGTCTTGAAGCAATGACGGCGGCCACAAGTCTAGGCGCAGACGTCATCACTGACAACATCAAGAACCGTTTCCTTGACACTTGTGGTACCGGAGAATTAAGTCAGCCTCAGAACATTGCTCTGCAATTTCCGCTTTGGGTGTTCTGATGGCGATTTCGGAGGGCTTCATGAGGGTCTTACCGATAATTTACCCCAAGATGGCCGGCGTGTCAAATGCCACCATTCCAAAAACGGGGCGCGCCTTTAAGTTCCAGGGCTGCGCTTAGGAGGGGTGCACGGGCGCATCTGACGGCCCATGGTTGCGCCAACGCTTCCGGCAATGCTTGCTCCCAAAAGTAATCCTTGGTAAAATAGGAAATATGGACGGACAAAATGCAGGGAGGTATCGAGGATGGAGATTCTTTCCGGGGTACATATCGTGGACAACGTGGTGATGCCGGGTCCGGGCGGCGCCAATTCTGTCAACATCGTCTTGCTGACCGGTGACGACGGCCGACTGACCATGGTGGATGCCGGGCCGCCGGGAGCCGAGGATGCCGTCTGTGCTTACATCAGCAAGATCGGATACCAGCCCGCAGACGTGAAGCGCATCATTGTCACCCACCACCACGTCGATCACACGGGCGGCCTGGCGGGGCTGGCGCAGCGCACCGGGGCGGAGGTCTGGGCGCACCGGGAAGACGCCGGATTCATCGACGGTTCCGTGCCGCGCCCGCCGGTAGTTTTCCCGGAGGACCGCATCAGGGCGTTCATGCCGGCGGCCACTCCCGAGCAGATTGCCGAGTTCCGCAAGCGAATGGAGCAGGGCATGAGGGCCGTGCCGGCCAGGGTCGACCTGCGCCTGAGCGGCGGGGAGGAGTTGGCCATCCTGGGAGGCTGCACGATCATCCACACGCCGGGGCACACGCCGGGGCATCTCTGTCTCTTCCTGCCCGGCCGGGACCTGTTGCTCGCCGGCGACCTGCTGCGCTATGAAAACGGGGTGCTTTCCGGACCGCCGCCTGGCTTCACCCAGGACCCGGAGGCGGCACAGGCATCGCTGCGCCAGGTCTCGGAACTGGCCTTCGAGCACGTGTGCGGGTACCACGGGGGCTTCCTCGACGGCGGCGCCGGCCAGCAACTGCGCTCCAATCTTGAAAAAAGGTGAGGAGGAAGCAGAGCACGATTTCAAAACTCTCTGCGCTCTCTTCAAGCTTCAACTAAAAATATATGGCCGCGCATAAAAACTAATTTATGGGCGGTTGGGTAGGGAAGAATGGTGTGGGTGACAAGAAGAAAGGACCATGTCAAGAGGCTGTCGATCATCAGATCGACAGCCTCTCTTGCCAGAATCATCACTGGGTCTCTTGCATTCTCCCGTATGTCAGTCCTTAGGACTTAAGCTCAAATGTGTTGCAAGATGTACCCATCGAAGAGGTAATCTTCTTGTCATCGACAGGCCGCACTTCAACGCTCTCAGCTTTGCAACTGTAGCTGTCATTGTGTTTACAGTCGCTTACCAGACATTTAGTAATTTGGCAAGACATTGTTGATTTCAACTCCTTGTTCGTTGAGTCTTCTTAACATTACAGCAATTATCTAGTCGTCGCTTAATTCTTTTGCCAGTACTTCCAACTCCCTGTCCTTGTGTTGCAACGACATGATATAATCATCGATCAACTCTAAGTTAAAAGCCTGTTTAAGCTGGTTCTTATTAAAATATATTTGGTTCTCATGATACTTTGGGTGTGCCGGAGATACTTCGGTGATAACTATATGTTTGGGCCTACGGCTCAGGTTATGCGAGAACTCCGATAACGTATCGGCAATCGCATTTAACTTCTCTTGGATTTCAGCATATTCTTGATCCAAGATATCTTTACGGTGCAATACGATGTCGCGATCCACTTTCTCCATGTCAGCACCTCCTTCCTAAGATAAATTTTTATAGATTGCCAACGGGTGTTGCCAACTTTATAGATGTAATTAATTGCACTTGTTGATGCAAAACCTGATTCTATGGGTGTGCGCTAAATGAGCCAAGTAAACCCCTGACTAACCTGCACTTTTCACCTCCTGCTGTTATTGAAATCGCATGTGGAGGAATTGGGTGGAAGGCAAGGTGATTGTCCGGATGGGTCGTTTAAGCCTTTTCCCTGTTACCCATCTTGTTTCTGAATGAAAGCGCTGAAAGGCAAAATGAGGAAGGAATTGAGTGGAGTACTAAGTAACACTTAGCATCCATTATGCTACACTATTTATTTATTAATGTCAAACATTTGATTTCACTGCGAAAACCCCTACTTTGGGTTCAGTGATACAATATATTGTGGCCATCATAGTTAGGGATACTACATGAAGTATACTAGTTGACCAAAAGAGACTTTTTGCATCAGAATCAACATTTTAGTTATATGCCAGGGGTGGCGGATGAGGCCATCACCACATCAGGCGGGGTCTCGACGTGAACAATGTTCGCCCAACCGAAGAGAAAGTCCCGCAATTAATTGCGGGACAAGTTTTTCAACTGGAGGCGCCGGCCTGAGATCTTTTAGAGTTAAAATATCTATGATCGGCCATAGAACCACCTCTTCGCCACCTCGGCCCCTGCTACATAAAGAACGAGAATCACGACCAGGGTTGCCAGGAACATGGGCGGCAGGTGGGTAAATTCGAATATCTTTGCCAATGGGCTGTAAGGAAGAAGCAGGGTTAACAGAATCACCACTCCCGTGGCAATGATCAGGTAGATGCTTGGCCGGCTCCGGAAAAACAAGTGCCGTGTGCGGACCACCAGGACAATTAAAGAGGCTGAGACCACCGACTCCAAAAACCAGCCGGTCCGAAACTGGTTGGTCGTGGCATGCAGCATAAAGAGAAGGACGCCAAAAGTCAGGTAATCGAAAATAGAACTGAGCAAGCCGAAGGTCACCATAAACCTCCTGATAAACCCGATATTCCAGCGCTGCGGGCGCTCAACCAACTCCCGGTCCACTGTGTCTGTGGCAATCGTCATCTCCGGCAGATCGGTCAGCAGATTGGTCAGCAGGATCTGCGTCGGCAGCAGGGGCAAGAAGGGCAAGAACAGAGAGGCGCCGGCCATGCTGAACATATTGCCGAAATTGGCGCTGGTGGCCATAAACACGTATTTGATGGTGTTGGCGAAGGTGCGGCGTCCCTCATGGACACCGGCTGCCAGCACATCCAGACCCTTTTCCAGCAGCACGATGGACGCTGCCTCCTTGGCCACGTCCACCGCAGTGTTCACCGAAATCCCGACATCGGCCGCGTGCAGTGCCGGGCCATCATTGATGCCATCCCCCATAAAACCGACTACATGACCAGCCTTCCGGATGGCCAGGATTAGGAGCTCCTTCTGGTTGGGTTCCACCTCCGCGAAGATATCCGTTTCTGCAGCACGCAGAGGCAGCGCCGTACCGGGTATTTGGCGCAGATCTGCCCCGGTAAGCACCCGCGGCGCCGGCAGTCCAATCTGCTCCCAGGCATGAAGTGCGGTAAACCGATTGTCGCCGGTGATCATCTTCAAGTTAACCCCGAGATGCTTCAACTCTTGAATGGCTGTGATTGCATCAGATTTTGGCGGGTCGAAGAGGAGGAGCACGCCAAGAAAAGTCATGGCCGTCTCGTCCTCTTTCTTAATAATCTTCCCGCTTGAAAAATCCTTATAGGCCACCCCGAGAGCGCGAAAACCGGCCTTGCTTTGCTCTGTGTAAAGCTCCCTTACTTGCGTTTCCATGCCGGACAATGGCCGCACGGTCCCGTCAGGGGACTCGACATTGCTGCATATGGATAGCACCTGATCAAACGCGCCCTTGGTGATCAATAGCTGCCGCCCAGCCTGGTCCACCAAGATACTGAGGCGCTTCCGAATAAAGTCGTAGGGGATTTCATCCAGCTTCTCGAAACCGGACACGTCGCGAGATTGCGCCGTCAGGGCGCTGTCAATCGGATTCTTATAACCGACTTGAAAAAACGCATTCAAATATGCAAACAGAGCGACCCTGTCCCATTCTTGCCCGTCAACTCCCAGGGCTGAGCTAAGCTGCACCACTCCTTCGGTCAAAGTACCGGTCTTGTCCGAGCACAAAACATCCATGCTGCCGAAATCTTCGATGGCGGCCAGGCGCTTGACGATGACCTTCTTTACGGCCATCTGGCGGGCGCCCTGGGCCAGGTTGACGGAGACGATGGCTGGCAGCAACTGCGGCGTCAAACCCACGGCCAGGGCCATGGAGAAGAGGAAGGATTCAAGCACTGGGCGTTGGAAGTAAACGTTGATGGCAAAGACTGCAATCACCAGGACGAGTGTGACCTCCAGCAGCAGGTAGCCGAAACGCCTGATGCCGCGCTCGAACTCGGTCTCAGGGGGTTTTACTCGCAGGCTCTCGGAGATCCGGCCAAATGCGGTCTCCCTTCCAGTCTGGACAACTATTGCTTTGCCGGTTCCGCTGATTACGTGCGTTCCCATAAAAAGTGCGTTTAACCTTTGGGCAAGGGGTGTATCTGCCGGCAGTACGCCCGCCTCTTTTTCCACCGGATAACTCTCGCCGGTAAGGGCTGCCTCGTCCACAAAGAGATCCTTGTGCTCCAGCAAGAGACAATCCGCCGGTATTATGCCCCCGCCAGTTAGCAGAACCACATCGCCGGGAACTACCTCTTCCAGTAGAATATCCACCGGCTTGCCATCGCGCAAGGCGTCGGTTCTGGACTGCACCATAGCCAGCAGTTTGGCCATGGCGTTGGTGGCGTGATGCTCCTGCCAGAAGCTCAACAGGCCGCTAAAAAAAACAATGACCAGAATGATATAGGTATCTGTGCTATCTCCCAGGAAGAACGAGAGTCCGGCTGCAAACAGCAATAATAAGATGAGCGGGCTTTTAAACTGCCCCAGAAACTCCAGCAACACGCCCTTCTTTTTAGTCGGACGGAGCAGATTGGGCCCTAAAGCTTCAATCCTTTTGGCTGCCTCGGAAGCAGTGAGGCCCTCCGAAGATGCCTGGAGGCGCTCCAGCACTTTCGCAGCTTCCATGCTCCAAAAAGGCTCTTCCGTCTTAAAATAAGCCATTATCGCATCCATATCTCCTTCTTAGTGACATCGGGCGCTTACAGGGTGATAATATCACAGTCCGACGACAGTAGTGGCCAAAATGATTGACATTATATAACAGAGATAGTATAACATAAGCAGATCCAAAGTTACGATGGATGATTTTTTCCGCTTGATCCTTTCCTCATTTTGCCTTTCAGCGTTCATTCCAGGTATAATATGGAAGCATTTTGACTTGAAGCAACCCGTCTGAACCATTCCCTTCCACCTGATTACACTGCACCTGAGTTCCTGGGTTGGACTCAGTTCTCTTCGCTCCGCCCACCAGGGGGGGAACCCCTATATCAAGAGAGTAGTCTGTGAGATCGCCTGGTGCATAGCCGGCGATTGGGGCGGAAAGTTTTAGTGCTTCGACCCCGGACGGTTATAATGAATGAGTACGGATTCAACATAGATAACCTTGTTGAAAGGAGAGCAGCAATGACTGAACCCATGACAGTGCTGCCAGAGATGGTGAAACGCATCGGAGTCGCCGCCGATCACGGAGGGTTCGAGCTGAAGCAGGAACTGGTCAGGATGTTGCGCCAGGACGGCTATGAAGTGTTCGATTACGGCGACAGCCAGCCGGAGCCGGAGGATGATTATCCGGATTTTGTCGTGCCCCTGGCCCGTGCAGTCGCCAGCGGGGAAGTGGATCGCGGGGTGGCCGTCTGCGGCAGTGGCGTGGGGGCGTGTGTCGCCGCCAACAAAGTGGCGGGCGTACGTGCATGCTTGATTCATGAAACATTTTCGGCACACCAGGGGGTCGAGGACGACAATATGAACGTCATCTGCCTGGGCGGCCTCGTGGTCGGCCAGGCGCTCGCCTGGGAACTGGTCAAAACATTTCTCGCGGCGCGATTCAGCGGCGCCGAGCGCCATCGTCGCCGCCTGGCTAAAGTGACGGAACTGGAAAACAAGGAGAAAACAACATGAAAGAAAATCATTTGAAACAGTTGGGAACGCTCGGCCAGTCCATCTGGCTGGACTACATCCGGCGCGATCTGATCGCCGGCGGCGAGCTTCGGCGCCTGATCGAGGAAGATGGATTGCGGGGGATGACCTCGAATCCGGCCATCTTTGAGAAGGCGATTGCGGGCAGCCATGATTACGATGAAGACATTCGGATGATGGCTCTTGATGGAAAAGACTGCCAAGCAATTTATGAAGCTCTAAGCCAGCGTGATGTGCAGGGCGCTGCCGATGAGTTCCGGCCTGTGTACGACGAGACTGACGGCAAAGATGGATATGTCAGCCTGGAGGTCAATCCCCACCTGGCGCACGACACCAGCGGCACGATTGCCGAAGCCCGCCGTTTATGGGCTGCATTGAATCGTCCCAACGTCTTCATCAAAGTCCCGGCCACGACAGAAGGACTGCAAGCGATCCAACAACTCATCAGTGAGGGAATCAACGTCAATGTGACGTTGCTCTTTGGATTGCCTCGCTATCGGCAGGTGGCGGAAGCTTACATCACCGGCATTGAAGCGCGCCTCGCCCAAGGGAAGCCTGTGAAGCATGTGGCCTCGGTGGCCAGTTTCTTTGTGAGCCGCATTGATACGCTGGTGGACCCGCTGCTGGAAAAAATAATTGCGCAGGGGGGCGATGAGGCACAGCTTGCGAAGCAGGCGTACGGGCAAGTTGCCATCGCCAGCGCCAAGGCAGCCTATCAAACCTACAAGGAAATCTTCGGCAGTGACCGGTTCAAGAAACTGACTGCCCATGGCGCCGGTGTGCAGCGGCTGCTCTGGGCCAGCACCGGCACCAAGAACCCGGACTACAGCGACGTGAAATACGTTGAGGCGCTCATCGGAGCGGATACGGTGGACACGGTCCCAGTCGAAACCCTTGACGCCTACCGCGACCACGGCGAACCGGAGGCCCGCCTCGAACAGGATGCCGAGGAAGCCTACCAGATCTTACGGCGATTGCCGGCGCTCGGCATCGACATCGACCAGGTGACCCAGCAACTCGAGGAAGAAGGCGTCGAGAAATTCAACCATCCGTTCGACGAACTGATGGAGACCTTGGCTAAGATGTGTTCACAGAATCAGAGCGGGAAGCCCTGAAAGCGAGCCCCCTTGCAGGAAAGCCCTCTGTAGCCAGCGCAGATTTTGTGGCAACGATAAGCTGGTTTCAACAACCAATGAATGGGGCAAAGGAGCATAATGGAAAATGCAACACCGATTGCGGCGCTGTTTCTTGACATCGGTGGCGTCTTGCTTACCGATGGTTGGGACCACCAGTCCCGAGAACTGGCTGCCACGGTTTTCAATCTGGACCTGGCTGAGATCAATGATCGCCATCAACTGACCGTTGAAACGTACGAGTTGGGCAAACTCACCCTTGAAGAATACCTGAGTCTGGTGGTGTTTTACCGGGAGCAGGCATTCTCAAGGATAGAGTTCCGAAAATTCATGTTCGAACAGTCGAAGCCGCATCCCCGGATGATCGAGCTTATCCGCAAGATCAAAGCCCAGTACAGACTCAAGATCGCTGTGGTCAGCAACGAGGGCCGGGAGTTGAATTCATACAGGATTCGAAAGTTCAAGCTGGATGAGTTTGTGGATTTTTTTATTTCCTCCTGCTTCGTCCACCTGCGTAAGCCCGATAATGACATGTACCGGATGGCTCTGGACATTGCTCAGGTTCCGGCAGAGCAGGTGGTCTATATCGATGACCAGCCGATGTTTGTTCAGGTCGCGGAGGCGGAAGGAATCCGTGGTATTCATCACACTGATTTCACGTCGACGCGCAAACAACTGGCCCAACTCGGCTTGGAGATAACAGAATAAAGAACCAGTTGATCATGAACACAAAAAAGTGCGTGAAGGGAGCAACTTTATGAATGGGGAAAAGAATTTTGAGGGGGACATCACAAAGCCCTTGCCGCCAGATCTGCTGCAAAAGATGAATGCTTATTGGCGTGCCGCCAACTACCTGTCGGTTGGCCAGATTTACCTTTACGACAATCCTTTGCTGCGGGAACCGTTGAAGCTGTCGCACGTGAAGCCCCTGGTGGTCGGGCACTGGGGCACGACGCCGGGTCAGAACTTCATCTACGTGCACCTTAACCGGGTCATCAAGAAGTATGACCTGGATATGATCTACATCGCCGGCCCCGGACACGGCGGCCCGGCGCTGGTGAGCAATACTTACCTCGAAGGCGCCTACAGCGAGGTCTATCCGAACATCAGTCAGGATGAGGCCGGGCTCAAGAGACTGTTCACGCAGTTCTCGTTCCCCGGCGGGATTTCCAGCCATGTTTCACCGGAGACGCCGGGGTCGATTCACGAGGGCGGCGAGCTGGGGTACTCGCTCAGCCATGCCTTCGGGGCGGTCTTCGACAACCCCGGCCTGATCGTCGCCTGCATCGTCGGCGACGGTGAAGCGGAAACCGGCCCGTTGGCGACTGCATGGCAGTCCAACAAGTTTCTCAACCCGGTTGATGACGGGGCCGTGCTGCCGATCCTGCATCTCAATGGCTACAAGATCAACAACCCGACCGTCCTGGCCCGCATCGAGCATGAGGAATTGGAGCAATTTCTAAGAGGCTGTGGCTGGACACCCTACTTTGTGGAAGGCGCCGAACCGGAAAAGATGCATCAACTCATGGCCACCATTTTGGACCAGGCCATCGAGGAGATCAGGCAAATCCAGAGCAATGCACGGAGTAACAACGACACCACCCGGCCGCGCTGGCCAATGATCGTCCTCAAGTCACCCAAGGGCTGGACGGGGCCGAAAGTAATCGACGGCCTGCAAGTAGAGGGCACCTCCCGGGCGCACCAGGTGCCGCTGCTGGTGGATTTCGATCATCCCGATCATGTCAAGCAGCTTGAGAGCTGGATGAAAAGCTACAAGGCAGAGGAACTGTTCGATGAGTACGGACGTTTCCTGCCGGAATTGGCCGAACTGGCGCCTAAAGGCGAGCGGCGGATGGGAGCCAATCCCCACGCCAACGGCGGAATTCTGCTGCGCGATCTGCGCATGCCGGACTTCCGCCTCAACGCGGTGGACGTGCCCTCGCCCGGCGCCGTCGACGCCCAGGATACGCTCGTGCTAGGTAAGTTCCTGCGTGACGTGGTCAAGCTGAATCAGGATCAGCGCAACTTCCGGATCTTCGGTCCCGATGAGACGCAATCGAATCTCCTGGGAGCGGTCTTTGAGGCCACTGATCGTCAGTGGGATGCCCAGACGGCAGAGAATGACGAGTTTCTGGCGCCGGCAGGACGTGTAATGGACTCGATGCTCAGCGAGCACCAGTGCGAGGGTTGGCTCGAAGGATATCTGCTCACCGGGCGGCACGGATTATTCAACAGCTATGAGGCTTTCATCCGCATCGTCGATTCGATGTTCAGCCAGCATGCCAAGTGGCTGAAGGTCACGGCACAACTGCCGTGGCGGCGGAAGATCGCCTCGTTGAACTACCTGCTGGCATCCCATGTCTGGCAGCAGGATCATAACGGCTTCACGCACCAGGATCCTGGCTTCCTCGACCATGTCATCAACAAGAAGGCCGATATCGTGCGTGTTTACCTTCCGCCCGACGCCAACTGCCTGTTGTCGGTCTTCGATCACTGCCTGCGCAGCCGGCACTATGTGAACGTGGTGGTTGCGGGAAAGCACGCCCTGCCCCAATGGCTGACGATGGATGAGGCGGTCGTGCATTGCACTGAAGGGATTGGCATCTGGCAATGGGCCAGCAACGACCAGGGCGCCGAGCCTGACGTGGTGATGGCCTGTTGCGGGGATACACCCACTCTGGAGGTTCTGGCCGCTGTCTCCATCCTGCGCAAACATCTGCCGGACCTGAAAATTCGGGTGATCAACGTCGTCGATCTGATGAAACTGCAGCCCAGCGCCGAGCACCCGCACGGACTGAGCGACCTTGATTACGACTCGCTCTTCACGAAAGACAAGCCGATCATCTTCGCCTTCCATGGATACCCATGGCTGGTCCACCGGCTGGCCTACCGCCGGACGAACCGCAACCTGCACGTCCGGGGTTACATAGAAGAGGGCACGATCACGACGGCCTTTGACATCAGGGTGCAGAACGACCTGGACCGGTTCCACCTGGTGCAAGACGTGATCGATCACCTGCCGCTGTTGGGCGCCAAGGGGGCCTATCTCAAGCAGATGGTTCAGGACAAGATCGTTGAGCACAAACAATACATAAACAAGCATGGGAAAGACCTTCCGGAAATTTGTGACTGGAAATGGGAACCAACCCAGCCGCATCCAGTAATATGATCATGAATATATCTTGTAGCGCCATTTATCCCGTCGGTAAAGGTGACGTGCTGCTCTTGCCGGCCATAATTGGAGCGTGTTCCTGTCAGCCGCGCGGTGCAGTGAGCCTGTTGGAAATTGCCTTGCCGGAAACTATCTAGCCCCAGGTTTATGGCCGGTAGTCCACCTTACGAATGGAGACCGGTGCCGGGGCATAAAGTTAATCGAAGGGTGAAAAAGTTATAATGAAAAAACTGATTGTGTTTGACCTGGATGGTACGCTTGCTGAAAGCAAATCATCGCTTGACGCTGAGATGTCAACGCTTCTCGGCGCTCTTCTTGGAATTGTCAAAGTGGCTGTAATTTCCGGCGGCAACTGGCCGCAATTCGAAAAACAGGTGCTCTCCAACCTTCCCGATCACGAAAGCCTGAAGCATCTTTCTCTCCTGCCTGCATGCGGGACAAAGTTCTACCAGTATAAATCAGGTTGGGAAGAACTTTATTCGGAAGATTTCACCGCTGAGGAGAAGGAGAGGATTATCGGTTCCCTGAAGAGGGCAATCGATTTATCGGGCTTCGAGGCCGAAAGGGTTTGGGGAGAACTGATTGAAGACCGGGGCAGTCAGATTACCTTTTCTGCATTAGGTCAGCAGGCCCCGTTAGAGGAAAAGAGAAGATGGGATCCGGATTTTACCAAGCGGCAGAAGATCAAGGCAATCCTCGACACCTTTATTCCTGAGTTTTCTGTCCACCTGGGCGGCATGACCTCTGTCGATGTCACCAAACATGGCGTTGACAAGGCATATGGTATTGGAAAACTCCGGGACATCCTGGACATTACGATCGCTGAGATGATTTTTATAGGGGATGCCCTGTTTGTCGGAGGGAACGACTATCCGGCGAGAGAGACAGGCGTTGTGTGCATCCAAGTCAGAGATCCCGATGAGACGAAACGGGTTATTGAGGCGATCATCGCCTGTTTGGGTGGCGTTCAGCAGACAAGACCTGGTGAGGGGGAGAGGCGATGACCGGATTTCAATTGCAGCGCCTGGGTCTGGTGATGGAGCCGGAGCCGGGCAATCCCCTGGAGGCCGAGGGCGTCCTGAATCCGGCTGCCGTTCGCGGGACCTGATGGCGAGCTGTACCTATTTCCGCGGCTCGCGGGGCAGGGCAATTATTCGCGTATCGGGATTGCCCGGGTGCGGTTCAATGAGGCCGGCGACCCGGCCGGTGTCCAGCGGATAGGTATTGCGCTGGAGCCGGAAGCGGATTACGAGCGGCGTCCGGACGGCGGGGGCTGTGAGGATCCGCGCATCACTTTCTTCGAACCGTTCCAGCGCTATGTAATGACCTACACCGCATTTTCGCCCCATGGCCCACGGATCGCCCTGGCGCTGTCAAAAGACCTGTTCCACTGGCAGCGCCTGGGACTGGCGACCTTCAGTCCGCACGAGGGCATCGAGTTCGATGGCGTGGACAACAAAGATGCCAGCGTCTTCCCCATCGCCATTAACGATCCAACCGGTCAACCGGCGCTGGCCATGTTGCACCGGCCGCTCTTTCCCGGGACTCGTCCGGAGGAAACCGTACGCTACCCCGCCTTCCGTTCGGCGGATCTTCATCGGGAAAGCATCTGGATATCTTATTGCCCCATGGCCCTGGAGGACCGTGAGCCAGATCGCCTCGGCAAGTTCACCTCTCATCACCGGCTGGCGAGTCCGGTCTCGTCCTGGGAGCGGCTCAAAATCGGCGGCGGCACTCCGCCCATCATGACCCGGCATGGCTGGCTGATCATTTACCACGGCGTGAGCGAGGTGGCGGAGTCGAGTAGCGAAGGCAGCTATCTGTGTTACTCAGCCGGAGTGATGGTGCTCTCGAAGACGCATCCGCGCCTGATGCGCTATCGTTCCCGGAAGCCGGTGCTGACGCCGACGTTGCCGCAAGAACGCCAGGGGACCGTCGCCAACGTCGTGTTTCCCACCGGTATCGACCAGCGCCTCGATCTTGGCACACCAGACCGTTTCGACGTTTATTATGGGATGGCCGACAGCCGGATCGGCGTGGCACGCCTTGACGTGCCGGCTTTCCTGCCGCCAGGGGCACTCGCCGATCATCCGAAAGCAAAAGTCTAGATTCTCGCCGGCAGTGAGTCTGACAGAGCATGCAGGCAAGTTATTCTATGATGTTGATAAAAATCCTTTTTCGACAATGTTTGATGTTACACCGCTCTTGCGAACTGGCTGTAGTACAGGTCATGGTAGAAGCCCTTCTGCGCCAGCAACTCCTCGTGGTTGCCCCGCTCGATAATCTCCCCGTGATCGATCACCAGGATGTTGTCCGCCTCCCGGATCGTGCTCAGGCGGTGGGCGATGATGAAGCTGGTGCGGCCCTGCATCAGGGTCAGCATGGCCTGCTGGATGTATTTCTCGGTGCGGGTGTCGACGCTGCTGGTGGCCTCGTCGAGCACCAGGATGTCCGGGTCGGCCAGGATCGTCCTGGTGATGGAGAGCAACTGCCGCTGGCCGTGGCTCAGGTTGCTGCCCTCCTCGGACAGGATGGTGTCGAAGCCCTCGGGCAGGTGCCGGATAAAGTGGTCTGAGTTAGCCATGACGGCAGCTTTTTCTATCTCCTCGTCGGTGGCCTCCGGGCGGCCGTAGCGGATGTTCTCCCGCACCGTGCCTTTGAAGAGGTAGGTGTCCTGCAGGACGATGCCCAGTTTCCGGCGCACGCTGTCCTTGTCC
The DNA here is from genome assembly GCA_963768335.1 of uncultured Peptococcaceae bacterium. Classification (GTDB taxonomy): domain Bacteria; phylum Bacillota; class DSM-12270; order Thermacetogeniales; family Thermacetogeniaceae; genus Palsa-1188. The sequence continues at coordinate 96,153 of CAVYHR010000005.1, forward strand.
AGGTTGCGGATATCCTCGCCGTCGATGCTGATGACGCCGCTGTCCACGTCGTAGAACCTGGTGAGCAGGTTGACGATGGTGGTCTTGCCCGCCCCGGTATGGCCGACCAGGGCGATGATCTGCCCCGGTTGGGCTTCAAAGCTGATATCCTTGAGCACGGGCGTGATCTGGTCATAGCTGAAACAGACGTGGTCGAACGTCACCTGGCCCTTCACCCGCTCGATCTCCCGCTCTTTTTCGCCCCGGTACTCACCCGGCTCGTCCATCACCTGGAACACCCGCTCACCCCCGGCCAGCGCTGATTGCACGGTGTTGTAAAGGGAGGCGATCTGATTCAGGGGGCTGGCGAACTGCTTGGCGTAGTTGACGAAGCTGGCGATCACGCCGATGGTGGCCAGGTTTTTGACGGTCATCCAGCCGCCGATGCCCACGATCAGGGCGAAGGTGATGTTGTTGAGCAGGTTGCCCATCGGCATGATGAACCCAGTGAAGACCTGGGCGCGGATGGCGGACTGCTTCAGTTTCAGGTTGGCGGCGCCGAATTCGGCGATGGACTCCTGTTCGTGGACGAAGGCCTTGATCGCCTTCTGCCCGGTGACGTTCTCCTCGATAATCCCGTTCAGGATCCCCAGGTTGGTCTGCTGGTCGATGAACCCCTGCAGGGTGTACCTGGCGATCCCCCGGGTGAGCAGCGTGAACACGGGGACACTTAGCAGGCAGACGATGGCCAGGCGCCAGTTGATCAGCAGCATCACCACAGTCACGCCGGCGATGGTGAGCACGCTGGAGATGAGCTGCACCAGGCTCGGGTTGATGGTGTTGTCGATGTTTTCGATGTCGTTGGTGAACCTGCTCATCAGTTCCCCGTGCGGCCTCAGGTCGAAGAACCTGATCGGCAGCGACTGCACCTTGGCGAACAGGTCGTTCCTCATACTTTTTACGGCGCGCTGGGCGACGTCGATCATGGAGAATGAAGAAAGCAGGGTCACGCCGGCATCAGTAAAGTAGATCAGCAGCAGCACCAGGGCGATCACTGCCAGGCCGCCCAGTCTTTTCGGGATGATGTAATTGTCGATGGCGATCTGGGTCAGGTAGGGCGCCAGCAGCTCGAGCCCGGTGCTGAAGGCTACCAGCAGCAGCACGACGATCAGGCCGCTCTTCTGCCGGCCCAGGTACGTCAGGATCCTGTTAAAGGCGCCCCCAACATCCTTGGGTTTCTCGGCATAGGCCATGGCCGCGATGCCGCCCCTCGGACCGCCGCGGCCGCCGCCGGGGCCCGGCCTGCCAAAACCCCCCGGCCTGGCTGTCATGGGCGGCCTGGCCGGTCCGTCCGCTCTATCTTCAGGCATACCGCAGATCACCTTCTCCCAGTTGTGATCTGTAGATATCCTGATAGATGGCGCTGGTCTGCATCAATTCCTCATGGGTGCCGATGGCATCGATCAGCCCGTTGTTCAAGACAATGATCTTGTCGGCGCCCTGTACGGAGGTGATCCGCTGGGCGATCACGAACCGGGTGGTATCCGTTAAAACCGCCTTCAGGGCCTGCTGGATCCTGGATTCGGTGGTCAGGTCGACGGCGCTGGTGCTGTCGTCCAGGATCAGGATGCGGGGCCGGATCAGAATTGCCCTGGCGATCGTCAGCCGCTGCTTCTGCCCGCCGGACAGGTTCACACCCCGCTGTCCCAACCGCGTGTCGTAGCCATCCGGAAGCCCGGTGATGAATTCGTGGGCCTGGGCGACCCTGGCTGCGGCGATCACCTCTTCGTCGGAGGCCGCCGGCCTGCCAAAGCGGATGTTGTCCCTGACGGTGCCCGAAAACAGGATGGCCTGCTGCAGGCAGATGCCGATGCTGCGGCGCAGGTCCTCGCTCCGGTAGTCCCGGACATCGATGCCGTCGACCAGGACCTGGCCGGCCAGCACGTCATACAGCCGGGGGATCAACTGCACCAGGCTGGACTTGCCCGATCCGGTGGCGCCGAGGATGGCCACGCTCTCACCCGGCCTGGCGCTGAAGCAGATATCTTTCAAGACGGGGGCCTCAGCCTTGCCGTTGTAGCCGAAGGTCACGCGGTCGAAGGTCACGGCGCCCCTGATCTCGTGCTGCACGGTCTGCTCCCGGTCGACTATATCCGGCCTGGCCTCCAGCACATTGACGATACGGTCCGCCGAGGCCTGCGCCCGGGAGATGAACATCAGGATGAAGGCCACCATCATCAGCGAGAACAGCAGCATCAACAAGTAGTTGATGAAGGCCATCACCTTGCCCACTTCCAGGGTGCCGCCGATCACCTGCAGGCCTCCGAACCAGAGTACGGCGACCACACCCAGGTTGGTGGCGATCATCATGAAGGGCGAGAGCAGGGCGATGGTCTTGGACGCCTTGACGGTGGTGCTGGTCAGGTCGTCGTTGCCCCGTTGAAATTTCTCGATCTCGTAGTCAGACCTCACAAAGGCCTTGACCAGCCTGATGCCCGCCAGATTTTCCTGGACGATGGTGTTCAGGTTGTCCAGCCGGCTCTGCACCTGCTTGAACATCGGATAGGCCCTGTTGGTCAGGTACAGCAGCACCGCCATCAGCGATGGCACCAGCACAAAGAAGATCAGCGACAGCCGGGGGCTGATCAGCACCGCCAGCACCACGCTCCCGATGATCTGCACTGGCACCCGGGCGAGGATCCGCAGGGACAGCATGACGAACTGCTGGATCTGGGAGACGTCGTTAGTCAGTACCGTGACCAGGTGTCCGGTATTCAGCCGGTCAAGGTTTTTAAAGGAAAGGGATTGCACTTCTGTGAAGAGGTCGTTGCGGAGGTCGGTGCTGAGGCCGAGGGCGGCGACGGTGGAGAAATAGATGCTGCCCAGGCCGCAGACCAGGCTGACCCCGGCCAGGCCGATCATCAGCATGCCGCTGTGGATGACGTAGCCCAAGTTCCCGGAGGCGATGCCGATGTCCACCACGTTCTGCATCAGCTTCGGCTGGGTCAGGTCCGCGCACACTCCCAGGATCATGAACAGGGGCGCCAGGGTGGCCGCCAGGCGGTAAGGCCTCAGGTATTGCAGGATCTTTATAAAGTCGTTCATGTGCAGACTCCTTTAGCGTTCACTTGCATGTTAGCAGGTCAGATGCAGAAAGGCAAAGGTATATTGTTGTTGACAGACAAGCCGCAGGTGCTATAATTACTTTTAGAATCCTTTAAGGCTGGCCCTGAGAGACCGGGAAGGAGGAGAGCGTTTTGATCAACACGATATTAATCTTGATGACATGAAGCCTGTTTGCAAGGGGATCCTTGTGAACAGGCTTTTTAGTCATTCCCCCGGTACTGAGGCAAAGAAATTCGTAGTAACGGGGTGACTGCTGCGGTACGGTTGAAATGTTAAGAGGGGGAAGGCCGATGGAGATGCAGGAAAAGGCCCAGATCATGGATGACGAGGGCATCCGGCGGGCGCTCACCAGGATCGCTCACGAAATCCTGGAGCGGAACAAGGGAACCCGGGACCTCGTCCTGATCGGCGTCAGGAGGCGGGGGGTTCCGCTGGCCCAGCGGATCGCGGCGCTCATCAAGGAGATCGAAGGCACCGCTGTCCCGCTGGGGATCGTCGATATCACCCTTTACCGCGACGACCTCAGCAAGCTTGGCTATAACCCCGTGCTCAGGACGACGGACGTACCCTTCAGCATCAACGATAAAAAAGTGGTGCTGGTCGATGATGTGCTCTTTACCGGGAGAACAGTGCGGGCCGCCCTGGACGCCCTGATGGACCTGGGGCGTCCACAGTTGGTGCAGTTGGCGGTGCTGGTGGACCGGGGGCACCGGGAGTTGCCCATCCGGGCTGACTATGTAGGCAAGAACGTGCCCACCTCGCACCGGGAGATCATTTCGGTGCAGATGCTGGAAATAGACGGCAGGGATCAGGTGGTCATCGAGGAACCGTGTGACTAGCAGCGAGCGGGGCTCGCTTTTTCAATGCCCGAAAGGGGGAGAAGAGAGTCGTGAATAGATTCGCACACAAGGATCTCCTGGGGCTGCAGGACTTGACCGCAGAGGAGATCGGGCTGATCCTGGATACGGCTGCGCCCATGAAGGAGATCCTCGGCCGGGAGATCAAGAAGGTACCCACCCTGCGCGGGCGGGTGATCGTCACCCTTTTTTACGAGAACAGCACCCGGACTCGCACCTCCTTTGAACTGGCGGCCAAATACCTGGGAGCGGACACGGCCAGCCTCTCGGCAGCCACGAGCAGCGTGCAGAAGGGCGAGAGCCTGGGCGACACTGCCAAGACCATCGAGGTGATGGGCGCCGATGTCATCATCATCAGGCACTCGGCCACCGGGGCGCCGCACCTGCTGGCCCGCCTCCTGGATGCCAAGGTGATCAACGCCGGGGACGGCACGCACGAGCACCCCACTCAGGCCCTGCTGGATATGTACACTATCAGGGAGAAGAAGGGCGGCATCGCCGGGCTCAAGGTGGCCATCCTGGGGGATGTCGCCCACAGCAGGGTGGCCCGGTCGAACATCTGGGGCCTCACCAAGCTGGGGGCCGAGGTGCGGGTGGTTGGACCGCCCACCCTGATGCCTGTCGACGTCGAGAGGCTGGGGGTGACCGTGTTCCATGACTGGCGCGAGGGCCTCAGGGGCGTGGACGTGATCAACGTGTTGCGCCTCCAGTTGGAGCGTCAGCAGAGGGGCCTGTTCCCCAGCATCAGGGAATACCACAGGCTGTTCGGCCTTGACGAGGAGAAGCTCCGGGCGGCCAGGCCGGACGTGCTGGTGCTGCACCCGGGCCCGGTCAACCGGGGGGTGGAGATCACTCCGAGGGTGCAGGATGGCAGTCATTCGGCGATCAACGAGCAGGTGACCAACGGGGTGGCCGTCAGGATGGCGATCCTCTACCTGATGCTGAGCGGGGGTGATCTCAGTGCCAGTGCCATATCTGCTTAAGGGCGGGCTGGTCGTCGATCCGCAAACGGAAACAATCGAGCGGCTGGACTTGCTGATCGAAGGCAACCGGGTGGCGGCCATGGCCGCGGACCTGCCGGCGCCGGAGGCGGAGGTGATCGAGGTGGCCGGCTGCTATATCCTGCCGGGCCTGATCGATCTGCACTGCCACCTGCGGGAGCCCGGGGAGGAACTCAAGGAGACGATTGCGACCGGGACCCGGGCGGCAGTCCGGGGCGGTTTCACGGGCGTGGTGGCCATGGGCAATACCAGACCGCCGGCGGACAACTGCTCGGTGATCGAATTCGTCAAGCGCCGGGCCGAGACCGGGAGCGTTCCGGTCTACCCGGTGGGATGCGCTACCAAGGAGCGCAAGGGCGAGGAACTGGCAGAGATCGGCGACCTGGTCGAAGCCGGAGCGGTAGCCATCTCCGACGACGGCAGCCCGATCATGAACAGCGAGGTGCTGAGGCGGGTCCTGGAATACAGCCGCATGTTCGACCTGGTGGTGATCAGCCACTGCGAGGACCGGGAACTGAGCGCCGGCGGCCTGATGAACGAGGGTTTCAACTCCACCGTGTTTGGCCTGAGGGGCATTCCGGCGGCGGCGGAGGAGGTCCAGGTGGCCCGCGACCTGATCCTGGCGGAGATGACCGGGGCCAGGCTGCACATCGCCCACGTGAGCACTGCCGGCTCGGTGCGCCTGATCAGGGACGCCAAGCAGCGGGGCGTCCGGGTGACCGCGGAGGTCACTCCGCATCACCTGTGCCTGACCGATGATGCAGTCAGGTCTTACGATACCAACACCAAGGTCAACCCGCCCCTGCGCTCCAGGCAGGACGTGGCAGCCCTGATCGCCGGGCTGAAGGATGGCGCCATCGATGCCATTGCCACCGATCACGCCCCCCATACCCAGGAGGAGAAAGAGGTGGAGTTCAACCTCGCCCCCTTCGGGATCTCCGGTCTGGAGACAGCGGTGCCCCTGATCTGGGAGCACCTGGTGGAGACGGGGATCTTGACTCCGGTGCAGGTGGCGCAGAAGATGGCTTTTAACCCGGCCCGGATCATCGGGCTGCCCGGGCGCCTGGTCAGGGTCGGCGCCGAGGCCAGCCTCACGGTGATCGACCCCTGGCGAAAACGCCCGGTACAGGCAGAGCAGTTTGCGTCCCTGGGCCGGAACACGCCCTTTGACGGCTGGGAACTGCGGGGCTGGCCGGTTCTGACGATAGTGGGCGGAATCGTCCACAGGCAATGACAGATGGCAGGTTATGAAGCTTCGCCTGGCTGAGCGCACGCCTGCACGCAGGCCGGAAGCCGCGCCCGGAGGGCGCCTCAGTGGCTGGAATGAGATGGATAACGGATTGAACAGGATATCCGGGACGATACCGGGCGCCATCCGGGTGGGGCGCGGCCAAGGTTCCGGCCGGTCCGGACCGGGCAACTTCGTAGTTCAAGAGTAACAGCAGGAGAGGTGTACGCAGCATGATCGCTTATCTGGCCTTGGAAGACGGCACGATACTGCAGGGAACGGCCTTCGGCAGCGAGGGCCGCCAGTTCGGCGAGGTGGTTTTCAATACCAGCATGACCGGATACCAGAAGATTCTCACAGATCCCTCCTACTGCGGGCAGATCGTAGTGCTCACCTACCCGCTGGTGGGCAACTACGGCGTCAATCAGGATGACTATGAATCCGCCAGGCCGTGGGTGCGGGGCTTCGTGATCAAGGAGCTGTGCGACTACCCGAGCAACTGGCGCTACTGGATCAATCTCGAGGAGTTTTTAAGCAGGCACGGGATCATCGGCCTGGCCGGGATCGATACCAGGGCGCTGACCAGGCGGCTGCGCAATTATGGGACCATGCGCGGATATATAGCCACCGGAGAGCAGGATACTGCCCTGCTGGTCAAGGAGGCCCAGTCGTCGCCCTCGATCTCCGGCCAGGACCTGGTGACGGCCTGCACCACCAGCGAGGCGCAGACCTGGGGCGATGGCCCCCTGCAGGTGGTGGTGGTGGACTTCGGGGTCAAGCAGAACATCATCCGTTCACTGCTGCAGCGGGGCTGTACCGTCCACCTGGTGCCTCCGGCGACGACCGCCGAAGAGATCATGACCTACCATCCCCAGGGGGTGGTGCTAAGCAACGGCCCCGGTGATCCCAAGGATGTTGGGTACGCAGTGGAGACGACCCGCAGCCTGATCGGCCAGTGCCCGGTGATGGGGATCTGCCTGGGGCACCAGATCCTCGGCCTGGCCTTCGGCGGGGACACCTACAAGCTCAAATTCGGGCACCGGGGCGCCAACCATCCGGTCAAGGACCTGGCCACCGGCAGGGTGGCCATCACCTCGCAGAACCACGGTTTTGCGGTGGATGACGGTAGCCTGACCGGCAGCGAGGTGATCGTCAGCCACCGGAATCTGAACGACGGCACCGTCGAGGGGCTGCAGCACAAAACCCTGCCGGTCTTCTCGGTGCAGTACCACCCGGAGGGATCACCCGGCCCCATGGACTCTAACTATCTGTTCGATCGCTTTCTGGACCTGATCAAAGAAAAGTAATGAGTGATGAGTGGAAAGTGATGAGTGGAAGATAGAGCGATGAGTTTCTTTTAACTCGCCGAGAATCCTTTTACAGGATAAAAAACACGATATCCTTGCCCTATAGGGTCGACTTAGCTAGCTGATTCCGCTCGCTCTCACAAAGCGGGTGCCTTCTGGGGTCGCTTTGCTGGAATGCAGCTAACCTCACTCAATTGGAGTCAAAAGGTATGCAATACTTACTCATTACTCATTACTCAGCGCTCATCACTTGAATTTGTGAGGAGGAGCAAGCATGCCCCGCAATCCTAATCTGAAAAAAGTACTGGTCATCGGATCGGGCCCCATCATCATCGGCCAGGCGGCTGAATTTGACTACGCCGGAACCCAGGCCTGCCGCGCCCTCAGGGAGGAGGGCCTGAAGGTGGTGCTGGTCAACAGCAACCCGGCCACCATCATGACCGATCAGGAGATGGCCGACAAGATCTACATCGAACCGCTGACCCCGGATTTTCTGGCCCGGGTCATCGAGCGGGAGCGCCCACAGGGCCTGATCCCCACCCTGGGCGGCCAGGTCGGCCTGAACCTGGCGGTTCAGTTGGCAGAGTCCGGGGTCTTGCAACGGTATGGGGTGCTGCTGCTGGGCACGCCACTGGCGGCGATCAAGAAGGCCGAAGACCGGCAGTTGTTCAAGGATATGCTGCAGCAGATCGGCGAACCCGTGCCGGACAGCAGGGTGGTGAAGTCGATCGAGGATGCCGTCGACTTCGCCAATGACAGCGGCTATCCGGTGGTGGTGCGCCCGGCCTATACCCTGGGCGGCACCGGAGGCGGCCTGGCCTGCGATGAGCCGGAGCTGCGGGAGATCATGAGCCGCGGCCTGACCCTTAGCATGATCGGCCAGGTCCTGATCGAGCACAGCGTGGCCGGCTGGAAGGAGATCGAGTATGAGGTGATGCGGGATGGGGCGGACAACTGCATCACCATCTGCAATATGGAGAACATCGACCCGATGGGGGTGCACACCGGAGACAGTATCGTGGTGGCCCCATCCCAGACCCTGACCGATCATGAATACCAGATGCTCAGGACGGCCTCGCTCAAGATCATCAGGGCGCTGGGAGTGGAGGGCGGCTGCAACATCCAGTACGCTCTTGACCCGCACAGCTTCCAGTATTACGTCATCGAGGTCAACCCTCGGGTCAGCCGGTCCAGCGCCCTGGCGTCCAAGGCCACCGGCTACCCGATCGCCCGCGTGGCCGCCAAGATCGCTCTCGGGCTGCGCCTCGACGAGATCGAGAACCTCGTCACCCGGAAGACCTGGGCCTGCTTTGAACCGGCCCTTGACTACTGTGTGGTGAAGGTTCCCCGCTGGCCGTTTGACAAGTTCCGGAGCGCAGACCGCACCCTGGGCACTCAGATGAAGGCCACCGGAGAAGTGATGGCTATCGACCGCACCTTCGAGGGCGCCCTGATGAAGGCGATGCGGTCTCTGGAGCTCCAGAATGTCGGCCTCTCATACCCGGGCCTGGAGAAGATGGACGACCAGGAACTGCTGGACCGGCTGGCAACCCCTACGGACGAGAGGCTGTTCCTGGTGGCGGAGGTATTCCGGCGAGCCGAGAAGTGGGAGGCGAGAGGTGAGAAGTGGGAAGATAAGGAAAGCATTGGCTCCTCCGCATCCGGGCTTACGCCCGGCATGAAAGAATGCGGATTACACGCCAATGCCAACGAGAATCCCACCTCTCACATCACACATCTCATCTCTCAATTGACCGGCATCGACAGCTTCTTCCTGCACAAGATCCGGGCGATCGCCGATCTGGAAAAGGTGATTGGCAACTTTCACGATGTCCGCGACCTGGACCTGGAGACGGTGCGACAGGCCAAGCGGTTTGGCTTCAGCGACCTGCTGATCGGCCGTCTAACCGGAGTCTCCGCTCCGGAGATCAGGCAGTGGCGCTATGGCAACGGCATCAGGCCGGTGTACAAGATGGTGGATACCTGCGCCGCCGAGTTCGAAGCGGCAACGCCATACTTCTACTCGACCTACGACCTGGAGAACGAGGCGCAGCGCACGCCCAGGCGCAAGGTGCTGGTGATCGGCGGCGGCCCCATCCGCATCGGGCAGGGGATCGAGTTCGACTACTGCTCGGTGCACTCGGTCATGGCCTTGAAGCAGGAGCAGGTCGAGGCCCTGATCATCAACAACAATCCGGAAACCGTCAGCACCGATTTTGATACCGCCGACCGGCTCTACTTCGAGCCCCTGGCCCTGGAGGACGTGCTGAACGTGGTGGAACTGGAACGCCCGGACGGGGTGATCGTGCAGTTCGGGGGGCAGACCGCCATCAACCTGGCCGGCCCGCTGGCAGCGGCAGGGGTACCGATCCTGGGAACATCCGTCGACAAGATCGACGAGGCCGAGGACCGGGAAAGGTTCGAGCAGTTGTTGACCAGCCTGGGGATCCGGAAACCGCCCGGCAGGGGCGCCGCCGGGTTGGAGGAGGCCAGATCGATCGCCCGCCAGATCGGTTTCCCGGTCCTGGTGCGGCCTTCGTACGTGCTGGGAGGCAGGGCGATGGAGATCGTCTACGGCGAGGAGGACCTGGAGAGATACGTGGCCAATGCCGTGGAGGTCTCGCCCAACCATCCGGTGCTGATCGACAAGTACTTCCAGGGCCAGGAGATCGAGGTCGACGCCGTCTGTGACGGGGAGCAGGTGCTGATCCCCGGGATCATGGAACATGTGGAGCGGGCGGGGGTACACTCCGGAGACAGCATTGCGGTGTATCCGGCGCGCCTGTCGCAGGATGTCGTCGACCGGATTGTCGGCGATACCACCAAGATCGCCCTGGCACTGCAGGGCCGCGGCATCCTCAACATCCAGTTCGTCTATTACCAGGGTGAGGTTTACGTACTCGAGGTCAACCCGCGGGCGAGCCGCACGGTGCCCTATCTGAGCAAGATCACCGGGATCCCCATGGTGCGCCTGGCCACCAGAATCATGCTGGGCAAGACGCTGCGCGACCTGGGCTACAGGGGCGGCCTGGCCCCGAACGGCGGCCTGGTGGCGGTAAAGGTGCCGGTCTTCTCCTTCGGCAAGCTCACCAGGGTGGATACCTGCCTGGGGCCGGAGATGAAGTCCACCGGCGAGGTCATGGGCGTGGACTGGACTGTTCCCTGCGCCCTGTACAAGGGACTGATCGCCGCCGGTTGTTCCGTGCCGCGCTCCGGTTCGGTGCTGGTTACCATCGCCGATCGTGATAAGCCCGAGGCCCTGCTGCTGGTGGAGGGGCTGTCCAGGCTGGGGCTGGACTTTTACGCCACGCGGGGCACCGCCGCCTTTCTCCGGGAGCGGGGGCTGGTTGTTAGGGATGTCAACAAGATCGAGGAGGGATCCCCCCACGTGGTCGACCTGATCACGGAAGGCCGGGTGAACTTCGTGATCAACACATACAGCGGCGGGCAGGGAGCGGCCCGGGACGGGTTCCAGATCAGAAGGGCGGCGGTGGAGCACGGGATTCCCTGCCTGACCTCCCTGGACACCGCCCGCGCCCTGCAGGAAGTGATCGCCTTTCTCCAGGGAGGCGGGGAGAGTTCCCTGATTCCCCTGGACGAATATGCGCAGGCTGGGGACATCGCCATGAGATTAACGGCAGTCATGTCAGAAGTCGGAGACAAGAGGTCAGAAGCCGGATAGGGTAGGTAAGGTATATATAGAAGTCATAGAAAAGATGTCATAATAGAGTCCAGCAGCAAAAAGACGTAACAGAGGTAGAAAAAAAGAGGTCAGATGTCTGAAAAAGCTTCCGGCATCAGACATCAGACATCTGACATCTGGATAGGGGTGGTAGTCATAGGTGCTCCGGGAGAATACTCGACAAGGGTGGCTGAACAGTCGACCCTGGGCGGCGATGCCCGCCGCTTGATCCTGGAGGCGCCGGAGTTGGCTGCGGTTGCGCAGCCCGGGCAGTTTGCGATGCTGGGCTGCGGTTCCGGACTTGACCCCTTCCTGAGACGCCCACTGAGTATTCACCGGGCGCAGGGCGCAGCAGGAACAGTCAGTTTTCTGTACCGGGTACGGGGCCGGGGAACAGAATGGCTGGCTGCCAGGCGCCGGGGTGAAGCCGTATCTTTATTGGGGCCGCTGGGCCGGGGATTCCGGTATGAGGGGCATGGCAAGCGAGCGCTCTTGGTGGGCGCCGGCATCGGCGTCGCCCCCCTCCTGTTCCTGGCTGAAACCCTGATGGGCTTGAACTGGACGATGACCATTCTAATTGGCGCCCGAACCAGGAAGGGTATATTCTGCCGGTCGGACCTCGAGCGCTACGGCGTGGTGCGGGTCAGCACCGAAGACGGCAGCGCAGGCCGGCGCGGCATCGTTACCGATCTCTTCCGGGATGCGTTCGTAAAGGGTTCATATGCGCAGATCTACGCCTGCGGGCCACAGCCGGTGCTCGGAGCGGTGCAGCGACTCAGCGCGGATCAAGGCATCCCGGCGCAACTGTGCCTGGAAGAACGGATGGCCTGCGGACTCGGCGCCTGCATGGGCTGTGCCTGCCAGGGGCCTGATCCCTCCCGGATGCTGCGGGTGTGCGCCGAGGGGCCGGTATTCGATGCCTCGGAGGTGATCCTGAATGGTTGACCTGTCGGTGCTGATCGCCGGGATCGACATGAAGAATCCGGTCATGGTCGCCTCCGGCACCTTCGGGTATGGAGCGGAGTACCGGCCGGTCTTCGACGTCAGCAGGCTGGGGGCGCTGGTCACCAAGGGCCTGACCCTGAAGCCGTGCCCGGGAAACCCGGCGCCCCGGATCTGGGAAACTCCGGCGGGGCTGCTCAACGCCATCGGCCTGCAAAACCCCGGAGTGGACGTTTTTATCAGCGAGATTCTGCCGGTGATGCGGTCGTACGGCGTGCCGGTGATCGCCAACATCGCCGGCTTCACCGGGGAGGAGTTCGTGGCCCTGGCCGAGCGCCTGGACGGCTCCGGGGTGGCCGGCCTGGAGCTGAACATTTCCTGCCCCAATGTCAAAGCGGGCGGGATGGCCCTGGGCACCGACCCCTGCCTGGCAGCGTCGGTAGTGGCTGCCGTGGTACGGGTCACCTCGTTGCCGGTGATCGTCAAGCTCACTCCCAACGTGACCGACATTGCCGGCCTGGCTAAGGCAGTGGTTGCTGCCGGAGCTGCTGCCCTGTCGCTGATCAACACCCTGCTGGGCCTGGCCATCGACGTGGACGCCGGGAAACCGGCCCTGGGCAATGTCACCGGCGGCCTGTCAGGCCCGGCGATCCGGCCGGTGGCGGTGCGGTCGGTGTGGCAGGTGGCCCAGTCCGTTGACGTGCCGGTCATCGGCATGGGAGGCATCTGCACCGGGCGCGATGCCCTGGAGTTCATCCTGGCCGGGGCGTCGGCGGTGGCGGTGGGCTCCGCCCTCTTCCACGACCCCCTGGCGGCGGTGAAGGTCATCGAGGAGTTGGATCTATATTGTGAACGGAAGGGGATCACAGACTGGCGCTCGCTGATCGGCGCCGCCTGGAAGCATGGGAATTGACGGGTGGCATGATGCAAAAGCCGTATCAATAGGGGAGAGGAGCGCTGGAGAAATTTGCGGGGGACTCCTGCGGAATTATTAAAGACCTAAGTTGCTGGGTGGAGTGCAGGTAGCGTTAGTTTACATAAGTAAGTTTACATAAATGGGGTGGTTTCATGGAAGCCAGGGAGAGACTGATCGTCGCTCTCGACGTCAGCACCTTGGAACAGGCCAGGCGCCTGGTGGCTGAATTGCATGACCTAGCCGGCATGTTCAAGGTCGGCCTGGAACTGTTCTGCAGCCACGGCCCCCGGGCGGTGGAGACAGTGCTCGAACAGGGAGGACTTGTTTTTCTGGATCTCAAATACCACGACATTCCCAATACTGTGGCCGGTGCCGCCCGGGCGGCCGTCCGCATGGGCGTATCCATGTTCAACGTGCATATTGGCGGTGGGGCAGAGATGATGAAGGCGGCGCTGGACGCGGCCCGCCAGGAGGCTGGCTCTGAGGCGATGCCGAAGGTCCTGGGGGTCACCGTGCTCACCAGCCTGGGCGATGCCCAGTTACGGGATGAGGTGGGCATGGTGCGTTCTCTGGCGGAACAGGTGGTGTTCTGGGCAAAGCAGGCCAGGGACTGCGGGTTGTCGGGAGTGGTTGCCTCTCCCCGGGAGATCGAGACAATCCGTCAGCACTGTGGAGACGACTTCTTGATCGTGACGCCGGGAATTCGTCCGGCTGGAGTGGAGCAGGGCGATCAGAAGCGGATCAGCACCCCCGGCGCGGCAATCCGCGCCGACGCCGACTACCTGGTGGTAGGCCGCCCGATTACCGGGGCGCCAGACCCGCGGCGGGCAGCCCTAGATATACTTGAAGAGATGGAGGCGGCCAGTCAATGACCGAAGCACAAGTCCTGGATGTTTTTCAGCGGTATGGGGCGCTCCTGGAGGGGCACTTCCTGCTGACTTCGGGGTTGCACAGCAATCGCTACGTCCAATGCGCCCAGGTGCTGCAGCACCCCGAGGCGGCCACGATGCTTGGAGCCCAGTTGGCTGAATATTTTAAAGACCTGCCGGTAGCATTGGTGGCAGGCCCCGCCCTGGGAGGAGTGCTGGTCGCCCAGGAGGTCGCCCGCGCCCTGGGAGCGAGAGCGCTCTTCACCGAACGTGAACAGGGCCGGATGACCCTGAGACGCGGATTTTCCATAGTGCCGGGTGAGAGAGCCCTGGTGGTGGAAGACGTGGTCACCACCGGCGGTTCCACCAAAGAAGTGATCGACGTGGTTGCCGCAGCCGGCGGTAAAGTGGTCGGCGTTGGGGCGCTGATTGACCGGCACACAGGCAGCCTCGACTTCAATGTTCCGTTCCACGCCCTGCTGCGCCTGGAGATCGCCACCTACGCCCCTGACAGTTGCCCGCTCTGCCAGTCAGGGTCGCCCCCGGTGAAGCCCGGCAGCCGCCAAAAAGCAGGATAGTTAGAGCGCCTGTGCCCCCTCGGCGTACTCCACTACCGAACGGTACTTCTCATGGATCAGCTTCCGGTCGAACTCCCAGAATTCCTGAAGCATCCGATCCTGCTCCTGCTGGCTGAAGTAATCCAGCAAGGGAAAGAAGAACTGTTTGTCTTCCTTCAAAATATGGACCGGATAGAACTCTACCAACTCTTTCAGGCAGGTGATCGCCTCGGGCAGCGAACCGGCATCCCCACGCCCATATCTTCCTGTGGCGGTGACCAGTCCGGCGACCACGCTCCTGGCGTGTGCATGTTCCGAGACGAGTTCGTCCATGATCCGCTTGTGCTCGTCAGTCATCTGCTTCTTGGCCAGTTCTCTGAACAAGATGTCTTCTTCTTTGCCGTGGTGGCAGCGGTCGGCATAGGTGCGGATAAAATCAACTGCCGTGTCAATAAAGCCAACATCGAGGCTGCTGGTTTGTTCGGTTTCTGGAAGCTTCGCCCGCATTACGTTGATCATGCGCTCGATCAGCCGGTGTTCATGCATCAAGGGACCTATCGGCTTCATAAAATCACCTCGATTAGTATTTTCCTCAATTTTACCCGATCCACTGGTGTTTCGCATGTCTAAACCCTTTTGCATGGCTAAAGTTGTGATGGCGATTGAAGGAAAATTGCCATGTGCTGGCGAAGATGGTATCTGGCTGCCATAGAATGGGCAACCGGAAGAGACCACAAATCATTGATATAACACGCAGTTTGGGAGGATGATTGCGTTATGCCGATTGTCACCATACAGATGGCCCGTGGCCGGGATGTCGATGTGAAGCGCAGGCTGGCCGGGGAGATTGCCAGGCTGATGGCAGACGCCCTGGATGTCGAAGCGGAGTGGGTGACCGTGTTGTTTCAAGAATACGAGCGGGAGAATTGGTCAACCGGCGGACGCCTGCACAGCGACCGGTTTGGGCCCGGCTGCGGCCGCCAGGGAGTGAAATAGGGCAGGAGATCTTTTTGCACAGGTTAGTGGTGAGCATCTCCGTATGCTTTAGCGATCTCGTTGTCCAGTTGCTTAAAGAGGGGGTTGCGGAATGGATTTTAATAAGCAGATTGATGAACTGGCCTTGCAGAACGAGGTGACCTATGTCGGCGTGGCCGACCTGGCGCCGGTCCATGACGCCATCCTGGAACAGGGCGATGAAGTGATGGCCGGCTATCCCTACGCCATATCTTTAGGGATCGTCATGCCCAATGATATCGTGGACCAGCTTCCCAACCGTTCCTCGCGCCTGGTCGCCCTTAATTACATGCAGCATTCCTACCACATTATCAACCAGCGGCTGGACGTCGTGGCGTCATTGATCGGTAGTTTCTTGCAGCGCAACGGTTACGGGGTGACGCCGATACCGGCTGCGGAGCAATACGACCGCGAGCGGGAATGCGCCGCCTTCTCGCATAAACTGGGCGCTCACCTGTCCGGGTTGGGCTGGATCGGGAAAAGCTGCCTGCTGATCACCCCGGAGCACGGGCCGCGGGTCCGGTGGACGTCGGTCCTGACCGACGCTCCTCTGCAGCCGACCGGACAGCCCATGCAGCAGAAGTGCGGCAACTGCGCCGAATGCGTGGATGCCTGCCCGGCCCAGGCATTCACCGGCAGGGCCTTTAGCGAGAACGAACCACGAGAGGCACGCTATGACGCGTATAAGTGCAGAAATTATCATAAGTCGATTAGGCAAGAGTATGAGTTCGCCGCTTGTGGCATGTGCATCTATATCTGTCCCTGGGGAAGAAAAAAACAAGCAGCACTACATGTTGGATCTTGTTGCTTGCATGGCCCTGTTTGATGTTCGGAGAATGATGTCAGGAAGAGATTGCAGTTGCACAAAAGTTATATATTGTCGTTGAAATAATCTTTGGAAACCTGTAACTGCCGTTTTAAGATTTCATTCCACAAGTGCCCCTTGATTTCTCCCGTGCCCTTGGAAACCTTGGTTCTTTTTAACGTACCGTCCGGCATGAGCTTGCGATAAAAATAGTGATCCGTCTCTTTGTATAATTCCCAGCCATCATTGTCACAGAATCTCTTTAAATCTCTCCAGCTAGGCATGGATCATCCTCTTGACGCTTTCCGGGTCGTCTTGCAGAAGCACTGCCAGCACATAAGGAAAATGCTGTTGGCGATTTGGGGCGTTGAAATATAATTGAAAGTTGTCAAAATAATCATGGGCGTAATCGATAAGATCTTTTGCTAAACTTTCGAGCGCTGATGCTTCGTCATGTTCATTGACGCATAGATCTATTTCTTCTAACCCGGCCGTGGTCGATCCATCATCTTCTTTAATAAAAAAAGCTTTAAAAGAAATATTTTTAACCAGGATCTTGGCCTGCGGCACCGACAGCGATAGGATATAATCGTGGTTGCGTTTGATAACCTGGGGTCGCCCGTGCACAATGCCATCGATAAACTGGCTCCAATCATTGCGAACATCGGTTGCCTGTAATGCCTGCACCATAGTCATACCTCCCTACCTCCTTACTATACATTATGTACATAGTGTATGCAACGTACATAATTTTATTGTTCTTGTTCGGGATCTTCAGGATGACAGGAGCCGGGAATTCTTAAAAGAATATTCGTCAATAGGATGACCAGCGACCTGAAGCGCCTTACTCCCGATAAAAAATTTTAAGATGGATCAGGTGCCATGAAAATCAAATTTGTCCATACGAACATCATCGCTAAAGATTGGAAAAAACTCGCCCAATTTTATATCAATGTTTTCGGGTGTCAACCGGTATATCCGGAACGGGATCTGGCGGGGGAGTGGATCGATCAGGCCACGGGCATCAAAGATGTCCGTATACGTGGCATTCATCTGCGCTTGCCGGGATATGAGGATGGCCCGACTTTGGAAATATTTCAGTACGACAAGCAGATTGAAAGCGATAGCCCGCCTGCGATCAACAGGCCCGGGTTCGCGCATATAGCCTTCTTGGCTGAGGATGTACAGTCCTTCTATGACAAGTTGTTGGAAAATGGCGGCAGCAAGCTGGGAGATATAGTCGAGAAGGAAATAGAGGGTGTGGGAGTTTTGACAGTTGTTTACGCGAGGGACCCGGAAGGGAATATCATCGAGATCTAAAGCTGGAAATAGAGTCGGAGCCTCTCTGTATAGCAGAGGGCAAGCCGGGGGTGAGGGCAAACGTATCCCTATATGATCGGCAGCCCGGAAGTGGGGAACTATAAGGCAGCCTTCGAGCACTCGCTGCGCGCCTTCAGGTCGAGGCAGCCGTCGGATATGGCTGCAACCTCCGGCTGCGAATATGACCCGCAACAAGAGGCGTTCAACTTGGTCAGCCTGGGTCAGCCGCTGAGCGTCAGCTACCCGCAAGGTGAGGTCTTATTTCAGGGCACCAATATCAGCCCCTTTTGGGAATGGCGGCTGTTGGTGCTCAACTACCTGTGGCGTTCGGACGGGGCGCCCCTGGCCGGAGAACTGGTATCGTTCCGGCAGTTGAAGCACGGGCACGTGTTTTACCCGGCATTCGAAAAGATGGGAATCGCCCAACTGGCTACTAGTCTGGCCGGCAGCAACGTCAACACCGATCTTGTCAGGGAAGCGTGCCTGGCACTCGGGGGCAGGCTGGAGAGAGGGGCCGGGATCCAGGCAATGTTCCCGATGATGCCGCGGTTTCCGGTGACGGTCCAGATCTGGCTGGGGGATGAGGAGATGGCGGGCAGCGCCAACATCCTGTTCGACCCTAGTGCCACTAACTATCTGCACATTGAAGATGTTGTTGTGGCCGGCGACCAGGTAGCCCGGTTTTTGGCGTGGCACTACGAAGTGCTGATTATGCAACAGACATAGAGGATGGGTATTTTTGATATGGAACCGGTGGGACAGAGCAAAATGATACTTTGAAGCGATAAGGTTTCGATTGATCTTGAATGTGGAGGAATGTAATATGCCTTGGTGTCCTAAATGTCGAGCAGAATACCGACAAGACTTTAAGACTTGCAGTGATTGTAATACGGATTTGGTTGATGAATTAGAACAGATTGAAAAAAAGAGCGACACTGAATATGATGATGAAGCTGCTTATTTGACTTCGGTGTCTAACAGGATTGAAGCCGAAATGATGGAAGCGCTTTTAAATTCAAATGGAATTCCGGTACTGAAGAAGTCCAGGGGAGCAGGCGGGTATTTGAATATTTACATGGGTGCAACGATCTTTGGGGTAGATTTATACGTTCCTTCAAGGTTGCTGAAGAAAGCAAAGGAGATCATTGCTAGTAATCCGGAGAATGTTGAAGAAGATGTTCAACAAGATTCCGGTGAAGAAGAAGATTCAAGCGAATTGGATGATAAATATAAGGAAAAGCAGGGAACAAATACCGGGATATTATTGTTATTCTATATTGGGCTATTATGGATTCTTATTACGCTTCTTTACAATTTATTTCCTTGGATTATAAGAAAAATATGAACAGATACTGCCTAACTTAACAAAGATTGCAGACCAGTGCCTTGCGGCGGGTTTGCAGGAAGGATGCAGCCGCCTTGGCGGTTGTTTTCATTTAAGAGCCTCCGGAGCCGCCAGCAGGGTCTTGTAGTTCTCGTACAGCACGAAACCGGGGCGGGCCTTGGCGGGTTTCCAGACGTTCTTGCGGAGCGTGTAGTCGACGGGTACCTTGGATGAGCGCCTGCCGTCGCTGTAGTAAGCCGCCAGCCCCGCAGCCAGCTCCAGGGTGGCGTCCGGGATCTCCCGTCCCGGTTGCGACCTGATGATCACGTGGCCGCCCGGGGCGTCCTTGGCGTGGAGCCAGAGGTCTTCTTTTTTGCCCAGGTGCATGGTCAGGTAGTCGTTTTGCCGGTTGTTTTTCCCGACCAGGATCTCGAAACCATCCACAGACACGATCTTGGAGACCTGCGGCAGGCTCTTCTGCTGTGGTTTCTCCCTCTTTGCATGGCCTGCCTGACGCCCTCTATCTTTGGCTTTTACGTAGCCGGCCTGTTCCAGCTCAGCCCTGATCTCATTCAACTCGTCAACTGTCTCCGCCAGGTCCAGGGCGGTTTTGATGCTGGACAGGTATCTCTGCTCCTCCAACGTCTGATCCATCTGCAGTTTGTTGGACTTCAGGGTGTTGCGGGCTTTTTCGTAGCGGCGAAACCACTGCTGGGCGTTCTGGGACGGAGTCAGGGACGGATTCAATTCGATCTCCAGAGGCGGCGCATCCTGGTCGTAGAGGTTGGGCAGCAGCGCCCTGGTCTGTCCCCTGGCGATCAGGTGCAGGTGGGCGAGGAGCATCTCTCCCCGCATCCGGTAATCCTGGCCCTGACTGGCATCATCCTGGGATTGCTGCTGCAGGGACAGCTTTTTTTCGACCCGGGCGCTTTCCTGCCGGACCGTTCCGGCGAGGGTGTTCTGCACCTGCTGGAACCGGGCCATCCTGTTATGCCCGGCGTAGAAGTCGTCGGCGGCCGCGTTCAGGGATGGGCAGGCTGTCAGGGACAGCCCCTGGTACTGCGTGGGGAGAAAGGGAGCATAGCAGACCGGGTTTTTCCCCTCCAGGACCAGGCTGGGCTCGCTATCGCCCTGCAGCAGGGGTCGCACGGTTTTTTGCAGCATCTGCCAGAGGCTGCGCAGTTCGTACTCGCCGCAAGTCTCGAGGCGCAGATCCGGGGGCAGGTTTGCCCGGAACAACAATTCACGGGCAAGTTCGGGCCCGATTCCCGCCAGGCGCTTGAAGACCAGGTCCTCAAGGGTTTTATCCCAGCCCTCCTTCTGGAGAACACCGATAAAATGCTCTTCATCCAACTCCAGGGGATGCTGCTTGTTCTGGGCGGGCGGGGCGATGTAGGACCGTCCGGGCAGCACTTCCCGGTAGCGGCTGACTGCATGTGAGTAACGCTTGATGGCGTCGATGATCTGTCCGGTCTGCCGGTCGATCAGGATCAGGTTGCTGTGCTTTCCCATGATCTCGCTGATCAGTTGGACGTCCTGGTAACCACCGCTCTCATCAAGACGGGAAAAGGTAAAACAGACGACCCGGTCCAGGCCCGCCTGCTGAATGTTGACCAGACGGCTTCCCTCCAGGTACTTCCTCAGGACAAAGCAGAAGGTGGGCGGGGAGGCCGGGTTCTTCCAGTCGCGGGAGGTCAGGTGCAGCCTGGCGTTTTCCGCATGGGCGGACAGGAGCAGGCGCAGGTTCTGACCGGGCTTGCGCACGATCAGCACTATTTCCAACTGCTCAGGCTGGTAGACCCGGTCGACCCGGCCCTGCAGAACCTGGCTTTTTAATTCCCCGGTAATCAGGAAGAGGGTGATTCCGTCAGGCGACATCTGCTATCCGTTCCTTTCCCGCTGCCAGCAAATCCTGTTTGTTGTAGATATACTATCATGGTTCGGCATTGAATTGAAACTCCCCTTTCCTGGCGATCTGCGCTTCCTGCTCCTGGAGCGCAGTTGCGGAAACTTCAGCCGCATCTTAATGGTAAATGCGCCGGAGAAGGCCGGGGAGATCAATCGTGAGCCTGGCCGCTTGGTTGCACTTATATTGGTTTCAGGGTAATATTTATACAGGTGAGCATGGTGCAATCTCTCATGATGACCGAACTTCAGAAATAAGGCGTGTGGAGGCAGGCTGTGAAATTTACCAAGTGGCATGGCCTGGGTAATGATTTCATTCTGGTGGATGGCCGCCCCGACCGGTGGCCGGCCGGGCGGTTGGCCGATCTGGCCAGGCGTGCCTGCGACCGGCACTTCGGAGTTGGCGGCGATGGGCTGATCTTCATATTTAAGGATGATCGGGGTACATTAAGCATGCGCATCTTGAACGCTGACGGATCTGAGGCGGAGATGTGCGGCAACGGCCTGCGCTGCGTGGCCAAGTACGCCTACCTGAACGGCCTGGTAGACCGGCTCATCTTTGACGTCAACACCGGGGCCGGGGTTCTGGTCCCTCAGGTGATCGTGGACGGCAACCGGGTGGTGGCTGTCAAGGTGGATATGGGGGAGCCGGTGCTGGAGCGGGATCGGATTCCGGTGCTGGGCACCCCGGGTATGAGAATGATCGAAGAAGAGATCCTGGCCGGCGATGAGCAGGTGATTGCCACCGCCGTCTCCATGGGCAACCCGCACTGCCTGGTATTCGTTCCCGATGTCTCCCGGGCCCCGGTCTGCAGCCTGGGGCCCCGGTTGGAAAGGCATGATCTTTTTCCGAAGCATACCAATGTCGAGTTTATCGAGATCAGGAGCGGCGCTGAGATTGCGGTGCGGATCTGGGAGCGGGGGGTCGGGGAGACCCTGGCCTGCGGCACCGGCGCCTGTGCTGCGGCGGTCGGTTCCGTGCTGACGAACAGGACCGGGCGCCGGGTGCTCGTAAACCTGCCGGGCGGACAACTCCTGATCGAATGGTTGGACAATAACCACGTTTTCATGACCGGCCCCGCCGAAGAGGTCTTTAGAGGCGAGTTGGACGAAACAACATTGAAGTAGATTGATCGCTGCACCACGCCGGGACTGGGGCAGGCTCCGGTCACCGTCAGAGCGCTGACTATCTTCCGGGTCAGGTGTCGTCTGGAAATTCTTAGGCAGGCTGAGCGGTTAACAGCGCGAACTTTTTTCGGGATAGGGGTGAAGTTTGATGAAGGTAGCGGACCGGGTCGCGGTTTTGCCGCCCTATCTGTTTGCCCGCATCGAGCAGAAGATCGCAGAGTGCCGGAACCGGGGCGTGGATGTCATCAGCCTGGGGATCGGCGATCCCGACCTGCCGACACCGCCGCACATCGTACAGGCCCTCAAAGAGCAGGCGGATAACCCCCAAAACCACCGCTACCCCTCGTCGGCGGGGTTGCTGGCTTTCCGCCGGGCGGTGGCTGACTGGTACCGGGACCGGTTCGGCGTGTCACTGGACCCCCAGTCGGAAGTAGTGACCCTGATCGGCTCCAAGGAGGGAATCGGGCACATCTCCTTCTGCTATCTGAACCCTGGCGACTATGCCCTGGTCCCGGACCCAGGCTACCCGGTCTATAGCATCGGCGCTGTCCTGGCAGGAGCGGAGAACTACACGCTCCCGCTGAAAGCGGAACGCGGCTTCCTGCCCGATTTTGCCGCCGTTCCTGCCGGTGTGGCGCGCCGGGCCAGGCTCCTGTGGCTCAACTACCCGAACAACCCCACCGGCGCCGTGGCCAGCCTCGATTTCTTCCGGGAGGCGGTCAGCTTCGCCCGCAGTTTTGACCTGATCATCTGCCACGATGCGCCGTATACCGAGATCACCTTTGACGGCTACGTGGCCCCCAGCTTTCTGCAGGCAGAAGGCGCCAGGGAGGTGGGGATCGAATTTCATTCCCTGTCCAAGACTTACAACATGACCGGCTGGCGCCTGGGCTGGGCCTCCGGCAATGCCGAAGTCGTCAAGACCCTGGGGACTCTCAAGTCCAATCTCGATTCCGGCGTCTTCCAGGCGGTACAGTATGCGGGGATCGCCGCCCTGACAGGCCCCCAGGACTGCATCCGGAACACGTTGCAGGTCTACCGGGAGCGGCGTGACATAGTGGTAGAGGGCCTGCGCAGCCTGGGTTGGCAGGTCGACCTGCCCAAGGCGACCATCTACGTCTGGGCACCGGTTCCGCCCCCGTACGCCTCGACGGAATTCGCCGAACTGGTGCTGGAAAAGGCGGGCGTGGTGCTGACCCAGGGGATTGGATATGGAGCCTGTGGAGAGGGATATTTCAGGATCTCGCTCACCATTCCCACTGAGCGTCTTACCGAGGCCTTCAGGCGTCTTAAGGAATCGTTCGGAACATTATGGGTAACGGGTGGGGCACCCGGGTGCTAACACCAACAGAAGGCAGTGATGAATGTGCTCAAAAGCATGACCGGTTATGGCCGTGGTGAGGCAGAGCAGGACGGACTGCAGGCCACGGTGGAGATCCGCAGTGTGAATCACCGTTTTTGTGAAGCCGTGGTGCGCATTGCCAGGTCCTTCATCGTCCTGGAGGAGCGCATCAAAGAACAGGTGCAGTCCCAGGTGTCCAGGGGGCACCTGGACATATATGTAACGTTCACGGATAACAACGTAAAAAAGCGTAATGTCAAGCTTGACAAAGAATTAGTTGTTGCGTATCATAAATGCTTGAGGGAATTGGCGGAAACAGTGCAAATTGATTTCCAGCCGGATGTTTTCAGAATTGCCCAGTATCCGGGAGTGATTGTAGAAGAAGAGGCCGGGGATGATCTGGAGCGGGTCTGGGTGGTGGCATGCAGGGCTTTGACAGAGGCGCTGCAGCAACTCGGCGCCATGAGGTCCCGCGAGGGCGAACGGATAGCCGTGGATTTTCACTGGCGCAGGGAGCGGATCGCCGGCATTGTCAAGGAGATCCAGGCACAGACCCCTCGTATCGAAGAGGACCTGCGATCCCGTCTCCGGAGGCGCTTGCAGGCCTTGTCGGTTGAGGGCGAGTTCGATGAGATGCGCCTGACCACAGAGGTTGTCCTGTTTGCCGAGCGAAGCAGCATCACCGAGGAACTGGTGCGGTTGCATTCGCACCTGGAACAGCTTGCCGAAATGCTGAATGCCACAGATCCCGTGGGCAGAAAGATCGATTTCCTGATCCAGGAGATGAACCGGGAGATCAATACCCTCGGGTCCAAGGCGAACGATCTGACGATCTCACCGCTGGTGATCGAGGTCAAGAGCGAGCTGGAGAAGATGCGTGAACAGGTGCAAAACGTGGAGTAACAGTCAGGGAGAGCCAACTCAAGGAGGGTGTTATGGATATCAAGCTGATCAATATCGGTTTCGGGAATATTGTCTCCGCCAACCGGATCATTGCTATTGTCAGCCCGGAGTCAGCGCCGATCAAGAGGATCATCCAGGAAGCCCGCGATCGGGGCATGCTGATCGACGCCACTTACGGGCGGAGAACCAGAGCCGTGGTGATCGCCGACAGTGACCACGTGATTCTGTCCGCAGTTCAGCCGGAGACTGTCGCTCACCGGCTTTCCAGCAAGGATGTGCTCCAGCAGGATGAATAGACCGATTCTCTGACAGGAGGCAGGGGGGTGACTGCAAAGCCCTTGTTGATTGTTGTATCTGGGCCCTCGGGCTCAGGAAAGGGTACGCTCTGCGCCATGCTGCGGCAAGCTCTCCCCAACCTGGCATATTCGGTTTCGGCAACCACCCGCCAGCCCCGTCCGGGCGAACGAAACGGGGTGGATTATTTTTTTATTACTGATGCCGAATTTCAGCAACTGATCGACCGGGGTGAGTTCCTGGAGTGGGCAGAGGTTTACGGCCACCGCTACGGCACGGCGCGCCTGGCGGTGGAGGACCACCTGCAGGCCGGGCGGAACGTGCTGCTGGAGCTCGATATTCAAGGAGCGCTGAACGTCAAGAGGTTATTTCCGGATGCCCTGTTGATCTTCATCGAGCCGCCTTCATTGCAGGAATTGGGCGCCCGGATCGCGCACCGGGGGACGGAGAGCACGCAAGACCTCAAAGTCAGGATGGATTGTGTGCTATCTGAACTTCAGGCGGCGGATCGATATGATCACGTTGTCATCAACGATCAGCCGGAATACGCCCTCGCAGAACTGCTGGAGATCATAACAGAGGACAGACGCAAGAAGTCGGAAGTCGGAAAAAGATTTAACATTTTCAGCGAGAAGTCCCCTTCCTCTAAGGAAGAGGGATGAATTGACATTTCTAGAATTACATGTTGACGTACCAAACATATGTTGGTATAATGTAATCAGATCTTTGACAACCGAAACTAGGCGGTTCCCGGTAGAATGCTTACCGGGGTAAAAGTTTCGAGCCCCCCAAAGACTAGGGATGGAACAGCCCGAAGTTACGCCTGAATTGAGATTGTGTAAGACCTTGGCACACCAAGGCAACGGTCGATGAAGCAGGAAGCCACCACTTCTTAAGTGGAGGTAGTTCACAACAACCTAAAAAGCATGCAAGACTTTCGTCCGACTTCCTTAAAAGTGACCCGGCGCCCGCTTGCGGGCGCCGGGCATCCGTTGCAAGGAGGCAGATAAATGCAACAGCCCAGTCTCGATGTGTTGATGCAAAAGGTTAACAGCAAGTATGAGCTTGTGGTCGCCGCAGCCAAGAGGGGGCGCATGCTCACGGAAGGGGAGCAACCCCGGGCGGATGAAAAGCAGATGAAGCCGGTGAGCATCGCCCTGAATGAGATAGCCGAAGGCAGACTGTGGATCTATCATTCCGAGGACAGGCCAAAAACATGAGCCAGAACGTCATCCTTGGTGTTACCGGCAGCATCGCCGCCTACAAGGCGGCGGAGCTGGCCAGCCTGCTGGTCAAGCGGAATTATGCGGTGCACGTGATCATGACGCCGGCAGCCACCAGATTCATCACCCCCCTGACGCTGCAGGCAATCTCGCAGAACCCCGTTCATGTGGATATGTTTGCTTCCCCCGGGTCTTGGGAAATCGGGCACGTCAGCCTGGCAGGACGTGCCGATCTGATTTTAGTGGCGCCGGCAACAGCGGATTTTATTGCCAGGTTGGCAGCCGGTCTGGCAGATGATTTATTGTTGGCGACCATCATGGCCACCAGGGCGCCGGTGCTGCTGGCGCCGGCCATGAACGACGGGATGTACGCCAACCGGGTGCTGCAGGAAAAAATCGCTTACTTGAAAGGGATCGGCTATCGCTTTATCGATCCCGAATCAGGCAGGCTGGCCTGCGGGTCAGTGGGACAGGGCCGGCTCGCTGCTCCTGACGTGATCATCGGCGCAGTGTCACAGGTTTTCTCGACCAGTCAGGACCTGACAGGTATAAGAATCCTGGTCACCGCCGGACCTACCCGGGAGCCCCTGGACCCGGTCCGGTTCCTCTCCAACTACAGTTCCGGCAAGATGGGATATGCCATCGCCGAGGAGGCCTGCAGGAGAGGCGCCGGGGTGACCCTGGTCAGCGGCCCGACGCAACTGGCGCCGCCGCCAGGAGTCAACCTGGCGCCGGTGGAGACCGCACAGGAGATGTTCGAGGCGGTTGTCGGCAGGTACGACCAGGTGGACGTTGTTATCAAGGCCGCCGCGGTAGCCGATTTCCGGCCGCGGCAGAAAACCGCGCAAAAATTGAAAAAGCAGGTTGCCACACCGGTCCTGGAACTGGAAAGAACGCCCGATATTCTGAGCTATCTCGGAGAGCATAAAAGCGGGCAGGTCCTGGTGGGATTTGCCGCCGAGACCGAAAACCTGCTGGCCAACGCCGGAGGCAAGCTGAGGCAGAAGAACCTGGACCTGGTTGTAGCCAACGACCTGACCGAACCCGGCGCCGGATTCGGGGTTGACACCAATCTTGTCACATTATTATACTCAAGTGGGGAAACCATCAAACTTCCAGTGCTGTCAAAAAAGGAAGTGGCCGGCATACTGCTGGATAAAGTGGCAGCTATTTTACAAGCTAGGAAGGTGTAGTCATGGCAAGCAGATTCTTCACCTCGGAGTCGGTTACCGAGGGACATCCAGATAAGATGGCCGATCAGATCGTGGACGCCATCCTGGATGACATCTATGAAAAGGATGCTAACGGCAGGGTTGCCTGCGAGGCCATAGTGGCAACCGGCCTGGTGTTTGTGGCGGGGCAGATCACCACGGAATGCTACGTGGATATTCCGCGCATCGCCAGGGAGACGGTGCGGCAGATCGGGTACACCAGGGCCAAATTCGGCTTTGACTGTGATACCTGCGCCGTGATCACCGCCATCGATGAACAGTCGGCCGACATCGCCCTGGGGGTAGACAACGCCTTGGAGGTCAAGACGGGGGAGATCGCCGCCGGTGAGTTGGGGGCGGGAGACCAGGGGATGATGTTCGGATATGCCACCGATGAGTGCGTGAACCTGATGCCCCTGCCGATCGACCTCGCCCACGGCCTGGCGCGCCGGCTGGCGGATGTGCGCAAGAGCGGTATCCTGCCGTATCTGCGCCCTGACGGCAAGACCCAGGTGACCGTCGAATACGAGGGTGACCGGCCGGTCAGGGTGGATGCGGTGGTGGTGTCCGCCCAGCACCAGCCTGAAATTCCCCTGTCACAGATCCGGGATGATATCATCGAGGCCGTGATCAGACAGGTGATTCCCGGTGAGTACCTGGACAGCAAGACCCGCTTTTACGTCAATCCTACCGGGCGCTTCGTGATCGGAGGCCCCCATGGAGACACCGGCCTGACCGGACGCAAGATCATCGTCGATACCTATGGCGGCATGGCCCGGCATGGGGGCGGCTCTTTTTCCGGCAAAGACCCCACCAAGGTCGACCGCTCAGCCGCCTACTATCTGCGCTATGCAGCCAAGAACGTGGTAGCTGCGGGACTGGCCCGCCGCTGCGAGATCCAGGTGGCCTATGCGATCGGTGTGGCCAGACCGATCTCAGTGTATGTCGACACCTTCGGCACGGGCGTGATCCCGGATGAGGCCATCTGCCGGCTGGTCGATGAACACTTCGACTTCAAACCGGCAGCGATCATCAGGGAACTGGACCTGCGGCGCCCGATCTACAAGCAAACTGCCGCCTATGGGCACTTCGGGCGCTCCGACCTCGACCTGTCCTGGGAGAGAACCGACCGGGCGGCGCTACTGCGTAAAGAGGCGGGGAAGATCGGAAGCGGGAGCGCGCGTTAGCGGACGTGGCAAGAAGATTGAAGTTGAATATAAGCCACCTTTTGGGGGATTCATCCCGAAAGGTGGCTTTGTTATGGCAATAAGCAAACACGGTGCTGAGTCGTTGTCTATTCCATGAGCCTCAATCCATTGCTTCCGAATCCGAACAACGGAGTCGTTTTCATGAGGCGACTGGTCGCCTCTCCTGGTTTGCCCGTGGATCAATTCGTGTAGCCTTCTGCCTCTTCTTGCCGCTCTGATTGGTATACATGCAGGAAAAACCTGAATTAGGAAGAAAATAAGTAATAATACTGGCAACGATAGTAATAGTCCACCAAATATAAGTTGTAGCCTTATAATCACCTGGCATAGACCGTACTAATGGTCTGGAGAGGTAACGGATGATCAGTTTTCTTTTGAGCCTGTTGTTTGCCGGGGCCGGCAATGGATGAGTGCCCGGAGGTAGTGGTGGAGATCAACCATCTGCGCCATGATCAGGTGTTTCACTACCTGCCCCCCGGGGAGATGCCTGAACTGGAGTTGGGCATGCGGGTGCTCGTCCCTTTCGGGAAAAAGACGGTGCAGGGATGGGTGGTGGGCTTTAGCGCTCCGCCGCCGGGGGTTGCCTTGCGGCCGATCGAGTCGGTTGTGGGTGATCAACCGGATTTCAATCCGGAGCTGCTGCGGCTCGCCAGGTGGATGGCTGATTATTATCTCCATCCGCTGCCGGAGATCCTGAAACTGATGTCCCCCCCCGATAAACCGGTCCGTCCCAGGAAACCTGCCCCGGTGGGGGGGATGACCCCGGCCGGTCGGCACGGCAGGTTGGCGCTCAATGCCGAACAGGTTGTGGCGCTGAGGGAGATCGAGGCGGCGCTCAGGGCGGGGGGCAACAATGGTGGCAGAACGCTGGCCAGCGTTGCCGCCGCGTTCTCGCCCGGCGCGGGGCGGCAGGAAGCTGCTGCTACGGGTATGGCCCCATCTTCGAGCGCTGAGCGCCAGCCGCGCCCGCAAGTGGGCACCCGGACTGGCGCGGGGCGGCCGTTCCTGCTGCACGGGATCACCGGCAGCGGGAAGACGGAGGTATACCTGAGAGCGGCCATGACCGCCCTGTCCCTCGGACGACAGGTGCTGTACCTGGTGCCGGAGATCGCCCTGACACCGCAAGCGGTCGCCTGGTTCCGGGCCGCCCTGGGCGACCGGGTGGCGGTCTGGCACAGCAGGCTGTCCCGGGGCGAGCGATACGAGACTTGGTCAGGGATCAGGCAGGGCGTGCTCAGCATTCTGATCGGCCCCCGCTCTGCCGTCTTTGCCCCATTCAAGAACCTGGGGCTGATCATTGTCGACGAGGAGCAGGACGCCTCCTACAAACAGCAGGAGAGCCCCTACTACCATGCCCGGCAGGTTGCTGTCAAGCGCGCCCGGGGCAACGGGGCGGTGCTGATCCTGGGCTCGGCGACACCTTCGCTGGAAAGCTATACGGGCGCCCGGGACGGGCGGTACCGGCTGCTCAGGTTGACCAGGCGGCCACAGGGGCGGCGACTCCCGCGGGTGACTATCGTCGATCTGAGGCAGGAGCATGATGTCCGGTTCAACCTGCTGGGGCAGTACCTGTCCGGGCAGATCGCCCTCCGGCTGCAGCGGCGGGAGCAGGTCATCCTGTTTTTAAACCGGCGGGGATACTCGCCGATCGTGTTCTGTCCGTCATGCGGGCAGGTTTTGAAGTGCGAGCGCTGTTCCATCTCTCTGGTGTATCACCGCACCAGCGGGGACCTGCGCTGTCATTACTGTAATTTCAGGCGTTCCCTTCCGGAGCGCTGTCCCGGGTGTGGGGCCGCCGGGTCGCTGCGCTTTTTGGGAACCGGGATCCAACGGGTGGAACATCTGCTCCGGCGTTTTTATCCCCAGGCCGGGATTCAGCGGCTGGATTTTGACACCACCCGTCGCAAGGGGGAATTTGACAGGATCCTCGACAGTTTCGGGAAACAGGAGACAGACATTCTGATCGGGACCCAGATGGTGGCGAAGGGCCACGATTTTCCGGGGGTGACCCTGGTGGGAGTGCTCGATGCCGACCTGGCCCTGAGGCTGCCCGATTTCCGTGCCACGGAGCGCGCCTACCAGTTGCTGGCCCAGGTGGCAGGCAGGGCCGGACGGGGGCGGGTTCCGGGCGAGGTGGTGGTCCAGACGTATTTCCCCGACCACTACAGCATTCAGGCTGCCTGCTTCGCCGGTTACCCCTCGTTCTACCGCCAGGAGATCGGGAGCCGTGAATTGTCCGGCTACCCTCCCTGCGGGGAGTTGATCCGCATCCGGGTGGCCGGGGAGAAGGAGCAGCAGGTGGAGAGGCGCATCAACGAGCTGGCCGAGGCCCTGGTCGCCCTGTTGCCAGGGGAGCGGGTGAGGCTGTTGGGCCCTGCCCCGGCGCCGGTGCTGCGCCTGCAGGACCTGTACAGGTGGCAGGTGATGCTCATGGGCGAGCTGGGCAGCCTGAAGAGTGAGATCCGCGATTGTATTCAGCGGTTTAAAAAACATACAAGTGTAATAATCAGTGTCGAAGTCGATCCCTATGGGCTGTAATCCAATAATATCAAGGCCGGGCGGGATTATTACAAACAGTGGATAAGCCAAGTACGCTGTTAACTCTTAAACTGTGGATAAAGCCGCTTTAACTTGATTCTTGCATCATCGGTCGTGAATTGCCAGTCAACGCCTTTTTGATTTCTGTTTCTTGACGTTTCCCATTCCGCCAGCTCAAGGCGGAGAGATTCGATTGCAGAAATTTTGCAACGGCCTGAGAGATCCCCACTTACATATATTTCCACCAACAATCTCAGGTGATCCATTCGAAACGTATAGGAGGGATAATGGATGCCGGCTAACCATCCAGCGCTTTTGGTGATGGACGTTCAAAACGGGATCGTTCAGCGTTTTGCTGAAAAACCGGAGATCATGGCCCCATTCCAGCGTGCCGTGGACGCTGCCCGTCGCGCGGGAATTCCGGTGATTTTTGTTCGTGTCGCCTTCCGTGACGGCTATCCAGAAGTGAGCGCAATGAACAAGTCGTTCTCGGCCATCGTAGAGCGTGGAGGCATGACCATTCCCGAGGCTTCGACGCACATTCACGATTCGGTGGCGCCTCGTCCTGATGAACCTGTGGTGACCAAGTTGCGTGTGAGCGCGTTTACCGGCAGTGATCTCGAGGTCATCCTCCGCTCCCGTAGGATCGACACTTTGGTCCTGACGGGTATTGCAACGAGCGGCGTCGTCCTTTCGACTCTGCGGGAAGCTGCGGATAAAGATTACGGACTTGTCGTTCTTTCCGATGCGTGCCTCGACGCCGATCCGGAAATCCATCGCCTGTTGGTTGAGAAGGTGTTCCCCCGTCAGGCGGATGTTTTAACCGTGGACGAGTGGGCTGACGCCTTGCTATGACCATGCGTCAGCGAGGAGGATATGAGGTTGCGGCGCAAGGCTTTCAGGTTTAGAATAAACTTAGCGTAGAAGTCGATCCTAACGGCTTATAATGGTCGTGGGTTTTTGGTTGTTGGATTTAGATGGAGGAGTCGGATGCGATGGCTGTCTATAGGATTGTAGAGCTGGGGGATCCGGTGCTGCGCCAGAAGGCCAGCCCGGTGCCGGAGGTCAATGACAGTATTAAAAAGCTGCTCGACAACCTGACCGATACCCTGTATGCGGCCAAGGGAGTGGGCCTGGCCGCCCCACAGATCGGCGTTTCCAAACGGGTGATCGTGGTGGATTGTGGGGAGGGCCTGTGGGAGGTCGTCAACCCGGAGTTCATCTCCATGCAAGGCCAGGAGGTTGCTGTTGAAGGATGCCTGAGCATTCCCGGAGTGGCCGGCGAGGTCAAGAGAGCCGCCCAGGTAATCGTCAGGGGATGGGACCGCGACGGCCGGGAGATCGAGATCACGTCTGGTGGTATGGGCGCCCGGGCGCTCCAGCACGAGACCGACCACCTGGACGGGGTCCTGTTTATAGACAAGGCCGCCAAGATAGTCAATGGCGATACATAAAGCGGGGCGTATGATCTATTGTGAATATTCTCTTTCTCGGGACCAGTGATTTTGCCATACCGGCCCTGGAGTTGCTGGCAAGCAGCAGGTGGGGGCTGCTGGGGGTGGTTACCCAGCCTGACCGGCCGCGGGGGCGGGGGCGCAAGATTGGCTCCTCTCCCGTCAAGCAGTTTGCCCTGGACCAGCGCCTGGCGGTTTACCAGCCGGAATCTGGGGCGGGGCTGGCTGACTTGCTGGCAACTGAAAATATCAGGCCGTCGGTGATCGTGGTGGTCGCTTTCGGCCAGTTGCTAAAGCAGGCGGTGCTCGAACTGCCGCCGCTGGGATGCATCAATATCCACCCCTCCCTGCTGCCGGCGTACAGGGGCCCGGCGCCCATCCAGCGGGCGATCATGAACGGCGAGACCAGGACCGGTGTGACCACCATGTACCTGTCCCCGGAGATGGATGCGGGCGACGTGATCCTGCAGGAGGCGGTAACGATCGAACCCGGGACGACTGCCGGGGACCTGTTTGCCCGGTTGGCCGGATTGGGCGCTGAAATGCTCTGCAAGACCCTGGGCCTGGTGGAAAGAGGCGGGGCGCCGCGCCTCGTCCAGGATCAGCGCCGGGCTACCTATGCCCCGGCCCTGACGCCGGGAGAGGAGCGGATCGACTGGTCGCGGGATGCTGTCAGCCTGTGCAACCTGATCAGGGGTATGAATCCCAGCCCGGGAGCGCATACTCTGTTTAACGGCAAGGGATTGAAGATCTGGCGCAGCCAGCCTGGCGGCGGCGCCTCGGACGGAGATGCGGGCGCCAGGCCCGGAACCGTCTCGGATGCGGATCCCAGGTCGGGGTTTACAGTGCAGACCGGTCGTAGTCAGCTTGTGATCGAGTCAGTCCAGCCTGCCGGCCGCTCCAGTATGAGCGCGGCAGAGTTTGTGCGGGGCTATCGTATTCGTCCGGGTTTGTTACTGGGGGGTTAAGCCAAAGCCGTGCATGTCAGGAAACGACTCTTTATCAGCTTGCTGGGCCTGGCAGTGGCGTTCATAGTCCTGCTGGTGCTTTTTATCGCGTTTCTGGCTTTCAGTTGGAATCTTCCCTGGCACCGGCTGATGCTGCTTTTGCTGGCCTCGCTGGTGATGATCACGCTGGGGATTGTTTCCTGCGGCATCATCGGCATTGTGCTGACCATCTGGAGCGCTAGGACCATTCCCTCTTTCCAGCACCTGATCAGGGCGACGCTGCACATCCTGTTTCCGATCGTGCTGCTCCTGGGGCGGGTGCTGGGAATCAGCCAGGAGCGGATCAGGAGTTCCTTCATCGAGGTCAATAACCAGATGATCAGGGCGCGCCGCGAGCAGGTGCAGAGCGACCAGATCCTTGTGCTGGCGCCCCATTGCCTGCAGAATTCGGAGTGTCCCCACAAGATCACCCAGAGCTTTGACAACTGCAGGAGGTGCGGCCAGTGCCTGGTGACCGGTCTAATCTCCTTGCGGGAGCAATACGGCGTCAACCTGGCCTTCGCTACCGGTGGCACTCTGGCCCGGCGTTTTGTCCAAGTGTACCGTCCGAAGGCGATCATTGCCATCGCCTGTGACCGGGACCTGGCTAGCGGCATCCAGGATGCCAGCCCGCTGCCTGTGCTGGGAATCATGAACGAGCGGCCCTGTGGGCCCTGTTTCAATACCAGGGTCAATTTACAGGATGTTGAGGCGGCCATCCAATTCTTTGCCAGTGGTCCAGAGGTGAGGATCTATCAAGAAGGAGAGCCCTTCCAGGTCACGCAACCCGCACGCCGTCAGGGATGAGGCCTTGCGGGTGTTGCTCTCGGTGGAAAGAAAAGGCGCCTACGCCAACCTGGCCCTGCAAAAACTCACGTCCGCGCCGGGTGCCGCGCCGGTCATGGAGGCCCGTGACGCGGGCTTGCTGACGGAACTGGTCTATGGCGTCCTGCGCCGGCAAAACACCCTGGACTGGGTGATCGACCAATTCAGCAAGGTCCCTGCAGCCAGGATGAATTATATAACGCGCAATATTGTCCGCCTGGGGGTATATCAGTTGTTGTTCCTGGAGCGGGTGCCCGTGGCGGCGGCCTGCAACGAGTCGGTCGAGCTGGCCAAGACCTGGAGGCTCGGCGACCTGGCCGGTTTCGTGAACGGCCTGCTCCGCAATATTGCCCGGCGACGGGAGGAGATCTCCTATCCAGACCCTGATCAGGACCCGGTCCTGCATATCAGCGTCAGATATTCACATCCGGCCTGGTTGGTGGAGCGCTGGCTGCAGCGCTTCGGCCGGGAGGAGACGATCGCCCTCTGCAGGGCCAATAATGAACCGCCGCCGGTAGTCTTGCGTTGCAACACCTTGCGGATCGACCCGCAGGGGCTGCTCCGGATGCTGGAACAGGAAGGGATCACTGTCCGCCCGAGCCCACTGGTACCTGAAGCCGTAAGGGTGGCCACACACATTTCCATCACCGGACTGCCCTCATTCAGGGCCGGCTATTTTGCCGTTCAGGACGAGAGTTCCATGCTGGCGTCGCTGGTCCTGCGGCCGCAGCCAGGCTCGCTGGTGGTCGATGCCTGCGCCGGGCCTGGTGGCAAGACCACCCACCTGGCGCAGTTGATGGAGAACCGTGGCCGGCTGCTGGCCTTCGATGTCCACCCGCACCGCTTGCGGTTAATTGACGATGCCTGCCGGAGGCTGGGCGTTACCATCGTGACGACGCGCTTGCAGGATGCAGCGGCGCCTCCCGGGGACACCCTGGGCCTGGTGGATTATCTGCTGGTGGACGCTCCCTGTTCGGGACTGGGAGTGATCAGGCGCAGACCGGACCTGAGATGGAAGGCGCAGGAGCCCGACCTGGCTGCGCATGCCCGGCAGCAAAAACAGGTATTGAGTGGCATCAGCCAGTGTTTAAAGACCGGGGGGATCATGCTCTACAGCACCTGTTCCACCGAGCCGGAAGAGAACGGGGAGGTGGTCGCAGCGTTTCTGAGCAGCCACGATCACTGGGAGACCGTGGATATCTCCAGGCTGGCGCCACCGTCTTTCTTGATTGACGACGCTGACCGCCGGATGGCGGAGCAGGGGCGCCTCCAACTGCTGCCGCACCGTCACGGCACAGATGGATTTTTTCTGGCGGCTTTGAGGAAAGTGGGGTGAAGCGGTGAGTTTGCAGGATCTCAATGCCTTGTTGAAAAAGTACTGGGAGGGGATGTTTAAAAAAAGCGCCGGCCCCTTGCAGCCCGTGGAGGTGGCCCGGGCCCTGGTGAGGGAGATGGGTGACAAGCGGCGGGTCAGTGTCTCCCGGGTCTATGCGCCCAATGTTTTTGCCGTCTGCATGGGAAGCGCCGACTTTGAACAGACCGCCCCGCTGCAATCCGCCCTGGCCCGGGAGCTGGAGGGGCACCTAATGGAACAGGCGGAGGAGAGGGGGTTTTCCCTGATCGGAAAGCCGGAAGTCTCCTTTAAGGAGGACGAGGCGCTGGAGGCGGGGGGGATCAGGATCGAGTCCTCCTTCAACGCCGCCGTCAGTGCAACTGTAGAGGAGGCGACCAGGGCCGGGCACGGGGAAGAGATCGGCGCCGGGCATACCACCGAGTTGCAGCGCATCGACCAGACCATGATCTTCGGGAAGAAGGATGCTGATGGCCGGGAGCAGGGACACTACCTGGCGGTGGTCCAGGGCCCCGATATGGGCAAGATCTTCTCCCTGGGCCGGGAACACGACGGGCAGCGCCTCACCGTCGGGCGCAAGATGACCAACAACATCTACCTCACAGATATCAACGCCTCCCGTGAGCACGCCCAGGTGGAGTGGCGGGACGGAGCGCTGTTCATAAAAGACTTGAAGAGCCGCAACGGCACTTTTGTCAACGGCGACAAGATTGAGGAACAGCAGATCGGCGCCGGTGACCTGATCCAGATCGGGGAGAATATATTTCAGATCGAAGGGGGTTAGGGCTTGGGCATGTTCTGGGTGACATTGCTTCAAAAATATACCATGTCAGCCCTGTTCTATGCCTTCATGTCCCTGGTCCTCTATTTATACCTGAAAAAGAGGGAGTGGTCGCCACGAACCGCCTCCAGTGCGCTCGTGGTACTCAATTCCGATTGGCTGGCGCCCTCGGCCGGGCAGGCGCCTGGAGTATCATGGGGCCTGCGCCGGGAAGCGGTGATCGGGAGGGACTCCAGTTGTGACATCGTGATTCCGGATGCTTTTGTATCGGCTCGCCATGCCCGGGTCTACGCCTCCGGAGAAGACTACTTCGTTGAAGACCTGGGCAGCGTCAACGGCACCTCGATTAACGGCAGACCCGTCAATCTGCCTGAGCGGCTGCTGCCCGGCGACCGCCTGCAGATCGGCAGGGTGACCCTTGGCCTGAATCCACTGCCCCGGCAAAATGGGCACTTCTGGCTCTCCATCGCCCCCGGAATCTTGCTATTGGCCGGCGGCCTGTCTCTATACTGGCAGCAGATGCTGACACTGCCCGACCTCGGCCTGTTGGCAGCGGTGGCAGTCATCCTCAGTGCTACCTGCCTGATGCTTCAACGCCAGGGCTGGGGTTCCTTCTTTTTCATTCCGGTAGCTATCCTGTCTGCCCTGAGCCTGGTCTTCCTGTTCCGGATCGACCCGGTCTTCGGGCTGCGGCAGTCATGCTGGATTATCCTCGGGGTGGTTGTTTTCTGGCTGACCCGGTCGTTCTTGCGGGACTATAGGCGACTGTTCGACTATCAATATCTCTTTTTGGCGATCGGGATGTTCTTCCTGCTCATGACCGTGCTTTTTGGCGCCACCGTGGGGGGGAGCCGCAGTTGGCTGACCCTGGGCGCCATGAACCTCGAACCTTCCGAGCTGGTAAAAATCTTTATCATCATATTTTTAGCGGGCTATCTCGACGAGAACAAGGAAGTGCTGCGCCTGGGCACGCGCCGGGTGGGCCGCTTTCTGCTGCCTGACTGGCCTTACCTGGGCCCGCTGCTGGCGGCCATCGGCCTGTCATTGCTGTTGCTGGCGTTTCAGAAAGACATCGGGATGGCCCTGCTGTTCTTTTCCCTGTTTATCAGCATGGTATATGCCGCCACCAACCGGTTGTTCCACCTGTTATCCGGCCTGCTGCTCTTCTTTGGCTGCGCCAGCCTGATGTACCTGATCTTTCCTCACGTCAAGGAGCGGGTCCTGGTTTTTATAAACCCCTGGCAACACGCAGCGGCAGGCGGCTACCAGATCATCCAGTCCCTGTTCGCCCTGGGAGGCGCCGGTTTGGCGGGCTGGGGGCTGGGGAGTGGTTTTCCGTCATTGATACCGGCGGTGCACACAGATTTTATCTTCCCCCTGATCGGTGAGGAGATCGGTCTGATCGGCGCCCTGGGGATCATGGCGCTCTATCTCCTGCTGGCCTGGCAGGGTTTCAGGGTCGCTCTCCAGGTCAGCGACGGTTTTGGCCGGTTGCTGGCGTTCGGATTCAGCGCCCTGCTGGCCCTGCAGACATTGATCATCGTCGGCGGCGTGACCAACCTGATCCCGCTGACCGGGATCACGCTGCCCTTTCTATCTTATGGCGGGAGTTCGTACATCGCCGGCAGCTTCATGGTCGGCTTCCTGGTGAAGCTCAGCGAATACAGATAAGATTCAGTGATGAGTGATGAGTGCTGGGTAACGAGTTAAAAAGATGGAATACCGGATAATTAGATTGACAGTGTTTCAGTGAATTGATGAACCTGGTAATATAGAGACGACGCATCATCTGTGGCCTTCGACTCTCCGTTGGGGAAAGGATGCGTCATCGGTGACCTTCGAGTTTTCGTTGAAAAGAGAGCGTGACGAAAATTAGCTATAACTCATTACTCATAACTCATTACTCATTACTTGGGGTCGAGGTTTATGTATGATCCTCTGCGTGATACAATAAACAAGTACCGGTATTTTATTGCAGGGTGTTTCCTGCTGCTGTCCCTCTACCTCATCTATATCGTGGCGGTCATGGGCGACAGTCTCAGCCTGTCAAACGCCAATCCCCGCCCCTGGATCGTCGAGAGCCGGGTGCTCAGGGGAGGAATTTACGACCGGCAGGGAGAAGCATTAGCGGTGGGCACATCCTATCCATACGGACCGCTGTATGCGCACATCATCGGGTACGATGACAGGCGCCTTGGCAAGACCGGCCTGGAAAAGGCGTACGATGCCGAACTGCTGGGTCTCAAGGGCTCATTGGTGAAGAGGCTGTCGGTGCGTTGGGGAATCAAAGGAACGCGGGGGAACAACCTCTACCTGACCATCGACAACAGGCTGCAGCAGAGAGCGTGGGACCTGCTCTCGCCATACACCGGAGCTGCGGTGGTGTTGAATCCCAAGACGGGAGAGATCCTGGCGCTGGTGAGCACACCGTCCTTCGACCCGAACCTGCAGAGTCTGGAGAGCCAGTGGGACCGGATCAGCACCGACCCAGGACGTCCGTTGCTGGACCGGGCGACCCAGGGGCTGTACCCTCCGGGATCGACGATGAAGATCGTCACTGCCTCGATCGGTCTGGCCAAGGATCCCGGATTGCTTCAGGAGACCTATGATTGCACCGGGGAGATCACGATCCAGGGCCGGGTGTTGCACTGCTGGGGGGTTCACGGGGTAGTCGACCTGGACAGCGCCCTGGCGGTTTCCTGCGATACGTATTTTGCGCATCTGGGGCTGAGCATCGGGGCGGAGGACTTCACAAAAGGACTGGAAAGTTTCGGTTGGGGGGAGCCCCTGGCCTTTGACCTGCCGGTGAGCCAGGTTCCTCTTTACCAGCAGAGCCTGCAAGACCCGAACGGGCTTGCCGACTCTGCCATCGGGCAGGGCAGGATCCTGGCCACCCCGCTGTACATGGCCCTGGTGGCCGGGGCGATCGGAAACGGTGGCGTCATGATGCAGCCCTACCTGGTGCAGGAGATCAGGGATCCCGACAGGGGTGTTGTCTGGACCGCCAGGCCGCGGGTGCTGCGCCAAGTGACGGCGCCGCAGGTGGCGGATCAGGTCAAGCAGGCCATGGTGGGGGTTGTCAGCAGCGGCACGGGAACGGTAGTGGACATTCCCGGGCTGGAGGTGGCGGGCAAGACCGGGTCGGCCGAAAACCCCGGCGGCGCCCCACACTCCTGGTTTGTTGCCTTTGCTCCGGCCAGCGACCCCCAGGTGGCGGTCTGCGTGATGGTCGAGCACGGGGGTGAGGGCAGCCAGGTGGCGGCCCCGATAGCGCGCCAACTGATACAACTGGCCTTGACCCAAGGGGGTTGATAGATGATGGTTGGGCAGATACTCGGCGGGAGATACGAGATCATTGCCAAGATAGGGTCCGGCGGCATGTCCCACGTGTACCAAGCCCGGGACACTATCCTGAACCGGATCGTTACCGTTAAAGTTCTGAGAAGTGAACTGGCGGAGGACAAGGACTTCGTGCGGCGGTTCCAGGTGGAGGCCCAGGCCGTGGCCAGCCTCTCGCACCCCAACATAGTCAGCATCTACGATGTCGGCCAGGAGAATGGCTTGCCCTACCTGGTGATGGAGTATGTCGAGGGTCTGACCCTGAAAAGGATTATCCAGAAGGAGGGGCCCCTGAGCCCGGCGGAAACCGTCAACCTGGGCGTCCAGGTTTGCGCCGCCCTGGCGCATGCCCACGAAAAAGGCATTATCCACCGGGACATCAAGTCTCACAACATCCTGGTGACTCCCGGGGGCCGGGTGAAAGTGACCGACTTTGGTCTCGCCCGGGTGCTGTCCGTTCCCAGCGCCACGGTGACCCAATCCGGTACCGTGATGGGATCGGTGCATTACCTGTCACCGGAGCAGGCCCGGGGCGAGGAAACAGGGCCGAAATCAGACCTGTACTCGCTGGGGGTGGTGCTCTACGAAACCGTTTCCGGGCGTTTGCCCTTCCAGGGGGACAACCCGGTGACCGTTGCCCTCAAGCACGTGCAGGGCCCCCCTCCAGCGCTGTGCAAGGATAACCCGGTCATCCCCCAGCGGCTGGAGGAGATCATTTTCAAGGCCCTGGCGAAAGACCCCGCCCAGCGTTTCCAGTCAGCCAGAGAGATGCAGAAGGCCCTCTCGGAGGGCTCCCTGCTGGCCGGTGACAGCATCGCCGCCGATGAACTGACCCGCGAGCTCCATCTGCCGCGGGCGCAAGCGGCGTCTGCGCCCGGCCGCCCTGGTCAGCCTGGTCCTCTTCCTGCTGTTGCTGGTTGCGGGCGGAGGCTACGCCTTTTTCAAGTGGTACTTTCAAAGCCCCGACGTGACAGTGCCGCCGGTGACCAACATGAGCCAGGATCAGGCCAAAAGCACCATCGTGGCTGCAGGGCTGGCGCAGACGGTGCAGTTGATATACAGCGATAGTGTCGCCAGCGGCATAGTGGTCAGCCAGGATCCTGTCGCCGGCTATCTCGTGAAAAAGGGACAGACAGTCCGGCTCTCGGTCAGCCAGGGCCCCACCATCGCCTATTTGCCTGACGTGACGGGGTCAATGCTGGCGGATGCCAAGATCACCCTGGGCAATAGCGGCTTTACGGATGTCAAGGAGGTAGACCAGGCGACCAACGACCCTGGTACTCCGCCGGGAACGGTGATCGCCCAGGACCCGAAGGGCGACAGCAATGTGCCCAGCAAGAGCGTGATCACTCTTACCGTCAGTTCCAGCAGCCTGATCGTGCCGTCACTGGCCGGCCAGACAGTGGACGAGGCCTCGGCGACCTTGCAGGCTTTGGGATTGGTGCTGGGAAACCCCACTGATGAGAGCAGCCAGGACTACCCGACCGGCATGATCACCCGCCAGGATATCAGCCCGGGCACGCCGGTGCAGCCGGGGACGGTAATCAACGTCTATCGGAGCACGGGGCCAGGACCGCAGGAGTCGGACGTCCCTGTCGATATCCATG
The DNA here is from genome assembly GCA_963768335.1 of uncultured Peptococcaceae bacterium. Classification (GTDB taxonomy): domain Bacteria; phylum Bacillota; class DSM-12270; order Thermacetogeniales; family Thermacetogeniaceae; genus Palsa-1188. The sequence continues at coordinate 137,175 of CAVYHR010000005.1, forward strand.
TGAACGAGACCGGTGAGGTCAAGGTGGTCGTCGATGATGTGCTCGGTGAGCGGATTGCCTATGATCAGGTGCAGCAGCCCGGCGATGAACTGCACAAGGATTTCGAGGTCTACGGTTCCGGGGTCTTGAAGGTATATTTTCAAGGGAATCTGGTGGAGCAGCATCCTGTAAGCTAACTTAAAGGGAGTGTGGAATGCAAGAGGGCCTGTTGATCAAGGCGTACGGAGGATTCTACTATGTCCGGGCCGAGGGCCGGACCTGGGAATTGAGGGCCAGGGGGCGCTTGCGCCAAGCCGGCGGCCCCAGGCACCCGCTGGCGGGCGCCCCGGTCGTGGGAGACCGGGTGATGTTCACGCCCATGGAGAACGGTTCCGGTGCGCTCGAGTCGATCCTGCACCGCCACAATGTCATGTTGCGGCCACGGGTAGCCAACGTGGACCAGGTGATCCTGGTAGTGCCCCTGGCTCGGCCGGAGCCGGACCTGAACCTGACCGACCGGATGCTGGTCTGCTGCCAGTCAGAAAGCCTGAAGACGCTGATCTGTTTCAACAAGCTCGATCTGGTCGACCGGGAACAGGCGGACAGGCTGTTGTCCGTGTATGGAGAGGCCGGCTACCAGGTGTTCGCCGCCTCCGCTTTGAAGGGTATCGGCCTGGACACCCTGCACCGGGCGGTCGATGGCAAGGTGACGGTCCTGGCCGGGCCCTCCGGCGCCGGCAAGTCAACCATCATCAACGCCCTGGATCCCAGTTTCGTCCAGGGGACCGGGGAGATCAGCCGCAAGCTGGGGCGCGGGCGCCACACCACCAGGCATGTGGAACTGTTGCCGGTGGCCGGCGGTTTTATCGCCGACACCCCCGGTTTCAGCAATCTGGACCTGCCACCGCTGGACAGGTCCGATCTCGCCAGGTATTTTCCGGAAATACACGACCGTGCCGGGGAGTGCCGGTTTTTGAACTGCCTGCATCATCACGAGCCGGACTGCGCCGTCAAACTGGCCCTGGACAAGGGTCTGATCACGGACAGCCGCTACCGGAACTACCTGTCATTCCTGGCAGAGGTGCTGGTTAAGGAGAGGACCTACTCATGAAGATCAAGATCGCCCCGTCTATCCTGAACGCCGATTTCAGCCGGCTTGCCGACCAGGTGCGGCTCCTCGAACAGGGCGGCGCCGACTCCCTGCACCTGGATATCATGGACGGTCAATTTGTTCCCAACCTGACCTTCGGACCGCTGGTGGCGGCAGCCCTCCGCGAGACCACGAGGCTGCCCTTCGACGCCCACCTCATGGTAGAACAGCCCGATCACCTGTTGGATGCTTTTGCGGAGGCGGGGTGCGACGGCATCACCGTGCACGCCGAGACCTGTCCGCATCTCCATCGCACCCTCGAGGCCGTGAAAGCCCTTGGCCTGAAGGCGGGGGTGGCCTTGAACCCGGCTACACCGCTGTCTGCCCTGGAGTACGTTCTTGACCAGGTGGACCTGGTGCTGTTGATGACGGTCAACCCCGGGTGGGGGGGACAGGCGTTCATCCCTGGCATGTACGATAAGATCCGGGCTCTGCGCAGCATGCTCGATGCAAGCGACTGGCAGCCGGACCTGCAGGTGGACGGCGGCATCAACAAGGCCAACGTGGAGGCGGTTGCGACTGCCGGCGCCAATCACCTCGTCATCGGCTCCGCCCTGTTCAAGTCCGGGGATGTGGTGGAGGCCTTGCAGGGATACAGGAAGTTGGTAGCACGCTTTTAGTCGCTTTTAGTCGCGTTATTGACGGTCTGTGTTAATGGGTGTAGAATGAAGTTCGTGAAGTTCCTCGGGGGCGGGTGCAATTCCCGCACCGGCGGCAATGCCTCCTCAGGAGGATGAGCCCGCGAACCCGGCGCCGGCGATCAGTGAAACGATGCAGGCTGCACAGGGTTGATCCGGTGGGAATCCGGAGCCGACAGTAGAGTCTGGAGGGGAGAGGGGCGCTCTTGTTCATGCTGGTTTTGTGCTGGCAATGATAGCAAACCCCTGCCTCTCCGGTGTGGGTTTTTTTGTGTTCACGATCTGTTTTCAGGTGGTTGTGGTTGGCTTGGGAGATGGAGGCGGGGCTGTGGATCGGGATCAGGCCTTTATGGCCCGGGCGATGGAGTTGGCAGCGCTGGCGAGGGGTAAGACCAGCCCCAATCCCATGGTGGGGGCGGTCATCGTCAGCGATGGCACAGTTCTGGGAGAGGGATATCACCATCAAGCGGGCACGCCCCATGCTGAGGTCCTCGCTCTCGGGCAGGCCGGGTTAGGGGCCAGGGGGGCGACTTTGTATGTTTCCCTGGAACCCTGCTGCCACTTTGGAAGAACACCGCCCTGCACCGAGGCGATTATCAGGGCGGGCGTCAAAAGGGTGGTCGTGGCCACCCCGGACCCCAACCCCCAGGTAGCGGGAAAGGGACTGCAGGCCTTGCGGCAGGCAGGCCTGGAAGTGCGGTCGGGTGTGCTGGATGCTGAGGCCCGGCGCCTCAACGAGGCATTTTTCAAGTACATCGTGGCCCGGCAGCCCTTTGTCACCCTCAAGGCTGCCATGAGCCTGGACGGCAAGATCGCCACCAGGTCGGGAGATTCCCGGTGGATCACCGGTCCGGAATCACGCAACCTGGTGCAGCATATTCGAGCGGAGAACGATGCCGTGCTGGCGGGAATCGGAACGGTGCTGGCGGATGACCCCCTGTTGACGGTCAGGCTTCCGGACGCTGACAAGAAACCGCTGCGGGTGGTCGCCGACAGCAGCCTCAGGATCCCGCTGGACTCTCAGTTGGTGCAGACGGCGCGGGATTATCCCGCGGCAGTGGCCGTGGTGGAGGGGCGATGCCCGCCCGGCAAGAAAGAGATGCTGACGGAGCGGGGGGTTGAAGTCTGGGAGCTGCCGGGAGTGGACGGCCTGGTGGACATCCAGGCGCTGCTGCGTGAATTGGGGGGCAGGGAGGTGGCCGCCCTGCTCCTGGAGGGCGGCAGTCTCCTGAATGCCAACTTTCTCAAAGCGCGAGCCATCGATAAGTTTATCTTCTTTGTCGCCCCCAGGATCATCGGTGGCAGCGGCGCTCCCGGCCCCTTCGGAGGGGCTGGGGCGGAAAACCTGGCCGTGGCGCCGCATCTCGCAGCGCTGGAGTGCCGGCAGGTGGGCGACGACCTGATGATCGTAGGATACCCGGTCGAGCAGTGTGACGCAGGAAGTGGGACGAAACAGGAGAGGTGAACTGGATGTTTACCGGTATTGTCGAAGAGATGGGACTGATCCGGAGCCTGGCGAACGGGCAGTCTTCGGCTGCTCTGACAGTGGAGGCAGTCAGGGTTTTGGACGGCATTAGACTGGGGGACAGCATCGCCGTGAATGGCGCCTGCCTGACGGTGACCGGCTTTTCAGCCGGCAGTTTTACCGTCGACGTGATGCATGAAACCCTGCGGAAGACCAACCTCGGGCGCTTGCAGGCGGGGTCCCGGGTTAACCTGGAGCGGGCGATGGCACTGGGGGACAGGCTGGGTGGACACCTGGTCGCCGGACACGTGGATGCTGCCGGGGTTATTCTGAGCCTCCAGGAAAAGGGCATTGCCACCGAGATGTGGGTGTCCGTGCCCGGGGAGGTGGAGCCATACCTGATCCCGCAGGGTTCGGTGGCCCTGGATGGGGTGAGCCTGACCATCGCCGATCTGAAAGTGGGGGCGCTGATGGCCGGCCTGATCCCCCACACCAGGGAGACTACCACCCTGGGCGGCAAGAAGACCGGGGATCTGTTGAACATAGAGGCTGACCTGCTGGGCAAGTACGTGAGCAGCCTATTGCAGCGGGCCGGTGTTCAGGAACAGAAGGGGATCACCATGGACTCGCTGCTCGAAAACGGTTTTATGTAAAAAAGTAATGAGTCAAAAGTGATGAGTAATGAGTCTAAAGAACCCTCATGAGTTTGCGTCGCACACAATAATGTAAGTCGCCCCGCGTTGCGCATCAAACTATGACTTTGGCAAAAAAGGGTCGTATCATGCCTTGAAAGATTGGCATGGCTGCTGCACACTATAATGTAAATTAGGCTCCGCCGAATACAGATGAAAGAAGCAATGATTTTACTCAGCACTCAGCACTTCAATTAGGAGGGGAATGTCATGAGAACCGGCGAATTTCATACAGTGGAGGAAGCGATAGAGGAGATCCGGACCGGGCGGATGGTCATCGTGGTGGATGACGAGGACCGGGAGAACGAGGGCGACCTGATCATTGCCGCAGAGAAGGCCACTCCTGAGGCCATCAACTTCATGGCCACCCATGCAAAAGGTCTGATCTGCATGCCGATGATCGCGGAGCGCCTGGACGAACTGAAGATCCAACAGATGGTTGAAAACAACACCGAGAGCCTGGAGACGGCCTTTGCGGTGTCGGTGGACGCGGCCACGGCGACCACGGGTATTTCCGCCTTCGAACGCGCCCTGACCGTCAGGACGATCATCGACCCTGCTGCCAGGCCTGCAGACCTGCGCCGCCCGGGGCATATCTTTCCGCTGAGAGCGAAAAACGGCGGCGTGTTGCGGAGGGCCGGGCACACCGAGACCACGGTTGACCTGGCGCGGCTGGCCGGCTTCTATCCGGCCGGGGTTTGCTGCGAGATCATGAACGACGACGGCACCATGGCACGCGTTCCACAGTTGCTGGAGTTTTCGCGCAAACACGGATTGAAGATCATCACCGTCGCTGACCTGATCGGATACCGCCGCCGCACCGAGAAGCTGATCCACCGGATGGCAACGACACATTTGCCCACCAGGTACGGCGAATTTCAGGCGGTGGCCTATGAGACCATCCTCGACCACAATTGCCATCTGGCCCTGATCATGGGCGACCTCGACCCGGGGCGTCCTACCTTGACCAGGGTGCACTCGGAGTGTCTCACCGGCGATGTCTTCGGTTCACTGCGCTGCGACTGCGGCCAGCAGTTGGCCCAGGCGATGCGCATGATCGCCGGCGAGGGTGCCGGCGTCATCCTCTATATGCGCCAGGAGGGCCGGGGAATCGGATTGCCCAACAAGATCCTGGCCTATGGCCTCCAGGACCAGGGGTGCGATACCGTCGAAGCCAACGAGATGCTGGGTTTTCCTCCGGATCTGCGGGATTATGGGTTTGGAGCACAGATCCTCGTCGATCTGGGACTGCGCAAGATCCGGCTGTTGACCAACAACCCCCGGAAGATTGCCGGCCTGGAGGGGTATGGACTGGAGATCGTGGAGCGGGTACCGATCGAGATCCCTCCGGCGCCGGAAAACAGGCGCTACTTGGAGACCAAGAAGGAGAAGATGGGGCACCTGCTGGCCCTGGGAAAATAGCAAAAATAGAAGGAGGCTGAAGGCTATGGCAAAGACATTTGAAGGCAAGCTGATCGGTCAGGGGATGCGGTTCGGGATCGTTGTGGCGCGATTTAATGAGTTCATCACCAGCCGGTTGCTGAGCGGGGCGATAGACGCCCTGTTGAGGCACGGGGTGGATGAGGGCGCCGTTGAGGTCGCCTGGGTGCCCGGTGCCTTTGAAATACCGCTGGCGGCCAAGAAAATGACGGGACGGGGTTATGACGCGGTGATCTGCCTGGGCGCTGTCATCAGAGGGGCGACGCCCCACTTCGAATATATTGCCAGCGAGGTCACCAAGGGGATCGCCCAGATCGGACTGGATAAGGGAATGCCTATCGTCTATGGCCTGATCACGGCAGATACCCTGGAGCAGGCGATCGAGCGCGCCGGCACCAAGGCGGGCAACAAGGGCGCCGACGCTGCCTTGACTGCTTTGGAGATGGCCAACCTGTTGCGGGAGTTGCAGGCTGGCCGGCCGGTCGATGTCGAGGCGCGCGGTTAGGGCGCGCCCGGCGGCGCCATGTCCAGTGCCCCCGGGGTGGGCGTGCTCCTGCTCAACCCGGGATCGCCCTCTTTGCCCAAGGACGACCGGAAAACGGCGACCGTGGCGGTCGCCGATACTGGTGGCGGTGTGCGGATCATCGACTTGTCAACAGGACAGGACTTGGCCGGGGCAAACCTGATTTAGGCGGTTAGTGGGTAGCGCGTTTGACTTTGCCGGCTTTCAAGCAGCGGGTACAGACCATCAGGCGCTCCGGTTTGCCGTTGACAACGGTTCTGACAGGTTGCAGGTTGGGCGCCCAGGTCCTTTTGGTGCGGATGTGGCTGTGGCTTACCTGCATGCCGACCCGGATTCCTTTGCCGCAATAAGCGCATACTGCCATGTAGACTTCCCCCTTCCTTGATTGTGACCCGGCTCAATTAAAATTAACACAATCAAACCGGCTGCAACTTATGCTGAGGTGAGTTAAGCGCCGGGGAACATCGTTGTGCCGCGCCTTGCCCGAAAAGGCGGTGCCGGGGACGGCACAGCCGGGCGCGGCCTTCCCTGATCACAAAATCTATTCTAACAAAAAGGCTTGGCGCTGGCAAATAAAGAATCTTTGATTCTTATTTCCTCGGGCATAAAGCCCGAGGTATTCAAAAAGGTAGATTCTTTGAAACTTTGTGCGGCATTCATCCTGACCGGACCCGCTAAAGCGGGTACCCCGGGGTCAGGTATTCTGCCGCAGTCGTTATAAAAAAGCAGTCGTTCCTTCGGCGGAAGGTGGTAAGAGTTCTTGTTGCCACAGTATATTTGGCATATAACTTCGCCTTGATGTTCCCCATCTCAACAGGTGGCGGGTTCAGATATGTAAATTATTGGGAGTTTGATCTCCTTATGATCGGCGAAGTTATAAGAATTATATGCCGTGCCATATGTTCAGCACTCAACTCAGGCGATCATCTTAGTCTTAAAAGTTACCGGATTATGTTATAATGAAAGTAATCTCAGGAGTTGAGCGCCGGGGTACCCTTTGGGTCGTCCATGTGATGGACGGCACATGGCTAATTCCTCCGCATCCGGGCGTACCGCCCGGCCTGAAGAATGCGGAGCACAGGAAACTTCGCTTCGCTTCGTTTGAATAGGTGTAAAGTCATACTCCGTGCAGGGGGGAATTGAAATATGGGCCAAACAACCAGAACCGAGTATGGCAGCATCGAGATTTCCGGCGAGACTCTGGCAACGATTGCGGGCGCCGCTGCAGTTCGTTGCTACGGTATTGTGGGCATGGTCCCCAGGGGGTGGCGCCAGGGGGTGTCGGAGATCCTGGGCTGGGATGCTCTGAGCCAGGGCGTTGATGTCAACCTGGAAGGCGATGAGGTGAAGATCGATCTGTATGTGATCATGTGCTATGGAGTCAGGATTGCCGAAGTAGCTGCCAACATCATGGAGACGGTACAGTACGAGATCGAAAAAATGACGGGCCTGCGTCCTGCGGCAATCAATATCAACGTGACAGGAGTCAAGTTCTTTCAGTAATTGTCGAAAGGGTGATTGGTCCTGGAGGGTGTGACTGGAGAACAGTTGAAGGTGCTTTTTGAGGGTGGCCTCGCCTCCCTCGCCGAGCATCAGCAAGAGATTGACAGACTGAATGTCTTTCCGGTGCCCGATGGCGATACCGGTCGCAATATGCACCTGACTATGCAGGCAGCGATTCGGGAGTTGCAGCAGGTGAAAACTAATCAGGTGAGCGATATCAGTGAAGCGTTGGCAAAGGGCTCCCTGATGGGTGCCCGGGGAAATTCCGGCGTAATTTTATCTCAGTTGATCCGCGGCTTTGCTGAAGCCGTCAAGGGCAGCGATGAGATCACCCTGGCCCAGTTTGTCAGGGCCTGGCAGGCGGCAGTGTCCACGGCCTATCAGGCAGTGATGAAGCCGGTTGAGGGGACGATGCTGACAGTCGCCAGGGGTTTCTTGCAGGGTCTGGTCGAGGCTGCCAAGAAAGAGTCTGATCTGTGGCAGGCACTGTTGTCTGCGGTTCAGAAGGGGAATGAGACGCTGCAACTGACTCCTGAATTGCTTCCGGTCTTAAAGAAGGCCGGCGTGGTAGACGCCGGAGGCAAGGGCCTGCTGGTCCTTCTGGAGGGCGGCTTGCAGGAACTGGGCAAGTTGCGCAGTATGGAGCGTGACCGGGTGTTTGGGGCGGTTCCGGGTACCCGGCCAGCTAAAGCTGGTGCCCCGGTGGGGCGCGGTGAAGTTGAAAGCATGCCGGTAAACCCCGGCGTACGAAGCGACAGCGCCGGAATGGTTGCCGATGCACACCACAGCGAACTTGAAGTCATTGGCGTGGCTGGCGCCAACGGGCATCACACCTCTCAATACGTTTTGAAGGCGCCTCTCACATCACAATCACTGGACCCAGTCCAGGACGACGAGGAAGATTTTATGTTCATCTACTGCGTTGAATTTCTGTTGCGGGGCGATCCGGCCTGCTTGGGACCACTGCGCCTCACCCTCCAGGAGTATGGAGGGAGCCTGATCGTTGCCAACATGGATGATGTGATCAAGATCCACGTGCATTCCAATCATCCCGGCCAGGTGTTGGAGTATTGCCTGCAGTTCGGGACGCTCCATAATATACAGGTCAGCAACATGCGCGACCAGTGGCAGCAAACACACGTCGAAACGGCCCTGAAGCCGGATGCGTCCGCGAGCGCCGGTGCAGACGGGCAGCGGCGCGGGCTGCCAGTGACACAGCGGAACCGGTGATGCTCTCCAGTGCCGGTACGGCCACCGCCTCCAGGGAGATCGGTGTGCTGGCAGTGGCAGCCGGCGAGGGAATCGAGGAGATCTTCCGGAGCCTGGGGGCGGCGCAGATCGTCGCCGGCGGGCAGACCATGAACCCGCCGGTGGCAGAGTTCGTCAAGGCGATTGAGGACATGCCAAATGAGCAGGTGCTGATCCTGCCCAACAACAAGAACCTGATCATGGCCGCCGAGCAGGCCGGGAAGCTGGCGGGCGCCGCGCCCAAAGGCGGGTGCCCCCCGGGCGCGGCGCGCAGCGTGGCGGTGCTGCCCACCACCAGCATCCAGGCAGGCATCTCGGCCATGCTGGCCTTCAACCCAGCCCTGGACATGACTGCCAACATCGGGAAAATGGAGCAGGCTGCAGGCCGGATAAAGGCTGCGGAAGTGACTTACGCAGCGCACAATGCGTTATTTGGAGATACCGAAATCAAGCAGGGCGAGGTGATCGGTCTCTGGCAGGGGGACATTGTGGCGGTCGGTACCTCGCTGGAACAGGTGCTGCAGGCGACAGTCGACCGGATGCTGGATGGGCAGGACGAACTGGTGACGCTCTTGATAGGAAAAGATGTGCTGCCGGAACAGGCTGACCGGGTTGCCGCCTCGATTCGCAGCAGCCACCCGCAGATCGAAGTAGAGATTCAGTACGGGGGGCAACCGGTCTACTATTTCCTGGTCAGTATCGAATAGCCGATGGCCAGTCAGACCACTACCGTAAAACAACTTACTGCCAGCCAACTGGGCGCCGTCTCCGCCGGCGGCCTGCCGCAAGTGGGGGAGGCCCGGGCAAAGCTGCTCGGAAAACTGGGGATCGGGACGTTGTTCGACATCCTCTATTACCTGCCGCGGCGCTACGAGGACCGGCGCATCAAGCAGGCAGGCGAGTGGAAACCGGGCGAGACCGTCACTGCTTCGGGAATCATCACCAGGACGGAAACCACGGCGACCCGCCGGGGGTTGTCTGTAGTGAGGGCCGAGATCAGGACCGGCAGCGGGCCGCTCACTGCCCTGTGGTTTAACCAGCCATTCGTAACGCGGTCTCTGCGCCGCGGCCTGCCGGTAACAGTAACCGGCAGGATCGACGGCGGCCTGTTCGGCAACGAGATCGCCGTCGCCGATTATGAAATCGGTAATCCGGTCAATGCGGTTCACGTAGGGCGGATCGTGCCCTTTTACAGCGCCACAGAGGATTTGAGCCAGCGCACCCTGAGGCGGCTCATGCACAAGCTTGTCAAACAATATGCATGCTGGGCGAAAGACCTGCTGCCACCGCAGGTGGCGATGGATCTGCACCTGCCGCCCCTGGCGGAGAGCTTGCTGCAGGTTCATTTCCCCGGCGATTTCGAAGCTCTGGCCAAAGCCCGTGAGCGGCTGGCCTTTGAAGAGCTTTTTTTATTTCAACTGGGATTGGGGATGGTTCAGGGCACCATTCAACACCGGGGGGTGGGGCGCAGGCCCCAGTCCGAACTGGCGGAGGCCTTTATCGGAGGCCTGCCATTCTCCTTGACGCCGGCCCAGCAGCGGGTGCTGGGCGAGATCAGAAGCGACCTGGCCGCCCCGCGCCGCATGTACCGGCTGGTGCAGGGGGACGTGGGCTGCGGAAAAACAGTGGTCGCCCTCTATGCTCTTCTGTATGCAGTGGCCTCGGGATACCAGGGGGCGCTGATGGCTCCTACCGAGGTCCTGGCGGAGCAGCACTACCTGGGATTGAAGAGTTCAGCCGAACGCCTGGAAGTGCGGGTGGCAGTGCTGACGGGCGGAGGCGCCAGGCGCCAGCGGGAGGAGAGCCTGGAGGCGTTAAGAAATGGTCAGATTGACATTGTGGTGGGCACCCATGCCCTCCTGGAGGAAGGGGTCGTTTTTGACCGGCTGGGGTTGATTGTCATCGATGAGCAGCACCGCTTCGGCGTCCGGCAGCGCGATCTCCTGCAATCCAAGGCTCCCCAGGCTGACGTGCTGGTGATGACCGCCACCCCCATCCCGCGCAGCCTCACGCTCACCCTCTACGGCGACCTCGACCTGTCGGTCATCGACCAACTGCCGCCCGGGAGACAGGGAGTCAAGACCTATTTTCTCCCGGTACAGGAAAAGCAGAGGGCTTACAAGTTCCTGCGCCAGGAATTGCAAGCCGGACGCCAGGCCTACGTGGTCTGTCCCCTGATCGAAGAATCGGAGAAACTGGAGGTGGAGGCTGCAGCGAACCGGGCCTCCGAACTGCAGGAGGAGTTTCCGGAGTACAGCATAGGGCTCTTGCACGGCAGGATGAAGATGGAAGATAAGGCGCGTGTCATGGGGGAATTCAGGGCCGGGGACATCAACCTCCTGGTTGCCACGACGGTGATCGAGGTGGGGGTTGACGTGGCCAACGCCTCGCTGATGATCGTCGAGGGGGTGGAGCGGTTTGGCCTGTCACAGTTGCACCAACTGCGGGGGAGAGTGGGCCGGGGCAAGGCTGCGGGCTACTGCATCCTGATTGGCAATCCAAACACCGATGAGGCGCGTGACCGCGTCAGGACCCTGGTAAAGCACCAGGATGGGTTCAAGGTCGCTGAGCAGGACCTGGCCATCAGGGGACCCGGTGAGTTGATGGGTGTCAGGCAGCATGGGCTGTCGGATTTTCGTGTCGTCGATATCCTTAAAGACGCCTATCTGATGGAAAAGTCCAGATCATACGCTGCCAGGTACTTGAAACATGTCAATGATATAGGGGACATTTCTCCGGAGGATATGTGTCCCCACACCTTAATGCAGGAGATTAGATTCCGTTTTCCCAGCCTGATCTATGGCTTGAAGTTTTAACAGCATTCAGAGAGAAGGCCCCTTCCTCTAAGGTAGGATTATTACCCAGAAAAACAATTGACATTACAAACAAGTGTTGGTATAATGAAATCAGATCTTTGACAACCGAAGCTATGCGGTTCCCGGTAGGAATGCTTACCGGGGTAAAAGTTTCGAGCTTCCCAAAGACTAGGGATGGAACAGCCCGAAGTTACGCCTGAATTGAGATCGTGTAAGACCTTGGCATACCAAGGCAGCGGTCGATGAAGCAGGAAGCCGCCGCTTCTTAAGTGGAGGTAGTTCACAGAAGTCTTGGCTTGCAGGGCGCCCACCGCCGGGGCGGCCTCCGGGCGGTCGTGGCCGGCTGGGCTGGCGAAGCGAACAAAAGCGTTCTTTTTAATGTTTTTCCAGACCAGTATAAAGAAAGCATTATAAACAGGAAGCCTCGATTTTTTAGAATCGAGGCTCTTTTGGTATCTAGTTTAGATTGTAAACTTATATTGGAAATATCGTAAAGTCACCACAAATCATAGCTTTTTATCATTATGTCTGCAAAATATTATGAATTTTGGCGTCATCTTACTAGTATCTTTGGGCGGCTTTTAAACAAACTATAGGTAGAACCTGAACAAAATAAAAAAGCGACGTTCAACGTCGAACGAAAGGAGGTGCGTATCCGGTGGCTCGAAACACTATCCTGAACCCCAATGCAAGGAAGGCTTTGGACAGCTCAAGTTCGAAATTGCGAGTTCGGTAGGGGTCGACTATAACCAGGCGTACAAGGGCAACCTTCCATCCCGTGACAACGGCTATGTTGGTGGAGGGATGACCAAGAAAGTCTGGGAGCAATACCAGAATAGCGTTGCGGGACGGTAACCTCTCCTTCTTCGAAACCAGTGGTGGTTTGGGTAGTTGTCGCAAGTATTCTATAAACGAAAGGAGGCGCATGTCTGATGGCAAGCACCATTCTCAACCCCAATGCGAGAAAGGCTATGGATCAGCTCAAGTTCGAGATAGCCGGTCAGGTGGGGGTCGACTTCAACCAAGCTTACAAAGGCAACATCTCATCCCGTGACAACGGCTCCGTCGGCGGAGGGATGACCCGTAAGGTGTGGAGTCAGTACCAGAATAGCATTGCGGCGAAGTAACAGTCATGAATCGCATACTGATTACCAATTAAAGCGGACCCCCCTGGTCCGCTTTAACTTTTAACACATCAACGCCTCGATCTCCTCTTTATCCGCTTCCGGGTGCAAGGCCAGAGTGATCCCCCTGGTAACGGTCCGGCCGGCATTCAGGATCAGGTCGTCGATCTCGCGGTGTGACGATCAGCGAACCCTCGAAGGGTTTCAGAAGATCTTCGAGCACTTCCCTGGAGAGAACCGGGCTTAACCGGCTGCCACGCGATACCTTGGACTGATAGCTCTCCAGAGCGGACTGCATGATCACCCCGGCATTGACAACGGTCGGAACCCCGAGGGCGATGACGGGTACGCCCATGGTCTGTTGGTTGACCCCGATCCTGTTGTTGTTGACGCCGGAGCCTGGCGAGATGCCGGTGTCGCCGATCTGGATCGTGGTCCCCAGCCGGGAGATGCTGGTCGACGCCAGGGCATCGATGGCGATGATCGCTTCCGGCTTGACTTTTTCTACGATCCCCTGAATGATTTCGGCGGTCTCGATGCCGGTGATGCCCAACACGCCTGGTGCAAAGGCGCAGACCGAACTGTATTTTTCCACCATCTCGGGCATGAGCTGGTGCAGGTGGCGTGTGATCAGGGAGTATTTCACCACCGTAGGCCCCAGGGCGTCCGGCGTGGCCTGCCAGTTGCCCAGCCCGATGATCAATACTGTTGATGTCTTGGATGTCTTTAACAGGCTGCGCAGGTGCTGCGCCAGCACGTCGGCAACGCTGGACTGGACTTCGGGCGCCTTGAGCCGGAGATCGGGGGCCTCGATGGTGATGTAGGTTCCCTTGGGCTTGCCCATCACTGATTCCGCACGCTCATCGAGAATCTTGATGATGGTCACGCTACCGTGCGGGAAATCCTGCTTCTGTTCGGAGACCCCGGGTATTTCCTGACCGGTGTCGCCTCTGACCAGATCTCTGGCTTCCACTGCCAGGTCCAGGTTGACCATGGTTATTTGCACTCCCTGAAAGATAAAATAGAACATGCTGCCTGTCATCTCTAATAGTAACCAGCCGCCCAACTTTTTATGCGATAAAAGGGGCGGCCTTCTTGGCAGGGCAGGCTCTCAATGAAATCCCGGGAGAGGTTTACACGATAACTTATCCTTCACTCTACAAGGTTTTTGCCGGCAGCCTGACGAATTACAATAATAATCGCTACTGTTCAGGAATTCGTCAATCATGTTGGGAGGATCTTTTTAAATGAAATGGCTGCCGCTGCTCGACCAATTTGATGATCTAGCCAACCTGCAGCAGTATTGCCTGCAGTGCCACCGCTGCAGTTTGAGGGATAATGCCCATGGTGTGGTGTTCGGGGATGGAAACCCGGAGGCCAGGTTGATGTTTGTCGGAGAGGCCCCGGGAGCCGACGAGGACCTCCTGGGCAAACCCTTTGTCGGCGCTGCGGGTCAGTTGTTGGAGAAGATCATGGGGTCGGTGGGGCTGCAGCGCGGCGATGTCTACATCACCAATATCTGTCAGTGTCGTCCTCCGGGCAACCGCACCCCCAAGCGGGATGAGGCGGAGGCGTGCTTTGTCTACCTGGTGAGAAAGATCGAACTGATCCAGCCGCGCCTGATCGTCTGCCTGGGAGCGTTGTCCACCCAATGCCTGGTTCATGATGATGCCAAGATTACCCTGGTTCGGGGCAATGTCTATGAAAAGGGCGGCATCAAGATCATCCCGACCTTTCACCCTGCGGCCATCTTGAGGGACGCCAACAAAAAGAAGCCGGTGTGGGAGGATTTCAAGAAGATCAAGGAGCTTTTCGACCAGGAGATTTAACACCATGTAACAGGGAGCAGCCTGTGCTATAATAGGACTACGCTAGGATGAATGGGGGTGTTGCCGGTGTGTGAAGCACATGCTTACGTGCGCAAGGATGACAAGGATGAGCTCTTCATGGAGAATGTGGACAGCGTGCTGCCCTATGAGGGCGGCCTGGTGCTGGAGAATATCTTCGGACAGCGCAAGATGATCAAGGCGCGCATCAGAGAGCTGGCCCTGGTCGACCACAAGGTTATCCTAGAACAGGTTGAAGGTTAAAGATCAGTTGAAGGTTAAAGATCTGGACATGCCGGAAATCTTATGGTAAAGTGAAGTCAAACTGAATAGCCGCATCCGGGTTTTGTAGGGAATCAGGTGAAAAACCTGAGCGGTCCGGCCACTGTGAATGGTAGCCAGCGCTAACATGCCACTGGAGTTGATCCGGGAAGGCAGCGCCGGGGCAATGATCCATGAGTCAGGAGACCTGCCCGGAAGCATGGCGTGTTGTACCTTCCCAGGGAGAGGGTAGCATGAGTAGTTGATGTTTATTACTCCGGCCTCTATTGGGGCTGGATTTTTTTAGTTCAACCCATTGTCACTTTTCCTTTACCGGCAGTTGGCGACTGCCGGAATTTTTTTGCCTCTGATTGGTCAGATCGCGCCACAGACCGCAGCGGTAATTTTTGCAGATCGGCGGCCGTCTCTCCCAGGGAATCAGGCATCCATTCAACCCCAGGTATTCACACGCATGCGGGTGTATCTTCTCGGACATGGGTTCAACACCATACTCCAAGTGGTGACCCCCTCCGAAGAGATGCTTTTCATCCTCATGCATTCTCCGGCTCAGGTTTTTAGACGCGCTGTAGATCAAACAGCATTTGCCACCGCAATCAGCACACAGGTCATCGTCACGGTACTCAGGGATAGATATCCATTACCATCACTCCCCGGATTAAATTTTTAAGATAAACATACAGAGCACAAGAAAATCAGGGTAAGCGAAAAGGAGGAGACGAAGGGACAGTTGCATTGATGTGGATTGAGGTAAAGAAGGAAATCTTTATTTAGTGATTTTAACATAGACACGGGTGTCCGACAAGTAAAAGCCTGAGGTCGGTCCGTGTCAAGATGTGTAGGTGAACAAAATGTCTTTTAGTGATTGCCAATGGTGCCTGAAATCCCCATTGTGGCGCAAGTCGTTTAGCGTTGACGAGATTTTCATGATAAACTTATGGCGAGAACCAGAAGGAAGGAGCGGCACGAAGACTGATGCCGGAAGACAAGCGCTATTCCCAGATGACAAACGAAAATCTGAGGAAGGAACTGGAGCGCCTGAGGGGTGAACTGCAGGACCTGGAGCAGGAGCGCCAGTACCTGCTGCGCCTGACTGGCGTGCACGTCTCCGGAAGCGGAGTCAAAAGCCTGGAAGCGGCAATCGAGAGCATCCAGGAGGCGCTGGGGGAGATCGGGGGCATATTGCAGGAGCGCGGGTTTGGCACCAGGCTGCTGGCACCGGAAATATAAAAACCATAAGCAGTGGGCTTATGGTTTTGTTTTGCGTCGCCACTGAGTGCGCTCACCGAAGTAAAGACGCACTCAATGGCGTGGGAGAGGAGAAACTGGAGGAAGAGCTCATGAGAAAGGTTGGCGTAATCCTTGCTGCGTCATTGCAGGTCTGGTATTAAGTGCCCTTCCCATGAAGACCCTTTAGCCATTACCTATTTTGTACAAACCGAACTTTTTTATACAAATACTATGTTGGTAATATATGACATTGTGTTGCCGGTAAAATCTCTTTAAATAATCTAGAAATCCTAATCTGAGAGGTATTTTCAAGTTGTTTGTGCTATAATTTCTCAGAAGCTTGAACTGGCGGGAGCAAGATATCTGTGAGCGGATTGAGGGTAATCGGCGGCGTTGCGAAGGGCCGGAGACTGAAAACCAGAAAGACGATGGATCTTCGTCCGGCAACGGACTTCATCAAGGAGGCCCTCTTTGATATGCTGGCCTTGAGGGTGAGCGAGGCTCTTTTCCTCGATCTGTTTGCCGGCAGTGGGAGCATCGGGATCGAAGCCTTGAGCCGGGGGGCCAGTCAGGCGCTGTTTGTAGAGAAAGACCCGCTGACAGCCGCCCTGATCAGGGACAACCTGGCTGTCACCGGATTTACCTCCCAGGGGCGGGTCTGTGTTGGAGATGCCTTGAAGATCCTCGCGCAGTTGCAAAAAGAGGGGGCTAAATTCAACCTGGCCTTCGTCGACCCTCCTTTCAGGAAGGGCCTGGTGGCTCCGACCCTGGACAGGCTGTTGCAGCATGACCTGATGGCGCCTGACGGATTGATCGTCACGCGCAGTTACGCGGGAGAAGAAGTTGCAGGGGAGCCCGCCCCGATCAAAACCAGGACTTACGGGGATAGCGTGCTAAGGTTTTACTTAGCTGGTAGTGACCGCCCATTCGGAATCCAATATTAAACCAGAAAGGATATTGACATGGCTATTGCTGTCTATCCGGGCAGTTTCGACCCGATCACTTACGGACACCTGGACATCATCGAGAGAGCGGCGGCGGTCTTTGACCGGGTAATCGTGGCCGTCTGTCTCAACCCGGGCAAACAGCCTCTCTTTACCATGGAGGAGCGGGTGGAAATGATCGCCCGGGAGTCTACCCGGCTTCCGAACGTGGAGGTAAACTGCTTCAAGGGTTTGCTGACCGAATTCGTGAAGCGGAAAAATGCCCGGATCATTGTGCGTGGTCTCCGCGCCATCTCCGATTTCGAGAATGAGTTCCAGATGGCATTGATGAACCGGAAGCTCTGTCCGGAGGTAGAAACAGTGTTTCTGGTGGCTCACCCCAAGTACTCGTACCTGAGTTCGAGTATCATCAAGGAGGTAGCCAGCCTCGGGGGTGATGTCAACGGCCTGGTTTCGGAGCAGGTGGCCCGGCATCTTCAAGAGCGTTTTGCCTTGCATGACTTGCGTGATGCGTGATGAGTGACAGTATTTCGAGTTTGCCTGTGCGCCGCATTCCCTCAGGCCGGGCGGTACGCCCGGATGCGGTGGAGGTTCGGGATTCGAAAGGAAAGTTAATTGAACACCTGGCTTTGGATAGCGAAGAAAACTGCGAATCCATTTATGAGTATGCGCAGCATCCCAAACAAAAGCAGTTTCCTCCTGATCGCACGTCGAATGGCGAACTTCCAACGTCGAGAGAGTCGACAACCAAGCAAACTTATCCAGACGTGGAAATAACCGAACATCCCGCTTCGAATATCGAACTTCGAGAAGTGAGAGGGGAGCCTGTGGATATGTCCGATGATTTATTCAAGCTGTTGGAAGACCTGGAGGGGTACATTCAAGGCAGCAGGCACGTGCCGATGACCGACAAGGTTTTGGTGGGTGAAGAAACGCTGCTGGATTACATCGACCGGATCAGGTCACTGCTGCCGGAGGAGCTCCGCCAGGCCAGGTTGATGGTCAAGGACCGGGAACATCTGATGGATGACGCCCGGGTAGAGGTGGAGCGCATCTTTGCGGAAGCCAACCAGCGGATCGAGGGCATGATCAGGGAGAGCGAGGTCGTCAAGCGCGCCGAGGCGGCTGCCGAAGAGATTGTGGCCCAGAGCCGGCGGGTAGCCCATGAGATCAGGAACAACGCCACTCTGTACGCTGATGATGTCATGAGCAACCTGGAGACAAGCCTCGAGCAGAATCTGGACGTGATCCGCAGGGGCCGGGAAGAGCTGAGCCAAATGAAGAGAGACCGGCAACCGATCAGCGGATGATGATGATCTTTTTCAGCCGGGCCCACCACTTATTGAGAGTGTATCCGGTAAACAGCGCCAAAACAATTCCTGCCGGCACGCATAATCCGGATACCCGCGGGAACCAGGACGCCACAGGACCTGTTGCCAGTGCCGCGACCAGAAGCGGGTGCCCCATGGGCGCGGTCAGGTAATGCATGACCGGCAGCAGAGTTACCACGTAGGCGATCAACACCGCTATGAGCACCTGCAGGCACCTGGTCAACAGGTAGAGCCAGAGGCGCAGGTCGCTCCCCACCATCATACCTGCCACCTGTGCCTGCACCGCAAGTCCATTCCATGCCAGCAGCGCTTCGATCACCAGTAACTGCTGGACGAAGCTGCCCGCACTCTTGCTCGCCTGGTTGATGCCGATGGTGATTTCAAACAGGCCGTACATCAGCCCTCTCAAGAGACTCACGTCGACGTGGAACAGTTGCGCAACCGGCGCCAGCGCGAGTGTAAGCGTGTTGAAGAAGCCCGCCGCCTCCATGATCCCGATCAGCACCGAGAAGATCATGATAAACCCCCCGATGGTCAGCAGGTTGATGCTGGTTTTCTGCACTGTTGCACCCAGCAGCGACCCGAAGTTCTGCTTTTCGAGGCGTGAAGCCCGCAGCAATGAATCCACCCTGGTCAACAGACCGGCTTTTTTGCCGGCAGCCCGTGTCGGGACAGAGCGCGGCGGTGACATAAATCGGAGCAGTATTCCACATAGTAAATTAGAAAGATAGTGGATGCCGGCGATTAAAGGACCGAGCGCCGGATTTCTGTACATGCCGACACTTACCGCCCCCAGCATGAACAAGGGGCTGGCATTGCTGGTAAAAGCCATCAGCCGCTCGCCCTCGTTCCGGGTACAGAGATGATCGTTCCGGATGCGGGAGGTGAGCACGGCGCAGAGTGGAAAACCGGAGGTGTAACTGACGGCGATGACAAAACCGGCGCTGCCGGGCAGGTTGAACAGCGGGCGCATAACCGGTTCCAGCAGACGGCCCAGAAGGGAGACAAAGCCCAGGCCCATCAACAGTTCGCTGACGATAAAGAACGGCAAGAGGCTGGGCAGCACTATCTCCCACCAGGTCAGCAGCCCCCGGCGGGCTGCCGCCAGGGTGGCGACCGGATAGCGGATGATCCCCGCTCCCAAAAGCAGGCAGACCAGGATCCAGAACAGGGGCGCATAGAACGACAGGCGGCTGTCGCCACCTGTTGCCTGCCTGTAGCCGTTAAAATCTCTGCCCGTACCAGTACGCGAACCATCAGGTCTGATCATGGATTTTTCCCCTTCGTATCTCCGGGTGCCCGCCGGCGCCCGGCGCGAACATCGAGAACCGGTTCTCCCTCCGGCACAGGATTCTTCAAGAAAAAACTTGGTCTCGGAAGGATTATACAAGCCCGGCGTAGAAAATATGTTAGCTGAACACCCGGAGATCGGTTGGGTCCGGGGATAAATTAGTGGGGAATCGATGGAGTTGGTATTTCAGAGCCTCAGATGTCATGAGACTGATTGCAGGTGGGTAGGGGCTGGAATAAAAATCAGCGCGGTTAGTATGGATGTACCTCCAGGATTATGATATAATCATGGATAATATTCTTATATTCTTAGGCATATCTTCCAAGAAAGCCGCCATAGGTATCCGGTAGGTAATAATTTATTCCTTTCTCTTTCCATCCTCTGTACCATAAAACAGGATTTATATTAAATCTCATCCTTTGAATCTGGCAATAATAGAGGTAAAAGAAAAAATAATCATGGTCAGTATCGGGACTTGAGTATCGATATTCTTGAATATCGATACTGGGTATATCTTTAATACTTTAACAAAAGGAGGAGGTTGTTATGTCTCTGTTAGACCAGATCAGAGCCAAGGCCCGTCAAAACAAGAAGATCATTGTCCTGCCTGAAGGCACCGAGGAGCGCACCGTAAAAGCCGCCGAGATTATGGCCAAGGAGCAGATCGCGGATCCTATTCTGCTCGGGGTCCGTGATGAGGTGCTGGGAGTTGCCAAAAACCTGGGAGTGGATCTGTCCAGCGTAAAGATCGTCGACCCTGCTACCGCAGATGATGCCGAGGGCTTTGCCGCAAAGTTCTACGAATTGCGCAAGAGCAAGGGAGTAACCCTGGATGATGCGCGGGCGCTGCTGAAAAATCCCCTCTTCTACGGTTCGATGATGGTTTACGACAATGTCGCCAACGGCCTGGTTGCCGGCGCCATCAACACCACCGGCGATGTGCTGCGGCCCGCCCTGCAGACCATCAAGACAGCACCCGGCGTTTCGGTCGTGTCCGGCTCTTTTATCATGATCGTCCCCGATTGCGAGTTTGGAGACAACGGCATGTTTGTCTTTGCCGACTGCGCCGTGAACCCCAATCCTACAGCCGAACAGCTTGCAGAGATAGCGTATTCCTCGGCGGAAACAGCCCGGGTCCTTTGTGGAATGGAGCCGCGCGTCGGGATGTTGTCCTATTCCACCAAGGGCAGCGGGGGAAAGCATCCGGATATTGAAAAGGTGGAACAGGCGACTGAATTTGCCAAACAAAAATATCCCGGCCTGATCATTGACGGAACATTCCAAGCGGACGCCGCCCTGGTGCCCAAAGTGGGGAAATCCAAGGCGCCCGGCAGCGACGTTGCCGGCAAGGTCAACGTGCTGATCTTCCCGGATCTCGACGCCGGAAACATCGGATACAAGCTGGTGCAGCGCCTCGCCAAGGCCGAGGCGATCGGGCCGATTCTCCAGGGGATGGCCAAGCCGGTCAACGACCTCTCCCGCGGCTGCAGCGTCGAGGATATCGTCAACGTGGCGGCGATATGCGTGGTCAAGGCCCAGTGATAGGCGGCCAGGGCCCGCTGACAGTCAAAAATATAATTCAAATATTTAAAACAAATTACGGAGGGATATTTGTCATGAAGATTCTGGTTCTCAACTGCGGCAGTTCATCTGCCAAGTATCTGGTCTACGACTGGGAGAAGAAGGAGATCACGGCCAAGGGTATCGTCGAGCGTGTGACCATCGGGGATTCCTTCTGCATCCACGAAGTGCCGGGAAGAGACGCCTTCAAGATCGAGCATGACTGTCCGACCCATACGGAAGCGGTGAATCTGATCCTGGAATTGCTGGTGAGCCAGGAGCACGGCGTCTTGGCGAACGTCAAGGAGATCGACGCCGTCGGACACCGGGTGGTGCACGGCGGTGAGAAGTTTGCCAAGTCGGTCCTGATTACTTCGGAAGCCCTGAATACCTTCAAGGAGTTGCAGGACCTGGCGCCCTTGCACAACCCGCCCAACATCCTCGGCATCGAGGCCGCCCAGTCACTGATGCCGGACGTGCCCCACGTGGCGGTGATGGACACCGCCTGGCACCAGACGATGCTGCCTCCGCAGTACATGTACGCCGTACCCTATGCCTGGTATGAAAAGTACCGGCATCCGCCGCTACGGCTTCCACGGCACCTCCCTGCTGTACGTGGCCAAGCGCGCGGCGGTGCTGCTGGGCAAGGACCCCTTCGACGTCAACCTGGTCAGCCTGCACATCGGCAACGGCGTGAGCGCCAACGCCGTCAAGAAGGGCCTCTCCTTCGACACCAGCATGGGCTTCACCCCGCTCGAGGGTCTGGTCATGGGCACTCGCGCCGGCGACCACGACGCCGCCATGGACTTCTTCGTGATGGAGAAAGAGAATATCTCCCCCAAGGAGATGGGAACACCATCCTGAACAAGAAGAGCGGGCTGCTGGGCATCACCGGGCAGTACACCGACCGCCGTGACGTGCTCGAAGCTATGGAGAAGGGCGACGCCAGGGCGAAACTGGCATTTGAGGTGGAGTGCTACCGGATCAAGAAGTACATCGGGGCCTATGCGGCGGCGTTGGGTGGCATCGATGCCATCGTCTGGACGGCCGGCGTAGGCGAGATGGCCGCCGATCACCGGGCGAAGGCGTTGGAAGGACTGGAGTTCATGGGCGTCAAGGTCGACCTGGAGAAGAACAAGCTCGCCCGCACCCGGAACTCGGAATCGGACATCTCCGCGCCGGATTCCAAGGTCAAGATCTTCGTCATCCCCACCGACGAGGAACTGATCATCGTGGAAGACACGGTCGCCATCATGAACGGCACCTACGACGTGCACACCAACTTCAAGTACTCCTTCCAGGATCCCGGTTACCAGAACTTGCAGCGGGATGCCGAATTGGCTGAAGCAACTCGAGAAGAAGCCGGAGATGGCCAAGGCCAAGGCCCAGATTCCCGGTCAATAGAAGGCGCCATTCAAGACAATAAAGCAGCGAGGGGGAAGGGCGAGGACCTTCCCCTCTTTGCACTGCTCGCTTCTTGCCAAGCCCGCCGGCACACCGGGAATGCGGAGCACAGGTCAATTGACATCCCCATTCGCCGCCGGTATAATGTGGAATGGTTGATTGGGGGCGGTGTACTTGTTGTTAGATGTCGGTGACCTGCGCAGGCCGGGTGCCCGCCACAGCGAGAGCGGCAACGAGAAAGAGTTTGCCGGCAGGGACTCCCGCCTGGAGATCGGACTCCGGGGCGACCTGTTCGTTTTTAATGAGGTACTGGTTGAGGGAGAGGCAAGAAACGTCGGCGGCAATATCTACGTCAGGGGCAGCATCGAGGCGAAAGCCGATCTTACCTGCAGTTGTTGCCTCACGTCCTTTACCATCCCCGTCGCCTCCTCCTTCGAGCAGACCTATTATGCCGCAGGCAGTGCCGAAAGCGACCTGGATGATACCGGACGGACATACAGCGGGGAACAGATAGACCTCAGGGACATGATCATCGAGAGCCTGGTCCTGGCGCTGCCCATGAAGCCGGTCTGCCACCCGGATTGCAAGGGCCTGTGCCCTTCTTGCGGTTGCAATCTCAATACCATCCATTGCGGTTGCGGTCCGCAGGCGCCGGACCCGAGGCTGGCAGGCCTGGGTGAATACCTGAAGAACAAGTGATGAGTGATGAGTGGAAAGATGGAGAAAAGAGTAATATGAAAGTTTAAGAAGCAGTGAGAAATGAGAATTGGAATAAATATAAGCCATTAGCGGAGTTAATGCCAACAAGAGTCGAACATCGAACTTAGAGACTTCGAACATCGAAAATGGGGGTGAGGACATGGGTGTACCCAAGCGTAGAACGTCGAAAGCCCGCAAGAATAAGAGAAGGGCCATGATCAAGATTGCCAGCCCGGCTGTGGTCAACTGCCCGCGCTGCCACGAACCGAAAATGGCTCACCGGGTCTGCCAGGCGTGCGGTTATTACCGGGAGTTGGAGGTTCTGGAGAAGTAGCAACGACTAACACATCGATGTGAGAAATGGCGGGTGCAGAAGTGGGAATATATGGCATTGGCAAAGCCAATGCAACCAGAGTCTCACCTCCAACCCTTCACCTCTCACATCCTAATTGGCAAGTGGGCAAAACCTGCTTGTCTTTTTTATTTTGGTACATTATACTATTCATTGTTACTTGGTAATAAGATTAGGTATTAAGCAGGAGTGGGTCGCGGTGGTCTTGAAAAGGAACCGTTATAAGCGGGACAGGCAGCAGGCCATGGTAAGCCAGTTGCAGGAGAACCCGTTTCTGACCGATGAGGACCTGGCGGAATTGTTGTCCGTGAGCGTCCCCACCGTGCGCCTGGATCGCCTGGAGCTGGGTATTCCCGAACTGCGGGTGCGCACCAAGGACGTTGCCGAGCAGTTTTACGGCCAGATCCGCTCATTGGGCACCGGTGAATTGATCGGCGATATACTGGAGCTGGACGTGGGCAAAAGAGGCATTTCAGTCCTCGAGGTCAAAAAGGATATGGTATTTTCCAAGACCAAGATCCTGCGCGGGCATTACCTCTTCGCCCAGGTGCAATTCTCTGGCCGTGGCGCTGATCAACGCAGACGTGGTGTTGACAGGCAGCGCCGCTGTGCGCTATTTGACCCCTGTTTTTTTAAAGGACAAGGTGGTGGCCTGTGCCGAGGTCGTGGGCCAGAAGGGCAAGAGCTTCTTCATCAAGGTGAACTCCAGGGTAGGCAGCGCAGAGGTCCTGAGGGGCCGCTTTACCGTGGTGGCGAAGGAGATGGGTGACCTGTGAGCATTGCCGTCGATGCCATGGGGGGCGATCATGCCCCTGGGGAGATCGTCAAGGGCGTCGTCAATGCTGTCAACAGTGGTTTTGCCAAGGTGATCCTGGTCGGGCCTCAGGAGTTGATAGAGGCAGACCTGAGGAATTATCGCTATCCCAGTGAAGCTATCACCGTGAGACACGCTGACGAAGCCATCCGCATGGATGAGCACCCGGCGTCCGCGGTCAGGCGCAAAAAGAACTCGTCATTGGTCGTGGCTACCAGGCTGGTCAAAGAGGGCGAAGCAACCGCTGTGATCTCGGCCGGCAATACCGGAGCCCAGATGGCGGCAGCGCTTTTTGAATTCGGAAGGCTGCCCGGCATCGAGCGCCCGGGAATCGCCACCGTTTTTCCGTCGCCCAAAGGTCCCAAAGTGCTGATCGATTCAGGGGCGAACGTCGATGTCAAGGCCGGCCACCTGGTGCAATTCGCCTGCCTGGGCAGCCACTACGCCAGGCAGGTGCTGGGCATCGGCAACCCCAGGATCGCCCTGCTCAGCGTGGGCAGCGAGGCCACCAAGGGAACCGAGGCGGTCATCGAGGCCCACCAGACCCTGGCCGCCGCCAAAGATCTGTGCTTTACCGGCAATATCGAGGGGCGGGAGTTCCTAACCGCCGACGTGGACGTGATCGCCTGCGACGGCTTTGTAGGCAACATTGCCCTGAAGCTGGCCGAAGGGATCTTCTCCACCCTCACCGGGATGATCAGGGATGAGTTGAAGCGGAACCCCCTGCGGATGCTTGGCGGTATGTTGGTGAAACCAGCTTTTAGCGACCTTTTTCGCAAGATGGACTATACAGAATACGGGGGAGCGCCGCTGCTCGGTGTCAACGGGCTGAGCGTCATCTGCCATGGTTCCTCACGCGCACGCGCCATTCAAAATGCTGTTCGCTATACAGCTAAAGCAGTGCAAGAGAACCTCATCGAGTCCTTGCAGAAGGGATGGAACCAGGGCCATGAAGCCTGAAGGTTTGAGGCCGGTACGGATCACGGGGATGGGCAAGTTTTTTCCCCGGCGTAAACTGACTAACGCCGATCTGGAAAAGATGGTGGACACTTCGGACGAATGGATCACTACCAGGACCGGCATGAAAGAGCGCTACATCACCGGGCCTGACGAGCCGACATCCAGCCTGGCCATTCCGGCGGCCAGGCAAGCCCTGGCCAACGCTGGAGTGGCGCCGGAGCAGGTCGACCTGATCATTGTGGCCACGGTAACCCCGGACATGTTTTTTCCGGCTACGGCCTGCCTGGTGCAGGCGGCCCTAGGCGCCAAGCGGGCGGCCTGTTTTGACCTGGAGGCGGCCTGCCCGCAGTTCATCTACGCCTGCGCCGTCGGATCCCAGTTCATTGCCACCGGAACCTATGACTGCGTCCTGGTGATTGCTGCAGATACCCTGAGCAAGATCGTCGACTGGGAGGATCGCAACACCTGCATCCTGTTCGGCGATGGCGCCGGAGCAGCGGTGCTGCAGCCGGGTCCGGAGGGCCGGGGTTTTCTCTCCTTCGCCCTGGGCAGCGACGGAGCCGGGGCGGAGTTTTTGAACTTGCCCGCAGGCGGCTCCCGTTGTCCGGCATCTCACGAGAGCGTTGACAATCACCTGCACACCATTCACATGAACGGCCCCGAGGTGTTCAAGTTCGCGGTGCGGGCGATGCCCGAGGCCGCCCTGGAAAGCCTGAGCCGCGCCGGACTCACTGCCGCTGACATCGATCTGTTGATCCCCCACCAGGCGAACCTGAGGATTATCGAGGCGGCGCGCCGGAGGCTGGGGCTGCCGGCGTCCAAGGTATTTGTCAATATTGAGAAGTACGGCAACTTCTCAGGCGCCACCTGCCCAGTGGCCCTGGCCGAGGCCGTGGACCAGGGCCTGGTGAGGGAGGGGTCGGTAGTCGTGCTGTCAACATTCGGAGCGGGATTGACCTGGGCGGCCTGCACAATAAGATGGTAGTAATGAGTAATGAGTGAAAAGCCTTGAATGCTGGATATTTAGACGAACAGTATTTCGGTAAGTTGATGAACCTGATAAAAGGGACGGACGCATTATCGGTGGACTTATAGTTTCCGTTGTAAGGAGACGTGGCGTAAAATGAGCAATAACTCATCACTCATCACTAAGCACTCATCACAGGCATTGAGCAACTCAGCGCTCAGCGCTCAGCACTCAGCACTAGGGTTGGCGTTCGTCTTTCCGGGACAAGGGTCCCAGTATGTGGGCATGGGCGTGGAACTGGCCCGGCGGTACCGGGCGGCGGCCGAAGTTTTCGAGCAGGCCGGGCAGGTTGCCGGGTACCAGTTGTTGCAGCTTTGCGCCGAGGGGCCGGCAGAGGTTTTGGACCGGACCAAATACACCCAGCTCGCGGTTTTTACGGCAAGCATCGCCATCATGAGAGTGCTGCAGGAGTCCGGTATCGCCTGTCAGGCCGCCGCAGGCCACAGCCTGGGGGAATATGCGGCCCTGGTTGCTGCCGGGGTGCTGTCCTTCACTGAGGCTCTGGAGATCGTGATCAGACGGGCGGAGTTGATGGACCGGGCGGCAGCCTCCGGACTGGGGGGCATGGCTGCCGTGATCGGCCTGGAGCAGGAGGTGGCGCTGGAAATATGCCTGGCGGCAAGGGACAAGGGAGTGGTGCAGCCGGCTAATTTCAACGCTCCCAATCAGATCGTGATCTCCGGCGAGAGGGTGGCTTTAGAGGAGGCCATCGCCGAGGCCCGCCGTAGGGGCGCCAGAAAAGTCTTCAACCTGGCGGTAAGCGGCGCCTTTCACACCTCATTGATGGCCGGCGTGAGCGAGGACCTGAGGCTGTTTATGCATGACTATACCTTCTCCGCACCCCAAGTAACTCTGGTAATGAATGCCTCAGGGGAGGTGGTATCCAGCCCGGGCGTTATCAAAGACCTGCTGGCTGCCCAGGTAAGCTCGCCGGTGTTCTGGGTGGAATCGATAAAAAGACTGGCTGCTGAAGGGTTCAATGACTTTTTGGAGGTTGGACCCGGCCAGGTGCTGTCGGGACTGATCAAAAGAATCCTGCCAGAGTGCCGGGTAGACCATGTCGAGGACGAAAAAACGCTGGAAAAGGTGCTTGCGCAAATGGGAGGGACTGTTTAAAATGTTTTTAGAAAATCGGGTTGCGCTTATCACCGGCGCCTCCCGGGGAATCGGGCGTGCCATAGCCCTGGCTGTTGCAAAGCACGGCGCCATGGTTGCAGTCAATTACTACCCGGGGCAGTCCGACCAGGCGGCCCTCGTGGTTGAAGAGATTGAAAAGGCCGGCGGCAGGGCTTTTTCTGTTGCTGCTGACGTGAGCAAGAGATCAGACGTCGAAGAGATGGTGAATGCAGTCGTCAAGCGCAGCGGGTCGTTGGATATACTGATCAACAACGCCGGCATCACCAGGGATCAGTTACTGCTGCGAATGAAGGACCAGGACTGGGATGCGGTTTTGGACACCAACCTGAACGGCGTATTTTACTGCACCCGGTCCGCCTTGAAATGGATGCTGAAAAGCCGTTGGGGGCGCGTGGTGAGCCTCGCCTCGGTGGTCGGGGTAACCGGCAATGCCGGACAGGCAAACTATGGCGCCTCTAAGGCAGGGATCATCGGCTTCACCAAGTGTGTGGCGCGAGAGGTGGCCAGCAGGGGCATCAACGTCAATGCCGTCGCCCCGGGCTACATCGGGACAGATATGACGGAACGGATCTCACCCCAGGCCCGGGAGGAACTGCAGGGCAGGATACCGCTGGGGCGCATCGGAACACCGGAGGATGTTGCCGGAGCGGTGCTGTTTTTAGTATCGCCGGCTGCAGGTTATATAACTGGGCAGGTCCTGCACGTGGATGGAGGCATGGCTATCTGAGCATGATCTCGCAAGATATCTTAAATTATGGAGATTGGAGGTGACAGGTGAATGGCTGATTTGAGCGATCAGGCAATCTTCGAAAAAGTGCGGACGATCATTGTCGAGCAGCTCGGCGTAGAGGAGGGCGCGGTGGCGCCGGAGACCTCGTTTGAGCAACTGAACGCAGATTCCCTCGATATCGTAGAATTGATTATGGCACTGGAAGAGACGTTCGGAATGGAAATACCTGACGAGGATGCCGAAAAAATGCTCACCGTCGGGGCAGCGGTTGAATATATCAAGGCCAACGGTTAGGCCATTTTGGTGGTTGGCGGCATCCGCGAGATTTGAGGGTGGAGCGGCTGCAGGGTGCCGCGCCCAGAGGGCACCCGGCGCGGCGCGGGGCCGCGCCCGCAAGCGGCGGTGCCGGGTCCTCCGTGACGCGCCCAGAGGGCGCCCGGCACACCGGGAATGCGGAGCACAGGGAACTTCAAAGATAATTGCGAATCCAATGCAGCAATAGCGAAGATTGCGAAGCATTAGCAATTTTAACGATGGCTACCCGCTCTAATGCCCCCGCTTCCTCCTCCGCATCCGGGCTAACGCCCGGCCTGAAGAATGCGGAGCACAGGCGCATCCGGGCTTACAGCCCGGCCTGAACGCCGGCTCAAGGCTCCGCCTTGGCTGAAAGCCCGCCGGCACACCGGGAAAAACGGCACACAGGTAAGAGCCGGGTGCCCTCTGGGCGCGCCCCTATTAACTGGCTCTAAGCTTCAGTGGGGGAAAAGCAATCCCCCTCTGAAGCCAAGACCCAGTTGAACATGATTGACCTTCGAAATTCGTACTGCCAGCATCGGGAGCGGCCAACGGCCATTTTGGTGGAAAGGATTACATAATGTTGCCTGAGAGCAAGCAGCGAGTCGTGATTACCGGTTTGGGCGTGCTGTCTCCTGTCGGGATCGGGAAAGAGGAGTATTGGAAGGCGCTCCTTCAGGGTAGGTCCGGGATAGGCCCCGTGACACGGTTCGATCCGTCCTTATTTGACAGCAAGATTGCCGGAGAGATCAAGGATTTTGCGCCTGAGCAGTTTTTAGACCGGAAAGAGATCAGGAGAATGGACCGTTTTACCCAGTTTGGTGTTGCTGCAGCAAAGCTGGCAGTGGGAGATGCAGCGTTGGAGATAGAAAAAGAGAATCTGGAAGACATCGGGGTGGTGATCGGCTCCGGGATCGGCGGCATCGAAACCCTCTGCGATCAGCACAGCGTCTTGCTCACCAAGGGGCCCAACCGTATCAGCCCCCTGTTCATCCCGATGATCATCAGCAACATGGCGGCCGGCCAGATTAGCATCAGCTTGGGGCCGAAGGGGCCCAACATCACCGTGGTGACGGCTTGCGCATCGGGAACCAACGCCATCGGGGAGGCCTACGTGATGCTCCGGCGGGGAGCGGCGAAGGTGATCCTGGCGGGAGGCGCCGAAGCTCCGATCGTGCCCGTCGCCATGGCGGGATTCTGCTCCATGAAAGCGATGAGCACCAACAACGACGAGCCGCAGCGCGCTAGCCGTCCCTTCGACAGGAACAGGGATGGGTTTGTGATCAGCGAGGGGGCCGGGGTCGTAGTGTTGGAGACCCTCGGACATGCTTCAGCGAGAGGCGCCCGGATCTATGGCGAGGTGGCCGGTTACGGCTGCACCGCCGACGGCTATCACATTACCGCCCCAGAGCCCGAGGGCGCCGAGGCGGCCAGGGCGATCCGGATCGCCCTGGAAGACGCCGGGATCTCCCCTGATCAGGTGGATTACATCAACGCTCACGGCACGTCCACGGGACTCAACGACAAGATCGAAACCATGGCTATTAAAAAGGTGCTTGGGGATCACGCCTATAGGACGCCGGTCAGCTCCATCAAGTCCATGATCGGGCATTCCCTGGGCGCCGCGGGCGCCCTCGAGGCTATCGCCTGCGCCCTGTCCGTCAGCACGGACTGGGTGCCACCGACCATCAATTATGAGCAACCGGACCCGGAGTGTGATCTGGACTACGTGCCCAACCAGGCCCGGCAGTGCCCGGTCAGGGTGGCGGTCTCCAACTCTTTCGGTTTTGGTGGACATAATGGCGTGCTGGTCATAAAAAAATTTGTGGGTTGAACCCATTTATAAACAAAGGAGAAACGGGCAGGTCATGCTCGACAAGTTTCAGCAGGCGACCGCTGTTTCATTCAAGGATCCGGAGCTGTTGCTCACCGCTCTCACCCACCCATCCTATCTGGCAGAACATCCACAGGCCAATAATCACAACCAGAGGTTGGAATACTTGGGCGATGCAGTGTTGGGCCTGGTAGTCGCCGAATATTTTTATGATCGCTTTCCGGACGAGCCTGAAGGCCAGTTGACCAGGATGAGGGCGGCGGTGGTCTGTGAATCGACCCTGGCCAGGATGGCTAGACGGTTGGACCTGGGCAGTTATTTGCGGTTGGGCCGTGGAGAAGAGTTGTCGGGTGGCCGGCAGCGGGCTTCAGTCCTGGCAGATGCCCTGGAAGCCCTGACAGGTGCTGTATTTCTTGATCAGGGATGGCCGCAGGTCCGCCGGTTTCTGCTGCTGCTGTTGGGTGAGGAGATGCTGAACACCGCACGGGGCAGCGGCCGGGATTATAAAACCGCTCTCCAGGAGGTGGTTCAGCAGCGGGGAGGGGATACCCTGGCCTATTGTATCATCGATGAGGCCGGCCCCGATCATGACAAGCACTTTACCGCCGGGGTGATCTGGAACGGAAAGATGCTCGGCAGCGGCAACGGGAAGTCCAAAAAGGAGGCGGAACAACAGGCTGCCAGGAACGCTTTAAAATTGTTAAAATGTGAGGGCAAGCCCTGAAGGCCGGGCGAACACCGGCTTTCACATCTTTCTTCTCAATTCCGGCAAAAGTTTGCAACTGACAGAAAAGGGGACGGTTCTCGAGTCTGCTTTGACGGACCGGAGAACCGTCCCCTTTCAAGGCTGGCAGTCAGCCTCTGATGATTATGATCAAGGTGTCATGATCGACTACCCGGAAAACAATAAAATAACGCAGCAGATATTTAATAAGCGCTTGGACGTGTTTTGGGCAGGAATTTTTAGCTAGCGGTCGAAATATATTTGATATGAGCCACTATATTTACAGCGTTAGTTATTCTTACCAGTTAATGCGCACTAGAGGGGGAAAAGATGGTGGAAGTGCTCAAAGTATCTGCCCAATCGAACCCGAAATCCGTAGCCGGCGCCCTGACCGCCGTGCTGAGGGAGCGAGGAACCGCCGAGTTGCAGGCTGTTGGCGCCGGAGCGGTCAACCAGGCCGTGAAAGCGATCGCTATTACCAGGGGATTTATTGCGCCTAACGGTATTGATCTGATTTCTGTCCCGGCTTTTGTGGAGATTTTCATTGACGGGGAAGAAAGAACGGCCATTAAATTTATTGTAGAACCCAGGTAAGAGTCCGTCATGTTTTTAAAACGCATTGAAATCCAAGGTTTCAAGTCTTTTGCAGAGCGGGTGGAGATCGACCTGGCGCCCGGGATCACGGCAGTAGTGGGTCCCAACGGGTGCGGCAAGAGCAACCTCACCGAGGCTGTGCAGTGGGTATTGGGCGAACAGAATGTCAGGGCGCTCAGGGGCTACCGGATGGAGGACGTGATCTTTGCGGGAACTTCCCGGCGCCGGTCATATGGGATGGCGGAAGTCACCCTGACGTTCAATAACAGCCAGGGCGCCCTGCCCCTGGAGTACGATGAGGTCTCCATCTCCCGCCGGGTATACAGATCCGGCGAGGGAGAGTATTTTATCAACAAGATGCCCTGCCGCCTGCGTGATATCCAGGAGCTTTTTTTATCCTGCGGTATCAGCAGGGCGGCTTTTTCGATCGTTGCCCAGGGCCGGATCGAGGAATTCATCTCCCAGAGACCCGAAGAGCGGCGGATTAACCTGGAGGAGCTGGCAGGGATCAGCAAGTACCGGCAGCGCAAGGCTGATGCGGCGGGCAAGCTGGAAGAAACTGAAAGAGTGCTGCTCAGGCTCCAGGATGTTGGTCGTGAACTGGACCGGCAGTTGTCGCCGCTGGCTGAACAGGCCAGGATCGCCAATCAATACAACGAGTGCCAGGAGAGGCTGACAGGGCTGGAAACGAGGCTGGTCGGAAGCCAGTTTGCCAAAGCGATGGCTAAAAAGAAGGCGATTGCGGCAACCATCGAGGATTTGCAGGCCGGCAAGGAAACAGCCCTGGCCAAGGCCGACCTGATGGCGGGTGAACTGAAGGATCTGGAAGAGGGGCTCAGGGAGCGGAAGGAGCGGCTTGCCGCCCGCGAGCAGGAAGCCGGTCAGATCCGGCAGCAGCTTCAGGAGGCACAGGTCGAATTTGCCCGGTTGGAAGAAAAATATTCCTCCTCCATGTCGCGCCAGGCGGAACTGAGGGGCCGCCTGCAGGTGATCGCCCGGAAAGATCAGGAGATCGCGGCGGAGATGCAGCAGATTGCCGGTCAGGACATGCAGTGCCGCGATCAGAAGGTGCTGGCCGAGCGACGCTGCCTGGAGTTGGAACAGGCCATTGAAGAAGGGGAGAAGACCAGGCAGCGGCTCAACGGTGAATGGGAGAAAAACAACGGAGAGCTTTTTGAGGTGCTTCACCAGAAAACCTTACTGGCCAGCCAGATCAAGGAGTTTCAGAACAAGAAAGAGGCTGCCCGCAGACAGCAGGAAAACCTCGGGCAGAAGTCTGTGGAAAACGCCGCCAGGATCGACCAGATCGGGGAACAGATCGGGGAAAAAAGCCGGTTGCTAAAGATAAAAACTGATTTGCTGGCAGAGAACGCTTCGGAGCTGGAGCAGGCACGGCAGAGAGCGGCCGACATCAGCAGGGAGCGGGAGCAGATCGTGCCGGCGATCCAAAAACGGGTCCAGGAGAACGAGCGCTGCAAGACCCGCCTGCAGATGATCCAGGAGTCGGAAAAAAACAGGGACGGCTACCAGAGGGGAGTCAGGGCGATCCTCCAGGCCCGGTCCAGGGGCGAGGCCTTCTGCAGCGGAATCCTCGGCATGGTCGAGGAGTTGTTCACGATCCCCCAGGAGTATGAAACAGCGCTCTATACCGCCCTGGGACGGGCAGCCCACTACTTTGTCTGCGACTCGCCGGAAGTTGCCCAGCAGGCCCTGGCCTTTTTGAAAAAGCAGGAGTTCGGCAGGGCCAGCCTGCTGCCGTTGACTGCGCTGCAGCGTTGGATGGAAAAGGAGCGAGCGCCCAGGTATATTCATGGCGCCGAGATCCTGGGGCGCGGCGCCGAACTTGTAAGCTGTGAGGATCAGTACCGGCATGTGGCCGAATTTTTGCTGGGACGCACCTTTTTCGCCACGAGCCTGAAGGAGGCCCGGCAGTTTGCAGAATCCAACTATTACCGGGTGCGTGTGGTGACGCTGGATGGAGACCTGTTTCAACCCGGTGGTCTGATCACCGGTGGTCGGGAGGACCAGCCGGCGCAGTTCACGATCAGGCGTAGACGGGAGATCGCGCAACTGTCCGAAGATCAGAGCCGCGGGCAGCAGGCGCTGGAGGCGCTGGAACAGAGACGTGCTGCACTGACCGGGGAGCAAAACTCGATTGCGGCCAGGATCAGAGAACTGGAAACAACGGGGCGTTCCCTGGAAAAAGAGCAGAGCGACCTGGAACAGGCCATATCATCCTGCAACCGGGAGTTGCAGCGGCTCCATGAATACGCACAGGAATGGCTGCTGGAGAGCAACGAGGAGAACTACCGCCGGGGCGATCTCGACCAGGAGATCGAGCGGTCCGGGCATGATCTGGCCAGGGTGCTGGAGAGCGAGAGTGCGCTGGAACAACGGCGAGTTCAGATAGAGCAGGAGAGGAAAGACGGCGATGAAAGCCTGCGCCGGTTGAACGGACAGTTGTCTGAAAGCAGGGTGCGCCTGGTCTCGCTGAACCAGGAGATCAAGTACCTGGAGCAGAAAGCCCAGCAGGAAAACAACCTGAGCGCAGAGCAGCAGCGGGAGCGCACCCAGGTTGAGGTCGCACTGGCCGGCCTGCTTGATGAGATGAACGGCTACGAGGAGCAGAGGGAGCACTGTCGAAAGCGACTGGATGCCCTTGAGGGCGGAAAAACGGCTATCGAATCCGATCTGGGCCTCAGAAGAAAGCAGGTCGACGCCAAGGAGAGCTATTTGCACGCCAAGGAAAAAAGGTATTTGCGGATCAAACACCTTGGTTGGCAGCGTGAGCAGAGGGTGCACAGCCTGGAGGCGCAGGCGCGGCACCTGGAAGAACAACTGGATGAGGTCACGGCCAGGGCGCTGGAGTTGGAGTTGGAGTTGGACCTGGACCAGGCGCCTGGCGCTCCCGAGTTGGAGCGGCAGGAGGAGATCGGCATCAAGGAGCAGGCTGCCTCCCTCAAGGACAGGCTGGGGAGTTTCGGCGAGATCAATTTTGCCGCCCCGGGAGAATATGCAGCCCTGGTGGAAAGACATGGCTTTCTGATACAGCAGAAAGAGGATATGGAGGAGGGGCGGAAAGCCCTGCAGGGTGTGATCAGGGAGATGGACCAGATTGTGGCCAGCCGCTTTCGCCAGTTGTTCGCAGAGGTCAAGCAAAACTTCGAGGCGGTATTTGCCGCCCTGTTTGACGGCGGCACGGCAGAACTGTTCCTGACCGACGAGAAGGACCTGATGACTGCGGGCATAGATGTGCGAGTGCTGCCCCCGGGAAAAAAACCGCGCCACCTGTCCCTCCTTTCCGGAGGCGAGAAAGCCCTGACGGGAATCTCCTTTCTTTTCGCCCTGCTTCAAACGCGCCCGAGCCCATTCTATATCCTCGACGAGATCGAGGCATTCCTTGACGAGTCTAACCTGGTCCGCTTCGCGAATTACTTGCGCACGATGGCTGCCAAGGCCCAGATCATTCTCATCTCCCACCGCCCGCGGACGATGCAGGTAGCGGACACTCTGTACGGCATCACCATGGAAGAACCGGGGATCTCCAAGCTGGTGGCGGTGGAAATGAGAGGCGTGAGGTGATGTACTCCGCATTCCCGGTGTGCCGGCGGGCTTTGGAAACGGGAGGCAAAAGCAAGCTGCGGGCCCCGGCCGGGCAGTGTTGAGTCCGCGGTAGCGGTTAAGTTGTGATAAAATGGTTACAAGTCTTCAACGAGTTCTTGGCTTCAGTGGGGGCTTGCTTTCCCCCACTGAAGCTTATCAGTAAAACTTGGCTTGCGCCGAGCCATCGGCGAAGGCGGAAGCCTTAGTTGCACTGATCCAGGGGCATAGCGCCACTTAGATCACACTACAGTGGGAGTCTAGTGGCGGTTAGCCATCGGGTAAATCGTTAATCCAGGGACGCGCCCAGAGGGCACCCGGCTCTTATCCCACCGCTTCATGTACTCCGCATTCTTCAGGCCGGGCTGTAAGCCCGGATGCGGAGGAGAAGCGGGGGCATTAGAGCGGGTAGTCATCGCGGAAAAAAGAGGTTGATGGATCAAGCGGATGGTTCCCTTGATCCATTGAGAGGTTGATGGATCAAGCGGATGGTTCCCTTGATCCATTGATCTGTGGCTATGAAAAAGAGGATGAAGCAATGGTGGCGTTTTTTTCGAAACTCAAGGAAAGCCTGGCTAAAACACGCAATAATTTCGTCGACAAGGTCAACCAGTTGGTGGCGGTCACCCGGAGGATCGACGAGGATCTCTTCGAAGACCTGGAGGCGATCATGCTGCAGGCAGACGTAGGAGTGGCGGCGACGTCGCGCCTGATCGCCGGGCTCAGAAGCGAGGCCAAAAGGCAGGGGCTGAACGATGCGAGCCAGTTGAAAAGCCTGCTGCGCTCCCAGATGGGAGAGATCCTGGGGGGACAGGCCCCCCTGTGCATCAGCAGCCAGGGTCCGACGGTCTATCTGGTGGTCGGTGTCAACGGAGTGGGGAAGACGACCACCATCGGGAAGTTGGCCTATCGTTTTGTTAAAGAGAGGAAGAGGGTACTGCTGGCTGCGGGCGATACCTTCCGGGCGGCAGCCATCGAGCAGTTGGAGGTCTGGAGCAGCCGCACCGGCGTCGACCTGGTGAAGCACCAGGCCGGTTCGGATCCCGCCGCAGTGGTGTTTGACGCTATTCAGGCGGCTGTCAAGAGAGGCGTCGATCTCCTGATCATCGACACGGCGGGGCGTTTGCATACGAAATCGAACCTGATGGAGGAACTTCGCAAGATCAGGAGAATTATCTCACGGGAAATGCCTGGGGCGCCCCACGAGGTCTTACTGGTGCTGGACGCCACCACAGGCCAGAATGCCATCCGGCAGGCGGAACTGTTCAGGGACGCCACCGAGGTGACTGGCATCGTGCTGGCGAAACTGGACGGCACGGCCAAGGGCGGAATCGTCCTGGCCATCAAGGAAGAGCTCGGCATTCCGGTAAAACTGGTGGGAGTGGGAGAGAGCAACGAAGACCTGAAGGATTTCTCGGGAGAAGAGTTTCTGGCGGCGCTTTTCGGTGAGGAAGATTCTGAAAGCTAGCTTTGGGGAACGTAGCAAATATTATGGGAACCGGGCGCGTATCCGGCGCTGCCTATAGGCGTGGCTTGGGTGGAAAAACCGGATCGGGAACCAGGACGAGGGACCTTGGGGGCGCCGCAAGCAGTGCAGTCACCTGCACTACGAGGAGGAAACAGCAGTATGAAAATTGGCATCATTGGGGGCACCGGATTTTACGAAGCCGGGATATTAAGCGAAGAAAAGGACATCACCATCTCGACCCCTTATGGCCCGGTGAGTCTCAAAACGGGCGCCTACCAGGGGCGGGAAGTGGTGTTCCTGCCCAGGCACGGCGCCAGGCACACCGTTCCCCCCCACCTGGTGAACTACCGGGCTAACATCTGGGCGCTGCGGGAGATCGGGGCGGAAAAGGTGATCGCCACTGCCGCAGTGGGATCGCTGCAGAAGGACCTGAAGCCGGGCGAGATCGTACTGGTCGATCAGTTTCTGGATTTTACCAAGAGCAGGGTCCAGACCTTTTATGAGGGCAACGGGGATGGAGTGCTGCACGTGGATGTCACCGCCCCGTATTGTCCCAGCCTGCGGGAGGAGATCTGCCAGTCGGCCGGCAGGCTCCAGGTATGCCTACATAACGGGGGCACTTATGTATGCACGGAGGGGCCGCGCTACGAGACTCCGGCGGAGATCAGGATGTTCCGCAACCTGGGGGGCGATGTGGTGGGCATGACCAGCGTTCCCGAGGTGGTGCTGGCCAGGGAAGCGGCGCTTTGCTATGCCACCATCACCCTGGTCACGAACTATGCGGCAGGCATCTCCAGCCGGCCGTTGTCCCACCAGGAGGTCGTCGCCGCCATGAATGAGGCCCAGGGGGTGCTGCGCCGGATTATCTTTTCGGTGCTGGAAAACGTCAGCGAGTCCCGGCCCTGCAACTGCTCTCAGGCAGCCAGGGAGCTCGACTCGCTGGGCAAATAGTCGTTGCTAACCACTATTTGGGGGAGGGTATTTCGTGGATGTGCTGCGCTGGGAAGACAATAGCCTGATCTTGCTCGATCAGACCAGGTTGCCCGATGAGGTGGAATATCGTTCCTGCCGGCATTACCGGGAGGTGGCCGAGGCGATCGCCAGGTTGCAGGTACGGGGAGCGCCGGCGATCGGGGTTGCGGCCGCTTTTGGGTATCTCCTGGCGGCCGTCAATTATGAACCCGGTGAGCAGGACCTGGAGCGCTACCTGAACCAGGCCGCCCGGGAGCTGCTCCTGACCCGGCCGACAGCGGTGAACCTGGCCTGGGCGCTTGACCGGATGGCCGAACTCTTCCAAACGGTCAAAGATGACGATCTGACGCAGGTCAGGGCGGTATTGTCGGCGGGCGCCCAGCAGATGCTGGACGCACAGAGGGACCAGGACCGCCGGCTGGCGACCTTTGGGGAGCAGATTATCCCGGAGCGGGCCCGCCTGTTGACCTACTGCAACACCGGCGCCTTGGCGACGGCAGGATCCGGCACCGCCCTGGGGGTGATCTTATGTGCCCACCAATCTGGCAAGGAGATCCACGTCTACGTGCCGGAAACCCGCCCAATGCTGCAGGGCGCCCGGCTCACAGCCTGGGAATTGGAGCAGGCCGGCGTTCCCTTCACGTTGATCACCGATAACATGGCCGGATACCTGTTCTCGCAGGGGATGATCGATCTGGCGATCGTCGGCGCCGACCGGATTGTGGCCAACGGCGATTTTGCCAACAAAATCGGCACCTACACCATGGCGGTCCTGGCCTCCTATCACCACCGCCCCTTCTACGTGGCCGCTCCCATGTCCACTTTCGATCTCAAGCTCAGGGAGGGCAAGGAGATCCCGGTGGAGATGCGGGACCCGGAAGAGGTCCGGTCAATCAAAGGCCATCCCGTATCCAGGCCGGACGCCCCCGTCCTGAACCCCTCGTTCGATGTGACGCCCCATGCGCTGGTATCCGGTTATATCACAGAGTTGGGGGTATTTAAAACTATTCAGGAATTACAAGACCTGGATGGCAAAAAGGATATCTTATCTGCCCTTTGACACTATTTGCGGAGGCAACGAATGATGATGGATAATCTCGATACCGCCGGCATGACAGGGGAGATCGTGGCCACCTGCCGGGTGATGATGTCAACCGGGCTGGTGGTCGGCACCTGGGGCAATGTCAGCCGGCGCTGTTCACCGGAAAGTTTTCAGATCACGCCAAGCGGAGTTCCCTATAATGAACTGCTGCCCGAGGACCTGGTGGTGGTCGATCTGCAAACCGGGTCCTGCAGCGGTAGCCTGCGCCCTTCTACGGAGACTCCGCTGCACGTGGCGATCTACCGGAGGCGACCCGACGTGGGGGCGATCGTGCACACCCACAGCCCATACGCCGCGGTTTTTGCGGTAAACAGGGCCGAGATCCCCCCGTTGCTGGAGGAGATGGCACAACTGGTGGGAGGCGGCGTCAGGGTGGCGCCTTATGCAGCTCCGGGGTCGGCAGGCCTGGCCGAGGGGGCGGTGAACGCCCTCCAGGACAGAGCCGCGGTGCTCCTGGCCAACCACGGTCTGGTGGGAGTGGGACGCACCCCGAGGGATGCCCTCACCGTCTGCCAGGTGGTGGAGAAATCCGCCCAGGTGTTTCTGTGGGCGAAGCTGTCCGGTTCGCCCCATCTGCTGGATGAGCAAGAGGTGCAGGAGTTGAGGCGGGGTTTCTTGCAGAACTACGGCCAACCCGGCACTGGTGCAAGGCAGTGACTGAGGAGAGGATGAATGTTGAGCAGGTAAATGCTCAAACGTGTTTTGCAAGTGAGTGCTGACTAAAAGATCAGTTGAACCACAAATTCATTAAGGAGGGTCATGACTTGCGGTTTGATATCAAAGATACGTCGCTTGCATCAAAAGGAAAGCTTCGGGTGGAATGGGCCGACAACCAGATGCCGGTTTTAAAGTCTATCAGGGAGAGGTTCAGCAGGGAGCGGCCGTTAGCCGGTAAAAAGTTATCTTGCTGCTTGCATGTTACTACCGAAACAGCCAATCTGGTCCGGACGCTTCAAGAAGGCGGGGCCGATATCGTCTTGTGTGCTTCCAATCCACTATCCACGCAGGATGATGTGGCGGCCACCCTGGTGAACGATTTCGGAATCCCGGTCTTTGCCATTAAAGGGGAAGACCGGGAGACCTATTATCAGCATCTGGTGGCTGCGATTGAACATCATCCGGACCTCACTCAGGATGATGGGGCCGATCTGGTCGGACTGCTTCACCAGCAATACGCTGACACTATTCTTAAAAATGTAATTGGGGGAACAGAGGAAACAACCACCGGGGTTATTCGGTTAAAGAGCATGGAACGTGATAATGCCCTCAGGTTTCCCATAATTGCAGTCAATGAATCTGAAACTAAGCACTTTTTCGATAATCGCTATGGGACCGGGCAAAGCACGATCGACGGGTTATTACGGGCCACAAATATCTTGATCTGCGGCACAAACTTCGTCGTTTGCGGCTATGGCTGGTGCGGCAAAGGCCTGGCCATGCGGGCAAAGGGAATGGGTGCTAATGTTATTGTGACCGAGGTTGATCCGATCAAAGCCATTGAAGCCGTAATGGACGGTTTCCGGGTGATGAAACTGGAGCAGGCCATGCCCTTTGCCGATGTAATTATCACGGTAACCGGTGACTTAAATGTAGTTGACCAAGCGCATTTTACTATGGCCAAGAATGGACTGATAGTAGCCAACTCCGGTCATTTTAACGATGAGATCAATATCGTCGCACTGGAAAGCATGGCCCGGTCAAGGCGTACCGTCCGTGACTATGTCGTCGAATATGTCTTAGACGATGGACGACGCATCTTTCTTCTGGCTGAGGGAAGACTATTGAATCTGTCGGCAGCCGAAGGTCATCCGGCGGTGGTCATGGATATGAGTTTTGCGAATCAGGCCTTAGGAGCCGAGTATCTGGTTAAAAACGCCGCTCAGTTGGAAACAAAGGTTCATGTATTGCCGCGTGAAATAGACTTGGCCATTGCCGGGCTCAAGCTGAAATCTATGGGGATCGAGATCGATGAATTGACTCCGGAGCAAATTCAATATCTGTCATCATGGCAGTCAGGGACCTGAAAAGCGACACAGGACTTAACCGAACGCGCCAATAGACAGTGTTTGTTAACATTGTCTGAACATGATCCTCCGGACTTCGACAGTGCGTGGAGGCGCAATCACCTGGGGTCTCAGATAGCTCGAATAGCAAGCGCTCTGCTTTGTGAAAGGAGGAACGGCGCATTCCTTCTCCGCCTGTAGACGGGATTCTCCTGCGCCCAGCATGATGAATATCCTGATTAAAGACTGCTACATACTGACGGACAACCGGGATCAGGTTGACCGGGGGGATATCGCCATTGATGGAGACAGGCTGCTGCAGGTCGGCGCCGCGGGTCAGGTGCCTGCCGGATGGAAGCCTGAACGGGTGATTGAAGGCAGCGACCGCCTCTGCCTGCCCGGCATGATCAATTGCCACACCCACGCCGCCATGACCCTGCTGCGGGGTTATGCCGATGACCTTCCCTTGATGGAATGGCTGGAAAAAAAGATCTGGCCGGTGGAGGACCGGATGACCGGGGAGGATGTTTACTGGGCGACACTGCTGGCGATCATCGAGATGGTCAAGTCCGGAACCACCACCTTCAATGACCAGTACATTTTTATGGAAGAGGTGGCCAGGGCGGTTGCCGAAACCGGTATCCGGGCGGTGCTGGCCAGGGGCATGAGGGGTGTCGGCCCCTCGGTAGAACGCGGCCTGGAGGAAAGCCGCAGCCTGATCGAACAGTGGCAGGGTGGCGCCGGAGGCCGGATAACTGTCTGGCTCGGCCCACACGCCCCCTACACTTGCCCTCCGGCATACATGGAGAGGGTGCTGCAGCTTGCCGCGGAGTACCGGGTAGGCATCCATATCCACGTTGCCGAGACCGCCGGTGAGGTGGAGCAGATAAAAAACAAATACGGAAAAACACCGGTAAAATACCTGCAGGACCTTGGGGCATTCCGGTTCCCGGTGCTGGCGGCCCACTGCGTCCACCTGACGGAGGACGATATCGCCCTGCTGGCGGAAGGCAAGGTTGCGGTTGCCCATAATCCAGAAAGCAATATGAAGCTGGCCAGCGGCGCCGCTCCCGTGGTGGCGATGCGCAGGGCCGGGATCACGGTGGGATTGGGAACGGATGGGGCGGCCAGCAACAACAACCTCGACATGTTCGAGGAGATGCGCTCCGCCGCCCTGCTTCACAAGCTGGTCAACCGGGATCCTCTTGCATTGCCTGCCTTCGAGACGCTGATGATGGCGACCCGGGAAGGCGCCAGGGCGCTTGGTCTTGATCGGGAGGTCGGGGCGCTCAAGCCAGGGTACAAGGCCGACCTGATCCTGATCGATCTGAACCAGGCACACCTCTGCCCCAGGCATAAACTGGTGGCGCACATGGTCTATTCCGCCCGCGGAAGCGATGTGGACACCGTGATCATCGATGGCCGGCCGGTGATGGAAAAACGGAGGCTGCTCACCGTCGATGAGGAGATGGTCAGACATGAGGTCGAGCGGCGGGCAGGACAGCTAACGGCGCTGTTGCCATGAGAAAGGGTATTTAGGCAGGCATCCTGGCGGTGATGGATGTTTCAAAAATGACAGGAAGGGTTGCCCCCGGTCAAAATTATTTTTATCAAGCAGGAAGGCGGCGGGAAGTCAAGAAATAAACAGGGTGAATATCGCCGGAATTATTCTGTGCCAGAAAGAGGTGTCTATTTTGACGGATTCGTACGACCATCTCAAGGGAAAGATTCGGGATATACCCGATTTTCCCATTCAAGGCATCCTGTTCAAGGATATCACCACTTTACTCAAGGATGGCCCTGCCTTTAGCGAGGTGATCGATGCCCTGGTCGACCGGTACCGCGATAGGGATGTTGACGTGATAGTGGCTATCGAGTCCCGCGGCTACTTTTTCGCCGCTCCCCTGGCGGCAGCCTTGAAGGTGGGCCTGGTTCCCGTGCGCAAACCTGGTAAACTGCCTGCAGAAACAATAAGGGTCGAGTATGAAACCGAGTACAGCAAGGAAGCGATCGAGATCCACAAGGATGCCATCGAACCCGGTCAGAGGGTTTTGATTGTAGACGACCTGATGGCCACCGGGGGGTCGGGAGCGGCTATCAAAGACCTGGTAGAACAGTTGGGCGGAAAAGTCATCGAGCTTGCCTTCATTATCGAATTGAGCGACCTGAAGGGCAGGGAGAAATTGCAGGGCTACAACATCTTTTCGATGATCACCTTTTAGCGTGCCTGGAGTGCACCCGGCATCCGGCGGAATGCAGCCGCCTCTGATGGTGATATCGAAGGCGCCGTGATGGAATGTCATGAATAGTTGCATCAAAACTAATATGAGACTATAAAAACTAGGAGGCGAAACATGGAGAAACGGGCCGAGATCGGAGTTTTCGGAGGCTCCGGCTTCTATCATCTGGACGGAGCCGAGGAAATACAGGTGGATACGCCCTATGGCGCCCCGAGCGACAAGATCACTCTTACCACCATCGGTGGAAAGCGCGTTGCCTTTATACCGCGGCACGGCAGGAAGCACTCGATACCTCCGCACATGATCAACTACAGAGCGAACCTGTGGGCGATGAAGGACCTGGGAGTGACCCGGGTCATCGGGCCGTGCGCCGCCGGCAGCCTGCAGCCTCACGTCAGGCCTGGTGATTTCGTGATCTGCGATCAGTTTGTCGACCGTACCAGTGGACGCAAGGACACCTTCTACGACGGACCTGTCACCACGCATATTTCCACCGCCGACCCTTTCTGTCCGGAGATGAGCAAGCTGGCCGTCCTGAAAGCCAGGGCGCTCGGTATTACGGTGCACGAGACCGGCACGGTGGTTGTCATCCAGGGGCCGCGCTTTTCCACGAGATCGGAGAGCAAGTGGTTTGGAAGCCAGGGCTGGGAAGTCATCAATATGACGCAGTATCCGGAGTGTGTCCTGGCCCGCGAGCTGGGCATGTGCTTCGTCAATATCTCCCTGATCACCGACTACGATGTCGGTCTCGAAGGAAGCCCCAACATTACTGCCGTAACTCACGAGGTGGTGATCGAGGTGTTCAATCAGAATAATGACAAGCTGCGCTCGCTCCTGAACGAGTTGATTGCAGCTATTCCGGAGACACCAGGCTGTAAGTGCTATCAGCACCTGCTTGATGGACGCATCGGGTAGATATACCCAGAGGATAAATGGAAGGCAGCTCCGGGATCTCCGAGGCTGCCTTGCATCTTAAGACAGATAAATTGTAGCCCTGTTTGCTTACCCAAGAAGTTGAGTAGCTTGTAGATCATCCCCGCCGCCTGCGCCCTGAGGCATTGTTCAGGGGAGCGCAATATTCTGTTCACCTGCAACTTGCCATAGATGCTATTGGTGTGAGTTTTCACGGTATTGACGGTCATTTTCAGCTTGGCGGCGATTTCCTTGTTGGACATCCCGGCAATGATCATCCTCAGGACATCTGCTTCCCGTTCCGAGAGGAGTTAGGGGAGCGTTGCTGGCGTTCCGTTCTCTTGTCTTATTTGTCACCGTAATGTGACCGGCATTGGGCTATTTCTATCTGTCCATTATGGATACGGTAAACAAGCCGGTTTTTATCGTCAATGCGTCTACTCCACCAGCCGGACGACGAATCACTTTTTAACGGTTCAGGCTTTCCTATTCCGTCATGCCCATTGCGTGAAATGTCCTGCACAAGCCGGTTGACACGCTTTAAGGTTTTTTTGTCCTGCCCCTGCCAATATAGGTAATCGTCCCATGCTTCATCATCCCATATTATTTTCATCTTAGACCTCGATCAGATCATGGACTTTACCCTTCCCGGCATTTAGTCGAGCAATCGATTTTTTAAGGTGAGCCTGATTGCTGTCGCTGTAAAAAGGGTCAACCGTGATCTCAAAGGGGATTTTTTGCTCTCGTACTACCGCTTTAGTAAAGATGGTAAATGCTGTTGTCATATTAAGCCCCATTTCCTCAAAGAGCTTTTCAGCCTGTTTCTTAAGACTTTCGTCCATTCGGATAGTGACACTCGTTGTAGCCATTGAATCAACTCCTTTAATATGTACTTACATGATACTGCTATTGTATGAGTATGTCAATACATGGTATGTGAAATCGTCAAATCGAAGTCG
Organism: uncultured Peptococcaceae bacterium; assembly: GCA_963768335.1. Taxonomy (GTDB): domain Bacteria; phylum Bacillota; class DSM-12270; order Thermacetogeniales; family Thermacetogeniaceae; genus Palsa-1188. The sequence goes on from CAVYHR010000005.1 coordinate 182,039, forward strand.
CCAAGGTTCGCCCGGCCGTAGGCCAAAAACATGGATTGAGGATTTGTAGAACAGTTCATATCAGCTCTAGTTATTTCTTTCTGCCTTTTCGAGGAATTTTTAACATTGCCTAGAAGTCTCCGCCTCCGTTGGCGGAGGTTCGAAGCAAGGCATTCAGCCATCCGCGGCTATTTCCAAGGCGAATTTGGTCTGCACAGACCTCGAAAAATGTAAAAATATGCCTTTCTGGAAGGTGATTAGGGAGCAAATGGCGAAAAATAACGTAAACCTGGGTTGGTCGCAAGAGATGTAGACCTTGAAGGCAGGAAGGAGTTTTCTAGATGTCTACGCCGCTCTGGCAGTGTGCCGATTATCTGAAGTACGCTGATCACTCCAGTCACCTGGTGCGCGATTGGGCGCTTGATGGGTTGGAATACCACTTTCCCGAACAAGGCTTGCCGGTCGCCCTTAAACTGCTTGGCGATCCGGAAGAGGAAGTTTTTAAAAAAGCGGCTCTCTATCTGGCGGAGCATGCCACTGAAAAGGAGTGCCCCGCTCTTTTGGAAACTTTTCTTACCAGGAAAACCAGAGCCAGACCGGTATATTTGAAGGCTCTTGGCCGGGTTGGCTATGTTCAGGCTGCTCCTCAACTGGCCGAGCGTCTGGCAGTCAGTCACGATCAAAATGAAATTATTGTGCTTAGCGGAGTTTTAGGACTTCTGGGCGGTTCTGCCGCCAGGGAGGCCCTGCGAGGGGCGCTGGGCCGGGTCAAGACGGATCCCCTGCTCTGGCCTGGTGTGGCCTGCTCCCTGGGCAGGCTGGGACAAATGGAGGATCTCCGGGAAATTGTGGCCACTTACTTGGGCCGTCAGAGGGAAGCCTCTTCCGCACGTGATCACCAGGGATTGGCGGATATTGCCGGGTTGTGGGAACTGACGGCGAACCTGGCGGAAATCCGTGTGAAAAAAGGAAAAAAGCAGCGGGAACTGCTCGATCGCGCCATAATGTACTTCGGCCCCGGCTTCCCGGCGGACTGGTTCTGTTCACGGGATATGGCGCCGTTCTGGAGCGAGGTTACCGGGGTCTCCCGACTGGATGCCTTAGCGGGGGCAGTGCTGGGGGCCGCCAGTCAGGTCATTAAAAACCAGCAGCGGGATGGGAATACGCTCTTGGCCGATGCCGCTCTGATCAGAGGGAAAAATCCGTACCGGCAACTAGCCGGCTTGCGCTGGCTGCTGCTGAACTGCTTCCAGCGGGAGGCGCCCAAGTTGGACCAGGTTCCGGAAGAAACCGTCGGTATCTTGCTGGCCTGCCTGTTTGCTCTGGCGGCTGACCGGGATTGCGGCGAACTTCCTGCCGCTGCTCCACCTGCGAAAAGGGAACAATGTCTCCTGGAACTCCTGTGCGGCTCGAGCCCGGAGATCAGTCCGGCGGTGATGGATGAAGTGGTCAGTCTCGGGGGCTGGGTGGCGAGAGATCTCACCAGCGTGCTGGACAAGGCGCCGGGTGGCTGGGGGGCGAAGCGAGCGCTCCAGGCGCTCCGCCGGATCGCCAGCCGGAATCCGCAGTCTTGCCTCCCGGCCGCCACGGACCTGCTGGCGGTGCTGGAAAACGATGATGCCCTGGATTTGATGGATGATTGCGTCGATGCTCTCGCTGCCCTGGGGCCGGACGTGCTTCACTTGATTGACCGGGCTTTGCAAGATCATCCTGACTCGGGTGCCAGATTCCATCTCCTGGGCGTGCTCCGGCGGCTTCCCTATCCGGAAGCGGTGACTATTCTGCTCAAACAGGAGAAGCTGCTGTTTACGGCTACGGATTCCTACTGCCATACCGTACAGCAGCTTGGCAGCGCTGACTTGATCGACCTCTACCGGCGGGAGTGGCGCCCCGGGGAATATTTGGCCGGCGAGACCCTCCTCTTTTTAGCTGAACTGCACGGGCAGCGCATTCCGGAACTGCCCCAGTTACGCCGGGAGCATCGCTATGAACTGCAGCAGGAGAAAAAACACCTGACCGCCATGAGGCGATCCCTGGAACAGGGGACCCTGCCCGTCATGGACGCCGCAGGGCGCTCCCTGGAACTCGAGTGCCGCCGCTGTGGCCGGATTTACCACTACCAGGTGGAAGAGATCCTCGTCAACATTGCCGAGTACGGCCGGAAGGGCAAGCATAGAAATCTGCGGGATAAGCTGCTGATCCAGGGTGATATTGTGTGCAAGGGATGCGGCGCCGTCAACGATTACGAGTTCACCAATTCGGCATGGCTGGCGGTGACGGCGGAGATGGTGCTGCTGACCGCATCGGGGGCAAAGGAGAACGACTGGTTCTCATTCGGCAGGAGCGCCACTTTTGACGGCAAGGAGATGCCGCCCTCGAAGATGCCCGCCTATTTAGCCCGGCTGGTTGACCATTCCCCCGCCGATGTCGCCCTGCGGATCCGGTACGGAAACGTGCTGCGCCGGTCGGGGCGGATCGACGAGGCCGTAGCGCAATACCAGACCGCCCTGCAGTTGGAACCGGGCAACGCTGAGGCCGCGTACGCTCTGGGCACACTTTACGAAAGCCTGGGACGGCAGAAAGAGGCTGCGCCTTTGCTGACTCAAGGATGGGGATATCTGAAAAAGCAATCTGCCATCGCAGAGCCAACCGGTCAATCACTGCAGGACGATCACCCGGCAAGGGCAAGCGCGGCTACAGCCAGCGTGTCCAAGATCGGGCGCAACCAGCTCTGTCCTTGTGGGAGCGGCAAGAAGTACAAGCACTGCTGTGGCAAGGGGTAGCAGACCGCTGTAAGCATTTGCTTGATGGTGAATCAGATAGCATCTATCTTAAAACTGCGCTATAATAAGGCATGATAACATGAAGAGGTGATTATCATGCAAGTTATAAAAACAATCGGTACTAGCGGCCAAGTCTCTCTAGGCAAGGAGTATGCCGGTCGGCTAGTCCTAATTGACCAGGTGGAGCCGGGCGTATGGATTCTCAAGCTTGGCGAGTTTGTGCCCAAGAACGAGTCGTGGATGATACAGGACAATGTGAAACAGGAAATCGACCGGGCGATGGATTGGGCAGCGAAGAACCCTCCGGCGGAAACGAACCTGGACGAATTTGAGGAAATAGTAAGGAAGACATGGACCGAATAAAGCTGGATATGAACAACCCGGTCTTCCAGAATAAACTTTTCTCATTGACCAAAGGCGAACAGGTAGTGGTGTTAGGGACACTGCGTAAGCTGGTGGCAATGTCTTGGGAGCAGGTATACCGCGACCCCGGCTTGAAATGGGAATTGGTCCATTCGCGAAAAGGCCCGAATGACGAGAGGGTGTACAGTTTCCGGATTGGCAAGGGATTTCGGGCGCTTGCTTATCGTGAGGAGGGTGGATGCGGATTCTGTCATTGCACCCGGACCACGATTCGACATATGGGAGTTGATCCGTGTTCTATAGGCATCAATGGCGGGCCATTGTTAATCCTAAACCCCTCCCTTTTTTATAGTACTCATTATACAAAACAGAGTATCTACGGTTAAGTCATCAATATGACGCAGTATCCGGAGTGTGTCCTGGCCCGCGAGCTGGGCATGTGCTTCGTCAATATCTCCCTGATCACCGACTACGATGTCGGTCTCGAAGGAAGCCCCAACATTACTGCCGTAACTCACGAGGCGGTGATCGAGGTGTTCAACAAGAACAATGACAAGCTGCGCGCCCTCTTGCACGAGCTGATCGCCGCCCTTCCGGAAACGCCGGGCTGCGGTTGTTACAAGCATCTGCTTGACGGGCGCATCGGGTAGCCTGGTCCCTTCCTTGCTTGATGAGGGGAACGGCATTTAGCTGCACCCGATCATGATGCAGCATCTAAGAAAGAGAATTAATCCGGAGCAGCCGCTTGACGCGGCGGCGATTTTTTTTTACAATAGGTGTTAAGGCATACCCCTTGACAGCTTGGTGACGTGAATGATTCTACAGAAGTTGGGACGCATTGCACAACTGTACGATCTTTACGGTCCTCTCCTGACTCCCAAGCAGCAGGAAGCAGTCCGCCTCTATTACGAGCTGGACCTGTCCCTGGGGGAGATCGCCTCCGAGTGTGAGGTGAGCAGGCAGGCCGTCCATGATCTGTTGAGGCGCGCCGAAGTGGCCCTGGAGAAATACGAACAGAAGCTCGGGCTGCTGGCAAGCCGCCAGAATAACCCCAAATCCCGGTCAACAGAGAAAGAGGGGTCCTGATGTTTTTAGAAGGACTGGCCGAAAAGCTGCAAAACACCTTTAAAAAGTTGAAGGGCAAGGGCAAACTGACCGAGACCGACATCAACGAGGCCATGCGGGAGGTCAGGCTGGCTCTCCTGGAAGCGGACGTGAGCCTGCCTGTCGTCAAGGATTTCATCCAGCGCATCAAGGAGCGCAGCATGGGGGCCGAGGTGATGGCGAGCTTCACCCCTGCTCAACAGATCATCAAGATCGTCAATGAAGAGCTCACCCGGCTGATGGGAGACGAACAGGCCAAGGTCAACCTCACCACAACCGATGGCGCAACCGTGTTCATGCTGGCGGGTTTGCAGGGAAGCGGCAAGACCACCACTGCCGGCAAGCTGGCCCTCTTCTACCGGAAACAGGGTCGCCGTCCGTTGCTGGTGGGCGTGGACGTCTACCGCCCGGCGGCCATCAAGCAGTTGGAGGTCCTGTCAAAGCAGATCAGCGTCCCCTTTTTCAGCCTGGGTCAAGACATCAGCCCCCTGGATACGGCCAGGGCCTGCCGTTCGCAAGCCAGGACTCAGGGCTGCGACCTGATCATCATCGACACCGCCGGCAGGTTGCACATCGATGCGGTGCTGATGGAGGAACTGGCGCAGTTGAAAGGGATCCTCAGCCCGCAGGAGACTTTTCTGGTGGTGGACTCCATGACCGGCCAGGATGCCGTGAACGCGGCCAGGAGCTTCAACGAGGACCTGGGGCTGACCGGCATCATTATGACCAAGCTGGATGGCGATACCCGGGGCGGCGCCGCCCTTTCCGTCAAGGCGGTAACCGGATGTCCCATCAAGTTTGTCGGAGTCGGGGAGAAGTTGGATGCCCTCGAGCCTTTCTATCCTGACCGGATGGCTGCCCGGATCCTGGGGATGGGTGACGTGCTCACCCTGATCGAAAAGGCCCAGGCGTCGTTCGACCAGGATAAAGCCCGCGACCTCGAGCGCAAGCTGCGGAAAGCGGAATTCAGCCTGGATGATTTTCTGGAGCAGATCACCCAGGTGCGTTCGATGGGCCCCCTGGAAGAGGTCCTGGGAATGATCCCCGGCCTGGGGGGTGTCAAGCAACTGAAGCAGATCCAGGCGGGTTTCGATGAGAAGGAGTTCGGGCATATCGAGGCGATCATCAGGTCGATGACCCCCGAGGAGAGAAAAAATATCACCCTCATCAATGGCAGCAGGCGCAAGCGGATTGCCGCAGGCAGCGGCACCTCGGTACAGGACGTGAACCGCCTGCTGAAGCAGTACGAGCAAACCCGCCGGATGTTCAAGCAGTTTGGTGAGAGCACGCAGGGAAAAGCCGGACGCAAGCAAAAACCCTTCAAATTACCGTTTAAAAACTTATTTTGACTTCGCTTAAAACTGCACCTCACTTCGTTTGAATGGGCGGGGATGCGCCTCAGACGGTGAATGTCCCCGATGCAAGGCGGAAACACGAGTATACTTTTAAGGAGGCAACAGTATTGGCGACGAGGATCAGGTTGAAAAGGATCGGAGCAAAGAAGAACCCGTACTACAGGGTGGTGGTGGCAGATTCCCGTTCACCCCGTGACGGGCGGTTTATCGAGGAGATCGGATACTACCAGCCGGTAGCCAATCCCGTGGTCATCAAGATCAACGAGGAGAAGGCTCTGGGATGGCTGGCCAAAGGCGCCCAGCCGTCCGACACTGTCAGGGCGCTGCTCAAGAAAGCCGGCGTTTGGCAGAAGCGCCATGTCAGAAACGAAGCAGAGCAACAGACGCCGGAGGGATAAACATGCAGGACCTAGTCGAGTTGCTTTCCAAGTCTCTCGTCGACAACCCGGAAGCAGTACAGATCAACGTGCAGGAGGACGACAACAACGTGCTGATCGAAGTCAGGGTTGCCAGCGAGGATATGGGCAAAATAATCGGCAAGCAAGGCAAGATCGCCAGGGCGATCAGGACGCTTGCCAAGGCGCGGGGAGTTAAAACCGGCAAGAGGATATCGGTAGAGATACTTTCATAAAGAATTGGTGAGGTCGGTGGATCAACAGTACATCACGATCGGAGAGATCGGCGCGCCCCATGGCTTGCGCGGTGAGGTGCGGGTGATACCGCTTACTGATTTTCCGGAGCGTTTCAAGACAACGGAGCACGTTTTTTTAAGCCTGGGCAACTCGCTCCTGAAGAAAGCCGTGGAAAGCGCTGTCATTCAACAGAACCGCATCGTTCTGAAACTGGAGGGCATCGATTCCCCGGAACAGGCCAGGCAATTCCGCGGCGCCCTGTTGCAGGTGTCGCGCCAGGAACTGTGGCCGCTTCAGGATGGCGCCTATTACCACTTTGAAATCGTTGGCCTGAAAGTGGTCACCGTTGATGGGTCGGCCCTGGGTGAGGTTACAGAGGTCCTGACCACCGGCGGCAACGACGTCTACGTGGTCAAGGGCGGGTTGGGGAAAGAATACCTGGTGCCTGCGCTCCGCTCGGTCGTCAAAAAGATCGATACGGGGGCGGGATCGATGATCGTCGAACCACCGCCGGGGCTTTTTCAAAAGAATGAGTGACGAGTGACGAGTGACGAGTGATGAGTGAAAAGCCTTAGATGCTGGAGTTTTGACGAACAGCTTTCCGTTAGTTGATGAACCTGTCAATTGAGAAGAAAATATAAGAAGACAGATGGCGGCTCTTCGAGTCTCATTTGAAAGGCAGGTGCCCGCAAAGCGGGCGCGACGTAAAATGAGCAATAACTCAGCACTCAGCACTCAGCACTCAGCACTTGAAATAAGTATTCTGACCCTGTTCCCGGCAATGTTCGAGGGCCCCTTTCAGAACAGCATCATCAAGCGTGCCTGCGACAGGATGCTGCTTTCCATCAAGATCGTGGACTTCAGAGAGTTTTCCGAAGACAGGCATCACAAGGTGGACGACTATCCCTTCGGCGGAGGGCCGGGGATGGTGTTGAAGGCGGAACCGTTGTTCCGCTGCCTGGAATCCCAGTCTTCGGAACCACGCCCGCAAGCGGGCGCCCGGGTGATCCTGCTCTCCCCGCAGGGCGAGACTTTCAGGCAGGCCAAGGCCGAGGAGTTGGCGCGTGAGCGGCGCCTGGTGATCATCTGCGGTCACTACGAAGGGATTGACGAGCGGGTGAGGCGCCTGGCGACCGATGAGATCTCCATCGGGGACTATATCATGACCGGGGGCGAGGCCGCCGCCATCGTGCTGGTCGACTGTGTGGCCCGGCTGGTTGACGGGGTGGTGGAACCCGGGTCGCTGCAGCAGGAGTCGTTTACTGCCGGCTTGCTCGAGTACCCGCAGTACACCCGCCCACGTCTGTTCCGGGAGTGGAGTGTTCCAGAGGTTCTCCTGAACGGCAATCACCAGGCAATCGAACGCTGGCGCCGGGATCAGGCGGTAAGGCGGACATTCCTGCGTCGTCCGGACCTGCTCGGCAATGGCCCCTGGAGCGATGATGACCGGCGGGCCATTGACGCCTTGTTTGAAGAGCCGGGCGACTGATTGTCCAGGTCTTCCCTTGGCAAATGTTGTGGATCAGGCGTTGCTGTGCTATAATAAGCGGCGGTGCTCCGGCACTGCTCGTATTAAGGAGGATCAAGACTATGCCAGATATTATCAAGATGGTGGACCAGGACTATATGAAGACGGAGATACCGCCTTTCCGTCCCGGTGATACCGTGAAGGTACACGTAAAGGTGGTCGAGGGAAGCCGGGAGAGGACACAGGTGTTTGAGGGCACTGTGATCAGGAGGCGTGGCAGCGGACTCGGCGAGACTTTCACTGTGCGCCGGATATCCTACGGTGTGGGCGTCGAGAGAACCTTCCCGGTCCATTCACCGCGCCTGGACAAGATCGAGATCGTGCGCAGGGGCCGGATCCGGCGGGCGCGGCTCTATTACCTGCGTGAACGGGTTGGCAAGGCCGCCCGCATCAAGGAAAGGAAGTAGTCTATATTGACCCAGCCAAGCGAAACAGGTAACGTGCCCGTCTGGCGGGACCTTTTGGAGTCTGTTGTCCTGGCCGTGGTCCTGGCGACGCTGCTCCGGATGTTCATCATCCAGCCTTTTTATATTCCCTCGGCATCGATGGAGCCGACGCTGCTTGTCAACGACCGGATCATCGTCAGCATGCTGACCTACCGCTTTCATCCACCGCAGCGCGGCGATGTGATCGTGTTCCGTTATCCGCTCGATCCCTCGCGGGATTTTATCAAGAGGCTGGTCGCCTTCGGTGGAGAGACCGTGGAGGTCCGCAACGACAACCTAATCATCAACGGGGTGCGGATTGCGGAGCCCTACTTGCCTCACGAGGTCATGGCGGATTACGGTCCCTTTAAAGTGCCGCAGGGTTGCTATTTTATGATGGGCGACAACCGGAACAACAGCGACGACAGCCGTGACTGGGGCGCTCTTCCCCAGAAGAACATCATCGGCAAGGCATTTGTGATCTACTGGCCGCTGGGGCGGATGAGGCTGATCAAGTGACAGACGTCATCGGAATCAATGTTCACCGCCAGAGGGTGACCGCCATAGCCTCCAGCCTGAGGGTGGTGGACCTGATCTGTGAACTGGTGGACGCCCGCTGTCCCCGGACTTCCAGCAGCCCGGCCGTGGCCGGGCTGATCTTGAATAAACAGCACCTGCTGGTATTGAACAAGGCCGATCTTGCCGATCCCGGGATCACCAGGGATTGGCTTACTTTTTTTAAGGGACAGGGCAAGGATGCTGCGGCGGTGGACTCCAAAAGTGCCGGTGGCTTCCGTGAGTTGTGGAAGATACTAAGCGCACAGACGCTGGAACTGCACCGGTCGTTGCAGTTGAAGGGACGCCTGCCGCGCGGCTTACGGGTGGCGGTGCTCGGCATCCCCAATACCGGGAAGTCCACCTACCTGAACAGGCTGATCGGGCGCCAGGCCATGCGGACGGGCGACCGGCCCGGCGTGACCAGGGGACCGCAATGGGTGCACCTGAACGAGTCGGTTTCTGTGCTGGATACGCCCGGCATCATGGCGATCGCCAGGGTCGGCGCCGAAGGCAGGTTTCGATTGGGAGCGATCGGTTCCGTGGAAATCGGCGGCACCCGGGCGGAAGAAACCTGCGAGCGCCTGCTCGCCTTTTTAAAAGAATACTACCCCGCAATTATCGAGAACATTTTAAAAACTGATCCGGCGTCCTGTTCATTGGAGGAAATCGCCGGCTCCAAGGGTTTTCTGATGGGCAGCGGCCTGCCGGACATCCAGCGGGCGAGCGATTTCCTGATCGAGCACTTTCGCAGCGGCAGGCTGGGGCGCATCTCCCTAGAAAAACCCAGTAATGAGTAATGAGTAACGGCATTGAGTGTTGATGAACCTGGCATTGTGAGGTGAGAGGCGTGAGCGGGTGCGCGCCCAGAGGGCACCCGGCGGGCGCGGTGAGATTATTTGTTGCCATTGGCAGGGCCAATGCCTTCTATGAATCCCACTTCTCACTTCTCACATCTCACTTCTCAATTGGCGGCCTCCGGGTTTACGTTCAAGAAGGCGTGACGTGAAATGAGCAATAATTCCTTACTCCTTACTCATCACTCATCACTCATCACTAATCCCGAATTGGAGCGGCTGATACGGTTGCACATGTATGAGCAGGCGCTCTGGCGGGACGGCATTGGACTGGTGGCGGGAATCGACGAGGCCGGACGGGGGCCTCTGGCCGGCCCTGTGGTGGCGGCAGCAGTGGTCTTGAGGGAGCAGTTGCTCATCGGTGGCCTGAATGACAGCAAGGCAGTATCCCCCTTGCACCGCCAGGCGCTGGCACGGGAGATCAAGCTGCGGGCGTCGGCCTGGGCGGTGGGCGTCATCCCGGTCGGGCTGATCGAGAGGCATAACATCCTCCAGGCAACCTACATGGCCATGAGGGCGGCCCTGAACCGCCTCCAACTGCGCCCGGAGCACGTGCTGGTCGACGGCTGGGCACTGCCCGGCATCTCCGTAGAACAGACCGCCATCATCAAGGGCGATGCCAAGAGCGCGGCCATCGCCGCCGCTTCCATCATCGCCAAGACCACCAGGGACGCCATCATGATCTATTACAGCCGGCTGTATCCCAGGTATAACTTTGAGCAGAACAAGGGCTACCCGACCCCGGACCACCTGGAAGCGCTGAACCGGTTTGGGCCCTGCTTCATCCACCGGCGCACCTTTCACGGGGTCAGGGAATCATCGATGTTCGATGTTCGAAATTCGAGGGTTCGAAGATAAAGACTAATCGAATATTGAAGAAAATTGAGAAACGAAGTGCGGAGCAATATTGTTTTCCCCTAAACTACGAATCCAATTGCGACGCTTACCAGGCGATACATTTTCAAACAAACAAACATCGCATGCCTAATGTCTAACTTTCGACCGGCCGAAGCCGGACTCCTAATTTGGGAGGGGAGGCAATGACCAGGCTGAGACAGGACACCGGAATCAGGGGCGAGCAGATCGCCCTTGATTTTCTTTTGGGCCTGGGGTACCAACTGGTGGCCAAGAACTGGCGCTGCCGCAGCGGCGAGATCGACCTGATCATGATGGACGGGAACATAATGGTATTCGTTGAGGTCAAAGCACGGCGCGGGTCTGGGTACGGACTGCCGCAGGAAGCGGTGGGGAGCAAGAAGCAGGCGAAGATCAGGCGCCTGGCGCAGTACTATCTGATGGTTGCCAAACGAGACGAGCAGGATCTGCGCTTCGATGTGGTGGCGATCACTTTCCCGGGCGATCAGGAGCCGCTGATCGAGCATCTGCAGGGGGTGTTCTAGACCAGGTGTTGAGTGTACAGTATACACGCTGCAAACGAATATGATTAAAGTCGTGCTTATGTTAAGATCGGCTTGAGGAATAACGGCAACGGGTTCTTCGGATGGAGGAAACATCATGAAGTTTCCTGTCATGTACCGGGCGCGTTACAAACTACCGGCGATAGCTTTAGGCGACGTGCAGGGTGAAGTCGGCAGGCTGCTCGAGGAATCGCATTTTTGGGAAAAGGTCGAGCCGGGGGCGAAAATCGGGCTGACGGCGGGAAGCAGGGGCATTGCCGATATTGTTCCGATCCTCAGGGTGGTGGTACGCTTTCTTAAAGAAAAGAACTGCCAGCCCTTGATCATACCGGCAATGGGCTCCCATGGCGGGGGGACCCCGGAAGGCCAGTTGAAGCTGCTGGCCGGCCTGGGAATCACCGAAGAAGCACTGGGGGTTCCGCTGGTGGCGAGTGGAGAGGCGGTCAGGATCGGCGAGGTGGGGCCGGGGGTTCCGGTTTATGTCAACCACGTCGCCATGGAGATGGATGGGCTAATCGTCATCAACCGGGTCAAGCCGCACACCTCCTTTCATGCTCCGGTAGAGAGCGGCCTGATCAAGATGCTGGCAGTGGGGTTGGGCAATCCGCAGGGAGCGACGGCGCTGCACAGTTATGGGATCAGAGGGCTAGAATCGTTTATCCCGCTGGTAGCTGCATATATAATGGAACACCTCCCGGTTCTATACGGGATCGCCATTGTGGAAAACGGCTACGAGCAGACGGCACTTGTCGCCGGCATGGAACCGGGGCAGTTCTATGAACGAGAGTGCGATCTCCTGAAAACAGCGCGCTCGTTAATGCCGCGCCTGCCCTTCGATGACCTGGACTTGCTGGTGGTCAGGTCGATGGGAAAGTGTTTCAGCGGCACGGGGATGGATACGAACATCATCGGACGCCTGCGCATTCAAAGTGAGCCGGAGCCGGAACGCCCGCGCATCAAGCGGATCGCCGTACTCGACCTGGACGAGCGGTCAGAGGGAAACGCTCTCGGGATCGGGCTGGCCGATTTCACCACCGACTGCCTGCTGGCCAAGGTCGACTGGGCGGCGACGTATCTCAACGTGCTCAGCACCACCTTTGTGATGCGGGCGATGGCGCCGATGCATTTTGCAACCGACGAGGAAGCGTTGTCCGCCGCCCTCAAGAGCCTGGGTGGGTCAGAACAGGAAGGCGCACGGGTGCTGGTGATCGACAATACCCTGGATCTGTCCCGGATCGAATTCTCGGCGGCACTGCTTGAAGAGGCTCATGGCCAACCCCACCTCGCCATCGAGGGGGATGGGCGCCGGATGCAGTTTGCAGACGGGAAACTCAAGGGGCGCGCATAATGAATATGAAAAAGCCTGGAAATGCTGGTTATTTAGACAAGCAGCTTTTCAGTAAGTTGGAGAGACTGACACATTACCGGTGGACTTATAATTTTCTAAGGAGACATAACGTAAAATGAGCGATAACTCAGCACTCAACACTCCGCACTCCGCACTCCGGAAATCGATCCCACCGTCCGTTATTGAGGAAATCATTAGGGTAGTGGGGAAGGACAACATCTTTAGATCTTTGGAAGAGCGGATGTGCTACGGCTATGACGGCACCCCCAATGCCTTTGTGCCGGACCTGGTAGTCCGGCCCAGCAGCACGGAGGAGATCCAGGCGATCGTCAGGTTGGCGAATAAACACCTGTTTCCGGTCATTCCCCGGGGCGCCGGAACCGGATTGAGCGGTGGTTCATTGCCTGTTCAGAATGGTGTGGTACTGGACCTGACCCGCATGAACAGGATCCTGGAGATTGACGAGGAGAACCTGGTGGCGGTGGTGGAACCTGGTGTCGTCACCTATGCCATCCAGCAGGAGGTTGAGCGGCGGGGCCTGTTCTATCCGCCGGACCCGGCCAGCCTGAAGACCTCGACCATCGGCGGCAATGTGGCCGAGTGCGCCGGCGGCCCCCGGGCTTTCAAGTACGGTGTCACCAGGGACTACGTGCTCGGCCTGGAGGTGGTCACTCCCCTTGGCGACCTGGTGAAAACAGGCGGCAAGACCGTCAAGAGCGTGACCGGCTATGACCTGACCAGGCTGTATACCGGTTCTGAGGGAACATTGGGCATCATCACCCGGATCTACCTGCGCCTGATCCCCAAACCGCAATCGATCAGGACGATGATGGCAGTTTATCCCCGGCTCGACGACGCCACCCGGACCGTCACCCTGATCGTCAGGCGGGGAATCATCCCGGTCACCCTGGAGTTGATGGATGACCGGACGATCCAGTGTGTGGAAAACTACCTGCACCTCGGTCTGCCGGTAGATGCCGGAGCAATCCTGATCATCGAGGTGGATGGCGCTCCCTCGCTTGTCGAGGCGCAGTCCGGGCAGATCGTGGACCTGTGCCGCGAAGCGGGAGCCAGAGAGGTCAGGGTTGCCGCCAGTGAGCAGGAGAGAGACGAGATCTGGGCGGCCCGCAGGGCGGTTTCGGCTGCGGTGGTGCAGATCAAGCCGACCAAGATCAGCGAGGACATCTCCGTGCCCCGCAGCCAGATTCCGAACATCGTCCGGAAGTTGCGGGAGATCGCCGACCGGTATGGCCTGAACCTGGTGATCTTCGGTCACGCCGGCGACGGCAACCTGCACCCGAACATTCTCTGCGACCAGAGGGACCAGGAGGAGATGGAGCGGGTGGAAAAGGCGGTGGGGGAGCTGTTCCAGGCCGCCGTCGAACTTGGCGGCACCCTGTCGGGCGAGCACGGCATCGGCACCATGAAAGCGCCGTACCTGAAACTGGAGACGGGAGAGGCCGGCTATGCGGTGATGCTGGCCTTGAAGCAGGCCCTCGACCCAAACAACATCCTCAACCCGGGCAAGATCTTCAGAGGTGAATAGAGTGGAAAGCCTTGCCACAGCCAGCGACCTCTTGAATCAATGCAGCAAGTGCGGGGGCTGCCAGGCAGTCTGCCCTCTTTACGGGGAGACCCAGGCCGAGCCCTATGTGGCCCGCGGCAAGATCTTCCTGATCAAGAACTACCTTGAGGGAAAGATCGAACTGTCTCCCAAGATGAAGGAGATCATGAGCCTGTGCCTGCTGTGCAAGGCCTGCGTAGCCAACTGCCCCAACCAGGTGCCTGTCGATCGCCTGGTGTTGGCGGCGCGCCGGGAGATCGCCAGAGAGCGGGGGATCTCCTTCGTGAAGAAGAACGTTTTTCAACACCTGCTGCAGAACAACGGAAACCTGTCCCTGGCAGCAAGGATGGGGTATTTATACCAGCACAGCGGGGTCCAGAGTGTGGTCCGTAAAAGCGGCCTGCTCGAACTGATCAGCCCCGACCTGGCCAAAAAGGAGAGGCTGCTCCCGGGGGTGGCCAGGCGTCCCTTTCGCTCGCAGGCGCCCAAACTGATCACCTGCAGCAGGCCAAAGATCAGGGTGGCCTATTACACGGGCTGCCTTACCAACTACGTCTATCCCGGGACCGGTCTGGCGGTGCTCGACGTACTCGGGCGCAACGGGGCGGAGGTGGTCATTCCCCAGCAGTGGTGCTGCGGGATTCCAGCCCTGGCCAGCGGTGACGAGGCCTCGGCGGCCGCCCTGGCCAAAAGGAACATCGAGATGTTTCAGAAGGCCGGTGTCGATGCTATTGTCACCGACTGCGCCTCCTGCGGCAGCATGCTTCACGATTATGCCGACCTGATCGGAACCGGCGAGGCCAGGATTTTTGCCGACAAGGTGATGGATTTCAGCCGGTTGCTGGACGACGCCATCGACTTCCAGCCCGGTGACACAGAGGTCCCGCTGGCGGCCACCTACCACGATCCCTGCCATCTCAGGCGGGGACAGGGTGTCTATACGGCCCCGCGCAAGCTGATCAGGGCCGTGCCCGGCCTGGAATTCAAAGAGATGAACGAGGCGGACCGGTGCTGTGGTGCTGCCGGATCGTTCAACCTGACCTATTATGACCTGTCGACCAGGATCGGCAAACGCAAAGCAGAAAACATCCGCAAGACCGGCGCCGGCCTGGTGGTGACCGGCTGTCCGTCGTGCATCATGCAGCTTGATCACGTTCTCAGGTTGGAGCAGTCGCCGGTGCAAGTCATGCATCTGGCGGAACTGCTCAGCCTGAGTTATTCCAATAGGAATTGAGAAGCGGGAAATGGCGAGTGCCGGCTTGCTGGCGCGGCGGCATCAGCAGAGCCAACTCGCCCCACCCCTCGCACATTCCTAAGAGGTGGGCCTAATTTCTTCGCATGTGCTTTTAGAAGCCAGGCGGGAGTTTGCCGGGGGAGACCCTGGGCGGATGGCGAGTTTGAGCGGGTCTGAATACGTGACCGAACGGCACGCTATCAGGCTGCGCTATCTGAACGCGGTCTACGAGGTGTCTTTTCCTGACGGGGAGATCGCTGGCGATCGGGCCGGAGCATTGAATCAGGATGAAGAGACCCTTTTGCTCCAGTACCTCAGCCAGGCGAGCGGTGTGCCTCCAGCCGGCCGCTGGATGGCGTTTGCCGAGCTTCCCAATGGGATGTTGCACGATGCCCCCTTCAGGGTCGAAGTGGCCAGGCCGCTGGCGCAGTTTTTCGATCAGCGGGCGCCGCATCTGGTCCGGGCAGCCGGGCAACTGGGAGGGTATGCCATCCGGCTGACTGGAGACGCCGGCGTCGTCGTTCCGGTTTTCCCGCGCATTCTGCTGGCAGTATTCTTGTGGGTGGGGGACGATGAGTTCCCGGCCAGGGCAAACATGCTTTTCGATGCTGCCGCCCCCGGCTACCTTTCCACCGCCTCCCTCTACGTGCTTGGCAGTCGCCTTGCGGCGCATCTGCAAAAGATAGCCGCGCCGCTGGAATGAAGGAGCCGGGCATCCTTGAACATCCTCCGGTACGAGACCGGAGATCGTGCGGTGATCTGCGGACGGCGCTATCCTTCACTGCGAGAGAGTAAGTTTCCGGGCGCGGGGAATAATAAAAATGCTACTCAAAAACATTCCAACAACGGAGGGATCTGCATGTTCGATCTGCATCCGGCTTTCACGATCAATCCTGTTCCCAGCCGCGCCGGCGATAAAGTGAAGATCAAGTACCACGGGTTGCTGGCAAATTCAGGGGCCGACCAGATCTGGCTGCACACCGGCTTCGGGGCCGATAACTGGCAGGATCAGTACGACTACCGCATGAACAGGAACTCGGATGGTTGGGAAGAGACCGTGGAGATCATCAGGGAGGGGCAGTTCAACTTCTGCTTCAAAGACAGCGCCAGCAACTGGGACAACAACAACATGCTCAATTGGAGCTACCAGATCAGGCGATAATTTTGTAAAGTGCGAGGATGGATGCGGAATTTGGCATTGGCATGTACTCCGCATTCTTTCAGGCCGGGCGTTAGCCCGGATGCGGAGGAGCCAATGCCTTTTCATATGACCAGAAAAAGACCTTTTTGCCAGGAGTCAGTGCAGGGACTTCTTGTAGGCGTCCGGTCCGTCGAACTCCAGGAGCTTCCGGAGTTCCTCCTGCTGGTTCTCGTCGATCAGCTCATCGACGGGCATGGTGTACCCGGCCACCTTTTCGGAGATAAACATACTGGCGCCCGTTCTCAAGGCGAGGGCGATGGCGTCGCTCGGCCGGGAGTCGACGATGACTTCGCCGGAGGTGGTCTGCAGGTACATTTCTGCAAAATAAGTGCCGTCTTTGATGTCATTGATAATCACGCTGCGCACGGATGCACCCAGATGCTCGCACAGGGATTTGATCAGGTCGTGCGTCATGGGGCGCGGGACCATGACTCCATGCAGTGCCATGGCGATTGCCTGAGCCTCAAATGGTCCCACCCAGATCGGAAGGACGCGCTGCTCGGATTCATCTACCAGCAATACAACGGGGCTAAGGGACAGGTCGAAGGCCAGTTCTTTCACCAGCACCGGAATCAAAATATTCCCCTCCTCTGAGTCGTGAGACATAGTGAACAAGAGGCATTAAGGTGTTTGCTCAGGCATACTCTCGGTGTCGCAGCAATAATCCCTTATGAAAATTAATGTGTTCCCATACCATTGAGGATATGTCGTGACTTGAAAGATTATCTCCTCCAAATGCCCTAGCAGAGAGGATGATCAAAACAGCGATACTGCACTGCTTCTGCGATGTGCAGGGGCTGGATCTGCCCGGAACCGGCCAGGTCTGCGATCGTCCGGGCTACTTTGAGAACACGGTCAAGCGCCCTCATGCTCAGGCTCAGCCCTTGGAAAACCTTGTATAAAAGACCCTGCGCCTCTTTCTCCAGTTTGCAGAAGTTTTTGATCTGCCGGCCCTTCATCTTTGCATTATAAATAATCCCCGTGTTCTGAAAACGTTCCTGTTCTATTGTATGAGCCACGATCACTCTTTTTCTGATCTCCGCCGAGGATTCGCCGCGCTTGTCTTTGACCAGTTCGTCCAACTCCAGGCGGGGCACTTCCACCTGCAGGTCGATGCGGTCTAGCATGGGGCCGGAGATCCGGTTGCGGTAGCGCTGGGCCTGGTGGGGAGTGCAGGTGCATTCTTTCTTGGGGTCGCCCAGGTAGCCGCACGGACAGGGATTCATGCTGCCCACGAAGATGAAGTTGGCCGGATAGGTAAATGCACCGGCAGCCCTGGCCACGGTGACCACGTTCTCCTCCAGCGGTTGCCGCAGGGCCTCCAGCACCTCCCGGTTGAATTCCGGCAGTTCGTCCAGAAATAAGACGCCGTGGGAGGCGAAGCTGATCTCCCCTGGATGCGCCATCCTGCCCCCGCCGACGATGCTGGCCGCCGATGCCGTATGGTGAGGCGCCCGGAATGGCCTGCCGGTGATCACCGGGTTGTTCTTGGAGAGCAGTCCGGCCACGCTGTAGATCTTGGTGACCTCCAGGCATTCCTCCCAGGTCATCGGCGGCAGGATGGATGGCAGCCGGCGGGCCAGCATCGTCTTGCCCGTCCCCGGCGGCCCGATCAGGAGGATGTTGTGCCCGCCTGCCGCCGCTATTTCCAACGCTCTCTTGACCTGTGACTGGCCGCTGACCTCTGCGAAATCGGGTCCTTCCCCCGCATCATTACCGTTCAAAGCTCTCTGCTTGGCCTCGTCGCAACTCAAGCCTGAGGTGATCTCGCTCTCGCCCAGCAAGAAAGAGATCACTTCCGCCAGGTGTCTGCCGCCGCGGGCCTGGATGCCCGGCACCAGCGAGGCCTCCGCCAGGTTGCCGAGGGGCACGATGAAGGACGTACCGGGACGCTCGCCGGCGATGTCGCCGGCCATCAGGATGATCCCCGGAACAGCGCAGACCGTGCCGTCAAGTGACAATTCCCCCACGATGATGTGGCCGGCCGCCTGTTCCGGAGGTACCTGCCCGGTGGCCGCCAGGATCCCGACGGCGATCGGCAGGTCGAACAGCGACCCCTCTTTTCGGATGTCGGCAGGCGCCAGGTTGACGGTGATCCGCTTTAGGGGAAACTCCAGCCCGGCGTTCCTGATGGCGCCGCGCACCCGCTCGGTGGACTCCCTGACCGCCGGATCGGGCAGGCCGACGATGGTGAATGCCGGCAACCCCGGGGACACATCCACCTCCACCCTGACGAAGTGCGTCTTCATTCCCAGGCAGCAACAGCAATTCACGATACCGAGCACCGGCGGTTACCTCGCTAAAGGTTTCTGCTATATCTATTCGTTGCTGCCCGGGTGTTTCCTGCAGGGAGTGAGAAGGGATAGGGCGGTTATTATATCCCCATCGAAGGTGCTCCAATTGGCACGGCGCATTGCCGGTAATCTGGCATATTATCAGGCGCTACCGTAGAATATGTCATCCGCTGATATACGTGCTATACTCAATTATGTTGTGGGATGGCTACAGCCAGGGCTTGCAGCGGGGAGGAGATGATCCCGATCGACTTGAGGATGGCGAAGGCAGGAAGAACATTGGACATCATGAAATACTCCATCCATGACGGCCCTGGCATTCGCACGACTGTTTTTCTCAAAGGTTGCCCCCTGAGTTGCTGGTGGTGCCATAATCCTGAAAGCCAGGTAGCGGGGGAGGAGATCATGCTCTGGGAGGACCGGTGCATTGGCTGCGGAGACTGTCTTAAGGCCTGCCGGTATGGAGCGATCGTCAGCGAGAATGGCGCTCTGCGAACAATCAGAGAGAACTGCAGGCTATGCGGCGAATGCGCGCGGGTGTGCTATGCCGGAGCCAGAGTGGTGGCCGGGTCAATGGCCAGCATTGAACAGGTCGTGGAGGAGGTCGAAAAAGACAGCATATTTTACCAGGAGTCCGGCGGTGGGGTGACTTTTTCCGGAGGAGAGCCGTTGATGCAACCAGGATTTCTCTACGGTCTCCTGGATCAGTGCCGCCGCAGGGAGATCCATACCGCAGTCGATACCACGGGCTATGGCGATCTGGATGACCTGTTGACAATTGCCTCCAGGACGGACCTGTTCCTGTACGATCTGAAGCTGATGGATGACGAGGAGCACAGGAAATATACCGGCGTATCCAATCAGAAAATCCTCGCCAATTTGAAGGCGCTGTCCCAGTGCCACGGCGGCATCATTGTGCGAATTCCCGTTATTCCGGGCGTGAACGACGGCAGGGACAGCCTTTCAAGGACAGGCGAATTTGTCTCGGGTTTATCCGGTGTCCGGGAAATCGACCTCCTGCCATTCCATAAGGCGGGCATCGATAAATACCGGCGGTTGGCGAAGGCCTATTCGCTGCCCGGGACCGAGCCTCCGGAAAGCGAAGCTATGGAAGAGATGGCGAAGGTGCTTGAGAGGGTTTCACACAAGAAGATCAGGATAGGGGGTTAACCGGAACATGAACCAGAGGGTTGCGGCGTTGAGGCAGCAGAGCCTGGAGCAAAAAGCCTGCATCTCCACCGAGAGAGCGGAACTGATCACGCAATTTTACCGGCAGCACGGGGGCGCCATCTCGGTTCCGGTTCTCAGAGCGCTGTCGTTCAAGTTTCTGATGGAAAACAAGGCCATCTGCATCAATGAAGGGGAACTGATCGTGGGTGAGCGGGGGCCAGCCCCGAAGGCTACTCCCACCTATCCGGAACTGTGCTGCCACAGTCTTGAGGACCTGGAGATTCTCGATTCCAGGGAGAAGATTCCCTTTGCCGTCAGTGAGTCAACCAGGCGCATTTACGAGGCAGAGATCATCCCTTTCTGGAAGGGTAAATCCATGCGCGATCTGATCTTCGGGGAGATGTCCGCCGGGTGGAAAGAGGCATACGACAGTGGTATCTTTACCGAGTTCATGGAACAGAGGGCTCCCGGCCACACGGTTCTGGACGATAAGATCTACCGCAAGGGCTTTCTAGACTTCAAGACGGAGATCGCCGCCAGCCTGGAGAGCCTGGATTTTTTGAATGACCCGGGCGCCTACGCCAAGAAAGAGGAATTGAAGGCGATGGCAATCTGCGCCGATGCCATCATCCGGTTTGCGGAGCGGCACGCCGGGAAGGCCAGGGAGTTGGCCCAGAAGAAACCAACCCGGCCAGAAAACAGGAACTCGAACAGGTGGCTGAAGTCTGCAGCCGGGTTCCCGCCAACGCCCCCCGGAACTTCTGGGAGGCATTGCAGGCATACTGGTTTGTTCATATCGGAGTGATCACCGAACTCAATACCTGGGACGCCTTTAACCCCGGGAGGCTGGATCAGCACCTGTATCCTTTCTACAAAAAGGGGCTCGCGGAAGGAACGCTGACGGTGGAACAGGCCAGGGAGCTTCTACAATGCTTCTGGGTGAAGTTCAACAACCAGCCCGCTCCTCCCAAAGTCGGCGTGACCGCTGAGGAGAGCGGGACGTACACGGACTTTGCCAACATCAACTGCGGGGGCCTGCGAGCCGACGGTGCGGACGGGGTCAATGACGTCAGTTACCTCATGTTGGAAGTGATCGACGAGATGAGGCTGCTGCAGCCCAGCACGAATATCCAATTGAGCAAGAGAAGCCCGGAGCGTTTCCTCAAGGCGGCCTGCCGCATTATCCGCCAGGGCTGGGGACAGCCCTCGATCTTCAACTCGGATACGATCGTGGAGGAACTGCTGCGCCAGGGAAAGGCCATCGAGGACGCCCGGAACGGCGGGATCAGCGGGTGTGTGGAAACCGGCGCTTTTGGCAAGGAGAGTTATATCCTCACCGGCTACTTCAACCTGGTCAAAATACTGGAGATTGCCTTGCACAACGGAGTTGACCCGCGCACGGGCAGGCGAATCGGCCCGGAGACGGGAAACCCTGCCGGGTTTACCTCGTTCGATCAGTTATTCGAGGCCTTCAGGCAACAACTGAGGTATTTCATCGACATCAAGATCGGGGGCAACAACGTCATCGAGAGGGCTTACGCCACCTACATGCCGTCTCCCTTCCTCTCGATAGTCATCGACGACTGCATCAAGAAGGGCAAAGACTATAACGACGGTGGAGCGAGGTACAACACGACGTACATCCAGGGCGTCGGGCTGGGCAGTGTCACGGACAGCCTGGCGGCCATGAAGTACCATGTCTTTGACCAAAAGAACCTGTCTGCCGGCGAACTGTTGCGGGTGCTGGACGATAACTTTTCCGGCCACGAGAAGGTCCGGCAACTGCTCCTGAACAGGACGCCGAAATACGGCAATGACGACGACTATGCCGACAGCATCATGACCGGCGTGTTCGATGTCTATTACGAGGCGGTCAATGGCAGGATAAACACCAAGGGCGGGGTGTATCGGATCAACCTGCTTCCGACCACTTGCCACGTCTATTTCGGATCGGTGGTCGGGGCCATGCCGGATGGGCGGCCAGCCTGGGAACCGCTTTCCGAGGGCATCTCTCCCGTCCAGGGGGCGGATCGCCACGGCCCCACCGCGGTCATCAAGTCCGCCTCCAAGATGGATCATGCACGTACCGGCGGCACTCTGCTGAACCAGAAGTTCACTCCCCAGGTGCTGGAGGGCGAGGAGGGCATCGAAAAACTGGCCAACCTGGTACGGTCCTACTTCAAACTCGACGGACACCATATCCAGTTTAACGTCGTGAGCGCCGCAACCTTGCGGGAAGCGCAGGCCGAGCCGGAAAAATACCGGGATCTCATCGTCCGCGTGGCGGGGTACAGCGATTACTTCTGCGATCTTGGCAAGGCCCTGCAGGCTGAGATCATCACCCGCACGGAGCACACCCGTTTATGAGAGCGTTGGCGGCCTACCGGACGGTACTGGCGGAGGCGCCGGAAGAAGCCGGAAGAAGCCGTAGGTCATCTGTGATAAATGAAAAAGTAGGAGTTGAGCCGCGGTGAAGCTGATGCTAGTCCCGTCTGCGTCCTGCCCCGCCCGGTGCCGTTACTGTTTCGGGCCGCGAGGCCAGGGTGCGGTGATGGACGAGAGAATACTGGAGGCGGCTCTTGGATGGATAGCTGATTTGAAGAACAGGGCAGACAGGCTGGATATTATCTTCCACGGCGGGGAACCGCTCACTGCCGGCATGGATTTCTATCGCCGGGCGCTGCCCGGCCTGCAGCAGGCCCTCAAGGCAAAAAGCCCGAGGCTGAACATGCAGAGCAACCTGTGGCTGCTGACAGGCGAGTTCTGTGAACTGTTGGCGGAATACGGCGTGTCGCTGGGCACCAGCCTGGACGGGCCGGAAGAGATTACAGATAACCAGCGCGGCCGGGGATATTTCCGTCGCACCATGGCCGGCATCGAGCTCGCCCGCAGGCATGGCCTGCGTCTCGGCTGCATCTGCACCTTCACCCGGCAGTCCTTCTCTCATGCAGACGAGATAATGGACTTCTTTATCCATGAAGGCCTCGACTTTTCCATTCATGCGGCAGTCCCTCCGCTGGTTGACAACGATTTGGAGCAAGGGTCCGACATCTCCTTCGTTCAAACAGCCCGGGAAGCCGCAGCAGATCGCTGGTCTCTCTCGCCGGAGGCCTACGGAAGCCTGCTGGTGCATCTGCTGGAATCCTACCTCTCAAATTTCCAGAGGATCCGCATCAGCACCCTCGATCAGATCAGCCGCAGCATCTCCTCCGGGGAGGGAGGGATCTGCACTTACCGTGACTGCCTGGGCAGTTACCTGGCCATTGCTCCGGACGGCAGCATCTATCCCTGCCAGCGGTTTACCGGATTGAACTCATTCCGCCTCGGCTATGTGCAGGAGCGGCCCGGTCCGGAGCAGCTCAGACAGGCTCCGGTATGGCAGACGTTCCGGGAGCGGGAGGAGCGTCTCCGGGAGGAATGCGGCGACTGCCCCCGCTTCAACATCTGCAAGGGAGGCTGCCCCTATAATGCCCTGGCAGTCCGGGTGCCCGCAAGCGGGCGCGGATCGTTTAACAGCCTCAGGGATCCCTACTGCCCTTCCTACCGGAGCATCTTCTCCCACATCACCGAACGCGCCCTCGAAGAGGTATTTTCCAGGGATAATCTGGAGGCCGTGGTGACCCGGCCTGATGGCGGTTCCCTACTGCGCAAGGGTGCCCTCCTGACCATCATGCGGGGTGGCTCCCACCCGCGCCAGCCCGTGCAGCGGACAAGGTAGATTCCCTTGATAATATCCCTGCCTAGGACTTATAACCCATAAAACTTTACAATCTATTAATCAGAGGTTAATAGCTTCTTAACCTCAAGGCGGTACAATTAGTACCACAGAGGTCGAGAAGGAAAAGGAACAATATTGTGTCAGAGTATTCTGGCTGAGAGGGGCACTGCAAGATGTTCTCTCATTCCGAGTTGTTGGAGAGCCGAACGGGGGAGCAAGTTAAAATGTCGATTGATCCCGGGGATTTCACATACATACGGGATCTGAAAAAACAGATCCCATTCAGAAACAAGCGGACGATAATGGTTAATGCCATCGCCGAGAAAGGAATTTGTCTTGACGAAAACAGCCTGACCAGTTGTGCGGTGTCCCTGTTCGAACGCAATAGAGACGAGCAAGGGATCGTGGTCACCAGGCAGGAAAAACCCCTGGGGTTGATCGTCCGCAGCAAGCTCAATGCCAAACTTGGCACCCGTTTTGGTTATGACGTTTACATGAAGCGGCCTGTAACACTGGTAATGGACTCGGATCCTCTGATCCTCGACCAGAATACGCCCGTTGAGGTCGCCTCGCAGCTTGCCATGGGCAGGCAGAGCGACAAGGTCTATGACGATATGATCCTGATAGACAGAGATCTTTATTATGGAGTCGTATCCGTACAGAGCCTGTTGAACATCATAACCCTGAGTCAACTGGAGCTTGCCAGGGCAGCCAATCCGCTGACAAATCTCCCGGGTAATCCGGTCATCCAGAACGAGATCACCGATCACCTGGAGTCAGGTGAAAAATTTGGGACGATCTATTGCGACCTGGATAACTTCAAGGCCTACAATGATCATTACGGTTTTGAGCACGGCGATCAGGTGTTGCTGCTGGTCGCCAACATTCTCCAGATAGCAGTGGACAGGCAGGGTATGGAGGAGACCTTTCTCGGGCATATCGGGGGGGATGACTTTTTGATCATTGTTGACCCGGAACGGGTCGAGCAACTTTGCCAGGACGCCATCGCCATGTTTGACGCCGAAATACCGTTCCTGTACCAGGAAGAGGACCGGCGCCGCGGTTTTATCTGCGTTCCTGACCGCTTGGGCGCCAGGCAGCAGTATCCACTGATGACTATTTCCCTGGCCATAGTGACCAATGAGAGCGTAGACTTCAAGAATTGCCTCGAGGTCGCCGAGATCGCCGCAGAGGTGAAGAAGTACGTGAAGTCCAAGGCTGGCAGTAACTATGGCTGGAATAGACGACGGATTGAGCTCTAGCAATGTACCGCCTGTGAACCTTCGCCAGAGAATCAGATGGGACAACTGGCTTGCGCCAAGCATACGCAGCGGAAGCCCCTGTTGCAACTATAGTTGTCTGCTTGGCCAAAAAACAAGGATAAAAATCCGGACCGTGAGGTGCGGATGAAATAGAAGGGCATTGAAAAACCCGGGGTTCCTAGGCAGGAGAAGCAGTACGCTGTTACATTTCAAATATTAGCAAAGAGGTATTTTTCATCATGAAACTCCCTGTCTCACACCTACTGCCTGGCATTAGGCTCTCAAGGTCGGTCTACGGTCAAAAAGGACAGTTGCTTTTAAGAAAGGGTGTCAAGCTGACATCCAGCTATATCGCTTCTTTACAAAGGCATAATGTTTTGGCTGTGATGGTGGAGAGCCTGGCCGGGTATGACAACGTGGAGGCGGAGAACATTCTGGAGGAAAGCACCCGTATCCATGCCATGGCCTCCATGCAAAGGTGGCTTGCCACAAATAGGAGGCAGAAAGAGTTTGCCGGCGTTATCGAAAGCGTGAGTTCCATCGTCGAAGAGATCCTTTCGGGCAAGATTCCCTCGTATGGGCTGGCGGAAATCTCGGCATCCGATATCTACACCTTTGCGCACTCAATAGATGTCTGCGCCTTTTCAATCTATATGGGAATAAAATATGGTTTCAGAAAGGATAGACTGCTCAAGCTGGGAATCGGGAGTATCCTGCATGACCTGGGAAAGGTGAAAGTGCTTCCTGAAATATTAAACAACCCGGGCAAGTTGACAGAAGAGGAGTTCAAAGTGATCAGGAACCACCCGGTCTGGGGGTACAACATGCTCGTGGAATACTTATCCAACCAGTTGAGCGACAGTTCGTTGGAAATAGTATTGAACCACCATGAAAGATACGATGGCAACGGTTATCCCAACGGTCTGAAAGGCGACGATATCAGCGACATGGCCGGCATCTGCGCCGTGGCTGATGTATACAGCGCCTTGACAGCCGACCGGGTCTACCGTGAAGCCTTTCCCCTGAATGAGGCCTATGAGATCATCTTGGCCAGCGGAGGAACCACTTTCAAGTTCGATATCGTTAAGCTTTTTTCGGCTTATGTATGTCCTTTTCCTATCGATGCCCTCGTGCTGTTGAGCACCGGGCAGGTTGGATGCGTGCTCTCCACCAACCACAATCTTCCGTTCCGGCCGATTATCAAGATATTGGAGACCAATGAGGTATTAGACCTTGCCAGGGAGTTAGCGGTCGTAATTTCCAGGGTACTGACTCCTGACGAGACGCAGGCCGCTATTATCAGGTTCAATAATGGACATTCGATGAGGATATTCAACATGCCTGAAATGAGGGAAAAACTGTTGGTCTCAGTATGATCGAGGTTCTCAGCCCGCTTTTTTGCCTACAGAGCCCTGCAGCGCAGGGCGCTGCTGCCCACCTGCGTTTCCTTCCAAAGCAAGCCCCCCTTGCCGGCCCCATCCGTTTGATTCCCTGTTTCCTGAAATTAAGATAAAAATATTGGCAGAGAGAAGGATTATTTGGCAATTAGTAAAATGTACATTATAGTTGTCTTAAAAATATTTAAGGAATAATATTTTAAGGAAAAAGCATAAGTGCCATTAAGGCTCACACTCTCGCCTACGGCTTGACGAAAGCCAGGTTTTCTATATAATACACTGTTGAATGGGAGAGGTTAGGTTTGCAGGATCGTTTTTACTGGGCGGCTCTCCAGATGGCCTCGACCTGGGGCCCCGCAGCCTGATGCATCTGTACGGTCATTTCCGGACTGGCGAGGAGGCTCTTGCGGCCAGCGCGGCAGAGCTTACGGCAGGTGCCCAAGTTGTCGCCCCAGGCGATGGAAAAAATCCTGCTATTTTCAGAAATACGCAGATCCTGAAAAAACCTTGTCTGACCTGTCGGCAGGGGGAATCAGGCTGGTGATGCTGGGGGACCCGGATTACCCCAAGTCACTGGCGGAGATTGCCGACCCGCCGGTCATGCTGTACCTGAAGGGGGTCGCTGCCTCCCCCGGAGCTGCCCCTGATCGCCGTAGTGGGGGCGCGGCAGGCTAGCCCAGTACGGACTGGCGATGGCCAGGGAACTGGCGCAGGGTCTGGCAGAGAACGGCTGGGGAGTGGTCAGCGGGATGGCCCGGGGAGTGGATGCCGCTGCTCACACTGGAGCCCTGGCCGCCAAAGGATACACCATGGCGGTCTTGGGGTGCGGTCTCAATATCTGTTACCCCCGGGAGAACGAACGGCTACGGGATCGCATCCAGGCATCGGGGGGCCTGATCAGCGAATTGCCACCTGCTGCCAGCCCCATGCCCAGAAACTTTCCGATCCGGAACCGGATCATCAGCGGCTGCTCCTTAGGAACGCTGGTGGTCGAAGCGGGGAGCAAGAGCGGCGCCTTGATCACGGCTTACCTGGCTCTGGAGCAGGGACGGGATGTTTTCGCTGTGCCCGGACCGATCAACCAGTGACCGCAGCCGGGGGGCGAATTCCCTGATCAGACAGGGGGCGAAGCTGGTGGAGAGCATAGACGATGTGCTGGTCGAGTTTTCTTATCTGCAACCGGGTCAGCGGGAGAAGCGGAGCGGTCTCACGCCGCAAGGCATTCCCAAGGAATTGTCCGGGGAGGAAGGCGTATCCTCCAGCACTTGAGCCTGGAGCCGGCGCACATCGATCAGTTGGCGGAACATACCGGCTTGACCGTATCGGTCATCGGCGGGCTGCTGACCATGCTGGAGGTCAAGGGGCTGGCCAGGCGGCTTCCCGGTCATTATTTCATAAAAACAGTGATGTGTGATGAGTGATGAGTAACGAGTGGAAAAATAGAGAAATGCGAAGACTTTCATAACTTCTACAGCGTACTGTATTCATCTCATTTGCATCCAACAAGCCACCGTGCACCCACCCTTGGAGGGAGCGGAATCATCCAGCACTCAAGTCCTAATGATCTGTATTGTTGACCAAGAACTTTCAGGTTGAAGGTGGCTGGCCGCCTGAGTACTCATCACTCATCACTCATCACTTCTTGAAAGGTGATCCGATATGACAAGGGTTCTGGTAATTGTAGAGTCTCCCGCCAAGGCGCGGGCAATCAGCAAGATGCTCGGGCGGAAATATGTGGTCAAGGCATCCATGGGGCACGTACGCGACCTTCCCAGAAGCCAGTTTGGCATTGATGTGGAACAGGGGTTCAGCCCCAAGTACATCACGATCAGGGGCAAGGGAGAGGTGATCAAGGACTTGCGGGATGCTGCCAAGAAGACTGACATGGTGCTGCTGGGGCCTGACCCGGACCGGGAGGGGGAGGCGATCGCCTGGCACCTGCAGCAGATCCTCAACCTGCCTGATGATGCTCCCTGCCGGATCGAATTCCACGAGATCACCAAGCCTGCCCTGGAACAGGCTGTCAAGCAACCGCACCCGATCAACCGGGACCGGGTGAATTCGCAGCAGGCGAGACGGGTGCTGGACCGGGTGGTCGGGTACAAGCTCAGCCCTCTGCTCTGGCATAAGATCAGGCGCGGTTTGAGCGCCGGCCGGGTGCAGTCGGTGGCAGTCCGGTTGATCTGCGACCGGGAGCAGGAGATCAGGGAGTTTCAATCCAGGGAGTACTGGATCATCACGGCACACCTGCAATCCGGCCATAACACCTTTGAGGCCAAACTGCTGTCCAGGGGAAAAGAGAAGATCGAACTGGAGGACGAGTCAGCCGTCAGGGAGGTGTTGATCCGGCCTTCAGGGCGCATCCTACATGGTTGCCAAAATTACCAGCCGTCAGAGAAAGCGCATGCCCCAGCCGCCGTTCACCACCAGCACGCTGCAGCAAGAGGCCGGCAGGGTGCTCAATTTTCCGGTGCGCAAGACCATGCAGATTGCCCAACAGTTGTACGAAGGCCTGGACCTGGGGAAGGAGGGCGCTGTCGGCCTGATCACCTACATGCGCACGGATTCCCCACAGATCTCGGAGCAGGCCGGTCAATCGGCCCGGGCTTTTATCGGTGATGTTTACGGCCCGGATTATGTTCCCGGCGCGCCTCCCGTCTACAAAAGCAGAGGCAGGGCACAGGAGGCGCACGAGGCCATCAGGCCTACGGTGGCGGAGCGTTCACCGGACAAGGTAAAGCCTTTCCTGAGCAGGGACCAGCACCGACTGTACAAGTTGATCTGGGAGCGGTTCATCGCCTCCCAGATGAGCCCGGCGGTCATGGATGCGACCACGGTGGACATCCAGGCGGGCGAGTACCTGTTCCGGGCCAGCGGTTCTGTGGTCCGGTTTCCGGGGTTCCTGCGGGTATACAAGGAAACCGGGGCGGCGGAAACAAGAACTCCCGGAGGTGCATGAAGGCGAACTGCTCACCCTGGTGGATCTCGATCCCGAGCAGCATTTCACGCAGCCGCCGCCCGCGGTACACGGAGGCCGCCCTGGTGAAAATGCTGGAGGAGAATGGCATTGGACGTCCGAGCACGTATGCGACCATCATTGAAACCATTCAGTCCAGGGGCTATGTGGTAAAGCAGGAAAAGAACCTGGTCCCCACGGAACTGGGATTCATCGTCGATGACCTCTTGAAAGATTATTTTCCCCAGATTATCGACGTCGAGTTTACTGCCAGCATGGAGGAGAAGCTTGACGAGATGGAAGAGGGCGGCACGGCCTGGCAGAAGATCGTGGAGGAGTTTTACCAGCCCTTTGAGGAAAACCTCGAGCACGCCGAACAGGAGATCGAAAACATCTCTCTGGCCGAGGAGCAGAGCGAGGAACAGTGCCCCAAGTGTGGTCGCTACCTGACCATCAAGCAGGGGCGCTACGGCAAGTTCCTGGCCTGCCCCGGATTTCCGGACTGCCGCCATACCCAGCGCTACTACGAGCGAACGGGTGTCTCCTGCCCGCGCTGCGGCGGGATGATCGTGGAGCGCCGATCAAGACAGGGCAGGCGATTTTATGGCTGCAGCAATTATCCCGACTGTGACTTTTCCACCTGGGACGAACCCTCACCGCACAACTGCCCGGACTGCGGCAATATATTGGTGTATACCGGGCGGGAGAGGCGCCTGTTCTGCCCAAACTGCAATAAGAGATTTGAAGAGGAAGATGGCCCCGTTTGAAAATAGGACTTAAAAAAGGACTAAGACCTATTCCAATCTGGTTTAAATTAATAGAAAATTTAGCCAACAGGCTTGTTTACATCGTGAATGTATGGTAGGATTTAGAACGGGTATACAACTGATGAACACTTATGAACAAATATTTTATGAATATAGAAACTTTCTTAAAAATCAAAAAAACCTCAGCGATAAAACAATTCTAAACTATCGAGCGGATTGCGATCGCTTTTTCAAATATCTGGACTCATCATATATCACGGATCTTGCTCATATTGATGTAAGGATTATGCGGGAGTACCTGGCCGGTTTGTACGAAGCCGGCTATGCCCGCAGCACCATTGCACGTCACCTGGCCTGTTTGCGCTCGTTGTTCAGGTACCTGTACCAGTGCCGGCTAGTGGAGACGAACCCGTTGCTCCTGTTGCACGCCCCCAAAAAGGTGAGACGCCTGCCGCAGTTTCTGTACCGGCAGGAAGTCGAGCAACTGCTGACACAGGCGCAACCGGCGCAGACGCTGGGGGCGGCGCCGGGTTCAGCGGACGGGGCGCGGTTATTAGAGATCAGAGACCTGGCGATCCTGGAGTTGTTTTACAGCTCCGGACTGCGGATCGGAGAGGCGGTCCAGGTAAACATCGGGGATATCGACCTGGAAATGCGGTCGTTGATTGTCAAGGGAAAAGGGCGAAAAGAGCGGATGGCGCCTATTGGCAGACAGGCTGCCGAATCTCTCGGCTCATACCTGAGACAGGCGCGGCCAGTCCTGGCAGGAAACCAGCACGAACTCAGGGGACATCGCGCCCCTCCGACCCATCCACCGGATGGGTGCCCCGAGCCGGCACCGCCGCTTGCGGGCGCGGAGGAGATGTGTCCCCACACCTTCAGATCCATTGTTTGTGAACTGGCGAGGCAAACGCTTGAGCACCAGGGGTCTTTACGGGATTATCATGAAGTACCTGGGGGGGTTGGGAGTTGGCCGCAACTTGACGCCTCACGCTCTCAGGCACACTTTCGCCACCCACCTGCTGGAGGGGGGAGCGGATTTGAGGTCGGTACAGGAACTGCTTGGCCATGCCAGGATGTCCAGCACCCAGATCTACACCCATGTGTCCGGTGAACGGATTAAGAAGGTGTACGAGGCTGCCCATCCCCGGGCATTTGGGAAGTGAGAAGCGAGCGGGTGCCCTCCTTGGCGGGGGTGGAAGTGGGAAAGGAAACTCACACTTCAAAGCTTCGAGCTTCAGGAGAGCAGGCTTCTGCGCTTGAGGAGCAGATAAATAGAATGTGGGAAGTGGATAGAACAGAGATGATCGGGACTACGATTATCGGTGTGAAAAGAGATGGACAGGTTGCCCTGGGGGGAGACGGACAGGTAACCTTCGGCAACAACACCATCATCAAGGCCGGAGCGCGGAAGATCAGGAAACTCCACAGCGATCAGGTGCTGGCCGGATTTGCCGGCTCAGTTGCAGATTCCCTGACCCTGTTCGATAGATTTGAGCAGAAGCTCGACGAATACCGGGGTAATCTGCTGCGGGCAGCGGTGGAGATGACCAAGGAGTGGCGCCTGGATAAGTACCTGCGGCGGTTGGAAGCCATGCTGATCGTGGCCGATAAGAAGCAGATCCTGATTATTTCCGGCAACGGCGAAGTGATCGAGCCGGATGACGACATTGCCGCCATCGGCAGCGGAGGTCCGTATGCGCTGGCAGCGGCCAGGGCGATGCTGGCACATACCAGCCTGGACGCCCCCCGGATTGTGCAGTCGGCGCTGGAGATCGCCGCCTCGATCTGCATCTACACAAATAACTGTATCACCGTAGAGCAATTATAAAGAAGTAATGAGTAATGAGTAATGAGTAATGAGCAGGTGCCCGCTGGTATGCGCGCCGGCATGCAGCCAGCCTTCGATGGTGACCCCCGAAGGGATCTATCCGGGGCGTTTCCGAAGAATGAAATATACGGCGCAATTTAGGTGGCCTTCTACTCAAGGAGCCAGGAGAGAGGATTGAGTGATTAGCGATGAGAATTGAGCAATGAAAAGAGAAGAAAACTCATCACTCATCACTCATCACGCATCACTCATCACTTGCAATTATGAGGTGAAACCGTGGATGAATTGACCCCGTCGCAAGTGGTTGCTGAACTGGACCGGTACATCGTCGGCCAGATCGAGGCTAAAAAGGCCGTGGCCATAGCCCTGCGCAACAGGTACCGGAGGCGCCGGCTGCCTCCCGAACTCAGGGATGAGATCGTGCCCAAGAACATCCTCATGATCGGGCCCACCGGGGTTGGCAAGACCGAGATTGCCCGGCGCCTGGCCAAGCTGGTCAAAGCGCCGTTCGTCAAAGTGGAGGCGACCAAGTTCACCGAAGTCGGTTACGTTGGCCGGGACGTGGAGTCTATGGTGCGCGACCTGGCGGAGGTATCGATACGCACCGTCAAGAGCGAGAAGATGGCCGAAGTTATGGCCAATGCAGCCGTACTGGCCGATGACCGGATCCTGGATCTCCTCTTGAATCATCCGAAACGCAAGAAAACGCCCAGAAATCCGCTCGAATACTTGTTTTCAGAGATGGGGGGAGCGCCTGCCGAGGAAACCAACGAGGATGAGACTGTCAATGCCAACCGCCAGTTGCTGCGCCAGAAGCTGGCGGATGGGGAGTTGGAAGAGGCTGTGGTGGAGATGGACATCGAGGAGAAATCACCTCAATGTTCGAGATCTTCTCCGGGAGCGGCATGGAGGAGATGGGCATCAATATCCAGGACATGATGGGCAATTTCTTGCCCAGGCGCAGAAAAAAGCGCAGGCTGTCCGTCAAGGATGCCCGGAAGGTGTTGACCCAGGAAGAGGCCCAGAAACTGATCGATATGGATGAGATCATCTCCATCGGAATTGATCGGGCCGAGCAGTCCGGGATCATCTTCATCGATGAGATCGACAAGATCGCCGGCCGGGAAAACAACTCGGGGCCCGATGTATCCAGGGGCGGAGTGCAGCGGGACATCCTGCCGATCATCGAGGGGTCTACCGCGATCACCAAGTACGGGCCGGTAAAGACTGATTATATGCTGTTTATTGCCGCCGGCGCCTTTCATACCAGCAAGCCGTCGGACCTGATTCCGGAACTGCAGGGACGCTTTCCGATCCGGGTGGAACTTAAACCCCTGGCCAGGGATGATTTTATAAAGATATTGACAGAGCCGGATAACTCGTTGATCCGTCAGTACT
Source organism: uncultured Peptococcaceae bacterium (assembly GCA_963768335.1). Lineage (GTDB taxonomy): Bacteria > Bacillota > DSM-12270 > Thermacetogeniales > Thermacetogeniaceae > Palsa-1188. Next base: position 215,178 of record CAVYHR010000005.1, read on the forward strand.
CCGAATTGCTCAAAACTGAAAATATCAGCATCAAGTTTACCGGGGACTCCCTTGAAGAGGTGGCGGAGATGGCAGACCTCGTCAATGCCCGGACAGAGAATATCGGGGCACGGCGTCTGTATACCATCATGGAAAAGGTGCTCGAAGATCTGTCATTCAATGCCACCGAAATCTCGCCCGGGGAGATCAGGATCGACAAGGAATATGTCAGGAAGAGACTATCCGCCATCGTCAAGGATTATGATTTAAGCAGATACATACTGTAGAACTGGGGGTAAAAGCAATTGGAGACATTGCTAAGCAGCACTGATGCAGTTACTGAGAAAAGACCAGGAACATCAACAAGGTGGTGCAAATGTCCTCGGGCCAACCGGTGGATTTTGCAGCAATCGCCAAGGTTATGGGGGAGAGCGCCAACGCCAATGTATATTTAGTGGGAAGGCGCGGCAAGATCTTGGCCTGCCAGTTCTGCCGCCGATTTTACGTGCAGCATCATGGAGGATATTTTCGCCTACAGCGAGTCTTTTCCGGAGAGCTATAATCATGAGTTGTTGCAGGTCAATGAGTCCGTGTCCAACCTCCCCCAGGAAAATGATTTCTGCCTGTTCAGTTCCTCCGCCAAGTGTCCGTTGCAGGACAAAAAAATTACGATCGTTCCGATCATCGGTGGCGGGGAACGCTTGGGCAGCCTGATCCTCACCCGGGTCGGGTAAGACCTGAATGCCGGGGATCTGGTCCTGGCGGAACACGGAGCGGTGTCAGTGGGCATGGAGATCATGAGGATTAAGCAGGAGCGGGCGGAATCAGATACCAGGAAAAAGGCCTCGGTTCAGATTGCCCTGAGCACCCTGTCCTTCTCGGAGATGGAAGCTGTCGAGCACATATTTTACGAGTTGGGCGGCCTCGAGGGGCTGTTGGTGGCCAGCCGGATTGCCGACCGGGTGGGCATCACCCGTTCCGTGATCGTCAATGCCTTGCGAAAACTGGAAAGCGCCGGCGTGATTGAATCCAAATCCCTGGGCATGAAGGGCACGTACATTCGCGTCCTGAACGACAATCTGCCGGATGAATTGAAAAAAATCAACTCCAGCAGGAAATCGGTCAAGAACCTCAAAAAGATATAAGCAGTCCTAAGAATGATTCTATTCCGGGCATAAACGAGGTAGAATGATTTTTGCTGAGCTATCCTGCCACAGTCAGGATCTGCTCGAATCTTGTCTACCTCGGGCATAAAGCCCGAGGTATTAAAAAGGTAGATTTTTTGAAACTGCGTGCGGGCATTCTGCCGCAGTCGTTACAAAATCTAGCATGTAGGAGTGTTGTACACCAAATGCAAACTTATTTCCTGGATTATCATCTTGCTGATTACCCTGATCGTTGCCCTGATCATCATCATGGTCTTACGCGACCAGCGTGAACTGAAAACCAAGCAGATAGCCGCGGATCTGTCACAATTGAAAGAAGTGGTCGGAGACCTCAAGAAGATAAAGGACGAATCTGGCGCCAGCGCTGGCATCATTCAAGAAGCACGAAACTGCCCTGTCCCAGGCCCTCGCCCAGGCGGATGGGCGCCTGAGGCAGATAAACACTGCCGGAGCTAGCCCCGAGCACGGCAGCAGCCGGCAGGAGCGACAGGAACCAACAGGGAGCGACCAGGATGACAAAAGAGACCGGGATCACGGCCCCAGGCAGCCGGGAAAAGGCAAGCCCTGGGGGGGCGGCCGCCCGGACAACAGGCGCAGAGGAATATTCCGGCCTCCGGACCTCCGGCGCCTCCGGTGAATCGGGGGATAACGTCACCATCAACGATGGCGAGAAATATGCCAAGGTGTCCGAGTTGGCGGCGCATGGCCTGTCGGCCCAGGAGATCGCCAAGAGATTGAATGTTGGCGCGGAGGAGGTATCCCTGGTGCTGGAACTGAAAAAGGGAAGAGGTGAATGTTGTCAGCCATTATTTACTTATGCTATACTAGGCGATGAAAAAGAACACACGCTGCCGATTCTGGCCGGAGGTCCCGTCCGGGTCCGTCCAGGGATGAACGCAGCGGAGGAAAAACCAAAGGAGGACATGACGATGCCGGTAATATCAATGAAACAATTACTCGAGGCGGGAGTGCATTTTGGGCACCAGACCAGGCGCTGGAACCCGAAAATGGCTCCTTTCATTTTTACGGAACGAAATGGCATCTACATTATCGACCTGCAGAAAACGGTCAAGAGAATCGACGAGGCTTACAATTTTATCAAGGATGTGGTCAAGAGCAACGGCACGATTCTGTTCGTGGGCACCAAGAAGCAGGCCCAGGAGTCGATCCAGGAAGAGGCCGGGCGGTGCGGCATGTTTTACGTCAACGAACGCTGGCTGGGTGGGATGCTCACCAATTTCAGCACCATTCGCAAGCGGGTTGACCGGCTCAGGGAGTTGGAAAAAAAGGAGGAGCAGGGCCATTTTGACCTGCTTCCCAAGAAAGAGGTCATCAAGCTCAAGGCGGAACAGGAAAAGCTGATGCGATTCCTGAAAGGGATCAAGGAGATGAACAATCTCCCGGGGGCGCTGTTCATCGTGGATTCCCGGAAAGAACACATCGCTGTTTGTGAAGCCAGGAAATTGGGAATACCTACAGTAGGAATCGTTGATACTAACTGTGACCCGGATGAGATCGATTACATCATACCGGGAAACGACGATGCCATCAGGGCTGTGCGCCTGTTGACATCCAAAATGGCGGACGCAGTCTTGGAAGCTAAGCAGGGAGAACAGAATAGGAGTAATGAGTGATGGGATGCAACCGCCCTGGCGGGTGAGCGAACGTACAATAATGGAGGGAACGTATGTGATCAAGGCGGAACAGGTAAAAGAACTCAGGGAGCGAACCGGCTCCGGTATGATGGAATGCAAAAAAGCGCTGAAGAAACCGATGGGGATATGGAGAAGGCGATCGTCTACCTGCGTGAGACACGGACTGGCGGCAGCGGCGAAGAAGGCGGGCAGGGCTACCGGAGATGGGAAGATCGAGGCCTACATCCATCCCGGGGCAAAGCTGGGCGTGATGGTGGAGATCAATTGCGAAACCGATTTCGTCGCCAAAACCGACGAATATCAGAACTTGTGCCATGAGATTGCCATGCAGATAGCCGCCTCCGATCCCGGCTGCCTGGAACGGGACCAGGTTCCCGAGTCCGTTGCTGGAACAGGAAAAAGAGATAGCCCGGACGCAGGCCCTGAGTGAGGGCAAACCACGGAAAAGGTGATCGATAAGATCGTGGAGGGCAGGATGGAAAAGTTTTATCAGACCACCTGCCTGCTGGATCAGCCATATATCAGGGACCCGCAGCGGACCGTCAGGGATTTGTTGAGCGAGGCTATCTCCAAATTGGGGGAAAATATCGTCATTCGCCGCTTTGTCAGGTTTCGCCTGGGTGAAGAAGCATAGCCGAAGGGAGAGGTTTTTTGGCATACTGACGTGGAAGTTACGTGCCAACTGGAGGTTAGACTGGCTTGCAAGACACCCAAGTACCACAGGATCATCTTGAAGTTGAGCGGCGAGGCCCTTGCCGGAGGGCAGGGCTACGGAATAGACCCGGATGTGGTAAACTCCATCGCCTGTGAGGTCAAGGATATTAAGGACAGGGGCGTTGAGGTGGCGATAGTGGTGGGCGGCGGCAACATCTGGCGGGGTGTGGCCGGAAGCGCCAAGGGGATGGACCGGGCAACCGCCGATTACATGGGAATGCTGGCCACTGTCATCAACGCCCTGGCCTTACAGGACGCCCTGGAAAAGATCGGTGTGGATACCAGGGTGCAGAGCGCAATCGAGATGAAAGAGGTGGCCGAACCGTATATCCGGCGCCGGGCCATCCGCCATCTGGAAAAAGGACGGGTGGTCATCTTTGCTGGCGGTACGGGCAATCCCTTTTTCTCCACCGACACCACGGCGGCGCTTAGGGCTGCGGAAATTGAGGCAGAAGTCATCCTGATGGCCAAGAACGTTGACGGTGTCTATGACTCTGACCCGAGAACCAATCCGGATGCCAAGAGATTTCTGGAATTGGAATACCTGGACGTCCTCAATAAAGGCCTGGCGGTGATGGATTCAACAGCGACTTCCTTGTGCATGGAGAATAAGATCCCGATCATCGTCTTCAATCTGAGCATCAGGGGCAATATCTTGAAGACGGTGATGGGCGATAGAACAGGGACTTACGTTGGGAGGGAACGCAGTGACTAAAGAAATCCTGCAGCAGATTGAGGATAAAATGAAAAAGACTGTCGACCTGATGGCCAAGGACCTCACCACCCTGAGGGCGGGACGGGCAACGCCGGCCCTGCTGGACAAGATCTTCATCGATTACTACGGTACACCGACGCCGATCAACCAGGTGGCGACAATCTCCGTGCCTGAACCCCGCTTGTTGGTGATCCAGCCATGGGAGCGCAACCTGGTGCCGCAGATCGAGAAAGCCATTTTGAAATCCGATCTCGGCGTTACTCCTGCCAGCGATGGTTACCTGATCAGGATCGCCATCCCGTCTCTGACCCAGGAGAAGCGGAAGGACCTGGTAAAGGTTATTCAGAAGAAGGCCGAAGAGGTCCGGGTGATCGTCCGCAACCTGAGAAGGGATGGCAACGATCAGGTTAAGGCGGCCGAAAAGAAAGGCGAGATTCCGAAGACGAGGCCAAGCGCAGCCTGGAGGAGATTCAGAAAAAAACAGACAAGTATATCAAGCAGATAGACCAGGTTGCCGAGGCCAAGCAGAAAGAGATCATGGAGCTAATTAGTGATGAGTGATGAGTAGAGTCTGGTAAAGAGTGCATAAACACAATGAATGACAAGCGGCTGGAATGTCTCAAGACGAGCCAACAGGTCAACGCACTAATCGCTATTGATGTGGTAGGCTATCCGTTGGCGGAGGCATGCAGAATTTTGGAGCAAGCAGGCTTTGAGGTGGTGGTGGTTGCTACCGGAAGCCCTGGGCCGAACAACGGCCAGGGTGTTGCGTCAGCGGCAATTGAATGAGAACCTGATCGAGCTGATTCATGCCAGCGAACTTTACAAGGATCCCAGTCTTGATTGACGAAAGGAGGTGAAGGATAATGCCTTACAGGATTACCGACAAGTGCGAGTCATGCGGCTCCTGCATGGATGAATGCCCGAACGGAGCGGTTGAAGAGGTCGATGGTGTCTACAGGATAAACACCGAGAAATGCGAAGATTGCGGCTCTTGCATGGATGTCTGTCCGAACGAAGCCATCTGCGAAGAGTAAGTAGAAGCAAAAGCAGTTCTTCCCCCTCCTGGAGGGGGTTTTTCTTAAGTAACGAGGTGGGGTCTTGGTAAAAGAACTTATTGACAAGGCCTTTCCATATAAAGGCAGAGCCAGCCGGGCGCCATCCAGCTCAGAAAACAACTGATCAAGGAGCGCCTGCCGGTTCACGTGGCGGTCATCATGGACGGAAATGGCCGCTGGGCCCAGGCCAGGGGGCTTCCCAGGGCGTTTGGCCACCGGGCCGGGATGGAGGCGCTCCGGGAGGTCGTCAGACTGTGTGTCGATCTGGGCATCAAGGTGCTGACCGTTTTCGCCTTCTCCACGGAGAACTGGAAAAGACCGCAGGAAGAGATCAACATCCTGATCAATTTATTATATGAATGGGTACAGAAAGAGCTGGACGAACTCGATCGCCAGAATGTTTGCATCAGGGTGATCGGCCATATCCAGGAACTTCCGTTCCGCGCCCGGCACGAGTTGGACCGATCCCAGTCATTGACTGCAAGCAACGACGGCCTGGTTCTCAATATTGCCCTCAACTATGGAGGCCGGCTGGAGATCGTGGACGCCGCCCGCAATCTTGCTTCCAAGGTCAGAGACGGTGTCCTGGAACCGGAGTCGATAGACGAGGCGCTGTTTGGACAACACCTCTATACTGCGGGCTGTTCCCGACCCTGACCTGCTGATCAGGACGGCGGGAGACCTCCGGGTAAGCAACTTTCTGCTATGGCAGATAGCTTATACAGAATTTTGGAGCACGACGGCTTACTGGCCGGATTTTAAGGACCATGTCCATTTTCTGAGAGCCCTGGTGGCTTATCAGAACAGGGAGAGAAGATATGGAGGATTGTTATAGGGGGAGGCAGGCTTTTTGCTGGTAAAACGCATCATCAGCGCTGTTAATCGCCATCCCGCTGGGGATTCTGATCGCCTATGAGGGAAAGCTGTTCTTTCTCTCGGCTATTTTATTTATAACAGTGGCAGGGCTTTATGAACTGCGAAACCTGATGCTGCGCATGAACCTGCGCCTTCCCGCCCTGCTCATGTACGGGAATGGGATCTTATTTCCGGTCGCCATCTATTTTCTCTCCGGATTTAACCAGGCGTTGTTGTTGTATGCGATCATAACCTTTTCTTTGATGCTGCATTTAATAGCAATGATCATCAGTTTTCCCAGGTACTCGGCTGCAGAGATGGCTGTCTCCTACCTGGGAAGTTCATACATCGGGATCTTGATGAGTTCTCTCCTCATAATACGCCATATCAACCCGGATGGATTTTTCTACCTTCTCTATTGCTGATCTTGACCTGGGCCTATGATACCGGCGCCTACTTTGCAGGGGTATATCTGGGCAGACATCGCTTATGCCCCATGCCCTGAGCCCGAAAAAAACCCTTGAGGGAGTGGCCGGCGGCCTGCTGTTGACTGTTGGCGCCGCTCTAGTTTTTCAATGGCTGCACCCCCTAGTTCAGTTATTTTGACACTGTGGTGCTGAGCCTGCTGATCGGTGTTTTCGTCCAGGTGGGCGACCTGGTGGAATCGGCTCTGAAGAGGATGGCCGACGTGAAGGACTCCGGCACCATGATACCGGGCCACGGGGGCGTCCTCGACCGTTTTGACGGCCTTCTTTTCAGCGCTCCGGTCGCATATCTTTATCTGAAGCTGGTTTTATTCCGTTAAGGAGTGGAAGTGCTTGTCTCCATTGCTGGAGCGCAGCTTGTTGATGTTAGCCAGGCTGGCGGCAGTGATCCTGGCCGGCCTGGGACTGTACTTGTTCTTCAGGTATTTCTGGCCGCTGGTGGCGATGCTGATCGATACCGGCATCAAAGTGATGCTGCCCCTGTTCATATCATACCTGGTCGCCCTGATCCTGAACCCGGAGATCGACCGGATGGAGCGGAAGCTGCACATCAACCGCACCTGGGGCGCTGCTCTGGCCCTGTTCGTGTTTCTGGCCGTGATCGGCGGATTGCTTTTCCTGCTGGCTTCCAACCTGATCAGGGAACTGCTCCAATTGTACCAGCAATTATCTGTCATCTCCCAGGGCCTGGGGGCATGGAACATCAACATGCTGACGGAAAAGCTGCGCCTTTTTTTGACGCAGTTGCAACTCCCTCCCGACATCGTCCAGAACGCCCTGCAGGACTACCAGCAGGTATTCAGCCTCTTGAAGAATGTCGTCAACTTCTTGCTGGTGCAGATGTATTCCCTGGTCATATCCCTGCCGCACTATCTCTTTTTGCTGATCGTCACTGTCATCGCCAGCTTTTTCTTTGCCCGGGACTACCAACTGCTCAAGGCCAACCTGCTCCGGTCGATCCCTGATCGCTGGCAGGCGCCGTTCAGGAGGGTGGCCTCGGGCCTCCACAGGGCGATCCAGGGATACATCAAGGCCGAGTTGTTGATGGTGCTGTTGACGGGACTGGAAAGCCTGATCGGGCTGTCTATTCTGGGCGTGAGCTATGCGTACATCCTGGCCATCCTGGCCATCATTACTTGATTTCCTTCCGGTCATCGGGATTGGAGCCCTGTACGTGCCCTGGGCAATCTGGTTGTTGTTTGCCGGCAACCTGCGCTTGTGCCTTGGCCTCCTGCTCCTGTATGGTATAATTGTGCTCGTAAGGCAATTGGTCGAACCGAAGATTATTGCCCGGAACATCGGACTGCATCCCTTGACGACGCTGATCGCCATCTATATGGGGCTAATGCTGCTGGGATTCTGGGGGCTGGTGCTGGGGCCGGCGGTAGTGATCGCCTATAAGGCATTTTTGAGTGATGAGTAATGAGTGGACGAGGATGAGCGGCGTTCTTTCAGGCAATGAATGAACTTGGCAATAGAGACAGGACGATGGCCATCGAGTTTCGGTTGAAAAGAGGCGTGACAACTCATTACTCATAACTCATCACTCATTACTCGGAAAAATGTAGTTGTGCTCGGATCAACCGGGTCTATCGGCAGACAGGCCCTGGAAGTGATCGGGTGGTTTCCCGACCGGTTCAGGCTGGTCGGTCTGGCCAACAAACCGGAATATCGACCTGCTCGAGGAGCAGGTAGCGGCTCACGGCGTGCCCTTTGCTGCGGTGGCGGATGCGGATGCGGCCAGGGAATTCGGACAGCGCTCCCGGGCACGGCGCGGCGGCGTGGTTTGCCTGCCGGGGCCTGATGGCCTGAAGGAGTTGGCCAGCCTGCCCGAGGCGGACATCGTCCTGGTGGCCGTAAGCGGGATCGCCGGCCTGGTTCCCACACTGGAGGCCATCAACTGCGGCAAGACTGTTGCCCTGGCCAACAAGGAGACCCTGGTGGCGGGGGGTTCCCTGGTGATGAGTGCCGCCATGAGCCGGGATGTGCAGGTAATACCCGTTGACAGCGAGCATTCCGCCATTCACCAGTGTCTAATGAGAAGTGAGAGGCGAGAGGTTGGCAGACTGATTCTAACCGGTTCCGGCGGGCCTTTTCGCAGCCTGACGTCAGAGCAGTTGCGGGATGTGACGCCGGAGCAGGCCCTCAGGCATCCGACCTGGCAGATGGGGGCGAAGATCACCATCGATTCGGCCACCCTGATGAACAAGGGGCTGGAGGTCATCGAGGCCAGGTGGCTGTTCGATGTTGATTATCCGGACATAGAGGTGCTGATCCATCCGCAGAGCATCGTGCACGGCCTGGTGGTTTATCAGGACGGAGCGGTGATCGCCCAACTGGGGCGCCCGGACATGCGGGTGCCGATCCAGTATGCGCTCATGTTTCCGGAGCGCCAGGCCAACCGGCTGGAGCCGCTCGATCTGGCCGGGGCAGCGCAGTTGACTTTCGCCAAACCAGACTTGAAAACCTTTCGCTGCCTGGTGCTGGCCATCGAGGCAGGTCAGGCCGGCGGCACCATGCCGGCGGTCTTGAACGCCGCCAACGAGGTGGCAGTGATGGCTTTCCTGCAGGGAAAGACGCCATTCTTATCGATAGCCGGGGTTGTTGAAGAAGTGATGAGCCGTCATACCGTCATTCCCTCGCCAGGTCTGGAGGAGATCCTGGCTGCGGACGGGTGGGCGCGGCAGGCGGCGGAACATTTCCTGAGTTCGAGGTGATAGAGAGCCATGTTCATCCTGGTCGCACTCCTGGTGTTGGGGATTCTGATCTTCGTTCATGAACTCGGGCACTTTACATTGGCCAAGTTGTCCGGGATGCCGGTCGACGAGTTCAGCCTGGGGTTCGGTCCTGCCATCGTCAGCAAGCAATGGGGGGAGACCCGGTATTCCCTGAGGCTGTTGCCCCTTGGCGGATATAACAAGATAGCGGGCATGGAGCCCAATGACGACCGTCCGGACGGATTCATCCACAAGCCCCTGGCGGCGCGGATGGGGGTGATCCTGGCCGGTTCCCTGTCCAACCTGCTGTTTGCAGTCCTGATCTTCGTCATCCTGTTCAGCGTCATCGGCATTCCTACGGCATCCAACGCCAACCTGATCGGGGACATCATGACCAAAAGCCCTGCCGAACATGCCGGTTTGCAACCCGGCGACCGGATCGTGATGATTGATGGCCGGCAAACCTCAACCTGGGATGACGTGGCCTCGAGTATCCACGGCAAGGGCACCAGCCCGGTGACGTTGCTGATCGAGCGCACAGGGGCAAGACTTCAGCCTGGTGATCACACCGGAATATGATCCCAACTCCAAGAGCAGCCTGATCGGCATTGTGCCGACATCTGTCTGGGTAAAGCAGGGCCTTATCCTGGCCGTGCAATCCGGCCTGCAGGAATCCTATGGCTGGTCGGTGCAGATCCTGCAGTCATTGGTCCAGATTTTTACAGGCAAGGTGCAGATGCAGGATATATCGGGGCCGGTGGGAATTGTCCAACAGCTTGGCGATACGGCGCGGCAAGGTCTGCGCTACCTGCTGATGCTTACCGGAGTGCTGGGCATCAACCTGGCTATTGTCAACCTCTTGCCGATCCCGGCCCTGGACGGCAGCCGCCTGGTCTTCCTGCTCCTGGAGGGAGTAAGAGGCAAACCGATCAACCCTGAAAAGGAAACCATCATCCACCTGGTAGGGTTTGCGGTCTTGATGTGTTTAGTGCTGCTGATCACTTACAACGACATTGTACGGCTGTTTTCAGGAGGCTAAACTCGAAGTTCGAGGTTCGAGGTTCGAAAGTAAAGGTATGGACGAAGTTAAATCTTTATCTGACGTCCGACGCCCGACGACTGACGTCTGACCCGGGAGGCTGGCAGGATGAGGAGAAAGACCAGGCAGTTGATGCTGGGGCGCCTTCCTGTAGGCGGCGGGGCGCCCATCTCCGTACAGACGATGACCAAGACGGATACCCGGGATGCCGGGGCCACCGTGGCACAGATCAGAGAGCTGGAGCAGCTCGGTTGCGACGTGATCAGGGTGGCCGTGCCCGACGAACTGGCGGCCAGGGAGCTGGCCGGGATCAGGTCCAGGCATCGGCATCCCCCTGGTGGCGGATATTCACTTCGATTACCGGCTGGCGCTGCAGGCGATTGAGGCCGGAGTCGACGGGCTGCAGGATCAATCCCGGCAACATCGGATCGCAGGAGCGGGTGCGAGCGGTTGCCAGGGCGGCGGCGGAGCGCCGGATTCCGATCAGGATCGGCGTGAATGCCGGCTCCCTGGCGCCGGAGATCCTGGAGAGATACGGGAGAACCCCTGCCGGGCTGGTGGAGAGCGCCCTGTCGCACGTCAGGCTGCTGGAGCAGGAACAGTTCTTCGACATCAAGATCTCTGTAAAGGCCTCGGATGTGTTCCTGACTATCGAGGCCTACCGGCTGCTTGCAGAAAAGGTCGATTACCCCCTGCACCTGGGGGTGACGGAGGCGGGCGGCCCCTGGGCGGGCACCGTGAAATCGGCGGTGGGCATCGGCGCCCTCCTGTCCGAGGGGATCGGGGACACCATCCGGGTATCCCTTACAGGGACGCCGCACGAAGAGGTGAGGGTGGGAAAGCAGATCCTCAAAAGCTTGGGGCTGCGCCAGGGCGGCATCGAACTGATCTCCTGCCCGACCTGCGGGCGCTGTCAGATCAACCTGCTGGAGATCGCCCGGGTGGTCGAGGAACAACTTCCGGACACGGAAGAGAGCTTGAAGGTGGCAGTAATGGGCTGCACCGTGAACGGGCCGGGCGAAGCGCGGGATGCGGATATCGGCATTGCCGGCGGCAGGGGTAAGGGCATGTTGTTCAAGCGCGGTCAACTGCTCCGCAGGGTGGCGGAAGAAAACCTTGCTGAAGCCTTAATTATGGAGATCAGACAAGATACTGGATGAAAGGAAACAGGATCATGCGAGCGACTGAGACACTGATTCCTACCTTGAGGGAGGTGCCGGCAGATGCCGACACCATCAGCCACCAGTTGTTGCTCAGGGCCGGCATGCTTAGAAAAGTGGCCGCCGGAGTCTACAACATCCTTCCCCTGGGACACCGGGTGCTGCTGAAGATTGAAGCGATCATCCGGGAAGAGATGAACCGGGCCGGGGGCATTGAATTGCTCATGCCGATCATGCAACCGGCAGAACTCTGGCAGCAGAGCGGACGTTGGGATGTCTACGGCCCGGAGTTGTTTCGCTTGAAGGACCGGCACGAGCGCAGTTTCTGCCTGGGGCCGACACACGAGGAGATCATTACGGATCTGGTCCGCCAGGAGATCAGGTCATACCGGCAACTGCCCCTGCTGCTGTACCAGATTCAGAACAAGTACCGGGACGAGCGAAGGCCGCGCTTCGGGCTGTTGCGCGGGCGGGAGTTCATCATGAAAGACCTGTACTCCTTCGACGTTGACGAGAGCGGCCTCGATATCAGCTACGGCAAAATGTACACGGCCTACAGCCGCATCTTCAGCCGCTGCGGCCTGGACTTCAGGGTGGTGGAGGCCGACCCCGGCGCCATTGGCGGGAGCGACACCCACGAGTTCATGGTCATGGCGGACACCGGCGAGGCGGAGATCGTCTTCTGTACCGCCTGCGACTACGCTGCGGACATTGAAAAGGCGCCCTGCCCGGAGGAGAGCCGGAAGACGCCGGTGCCGCCGCAAGCCCTGGAGCGAGTGCGGACACCGGGCACACGCACGGTCAGGCGCAGTGGCCGAATACCTGGACATCCCGGCCGGGCAGGTGCTGAAGATCCTGCTGTACCTCGCAGACGATGAACCGGTGGCGGTTTTGGTGAGAGGAGACCGCAGCCTCAACGAGATCAAGCTTAAAAACTATCTGCAGGCGATCCGGCTGGAGATCGCTGACGAGGAGGATGTTGCCGGGCGCTTTGGCTTGCCGACAGGTTTTGCGGGGCCGGTCGGCCTCAACGGCAAGGTCAGGCTGCTGGCGGACAACGAGATCAAAAACATGGCCAATGCGGTGGCCGGGGCTAACGAACCGGACTTTCACTACCGCAACGTGAATTACGGCAGGGATTATCAAGTGGAAGACTTCGCCGACTTCCGGCTCGCCCAGGAAGGCGATGCCTGCCCCAGGTGCGGGCAGCCGGTCTTATTGAAACGGGGTATCGAGGTCGGCCAGTTGTTCAAGCTGGGAACAAAATACAGCAAGGTTCTGGGCGCCAACGTCTTGGACGAGGGCGGCAGGGAGATTCCTGTGGTGATGGGCTGCTATGGCATCGGAGTTACCCGCACCCTGGCTGCTGCGGTCGAACAGTGGCATGATCAGGACGGCATCACCTGGCCGCCGTCCATTGCTCCCTATCAGGCCGTGGTCATACCGGTCGGCCAGCACGACTCCCTGCAGGCGGACCTGGCGGAGGAGTTTTGCCGGCAATTGAAGGCCTCCGGTATCGACTCCATCTACGACGACCGGACTGAAAGGGCCGGGGTGAAGTTCAAGGACGCAGACCTGGTTGGCTACCCGGTGCGGATTGTCATCAACAGGGATTCGGTAACGGAAGGGCTGGTGGAAATCAAGTGGCGGGCCTCCGGCGCCGTGGAGCGGATGCCCAAGGATACGGCCGCGGCGTATCTCAGGGAAAAACTCGCTGCAGAGCGGATGCCTGATGGTGATGCCCCGGCGTGAGCCGGTGAAGGTGGGAACCCACCCGGCACAAGGATGTGAAATTACCAAGAAAACTGTAAAATTGCTTTAGTGCCGGGTTGCAGAAAGCGCAGCGCTTTGATATAATTTTGAATAGCCGGAGGGCTAGGGTTCGCAGGTTATGTGGCTTTGTTGTGAAAGCGCACCTGGAAGCCGGGATTTAGGCCTGAAAGGCTGACTTTTCGAGGAGGTTGTTGATGGAGTGGGTTTATGCCCACTCTTAAATATTATACTAGGTATGATCGCGAATAGCGGCCAAGCGGGACGTAAGAGGAAGGCATTGGCACGCTCCGGGCTTCCGGGTGCCGGCGCCGGAGAGTGAAATAGGCGCCAGCGCAGAGCAAACGAACAATCTGTCTGGCAATGAGTTTGGTTAGGATGTGTTACGGGAGGGACGACCGGTTATGAATACCGAATTTATCAATGCCCTGAAAGAGATCGAAAAAGAGAAAGGCATCAGTATGGATGTCCTTTTACAGGCTACCGAGCATGCCCTGCTCACTGCCTTCCGGAAAAATTTCGGAGCGCAGAATGCCAGGGTCGAGATCAAAAGGGACTCCGGTGAGTTTAGAGTATTTGCCAAAAAAGTGGTAGTGGAATCCGTCACCGACCAGCGTCTGGAGATCGCCATCGGCGATTGTACTGAGAACGGTGACGAAGTTGTCCCCGGGGATATGGTAGAGGTGGAGGTCACCCCCAAGAATTTCGGGCGTATTGCCGCCCAAGCTGCCAAGCAGGTGGTTATGCAGCAGATCAGGGAAGCAGAGCGCGGGTTGATCTACGAGGAATTCTTGAGCCGGGAGGGGGACATCGTGACCGGGGTGGTCAGGCGACTGGAATCCAAGAACATGTTTATCGACCTCGGCCGGGCCGAAGCGCTGCTCGCTCCTGCAGAACAGATACCGACAGAGAGGCATAAACAGGGCGATCGCATTAAAACTTATGTGATAGAGGTCAAGAAAACCACCAAAGGGCCACAGATACTGGTCTCCAGAACCCACCCCGGTCTGGTCAAGCGTCTTTTCGAATTGGAAGTGCCGGAGATCTACGAAGGCATAGTGGAACTCAAGGCTGTGGCCAGAGAGCCGGGCAGCCGCTCCAAGATCGCCGTATATTCCAGGGATGAGAATGTGGACTCCGTCGGGGCTTGCGTCGGCCCGAGGGGTATGCGGGTGCAAGCAATCGTCAACGAGTTGAAGGGGGAGAAGATCGACATTATCCGGTGGCACAACAACCCGATGGAGTTCGTGGCCAATGCCCTGAGCCCGGCCAAGCCGATCGCCGTCGGGATCGACGAGGGGGAAAAGATCGCCAGGGTGACCGTTCCGGACCACCAGTTGTCCCTGGCAATCGGAAAAGAGGGGCAGAATGCCCGCCTGGCAGCCAGGCTGACGGGCTGGAAGATCGACATCAAGAGCATCTCTCAGATGCGGGACAAGATGGAAGCCTGCTGACCCCGACCGGGAGGAGAATGTCAGCGATGGGCAGGATCAAGAAGATTCCCCAGCGGATCTGCGTGGGGTGCAAGAAAACGAGGGGTAAAAAGGAACTGATCAGGATTGTCAGGACGCCGGACCTGCAGGTGAAGATCGATGCCACGGGCAAGCTTTCCGGAAGAGGCGCCTACCTGTGCCGGGATCTCGAATGCCTGGACCTGGCCCTGGCCGGGAAGAAACTGCAGCGGGCATTGCATGTGGACCTCCCCCCGGAGGTCGTAGAAAGCTTGAAGGCTCAACTGGCTCCGGATTCCCCGGCCTGATCCGGCGCCAGCAGACTAAAACCGGGGCAAACAGACGGACATGCATATATGTTGTCATTTGGGGGTGATTTGATGGGAAAAATTCGCGTCTACGAGCTGGCTAAAGACCTCGGAGTGAACAGCAAGGATCTGCTTGACAGAATGCAGCAGATGGGTTTGCCTGTAAAAAGCTATATGAGCACTCTGGAGGATGGGGAGATCAGCCGGTTGAAAGAAGCCCTTGTGAAAAAAGAGAGGCAGCCCCAGCCAATACCGAAAGCGCCCGCCCAGGACCCTGGCCCGGCAAGAGGCGCCGCCCCGTCGGGAACGAGACCGGTGCAGAGCGGCGCCCCGCGCCCGCCGGAACGGACACCAGGCGGCGCCGGAGCATCGCCCGCGAGCGGACGCCCACCTGGCGCTCCGGGCGCCCCTGGAACGGTCAGGACTGCTCAGAATAACGCCCAGACAGCAGCCAGGCCTCCGCAGGCTAGAGGCCAGGCCGGACCTAACCAGGACCCTGGCCCGGCGAGAGGCGCCGCCCCGTCGGGAACGAGACCGGTGCAGAGCGGCGCCCCGCGCCCGCCGGAACGGACACCAGGCGGCGCCGGAGCATCGCCCGCGAGCGGACGCCCACCTGGCGCTCCGGGCGCCCCTGGAACGGTCAGGACTGCTCAGAATAACGCCCAGACAGCAGCCAGGCCTCCGCAGGCTAGAGGCGGCGCCGGATCCGGTGGTGCTGTATCCGCACCCGCAAGCGGGGGGGGCAGGTACGCGCCCGCGAGCGGGCGCCCGCCTGGCGCGCACGGAACGGGCACGCCGCCCGTGAACAGGCCGGGAGCCAGACCGGCCCAGACCGGCGGACCCGCAAGCGGGGGGGCCAGGTACGCGCCCGCGAGCGGACGCCCGCCTGGCGCGGGCGCAGCCAGGCCGGTCCAGGCAGCAAAACCTGCCAGGGCCGGCGCCCAGGCGACGCCCAAAACAAACGCATCAAACCAGGGCCAAAAAGTGGTGGTCGACCCGGAGGACTACCGGAAGAAGGCCTTGGAGAGAAGGGAAGAACAGCGGCGCACCCAGGAACAGAGCCAGCGGAAGCTGCTCTCCAAGGTAGTGTCCCTGACTGCCAGCGGCAAGAGAAAGCGCAGGCCGCCAGGTCATCATCAGCAACAGCATCACCATCCTGCAAGCAGCAGCGTGACGGCGAAAGCGATCGTCATTGAAGAGAAGGTCACGGTGCAGGACCTGGCCAACAGGTTGCAGGTCGAGCCCGGCGCAGTGATCAAGAAGTTGATCGAGATGGGAGTCATGGCCACCTTGAACCAGGCGGTTGACTCCGAAACAGCCGCCCTGATCGCCAAGGAGTTCGGCGCCGCTGTGGAGATCGAGAAGATCGAGGCAACGCTGGAGGCGGCCCTGGAGGAAACAGAGGACGATGAGGCGGCACTGGAAATGAAACCGCCGGTAATCACCGTCATGGGACACGTCGACCACGGAAAGACATCCCTGCTCGACGCCATCCGGCAGACTAACGTCATCGCCACCGAAGCGGGCGGGATCACGCAGCACATCGGCGCTTACCAGGTTGAGCTGAGGGGCAAGAGGATCACCTTCTTGGACACCCCGGGCCATGAGGCATTCACATCCATGCGCGCCCGGGGGGCGCAGGTAACGGATATCGCCGTCCTGGTAGTGGCGGCGGATGATGGGGTGATGCCTCAGACTATCGAGGCGATCAACCATGCCAAGGCGGCCGGAGTTCCGATCGTGGTGGCCGTCAACAAGATCGACAAACCCGAGGCCAACCCGGAGCGGGTCAAACAGCAGTTGACAGAGTACGGCCTGCTTGTTGAGGAGTGGGGCGGGAATACTATATGCGTGCCAGTTTCGGCGCATACCAGGGAGGGTCTGGAGCACCTGCTGGAGATGTTGCTGCTGGTGGCCGAGATGGAGGAACTCAAGTCCAACCCCAACCGGGCAGCCCGGGGTACCGTGATCGACGCCAGGCTGGACAAGGGAAGAGGCCCCGTGGCCACGGTGCTGATCCAGAAGGGCGCCTTGCACGTGGGCGATTATACTCTGGCAGGCACAGCCTACGGCAAGGTCAGGGCGATGCTGGACTTCAAGGGACGCCGGGTGAAGAAGGCACTCCCATCCACCCCGGTGGAAATCCTCGGCCTGTCCGAGGTGCCCAATGCAGGCGACCCCTTCTATGTGCTGCCGGATGAAAAACTGGCCCGATCAGATCGTTGAAGAGCGGGTGAAGCAACGACGGCAACTGGATAACGTCAATCCCGAAAAGGTGACCCTGGAGGACCTCTTCAAGCAGATACGGCAGGGCAAGATCAAAGAACTGAATTTGGTCGTCAAGGCTGACGTCCATGGTTCCATAGAGGCCCTGCTTCAGGCCCTGACGAAGCTGGGCACTGACGAGGTGCGCCTGAACATCATCCATTCCGGGGTGGGGGCGGTAACAGAGAACGACGTGATGCTGGCCAGCGCTTCCAATGGCCTGATCATTGGCTTCAACGTGCGCCCGGAGGTCAACGCCAAAATGACGGCGGATATGCAACAGGTGGAGATCCGTCTGTACCGGGTTATCTATGAGATCATCGATGACGTCAAGGCCGCCCTGGAGGGTCTCCTGGAGCCGGAACTGCGCGAGGTTGTGAGCGGCAGGGCCGAGGTAAGGGACACCTTCAGCATTCCCAAGATCGGGGTTATTTCCGGATGCTACATCACTGAAGGCAAGATGATCAGGAACGGCAAAGTGCGCGTGATCAGGGACGGTGTCGTGATCTATGAGGGGAACATCGGCTCCCTGAGGCGCTTCAAGGATGACGCGAAGGAAGTGGCACAGGGGTACGAATGCGGCATTGGCCTTGACAAGTTCCAGGACATCAAACAGGGCGATATCCTGGAAGGATATACAATTGAGGAGATCAAACGGGTGCTGAACCCGTAAAGGGTGATCGCTATGGGTTTCCGGTCTAACAGGCTTGCAGAAGAGATCAAGCGCGAAGTCACCGGCATGCTTCAGGCGGAGTTGAATGACCCCCGGATATGCAGGCTCTCCAGTATAACCGATGTCGAGGTGTCCGGGGACCTGCGTTATGCCAAGCTGTTTGTCAGCGTTTACGGTTCGGAGGAGGAACAGTCCCAGACGCTTGCGGGACTACAGAGCGCCGGCGGGTTCATACGCACGGAGCTGGGGAAGAGGATCCGGTTGAGGTTTCTCCCCGAACTCACTTTCTGTCTCGACCAGTCAATTCAGCGGGGTGTCAGACTGACCAACCTCATTCGACAGGTCACAGACACAGACAATAAGAGGATTGGAGATTGAAGCAGATCGGTTTCCAGGGGCGGAAATTTTCAAAACGGCCGGCAGCTTTGTCATCACCACCCACATACACCCCGATGGTGACGCCGTCGGTTCGGTGATCGGCCTGTGTCTTGCCCTGAGGGATATGGGCAAGGATGCCGTCAGTCGTCCTGGCGCAGCCCTTACCGTCATCGTACCGCTTTTTGCCCGGGTCTGGCCTGGTGTCAGCCGCTGCCGGCGGCGCCGCGCCACCGGACAAGGCGCCGCCAGGAGGCGCCCAGTTGCAGGGAAAGAGATTTGCTTGCGGCGTCGTGCTTGACTGCACCAGTTTGGGGCGAGCCGGAAAAGAGATGGCAGCCATCCTGGAAAACTGCGAGTCCCTGATCAACATCGACCATCATATCAGCAATACCGGCTTCGGGGCTGTAAATATCGTAGACACCGGGGCCTCCGCCACCGGAGAAATTGTGTGCCGGATCATGACCAGCCTGGACGTCAGGATCTCTCCCGATGTGGCTACCAATCTCTATGCGGCCATAGTTACCGACACCGGTTCCTTTCAGTATCAGAACGCTACTGCCCGGTGCCACCTGGTGGCCTCGCTGCTGCTCGATCTCGGCGCCAGATCAACGCAAGGTGCAGCAATGCCTCAACGAGCAGAAAAACCTATCCAGTATCCGCCTGCTGGAAAAAGGACTCTCCACCCTGACCCTGGAACAGGATGGCCGGATCGCCTGGATGTCGCTGACGCGGCATTTTTTTGAGGAGACTGGCTGCCGGTTGGAGGATTGCGAGGATTTCATCAATTACCCGAAGTCCGTCGCCGGGGTGGAGGTGGCCATTCTCTTCAAGGAGATCGACGCTGGCGAGGTCCGCGTCGGGTTTCGCTCCAAAAACTTTGCCGATGTCAATTTCTTAGCCGCCAGCTTTGGAGGGGGAGGGCACGAGAGGGCTGCAGGATGCACCGTCAAGGGTGCCTTGCCTGAAGTGGAGGCGCTGGTAGTGGGCGTTGCCAGAGAATACCTCCTACTTCTCAACTCCCACAGTGAGGGTTCATGAACGGGCTGATCAACGTTTTGAAACCGCCGGGACTGACGTCCCACGATGTTGTCAAAACCTTACGCAGGTTATTTGCTACCCAGAAGATCGGCCACACGGGCACCCTGGATCCAGGGGCTGCAGGTGTGCTGCCGGTTTGTACCGGACAGGGCACCAGGGTGGCCGAATACCTGATCGACAAGAAAAAAACCTACCGGGCGGAGATCACTTTTGGCATCACCACCGATTCCCAAGATGCCGGCGGCAAGGTCGTCGTCAGGCAGGCGTCCGTATCCCTGTCATATGACCGGATCATCGATGTGCTGGGCAGCTTTGTCGGCGAGATCAAACAGATCCCGCCCATGGTTTCTGCCGTACAAGTCGGGGGAAAACGACTGTACCAGTTGGCCAGACAGGGGAGAGCCGTGGAGCGCAAGCCGCGGCGCGTCACTATTTATGATCTGGCACCCGTGCGTTTCTACGATACCGGGTCTTATCCGCGCTTGCTGCTTGACGTGACCTGTTCCAAGGGTACCTATGTCCGGAGCCTGGGGGCGGATATC
The DNA here is from genome assembly GCA_963768335.1 of uncultured Peptococcaceae bacterium. Lineage (GTDB taxonomy): Bacteria > Bacillota > DSM-12270 > Thermacetogeniales > Thermacetogeniaceae > Palsa-1188. Next base: position 235,146 of record CAVYHR010000005.1, read on the forward strand.
GGAAGCAAACTGGGGTGTGGCGCTTTCCTGTCGTTTCTGATCAGGACCGCCAGCGGGAGTTTCACCATTGAGGACGCCTATACCCTGGAGCAGATCAGGGACATGTGGGACAAAGGTGATTGCTCATTCCTGCTTCCGATCGATTACGGGCTGTCGGAGATCCCGTCCCTGACCGTCAAAGAGAAAGCTGTGGCGACTATCAGGAACGGCCTCCCACTATCGCCCTCGGGCATCTGCGGAGGGATCGGCGCTAGCAATCTCCCGCCCTTTGTCCGTTTCTACGGACCGGATGGCACGCTCCTGGCCCTGGGTCAGTTTCAGGAGCAACTGAACGGAGCATGGACATATAAGCTGACCAAAGTGTTCAACCTGCCGGCTACCCACCACTGAAAAAAGAGGTCAGAAGCAAGAGGCCAGAGGTCGGAAAACGACATCTGTTTCAAATGAGGTTGCGAGATGGAAGTATGGCATAGCCTGGATTCTGGTCCCTATCCCGAAAAGCAGTTGGTTTTGGCCCTGGGTAATTTTGACGGATTGCACCGCGGGCACCGGCACCTTTTAGACAAAATGGTGAGGTATTCCCGGCAGGAAGGGAAGATCCCGGGGGTCTTTCTTTTTTACCCGCACCCCTTGCAGTTTTTAAACCCTGCCGGCAGCCCGAAAATGCTGCTAGATCTGCAAAAGAAACTGGAACTCCTGGGCCGGTTGGGCATTGAAGCGGCTTTTGTGATCCCCTTTGACAGCAGTATGGCGTCACTCGACGCCGAGGAGTTCGTGAAGACAATCCTGGTGGACAAGTTCAGGGTGGCCGGGGTCTTTGTGGGGTTCAATTACAGGTTTGGGCATCAGGCTTCGGGAACACCGGAACAACTGAGGTCTTACGGAGAACGGTATGGTTTTGCAGTCGCCGTCATCCCGCCGGTTTTCGTAGCCGGCGTCTTGGTGAGCAGCACGGTTGTAAGGACTGCCCTGGAGTCCGGCGACATTGAACGGGCGCAGCAGTTGTTGGGTTACTGGCCTGTGATCAGGGGAGTGGTGGCGCCGGGGGACAGCCGCGGCAGATTGCTCGGATTTCCCACCGCCAACATTGCCACCGCCCGTGATGTGATCATCCCCCTTGCCGGTGTTTATGCGGGTTCGGCCCAGATTGCCGGCGGACGCCACACCACGGTGGTGAACATCGGTTACCGCCCTACTTTTGTAGACAGCCGGGAGATAGTGATCGAGGCCCACCTGCTGCAATTCAGGGGGTCTGTATATGGGGAGAGCATTGAAATAGATCTTTTTAAAAGATTGCGTGGGGAGCGGCGTTTTGAATCTGCAGAGGCCCTGGTGCTGCAGATCGAGAAGGATATCCAGGAGGCTGTCGCCATCAGCAGCCAGGCTGGTGTTGAATGTTAGCGCCGAACAAGGCAGGAGAAAAATACCGGTTCAAAATTCGCAAGATTTACATAACGGTTGATTTTTGATAAGATAATATGTAATAATTGACTTTGGCAGAAGGAAGAGGCTGGCGGACCTGTTCCGGCAGCCGACAACTTTAAAGCGACCGGCAGGAGGAATCTATCATGGCTTTCAGCGCCACCGCAAAAAAGGAGATCATCGAAAAATTTAAAATCCATGAGCGGGACACAGGCTCTCCCGAGGTTCAGATCGCGCTCCTCACGGAAAGGATCACCTATCTCAATGAACACCTGAAGATACACCGGAAGGATCACCACTCCAGAAGGGGCCTCCTGAAGATGGTCGGCCAGAGGCGGGCGCTTTTGAATTACCTGAAAGCAAACGATCCCCTGAGATACAGGGTGATCCTCGATAGGCTGGGATTGCGGCGCTAGTGTCTATCCAGGCAGACGTGAGTCACGTTCTTGGATTGTGATGGCGCCATCAACCGTAGAGAGACCTGGACGAGGAGTCTGAGGTGTGTGGATTGTTTGCGCAGGGAGAGCGGTTTACCGCTCTTTCCAATTATATGAACACCAGAATCGCTGCACTTTAAAGAGCAGTATATGCCTAAAAAGCATCTTCAACGACCAACGGCCGCGATGGTGGCCAATGGTTGGTGGTTGGATGGCCAACAACTAAAATTTAGGAGGTAGATCATGCAAGAATTCCGCACGACTTTGGGCGGCAGAACCCTGACTGCAGAAATCGGAAAAGTGGCCAAACAGGCCAATGGCTCGGTCATGGTTCGCTACGGTGATACTGTCGTCCTGGTGACGGCAACGGTCTCCAAGGAGCCGCGCCAGGGGATCGATTTTTTCCCGCTGTTGGTTGACTATGAGGAGCGCCTCTACTGCGGTTGGAAAAATTCCCGGCGGTTTTATCAAACGTGAGGGCAGGCCCAGTGAAAAGGCAATTCTATCGATGAGGTTGATCGACAGGGCGATCCGGCCGTTGTTCCCTTATGGATTCAGAAACGACGTCCAGGTGGTAGCTACCGTGATGTCGGTGGACCAGGATTGCTCCCCTGATGTGACGGCCATGATCGGCGCTTCCATCGCCCTCTCGATATCGGACATTCCCTTCTCGGGCCCCATTGCCGGTCTGATCGTGGGCCGGATTAACGGGGAGTTTGTCGTCAACCCGACACTGGAACAGGCCGGGCAGAGCGAGATGCACCTGGTAGTTGCCGGAACCAGGGATGCAGTGATGATGGTGGAGGCCGGGGCCAGGGAAGTGCCTGAGGAGGTCATGCTGGAGGGTATTGTCTTCGGCCACCGGGTGATTCAGGATATCATCAAGTTCCAGGATGAGATCATCGGTCAACTGGGCAAACCGAAGCTGGAGATTCCGATTTATCAGATCGATCCGGAGCTGGAACGGTTGGTCCGTGACTATGTCAGCGAGAGAGTGGCCGCGGCGGTGCGCAATCCGGACAAGCTAGCCAGGCAGGAGGCCATCGACCAGTTGGAAAGGGAGGCCGGGGAGCATTTCCTGGAGGCTTACCCGGAGCAGGGAAAGGACGTCAAGGAGATCTTCCACAGTGTCTTAAAAGAGACTGTCAGGCAGATGATCCTGGAGGAGCAGGAGCGCCCGGATGGCAGAAAGCTGAACGAGATCAGGCCGATTACCTGTGAGGCGGGGATCTTGCCGCGCGCCCACGGCAGCGGATTGTTCACCAGGGGCCAGACCCAGGCGTTGACCGTGGCCACCCTGGGGGCGGTCAGCGACGAACAGATCCTGGATGGCCTCGGCGTCGAGGAATCCAAGAGGTATATGCACCAGTATAATTTTCCGCCCTACAGCGTCGGTGAGACCAGGCCGATGCGAGGGCCCGGGCGGCGGGAGATCGGACACGGCGCCCTGGCGGAACGCGCCCTGTTGTACGTGCTGCCCAAGGAAGAGGCTTTCCCCTATACCATCCGCCTGGTTTCAGAGATCCTTGAATCCAATGGCTCCACCTCGATGGCCAGCGTCTGCGGGAGCACCCTGGCCTTGATGGATGCAGGGGTGCCAATCTCGGCCCCGGTGGCCGGAATCGCCATGGGGCTGGTGACCGGCGACGACAAGTTCGCGGTGCTTGAGCGACATTCAGGGGATCGAGGACGCCTTGGGGGATATGGACTTCAAGGTGGCCGGGACCGCCAAGGGGGTCACCGCCCTCCAGATGGACATCAAGGTCAAGGGTGTATCGGCGGAAGTCCTGAAAAAAGCGCTGGAGCAGGCAAGAGAGGGCCGGATGTTCATCATGTCCAAGATCCTGGAGACACTTCCCGGGCCGCGCCCGGAACTCTCCAAGTATGCGCCCAGGATCATCACCATCACCATCGACCAGGAGAAGATCCGGGACGTTATCGGGCCAGGCGGCAAGATCATCCGGAAGATCATCGAAGATACCGGCGTCCAGATCGACATCGAGGATGACGGCAGGGCGTTTATTGCGGCCACCGACGCCGAGGCAGGCCAGAAGGCGCTGCACATCATCGAGTGCCTGACTCAGGACGTGGAAGTAGGCAAGATCTATATGGGCAAGGTTACCCGGCTGATGGATTTCGGGGCCTTCGTGGAGATCATTCCCGGTGTGTTGGGCCTCCCGGGCAAGGAAGGCCTGGTGCATATCTCCCAGTTAGACGAGCGCCGGGTGGGCCGGGTCCGGGACGTGCTCAAAGAAGGAGACGAGATCATCGTCAAGGTCACCGAGATCGACAAGCAGGGGCGTGTAAACCTGTCCCGCAAAGAGGCATGCGCAGCATGCAGAAGAAAAACGAACAATAGCAACTAACTAACCGGTAATAAACCAAATATCTTCCTTCCCCCGAGAATATTAATTAAGGAGATTGAAACAAGGGGGTAAGGAAGTTGTTTGTTTTTTATGCCCGAAAACTGTCGGTCATCATCTTTCTGGGTGCCATCCTCGTCCTTGGCGCCCTTGGTATCGGTCTTATCTTCCATCAAAGCCGGCAGGTATTCAAGCCGGAAGCGCCCATCACGCACGGCAATGCGGCTAAAAAATGTGTGTCCATTTCGGTCAACGTCGACTGGGGGCAGGAGTATATCCCGGATATGCTGGAGATCCTTCGTCAGCACCATGTCCAGGCGACGTTCTTCATCACCGGGCGCTGGGCACAGATAAACGGGCCGCCTGGTCCAGGAAGATTGCCGCTGAGGGGCAAGATATCGGCAACCACGGATTCTCGCATCCGCATGTCAACGACCTGTCACTGGATGAAAACATGGATGAGATCAGGCAGACCGAGGATGTGCTCTACCAGTTCACTGAAAAACACACCAAGTTCTATGCCCCTCCCTACGGGGAGTATAACGATACGGTGCTCGACGCCGCTGCCAGGTCAAACATGCGCACGGTGCTGTGGAGCATCGACACCGTAGACTGGCAAAATCCCACCCCTCAATGGATCATCAATCGCGTCCAAAACATGTCTCAGAACGGGGCGATCATCCTGATGCATCCCACTCCGGTGACCATCAAGGCGCTGCCCGATATTCTCGCAACCCTGGCAAGACAGGGGTATGAAATCGTGCCTTTGGAGAAACTACTTCATTAGAAGATGACCCAGAAGTGACGAGAAAATTCTCCCAGAGGCTAACAATGCTTGCAACACAAATTAAGACTGGCTTGGCTATGCTAATCCTGAGGTCGAGTTAAGCAGCTGGGAAAACCGATCGCCTCAGGGGCACCCGGGGTACTAACGCTTGTGGGCGCGGAATCCTGAGTGAGGAGAGTGGTGCAATTGATCTTTGTGGCAAGTACAAACAACCGGCGGGAGGCGGAAGGCGTGCCCGATTTTGCTGCGTCTCTTGTTGGCTAGTGTTCATGGTATTGGCCGGCACCGGCGCAGGCGTGCACCCGGCGTTGGCTCAGTCAACCGGAACTACCCGGTGTTTCGGCCAGGGCTGCTGTGTTAATGGATTATCAGACTGGGCACGTGCTCTACAGCTGCATGGCATCCGAAAGGCTGGCGCCGGCCAGCACCACCAAGGTGCTCACCGCATTGCTGGGGCTGGAACATCGGCCGGGTGGGCGAGGTCGTAACCGTCAGCCCGTATGCATCGGGAACCGAGGGCACCAGCCTGTACCTGCGCCCGGGATCGAGATTCGACCTGCGGGACCTGATCAAGGGGGCGCTGGTCAATTCGGGTAACGACGCCGCAGTGGCCATCGGTGAGCACATGGCGGGAAGCGAGCGCGTCTTTGCATCCCTGATGACCTACAAGGCCAAGACTATCGGCGCCGTACGGAGCAATTTCGTGAACCCCCACGGTCTCGACAACCCCTGGCATTATTCTACAGCTTACGATCTGGCGCTGATCACCCGCTACGGCTTGAGTGAGCAACTCTTCAAGCAGTTTGTCCAGACCAGGGACGACGTGATCTATGAGCAAAAAACCCATACCCCAGTGTAACTTGAGCAATACCAACCGGCTGCTCTGGAGCGACAAGAACAGCGGCATCAGGGTTATCGGCGTGAAAACGGGCACCACCGAGCAATGCCGGGCAGTGCCTGGTGGCTGCTGCCGAAAAAGACGGCCAGGTGTTGATCACCGTTGTGCTGGACAGCGCCGACCGCTATGCAGACACGCGGCAACTGTTGCGATTCGGTTACGAAGCAGTGCCGCTGGTACAAGCTTCCCAAGGGTAAGGGCCTGTTTGCGCGCCGCTGGCGGGTGGCGACCGCCCTTCGGCGCTGGTGGCTCCCGAGTGAGGACATCTGTTTTGCGGTTAACCCCCAGGAGGATCCCCTGCTGGAAAAACGGGTGGTGGTCAGCGGCGCCCGGCACGGGCGCGCTCAAGTCGCCACTTCCTTCAGGAGCCTGGTCGGCAAGATGGATTTTTACCTGGGCGACCGTTTTCTATTCGGAACCGGCCTCACAGCCTTGACACCGGTTGCCAAAAAAGTCCATCCTATAACAGTAGTCAAGAGGCAAAGTTAGAATAAAAGTACTCTCCATCAGACAAATCATTTTACCGATGGTTAACAGCTTCTGTGTAAATGCGCCCGCTTTCGTTCAGAAGTAAGGGGGTATCCGACTATTGCATTCTGAATACTGCAGGAGGAACAGGATGTATCAAAAAGTGGTGCTTGAGAACGGTACCCGCATCGTCGTGGAGGAGATGCCCGGCGTTCGCTCGGTGTCTTTCGGGATCTGGGTGGGAACAGGTTCACGATATGAGGAGCCCAGATGAAGCAGGGATCTCCCACCTGATCGAACACATGGATCTTCAAGGGGACTGCCAGGAGAAGCGCCAGGCAGATCGCCGAGGCGATCGAATCGGTGGGGGGCCAGATGAACGCCTTCACCAGCAAGGAATACACCTGCTTCTACGCCAGGGTGGTCGACGAGCACCTTCCCATCGCTATCGATGTCCTGTCGGACATGTTCTTCTCATCACTTTACAAAGCCGATGACATCGAGCGGGAAAAGAAGGTCATCCAGGAGGAGATCCGGATGTACGAGGATACTCCGGATGAGATCATCCACGACCTTTTTGCGCAGATGGTCTGGTCAGGCCATCCGCTGGGGCGTCCGGTGATCGGGACCATGGATTCTGTGGCCGGGCTTTCCCGGGAGGCAGTACTGGACTACTACCGGAGGCAATATTGCCCCGGGAACCTGGTCCTGGCGCTGGCCGGCAATCTGACCGCCGATGCTGCGGTATCTGCTTTGCGGCCGCTTTTCGAGGGCGCAAGGGCGGTCTCCCCGGATAACCAGACCCGGATTCCGGAAACCAGGGTAGCCGTGAAAGGTATCGCCAAGCCCCTGGAGCAGGTGCACTTCTGCATGGGTGTGCCCGGCTTGTCCCAGCACGATGACCGGATCTACACCCTACAGATCATCAACACCATCCTCGGAGGGGGTGCGAGCTCCCGGCTGTTTCAAAAAATCCGCGAGGAGCGGGGCCTCGTCTACGCTATTTACAGCTATTTTACGGCGTTCAACGAAGCCGGGCTATTCACCGTTTATGCCGGCACCAACGCGGACAACCTGAGAGATGTGCTGGAGCTGACCTGGCAGGAGATCGAGCAATTGATGGATAGCGGCATCACCCCGGAATGAACTGGCCAGAACCAAGGAGCAGATCAAGGGAAGCCTGCTCCTGGCCTCGGAAAGCGTCACCCATAGAATGCACCGGCTGGGCAAGTCGGAAATCATCTACAACCGGCTGATCAGCCCGGAAGAAGTGCTGCAGAAGATATCAGGTCGTCACCAGGGAGGATGTGCTGTCCCTGGCACGGGAGTTACTGGCGCCGGAGCGCTTCTCGATCACCATGATCGGAGCCCTCAAGGGGGAGCCCGAGCACCTGCCCTGGGACCGGTAAGTGGCATAATTGGCTTCCTGCAGGCATAAAATTGCGTGAGACAGGCCCATTGAGAAGTGAGACGTGAGATGGTGGCGGGCGCCCATCCCGCAAGTGGCGGCGCCGGGTCAGTGGACCGGGCCGGGCGCGCAGGCGTTGGCGGTCTCTGATCTTCCGGGTTCCGCCCCCGGAATCGGCGCCGGGCACGCCATGACCACCGGATGAGGCGAAGACTGCCTATAGGATCTCGCCTCTCACCTCGATGCCTCTAGTCTCACAAATGGAGGGAGGCTCCAGGATATGAGACTTAGCGAGCTTGAAGGAAAAGAGATGATCAATCTTTACGATGGCGGACGCCTGGGAACCATTGGGGAATCGGACATGATCATCGACCCCGAATGCGGAGAGATCGAGTCCATCATCATTCCCCGCCGCTCGAACTTTTTCAACCTCTGGTCAGAGCGGCAGGAGATGGTGGTTCCCTGGAAAACCGTAAAGAAGATCGGCAGTGAGGTGATTATCGTCGACTTGGATCAGACCTATTCGATCTATAAAATTATCCGTGACCATTCCACCCCCTTAATTCAGGGTACTCCTTGCACCCCCGGTGGAGGATGTGTCGATTAAAAAGAAAAGAAAACAGGTAAGCGTAAGGGTTTAGCACCCGGTGAAACCGGGTTTTTTATTGACATGAGGGCGATATTTATATGAAAATAGGGAAGTACAGTTCATTTTATCGAGCTTCAAAGGGTTGGCGAAGGGATGGGACCGGATGAACGAGATCATCAGCGTGATTGTAGCCGGAGCAGCGGGAAGAATGGGGCAGGAAGTCGTCAAGGCGGTTTTGAAGGACCCTGATCTTGCCCTGGTCGGCGCTATCGATATCAAACAGACCGGATGCGATGCGGGTAAGCTGGTGGGGTTGCCGGATTGCGGGATTCTCATCAGCGACGACTTGCATGCAGTGCTCCAGGGCAGAGGAGGCGACTGTGCTGGTAGACTTCACCAACGCCCAGGCGGCTGCAAAAAACGCCAAAGCCGCTTTAAAAGCAGGGGTGGCGCCGATTATCGGCACCACCGGCCTGGATGAAGCGGAGATCGAGGAGTTGCGCAAAGCTGCAAAGAAGGCCAAGATTGGTGTGCTGCTCGTTCCCAACTTTACCCTGGGCGCCGTACTGATGATGAGTTTTGCCCGTCAGGCCGCCCGCTATTTTCCGCATGTGGAGATCATCGAACTGCACCACGACCAGAAGATCGACGCTCCTTCCGGCACGGCCCTGCTCACGGCGCAGAGCATCGAGCCGGAAAGAAAGCCGTTTCATCAGGGCCATCCGCAAGAATATGAGAAACTGGCCGGAGTCAGGGGTGGGGACTGGAACGGCATCAGGCTGCACAGCGTTCGACTGCCGGGCCTGGTAGCGCACCAGGAGGTTATCTTCGGGGGGCCGGGACAGATGTTGACAATTCGCCACGACTCCATCAGCAGGGAATCATTCATGCCCGGTGTCATTTTAGCCATCAAAAAAGTGCGCCAGATCCAGGGGGTTAACATCGGCCTGGAAAAGGTCCTGCCATAATCACCTACTCCTTTCCCGTCACATATACTGTTAATCGCCAATATTCAGGGAAAGGAGGGGGACTATTTGGGCATAGATCTGACCGGAATCAGTGATCTCCGTTATTGGGGGAGACAGGCGCGACCTGGTCTTGATGCAGGAACTCGTGAGGCTTGGCGCCAGGGTCAAGGCAGTGGGATTCGCCGCCTGTGAAGAATTAAAGCAGGTTGAACTGGTGGCGGATCTTGGAACTGCCGTAACCGGCGCCCAGGTGCTGATCCTGCCGATGCAGGGAACGGACCCGGATGGCAATATCAAAACCCTGGACAACAATGTCTCGCTCCAGTCTGACGCAGCCGATCGCCAGTATCATCCCCAGCGGCACCATCTTCATCATCGGCGCTGCCAGGGAGTTTTTACGCCGGTGGGCAACAACATATGGCTGGAAACTGCTGGAGATCGCCGAGATGGATGATGTGGCGATTCTGAATGCCATCCCTTCAGCAGAAGGGGCGATCCAGATCGCCATGGAGCAACTGCCGATCACTATCCACGGCAGCAAGTCCTTCGTGCTGGGCTTTGGAAGGCTGGGCAAGACCCTGGCGCGGATGCTGGCCGGGATTGGCGCGATAACAACAGTAGCTGCCAGAAAAAGCGCGGACCTGGCCCGGATCTACGAGACTGGGTTATCGCCCTGTTCCGTTTAACCAATTGCAGGACTATATCCAGGAAGCGGAGATCATTTTCAATACGGTGCCGCAACTGGTGTTGGATGAGAAGATGCTGACCCTGATCAGGAAAGACGCCCTGATCGTCGATCTGGCAGCCATACCCTGGCGGAACGGACTTTAAGGCCGCACAAGAGCTGGGTATCGCCGCGCTGCTGGCGCCCGGGCTGCCGGGAAAGGTGGCGCCGACGACCAGCGGCAGGATCCTGGCCCGGGTAATTCCCCCGCTTATTCTCCGTGAATTGCCACAATGCTATTTGCGAGGATAAGGCCGAGGGAGGTGTTTGCAGTGCGACTGAAAGGGATACGTTTGGGTTTTGTCGTTACCGGCTCTCATTGCACTTTGAAGGAAGTGCTCGACCGAGATGGAAAAGCTGGTCGCAGAAGGAGCGGAGATCACGCCGGTGGTTTCCTATGCGGTCAGCACTACGGACACCAGGTTTGGCAAGGCAGCGGACTGGTGCTCCAAGCTCCATGAGATCACGGACAGGGAGCCGATTAAAACCATAGATGCCGCGGAGCCGATTGGCCCGGGCAAGTTGTTCGATATTTTGGTGGTCGCCCCGTGTACGGGTAACACGCTGGCGAAGCTGGCAAACGGGATCACGATACGCCGGCCCTGATGGCAATCAAGGCTCACTTGAGAAATCAGCGTCCGGTGGTGATTGCCGTTTCCACCAATGACGGTCTGGGCCTAAATGCCAAGAACATCGCCATCCTGATCAATACCAAGAATATTTACATGGTGCCTTTCGGGCAGGACAATCCTGCCGCCAAGCCCAACTCACTGGTCGCCAGGTTGGATAGGATGCTGGACACGATTTGTTGCGCCCTGGAAGGAAAGCAGATTCAACCAGTGCTGTATACAGAAAGCCGATAATCAACTGGGTCTTGGCTTCAGAGGATATCTTGCCGCGGACGTTTCTCTGAAAATAACTGATTTTCATTCAGTGATGATGCTGCCGCGGCAGCGTGATAGTCTTAGAACTAGTTAATTAGTGACGTAACCGCTCTTATCCCACCGCTTCAGTAGGGGTATTAGAGCGGGTAGTCATCTGTAATGATCGATAATCAATCATGAGTCGCATCTTCTGTCAAATCTAAGTTATGCAGCACGATAAGGTATACAGCACAGGCACGGGAGGATACTAAAAGATGGCAGCAGGATACCGGGTTGCGGTTGTCGGAGCTACGGGAGCGGTAGGACGGGAGATCCTATTGATCCTCAAAGAGCGAGGCTTTCCCATAGCCGAGCTGATAGTGCTGGCGGATGAGTCGTGGGAGGGGAAGCAGATCAGTTTTGGCGACGAGTCACTGACCGTGCACACAGCAGTGCCCGAGTCTTTCCGGGGGATAGAGATCGCTTTCTTTGCCACCGCAGGCCCCGTCAGCGAGGCGCTGGTTCCTGAAGCGGTCAAGCGGGGTGCCGTGGCCATCGATAACAGCAGCACCTTCCGGTTGGATCCGGAGGTGCCGCTGGTCGTTCCCGAGGTCAACCCTCAGGATGTAGGCTGGCATAAAGGCATCATCGCCAACCCTAACTGTTCGACGATCCTTTTCGTGGTGCCGATCAAGCCGCTGCATGATGCCGCCCGCATCAGGAGAGCGGTGGTTTCCACGTACCAGGCGGTTTCGGGCGCCGGCACGGCAGGGATCGACGAACTGCTGCATGGAGACGCGGCAGGCGCTGGCGGGGGACCGCCATTCAGCCCGGGGTATTTCAATACCAGATCGCCTTCAACCTGATCCCGCACATCGATGTATTCGGCGATAACGGCTATTCCCGCGAGGAGATGAAAATGCTCCTGGAGACGAGGAAGATACTCCACGAGCCGGACCTGAAAATCTCTGCCACAACGGTGCGGGTGCCGGTGTTCAGGAGCCATTCGGAGTCTGTGAATATCGAAACGGAGCGCAAGCTGACGCCCGGCGCCGCCCGGGCGATCCTGGCCGGGGCGCCCGGGAGTGGTGGTCGAAGACGATCCGGCGGGATTGAAGTACCCGATGCCATCTGTTTACTTCAAACCGCGACGAGGTATTTGTCGGGCGGATTCGGGAGGACCTGTCGAGCGACCAGGGATTGAATTTCTGGCTTTGCGGCGACCAGTTGCGCAAGGGGGCCGCAACCAATGCGGTACAGATTGCCGAGTTGCTGGTTAATGGACGCCCGGCGTGATCGGACGCCGGCATAACGGTCGCGGCGCGGATGAGAAGCGATGCAATACCGTCATAGTTGCCCCAACAGAGGCGGGTGCCCGCCACGGTTGCGGGTGTGGTGCGGTGGAATCAAAAAACAAACAGATGGGGGTGGCGATGTGAAGAGGGATTTCGGTCGGGTCTTGACGGCGATGATCACTCCTTATACGGAGAGCGGAGAGGTGGCCTACGATAAAGCCGCAGAACTGGCGCGTCACCTGGTAAAGACCGGCTCCGACGGTATTGTGGTTTCGGGAACGACCGGCGAAGCGCCGGTGCTCACCAATGATGAAAAGGAAAGACTGTTCGTGGCTGTCAGAGAGGCGGTTGCCGGCCAGGCGGCGGTAGTAGCCGGCACGGGTTCGTACAACACGGCAGAAAGCCTCGTCCTGACCAGAATAGCGGAGAAGGCCGGCGTTGACGGGATCATGCTGGTGACTCCCTACTACAATAAACCCAGCCAGGAGGGTCTATACCAGCACTTCAAAACCATTGCCGGGGCGACATCTCTCCCGGTAATCCTGTACAACGTCCCCGGGCGCACCTCGGTCAACATGCTGCCGCCGACGGTGAGCAGGCTGTCAGAGGTCGAGAACATCGTGGCGGTGAAGGAGGCCAGCGGCAGCATGGATCAGGTGGCGGAGATCCGCCGCTCCACGCCGGACGAATTTCTCATCTACAGCGGAGACGATTCCCTGACCATTGCCGATGCTGGCCGTGGGCGGCCATGGGGTGATCAGCGTGGCTTCCCACGTAGCCGGACTGCTGATCAAAGAGATGGTCGACTCCTATTTCTCAGGCCGGGTGGACCGGGCCAAGGAACTGCACCTGAAGCTGTTCCCGCTTTTCAAGGTGCTGTTCATCACTACCAATCCGGTTCCGGTCAAGGCCGCCGTGAACATGATCGGCATCGAGTCGGGCATTCCCCGGCTGCCCCTGGTGGCGGCCACGCCCCAGGAGGCGGAGGCGGTGCGCAAAGTGATGGCGGAGTTGATCATCGGTGACCTGTTGTAAAACTGTGGCGCAGCTTAATTTATAATAATAGAAAGGAACATGATACCGGAGTAACCTACCTTTCGGGCATTGTGGAGGTAGGTTTTCTCTTATAAACAAGTGAGGGACTGTATCATGAAAGAAGACACAGTAAGCATCATTCCCCTGGGTGGCCTGGGGGAGATCGGCAAGAACATAATGGCCATCAAATACAAGCAGAACATCATGGTGATCGACGCCGGGCTGATGTTTCCGGATGATGAGATGCTCGGCATCGACCTGGTGATCCCGGATATCTCCTACCTGATCGAAAACAGGGAGATAGTGCGGGGAATCGTGCTCACCCATGGGCACGAGGACCACATCGGGGCGCTGCCTTACATTCTCAGGGAACTCCAGGTGCCGGTGTACGGCACGAAGCTGACCCTGGGCCTGTTGGAGGCCAAGCTCAAGGAGGGCACCTGCCCGGAGCCCGTCAAAACCAGGTGTGTCAAGGCCGGGGAGATGGTGAACATCGGCCCCTTCCAGGTGAACTTTATCCGGGTCAGCCACAGCATCGCGGACGCGGTGGCCCTGGGCATCAGGACGCCGGTGGGAACCATCCTGCACACCGGGGATTTCAAGCTGGACCAGACTCCTGCCAACAACCAGGTCATCGACTATCATAAAATTGCCGAACTGGGCAACGAGGGTGTGCTCGTCCTGATGTCGGACAGCACCAACGCGGACAGGCCCGGCTATACACTGTCCGAGCGGCGGTCGGGGAGAAGTTCGACGAAACTTTCAGAAGAGCCGGTGAGCGCATCATCATCGCCAGCTTTGCCTCCAATATCTCCCGTATCCAGCAGGCGATCACCTGCGCCTACAAGTATGACCGCAAGGTGACGGTGGTAGGGAGGAGCATGGTCAACGTCGTCAACATCGCCATGGACCTGGGGTATCTCGATATACCGCCGGGCGTGCTGGTGGACATTGACGAGATCCAGCTCCTGCCCAAGAATGAGACGGTGATCCTGACCACCGGGAGCCAGGGTGAGCCGATGTCGGCCCTGTCGAGGATGGCGGCGAGCGACCACAACCGGGTGGAAATCATTCCCGGCGATACCATTATCATTTCGGCCAGCCCGATTCCCGGCAACGAGAAGCTGGTGCACCGGACGATCGACCAGTTGTTCCGCCAGGGCGCCGAGGTGATCTACGAATCCTTCTCGGGTGTTCACGTTTCCGGCCACGCCAGCCAGGAGGAACTCAAGCTGATGCTGAACCTGGTCAAACCAAAGTTTTTTATCCCCGTCCACGGCGAGTACCGCCACCTGATCAGGCATGCCCAACTGGCCGAGAGCGTGGGGATCAGCCCCGACAACATTTTCGTGGCGGAAAACGGCCACGTGCTGGAGTTCAGCGAGCAAGCGGGGGGCTATTTCCGGGCGGGTCACGGCCGGCAGGGTGCTGGTTGACGGCCTGGGAGTGGGAGACGTGGGGAACATCGTGCTGCGCGACCGGAAGCACCTATCCCAGGACGGGATCTTCATCATCGTGATCACCGTGAGCAAGGAGACCGGGACCGTCATCGCCGGCCCGGACATCGTCTCCCGGGGCTTTGTCTACATGAAGGAATCCGAGGAACTGCTGGAAGAGACCAAGGAGAGGCTGCGCTCCATCTTAAAGCAGTGCGAGTAGCGAGCAGATCTACGGAATGGGCCGGGATCAAGTCCAACGTCCGGGAAGTGGTCGGCAAGTTCCTGTATGAGCGGACCAGGAGAAGGCCGATGATCCTGCCGATCATCATGGAAGTCTGAAAGGAAGTACCTGACCGGCGATGACGGGGGAGAGGCCGGTTGGGTTTAAAACGGCGTAGTGCCGGGTGCTCCTGTGGCATCCTCTTTGAGGTCCAATTCTGGATGCCCAAATGAGATTGTCCGGCCTGGCTGGTACTCCTGTTTTAAAAAGACGTAGGGATCGGTGCTCTTGATCTGCACGATCCGGCCGGTATTCATTCCCGTCGGCTGGACGATCAGGGTGACCCCCTGATGTTCGATCTCCTGCATGTTCATGGTCTGGTTGGAATCTGTCGCCCAGATCAGTTCGGGCGGCATCGGTGTGTAGAGAACCAAGGCGAAAACCTCCTCGTGTTCACCAAGATTGCGGCTAGGGTAATGTCTGCTGTTAGTATTGAACATTTGGCGTGAGTTATGCCGGAGGCCTGCGATGGTTGGTCTCTTTTTTTTCCGGTTCAAGGCATGGCCGAAGATGCTGTGATTGAGGCGTCAACCCCGGCCGGTCCCGCCAGGGATGGCAGCCAGGCAATCATGCTGCAGGATCATCCAAAGTGAAAACCGGCCTACTCTTGGCCGGTATTGACGTCGAATGGTAACTCACTTTAAGCTATGCTTACAAGGAGGGCATTCTCCCCGGGGTCGTAGCTGGCAAAATAATTACCTTGTGCATGGATATCGAAATAGTCGAAAAAACCTTTCGCGAGGACTTTTGTCTTTGTTAAGGCAATACCGTCAGGCTTTGCACATGGTCGTATGCAGATGCTGCATGTGTCTTTGTCAAAAGCCAATTCAACGTATTCCGGTGATTTTAACGTCTCTCTTGCAACTTTGTTCAGAACCAGCGAGCTTTTTGAAAGCCTCACTATGGGCTTATGGCCTTCTTTCACCCGCATTCTCGGGTGGTAGATTTCGAATGCCATCTAAGATCTCCTCTTCTGTGATTTATTTATGACTATTATACCATAAGACGGAAAGTCAACAACATATTTGATTGTGAAATTGGCATTTTTAAAAAACCAGAACATGATTGTGTCCACAATAATCGCTATACTATTAAGCAAAGGGTTATGTCATTGAAGATATGCCTGAATTGCAGTTCCGAGATAGCCTATACCCGTCAGGCGCGACTTGTACCCAGGCCGGGGAGCCGGCAGGACTTGTCGATGATATCCGATAAAACGGGCACCCAAGGGATCAGCCGAAAGGGATCCCCAATCGAAGAGGGGTGGATCCCCCCGCATCCACCCCTCGTTCTTAGTCATTTGTGTATTTCTTCGTCAAATGGACGGCGGCGACACCGGGGTTAAGGTGGAACCGGTGCCCCAAGCCGCGTTGAAGCCGTCCTTAGCTGTGTTCGGCACAGATACGTTGGAGGTCTGACCATGCGGGTCATACATGACCACAGCCTCGTCCAATGTCTTGGACTCGGTCAGGACGGGGTTAGCGCCATCGGCCGTGCCGGGGTCGAAAGTGGCGGTGCCGTAGTCGGCCAACGGCAGGATACCGTTGCTGTATGGAGCCTCCATGATCCACTCGGCCGAAGAAAGCGACGAATTGTAGTCGACGCTGGTGCTCCAACTCTTGCCGGTGGTCACATCGTTCATGGACAGGCTCCAAAGCTGCGTCTGGGTCTTATTCCGGCCGGAACCGACGCTGACTGTTCCCGTGTCGGCCAAGGTCGCCGTGATCTTGTCCTTTGGGTGGATGGCAAATCTGCTGCTGCTGATAACCGTTTCGGAACTGGGCAGCATCTCGTACCAGGCATAATACTGGGTTGTACCATTAGACGAAGCGTCCTGCTCGGTGCCCAACTGGATCAGGTCGCTGTACACGTTGGACTCGGAGGAACTGGTGAAGAAACCGCCTATCCCGACCCAGGCAGAAGAATAACTGGTGCGCATGCCGGGAGCGTTCGTCACCGCGGGTACCACCCAGGTGGCGGTAGCCGAAGTGTAAGACTTGACGACGGTCTCGTAACCGGCTGTCACGTAACCGGACCAGTTGGAGGACTCCAACTGGTTGTGGATGTTCCGTATGGTGTGACCGTGAGGATCACGCAAAGGCACAAGCGGTCCCGACACCGGGCCGGAAGCGCCTGCCGTCCCCAGCAGGATGACGGATAATGAAAGCGCCAAGGCAAGTGATACCGCCAGACCCGTGCGCAACCAATCCGTACTTCGGAAGCCGATTTTCATTATAAGATATCCCCTCCCACATTACATACCTTTTTCGCAGCCAATCGTTCTCGCCGAACTGCATCAGAAGCAGCGGGTTCTGCGTCTCCCCGGGAGGCATCCCTTCCCCGGAACTCAAGTTTGCGCAGGTAAGAGCTGGCAGGTCCCTCTCTAAGAATATGTTATTAAAAGATGAAAAACTTGTCAATAAGTTTTAAAATTTAATCCTAAATTAAAATATATGATGCGCATGTGGACAAATGTACCAAATAAACCCCATCGGAGGCCAAGCCGTAGTAGGATTCCAATCCGGCGGCCGGGGTGTGCATCCTTATTGTGGCGTTCGCCTTGCTGTCTGGTATAATCTATCCTGTTGCCGGTTATTTCAGACGGAATGCCAGCGGCTCACGACTCCGGACCTGGATATACATGGTAAGGCTCAACACTATGGTTGGTGATTGCATGATCGTGTTGCAGGCGCAAAACATCTCGAAATCATTCGGGGAACTAAATGTATTGCAGAAAATCAGCCTGGCGCTGAATGAAAAAGAGCGAGTTGGACTGATCGGAGCAAACGGTTCAGGGAAGACCACTCTCTTGCAGTGTCTGACCGGCGCCCTGGATCCGGACGAGGGGGAGATCTACAGAGCCGCCGCGCTCTCTCTGGGATACCTTGAGCAGTTGAGCAGCCCACAGCCAGCAATGACAGCCTGGACAGCGATGATGGATAATTTTACAGATCTCATCCGGATGCGCCGGCGGATGCATGAACTGGAGAGAGCGATGGCCAGCGGCGATCAGGATCTGGAACATACCATGGATGTCTACGGGCGCCTGAGCGGCGAGTATGAAAAGGCCGGCGGCTATGCATGCGAGACAACTGCCCGCAGGATCCTGATCGGCCTGGGTTTCTCCCAGGATGAATTTGACAAGCCGCTGGAATATTTTAGCGAAGGGCAGAAAACCCGGCTCAACCTGGGCCGGTTGCTGGCATTGTCTCCGGACGTGTTGTTGCTGGATGAACCTACCAACCACCTCGATATGGAGTCGGTTGAATGGCTGGAACGCTTCATAAACACTTATCCAGGCACGGTGCTGATGGTCTCTCACGACCGGATGTTGCTGGACCGGGTGGCGACGCGAATCGCCGAAATCAGGAACGGAAAGCTGCAATCGTACCCCGGAAACTACAGTGAATATATCCGGAAGCGGGCGGCCGAGGATCTGGGGCAGCAACGGGCCTATGCGAAACAGCAGGAGCATGTCCGGCAAACCGAAGCTTACATACGGCGTTTCAAGGCCGGTATCAAATCCAAACAGGCCCGCGGGAGACAGTCTCAACTGGATCGCCTGGCCCGGCTGGAGGCTCCTGACCGGAGCAGGAGCATCAATAAACTGACGATGAACATACACCGGGAGAGCGGTCAGAGCGTGCTCTTCATGAAAGACATCGGTATATCCTTCGGGGAAAAGCAATTATTCAGCCATGCCTGCCTGGACCTCCAAAAAGGAGATAAAGTCGCCCTGATCGGACCAAACGGATCAGGGAAAACAACCCTTTTGAAAATCATCTGTGGGAGCATCACTCCTGACCAGGGAGAGGTCAGGATCGGCTCCAGGGTTGATCTTGCCTACTTGTCTCAAGTCTTCGAGAACCTGCATCCCCAGGCCACCGTCCTGGAGGAAATCTATCAGAATTTTGAGATCACGCTGGAAGAGGCTCGCACAGCCCTGGGAGGAATGCTCTTTACCGGGGATGACGTTTTCAAAAAGGTGGAGAATCTGAGCGGCGGGGAGAGAAGCCGCCTGTGCATTCTGCAGATGATCCTGTCCGGGGCAAACCTGCTCCTGATCGATGAGCCTACCAACCACCTGGACATCGAGAGTTGCGAGGCCGTGGAGCGAATGCTGTCCAGCTACGATGGAGCGATGCTGCTGGTCTCCCATGACCGTTTTTTCATCGATCAGGTTGCCGATGCTGTCGTGGCGCTCGAAGAGCGCCATCTCAACTATTACTGCGGGAACTATAGTTACTATCAGCAAAAGAGACAGGAGCAACAGGAAGCGCCGGATCACCCGGACGACAAAGAGATTGCAATCAGCCCACAAGCCAAAGAACGTGAGCGCCAGAAGGGAATGCAGCGAACCCGGCGCGCTCTGATCAAAAAAATCTCGGAGAGCGAGTCGCTGATTCAGAAATTGGAGGACAGGAAAAAGGAGCTGGAAATCCTGCTCTTCGATCCAGTGGTCAACCGTGATTTGGAGATATTATACAGCCTCCACGAGGAATATCGTCACCTGGAACCCCTGATGGAAAAGGCAATGCTCCAGTGGGAGCATGCCAGTCAAGCCTTGCTGCAGTTGGACGTGATGGAACAATAAGCGCCGTTCCTGGTACCTATCTGTTCAGGCGAGGCTGCCTGTCTTTTTTGACCTTTACGGGGAGCGTCTACCGGAATCACTCGTAGATCTTGCCGACGGTCAGGTGGTCCAGCCACTGACGGCCATCGCTCAGCCGCAGGCTGAGATCATTTACCGCCACGCCCTGCACCCGCGTTACCCGCGGCCGGGTGCTGTCCTTGAAAGCGACGTAAAAGCCAAGAGCGCTGATCACGTAATACCGACCGTGGTCCTCGCCCAGGTAGAACATGACATGTCCGGGAAAATGCAGTGCAATCCCTGGACTCAAGCTGCGGAGCAGAGTGGCACGGTCAGCCGGACTTCCCTGGAACTGCACTGTTTTGCCGGCTTCAGCAGCCTGTTCTTCGGAGTTGCGGGGGAGCCTGAAACCGAAACTTCCGAACACGTCCACGACCAGGGCGGAACAGTCCCGGCCGTCCAGCATGCCGCCCCAGCCGTAACGCTCGCCCTCGGTCTTGAATACCTGACGGATAATGTTCGCCCGGGTATAGGGCGGATAGCCGACGGAAACGTCGCTGGAGACGGGCACCAGCACCAGCTTGAAGGATGCCTGTCCTGACGGGTCGCGCACCGGCAGCGTGACTACGTAGCTTCCCGCCGGCCCCTGGCCGTCGATGACAGCCGGAACGCTCCGGGGGTCAGCCAGTGGCAGCCTGCACCCCATTCCCAATTCCAGTTCCGAGAGTTCCGGTGAATAGGGGTTGGCGCTGAGACGGATATGGCTGCCGGTCACCACCAGAAAGTTCTCTGGATGCTGGTAGTCTTGCCAATCCTTCCTGTTGCGGCAGATCGCCAGATCACCAGTATTGACCCAGCCCCTGCAGTTGTATGTCTGGACGAAGCTCCACCTGCCGTCCAGGCTGGGGTGAAGAACCAGCAGCGGTTCGGCGGGCTGGATGGCAGTCTCCTGGAAAAGGTCGTATTCCGGAAAGTTGGGAACATTCCCGGCCAGATCGGCGGTGGGAAAGGACCGGAGGCTGGTCCTCCTGACCGCAAAGCCGTATCGCACCTGGTTGACATCGCCGATCCCGGCGAGGTTCGCGAGCCTGTTCAGGCTGTCGCGGTAAGCTGCTGTTGCCGGTTTTCCCGCGGCGTACCGGAGGCCAGGCGGGAAAGTCCCGGAGATATCGGAGATCAGGGAGCTGAGCTGTTCCCTGGACAGGGAGGCGGGATAAGCAGCAAGGTCATGGATCAGGTCGGGTTGGCTGGCGATGATCTCCTGGTTAAAAGACTGGATTGCTTCCGTCTGCATGATCACCCGGTCCGGATCGGCAAGTTTGTTGACCCAGTAATCGGCACTGAGCATGGGCAGAGTGACGTTGGGAAGAGTCAGCACACTGGCCGGGGCGACAGGGATCGGACCCCCGGGTAGCAAGCACAGGGAGGCCAATACGAACATGAGGCTTAGCATGCCAAGATAACGCTTCATACCGGCGCTTCTCCTGCCATTGTCCGGCCCTCCCGGCCCCTAATGTTCACTTAGCTGGCGCTTTGCTCACCACTAATATAGCCGCCAGGCTTGTTAAATATTATTTTCAACTAACTGGAAGCATAATATGCCCAAACGATACCCTAAGTTATCTAATCTGCTGTGCCTGGCGAGGAGCATCCCTCTGGCGACGATGACGCCGAAACAGGAATTGCACAATGGCCGAAAATTAGAGGGTTGGCGCTAGTCGCACTCTTGCATTACCTCCTGTGAGGATGGGGCTTCATCCGAATCGTGGATATACGTCTCGCCGCGCATCATGGAAGCGATGGCCGCCACCAGGGACATGGCCGCGGCTCCGTAGAAAGTTATTCTCAGGCTGGCCATGAAAGCCGGCGCCATCAGCGAAGGAAAGAACTCCTTGCCCAGGATCAGGTTCCTGTTGAACGCCGGCAGGTTGGCCAGGACTGCGGCCGGGAGTAGTTGCTTCATGGGATTGTAGCCCAGGAAGGCGGCAAAGAGCGCCCCCGTGGGCGGCAGACCGGCCGTGTGCATGGCCACCGCCGGTGGTATGCCCTGTGCCACCAGGCCGGCATACAACACCGGCGGCAGTTTACCGGCCAGGAAGATGATCACTATGCTGAAAAAGAGGGACATGCTCAGGAGCATGCCGGAGTTCTGAATGGTCGCCCGCATCCCGGAAGCCACCCCGCGGTACTCTGCCGGCACCGAGTTCATGATGGCCGTCATGTTGGGGGCGCCAAACATGCCCATGCCCAAGCCCAGGAGCACCAGGATCAGCATGAACGGAACGTAGGAAAAGTTGGCCGGCTGAGCCGCCAGCAGCAGAAAACCGACCAATGAGAGCAGCATGCCGCCGGTGGCAAAGCCCCGGGAACCGTAACGGTCGGACAGCCAGCCGGAAAGCGGGCCCATGAGGAAGAAGCCGACCATCATGGGCGCCATGTAAATGCCGGCCCACAGCGGCGTTTCCTCGAAGTTGTAGCCGTGCAGCGGCAGCCAGATGCCCTGCAGCCAGATGATGAGCATGAACATCAGGCCGCCCCGGGCCACGGACTGGAGAAAACCGCTCACGTTGCCGGCTGAAAACATGCGGATGCGGAACAGGCTCAGGTGAAACATGGGGTCCTTGACCCGCATTTCAAGGAAGACAAAGGCGACCAGCAAGACGAGTCCCACTACTAGGCCGACCTGGACCCACGGGTTCGTCCACCCCATGGCCGAATGTCCGTAAGGCATGATACCGTAGGTCAGGGCGGCCAGCAGGATGGTCAGGCCGGCTGCGAAGGTGGTGTTGCCGACCGGGTCGAGCCCACGTGTCTTGGTCAGGACGCCGGTTTCCTGCAGCTTGAGATAGGCCCAGATCGTTCCGGCAATGCCTATCGGCACGTTGACCAGGAACACCCACCGCCAGTTGATGGCGGCCAGAAAACCGCCCAGGATCAGGCCGAGCAGGGAGCCACCGATGAAGGCGATCTGGTTCAAGCCCAGGGCCATGCCTCTTTCCGAGGAAGGAAAGGCGTCGGTCAGGATGGCGGCGCTGTTGGCAAACAGGAAACCGCCCCCGATCGCCTGGATCAAACGGAAGATGATCATCTCCATGGCGCCCGCGTTGCCCGTGTTGGGGATCACAGAGAGCAGGATGGAGCCGACCGTGAAGATGACAAAGCCGAGGTTATAGAAGCGCACCCGGCCGAAGATGTCGGACAGCCTCCCGAAGGAGACCAACAGGGTGGCCGTTATTACCATGTAGCCCATCAGCACCCAGAGCAGGTAACTCGTCTCGTCCGGGGCCAGCGGATTGACCTTGAGTCCCACGAAGATGGCCGGCAGGGCAATCAAGACGATGGTGCTGTCGATACCGGCCATCAGCGTGCCCAGGGTGGTGTTGGAAAGGGCTATCCATTTGTAGCCCGGCGGAGTTTTTGCCGGTGGCTCTGTGTTTGCTGATGTGTTAGCACTCAAAGTTTTTGTCGCACCTCTCATTGCCCGGCCGGTCGCCGATCTTCTCTCCCGGCACGGCGATTTGTCGCTTCAATCCGGCATAAACGCTGTTCAAGATGGCGTTTATGCCATCCAGGCCGGCGTCTTCACCGGCCAGGACCTCCTTCAGGCGGTCGCAGCGGAAAGCGAGCACTTCCCGGTATATTTCCCGGCCCTTGCCAGTCAGGCGCAGGTAAACCATCCTCCGGTCTCCCTGGTCCCGCATTCGCAGCACCAGCCCGCTCCGGACCAGGCCATCCACCAGTTCGGTGAGCGTGGAACCGCAGACCAGCAGACTTCCCTGCATCTCGCTCATATTAACCTCCGCCCGGGACTGGAGATAGCGGAGGATCCGGTAACGGGGCATGCTCAGGTTCCTATGTGCCAAGAACACCTGGGTGAGGTGGTTGAGGACCCTGTTCACCCGGTCCAGGCTTTCTTCGAATTGTTCCAGCGGTGGATCCAAACCAGCACACCCCTTTGGCTGCCTAATAGTTCGGTAACCAAAAAATATAATACCGCCAAAGGTGCGGCCCGTCAAGTTGTTGGAAGCCGTACACAGGAAGGGCGTAAGGATTGGCAAAGGTACTACGAAAATTCAGTAAGTATTCCCAGCGCTATCACAGACCTTTTAGGTAAAGCTGCCCAAGAGGCGGGAGCGTACCTGTCTATGGGAGTTATTGAGCGAGATGCGACAGAAATCAACAATACTCTGTACTGTACTAACGTGTTCTGGGGTCCTGATGGCAGCTTGTTAGGAAAACATCGGAAGTTGAAGCCCACCGGATCAGAGCGTCTTATTTGGGGTGAAGGTGATGGCAGCACGCTAACGGTTCTCGACACACCATTCGGGAAAATGGGCTCCCTGATCTGTTGGGAAAATTATATGCCTTTAGCCCGTGCTGCTATGTATGGAAAAGGGGTTACAATTTATCTTGCCCCCACCGCAGACTCCCGGGAAGAATGGCAGTACACGGTCCGTCACATTGCTCTGGAGGGCCGGTGCTTTGTTATTGGATGCAATCAATATGTTGAAAAAAAACATGTATCCCACGGATTTGCACTACTATCACGACTTGGAAACACAACCTGAGGTGATGTGCACCGGGGGAAGTTGTATTGTGAACCCTTTTGGTAAGTACGTAGCAGGGCCTGTATTCGGCCGGGAAGAGATCATTTATGCCAATTTGGATCCGGATCAAGTGGTGCAGAGCCGGTTGGACTTTGATGTGGTGGGACATTACTCCCGACCGGACGTATTCAAGTTGGTTGTAAAAGATTCAACTGGGTCTTGGCTTCAGAGGGGGATTCTTTCCCCCACTGAAGCTTAGAGCCAGTTAACTAGGGGCGTAGCCGCTCTTATCCCACCGCTTTGCAGAAGCGGGGGCATTAGAGCGGGTAGCCATCGGTAAACGAAAAAATCGCCCTGCATCGTGAGCAATACAGGGCGACCGCTTTGTCTAGTGGAGCTTTTCTTATCCTTCTTCTTGCCCTCCCGGATCATCTCCTGCAGCTTGTTGACCGACTGTCCCAGGCCGCCGACGGCGTCGATCAGGCCTGATTCCACAGCCTCGTTGCCCAGCAGCACCGAACCGATGTCCCGGGCGAGGTCGCCGGTGGTAAACATCAACTCCCGGAACTTCTTTTCCGTGATCTTGCTGTGTTTGGCCACGAACCTGATCACCCGGTCCTGCATCTTATCCAGGTACTCCCAGGTCTGCGGGACGCCGATCACCAGCCCCGACAGCCTGATCGGGTGGATGGTCATGGTGGCCGTCTCGGTGATGAACGAGTATTGTGAGCTGACGGCGACCGGAACCCCGATGGAATGGCCGCCGCCTAGAACCAGCGATACCGTAGGTTTGGACATGCTGACGATCATCTCGGCAATGGCCAGTCCCGCCTCCACGTCGCCGCCGACAGTATTGAGGATGATCAGCAGGCCTTCGATCTCGGGACTTTGTTCTACGGCTACCAATTGTGGGATGACATGCTCATATTTAGTTGTTTTATTATTGTGGCGGGAGCACAATGTGGCCTTCTATCTGGCCGACAATGGGCACACAGTGGATGTTTGATTGAACGCTCGGTATTTCATTGTTTTGGCCGTATTCTTTGACAGTGTCTATTTTTCTTACTCCTTGCTTCGTTTTTTTGGTTGCCGGCGCTTCGGGGTCGGTGGTTGCTGGCGGCTGTTCCGACCCGACGTCAACGGAAGACGTCATCTAGCATTCCCTTCCTTGATTGTGAGGCTTTTGCGGGCGCTGCCCCTGAAAAAGCGGCACGTGCTTGACATGAATTAAGTCTGATGTGACTGATCTGAGTAAGCCTGGGAACAGCGGTCCGCCGGGGCTTTTGCGGGCGCCGCCCGCGCCTCGCTTGCACGGCCGGGGCTTCTATCCGGGAATCTGTTGTTATATACTTTCTCTAGTATGTTCGCTGTGACCCAAATAATGCACCGAACTGGAAGAAATACATTTTCGTGGCGCTGTAAAAGTGCTATAATTTGGTAGTGATGATCGAACCGTCAGAGGTGACATGATGCCAGCCAGGGTATCCAAGGTTAAGAGAATCAAGCAAATCCACCGGTGACAGGCTGACATACGAGATCATCGGCATCGTCCTGTTGGCCCTGGCGGTACTGATGTTGGTGAGCTTTTACGCTCCGACCGGGATTGTCGGCAGCCTGATAGCTTATGCTGTGCGACACTTGGCCGGCGATCAGGGAAAGTTCGGAGTCATTCTGGCCGCCGCCTATTTTGGGGTCTGTCTCTGCATCTACCGCCGCCCGCTGAGCAAGATACCCCGGACAGCCGGTGTCCTGGTCAGCCTGGCCGTGATGCTGACTGTCAGCCATTTTCTGCTGGCGCCCGCCTATCTGTCCAGGAACGCCATGATCTCCCTGTTCTGGCACGCCGGCCTGGGGGGGAGGGAGGAGGCCTCCTGGGCGCTCTCCTGAGCATGGTGAGCGTCTTTTTCTTTGCCAGGATCGGAACGATGATCGTGTTGTCCTCCTGGCAGGCATAGCGATCATCCTGCTTACGGGCATACCGCTGAGCAGGCTGCTGTCCGGCGCCGGTTCAGGTCATGGCCTCCGGATGGCGCAGCCTCAAGCACAACCTGGTCAACTTCATGTATGTCGAAGATGATCAGGAGGCCGGCATGAAAATGACGGCACCCAACGCTGGAACTGGGTACCCGTTCGGTGAAACTGGCCGGCAGGGATGAGATCCCCGGCCAGAGCCTGCCCGTCATTATTGACTACTGGGACGACGAATTCTTCTCACAAAGAGGACGAGAAAATGCCGCCGGCCCCAGGCTGCCAGCCAAGGACCAGCGCCATGATGCGGTAAAAATTGCCCCCGGCAATGATGCGGATCAGAACCTCCCCGGGAACTATGAAAATTATAAACTCCCATCATTGAGCCTGCTGTCACGGTCTTTGAAAGTGAAGAGCAGCCGCCTCAACAAGGAGATCCTGGAAAACGTCCGCATCCTGGAGGAGACCCTGGATAAGTTTCGGGGTGAAGGTCTGCGTCAGCCAGGTGCAACGGGGGCCGGCGATCACCCGCTACGAGATTCAGCCGGCGCCGGGCATCAAGGTCAGCAAGATCGTCCGGCTGGCGGACGATATCGCCCTGAGCCTGGCCGCCCAGGATGTGCGCATCGAAGCGCCAATTCCAGGCAAGTCCGCCCTCGGGATCGAGGTCCCCAACAAGGACATCTCCATGGTGTACCTGCGGGAGATCCTGGAGTGCCCGGAGTTTATGGATGCGGCATCCAAGATGACCATTTCCCTGGGAAAAGATATCGCCGGCAACCCGATTATCGCCGATCTGATGAAGATGCCGCATCTGTTGATTGCCGGGGCGACCGGGTCCGGGAAAAGCGTCTGCCTGAACTCCATCATCACCAGCATCCTCTATAAGGCCACTCCCAATGAGGTCAAGCTTGTGACTGATCGACCCCAAGATGGTGGAACTGATTGCCTACAACGGCATCCCGCACTTGCTCTCGCCGGTGGTGACCGATCCCCGGAAAGCGGCATCCGCCCTCAAATGGGTGATCAGCGAGATGGAGACCCGTTACGAGTTGTTTTCATCCATGGGCGTCCGTGACATCATCCGCTATAACTCCCAGAGCGATGACCACAGGCAGTGCGAGCCGCTGCCCTACATCGTGGTGGTGATCGATGAGCTGGCAGACCTGATGATGATCGCCCCGATCGATGTTGAGGACGCCATCTGCCGCCTGTCCCAGATGGCCAGGGCGGCGGGTATCCACCTGGTGGTGGCCACGCAGCGGCCTTCGGTGGATGTGATCACCGGGCTCATCAAGGCGAACATTCCGGCCCGGATCGCTTTTGCGGTATCCTCCCAGACTGACTCCCGCACCATCCTCGACATGAACGGCGCCGAAAAGCTCCTCGGCAAGGGGGACATGCTGTTTGTGCCGGTAGGGGCCAGCAAGCCGATCCGGATCCAGGGGGCGCTGGTAACCGACAACGAGGTGGAGGATATCGTGGGCTATATCCTCAAACAGGGCAAACCGCTCTATATCGCCAGTTTCCTGGAGCAATCCGAAAAGCGCATCAGAGTCGAAACTTTCGAGGATCCGCTGTTTCAGGATGCGGCCAGGCTGGTGATGGACCAGGGACATGCATCCGTATCGATGCTGCAGAGGCGGTTCCGGATCGGTTATGCCAGAGCGGGAAGATTGATGGACATCCTTGAGGAGAAAGGGATCGTCGGCCCCTATGACGGGGCCAAACCCAGGGATGTGCTGATGACGAGCGAGCAGTTCACCAGGTATTATGCGAAAAGCATGTAAGTCTCATGTAAAAGACATGCGCCAGGGATACTCGTGTAAGTGCCCGCCCAGTCCTCTGAAGATGTTTCTTGATGAGCCCGGCTTCGGAACGATAGGCGGCGAAGTAGTGCATTCGCTGGGTTCAAAAATCCGCGCAAGCGGGAATCCGATTAGGAGTGGCACTCTTGGCAACAAAATAAACATCTATTGATCATATATAAACATATGTTAACATATAGTTGCCATGAACGATCATTTAACGACAAGGGAAAGGGAAATCCTCGAAATATTGAAGAAAGACCCGATGGTCTCTCAGGATGACCTGGCTGAAAGACTGGGGATCTCGCGTTCTGCGGCCGCGGTACACATCTCCAACCTGATGCGCAAGGGCTATATAGCAGGCAGGGGTTACATCTTTGATGAGCGCAGCGGGATCCTGGTGGTCGGAAAGACGTGGCTGGAGGTCTGCGTCAAGTCCGGCAGCGGCGACACGGATGTCAGGGACGGTGTCAGAACAGGGAACCATCGAGCTTGCCGGCGCCGGAAACGGCTACCTGTTAGCCCTGGAACTGGCGCGGCGCCACTTGGAGCCGACCCTGCTCACTTTTCTAGGCAGGGATGAGATCGGCGACCAGATAGTTAACCAACTGTTGAATAAAGGCGTCAACGTTCAAAATATCATCCGCAGCCACGATATCCCCACCGGAAAACGCCTGGTCTTATCAGGTCCGAATGATGCCGCTTTTCATGGTCAAGGATGATGAGGGCGAGCTGGCCCTGGGTCTGGAGGCGGTCTCCTCAAAAGAAGAACTGATCAAGAACACCAAAATGCTGCTGATTGATGGCGAATTGCCCCTGAAAACAGTGGCTTACCTGGCATCTATGGCTATCAACAACAACATCATGGTCTCTGTGCTCGGTTGGCCGCTGAACTTGCTCAGGGCGCAGGGACTGCTGGCATACCCGCAGTTTTTCCTGGTCTGCCCTGCCAGAGATCTGGCAAGGCAGGTGAGTACGTGCCCTGCCGGCCGAGCCCGAGGAGTTGTTCCCGGCTTGCAGACAGATCGTCAATGAGGGATGTTATGCGGTGGTGGCGGTCTTTGGAGACCAGGGGCTGATCCTGGCCACTGCCGAAGAAACAGTGTATCTGCCGGCATTGCCGCTCCAGGCGCCGGGCACTTTCCTCGGGTATTACTGCCGGCATTGCAGAAGGGCTGGCCCTGGGTTACATGATGCGCATGGCAGTCCGGAGGGCGATGGGGAGCGCTAACGGCTAAATAGAAGTGTGATGTGGGAAGTGGGAGAAGAATGAGGAGGGCCGTCAAAGAAATTCTCTTATCAAATATAATACATAAGTGAGAAGTGGATGGAAGTGCAAATAGAGGGCAGGAGGAGTGTTATGGGAATCGGTGAATTGCTGCAGTCAGAGCGTGAGAAGAAGGGGCTTTCCCTGAATGACGTGGAAAACGCCACAAAAATCAGGTCCAGGTACATCCAGGCCCTGGAAACGGAAAATTTCGATGATCATTCCCGGCGAGGTCTACCGGCTGGGTTTTCTGAGGAACTATGCCAGGCTGCTGGGCCTGGACCCGGAAGCCATGATCGCCCAGTTATAAATCAGTATATCGAGAGGAATCTCACGATGAAAATGACCGGGTAGGAGCGCGCCGGGCTGTTGCCGATGCCCGGCGCTCCGTCCGGGATGTGGATCGGGCAGGATGGGCAGCAGGCAGATGCCGTTGCCCGGCGCCCTGCCATAGGACTGGAGTGGTCGCAAGATCGCCCAGGCCGGATCAATTTTCAAGAACAGGAGGCTGCTGCTGGGAGCCGCGGGCGTGGTCGTTTCCTAATGTCTGATAGCTGGCGATAGTTAATCTGTCCCAGTAATACCCTCCTTGCTGCAAAACAACCACCACCTCCGGCCTTCAACAGCGCCGCCTGGCAGTCCCGTCAGCAGGTATACTCCCCGCCACAAACACTGGAAATCAGGCTGGTGGGGAAAGGACACTGCTGGGCCGAGGTGAAGGTTGACGGCGCAGATGTCTATGAGGGTCACCATCATGCCAGGCGACATTAAAACATTTACCGCCCAGGATCGGTCTGGATGGATCTCGGATATCCTGAGGGCGTGGATGTTTACTACAACGGCGCGGAGCTGCCGCCCATGGACACGACGACATCCTGTAACACGAGAATTTACTAAGAACATGGGAGCATAACGAATTGACAACCATCGGCGTGGTCAGCCTGGGCTGCCCGAAAAACCTCACCGAAAGCGAGACCTTGCTTGGCATCCTGGCCAGCGCCGGGTATGTGGTGACGCCCTCGCTGCAGGAGGCGGAGATCATCCTGATCAATACCTGCGGCTTCATCAGGGCTGCAGTGAGGGAATCACTGGAAGCCATTTTTAATTGCGCCCGCTATCAAAAAAACCGGCGCCTGCCGGTGCCTGGTCGTCATCGGCTGTCTGCCCCAGCGGTATGGGCACAGGCTTAACAGGCTGGTCCCGGAAGTGGACCTCTGGCTGGGTGTCAATGCCAGGTCGTACCTGCTCGAAGCCTTGCGCGGCCTGGAGGCCGGGGCGCCGCTGCCCGATGGCGCTTGCAGCGCCTCCTTCCTGAAAGATCGATCCCGGCTGCCGCCAGAGCAGGACGACGACAACCCACCGCGCCTGTTGACGACGCCTCCTGCTACTGCCTACCTGAAAATCGCCGAGGGATGCTCTCACGGCTGCTCCTACTGCCTGATACCCCGGATCCGCGGAGGCCTGGCCAGCAGGCCGCTGGAGGCTATCTGCCAGGAGGCCGCGCGACTGGTGGCTCATGGGGTCAGGGAGATCAACCTGGTCGCCCAGGACACCGGCTCCTATGGCAGGGACCTGTACGGCAAGCCCTCGCTGGACCTGGTGATCAGGCGGCTGGCGGCCCTGCCCGATCTCCGGTGGCTGCGGATCATGTACCTCAATCCGTACTCGCTGACACCCGATCTTTTGGCGGTCATCCAGGATGAGGAGAAGGTCTGCCGCTATCTCGATCTGCCCTTTCAGCATGCCAGCGCCAGGGTGCTGCGCCTGATGAACAGACCGGGGAGCCTGGCGGCCAACCTGCGGACTCGTTGCGGACTTGAGGCGCCTGCTGCCCGGCATTGCCTTGCGCACAACCCTGATGACCGGTTTTCCCGGCGAGGACGGCACGCCTTCAGGGAGTTGCTCAGTTTTGTCGAGCAGGCCGGGTTTGAAAGGCTCGGAGTCTTTGCCTATTGCCACGAAGAGGGCGCCGCCAGTTTCCGGCGCCGGGAGACCGTCTCCTTCATAGAGAAACAGCACCGCCGCCGGCAGTTGTATCGCTTGCAAAGGCAGATCTCCAGGCAGACCAATGACGCCATCATCGGTCAGGACCTGGCGGTGCTGATCGAAAGACAGGTGGGCGCCGGCGTTTACCTGGGCCGCAGTTACCGGGAAGCCCCGGACGTCGACCCGAAGATCATCGTCAGGGGAGACGGCCTCAGGCCGGGCGATTTTACCAGAGTGAAGATAACCCGTGCCTATGCCTTCGATCTCGCCGGAATTGTGGCAAATACGTCAGATAACGCCAAAGAGTGCGTTTTTCCAATGCTTTCATAGCAGATTGGGCCGGTAAATATGCTATAATCTTGTTCGTATCCGATGCAGAGGTACTGGCCCGCGCATTGCGCACTGGACATGGAACCTCCCGGTACAACACCGCCAACAACACTACCGTTGGTTTTCGGTCGTTGTTTTTGGTTTCTAACCACCAACCGCCAACTACCAACCACCAAGGGGGAGAGGCATGCCTATACAGCAGTGGCGCATCCCAACTATTGTAGCGGCAATGCTGATTACGCTTGCTTTATTATTGGGGGGACAGTTCCTCTACGAGAAACACTTCGTTCAGGATGGCCTGGACCAGCAAGCCGCCAAGGTGGCGGCTGTCGATGAACTCAGGGTCGCCAAGGATGAAAAACCCCCGGCGGTGTACGTTCGCATCTCCAATGCACAGGACTTGCAAACCGATTACCAGGGGCTGACGGATGTCATCCGGAAGCAGTTGGGGCCACAATACAAAGTGGTCCTGTTGGACAATCGCACTCCAAAGCTGCAGTCTCTGTATGAGCAGGGTTCCTTTGCCATTCAGGAGGCGATCGCCACCGGCAACTTTCAGGCGATGCAGAAATCAGTGTCACAGCTTGCCGCGGCCAATAAGGTACAGTCCAATATTTCCGTCGACTCCTACAATGTTTACCTGGAACTGAGGGATGAACAGGGTTCGGGCTACCTCTACGAGGTCGTTCCCCGCACGTCCCAGGTGGCAACCGGGGAGCAGGCGAACAATCCGGACGGTGAGGGAACATGATCAAGGAAGTCTGCTTGGGAACATCGCTGGCGGTGTTGATCTTTCTTACCATACTGGGTTATAACGTCATCCCGTTGCTGTTGCTGGGAGGCCTGGGGGTCTTCCTGTTCCTGATGTTGGACCGCAAGGGCCTGGGCGCATCTTCGGGCAACGCCGGCTATGTGCAGCCGGCCAATTTCACCTTCGACGATATCGGGGGACAAGCCCCGGCGAAACAGGAGCTGAAAGAGGCCCTGGATTTCGTGCTGCATGCGCCCAAGATCATCGAGATGGGGATTCGCCCGCTCAAGGGGATCCTGCTGACAGGGCCGCCCGGCACTGGAAAGACGCTGATGGCGAAGGCGGCTGCAGCATACACGAATTCCGTGTTCCTGGCCGCCTCCGGCAGCGATTTCATCGAGGTTTATGCCGGGATCGGCGCCCAGAGGGTCAGGCAGTTGTTCAAGACGGCGCGGGATCGCGCTGTCAGGGAGAAGAAGGGCGGGGCGATCATCTTCATCGACGAGATCGAGGTCCTCGGCACCAAGCGGGGTACCCATAGCGGTCACATGGAGTACGAACAGACGCTGAACCAGTTGCTGGTGGAGATGGACGGCCTGCGCAGCGACGAGAAAGCCAGGGTGCTGGTCATCGGGGCGACCAACCGGGATGACATGCTGGACTCGGCCCTGCTCCGCCCCGGGCGGTTCGACCGGGTCGTCAGCGTCGATCTGCCGGATAAGGCTGCCCGCTAGCAGCATCCTGAAGCTCCACTGCCGGAACAAACCCTTGGGCGAAGACGTCGACCTCGACCAGATCGCCCAGGAGAGTTTCGGCTTCTCCGGCGCCCACCTGGAGAGCGTCTCCAACGAGGCGGCGATCCTGGCGCTGCGTGAGGAACAGCCCGCTATCTCCAACCGGCATTTCAAGGAAGCCGTTGACAAGGTGATGATGGGCGAGAAGCTTGACCGCAAACCCAACCAGGATGAGACTTTACCGGATAGCGGTGCATGAGAGCGGCCATGCGGTGATCAGCGAACTGTTGAGGCCGGGGTCGGTATCCCACTTGACGGTCACCAACAGGGGGCGCGCCCTGGGATACATGCGTCAGATCCCCGAAGACGACCTGTATCTATATACCAGGGAATACCTGGAAAAGCAGATCCAGGTGTACCTGGCGGGAGCGGTGTCGGAGAGCATCATCCTGGGCTCCCGGAGCACGGGTTCAAGCAGCGACTTCAACCAGGCCGTGCAGGTAGCCCGGCAGATCGTCGCCGCTGGCCTGTCGACCGCTGGGGATTATCTGCGAGGAGATCCTGTCCAAGGATATGCTCCACCAGGCCATCCAGGAGATCGTCCAGCAGCAGGAGCAAAAGGTGGCCGGCATGCTGAGTGGCTACCTGGACACCCTGAAGGAGATCTGCGGCGCTGTTGGTCGAGCAGGAATATATTTCTGGGACCACTTTACAGGAGCATATCGAACAGGCTAAACTTGAACAGCGGGCATCTTAGAAGTTCGATGTTCGAAGTTCGGAGTTCCATCAGATTTGTTCGAACCTCGAGAAGGCCAATTGCTTATTCAATCTAACTTCGAATCTCTTGCCTCGAACCTCAACAAGAAACTAGCTTCTCGATGCCGGAAGCTCAATGTTCGAAGTTCGGTGCTGATGTGCTTTAAGTCAAACCGCGCCCAGAGGGTGCCCGCTCTCACCTCGAAAAGGGAAAGGGATCATGCATAAGGCAGAGATTATCGCCATCGGCGATGAATTGCTGAGGGGTGATGTCGAGAACACCACCACTCCCTTTATCATCGAAGAGATCCGGTCATTGGGTTACGACCTGGTCAGGGCCACCACCGTCGGCGACGAGACCGGCCGGATCGCCAGGGCGGTTCAGGGCGCCCTGGGCGCTGCGGAGATCGTTGATCCTGACAGGCGGTCTTGGCCCAACACCCGATGACGTCACCAGGGAGGCCCTGTCCAAGGCGATCGACCTACCGCTGGAATTCAGGCCGGAGCTATGGCAGGAAATTCAGCGGCTGTTTGAGCAGAGGGGAAAGTCGACGCCGCCCGCCAACATCAATCAGGCATATTTGCCCTACCATGCACAGGCGGTTCCCAACTCAGTGGGGACTGCCTGTGGTATTATTGTCGAGCATCATGAGGCGGCGATCATTGTCTTGCCCGGCCCGCCTCAGGAACTGCGCCGGATGTGGCTTGAGTCGGTGCGTCCATACCTGGAGCGGCGCTATCCGGCCAGTGCCCTGGACGGGCAGCAGAGCCGCGTTTTCAAGGTCTATGGCATCGGAGAATCGGAAGTCATGGAAAGGCTGCGCCACTTCCTGGAGGCAACACGGGAGGCAGGTGTCGGGTTTGGCTTTTACCCCAGGGCCGGCGAGGTGCACATCGTCATCAAGGCTGCCGGCGCCGAACACGAGACCGGGGCGCTGCTGGACCACCTGTCAGGCAGCCTGAAGAACCTGCTGGGAACCGATCTCTACGGGACCGGTGAGGACACGCTGCCTGCCTGTACCGGCGCCCTGCTGAAGGAGCGGCGCCAGACGGTGGCGACCGCGGAGTCATGCACCGGTGGCCTGGTCGCCCACTATCTGACCGGCGTGCCTGGCAGTTCCGAATATTTCCGCGGCGGCATCATTGCTTATCATAACGATATCAAGGAAAAACTGTTATGTGTCAGCAGGGAGACCATCGACCAGTTTGGCGTTGTCAGCGAGCAGACCGCCATGGCCATGGCGACTGGCGCCCGCTCGGCGCTCGAGGCGGATTTCGGGATCGCCACCACCGGCATCGCCGGACCTGCCGGAGGCACTCCCGAGATTCCCGTGGGAACGGTTTTCATAGGCCTGGCCACGCCGGACGGGCAGTCTGCCTCCAAGATCTTTATACCCCGGATGTGCCGTGGGCTGATCAAGATCATGGCTGCCAAAAAGGCTATCGACCTGCTGCGCAGATACCTGATCGAACATAGGTGCTGAGTAATGAGTAATGAGTAATATTACGAAAGTTATCATCTTTCGGTGTCGTAGTAGTGGAGTAATGAAAATACGGCACTTTCACTCAGCACTCGTCACTCAGCACTCATCACTAGCATTGTGGGGGATGATCAGCATCGCAGAGCGCAGGATCCGTTCTTTTATAGCCATTCAATTGCCCCGGGAGTTGCGGTCGGCGCTCCATGAACTGGCCCTGCCCCTGCAGGGACTGTCGCTGAATGTCAAGTGGGTGCCGGAAAACAACTATCACCTCACCCTCAAGTTCCTCGGGGACATCGCTCCGGGTGATATCCACAGCCTCGACGCCCAGTTGCAAAGCCTGGTTGACAGGGACAGCTTCACCCTGTCCCTCGGAGGCTGGGGCATGTTCCCCAGACCGCAAGCGCCCCAGTGTGCTCTGGGTGGGCCTGGACGGGGAGGTGGATGCCTTGCGGCAGTTGTGGAAGGATATGGAGGACCGCCTGTCTGCCGGAGGTTATCCCCGCGACTCCCGGTGGCATCCGCACATCACCCTGGGGCGGTTTCGCTCCCCGGATAATAAGGTGTGGGGACACATCTCCTCCGGAGAAATGTCCCCTATGGACAAACTGATCGCCAGGCTGCAGCAAACACCATCCTACGTCCACATCGGCAGCTTTACGGTGTCCGGCATTTCCCTGATGGAGAGCCGGCTGAGTCCGGCAGGCCCCAGTTATCACCCGCTGTCCACTCATGAATTCAAACGCCAAAGTTGATACATAGAGAGATTCTTTCAGATTAGATTGACAAACCATCTCTATGTAAACTATCCTGAAATTAGTGTGCAAGGTAAGGGGGAGAAAAATTGAGCGACGAGAAAACCAAGGCCCTGGAATTAGCCATGACGCAGATTGAGAGGTCATACGGCAAGGGTTCGATCATGCGCCTGGGAGAAAGGCCGGCCACCGTGGGCATCGAGGTTATTCCGACCGGCAGCCTGGCCCTGGACCTGGCGCTTGGGAGTTGGCGGAGTGCCCCGCGGCCGGGTGATCGAGATCTACGGGCCGGAATCTTCCGGAAAGACCACGGTCGCCCTCCATATCATCGCCGAAGCCCAGAAAGCCGGAGGCATGGCGGCTTTTATCGATGCGGAACATGCCCTGGACCCGCTCTACGCTAGAAACCTGGGCGTCGACATCGACAACCTGCTGGTATCGCAACCGGATACCGGCGAGCAGGCCCTGGAGATCGTGGAGACCCTGGTCAAAAGCTGCGCCCTGGATGTGGTGGTGGTGGATTCAGTGGCCGCCCTGGTACCCCGGGCCGAATTGGAGGGGGAGATGGGGGACGCCCACGTCGGCCTGCAGGCCCGCCTGATGTCCCAGGCGCTGCGCAAGCTCACCGGCGTGATCAGCAAATCTCGCACCACATCGATCTTTATCAACCAGATCCGTGAGAAGGTCGGCGTCATATTCGGCAACCCCGAGGTCACGACCGGCGGTCGCGCCCTGAAGTTTTATGCCTCGGTACGGTTGGAGATCAAAAAGATCGACGTGATCAAGCAGGGTACCGAGGTGATTGGCAACCATTGCCGGGCCAAGGTGGTGAAGAACAAGGTGGCGCCTCCCTTCAAGCAGGCGGAGTTCGATATCATGTACGGGCGTGGGGATATCCCGTGAGGGCGGACTGATCGACATCGGCCTCAGCCTGAACCTGATCAACAAGTCCGGGGCCTGGCTGTCATATGGCGAGGAACGGCTTGGACAGGGCCGGGAGAACGCCAAGGAGTTCTTGAGGGAGCACCCGGAGACCACCCTGGAGATCGAGTCCAAGATCAGGGCGATGATCCAGGAGAACCAGTTTCCCACGGCGAAAGCTACTGCTGGTGCCGGGGACGTTAATGAAGATTGAAGCAGCATTCTGGCGGGCGCCTGCTGACGGTGGGCGCAACGTGGGCAAACGCGGGTAAAAACCTTGACATGCAGTATAAATGATCATAAAATCTATCTGTGGAAACACTGAATAGAACTTCTGCCACTTGTTTGCCATAGATTAACTTTTTAATATAAATAAAAGTTAATTTTGTTGGGTACATGTGAATATTGTACTTGTGGAGAAGTTTCTATCGACTAAAACCGAGTTTCTACTCGGTTTTATTTTTTAGATACACAAGAAGGGAGGTGACCGGTATCAATTATATCTTTAATTCTGGTAACACTGGCTGTGATTGCCCTCCTGTTGGGGGTCTTGTCCGGATATTTTTTAAGGAGGTACCTGGCTGAGGCCAAGATCGCCTCTGCAGAAGAAGCAGCGAACAAGATCATCGAGGAATGCCAAGAAAGAGGTGGCCGGCAAGAAAAGGGAGGCCATTCTGGAGGCCAAGGAAGAGGTGCACCAGTTGAGGTCCGAGGCGGAGCGCGAGACCCGCGAGCGGCGCAACGAGGTGCAGCGCCTGGAACGGCGCATCCAACAGAAGGAAGAATCAATTGACCGCAAGATGGAAAGCCTCGAAAAGAAAGAGGATTCTCTGATCAAGAAGGAACAGGAGCTGGCGCAGATCAGGGCCGAGGTGGACGCGCTTGACCCAAAAGCAGACTTCAGAACTGGAGCGGATCTCCGGCCTGTCTAGCGAAGCGGCCAGGGAACTGCTGCTGAACAACGTCAGGGACGAGGTCAAGCACGAGACAGCGCTGATCATCAAAGAGGCGGAAAACCAGGCCAAGGAAGAGGCTGAAAAGAGGGCGCGGGAGATCGTTACCATAGCGATTCAGAGGGGTTCTGCCGATATTGTTGCCGAGACCACCGTTTCTGTGGTGCCTCTTCCTAATGATGAGATGAAGGGGCGCATCATCGGAAGAGAGGGCCGGAATATCCGGACCATCGAGACCCTGACCGGTATCGATCTGATCATCGACGATACACCGGAGGCGGTGATCCTGTCCGGATTTGATCCCATCCGCCGGGAGACGGCCCGGATCGCCCTGGAGAAACTGATCGCCGACGGGCGGATCCATCCGGCTCGCATCGAAGAGATGGTGGAGAAATCCCAGAAGGAGATTGAACAGAAGATCCGGGAGGAAGGGGAGCAGGCAGCATTTGAAGTAGGGGTGCCGAATATTCACCCCGAACTGATCAAACTGCTGGGCCGGTTGAAGTTCAGAACCAGTTACGGGCAGAACGTCTTGAAGCATTCCCTGGAAGTGGCCTTTCTGGCCGGCTCCATGGCAGCGGAGTTGGGCGCCGATGTCAGTGTTGGCGAAAAGGGCCGGCCTGCTGCACGATATCGGAAAGTCTGCTGATCATGAAGTGGAAGGAACGCACGTTGCTATCGGTGTTGACCTGGCCCGCAAATACCGGGAGAATGCCGAAGTGATCCATTGCATCGCTTCCCACCATGGTGATCAGGAGCCGGAGACGATCGAAGCGGTGCTGGTGCAGGCGGCGGACGCCATCTCGGCGGCCAGGCCGGGCGCCAGGCGGGAGACGCTGGAAACATACCTGAAGCGGTTGGAAAAGCTGGAGACAATCGCAGAGTCTTTTGAAGGCGTGGAAAAATCCTACGCCATCCAAGCGGGCAGAGAGATCCGGATCCTGGTCAAACCGGAACTGATCGACGACCTGAAGGCAGCGGGGCTGACCCGTGAGATCGTCAAAAAGATTGAAAGCGAGTTGGAATACCCTGGGCAGATCAAGGTGATCGTGATCAGGGAAACACGCAACATAGACTACGCTAAATAACGGGTGCCCGCCTGCGGGCGCGAACATGGAGCCCGCCCTTAAAGGCGGGCTTTTTTCATGCCATTTTTGTGTTTTATCCCATTATTGGGGGACATTCCTCGAAGAGGCGTGTTCCCGTATCTCATGCTAGGAAAAGGTAATTTAAACAGAGCAGGATTTATTGAGGCATTGACGAATAGTTACCACAAGGACTATCCGCTCTGATGCACCGCCGGCACACCGGGAAAACGGCACACAGGCAAGAGCAGCTACGTCCCTGGATCGACGATTCCTAACCTTCAGCGGGGAAAGCAAGCCTCCACTGAAGCTAAGAAATCGTTGACAAACAGACGATAGATCAAATTGCTCTCCAGGAAGGAAATGAATAATGGCGCCAGTGAAGAGAAAGGACAGCAGCGTATCCCATACCGCCAATCTGCTCACCTCCATATTGCTCTGCTACCCGGAGATTGCCACTATCAATCTCGATCCCAAGACCAACCTGGTCAGATTTATTTTTTATCTGTCCACTTCGTTGGCAGGCGATGCCGTTGACGTGTTCAAGGAACGCCTGCAGCAGTCGCTGAAAGCATATTATTTTTTAGTGAACAAGGAGATCGAAGTCTGCTCTTTCTCATTTCAAACCCAGGATTGTTTTACCATTCTGGAGTTCCAGAGAGACGTGCTCACCCTGACCCAGAAGGAGATAGCCCTGATCATCGCCTTGCTTCAGGAACAGTTCGGCGAAAACCTGATCTCCGATGAAGACGATGATCTGCTGGTTGACGATCTCTCCCTGCATGAGGAATTGATCGGGCACATGCTGGAACATACTATAGAGACGAGCGCTAACAGCAGGCTGATCGCTCTGCGCGACGAAGGAAGAGTCCTCGTTTTCAACAAGTGATCGCCGGCTCCGGGGAGGTGCCTGCTTGAGAATATTGTTTCTGGGGGATATTGTCGGCCGTCCCGGACGCCGTGCCGTTCATGAACTGCTGCCCTCCCTGAAAAAAAATATGAGCCCTGGTTTACTGTTGCCAACGGTGAAAATGCCGCAGGCGGCAACGGCATCACCAGGGATGTAGCCGACGATCTGTTTGGCGCCGGAATAGATGTATTGACCATGGGCAATCACGTCTGGGACAACAAGGATGTTTATAATTTTATTGACGGCGACGACCGGATCGTCAGGCCGGCAAACTACCCGCCAGACGCCCCGGGAAGTGGTTTTACCATAGCACGTAGGGCAGAGCGCGCCATCGGAATTATCAATCTTTCGGGACGCGTTTTTATGCCGCCCCTGGATTGTCCTTTTAGGGTAGCCGACCAGATTATCCCTGCTCTCAAAAAGAAAACCCCGGTCATTATCGTCGACTTCCATGCTGAGGCAACCTCGGAGAAAAACGCCCTGGGATGGTACGTAGATGGCCGGGTTGACCGCAGTCGTCGGCACCCATACCCATATCCAGACCGCCGACGAAAAAGTGCTCCCGAAGGGAACGGCTTTCATTACCGATGTGGGCATGACCGGCCCCAGGGATTCGATCCTGGGCGTGAAAGTCGAACAGGTTTTAGACAAGCTGATCGCCCTCAGACCGGTGCGCTTTGAAGTGGCGGGAGGGCCGTTGATGTTGAACGCTGTCTTCATAGAGGTGGACGAGATTAGCGGAAGAGCGCAAGAAATACAGAGAATTCAAGTATTTAAAGAGGAATAGGCATTTCTGGGTTGCAAAATAATCTGGCAGTGTTATCATTAATTACAATTATATGTTTTAATTTACCTTTGGCTAGCAATTTTATGTAGGGCATCCATTGGTAGTAACTGCCAGATAACTGTTTTCAAAAAGGGGGTTTTCTGAAGAGAATCATAATTGCTAAAATAGACTGGTATAGATAAATAATTAAACGGGGGAGGTTGCAAACTTGGATGTATTGAAGGTGTCAGCAAAATCCAGTCCCAATTCAGTAGCTGGTGCTCTGGCCGGCGTTCTGCGGGAAAAAGGATGCTGCAGAGCTGCAGGCGATCGGAGCAGGCGCTCTCAACCAGGCCGTCAAGGCAGTAGCAATTGCCAGAGGCTTTGTAGCTCCTAGCGGTGTTGACCTTGTTTGTATTCCTGCCTTTACTGATATTATCATCGATGGAGAAGAAAGAACTGCCATCAAGTTGATCGTAGGGCCAAGATAGGAACGGCGGGCTTATTCGCTCTGATTGCCTGTTTATCTACAATGGGATAAACAGGCATTTATGTTAGATACAGGGGGTCGCGGGATGTGATCTGCGTCGATATGCACTGCGACTCGGTTTCTGAGGCGTATAAAAGCGGGCGCTCACTGGCCAAGACCAGTGGGCACGGCCATGTAGACCTGCCCAGGCTGCGGCAGGCGGGAATCAAGGTGCAATTTTTTGCCCTGTTTCCTGATCGCATCTACTATCCCGGTCGCACCCTCCAGCAGGTCTTGCGCCTGCTTGATTATGCGACGGAATCATTTCGGGAGGATGCCGGGATAACGGTGATCAGGACCCGGCAGGACCTGCAGCATTGTTTGGCCACGGAAACGCTGGGGGCGGTCTTGACGGTGGAGGGGGGAGAACCCCTGGAAGGGGAGATCCGGATCCTCAGGGCGTTGTACCACCTGGGTGTGCGCGGCCTTGGCCTGACCTGGAACAACCGGAACGAACTGGCGGATGGCGTTGCCGAAGGCCAGACCGGGGGCGGATTGACCAGGTTTGGCCGGCAGGTGGTGCAGGAGATGAACAGGCTGGGCATGATCATTGACGTTTCCCACCTGTCAGAACCAGGATTCTGGAATGTCCTGGAACTCAGCAGCGCTCCGGTGATCGCCTCCCATTCCAACTGCAGCGCCGTCTGGGATCATCCGACGAAACCTGACAGATTGTCAGATAAAAGCCATTGCAGAAAGCAGGGCGTGGTGGGTGTCAGCCTGGTACCCCAGTTCGTGGGTCCTCAAGGCGCCGGTCTCAGTGCCCTGATCGAGCATATCGACCACATTTGCAGCCTGGTAGGCGATGAATACGTGGGTTTTGGCTCTGACTTCGATGGATCGGAAGACCTGATCTGCGGAGTCGACGATGTCACCGATTTTCCCGCTCTGGTGGACGGCCTGCGGGGCAGGGGATACAGCGAGGAGTCGGTTGCCAGGATCTGCGGACGGAATTGCCTGAGAGTGCTCGAAGCGGTGCTGCCGGAATTGGAGGAGTAGTGGTATGCCAGCGGATCTGCATATACACAGCACAGCCTCCGACGGCAGATTGACTCCGGAAGAGATCGTGAAGCAGGCGCAAGCTGCCGGCCTCAGCGCCATTGCCCTGACAGACCATGACACGGTGGATGGTATCCAGGCCGCCCTTCAGGCCGCAGGCTCGTCCGGGCTGGAGGTAATCCCGGGCATCGAGTTGAACACCGATCTGGACGGCGCAGAAATACACATTTTGGGTTACTACCTGACCCTGGGCGACGAACTCGCCGGAACCCTGGCCATCCTGAGATCGGCGCGGGAAAACAGGGCAAGGATGATCATCGCCAAGCTGGAGCAGCTCCGGATCCGGATCGACTATGAACACTTGAAACGGGTGGCCGGCCAGGCCACCATGGGCAGGCCGCATATCGCCCGGGCGTTGTATGAGGCAGGGTATGCCTCCTCGACGGAGGAGGCCTTCGAGCGATACCTTGCCAAGGGCAAGCCGGCCTACGTGGCCCACCACAGGCTAGACCCGTTCATGGCCATCGAGACCGTCTTGAAAGCAGAGGGAATTCCGGTGCTGGCGCATCCCGGCCTTGCTAAAAAGGATGAGTTGATACCGGAATTTATCGCCAGAGGTCTGCAGGGGATCGAGGTTTTCTATCCCTTGCATACGTCTGGCGATGTGGCCAGGTATGAGAAGATCTGCCTGGAGCAGGGCCTGGTCATGACCGGCGGAACCGACTGCCACGGGCCCGGATTCAACTATCCTCCCCTGGGGACGGTTACGGTCCCGGACGAGACTGTCCGGCGGCTAAAGGATCTGCATAACCGGCGCAGCATCGAACAGCAGGCAGGAATCTCCGGGAGGACGGAGAACATATAGGGGTTAGTGGCTGACGGTTAGCCGTTAGAAAAACATGACGGCAATTCCAACGGCGGGGCGCCCGGAGTTGGCCAATCTCGCCCGTTCCAGCAACATTGAAGTTTAGATAAGGAGAGAAACAGATGCAACCGGATAAAATCACGATCGAGCAGCTTCGTTCAGGCTTCGAAAGCAACGGTTACATTGCAGAGGATGAGATCACCGTACCGGTGTACCTGGCTCTCCGGCTGGAAAAACCGGTCCTGATCACCGGCGCCCCGGGCGTGGGCAAGACAGAGATCGCCAAGGTGCTGGCCGGGGTGTTCGAGACTGACCTGATCCGGCTCCAATGCTATGAGGGGCTCGATGAAAGCAAGGCCCTTTACGAATGGAACTACCAGCGCCAGTTGATCAAGATCCAGTTGATCCGGGACAGCGGCTCCGGGGAGAGCATGGAACGGGATCTCTTCTCTCAGGAATACCTGCTGGAGCGCCCGCTCTTAAAAGCGATCCAGGCTCCGAAGAAAGCAGTCCTGCTGATCGATGAGATCGATAAGACCGACGAGGAGTTCGAAGCCTTTCTGTTCGAGGTGCTATCCGATTTCCAGGTTTCCATCCCGGAACTGGGCACCCTGAAGTCGCGGCATATCCCCGTGGTGGTGTTGACCAACAACGGCGAGCGGGAGCTTTCCGACGGGCTGAAGCGCAGGTGCGTCTTTCTGTTCATCGACTTTCCGAGCGTGGAAAAGGAGATCAGGATTATCAGGGTCAAGGTGCCGGAGGCGGGGGAGCGGCTGGCCGAAGAGGTGGCCCTGGCGATGAACTATCATGAGGCACAACCTGGAGGTCAAAAAGAAGCCATCGATCTCT
Organism: uncultured Peptococcaceae bacterium; assembly: GCA_963768335.1. Lineage (GTDB taxonomy): Bacteria > Bacillota > DSM-12270 > Thermacetogeniales > Thermacetogeniaceae > Palsa-1188. The sequence goes on from CAVYHR010000005.1 coordinate 278,973, forward strand.
GAAACCCTGGACCTGACCCGGGCGCTGGTCCTCTACGAGGCCGGCAGGCTTGAACCCGAGCTCGTGAAAAAGACTATCAACCTCTTGCTGAAGGACAAGGATGATATCGATCTGTTCAACAGACAGGTGGGACCGGCGGGACTGGTGGAGATCGTGCGCAGTCAGCAATCAAAACATAGTTAGAGAATTGAAGAAAACGGCTTGAGGCCGCGTTGGGCCGGGCCGGGGCAACCACCGCATCCGCCTGCGGGCGCCCGGGGACGGAGGGACTGCAATGGAGAACTACCTGGAGAACAACCTGGCTCGTTTCATTCACATCCTGCGGCACCTGGGGATTACCGTCAGCATCAGGGAAACCGTCACCGCCTTGAAGGCGCTTGAACTGGTCAACATCATGGACAGGGAGCACGTGAGGTATGCCCTCCAGGCAACCCTGGTCAAGAATCACGAAGATGAGCCGATCTTCGACCGGGCTTTCAGCAGCTTCTTCACGGCTCCGGAAATAAAGCGGCAGCAGCAGGAGGAGTGGCAGGAGGCCAGGGATGAGAGGGGGCGCCTCATCGACGAGGCGGAGCAGGACCTGACCTACCTGGGAGAAAAGCTTGACCTCAGCGATGAGGAAAAGCTCCTCTATTCCCAGTTGGCGGAGGATGAGAAGAAAAGGATCAGGGACTACCTGGAGGCAAGCTTTCTTCCGGAGGACCGCTACCACGCCTTCAAGCCGATGCTGGAGTTCCAGGTGCGCGGCTCGTTGCGCTACTGGAAGCAGAGGCTGGCGGAGGAGGGCGACCTGCCATCATACCGGGAGCAGACGTGGATGACGAGGTTCTGGCGGCAATCGGCCAGGACTCGGTCTGCGAGGACAGCAGCCTGCTCTACGAGGACATGAAGACGGATCGGTGACCGGCAACTGCCGAAAGTGACCAACATCTTGAAAAAGCTGTCCCGCAAGCTGGCCACCAAGATTTCCCGGCGCTACCGGATGAGCAAGAAGGTGGTCAAGGTTGACCTCAGGCGCAGCATCAAGTCCAATATCCGCTACGGCGGCATTATTTTTAATCTAAAATACAAACAGAAACGGATCCAGAAGCCGAACATCCTGCTGGTTTGCGATGTGTCCGGATCAATGGCCCGCTACGCCGCCTTTGTGATCCAGTTTATCTACGGCTTGAGCGCCGTGATCAGCCATATTGAAAGCTTCATCTTTGCGGAAGAGCTGGAGCACGTAACACCGTACTTCAAGAAAATCAGACCATTTGAAGAAACGATGGTGGAGTTGATCGGGAAGAGCCGCATCTGGGGCAAGGGCACCAATTTCGGCGCCTCGCTGGCCACGCTGCGGGCGCACTTCCCATTATTGTTGACTTCCCACACCGTGATCATCGTGGTCAGCGATACGAAAACCCTGGACCTGGAGCGGGCCGAACAGGAGCTCGCCGCCACAAGAAGATCGGTCAAGGAGGTCTTGCTATTGAACACCCTTCCCCACGATGAATGGAAAGACCTGCGTTCAGTGAACATATTTCAAAAATACGCTCGAGGTGTATGAGTGCTACACCCTGGCGCATCTCGAGAAGGTTCTCAGGAGACAGTTTCTGCACTAAACTACATTGACATGAATTAGCAATGATGTAGCTATAAGCAGCAAAGAATTATTACGGGGGGCGTATCGACCTGATAACGGATGTCTGAAGTCAGCCAGGTGCGAATACTGACTGACAGAATTACGAGCAGCTTGCGCTGTTCTACGACCGGCTCATGCAGGGGATCGATTACGCGGCGTGGGTCGGCTATATCGAGGGGATTGTCAGCCGGTACGGTGGAGCATGTCGGCGTCGTTGCCGATCTGGCCTGCGGGACGGGAAACTCCAGCTTTCCCTGGGTCGGATCGGGGCTATCGCACTTATGGAGTCGACCTGTCGGCGGAGATGCTGGAGATTGCCAGGGTCAAGGCTGCTGCCAGGGGGCTCGGATATAACCTTTCTCAGGCAGGATCTCTGCAGCCTGAGCTGGAGGCTCCGGTCGACCTGGCGGTCTGTTTCCAGGACGGTTTCAATTATATAGTAGACAGCGAGGACCTGCGCCGGGCGTTTCAGGCTGTTTACAAGAATCTCACGGCTGGAGGTTTTTTTATATTCGATCTCAACTATCTGCCGCGGATCGTCCCTCCCGACCAGTCCGTATCCCTGGTCCAAGAAGACGGTTTTACCTTGAGTTGGAGCGCTGAATATAAAGACAAGGAGATGCTGTGGGAGATTGAGGTGAGAGGGACCATAGAGGATGGGGACGGCAACCGGCATGACTACCTGGAAAAACACCGGGAGCGGATCTACGAACCCCATGAGATCTGGTCGCTGTTGACAGCGCAGGGCTTTACCTGCCTTAACAGTTTCCAGGCCTTTACCTTCGAGCAGCCCCACGACCGTACTCCCAGGATTGTCTACGTGGCGCAGAAGGTATGATAAGGAGGTGGGGTTGTTGACGAAACTACTGTTAGTGCGGCACGGGCAGACGCTCTGGAATCATGTCGCCCGCTACCAGGGCCACACGGACATAGACCTCAGCGATACCGGCCGCACCCAGGCGAAGCTGTTGTCTATGCGGCTGGCCGGTGTATCCCTGCAGGCGGTCTACGCCAGCGATCTCAGGCGCGCCCTGGATACCGCCCGCATCATCGCCGAACCCCACGATCTGGCCGTGCAAGCGCTGCCGCAGTTGCGGGAGATCAATTTCGGCGCCTGGGAAGGCCTGACCTTCAAGGAGATCAAGGCTGGTTACAGCGACAATTGCGGACATCTGGCACGCTTCCCCGGGCAATGTCCGGATTCCGGACGGGGAGACCTTCCAGGAGTTGACGGAAAGGGCCTACGGCACAGTGACGGACCTGGTAAAGAGGCATGATCCGGGCACTGTAGCCGTGGTAACCCACGGAGGGACGATCAGGGCGATCATCTGCGCCCTGCTGGGCATCGACCTGAACAATGTGTTCCGGATCCGGCAGGATAACGCCGCCCTGAACGTCATCGAATTTTACGAGGGATATGGAATTCTGAACCTGCTCAACGATACAAACCACCTTGAGCCCGGCAATTGAGGAGCGGGAAGTGAGAATTCAGCTACTCGCTTCTCAATTGCAGCAGGTGATGGTAAAATGGTTCAAAGATTCCGGGACTGATGAAAGGAGTGTGGCAGCCATGGATGACAGATTTGCCAAGACCGGCCTCACCTTTGATGATGTGCTCCTGATTCCCGGCAAGTCTTCAGTGGTGCCCAGGGATGTCAACGTTTCCACCTTTCTGACCAGGAAGATCAGGCTAAATATTCCCATACTCAGCGCTTGCATGGACACTGTCACCGAGGCTCGCATGGCGATTGCCATGGCCCGCGAGGGTGGCATCGGGATCATTCACAAGAACATGAGCATCGAACGCCAGGCCCAGGAGGTCGACCGGGTCAAGCGCTCGGAGCACGGCGTGATCTCAGACCCGATCTCCCTGGGCCCCCAGCACCTGATCAGGGATGCCCTGAAGATCATGGAGCACTACCACATCTCCGGCGTGCCGGTAACTGTAGACGGCATCCTGGTGGGCATCATCACCAACCGCGACCTCCGCTTCGAGGACGATATGAACCGGACGATCGCCGAGGCCATGACCAGGGATAATCTGATCACGGCGCCCGTAGGCACAACCCTGCAGGATGCCAAGAACATTCTGAAGCGCCACAAGATCGAAAAACTTCCCATTGTAGACGAGCATTTCCGCCTGTGTGGCCTGATCACCATCAAGGATATCGAGAAGGCGCGCCAGTATCCGAACGCCTCCAAGGACGAGCGGGGACGCCTCAGAGTAGGCGCCGCGGTCGGGGTCGGCCCCGACACGGGAGACCGGGTCATGGCCCTGATCAAGGCGGAGGTGGACGTCATCGCCATAGACTCCGCTCATGGCCACCAAATAAACATTCTCAAAGCGACAGAGGCCATCAAGACTGAATATCCGAATATCCAACTGATCGCCGGCAACGTGGCCACTGCCGATGCTACCAGGGACCTGATTGCAGCCGGAGCGGATGCCGTGAAAGTCGGCATGGGAGGTGGGTCGATCTGCACCACCCGCGTGGTGGCCGGGATCGGCATACCGCAGATCACCGCCGTCCTGGAGTGTTCCGAGGAAGCCTTAAAGAGCAATATTCCGGTGATCTCCGACGGGGGCATCAAGTTTTCCGGCGACATCACCAAGGCTCTGGCAGCCGGCGCCAGTACGGTCATGCTGGGCAGCCTGCTGGCGGGAACGGAGGAGAGCCCCGGGGATATTGAAATCTTCCAGGGCCGCAGCTACAAGGTTTACCGTGGTATGGGGTCTCTGCCCGCCATGAAGGAGGGCAGCATGGACCGCTATTTCCAGGACAATCCGGAGAAGCTGGTGCCGGAAGGGGTTGAGGGTCGCGTGCCTTACCGGGGGGCCTTGGCGGACATGACCTTCCAACTGATCGGTGGCCTGCGGTCGGGGATGGGGTACTGCGGCGTGAGGACGATCGAGGAACTTAAGACCAAGACCAAATTTATAAACATTACCGTTGCCGGTCTTCGTGAAAGCCACCCGCACGGCGTCGATATCACCAAGGAATCGCCAAATTACAGTTTCTGACATCATACCGCAGGCCTTATGGTTTCAGATTGGCACAATCAAAGACTCTTTTATTAGTGCCTGGGGAGTGAGGAGAAACAAAGATGTTTTCGTCGATCAACGAGGTGCAGCAGAAGCTGTCCGAACAAAATTACCTTACTGACAGGACCGTGGCCACCATCATCTTCCTGGCCCTCAAGCTCCAGAAGCCGCTTCTGGTCGAGGGGCCAGCCGGCGTGGGGAAAACGGAACTGGCCAAGGTGATCGCCGGCGCCACCGGCAGCAGGCTGATCCGCCTGCAGTGTTACGAAGGCCTGGACGAAGCCAAGGCCCTCTATGAGTGGAACTACCAGAAGCAACTGCTGCGGCTGCACATCGACCAGGTCCAGAACAAGTCCTGGGATGAGGCCAGGCAGGACATCTTCTCAGCCGAGTTTCTGCTGAGCCGTCCGCTGCTGGAGGCGCTGCTGGGGGATGAGAGCACCGTCCTGTTGATCGACGAGGTTGACAAGAGCGACGAGGAGTTCGAGAGCTTCCTGCTGGAAATACTGTCGGATTACCAGGTGACCATACCGGAACTGGGCACCGTCAAGGCCAAACGGATTCCCATCGTCATCCTTACCAGCAACAGCTTCAGGGAGTTCGGGGACGCCCTGAAACGGCGCTGCATTCACTTGTACCTGGACTATCCCAGCTTCGAGCGTGAACTGGAGATCATCTACCTGAAGGTGCCGGAAATTCAGCAGGCCCTGGGGCGCCAGATCGTGCGCTTTGTGCAGACCATTCGCAAACAGAAGCTGAAGAAAGCGCCAAGCATCGCTGAGACCATTGATTGGGCCGGGGCGCTGCTTAACATGGGCGTGGGTTTTATCGACGAGGAGATTATCCGGAGCACCCTGAGCGTCTTGCTCAAATACCAGAGCGATATCGAGAAAATCTCCCCGAAGGTATCGTCCTATCTCCCCGACTAGACTGGTGCAGGGAGCGGAAGGCCATGGTGGCAAAGATTCTGGAGTTCTGCCGCTTGCTGCGCCGGGGCGGCGTCAATATTTCTTTCACACAGATAGCAGATGCCCTGCGGGCGGTATCGGAGGCGGGCTTCTGCCAGGAGGACTTCCATATCGCCCTCTGTTCCATTCTGATCGCCGACCGTGCCGATAAGCCCCTGTTTGACAGGCTGTTCCGCCTCTTTTTCCTGTCCCTGCAAAGGCAAGGGGTACTCTCTGAGCGCGGCTCAGAGGAATACGAACCTGGCCCTGCCGACAGCGAAGGGCCTATCAGCTTGCACGCCGAACTCGCACAGCAGGCGGACGGATCGGGCATCGGCCATGGCGCCGGAGCCTCCCCGGCCATCTTGCTGATCAGGGCGATCAGGGAGCGCAACCGCCTGCTGTTGGAACGCCTCGCCCAGTTGGCGGTGAAGAGCCTGGGACCGCTGGCCCGAACGGATCTCCAGCATATGGACAACACGGTGGTCCAGGCCAAGGTAGCCATCGGATGGTACGAAGCGGTCAACCGCCTGGAAAGGGCCAAGGGACTGGAAAACATCAGCGAAACGGTCTATGCCGGATGGACTGCCAACCTGGGCTGGCTGGAGCACAGGATCGAACAACTGCTGGAGGACCTTTTCGTCAGCATGTTCGGAAACGAGGCCATTGAAGAGATAGCTGACGCCGCCAATCTGAAGGAGAAGGAGTTTTACCGGCTCGACAACCTGGAGATCGATGACATCCGGAGGAGGATCACCAGGCTGGCCCGAAAGCTGGCCTCCAAATACTCCCGCCGCTACCAGCGTGCCAAGCACGGCGAGATCGACCTGAGAAGGACCGCGAGGCAGGCGCTGCTTACGGGAGGCACCCCGGTGCAGTTGCGCTACCGGCAGAAGAAGATCAGCAAGCCGGAACTGGCGGTGCTATGCGATGTCTCAGGATCTGTGGCCGTGTTCAGCGAGTTCATGCTGCAACTGGTCTACACCATCCAGAACCGGTTCCGGTGGGTCCGCTCCTTCCTGTTCGTGGATGTAGTGGATGAGGCGACACCTTATTTTAAGAACGAGGACATCGAGGCCGCTCTGGGAGATGCCTTTGCCAATACCTATTTTTCCTATTCCGGATTTTCAGATTACGGCCGGGTCTTTACCCTGTTCGCCAACAACTATCTGGCCGGTCTTTCCCCCAGGAGCACCCTGATTATCCTGGGCGACGCCCGCAACAACTGGCGGCTGGCGGAAAAGGATTATCTGCAGAAAATCTCCGAACATGTGCGCAGGATCATCTGGTTCAACCCCCAGCCGAGGGATCACTGGGATAAAGAGGACAGCATCATGCGCGTCTATGCTCCGTACTGCAGGCAGGTTTTTGAGTGCCGGAACCTGCGCCAACTGGAAGAGGTTATCGAAGCCATCCTGTAACACATACTATAAACTGAAGAAGGGTTAGCAACGGAAGCTGCAGAAGTGGTCTTTCATAATGCAGGAATGCGGAGCGGCATCGAGTGCAGCCTGTGCGCCCGCTGCCCCAGGGACCGCATCCAGGGTTGCTGCACCATCAGCCCCGTTTTTTTGTTGACCGATATCGGCTATTTCTTGAACAACGGCGGCGATGAATTCGTAAAGGACCTCCTGGACAGCCCCTATGTGGACGTATCGGCAGATCAACTCACGGTCAATGCCATCGATCCGGCAGCGGATGGCCGGCCGGCGTGCAGGTTTCACCACCCGGAAGTCGGGTGCAGGATCCCGCTGTCTTACCGGAACATGGTGTGCCGTCAGTTTCTCTGTCCCAACGTGAAGTTGTGGCAAAACGTAAGGGCCAGGCGCTGGGTGGACTTCTGGCTGTATCTGCAGGAAGAGGAGATCAGGCGCCAGCAGTTGTTGGCGGATGAATGCGCCAAACAGGGGTTTTCCCTGTTGGTCCGGCGGAGTGAATGCCTCCAGTTGATCAGGTCCATGTACCGGGACCTGCAACCATCTGCTAGCTTGACCGACGGCTATCCGGAGATGGAGATCCTCATCCTGGAGCCAGCAAGATGGCCATTGGCAACCTTTAGCCAGCAGCGCTAGAATAGCCAGCCTGACTGCTCCAACAGGCTCAAGAACGAGCATCTTGCCGCAAAAGAAACTTATCCCTGCGACAACAAAATAAAGTGGAAGGTCGCCTCTCTTCTTTTTGCTGGTCAGGCTATTCAAGTAATGACCTTTTACTCGACAGGAAGAGCGACCTTCCATTCCTATTATGTCCGCTCATCCGGCTTATATGCATCATCCATAGACAATCCTGAAGCCAATGCCGGTCTGTTGCCGCCTGGCATCTGAATAAAACAGGCCCGGCGAGAGCAGAATGATCAGAGCAGACTTTTAGAAACGCTCAAGGAGGACGCCGTTTAATGCCCGAGTTGAGGCAGGAGCCCGTCACCGGAAACTGGGTCATTATCGCCACCGAGCGCAACAAGAGGCCATCTGATTTTCAGGCCAGGCAAGAGGATAGAAAAGGCGGCGTCTGCCCCTTCTGCAAGGGCAATGAGAAGCTGACGCCTCCTGAAATAACAGCATACCGGGAGGCGGGAACACATCCTGACGAACCTGGCTGGTGGATCAGGGTTGTCCCCAATAAATTTGCGGCCCTGGATAATAAGAGCACGGATTTGGAGATCAGTCGCAACTTTTACACGAGTATGAATGGAACCGGTGCTCACGAGGTGATCATCGAATCGCCGGAGCATGACCAATCGTTAGAGCAGCATGACCTGGTACAGTTGCAGGAGATCTTCAGGGCCTGGAGGGACCGGCACCGTGTCCTGATGGCCAGTGACGCCGATCAGGTATGTGCAGATCTTCAAGAATACAGGCGCCATTGCCGGCGCCTCCCTCGAGCATCCACACAGCCAGGTGATAGCCACGCCGCTGATCCCCAGCGTCATCGAGAAGGAGCTGGAAGGCGCCAGGGCCTTTTTCGTGGATAGGGGCCTCTGCCCATACTGCGAGATGATCGCCCATGAGGAGGCGGCAGGAGAGCGACTGATAGCCAGCAATCAGCAATTTATCGCTTTCTGTCCCTATGCCTCGCGATTTCCCTTTGAAATCACCATCCTTCCCCGGCGGCATCAGGCCGACTTTTCCGGGCTGGATGATTCGATGCTCCAGGATTTAAGCGCCATCGTCAAGGTGACGATGCAAAAACTGGCTGCTTCCCTGAGCAGCCCTCCTTACAATTTAATGCTGCATACCGCTCCCGCAGGCTTTACGGGGGCTCCTTACTATCACTGGCGCCTGGAGATTCTGCCCCGGCTCACCATCGTGGCTGGTTTTGAATGGGGAACCGGGATCTACATCAACCCCACTCCGCCGGAGACTGCAGCCAAGTATCTCAGGGAGACAGCAATCTAATGGTACAAAAGGAGAGATGCGAGTTGCCCAAGAAACCGCTGAAGATACTGATCGCTGCTGCCGAGGTGGCGCCCTTCGCCAAGACCGGCGGACTGGCCGATGTCGCCGGCTCTCTTCCCAAGGCCCTCGCCAGAATGGGACACGACGTGCGCATCGTCATGCCCAAGTACAAGCAGATCATGGAGGGGGATTACCTGGTCGATTATCCGGTGGAAATGGACCACCATGTGGAATCGGGAATTCTTAAAAAGACCAGCCTGCACACCGGAACCTTAGAGATTCCCGTCTACCTGATCGACAACCACCAGTACTTCTACCGGGACGGCATCTATTGCTTTCCCGACGAGGCGGAGCGCTTCAACTTCTTCTGCAAGGCCATCCTGGGGATGCTCCCCAAGATCGGTTGGCAACCGCACCTGATTCACTGCAACGACTGGCAGACAGCGCTGGTTCCCCTGATCCTGAAGACAAAGTATGCGGATGATCCTTACTACCAGACCATAGGTACCCTGCTTACCATTCACAACCTGCAGTACCAGGGTCTTTTCCCCAAGCAAACGCTCACTCTGGTGGGGTTGGGGGACGAGTACTTCACACCGGAACGCCTGGAGTTTTATGGGCAGATCAACTTTATGAAGGCAGGCATCGTTTACTCTGACCTGATCACCACTGTGAGCAAGAAGTATGCCCTGGAGATCCAGACGCCCGAGTATGGTGAACGGCTTGACGGGCTGCTGCGCAAAAGGGCGCAGGACATGTACGGGATCGTCAACGGGATCGATTATGAAGAATACGACCCGGAGACCGACAGGCGCATCTATCAAAACTACAGCCTGGAAACTATCGATCGTAAAAAAGAGAACAAAACTCGGCTGCAGCAGGACACGGGCCTGCCGGCCGGCCCTGCGCCGCTGATCGGCATGGTCTCCAGGCTGGTGGACCAGAAGGGCCTCGACCTGATCAGCGGCATTTTCGAGCAACTGATGGACCTGGGGATCCAACTGGTGCTGCTCGGCAGCGGCGACGATCGTTACCAGAAGCTGTTTGCTGAGCTGAAGATGAAGTATCACAACCAGGTGGCCGTCAACCTCGGGTTTAACCCGGACCTGGCACAGAAGATCTACGCCGGCGCCGATATGTTCCTGATGCCCTCGCGCTTCGAGCCCTGCGGCCTGAGCCAGATGATCAGCCTCAGGTATGGCACCATTCCCATTGTCCGGGCCGTAGGTGGCCTGGCTGACACCATTGAAAATTATGACGAAGCCAGGGGTAAGGGGAACGGCTTTTCATTCAAACCCTACGAGGCCGGCGCCCTCATCGACACGGTCAGGCGGGCCATAGCGCTCTATCAGGACCAGCCAGGCCAGTGGCGGCAACTGATGATCAACGCCATGAAATGCGACTTCTCCTGGAACAGATCGGCTCAGGAATACGTCATGCTCTATGAGAAGGCGATCCACCAGAACCTGGCGACTCTGTACCGGATGAAGGAAGCATAGGAACGGTTCGTTGCCTCCGACCATTCGAGCAGCCTCTGACAGAAAGAGCCTCTTCGGAGGTTCTTTTTTTCCAGGATCAGAGCAGGTAATCGGTAGGCGGTTATCGAAACCAATTTATCGATGACGTGAACGAGAGAGGTTTTACCTGTGTCACCAGGCTCCGAATCAGTACTGGTAGTGCGGAGGAGCTTTCTGGCCCGGCAGGGAGCCATTCCTGACAGCGGTTTCCAGAACGGCGCCGATTCCCACCTGCTGACCTCCATTGCCAGCGAAGGCTTTTTTGTGCTCCGCCAGGAGGCCGAACACTGTGCCGACCTGAAGCAGATCATCATTTACCTGGTGCTGAGGCATCGCCAATCCCTGTTTGTTTACCAGCGGGTGAACGCTACCACCGAAACCAGGCTGATGCACATGTATTCCATCGGTCTGGGCGGTCACATCAACCCCTGGCGGGCACTGCGCCAGGCACTCCCCTGGTGGGGCACGGTGGCAACCGGTTGTTCAGCGCCAACCTGCACCGGGAACTCACCGAGGAGGTGCAATTCAGGGGCCATTTTTCCTATCACCTGATCGGGACCGTCAACGACGACCGGTCGGAGGTGGGAAGATACCATCTCGGCCTGGTCTACATGGTTTCTTGCGCCACTTCGGAGATCAGGATCAGAGAGACTGAAAAGCTGGCCGGCGCACTGCTGCCCGCAGCAGAGGCGGCCACCTACCTGCCTTTCATGGAGACCTGGTCGGCGCTGATCCTCCCGGATGTCTGTATAATGATCGGATAAGGGGCTCCTAAATCCAAGGTTGTTTCCGGGGCCGAGGAGGAGAGCTGATTACTGTCCGGCACCGTAGCCTGTGGCCATATTATTCATAAAGCCAAGATATTAATAAGCGACAAAACCCCTCTTCCTGAGAGGGTTTTGTCGCTTAAAGTCCAGGTTCGGATTCTTTTTCAGTCCTCTTTTTCCTTATCGGGAGGCGCTGCTATCCACTCGTTGACGAGGGGCCCTGAAATCATGCCGTGAGCCTCTTCTCCCTATGGGCCGTGGAGACTTTTGTATTTCAGGAGACAGGCAGGTCCACCGGGATGAGTGATTTTAAACAGGTCACTGTTGCACCCCCGCCAACATAACATATTAGAGCAGCCCGTAGAAACCTGCGAGCGATGCTTGGAGGGAGTGAGGCAGTTGCACGAAAAGAAGGAGTTGTTGGAAAGGGTTCTATATACAGTCACCCGAGTGTTTTCCGATAAGGCGGTGGGAAGTGGTACGCTGCTTTATTCGAAAGCCTGCGAAGACAGGCCGGATGAGTTTGAGACTTACGTCTTGACCAATCATCACGTGGTCAATGACCTGTTGAGCTATAAAAAGGAGTGGGATCCCGTTTTGCAACGGGACGTCAAACTTGAGATCAAGGCCGCCGGTTCTGCGCAGGAGTTCCGGTACCGCCCGGGGTGGACCGTAGTGGTAGGGGAATCCAGCGTAAAGGCGGACATTGTGGCCTATGACGTCCGGCAGGACCTGGCCCTGCTGAAACTGCGCGACATAAAAAAGTATGAATATATTGCCGAACTGTGGCCGAAAGAGGCGCACCTGGAGATGTTGATGGAACTCTACTGCGTCGGGTGTGGCATGGGACAGCGGCCTTTGATGACCCACGGCTATCTGAGCGGCATGAGCATCGAGATCGAGAACTACGACTACTGCTTGAGCACCGCTGCCAGCATCTACGGGAACAGCGGCGGCGCTGTCTTCAACATCGATACCCTGCAGTTTGTGGGAGTCCCCAGCCGGATCACCGTTTCCATGCTGGGTTTCCAATCCATCACTCACATGGGCTACTTCATCCCGGTCAACCGGGTTTACAACTTCCTGGATGAACAGTGCTTCCAGTTCATCTACGACCACGCTTACAACCCGTCTAAATGCGCCAAGCTGCGGGAGCAGAAGCGGGAGTTGGAACTGGCCGAGTACAAATCCAAGGTCGTTTCCGGGGCTGAGGAGGAGGAGAGCTGATTACTGCCCGGCACGGGGCCACGCATCGTATCCATACAGCCATGATAGTTTTAAACGACAAAACCCCCTCAGGAAGAGGGGTTTTGTCGTTTAAATTTCAGGTTCGGATTCTTTTTCAGTTCCTGTCCTCTTTTTACTTATCGGGAGGCACTGCTATCCACTCGTTAACGAGGGGCTCGATAACCTTTGCCAGCCGGCCCAGTTCGTTCTCTGAAAGTCCGCGGAGCATGGTAAAGAGCCTCCGGAGTTCCTGCCTGGAGTGAATGTCCTGGCAGATCAGCAGAAACTTGATGTCCCTGAAGAGGGCTGTGATAATTTCCGTGTCTCTGCTCTGTTCAGTCACACCCAGGATAAAATCTGCCGGGACCTGGTATTCTGCGACTGCTTTTCGTAAAACGTGAACCGGGGCTTCCATTTCCCCGTTTTCAACGGCATCCAGGGCGTATTCCGATGTGCCAAGTGCTCCATGAGCGTCTTTCAAGGAGAGTCCGGCATGCTCCCTGGCTAGCTTGAAGTTTTCACCAATTTTCTGATCGGGGTGATCTCTGGATAATAGGTGGTCTGTTGTGATACCGAAGCGATCGGCAAACCAGTTCAACCAGGGTATATTCAAGCGCCCGGTAATATTCAGGGAATCCCGGACAGTCGAATACGGAATATGCGTTTCGTTGGCAATAGCCTTAACGCTTAATCCGCCCTGGTCGAGCAATTTCTTGATCCTATTTTGAGCCCCGGTTACAAGTTTGTCAGTCATATTCGATCCCTTCATTTCCTTGATATTCTAACATATAATATTTTATTTTTAAACAAAAAATTGTAAAGTAATTTCCCACAGATTATCCCGCCATCTCCCACATATTCCCTGTCGTTAATTATGTGTTGAACGGTTGGCGCGGCGTCATTCAGGACTGCCCCGAAGCGCCAGGCGGCGCTAATGGTGAGAACGGACAGAACCTCTACGGAACCATGGTGAATTCCAGTTTCATACAGCCTCAAGCGAAATACGATAAAATTAAAAGCGCCCCTTAAATACTCTGAGATAGCGTTATATACTTCTGGCAGAAAGACGTATAAGACGTTAGCACGCATTATTTAAGAGTTTGCAATATCGGTATATACGTTATATTATTTAATCACTTCTCACATAATGTACTTGATTTAAGACATTTTTCTTTTAAAGCGGCAGTAGCTAATGTAACCGGTATTTGCCGGCGTAGCTTGGAGCCTGAGGCGAAGCCTCTGAGCCGGACTTCCTGCCTCTGACATCTGATATAAAGGAGGCGCCTTTCCTGTCGGAACCTTGGGAATACACATTGAGCCCACAGCAGCAGGATATCTACCGGCTTCTTTCTCAGGGTTTGAGCCGGCAGAAAGTGGCGAAAACACTGGGTATCTCTCTCAATACAGTTAAGGTTCAAAACTATCGAATCAAACAGAAGCAAAGCAAGATGGGGGTTAACAAAAATGAAAGAGAACAGCCCTCGCAGTACCCGTCTGCGCTTCTGGAGAAACCCTCCGGGGACGTCTGAAGAATGTGAAACATCCAACCTGATCAGAGACCTCGAATCGTCAAAAGGGCTTAGCCTCACACCCCTCCAAAAGAAAGTGATTCTGATGAAATCCGTGGGAAAAGGGACTAGAGACTATTGCAGAGAGTATCGGAATCACTCCCGGGGAAGTGCAGGCCAACATTGAACAGGCCGCGGCGGAGATCAGGAGGATTCAGTTCAGTGATGGTTGTGTCCCTGACATCGGCGCTTGCGAATTTATTGGCGGCAACAAGACTGTCAATGAAGTCCAGGTACTGTCGTGTCTCAGCAAAGGCATGTCTGTCAAGGGTACGGCTGACAAGCTAGGCAAGACCGAGAACAGCGTCAGGGCAATCATGCACCGCTCAGGTATCAGTTCCAAGGCACTTAAAGAGCAGAGGAAAAGCGGGCCCAGATTCAAGAACAATAATTATAGCCCGCCAAATGCCGATGCGCTGGCGTTGTTATGGAAATATTATTCAGGTATGCTCACCCCGCAGGAGAAGGTGGAGGCGGAAATAATCCTGCGCTCCGAAGGGCTGATTCGCTCAGTTCCGTCAATCATGAAGAATAACGGTCGATTGATCAGCATGCTCAATGTGCAGAAGCGCAAAAAGGTCTTTCACGTCACACAGGAGGGGGAGGCGAGGCTAAAAAAGAGCATGCGCGGGATGAAGGGCAACATCCTCGATTATAGCGGGGCGTCTATTATTCTTGTCAACCGGTATGCGAAGGAGGAGAGCGAGTGTTACGAAACGATCTTCACATACACCTGCGCCGTCGACCATCGCTTTTGGCCGGCAATCCAGGCAGCGGCAGGATCTGTTCCCGACTCCGGTTTCAGTGGCAAGAACTCGGGTCTGTGTCAGCCGGAAGGCTCAGTAGGTCAAGGCAGTTGTGTCTTGCTTCGCGATGTGGATACAAACGAGACATTCCTTGTCTGCCTGTCCGGCGCTCAACCTTCAACTGTTGAAGAATACCACGTTCTTTCTCCCAGGGCTCCTCTGGCGGAAGCGCTTTTCGGACGCAGGGAAGGTGACAGCGTGAGTCTGGAGGTCGTTAAGGGCTTCAAGTGGCATACGAGGTACTGAAGGTCCGAAATTCTTTGCGGGAAGCAACCTTGCCTCCCCTGACGCCGCTGGAAGATGCGTGCGATAATCGACAAGATCTTGATGAGCGCCCGACCCGCTGAAGCGGGTACCCCGGCGCGCCGGAATTATAGCCAGCTTTTACCTATTTTCATCCCCTGGTGGCGCCGCTGTTGTAGCAAGAGAAATATTTATTGATTACTACTGGTATAAAGTTACATGATATGTTAGAATTATCCACGTATATATATTATCTACCAAATTCACGTTTTTTACCGCAGCAGTATCACACCGGCCGGTTCTATTCCACACCTGCCCCAACAGACATGGAGAAAGTGCCGTGCATGATGAATAGGTGACCTTTTGTGCCAAAGATAATAGTTCAACCTCTAATTCAAGTTTAGCGGTAGTACAGGGATCATGGTTGCGTCAAGGAGGAATTGGGGTGTCACTCCTTAAATATCAAAATATATGTCGAAATATTGCGATTATTGACATCGCTGCAAGCGAATATGAAGATAAAAAAGCCTTGATCGACAGGCAATTCAATGATGGAGTCGATCTCTTGCACCAAGACATAGCTTCACGCATATCCTCGCTGAGAAATCAGCGTGATGAACAACTGATTGCAGCCTGGATCAATTACATAACAATCATCACCCCATGCTTGACCGAAAACGATCTGTCCATTCTGATGGAACTGGGCGCCCTTCCTGCTCCGGTTGATTTAACAGCATTGAACGAGGATAAAGGATCGAACAGATGATGAGAAAACTGATCATCACATTGCTTGCCTTGCTCTGTATGTTCACTCTCGCCCCGGCTTTCTGCCAGGCTGTGAGCACGGCGTACGGGGATGGCCCCTTCGCCCCGGTCGTTTCTTCTGCTACAAACAGCCAGGAAACAAAAACGCAAGGCATAAGTTCATCAAACACTCAGGCCATGGTCTCCAAAAAAACCTCCGGCGCTGCCGTCTCTCCGCTGCGCCTCACAACTGCTTGGCCGCTTGAGAACATGGCTCCAAAAGATCTGGTTAACAGGATCAATCTGGTTCCGGCGATCTGGCTTCTGCTGCAGCTGCGGTAATTGTTCCTCTCGCCGTTCTCAGCATGCTGGTCAGTTGCCTGGTACTGGTCTTTGGCAGCCTGAGCAGTTGGGAGGCGGCCAAGCGTTTTGGCCTGGGCGGATTGTTCATGGCCTGCGCCGGGCTACTGGTGTACTATGGCTATCCCCTGATCATCGGACTGATCCGGGTTCTTGCTGATCGCCTGGGATGAAAAACAGACAGGAGGCAGAAAGATAATGATCAAGTCTTATGCGAGGGCAATTTTGCTTGTGGTGTTGCTCATGACTCTGATGATGGCTGCCAGGGCGGCGTTTGCCGATAACGGCCCCCTTTCCAGCGTGGCGCCCACTTCAATTGCCGATGACATCGGGAATGCCGTCCAGGAAGTAGGCATGCCTCTGGGCGGCGCTGTTTTGCTGTTTGCTGTAATCATCACGGCTGTTCAGATCATCATCAGCAGGTTCAACCCCGGACAGCGTGAAAATGCCATGAGCAATCTCTGGTACGTGGGGTTGGGCGGAGTTATTCTCGGTGGCGCTTTATTTTTTGCTTCACTGTTCTTCAGTATCGGGGGCACATATTTCAAGTGAAATCCAAAGAGACCGGGGGGTGGCGTTTCTGATGAGACTATTCCCGGTGCCTTATTCGATCACCGAAGAGGACGGATCTTCGGTGGTTATCTTTCTCTGCGCCAGGTCGTTTACTTGGCGGTTTCTCTGGTGGCGGCGGCAATCCTGATCTTCTGCGTCAACCTTCTGCCGTTGCCGCTACGTCTGTTTTTGGGCTTCTGCTGATCAGGCGTCGGGGCGTCATTTGCTTTCATCAAGATATCGCAAACACGGGCTGGATAGGTACTTGATGTTTGCTGTTCTCTTTTCATCCGACAAAAGAGATATTACTTCATAAGTAGGTAACAGAAGCCCGTCTAAGCTCGGCTCCACTAAGTTGAGTTCATCTTGAAAGCGTCATCTTTTTGATCATTGGATAATATTCTGTTGCGGTCATGAGTTGCGCGACCTGGTGGTATGTCAGGGTGCTCGATGCGCGGATGGCTGCGGGCCGGAGCGGGCGTAAAAGATCACCGTCAAGCTAGGCGCCGGAGGTGATAGTTCTTCTCTGCCCAGAAAGGAAAGAAAAAGGACTTTCGGTTCAGGACCTCTGGGGCGTGGAGGAATCCGCGGCGGGGTGATCATGTTCAGTGATGGCTGGTACCGGGCGCTGTTGAAGATCGGCCCGATCGACTACCACATCATGAATGAAACGAGCAGTATTCCATCGAATCCGTTCTGATGAGTTGCGCTATGGCCCTCGGTTTTCCGATCCAATTATTTTCCACGACCGAACTGGTTGACACCAAAAGTTGCGCCATGGCAATTCACAGCTTTATGGAGTCGCAGCAGAACCTCTCGGAGACCATGCCGAATACGGCTTCAGTATGTACTCGTACCTGACTTCGCTGATGCAGAACCGGAACGTTCACAACCGCTCCACGCTACATTGCGGTCTCCTATCATACCGCCGGACGGTTTTGACAAGGCCAGGAGCGAACTGCAGCGCCGGGCACAGATAATGGTCAACAACCTGCGGCGGGCAAAAATAACAGCCGACATCCTCTCTTCGGAACAGGTTCTGGACGTGATCTACCGCTTCAGTAACCGGGGGCGGGTGATGAAGCCCTCGGAGGCGGTGTGCGAGGGTACAATGGACCTGTATGCGACAGGCAGGAGAGGGGTTCGGGAGATGTTCTTCCGGAGATGTACTCCGCATTCTTCAGGCCGGGCTGTAAGCCCGGATGCGAGGGGCAGCATATAAACAGCCGGGCGCTGCACGGATGCAAGGACGGAGAAGCAGGATTCTAGACATGCTCTGATCACAGCAGATGAGGCAGGTAACGGACGCAGTCTGACAGATAACGTGGTCGATCTGAAGTCGCTCATTGCCCCCGATGGCATTGACAGCTATCCCGACCACCTGCTGATGGGGCCGTCGAGGTACTGCAGGGTATACGCCCTTTACGTCTATCCCCGGCAAGATCGGTATCGGGTGGCTGGACGATATCTTCATGCTGGGAGACATCGACGTGAGCATCCACGTCGACCCTGTGCCCGACCGCTTCGTGATACGCAAGTTGACGGAGATCGTCACCAGCCACCGGGCACAGCACAGCGTCCTTTCCAAGCAGGGCAATATCCTGATGCTGCCTGACCTGGAAAATGCCATCTGCGGACAATGAAATCGTCCGCGAGGCCATTCAGACGAACAGGGACAAGATGTTCTACGTCAGCGTCTTTATCGCTGTCCATGCTGATTCCGTGGAAGAGCTGAACAAGAAGTGCGATTCGGTGGAGGACGTGCTGGCCCAGCAAAGCGGCCCGCGCCTATTCCTTGATGTTTCGCCAGCTTGACGGCCTGAAAAGTTGCTTTCCCGGCGGATCATGCCATATCCAGCGATTTTTCACGGAACCTGACCACGGGCGGGGTGGCGGCGATGTTTCCCGTTTCCAACCCGGATGTGTCGCACCCATCGGGGATCTATCTCGGGCCGATCTATTTCACGGGCTGCCCCGTGGTGTACGACCAGTTCATCGGGCCGCCGGCGCTGCCGAACCCGCACATCGCCGTGTTTGGGTACTCGGGCTCGGGCAAGAGCGTTACCCTGAAAACCATGGCCTCCCGATCAGCCCTGATCGGCGAGAGGATCGTGATCCTCGACCTGATGGGGGAGTATGAATCAATTGTGCTCGAACTCCTGAACGGCAAAGTGGTCCACATCGCCGCCGGGCGCGAGACGGGCATCAACCCGCTGGAGATTGAGGCGGAGAGCGACGATCGCGGCAGGCAGGTCGGTCAACATCATGACAAGGTAGCCGAGATCAGGGCGCTGTTCACGGTCATCTCCCGGGCATTCAACGGCGACCCCCTACAGGCGCAGGATGCGGCCATTCTGGAAGAGGCTGTGCGGGAAGAGTACGCCTCGAGGGAGTATCACGTCGGACCCCTGCAGCCTGTATACCAAGGATGCAGGCTCGGTGGGGCCGGTCAAGAAGCAGGCTGCCAACCCTGTCCGATCTCTGACCGGAGGCTCGTCGAACCAAACCGGTGTCGCCGGAACTACGGGAGGTCTTGAAGCCCTTCCTGCGCGGCGAACTCCCTGGGCATCTTCGATTGCGAGACGGCCTTCACCCTGTCGGACCAGGTGGTCAGCTTCGACTTCTCGGAAATAAAGGACGAGTTCACAAAGTTGTATGCCGAGTTCGGGGTTCTGGCCTGGGTTCGGCAGAAGTTTGTGCAACAGAACCGCCGGCTGAAGAAGAAATTTATCGTGGACGAGGGCTGGCACTTCATCAAGTTCCCCGAATCTGCCGTAGCCCTGGAGACCGTGGCGCGCACCGGGCGCAAGCATAACTGCGGGCTGGTCGTGGCCTCGCAGTTTATCGAGGAGTTTCTGGGCCGGGAGGAGGGCCGGGCGGTGATCGGCAACTGCGCCACACTGTTCCTGCTGCGCCAGGCATGACACGGTTATCGACCAGGTGGTGGAAGCCTTCCATCTATCCAGCGGCACCAAGAACTTCCTGGGTGGGTTTGCTCCCGGCGAGTGCCTGATGTCCCTCAATGGCGCCGTCACTGCAGTCCGGATCGAACCCACACCGTTTGAATGGCCGTACATGAACACGAACCCCCAGCAACCGGCCGGGGGAGGGGTGGGGTCTGTGTGAGCTGTAGAGATATAAAAAGCCCGGGAGAGCAAAGAGGCAGGATGCGGACCAAACTGTTCATCCTGTTTATGTTGTTCTCCTTAACAGTCATCTTGTTTGTGGCGACACCCGGTTGCGCAACTGCAAATTTTCAATGGTCGTGCAACTATGACCAGGTTTATGACCGGATCGATGTAACCGGCAGTTCCAGTTATCCAGTTTATGCGCACCTATACTGGCAGGACGTCACCACAGGCGCCCCGGGTCCGATGCATGACGTGATCACCACCGATGTTGCCAGCACCCAGTTTAACAAGTTCTTCATCCCTCCGGGCGAACAGAGCGGAGAGAAGTATTCAGTATTTCTGGACTTCATCAGCGGTGGCGCTATCGTCGATGATGAGCACCAGATCATTACCTGGGGGATCCGGACTCGGGTACCGGAAGCGGGAGCAATACACCGGTTCCGGTGGCCTATAACCCCCAGGGAGGTGCCTTTGTAAGATTGATAGCCTCTATTGTTGACGGTGTTACAGAAGTGTTCGATTGGGCGTCCGGCCCCCTGCTCGAAAACGCGAACGGCGCCACGATCACCCTGGGCACACTGATCTTCAATGATGGCCTCTCCGCTACGGACAAGCTGTATGCCCCTTTTACCGCTGCATACATGGACACGATCTGGACGTGGTACAAGGCAATGGCGGCGGGCTCCTTCGTCCTGATCCTGATCGCTGTCGTGACGACAGCCTTCAAGTTCACCGCGGCTCCTTTCAACATGTCGCTGCGGGAGGATGCTGTCGCCAGTTTGTGGCGATGGCTGCTCGCCATCCTCATCATCGCCGTCGCCCCGATCATTTTTTATGCCATGGTGAGGATCAACAACGGCCTAGTCGACCTTTTTCTAGCGATCGCCAACAACGTTGCCCCCGGAAAAAGCCTGGACGTCATGCTGCAACCGGGGGCGTCTCCGCAAACCGGGTATTACCTGGCAGATTCGATTGTATCACTAATATTCTCGTTTATCCGGTTGTGGTTGGCCATTCTCTACGCTCTCAGAAAGCTCGTTCTGACCATCATTCTCATCTTCACGCCGATCATGGCTTGGCTCTGGTCTCTGAACAAGAATGTCAACGCTGCCCAAGTCTGGCTCGGTGAGTTACTGTCCAACATCTTCATGCAGTCTGCCCACGCTTTTGTTTTTCTGATCCTGCTGTCGTTCATCAATGTGGGCGGCTCGGGCGGCGCTTCTGTGCCCACGGGAAATTACAACGCTCTCTTCAATTCGCTGTCGGATCTGCTCACCGGTTACGGCATACCGATCGGGGGCGCCATTCTCTTCGCCTCTGTCTGCTGGGTGGCTGCTCAGATCATCACGTCCAGGTTCAACCCGAGCAGAAGGGAGAGCGCTGTAAATAACCTTCTGTACGTTGGCGCCGGCGGGATCATCTTCGGCGGGGTCATGTTCTTCGCCTCCCTGGCTCTGGGGATTGCTCAGACGTATTTTCCGGCTGTCTTTAAATAATTTGGGAAGGGAGAGAATGAATTGACTTACAGGAACAAAGCGCTGCTCTCCCCGGCTTCCTTTTAAACAAAAGGATACGGGGAAGAAAGTACTGGCTCCGGGTTGTTTCCCTGTGCCTTGCCGTCTGGATGACATTGCTGATGCCAACGGCAGGTCTTGCCGCTCAGGCAGCACCGGGACAGCAGGCTGCGCAGCAGGACTTCCTCACCACGATCATCTGGACTATCGCCGCTCTCTCTATTGCCGAGATGATCCGCAATTCCATCCAGGGGCTATTCGCCAGGTTATATGGGTTTAACGAGACAGGTGTGGCTCAGAAGGCTGTCGGGGCAATCGCAGGCATAGGCGCTCTCTTCGGCCTCGCAAACGTGATGAGGGCAACTGCCGGAGGACATGGAGGAGGCAGCGGGGGTGGACATGGTTCCGGTGGAGGAGACGGTGGCATCAAATTGTCCGGCGAGAACGCTCCTATCGGGGGCGGAGACGGCGGGCCGGGTAGCATGACTCCCGGCGGCGAGGGGAATGACCGGATCGGCCGCCTCCATCAATATGGCTGCCGGCCAGACTTCAGGCCTTGAGAAGGCGGCAACCACCGGCAATAAATGGGGGAACGCGCTGGATCGTTTACCAGGGGAGCTACTACAACTGTGGCAGCAGTAGGTATGGGGTTTGCCGGCATGGCTGTTCCCGGAGGCGATCGCTTGGTTCAGGCAAGCGTCAATGCTTTTGATAAGACTGTCGGGGCGGCGGTGGGATATGCGGGGTCTGCCGCAGGAAGGTTCATGGGCGTGCAGGGCAGCATGCTCGGCCAATCATGGCAAGCCAGAAAGCAGGCTCAGAAACTGACAGGTGACAAAGTCAGCGTTGCCGAGGGCTTCCGTTTAGCTGCCGGTGGCGCCACCATGCAGGATGCTGTATCCAGGAGCCTGAAACTTGGAGGCGCCCAAGCTATCCATGAAAAGGCGGGGCAGTTCGTGCTTGGTGGGATGCAGAGGGATGCCGCTAACAGGCCGGCAACAGGAAAGATGGACAGTGGAGTGAATTACGGGAGTCAAGGATTGGGTGGCTGGTGGGATTACGATTGGTGAACTGGTTTTCGATGCGCAAGACCGGGCGGAACCTGCGTAGCGCTGGCCTGCCCCTTCTTTTTATCACAGATGACTTACCCGCTCTAATACCCCCGCCTCTGAAGCGCTTAGCATTACCCATAAGTCTCTCTCTTGGAATAAATGAATAGAAAGACTGGGGATAACGATTTCTGCGAAATCACATGTAATCAGCCTCAATGGGCTGCCATGCCCTAAAATCCGGCCTTGAATGGCTGGACACATCGCCTCAATTTCGATACACTTGTCTCATGAGCAGCCAATTACCAACAGGGTGTCCAAGACATCGATACTGCGGACGACTTTTTACCGGGTCCGAGATCGAGGTCATCCGGCAAATCATCGCCTTGCCACAAGAATATCCGACAAGAGCAGCCATTGCCCGGGCGGTGTGCGCCGCACTTGACTGGCGCAAGCCTGACGGATTGCCCAAAGATATGTCCGCTAGGGTGGCCCTGCTGCGAATGGAGCGGGACGGTCTCTTAACCTTGCCTGCAGCCACACATTCATACACTCCTTCTCACGGGGCGGATTAACAACTGCATCCGATCCCCAGCCCCAACTGCGCTGTCCCTGCCCGAAAATGTGTCACACTCAACCGCGTTGCCACCAGTGTAGATTCAAGCTGTGGAACGAACTGGTGGCCCGTTACCACTACCTGGGCTACCGGCCCCTGCCAGGAGCCCAGATCAGATACATGGTCAAACACGGAGAAACGCTGCTGGCCGCTCTCGGTTTCGGCGCCGCAGCCTGGAAAGTGGCGGCCCGTGACTCATTCATCGGATGGACACCCGATCAGCGGACAGCCAGGCTCCACCTAGTGGTCAACAACGCCCGCTTCCTGATCCTGCCCTGGATTCATATCCCCAACCTCGCCTCCCGCATCCTCAGCCTGGCTGCCCGGCAGGTCTATCGAGACTGGCCGGAACTGTACGGATATCAGCCGGTTCTGCTGGAGACTTTCGTAGAAAGGAAGCGATTTGCCGGCACCTGCTACAAAGCCGCCAATTGGATCCACGCCGGCCGGACCACAGGACGAGGAAAGCTGGACACTCATCATCGCCGTAACATTCCCGTCAAGGACGTCTACCTGTACCCTTTGAGCCGCCGCTTCCGCCGTATTCTGACCGGGAGGGGGCCGTGTGATGCTCTGGGCAGCCAAGGAATGCGGCAGAGCCGAGTTCGGTGACGCTCGCCTCACCCAGCGCCTGATCTCCTTGGTTGACAGCCTCGTTGAGCATCCGGAAAAATCTCTACCCGAAGCGCTCGGCCAGTGGAATGCCACCAAGGCGGCCTACCGCTTTTTCGATAATGAAAGGTAACGGTTAAGGCTATATATGACTCTCACCAGGAGGCCACTTTGGAAAGAATCAAGGGCTATCCAGGTTATTTTGGCCATACAGGACACCACCTTTTTCAACTACACCTTGC
>CAVYHR010000006.1:0-258628 GCA_963768335.1 uncultured Peptococcaceae bacterium
GCGAACTGGCGGCCTATCACGTCGGGCGCAAGGTCAGGGTGGAGGCCCCGGACCTGGAGGCCTTCAAGCAGAGATTGAAGGGGCTGGCTCAACAGGGGCCCGAGAGCGTGCCGGCAACCGCCCTGCCCATAGCCGAACCGGTGATCAACCGCGGCGAGGATGCCATCCTCGATATTCTGGTCAGGCGCCTGGAAAGGGAGTTGCCCGGGAACAACTGCCTGCGCGTCGATATGGGCAGCATCAACGGACTGCTGGCCCTTTACTACGGCAAGGCAAACGTGGCCACGGCGCACCTCTGGGACGGCGATTCCGACGAGTACAACCGCCCTACATCCGGCGCATCCTCCCCGGCCAAAAAATGGTGACCATCAACCTGGTTTTCCGTACTCAGGGCTTTTATGTGGCGGAAGGAAATCCCCTGGGGATTGGCAGGTGGACCTGACCTGGCCAGACCGGACATCCGGTTCGTCAACCGGGAGCCCGGCTCCGGAACCAGGGTGCTGCTTGACGAACAGTTACGCAAGCTGGGTATCGACCACCGTCAGGTGCCTGGCTACGATAATGTGGAAACGACTCACCTGGCGGTCGCCAGTTGTGTGGCCAAGGGCGCCGCCGACGTCGGGCTGGGCACGGAGTCGGTGGCCGGCCAGGTAAAGGGGCTGGACTTCGTTCCCCGGGCAGAAAGAGCGCTACGACCTGGTGATGCGCAAGGAAGACCTGGACAGGCCTTATGGAAAGGTTATTATAAACCTGCTCCGGTCGACATCCTTCCGCAACGAGGTAAGCGGCATGGGCAGGTATGACCTCTCACAGATGGGGAAATTGATCGCCGAAGTGTATTAGGAATGCTCCCGGTACTTTTTCTTCCAGGCATCGAAGTCCCACCCCTGCAAGAAAACCTTGCCCGCCTTCAATCCGTTGTCGAACAGGGCTATGCTCTGCTCGGGGGTGATGTCGAAATCCACCGTGCCGATTATTGTCTTCTGATTGCCAACCTGGACTGTGGTCGGTATGCAGATAGACCGTTCATGGTCCCCGGACGAGACTGAAATATGGTAGTTGTCATTGCCGCTGATCATCGTGCCTAACAGAGACTCCAGGTAGTCGGCGATGTTGTGGATCGGGTCGGGGTCGAACTACGGCAAAGTCCTGCCCGTAGTATCGACGGGTTTGAAACCGAAGGTCGGCCAGGGCGGATCGCTGGTGCCGTCGTCCAGGAGCCAGATCGGGTAGTTGCTCAGCACTCCGCCGTCAACGATATAATGTAGTTTCCCCCGGCTATCGGTCAACCTGACCGGCTCGAAAAACACCGGGATGCTGATACTCATCCGGACAGCGGCGGCAATGCTGAATTGATCGGGATCATACCCAAAATTCTTGAGGTCTCCAGGCAGGACGAGGAGTCTTTTGTCGGTCATGTCGGAGGCGATGGCCTGGAACTTGTACGTGTACTTTTCCTGCGTGGGGTTAGCGAACTTGATGTCCCCGAAAGTTGTCTTTCCCTTGGCGTCGAGCAGGGCACCCAGCCAATTTTCAAAAAATGTCCCCTTGTAAATGCCGTACCTGAAAACGATGCTGGCGATCTTGCCGGGAACGCTAAATCTGTCCAGCCAGTTCTCATCCTCAAAGTCCTTGTAGTTCAACTTCTGCAATGCCTGCTCGATCTCCCCGGCCGTATAGCCCACCGCCAGCAGCGAGGCCACGATCGCTCCCGCCGAAGTTCCCGCCAGGTTGACGAACTGGTAACCGGCCTCTTCAATGGCGGCCACGGCCCCAACCAGGCCGATGCCCTTCACCCCGCCGCCCTCAAAAACCGCATCGCAATTCAACGCCATTTTTTCGGCACTCCTTTCCGGCCCGTTGCTAATTCCAACTTTGCTTCGCTTAGCTTGAAATATTTCTATTCCACACTTAGCATTAACATGCGGGGGATGCACGGAGTAGCGTTCCTTTCGGGACGGTTCACAAGAGATCGGAGGTCATGAAGTTCAGACCGGCGCCCGCCTGCAGCCTGGCGGCGACCTGCTCCCGCAGGGGCTGGGCCGGCTCCTGCCGGCCCAGGTTCTTGAAGGCTACCGCCAGCATCAGCTTGATGCGGTTCAACTGGTTGACCTCGCTGGCGCCGGCCAGTCGTTACAATTCATGCTGCCATCCTTCACCGCCGGTCCACCGGCCCCGGCAACCCCCGGGAAGTTCATGTGCCGGAACCGGCCGTGCCTGGCGCCCACATCGGTCATCCGGTCCTTGTCCGGCTTGCAGTTCCGGCCCAGACATGGCAGATCGGTTTGCCAAGCTTTTTCGCCAGATCGACTATCTCCCCGGTGCCGCCCCGTCCCTGGGCTTTCCTGCCGTCCCAGACCGCCACCATCACGTCGCTGTGCTCCACAATGTAGCGCCCGGACCTCAGATAGGCCTCGCCCCGGGTCGGCGCGGGGGGCATGACGATGGTCTCGATGGCGCGCTCCGCCAGCCAGTAGCGAAACTCCTGCCTCAGCTCGGCCTCGTCGTAGTCCAGGCGGTGCTCGTCAGTGGGGCCAAAGTCTTTGATGTAGTCATCCAGAGGCACCGGCAGCACCACGATCAACCGGGCCGCCTCGTTCTTGAGCAGGGCACGGGCCACCAGCCGGTCGGCCCCGATAGCCAGGGGGGAGAAGACCGTCAGGTAGTGTTCCGGGAATTGGGACTCGATAAAGGTCACCGCTCTGGCGACTCCTGCCTCCAGTTCGGCCATCCGTTCCGGGTCGAGCCAGACATGGCCGGTGATACCCACCCTGAGCATCTCCCGGTGGCCCAGCCTGGTGAGGGCATCGAACTCCCCGGCATCGACGTGCATCTCTAAAATGTGGTCCGGGGGCAGACTGGACAGGGCGAAACTCCGCCTCTCATCAAGGTTGCTCATCCTGACCAGGGTCTCCATGGAGCGGGCCTCATAACGATAGCGGTTAACCTTCAGGAAGGCATCCAGCACCCCCCGGTCCACCTGAAACCGGTCGCCCTTCTTGATGTGCGGGGCTGATATCTCCAGGCAGCGGTTCAAGAGAAACGCCCGCCGGATGGGGAACATCCGGTCCTCGACAGTGTTGGGATGACCGTTCACGCCCTTCACGTCGATGTAGGCCCGCAGCCTGCTGATGAAATCGGGTTTTTTGGCAGCCGCCTTCTCCCCGCCGGAGCCGGCGCAGAACTCCTTGAAGGAGTGTCCGGTCGCCCCGGTGAAGACGTAGATGCCGCCGCCCAGCGGGTGCCCGCTGCCATGGTCGTTGAACTCGCCGTCCTGCATGGGCGCCAGAAAATCCGCAGCCAGCCCAGCGGGATGCCCTCGCAGGGTGCGTCGAACTCGTCCCAGAAGACCAGGGGCATCTTTCCCCTCAGGCGCCGGTCCCTGATCTGGTGGAAGGCCTGGGCGAGTTCCCGGGGCGATGTAAACTGGGAGAGGTTGAAGGTCAGTTGGGCGTTTTCGGCAATCCCCAGACCCCTGGCAATCTCCTTGACAACGAAGGACTTGCCGGCCCCAGGGGGCCCGAACACCGCCACGCAGAGCGGTGTTTGCAGGCGCTGCTGCTTTAAATAGTCCGCCATAGCGTTGTAGACGCTGCGCACGCCCTCGATCTCGCGCCGGTCGGCGCTGCGCCAGTTACCGACCATTTCCACGGGGACGTCGGGCAGGGCCACCCCGGGCCCCTCCTCCACGATCATCCGGGCGTACTCGAAAACCGCGTCCATGGTCCTGGAACCCCTGGCAACGCTTGCTTCCGTAATTTGCGCACCCGCCCGGCCCCTGTTCTCCTTGACCGCCTCTTCAAGGATGGACCACCCCGCCCGAGGCGGCGCCGCACCGGGTGCTCCCTGGGGGCGGCGCCCGCCTTCACTACGGGCCAGACCCCTGACATCCTGAAAAATCCCCAGGTCCCATATTTTATCGGTCCTCTTGTCACCCGTTCCCTCGTGATAAGCCTTCACCAACCGCTGGCAGGGAAACTGGAGGCGCTGGCAGTCTCCTGCCGCCACCACCTCGCAACCATCCAGGTAAAGCAGCCGGGCCAGGGCGATACCGTCCCGGGTCGCCCTGGACCAGTCAACGCCCGGTGGCCAGTTGACCCAGGCCGCGGCCAGAGCCCCCAGCACACAGGTATTGGCACCCGGCGCCTGCCTCGTAAGATGCCGGGCAAAGTCGCCCTCCTGGCCGGAGCGGTCAAAGATCAGAGTGTCATGTTCCTGCCCTACGATCACCGCCCCGCTCGCCCCGACGGTGACGATCACCTGATGGAAGAGCAGGTTGTTCTGATCGTCGACAAAGGGGCCCCTCGGGCTGCAGACGGCAGCGATTATGGCCTCAAACAGCCTCTCCCAGGAAAGGGAAACCCCGACCCGTTGCGGGCAGGCCCGCAGGTCTCCGATAGAGGTCAGGATGGTGGTCCTGGCCGCCAGGTCGATGGCATGAAGCCTGGCCAGCAAGGGGTGCTCCCGGTCGCCGCCAAACCGGGCGAGCTGGAGGATGATCTGCTCCGGCTTTCTGCCGCACCGCGCCCGGCGGGCGCCCGCTTCGGGCGCGGACCCGGCACCGCCTCCTCCGCATCCGGGCTAAGCCCGGCCTGAATGTCCGCTCGAGGCTGGCGCCTCGGCTGAAAGCCCGCCGACACACCGGGAATGCGGAGCACAGGTGGGCGCGGCACCCGCCGCTCTCCTAAAACCTCCGGCCACCCCTCCGTGACACTGCGAAATCCCAGGCCGCTGTCGGCGATCACCAGCAGGTCCGGCAGGCCGGCAGGCCGGCCCTCGACCTCAGCCAGCTCCGGCGGGATCATCTCTTTTAAAAACTGCAGGATCAGCGCCGACCCACCGGCCCGGGACATCAGGCGCGCCACTGCTGCCGGACGATCGGGCAGCCGGGGGTGGCTTTCGCCTCTGCTGTAATGATCCTCGCCCTGGATGGTCAGCCAGTCGACGGTGGGGTCGCCGCATACCTGCACCAGAAGTTTCGCCATGCCGCCCTCCTGCCTTACGATCTGCTATTAGGCAACGCTCAACTTATTATGTGAAATAATCTCATCTTTCAAAAGGAGGCGGCAGACCGGACCGGGGTTTAAACCATACTTATTGCCCGGGGATGAGTTTGAGAGGTAATAATCAAGAAAAATGGTATAATACTGTAGTGAATAACCAGATTATCGCCTTGCCATCACCAGGAGGAATGCTTATGAGAAAAATGCTCAAGATCCTGCCGGTCCTTCTGCTTTCCCTGGCCGTGGCTGTCGGTTGCGCCAAACACGCCCCACCGCCGCCGCAACCTCCTCCGCCGGCCCAGCCCGCCAAAGCCGACCCGGCCAAGACCAGCGGCGCCACCAACGCCTCCCTGTTCTTCCTCAACAACCAACTGGGATGGGTTGCAGTCAACCTGGAGACACAGCAGCCCCCGGCCAGCGTCATCCTGCATACCGGTGACGGCGGGCAGAACTGGGTGCAGTTGAACTCCCCGGGTCTGTCGGTCGTCCAGCAACTGGCCTTCCCTGATGCCCAGCACGGCTGGGCGCTGGTGTCAGCCGACGCCGGCAACAGCCAGACAAGCTGCGCCATCATGGCCACGGCCGACGGAGGAAAGACCTGGACACAGCAGTGGTCAGAGGTGATTCAACAGGGTGGATACCCGTACCGGATGCAGTTCCTGGACGCCAGCAACGGCTTCGCCCTGATCGGCAACACCTTTGTGGTCACGCTGGACGGCGGCGCCCACTGGGTGCAGCGCACCATGGTACAGGGCATGAGCGGTTTCAGTTTCAGTGACCGCCTGGCGGGTTGGGCGGTTGGGGCCAACTCCATCTGGCACACCACCGACGGAGGAGTGACCTGGCTCAGGCAGTGGACGATACCGGACAATATTAAAAGCGAGTTCCCCGACAGTGGAGGCATCATCATCTTTGTCTCCCCCAACGCCGGCTGGGCGCTGTTCCAGGGGGAAGGGTCCATGTTCAAGTCCTCCAAGCTGGTGCTGCATACGGATGACGGCAGTAACTGGTCGGCTGCCAGCGCCTACCTCCCTCCCATCAACCAGACCGGCCTCCCACCTAACACAGCGCCCCACTATACCGTGGCGCGCTTCGTACCGGTGAACGCCACCACCGCCTTGCTGGCGGCATCGCCTCCCACCGACTACCCGGTGCTGTACCGCACCACCGACAATGGTAGTGACTGGGAGACGCTCAGCGATGGGATGAGCGGCGCCTCCGGCCTGCCCGAGGGCACCTGGGGAGACCTCAGCTTTGCGGGCGGCAGCGAGGGCTGGGCGGCGGTAATTACCCAACCTACGTCCAAGTCAAGCAGCGGCACTCCTACCGGCAGCAACGTGGCCCTGCTGCACACCCTGGACGGCGGCAAGACCTGGGCCACCCAGTTCCCGTAAAGATTGTCATGGGCATAGAACCACTGGGATCGTGCCCGCCGGAACGCTTTACCTTGGGTGCGACTTACGGCGGGAAATACATAAACCGGCGTGAAACAGCAAGAAGCCGCAGGCTGCATAAACCTGCGGCTTTTGTTTGCCGTTCTCTGTTAACCGTGAGGTTTATTTAGTATCCGGCGCCTGCTGCTGCCCCGGCAGTTGCAGGTTGCCCTTCAGCAACTTGGCCAGCACAGCGTTCACCAGGGCGCCCTGACTGTTTTCTCCCCCGTTAATCATGATCTCGGGTGTGATCTTGATTTGCTTCTCCGAGATCAATTTCATCAACTCGATACTAACGAGTCCTTCCGCTGTTACTGCTTGCTTGGTCAGTTCGTATGCCTGCGCCGTGTTCTTGCCGATCGACAGAATTTTATCAGCCTCACCCTGGCCTTCAAGCCTGATTTTCTCGGCCTCGCCCTGGGCAATGGCGATGGTCTTTTGCTTGATCTGTTCTGCAACCTGCACA
Source organism: uncultured Peptococcaceae bacterium (assembly GCA_963768335.1). Classification (GTDB taxonomy): domain Bacteria; phylum Bacillota; class DSM-12270; order Thermacetogeniales; family Thermacetogeniaceae; genus Palsa-1188. Next base: position 6,903 of record CAVYHR010000006.1, read on the forward strand.
TCAATCTGCGCTGCCACCAGGGTTGCCTGCTTGTCAGCCTCGGCCCTGGTTTTTTCCATGGCGATACGCTTTTGTTCCGAATTCCTCTGCTCATCGAACATTGACTGCCGCTGCAGGGCGAGCACCTTGTTGGTCTGGGTCTCCATCAGCTCCGGCGGCAGAACAATATTACTGATGAGCACCGATAATACCTCGACATGGTACTTGCTCAGTTCGTTGACGGCACGCTTCAGTGCCTGATCCTGCTGCTCGTGGCGATCCTGCAGGAATTGCATCGCTGAAGCCGTGGATGCCTGATTGCGGAATGATGAGTCGATCAGCGGGTGAATGACGTTGGTGATCAGGTTTTCTATGCTGCCAATACGACTCACGAGATAGGGCGATTGATCGGGCAGCACCCTGATGACCACTTTCACGCCTACCTTAAGCGCAAAACCATCCTTGCTGTTCACGTTCAGCGAGTCGAACTTGGTATCCGCGGCATCATCCCAATCAATGGTGGTATTAGTGGTATTAATGATGATCGGCCTGTATGCCAAGAGGTTCAAATAAAAATTTCCCGGTCCGAGCACTGAACGCTGTATGCCCCGGTATCCTTCCGTAACTACATATTTTTCTGCATTAAAGTCGTCCGCTGCATCATCGTTCGCTTTGGGCTCCCCGGAAGACAACGGTATTGCCGGTTGTTTGCCGACGTTGGAGATAATCACCGCCACCTGACCCTGGTTGACAGTTAACGCATCAGATGTTTGCACTGAAAACATCAGGGGGTTTACATAAAATTTGCCTGGGGTGAGGACATCTAATTGTGGGCCGCGCTGCCCACCGTTCATGAGAAACGCTGCGGCATTCTGGAACATATCGTGACCTTGAATGGTCTTGGCGATTAGCTCGTTTTCCGGCAGTTCTTCTCCATCATTTGCGGTGACAATGCCAACTTTGCCGGACGGAACATCGATAGCTGGAGTGATTTTCACATCGAACATCCGGAGATTTATTCTGTACCGGCCCGGTCTCAAGATATCTAGTTGTGGCCCCTTCTGTCCGCCCTGCTCGAGGAAAGCCTCTCCGTCCTGGTAGTTGCTATGGCCAGGAACTGATTTAGCGTAGAGTCGCCCCGGATCCAGCGGTTGGCCGGCTGCTGCGTTCACGATGCCAATCGAGCCCGCAGGGATCGTTATCGCATCCATAACTGTGATCTTGAAGAGATAGCTGTTGACTCTGTAGAGACCTGGCGGCAGTGTTTCTGTCTGGATGCCTTTCTGTCCCCCGTTTTTCAAGAAAGCCTCAGCATCCTGAAAGTGGTTATGACCGGTTACGACCCTGCCGAATATATCTCCCGGATCGAGGGGCCTCCCGTCTATCGATTCGATTATTCCCACCTGGTTTTCCCCGATCGCCACCAGTTCATCGATGCGGACGTTGAACAGGAACGGAAAAAAGAGATGAAGGCCCGGCCCCAAGATTCTTGCCTGAATTCCGATCTGCCCGGGCAGTGCGACGACCCTATCCGAAGGAAGCCTTGCTCCGAAAAGTTTTTGTTCTACTATCCCCACCTGTCGGCCGCCGATAATGACGATCATCCGTGCACTTGCGAGCAGTAATATGACAACAATCGCCACAATTACATAAAGAATCGTATCCATTGCCATTCGTTCCTCCTCTTCATGCTTGACTGTTTAAGCCGCATACTGATTCTGCTTGAATAACGCCTGGCGCTATTTTTGTTTTCCAACTTCCGATCCAAGATGCCGATCCGCTCGCCCCCGACGATCACCACCATATGCGAGTTCAGGGATGACCAGGAGCACCAGCGCCAACTCTATCCAAGATCAGCCTCCCTTCAATTTTTCTCCTTGCTCCCCACCTATCATTATCATAATTAGGCCCTTTTGGCTATGCGCCGCAGGCAAGAAATAAGCCGCCTATCCTACAGCAAAACGCCGGAAAGCGACATTTAACATGCGTGTAATTGATTACCTGTTATTTTGGTGGTCAGATGCCAGAAGGCGGATGTCAGCACATTTTTCTCCTGCTTTTGGACATCTTGCCTCCTCCGCATTCAGGCCTTCGGCCTGGCCTGAACGCCGGCTCAAGGCTCCGCCTTGGCTCCTGTGCTCCGCATTCTTCAGGCTGGGCTGAAAGCCCAGATGCGGAGGAAAGCCCGCCGGCACACCGGGAATGCGGAGTACATGACCTCTTTACAGGGCCGGAAGGTTGATCCTGAACGTGCTGCCATGTCCGGGAGCGCTGTCGACTTCGATCCAGCCGCCATGCGCCCTGATGATGCCATAAGCCACCGGCAAGCCCAGCCCGGTGCCCTGGCCCGGCCGCTTGGTGGTGTAAAAAGGCTCGAAGATGCGGGACCGGTTGGCCTCGTCTATGCCGGCGCCGGTGTCGGACACCGAGAGGCAAACAAATCTGCCGGGAACAACGCCCGCCTGTCCGGGACGGCCCGCGGCCACGTTTTCAGTCTTGATGGTGAGGGCGCCGCCATTCGGCATGGCATCCCGGGCATTCAGCACCAGGTTGGCGATCGCCTGGTCGAGGGCGGCGGTATCGGCGTTCACCTTCCATAGGTGGGGGCATGTCTCCAGCCTGATGTCAATGTTCCCGCCCAGCCACGCCCGGTCCACTGACGCTTTTGCGGGCGCATCCCGGCGCGGGCGCGGCAGCATCTTACCAATCTCATCCACTCTCTGATTCAGGTCTGTGGGAACCTTGAAGAGGGGTAACCGGCAACTGAACAGCAGCATCTGCCTGGTAAGATTGGCGCAGATCAGGGCGCTGTTCCTGATCCTCGATAATGCCCGGTGCAGGGGATTATCCATGGAAAGCCCGGGCAGAAAGAGGTCGGTGCAGGCGCAGATCACCGTCAACTGGTTGTTCAACTCGTGGGCCATGCCTCCGGCCAGGCGGCCCACCGCCTCCATCTTCCCTGCCTGCAACCACCCGGCCTGAGACTGGAGTTCGTCTTCTCCCTGCCCGGGCGGGTTGAGCCTCTCCTCCTCTTTCCTGTGTCCGGAGATGTCACGAAGCGCCACCAGCACCGCCGGCTCCCCCTGGCAGGCGATCGTCCTGGCCTCGATCTCCACCCGTATCTCCTGCCCGGTCTTGGAAATGATCTTGACGGAAAAGGTCGACACCGACACTGCTCCACGACGGAGCGCCTCATACCCCTCTTTGACGATCTCCCGAAAATCCGGGGCTATGAGCCTCCACAGATCCACTTTTTTGAGTTCCCTCGCCGTATACCCGGCGAAGTCATGGGAGCACGGGTTGACCGGGCGCAGGCGGCTTCCCTGGATAATATAAATAAAAGCTGGCGACACTTCCGCCAGCAGCCTGTAATCGAGTAAGTCTTTCCTGAGGCCGGCCTCCCGTTTCCGGTGTTCCAGAATCTCCCTTTCCAATGCCTGGTTGACAGTTACCAGTTCCTGCAGGTGTTCCCTCAACTGCTCGGGGGAGTACTCACTGCCGAAACCGGTTTCTTCATGCACCTGCCGGGGCATTGCATCCGGGACTCGCTCATCCACCCTGTAAAGTCTCGATGGGCGTCTGTACGGAATAAATCCCCATTTCTCGACCTCCTTGCCGGAAATAATCGAGCCGTACCAACTATGCGTTTGTCTATTAGGCTATTTCGCCATAATAGGAAAAACTCCTGCATGTTTTCCTGATAAATTCTATATTCTCACATTCTTACATTTCAATTATAGCAGCCGTACATCTGTTTGTCAAATACCCTTTTCACCTTCCGGCGACTGTCCGTTCATTCTCCGGCCAAGCCGATGGATTTCCTGGGCAATACAATTGCCTATCAAAAAGATATTTCATATAATTGAACGAGTGGATTGAGGTGATCAAACTCTTTCCTGTCAGATACGCGCAACCGCGCCCAGGGGACGCCCGCCTGGGAGAGAAACGGAGGGAGAACATTGTCCAAGCTGACTTTCTTGGGGGGAGCCGGCACTGTTACCGGTTCCTGTTTTCTGCTGGAGACCGGGAAGCTGAAGCTGCTTGTGGACTGCGGCATGTTCCAGGGCAACCGGGAGTTGCGCACGCGCAACTACCGCAACCTGGAGGTCCCGGTCCAATCTATCGACTACATCCTGCTGACCCACGCCCACATCGACCACTCGGGGTTGATCCCCCGCCTGTTCAAGCAGGGCTTCCGTGGCAAGGTGCTGGCCACCAAAGCCACTATCGACCTCTGCGGGATCATGCTGCCAGACAGCGGCCACATCCAGGAGGTGGAGGCGGAGTGGGAGACCCGGAAAGCCAGGCGCCGCGGCGAAAAACACCTGGACCCGCTCTACACTGCCCAGGATGCCGAGAACTGCCTGCAATCCTTTACCGGAGTCTCCTACGGCCAGGAGGTGGCCCTGGATGATCAGGTGCGGGTGCGCTACCTGGATGCGGGGCACATCCTCGGCTCCGCCATCATCGAGGTCTGGATCAGGGAGGACGGCCAGGAGATCAAGACCGTCTTCAGCGGCGACTTGGGCAACAAGGGCACACCCATTGTCAGGGACCCCGCCTGGGTGGCGGAGGCGGACTACCTGCTGCTGGAATCCACCTACGGAGACCGCTTCCACGAACCGGTGGCCAACGAGGCCCGGCGGCTTCAGGAGATCATCCTGGACACCGTCAAGCGAGGGGGCAACGTGATCATCCCCTCTTTCGCCGTCGGCCGCACCCAGGAGATCCTCTTCTTCCTCGGAGGCATGTTCAAACACGGCGACCTGCCGCCGGTCCCGGTCTACATCGACAGCCCGCTGGCCGTCTCGGCCACGGAGATCTTTACCCGCAACCCGGACTGCTACGATGACGAGGTCAGGGCCAGCCTGAGCAGCGGCGACCCCTTCCACTTCCCCAACCTGACCTTCGTGCGTGATGTCAAGGATTCCATCGCCCTCAACAACAATGAACGCCAGCGCAAGGTGATCATCTCCGCCAGCGGGATGTGCGACGCCGGCCGGATCAAGCACCACCTCAAGCACAACCTCTGGCGCCAGGATGCGTCGGTGGTCTTCGTCGGCTTCCAGGCCGAAGGAACCCTCGGCCGCCGGATCCTGGACGGCGAGAAAAAGGTCCGCGTCCTGGGGGAGCCAATCAATGTGGCGGCCAGGATCTATTCCCTGCAGGGCTTCTCCGCTCACGCCGATCAGAACGGGCTCCTGGACTGGGTCTCGCACCTGGCCGGCAAACCCGGGCGCCTGTTCATCGTCCACGGTGAGGCGGCAGCCTCCGGCGCTCTCAGCAACCTGGTGGAACAGCGTTTCGGCATCTCCACGGTGGTGCCACGGGCCGGCGAGCAGTACCTGCTCACTCCCCGCGGCCTGGAACTGGCCAAGGCGCCCCTGCCCAGCGTGCATCCGGCCGGCCTGGACGCCAGGCAGCAGTTGCTGCTGGAGATCTTCCGGCTGGAGAAAGCGCTGGTTGAGGCCAAGGAAGACCTGCTACTGATGGAAAATGGGGATCCTGAAGCTGACATCTTGAAGAAGATGGTGCCGGAGCTGGGCGAGAAGATCGACGCCCTGCTGCAGGCCATCCCGAAAAGGGGATAAGTTTAAGAGATTTCCCACGATGAGTAACCCCCTTCGGCAGCCTCTTCAGCGGCAGTCTCGCCCACTTCTGGGGGGCGCCGGCCACCATCGCCACCGGGGCGGCTATCGGCCTGCTGTCCCTGATCACCATGATCATCCGGGAACGCCGGCAGTGGTCGCCAAAGCCCGGCGACAGCCCGCGTTCTACCTCTGGGAGATCCACTCCCGGCAGGCGGCGGCAAATCGGGCGGCAGCCCGGGGGTTGGCGGCGAAATGGAAGTGAAAGTAGGAGGCCAGCAGGCTGCCGTCGGCATAGCCGTCGTTGCCGGTGCGACCGTCCCCCTTGCGGAAGGTGAACGCCCAAGGGAAGGGTTCCCTGGATGGAATGAACGAGGAGTAGTGAAACTCGTGGCCGCGCAGCGCATCCCCCTTCTGGCAGAGGATATTCCGGCCCTTGGCCTCGGCGGTGACGTAGCCCATGCCCACCAGGCGCCCGGCCATGCGGCAGCGGCCCGGCGCCAGGCCGACCATCGGGTGGTCGCGGCCGTCCAGGTCGCCGAGCGATTCGCAGAGGTACATGAAGCCCCCACACTCGGCGTAGATCGGCAGACCGGCAGCGTGTGCCCGGCGCAGGCTGTCCTTCATGCCCTCATTCCCGGCCAGTTCCCGGGCGAACACCTCGGGAAACCCGCCGCCGATCAGGACACCGGCGACGCCATCGGGAAGCGAGCGATCCTGCAGCGGACTGAAGGATACCAGTTCGATGCCGTGCCAGGATAACAGATCCAGCCCGTCCCGGTAATAGAAGTTGAAGGCAGCGTCCCAGGCCAGGGCCACCTTCACCAGGCGCTCACTCCCCACCGCAAACGCTACTGATGCGCCGGGCTGCTGGTTTTTATGACCGGTTCCCGCCGCTGTACTGGTACGGCGGCTGACCATCCGTTTGCTAGACAGCAAACGCTGGCGCCCGCGGTAGGCCCGAAAGATTGACGGCGCCGACTCTGCCACCGCCAGGATCGCTTCCAGGTCCACCTGCCGGACGACCTCCTGCGACAACTCCCTGAGCAGTGGGTCGGACTCCCGTTGCTCCGGCACCGGCACCAGCCCCAGGTGCCTTTCCGTCAGACGGGGCAGGCTCCCGTCCCGGACCGCTCCCAGGACCGGTATCCCCGCCTCACAGAAACCCGCCTGCAGCATCTCCAGATGCCGTTCCCCGGTGTAGCGGTTGAGGATCACCCCGGCCAGCCGCAGGTCCGGGTCAAAGCTGCGGCAGCCCAAAAACTCCACCACGGCGCTGCGGGCCTGGCTGCGCACGTCCAGTACCAGCACCACCGGGCAGCCCAGGAGCTTGGCCACCTGGGCGCTGCTTGCCTGCTCTCCCTGGCCGCGCAGGCCGTCGAACAGGCCCATCACACCCTCGATCACTGCAATATCGGCGTCAGCCGCAGCCCTGCAGAAATATGACCGCACCTGGCCGCAGGAAAGCATCCAGGTATCCAGGTTGCGCGACCAGCGCCCCGTGACCGCGGTGTGGAAACTGGGATCGATAAAGTCCGGCCCCACCTTGAAGCCCTGCACCCGGCAACCCCGGCTGGCCAGCGCCCCCATCAGGCCGGTGGCGATACTGGTCTTGCCGGAACTGCTCCGGACCGCGGCGATCATCACCCGCGGCGCCCGGCTCCCTCTAACGGTATTTCCAGCATCATCGCTCATCCTTGTTCCCCCACGGCCCGGTCAGCCCCAACAGGCCGTAAATCGCCTTCATGTCCAGGCGGGCACGGCTTTCCGCCGCCAGCCGGTCCAGTTCCTGGTCCAGCAACGCCTGGCTGGGCAGGCCCTGGCCGGCCAGTTCGTCCAACCCCCGCCGCTGACGCAGCCAGCCCAGCAGCCCGGCCCGGAAGCGGTCGTTGTCGAAGATACCGTGGAAGTAGGTGCCCCAGACCAGACCCGTGGGCGCCACCGCCCCGTCGTGGCCGGAGGCCGGCTGGCCGCTCCGGCGGGTCACCTCCAGGAAGGGTTTGGCCTCCGTTCCGAGCACGGTGCGCCCCATGTGGATCTCGTACCCGGCAACCTCCTGCCCGGCAGACTGCCCAAGCAGCGGGCCGACGGCGCAGAGCCGCCCCTCCGCCTGGGCCAGCACCTTATCGGCGGCAAAGGTGGTCGCCACGTCCAGCAGCCCCAGCCCCGGCAGTTCATCCCGGGTGGACTCGGTATGCTCCGGATCGTGCAGGTCCCGGCCAAGCATCTGGTAGCCGCCGCACAGCCCGCAGACCGGCACCCCCCGGGCAGCAGACTGCCTGATGGCGGCAGCGTGGCCGGTCTCATAGAGGTAGAGCAGGTCCTCGGTGGTGTTCTTCGTTCCCGGGATGATGATCAGGTCCGGATCCCCCAACCGGTCTCCCTCCCTGACGTAGCGAACGCGGACGCCGGGCTCCAGGGCCAGGGGGTCGAAGTCGGTGAAATTGGAGATGCGGGGCAGGTAGACGACGGCGATCTCGATCTCCGCCGGCCCCGTCCGGGCGGCATCCTCCAGGCAGACCGAGTCCTCCGCCGGGAGGTTGAGGTTCAGGTAGGGCAGCACCCCCAGCACCGGCTTCCCGGTCCTCCGCTCCAGAAAGTCCAGGGCCGGCTCCAGCAGCGAGATATCCCCCCGGAACTTGTTGATGATGATCCCCCGCACCAGTTGCTCCTCCTCCGGCTCCAGCAGGGCCAGGGTGCCCACCACCGCGGCCAGGGCGCCGCCCCGGTCGATGTCCGTCGCCAGCAGCACCGGCGCCTCGGCCATCCTGGCGATGCGCATGTTGGCGATGTCCCGGTCCTTGAGATTGACCTCGGCCGGGCTGCCGGCGCCCTCGATGACGATGATCTCGTACTCCCGGTGCAGCTTCGCCAGGGTCTCCCCGATGATCCGCAGCAGGTCCATGTTCTTGCCCAGGTGATAGTCCCGGGCGGACATGTTCCCCACCGGCTTGCCCAGCACGATCACCTGGGAGGCGGCGTTCCCGGTCGGCTTCAACAGCACCGGGTTCATCTCCACCTGTGGCGCCAGGCCGCAGGCCTGGGCCTGGAGCACCTGGGCGCGCCCCATCTCCCCGCCGCCGGCGGTGACGAAGGAGTTGAGGGCCATGTTCTGGGACTTGAAGGGCGCCACCCGATAGCCATCCTGCCGGAAGATCCGGCAGAGGGCGGTGACGATGATGCTCTTGCCCACATTGGAGCCGGTCCCCTGCACCATGATCGCTCTAGCCATGCTGTTCACCCCTTGAGGTCGGAGGCAGGAAGTCTTCCCACCTCTGAATTCTGTTACAGTCCGGGCCGGCCTGCGGCCAGCGCCAGCAAGGCATTGACGACGGACACCGCCACGGTGCTGCCGCCCTGGTTCCCGATCATGGTGATGTAGGGCACCTCCTGGCCGGCCAGCCGGGCCTTGGCCTCGGCGGCGCCCACAAACCCCACCGGCGTGCCCACGATCAGAGCCGGCCGGAAACCGGCCTCGCTCTGCCTGAGCACCTCGGCCAGGGCGGTGGGGGCATTGCCGATCACCGCCACACCGCCGGTTAAAAGCTGGCGAAACGCCCGTACCCCCATCATCGACCGGGTCAGGCCCTGCTCCTTGGCGAGGGCGGTGGTGCGCGGGTGATGGGTCATACAGACCACGCGGCCGCCATACCCCCGCAGGGCGGCCCTGTTGATCCCCATCTTCACCATCCGCACGTCGGTGAACAGCGTCGCTCCCGCCCTAATGGCAGCCAGGCCGGCCTCCACGGCCGCGGGATGAAAGCGCAGCAGGTGGGCGGCGTCCGGATTGCCCATGGCGTGCACCACCCGCCGCACGATCTCCCCCTCCCGGGGCGGGAACTGCTCCAGGTAATGCAAACCCAGGGATGACTCGATCAGGCTCCGGCTGCGGCTGGTGATATGCTCGGGGTCCGTGAGCCCGTCCTGCTCCGCTCCCTCCGCGCCCAAAGGGCACCCGGCCGGGTCCAGTGCCACCTTGATTGCGAGCGTAGCGAGCCGCGCCCGGCCCACTGGAACCGGCGCCGACGCTTGCGGGCGCGGCGCCCGGCACGGAGGACCTGGCGCGGCGCCGTCTTCCGGCATCCCGGCAACCGCGGCATGCACCCGCTCCACGACGATCTCCGCCAGGCGCGGGTCGGGCCCGAAGCCCTCGGTCAGGATCAGGCGCACCCGCTCCCCGTACCGGGCCTCGAGTTCACCCAGGGCGGCGGGGATATCCTCCTTCAGGTGTACGCCCGGAAAGAGCAGGGCCGGGACGACGACAATCTCCGTCACTCCTTCATTGACAAAGCGCTCCACCGTATCCGCCAGGTTCGGCCGTTCGAACTGGAAGTATGCCGGCAACACCCGCATCCCCAGTCCGGCCTGAACCAGTTCGGCCAGCGTCACCAGCCCGAGGTTGGCCGTACTGCGCCTGCTCCCATGGCCGAGCAGCAATATTCCTCTTTTCATAACCGGTGTCCCCCTTGCTTTTTCAGACAGCTTCCGTGAATCAGAGCTTCAGGCTTCTGAGATCAGGCAGACTGGCCGCCCAGTCCAGGACATCCTCCTGACACCGGGCAACCCGGACCGGCCCCCCTTCGGGAAGCAGATCCCGCTCCCCGCCGTCCCAGGCGCCCTCAGGGCGCGGGCGCCCCACCACCACCACCGGGATGTTCAGGTTCAGGGCGGCCCGCACCTTCTCCGTCGTACCCCCCTCGTCTCCGCTCTCCTTGACCACGAAGGCTTCAGCGCCGCAGGCCTCCAGCAGGGCCTCGTTGAGCCTTACCGTGCCCGGCCCCTGGAAGGCGACGATCTGCCCCGGACTCAGGCCGAGACGGCGGCAGGCATCCAGGGATTCGGATACGGGCAGCACCCGTACCGTGAACCGGCAGCCGGCCAGGGCGGGGTGATTGATGATGGCGCTCAGCGGCTTCACCCCCACCGCCAGGAAGACCTGCCTGGCGCCCAGGGCCGCCAACTGTTCGGCCGCCTCCGGCCAGCCGGATACTACATGCACCAGCGGGCTGTCAGGCAAAGCTGCCGGCGGACGTTCCCAGCGCAGGCAGGGAATGCCGCAGTTCAGGGCCGCCTCCCGGGCCAGGCGGGACACCTCCACCGCGAAGGGATGGGTGGCGTCCAGCAGGCCCTGCACCTGCCCAGATCGCAGCAACTCCTCCAGGGCCGCCCGGTCCAGCCGCCCCTCCCGCACCGCCAGGCCCGGGGCTGCGGTGCGCAGCACCTCGGCGCCGTAAGGCGTGGCTGCGCTGGCCAGCACCTGCCAGCCGGCTGCCGCCAGGACCGCCGCCAGGTCCCTGCCGTCCCGGGTTCCCGCCAACACCAGAATCATCGTCGTACGTCGGACTTCGGACGTCGGAATTTGCATGTCTTTTTGAATGCCTTCCTTATTGGGTGTTGGTTTTTTTCCAACCACTAAAACTCACCACCATCTAGTCATGAGCTTTTAGTAGTTTGGCCTTAACCTCGAGAGGGCCAATTACTCATCACTCATTGCTCATCACTGATTTTATAGCCCCTGGGGGTTACCATGAAGCCGTCCCTGGTATAGGTCTGGCTGTTCCCCACCAGGACCACCGATTGCATGTCAATCTCCACTGACAGGAACCGCTCCAGGTCCGAGAGGATGACCTGCTGACCGCTGCGCCCGGCGCCGGTGACCACCCCCACCGGGGTATCCGGCTTCCGGTGCCTGAGCAGGACATCCCTGGCCTCCTCGATCTGGGTGACCCTCCGCCTGCTCTTGGGATTATAGAAGACCACCACGAAATCACCCCAGGCGGCGGCCTCGATCCGCCGCCCGATGACCTCCCAGGGCGTCAACAGATCGCTCAGGCTGATCACCGCGAAGTCGTGCATCAGCGGCGCTCCCAGCAGAGCGGCCGCAGCCGAAGCGGCGGTGATCCCCGGCACCACCCGGAAGTCCACCTCCGACTGCCTGCCGGTGCCCAGCAGCACCTCCAGCACCAGGCCGGCCATGCCGTAGACCCCGGCATCCCCGCTGCTGACCACCACCACCCGGCGCCCGTCCAGGGCGTGATCCACCGCCAGGCGGGCGCGCTCCACTTCCTGGCGCATGCCGCTGCCCAGGGTGAGGCCCCCGGGCGGGAGAATATCCTTTAAAAGCTGCAGATAGGTGCGGTAGCCGACGATCACCCCGGCGGAGGCCAACTCCCCGGCGGCGCCATAACTCAGGTGCGCCTGATCGCCCGGCCCGATGCCGACCACAGCAAGCCGGCCTCGGCCAGGGCCACCGTGACCCGGTTGAACTTGGTCTTCCGAAGCACCAGGACGCCGTCCGGAACCGCCGCCAGCGCTGCTGTCTCGCATACGTTACCAACTCCCAACTGCTGTTGTACAAACATCGAGTGCTCCAGGCCGGGATGAGACTCGTATACCTGTCCCAGGCGCCCACTGGTGAAGAACTCCAGGCTGAGCCCCATGCGCCCGGCAGTTTCCAGGAGGCCGGCCTCGTCCTCCTTGACCTCGTGGGTTGCCAGCACGCCCAGGCTGTCCCGGCTGCGCCCGGCAATCCGCAGCGCCTCCTCCACGGCGGCCTCGATCTCCGCCGCCTCGACCCCCCGCCGGCAGCCAATGCCCGCCGCCAGGCTCAGCGGCCGCAGAAAGACCCCCCGGGGCGGCAGCGCCAACAGGCGGCTGGTGACCAACACCGGCGCCGGCTGCCCCCGATCCGGGCCGCCCTGTTCCAACTCCTGCAAGCTGCGACAGGGGATTGACTCCAGGCCGGGTATGCTGTCATCCTGATTCAGGGGTCTGTCTCCGGACAGATCCCACTCGCTGAAGATCTCCACCCGCTCGCCTGCAAGCAAGGCGCTGTTGACCACCTTGACCCGGGCGCCGGGAACGGGCCGGAATCCCCACTGCTTTGCCAGCAGGTCGATGGCAGGCTTGCCCCGCACGTCCGTGGCGGTTGTGACCACGGGCACCGCTCCCAGGCAGGCAGCCACCTCCCGGGCCAGGCGGTTGGCGCCCCCCCAGTGGCCTCCCACCAGGCTGACGGCAAAATTGCCGCCCTCATCCACCACCACCACCCCGGGGTCACACCATTTGCTCTGCAGCAGCGGCGCCACCAGGCGCACCACGATCCCCACGGCCATGATCAAGACGAAACTGTCATAGCGGCGCCAGAGATCCGACACCATGGCGGATAGGGGCTGGGCAGCCTCCAGCACCTCCAGCCGGTCGCCGCCCATGGCGCCGTCCCCGCTGCCGGGCGCCGCCGCCTGCGGCCAGTCCTGCTCCAGCCGGCGGGCCAGGCCGCCCCCGGAGGGAGTGAGGTAGATCACGGCGATGCGCCGCCCCCCGGATGCGGATGCCTGATCCAGGGACCATCCGGGCTGGCGATTCGCCGGCTTCTGCTGTTCAAGCTGTTGATGTTGTAGCCTTTTCGCCTCGTTCATGCCGCCCCGTCCTCACCATCATCAAACCTGCCGCCATCTCGGCGCCTAATGCTCCTCGCCCCGCCCATGGCGGTAGCCATGGCTGAAGTCCGGGTCGTACAGCAGCGACCGCTTGCCGCTGGCCGCCAGGAAATCGCCGACGAAGACCAGGGCGGTCCTGGTGATGCCCGCCTCCTCCGCTCTCTGCGCCAACTCTGCCAGCGGCGCCCGGATCACCCGCTGGTCGGGCCAGGAGGCCCGCTCGACAATGGCCGCCGGGGTCTCCGGCGGAAAGCTGAGGAGCAGGTCCGCCACCGCCTGGGGCAGCAACTGGGCGCTCAGAAAGAGGCAGGTACTGGAACGGTGGCGGCCCAGGTCCCGCAAGGACTCGGTCTCCGGCACCGGGGTGCGGCCGCCCTGCCGGGTCAGGATCACCGTCTGGCTCCCCCCGGGCACCGTGAGCTCCCTCCCCAGCAAAGCAGCAGCCGCCAGGAAGGAGCTGACGCCCGGAACGATCTCCCAGGGGATCCCCTCCTGCTCCAGGCAGTCGATCTGCTCCTGGATCGCCCCGTACAGGGCCGGGTCGCCGGTATGCAGCCGGACCACCGTCTGGCCGGCAGCAATGCCCTGCCTGATCAGCGCCACCGTCTCCTCCAGGGTCAGGGACGCCGTATCGTGGCAGGGCACGCCTGATCTGGCGTACCGGAGCAACTCCGGATTCACCAGGGAACCGGCATAGAGCACCAGGTCCGCCTCCTGCAGCAACCGTTGCCCCCGGACAGTGATCAGTTCCGGGTCGCCGGGCCCCGCCCCCACAAAGTAAACCTTCCCTGTAGCCGCTGGCCGCACACGCGACACCCCTTTCCTGTGTTCGCTGGTATTATGTCAACTACGCTCCGAGATCCCGCAATTCCGCGCCCGTATGCAGGCATCAGCCGGGCGCGGCGCGGCCGCCATGGCGCACCAGGATGAGCGAGTAATAATCAGCGGGCAACTCCCCCACTCCCGCCAGGGAGTCCTTGATGATCTGGCCGCCCATGCCGCACCGGCAGACGAAGGCAGCGTCATCGAGGCGCCCCAGCTCGGCCAGCAGCGCCTGCACCTCCGCCAACACCGGCGCCACCTTGAGCAGCACCACATTCTCGAAGGTGGAGAGCACCTGCCTGAGGTAATCGACGCCGCGGGTGGCCGGCACCACTGCCAGGCCCTCCTGTCCCATCGTCAAGGCCCGGCCCAGCAGCGACGCTGCGGCGCTGAAAGAGGTGATGCCCGGCACCGTCTCTGCTTCTATGTCCGGCTGCTGCCGGCGCAGAGCCTCCAGGAGGTAGAAAAAAGTGCTGTAGAGCGTGCTGTCGCCCAACGTGAGAAAGGCCGCGTCCCGCCCGGAATCCAACACCGCCAGGACCTGGACGGCGGCCTCATCCCAGGCCCGGTCGCGGGCCTGGCGGTCGCGGGTCATGGGGGCGATCAATTCCCGCACCTCCTGACCGCCGGTAATAAACGGCCTGATGATGCCGAGGGCTATGCTCTCGTCGCCGGTGTCGCCCCGGGGCACGAAGACCACCGGCGCCTCGCCCAGCAGGCGGACCGCCCTCAGTGTCAACAGATCTGCAGACCCTGGGCCGGCTCCGATCCCGTATAGCTTGCCGCGCCGCTCTGTCCGGTGTAAAGATGGGCTCTGGTGATCCCAGTTTTTTTCAGTCATCGTCCTGACCCACATGCCTTTCCAGATATTCCTTCTATTGCCGGCCGCTGCCGGGATGACGCAACCTGTTCAGGCCAGCCTGGCCGACAGGATGAAAACCGGGTTCTCCCCGCTCCAGATCTGGGCGCTCCCACGGTGAGCGACCCTGGCCAGGCTCACCATGACCGTCTCCGGATCATGCCATGGATCTTCCCGCAGCATCTGCCAGGCGCCGCTGAATGTTTCCGGAGTGACGGCAGTGATCACCACCCGCCCGCCAGGCCGCAGCCAGCCGCCGGCCTCCCCCAGGACCTCCCGCAGCCTCCCGCCGCTCCCGCCGATCAGGATGCAATCCGCCGGCGGCCACCGCGGCAGGCCTCGGGGGCATCCCCTTCCACCAGCCTGGCATTGGCAACGCCGAACTTCTGCAAGTTGGCGCGTACCAGGGCTGCGGCGGCGGGGTTCTTCTCCACCGCCCAGACGGCGCCGGGGGCTACCAGGCGCGCTGCCTCCACCGTCCACGAGCCGGTGCCGGCGCCAATCTCGTAGACCACCATGCCCCGCTTCAGCCGGGCCTTGCACAGGGTCAGGGCGCGCACCTCCTCCTGGGACATGGCCGCCGCTCCCTGCACGAACAGCTTGTCCGGCAGGCCGGGGGTGACCACGCCAAGATATGCGCCCAGGTCTTCACTGGTGCTAACGGTGCCCTTGATGGTCTTCCCTGCCGTCCCGGGGAAAACCCCGGAAGGCGTCTTGCCTGCCGGCAACTGCCCCGGATCGGGTTCGTCCCGCAGCAGGATCAGGATGCTGTTGCCGCTCCCAAGGGGCATCCCCTGCTGCCCGGCCATCTCCTCCAGGCTGCCATAGGCGATCCCTTCCCCGGGCAGCCCCAGGTCGGTAAGCACCCAGGCCTGCCTGAACCGGCTCCCCTGCTCCAGCAGGCGCCTGCAGACCGCCGCCGGAGGATACCTGGGCTCGGTCAGCACCGCAGCCCGCTCCGCCCCGGCGATCTCCGCCAGGCCGTCCAGGCCGCGGCCGTGGACGCTGGCAACGGCCAGGTCGTCCCACTTGATCCCTAGCCGGGCGCAGGCCAGTTGCAGCGAGCTGATACCGGGGATGACGCTGATGCCGCCGGACGCCGAAACGCTGCCGCAGCCGCGGCAGCAGGCTGTAGAAGCCGGGGTCGCCCGAGAGCAGCACCGCCACCCGCCTGGTCTGCCTGGCGTCATCGATGGATTCCAAAATATCGTCCAGGTCGCGCCCGATCAGGCGCTGCTCCTTGCCCAGCGCATCGAACAGCGCCAGTGAGTTGCGCCCGCCCACCAACACCTCCGCCGCCAGCACCGCCTCTCTGGCAACCGGCAGCAGGTATTCCCCGCTCCCGGGGCCCACGCCCACCACAGTTATCGGGTACGCCAGCTCGTTCAACCCCTTAGAAACTCGATTCAACCTTCCGCAGATATTCTACCACCCATCAGGATTATTGAAGAAAAAACCGGCTTTTCCTTGCCTGGCGAACAGGACACCGTCCAGCTTGCCGAAGGCTTTCTTCTTGCTCTCCCCTGTTTCAACCCTGCTGCAATGAATTACTTGCTGCCCCAGCCAGTTCCCGCTTCAGCGTCCAGCCTGCCTCCCTCAGCAGCGACACCGCCCGCTCATCCCAGCCGACGGCCTCTCCGCTGTAGGAGAACAAGACGGTGCCCACCCGCAGTTCCTCCCGGGCGTAGGCCTCCGCCCGGCTGCTGGCCCGCAGGGCCAGGTCATGCCAGACCAGGTCCAGGCCGGCTTCCTGCAGCAGGCCGACCATCGCCTCGGCGGTGGGAGCGTCCAGGATCCCCCTGACCAGGTCCGCCCCCGCGCCTCTGACTGCGGCCAGTGCGGCCACCGCTTCGGCCCTGCCGTCGGAGATCCGGTTGTAGGTCTGGAAGGAGCCGGCGGCCACCTTGGCGAGCTTGCCCACGTGGCCCCACAGCACTACCTGCCGGAAGCCGCAGCGGACACACTCATCCAGCATGAAGCCGATAAAGTTGCTAGTCAGGATCACCGCCTCCTGAGGCACCCCGAAACCCCCCGCCAGGCTGACCCCGCGGCGGCCCGGCGTCAGCAGCAGCGTCTGCTGCCCGGCCGCCCGGGCAATTTCAAGCTGGGGCACCAGGGCCTGCTTGAAGGCCTCCTCAGACATCGGCTCCACGATCCCGGTCGTGCCCAAGATGGAGATGCCGCCGACGATTCCCAGCCGGGGGTTCATCGTCCGGCGGGCCAACTGTTCACCCTCCGGCACGGAGATCACCACCTCGGCACCGTTCCCCGAAGAGAGCACACCCGATACGTTATCCCTGATCATCTGCAGCGGCCCCGGGTTGATCGCCGGCTGACCCGGCGGCACGGCCAGGCCCGGCTTGGTGACCACCCCGACGCCGCGGCCGCCCCGGATCACGATCTCTCCCGGCTGCAAGCGCACTGTAGCCTCAATCCGGGCGCCATCGGTGATGTCCGGATCATCCCCGGCGTCCTTGATCACCCAGGCCCGCGCCGCCCCGGGCGCCGCGCCCTCGAGCTCCACCCCGGCCACCGGCAGCACCGCCTCAGCGTCACCCTCGCCGGGCAGCCGCACGACCACCTCCAGCGGCGCCTGGCCTAACAGGGCCAGCGTTGCGGCCTTGGCGGCGGCCGCGGCACAGGTTCCGGTGGAGTAGCCCCGGCGCAGCATCTTGCCGTCATACAGCCGGTACCCGGCCCCCTGTGTCTTGTGCTCCAGCATCCGCCTCGCCTGACCGATGGTCATAGGCAGGGCGCCGGGCCTCAGCCAGCCCTCCGCTTCACCCGCCTGGCACTCGCCGTCCCGCTGCAGCAACTCCACCAGGTGTGCCACCCTCGGCAGCCGCAGGTTGTTGTCGCGGATAACCTCCTTCTGGGAGAAGACCTCGGCGGTGGTGCCGGTCAGATCTTGATCCGGCCCCTGTTCAGGACATAGATCCGGTCGGCCAGCAGGGGCACCACGTCCACGTCATGGGTAGCAAAGACCAGGGTGATGTTCAAGCTCTGGTTGATGTCGTTCAGCAGCTTCACCAATTGGGCGACCCCGCGCGGGTCGAGGGAGGAGGTGGGCTCGTCGAGCACCAGCACCTCCGGCTTCATGGCCAGCACGCTGGCCAGGGCCACCCGCTTTTTCTCGCCCCCGCTGAGCAGGTAGGGGCTCTTGTCCTCGTAGCCTGTCCAGGCCAACCACGCTCGAGCGCCCACCTGACGGCCTCCGGAATCTCTTCTCTGGGTGTGCCCAGGTTGAGCAGGCCGTAGGCGATCTCCTGCTTCACCGTGTTGGAGAAGAGCTGGTCGTCGGGGTCCTGGAACACCATCCCCACCATGCGCCGGATGGCCTTGTAGTTCTTTTTCTCCACCGGCAGGTCTTTGATGAAGACCTCGCCCGAAGTGGGCTGCAGCAGGCCGTTGAACAGGTTGAACAGGGTGGACTTGCCGGAGCCGTTGGCGCCGAGCACGGCCACCCGCTCACCGGATGCTACGGACAGGTTGATGTCCGTCAGGGCGGTGGTCCCGTCCGGGTAGGTGAAATTGATATCTACTGTCTTGATCACTTCCATGGATCTTGAAACCCTCCTCGGGTGTTTACCTCAGGATCAGATCGACTGCCAGCAAGGCCAGGAGCGTTGCAATGCTCCAGATGAAGAACAGCCGGTCCCACCGGGGGATGGCCTGCTCGAAGTACGGAGGGGCGGCGCTGCTCTCGTCGAACCCCCGGGACAGCATCGCCTTGTAGATGCGGGTGCTCCGGTCGAGGGCCTTGATCATCAGCACCCCGGCGAGCACGCCCAGGTCATAGGCCTGCCGGTACCAGGGCAGGCTGTCCGCGCCTCTGCTCACCTGGGCGTTTCTCATGGTGATGGCCGACTCGGTCAAGAGATTGATGTAGCGGTAGATCATCTCGGCCAGGTCGACGATCAGGCCGGGGACTTTGATCAGGCGCATCGTGGCCAGGATCTCGGTCATCGGCGTGATGATCGAGAGCAACGTGATGATGCAGACTGCCGCCAGGATGCGCAGGGTGATGATGAAGCCGCGCTCGAGGCCCTCGAGATACATGGGAAATGCCCAGTGCCAGATGGTGATGCAGGCGATCTCGGTGTGGCCGTAAGTGAGCAGGAAGCTCACCAGCACCAGCCAGGCCACGCCGAAGGGGACGATCAGGCGCAGCAGCAGTATCTTGATGGGGTATCTCTGCCAGAGCAGCAGGACTGTGGCGGCAAGCATCATGCCTGCCGCCAGGTACCAGTGCCTCAGGATAACGGCGATCACGATGGCTATCAGGCAGAGCAGGGTCTTGACCCGCCCGTCGACAGCCTGCAGGGAAGTGTGGACCGTAATTTGATCATCCATGAATACTCATTCCATGGCGTCAGCCCTTGGCCTCTCCTGGTTCAGGCGGGAGATACTGGGCATCCACGTCTTCCTTTTTAGTCTCGGAAAAGATCTTTCTCCAGGTGTAGCCAACCATCAGGCCGACGAATAAGTTGGCGATGGAAAAGGCGCCGAGTTGGGTGTCGCCCGGTAGATTGATCAGCGTATGATGCTGCACGTTGGCAACCTGGCCGGCCATATCATTAACATTGTCGTCGGTGCCATTGCCCGCCATCTTATGGACGTCCATGTAAAAAGCGGAGCAGAAGATGGCAATCAGAAAAATGAACATCGTGATCAGGCAGACTTTGACGAACGGGTCCAGGAACACTTTACGGTCATCTGGAATCATCTCTATTTCCCTCCTATTGAGGCGCGTGGCAGGATTAACAGGCACCGCCTGCTTGGCCGGCGCAAAGCCGGGGATCAGGTCGGGACGGCGGCTGATCATCACCTGCAGCACGGCAGCCGTAAAGATCGCCTCCACGACGGCCAGCGGCAACTGCGTGGGGCCATAGCCCAGGAAGAAAACCATCCACTGCTTGAAAAAGGGCAGGTTGCCGCCGTGCACGTTCAGGGCCAGTTCCAGGGCGGAGGTCAGGTAGACGGCCAGGTCTCCTAGAAAACCCGCAATCCCGCCCGCCAGCCAGATCGGGCTCTTGAACGAGCGGAACAGCTTCCACAGGCCGTAGCCGACAAAGGTGCCGACGACACCCATGGAGATGGTATTGGCGCCGATGGTGGTGATGCCTCCGTGCGCCAGGAAGACGGCCTGGAAGAACAGCACGATGATCGAGATGATCACCGTGGCGAAGGGTCCCACGATGATGGCCGCCAGCGGCGTGCCGCAGGGATGGGAGCAGGAACCGGTGACGGGGCAGGGCATGTGCATGGAGGAGATCACGAACACGGCCACCCCGACCATGGCCAGGAAGGGCTTGTAGTAGAGGTTCTCCTCGATGCGGCGCCTGATCTCTCTGAGGCCCGGCACCACGAAGGCGGCCGTGGCGGCATACCAGGTTAACCACCAGGCGGGGGACAAGATTCCATCTTCGATATGCATTTACTCTTCCTCCTCTATATCTCTCCTATCGAATGAGTTTGGCGCCACTGATAACGACAAGCTTCTCAACCTTGAAAACAGACGCAACTGTGTCTCCAGGAAAAAACTAACCCCAGCCATGAAGGCTGAGGTTCGTAAACACGTGCTTACTGAATCCCACCCCCTATCGTTCGTAGGGTAACACGGCGCGACTGGAACAGGCAGGTCTCCTGGCTCGGGTTCTTCGCCTGACCTGCCCTTCCCTGAAACGCTGTGCGCTCAAGTGGTAATGCAGTAGGCTCCCCCTCACAGTGGCGGGACCGCACCTTTCACCCAGCGCTCTGCTTCAAACCAGGTCCCCCTCATTGCATTATGTCAACTACTGGCGCGCGGCCGGGTGACACTGACAGCAACGCGGCGTGGAGCCTGAATCGCTGGGCTTCGGACTTCCCTTTTCAGCCCGTATTTAACGGGCCACCTGTTCCCCTTACGATGAAATTATCAAAGAACTTTTTTCAGTCCCCTTTTGCACAGAGACTACCACAGTCTGACAACGCCAACAACCACTGCCAATCCATAAAGGATTCGCCGTCAAGTTACATTCTCCTTCATGAAAAACAAAAACCGATCTTTTTTTTCTCATTCCTCAGCTCTTATTATATGCCTCGTCCACCGCTTTCAGACGCTCCAGCAGCAGCACGTTTCTCGCCCGGTCCTTGACTGCCACCCGGATGAAGCGGTCCCCCAGCCAGCCGAAGTTGCTGCAATCCCGCACCAGCACCCCCCGCCGGGCCAACTGCTCCCACACGCCCGGAGCGGTGGCCGGCGGCTGCAGTTCCAGCAGCAGGAAGTTGGCCGCCGAGGGGTAGATCTGCCTGACCAGGCGCAATTCCGCCAGCGAGGACGCCAGGAAGCGGCGCTCCCGCCGCACCAGGGAGATCGTCCGGCGGGCATACTCCCCGGCCTCGAAGGCCACCCCGGCGGCGGCCTGGGCGAGGCCGTTGACGTGCCAGGGCGGCTGGCAACGGGACAACCGCGAGATCACCTCTGCATCCCCGATGCCGCAGCCGATCCGCAGGCCGGGCACACAAAAGAACTTGGTCAGCGACTGCAGCACCAGGACACCGCCGGCGGCTGCAGCCTCTTTGATGCAGGTTAACTGCCTCCAACGGGGATGAAATAATAAAAAGGACTCGTCGACCACCAGAAAGATCCCCCGTGCCCGGCAATGCTCCAGGAAGGGCTGCGTGACCTCCGGCGGCGTCAGGCTGCCGGTGGGATTGTTGGGATTGCAGAGCCAGACCAGGTCGACTCCCCGGGTTGCTCTGATCAACTGAGGCAGGCCCGGCAGGAAACCCTGCCGGGGTGGGAGGTGGAAGTGCTTCACCGCAGAGACGCCCCAGAGGCGGCAGGCGATCTCGTACTCCTTGAAGGTCGGGCCCGGGATCAGGACATTGCGGGGGCGCAGGACCTGCGCCAGCAGGTAGATCAGCTCCACCGCCCCGTTGGCGGCGATAACCTGCTCCGGGATGACACCGTAGAAGGCGGCGGCGGCTGAGCGCAGCGCCGCGCAATCAGGCTCCGGGTATGAGGAAGCCAGGGCCATGGATTCCTGCAGCACCCCGGCGATCCCGGCTGGCGGCCCCAGGGGATTGGTGTTGACGCTGAAATCCACGAAGGCCCCAGGGTCAATGCCAAACCTGGCTGCCGCCGATACAACGTTCCCGCCGTGCTGGTGCTTGTCCAACGCAAACCTTCCCTCCGGTTCTGATCTTGCCCGGGTAGCGCGGCCCCCCGCCGGTAAGGCGCAGGGAATAGTGGTCGCTGATCTCCGGAAATCGGGTACGCAAGCCCCGAATCAGTTGTTCATCAGCCTCGCGGCCGGGTGGCAGCAGTATCCCGACCACGGTGCCGCTGTGGGCTACATTGACCCCATAGGCGCCCCGGGCCAGGACATGATCGATGATCGCCTCCAGGTGAGGCTTGGGCAGGATGCGCTGGTTGGCGAGAGCGCTCATGGTGGCCCCCTCCCCCAGCTTGCCGGGATCCTGGCGCTGAAATCCATCCCGCACCAGTTGCAGAGCCTGTCTGATGGCAGGTTCATTGGCCGCGTTCAACTCGGCCAGATCGGAGCGTCGATGGAACTCCAGCGTGTCCACCGCTCCGCCGAAATCTAGCGCCAGCAGCCCCAGGGGGAACGGTTCCCCGATCCGCTCGAATATCCGGCCGTCAACGTGGTCGATCAGGACGATCCCCGCGGAGAAGGTGCCGTCCGAGGGCTCGATGGAGAGGGCGATCTCCGCCACCGCCTCCGGAGTGAGCCGCCGGTTCAGGGCGACAGCCACGGCATAGCAGGCGGCAGACAGGTCGGCGGTGCTGCTGCCCATACCCTTGCCGATGGGCAGGCTGGAGGCCACGTCGATGACCGCCCCCAGGTTGGAGTAGCCCTCCCGGTCCAGAGCCTTGCGCACTGCCTGGGCGGTCTTGATGCGCTCCGCGGGAAACACGATCCGCCCGGCCCCCGGCGACGCATCTTCATTCATGACGGGAGCATCAGGTCTAACAGCGTCAAGAGGACTGCCGGCCTGCACGCTTGCAGTGCCGGGCACAGACCGGCCGGCGCCGGTGGTGACGGTCACCCTGCTGAACCAGTTCACCGGGCAGGTGACCAGAAAGTTGGTACCCGATAAAGTGCCCTGCACCAGCTCTCCGCAGGTGCCAGGCACCAGGGCGGTACCTCGCAAGATCATTGTAAACGGCCCCCCAGCAGGACTCCAATCAACAGCACGACTATCTCCGTCAGTTCGCTCAGCGCTCCGTAGGTATCCCCGGTCAATCCTCCGAGCAGGCGGGAGAGCCGGCCGGCAGTGAGATAGAATAGCAGGCCGGCCGCGATAAAGATGCCGACTCCGGTCAATTTTAACAGAGCCACCAGCAGAAATAAAGAGATCCCGGTGGTGATCATCAGCATCTTATAATTGCCGTAGGTGGAGAACAGCGATCCGATGCCCTGTTTGCGAGCGTAGGGAAACAGCACCTGCGCCCAGACCTGGGCCTGCCTCCCCAGCACCGGGGCCGCAAGCAGGTAGGGCAGCAGGTTGAAGCTGATCTGCGTGTACAGGCTGTACTTGAGGATCAGGATCAGGACGACGGCGATCACTCCGAAGGCGCCCACGTGGCTGTCCTTCATGAAAGCCAGGCGCTCCTCCCGGCTTCGTCCGCCGTACACCCCGTCGGTGGTGTCCATCAGGCCGTCCAGGTGCAGACCGCCGGTGAGGAAGACAGTCACGCAGAGGAGCAGGGCCGCCAGCACCGGGGCCGCCAGGAAACCCCGCAGCAGGTACCACAGGAGGCCGGTGATGATCCCCAGCAGCAGCCCAATCAGCGGAAACCAGTAGATACTGCGGCGGAAATCGTGTTCATCGAAGCGGCTCCACCTGCCGGGGACCGGAATGCGGGTCAGAAAGGCCAGGGCGCATAACAAAGACCGCACCAATCGCATCTTCAAATCACTCCTCGAATCACCACACCGCGACCGCCGGACGCCGCCCACTGGCAGCCAGGGGTATCGGATAACTTCAGGCGCATTCACACTTCCACAGATGACTACCCGCTCTAATGCCCCCGCTTCCTCCGCATCCGGGCTTACAGCCCGGCCTGAAGAATGCGGAGTACATCCGAAGCGGTGGAATAAGAGCGGCTACATCACTGTATTAACTGGCTCTAAGCGTCAGTGGGGGAAAACAACCCCCCACTGAAGCCAAGACCCAGTTGAAAGGCCGGCAAGCGCTCAACATCGAGCAAGAAGCACCCATCCAACGGTAGCCAGGACCAGAAAGATGGCCACCGTGCCGTAGAGCATCCTGATCGCCGCCTCGATGTGGCCCGGCGCCAGGGGTTCTTTCGGGTCGCCCAACCGCGCCCGCAGCGATGGCATACCCTGGTAGTAGTTCAGTCCGCCCAGTTGCACCCCCAGGGCGCCGGCCATGGCAGCCTCCGGATACCCACTGTTGGGGCTGGGGTGTTTATGCGCGTCCCGCCAGGGTAGCATCCAGGCCCGGCGCCAGTCGAGGCCGAGCAGCAGGGCGGCGCCTACCATTAGCAGCATGGTCAGCCGGGCCGGCAAAAAATTGACCACGTCGTCCAGCCGGGCTGCGACCATTCCGAAATCCTGGTAGCGCTCGCTCCGGTAGCCGACCATGGAATCAAGGGTGTTGATCGCCCGGTAGGCGCAGGCCAGGGCGGGGCCGCCCAGCAAGAAATAGAACAGCGGAGCGATCACTCCGTCGGAAATGTTCTCGGCCACCGTCTCTACCGTCGCCCTGGCGATCTCCGCCGGATCCAGCCGGTCGGTGTCCCGCCCGACGATCAAACCCACCCGCCGCCGGGCCTCCGCCAGGTCACCCCGGCGCAGCAGGCCGAGAGTCTCCCGGGCCGCCCGGTCGAGGCTGCGGATGGAGATGGTCGCCCAGAGGAAAAGGGCGCTCACCACCAAGTATATGTAGGCCCACAGTTGTGGATGATCAGCGGACAGGGACAGCCTGTGCAGCCAGGTCAGACACAGATAGACCAGCAGCCACACCGGCAGCACCGTTCCCAGCACGAGCAGGGCGCCCGCCACCCGCTTCGCCGGCAGCGAGGCGGCGCCATGTCCGCCGGCGCGACCGTACAGCAGGCGCTCCCAGGCAGAGATCAGCCTGCCGATCAGAGCGACCGGGTGATAGTCGACCCTGGGGTCTCCGATGAGAAGATCCAGGAGCACCGCCAGCAGCAGCACCACAATTGGTCCTGAGAAACATGATCACGTCCAGTTGTTCCTCCTCGAGGTTCGAAGAAGGAAGTCAATGATCATCCAACTTCAAACTTCCAACGAGAGGATTTCCATTCCCCAAGCAACAGCCCTGCATGTCCAGTCCGGTCTAGCGTTCTCATGATGGTCCAGAGCGGTGCCCATTGGACGAGCAAGGAAATATGTGCCCCGCCAGCCCGGGTTCAGCCGAAAATGGCTTGCTGGGGATCGCAGTGCAGGGATTTCAAGTCGAGGGCGATACCGGATACGAGCAGCAGGGCACGCTCAGCCCGGGCTGCCATCACCTGGTTCGCCAAGCCGGCCAGGTCGCGGAACAGGCGCCCCTCCGGGCTGGCCGGCACCAGCCCCAGCCCCACCTCGTTGGAGACCAGGATCACCTGGGCGCGGCTGGAGTGGGCAACCTCGGCCAGGCGCCGCACCTCAGCCAGCACCCGATCCTCAATCTGGCCGGTGAGCTTGGGAGACAGCACACCGGGGCTCTCGCCGGAGGAGTCGACTGCGTGCTGCAGCGGCCAGTCCTGGTAGATGAGGTTGGTGATCAGCAGGGTCAGGCAGTCGATGAGGATCGTCCGGTCCTGCTGCCCGATCCGCTCCAGCAGGTCCGCCACCGCCCGGGGCTCCTCTATGGTTGTCCACGAGGCGGGGCGTCGTTGGCGATGCCTGGCGATCCGCTCCGCCATCTCCGGGTCCCCCGCCTCGGCGGTGGCCACGTAGGTTACCGCCCGTTCCAAGGTTGCCGCCAACTGCTCGGCATAGGCGCTCTTGCCGCTGCGCGCCCCGCCGGTGATGAAGTAGAATCTCCCACGATCCATACACGATAAGCCTCCCTGATAACCGGCCTCACCCCACAATTTGGCGGTGATTGGCATACAGTTAAAAAATGCCGCCGCATTGATAATCATCATACCGTTTTTTCCAATTTTGCATTGCCACGGCTATTATACCACAGCCGCATCACGCCTTGCTCCGCGCCCCGAAGGACCTGACCCGGTGCAGCAGTAAGAACCCGATCAGCAGCGGCAGCCAGAAGGTTAGCCCGCGGAAGGCCAGGGCGGCCAGCACCGCCGTGGCGCCGGGAACACCCAGCGAGGCGTACACCAGGGCCATCACGCCCTCCACCACCCCAATACCCTGAGGCGTGGGAGAGACGACCCAGAACACGAAACCGATGGCGTAGCCGGCCACCAGCGGACCGAAGGCGAGCGGCCACCGAAAGGCCAGAAAGATGGCATACAGGCAGGCCACGTTGACCAGGTGGGAGGCCAGGGATACCGTGAAGGCATGCAGCAATCGCCTGGGGTGGCGCTGGATGGCGGCCGCAGCCCCGATATATTCGGAGGCATTTTTGGCCGGCCAATCCCCGGCCAGTGGAGAGGGCCGCTTGAGCAGGCGGGACACCCAACCGACGCCCCGGTGACACCAGACGAGCACCCGCTGCAGCATGGCCGGCTGCCACAGCCCGAGAAGCAGCAGGCTGCTCAGCAGCATGATAAACAGAAGAAACAGGACGGCGCCGGTGACCTGGTACAGCAGCAGGTCGGCCTGCCGGAACAGATAGATGATCCCGACGGCCAGGAGCAGGGAGAAGGCGCTGAAATCCACCACCAGGGTCAGCAGGGTACCGGCGGCGGCCCGGGCCGCCGGCTGCCCGCGCAGGGAGGCGTCGTCCATGAACAGGGCGATGGCTGCCGTACCCCCCGTCGGCGCCACCACGTTGACGAACAGCGAGGCCAGCACCAGCGAGAGCATGTCCCGCAGGCGGCGATCTATACCCACGATAAAGAATGTATTCTGGTAGAGGACGGTATGCAACAGGTAGAATAGAACCTGCAGCAGGGCAGCCAGCCCCACCCACTGCCATTGGCTCTGCCGGACAGTCAGGGCCAGTTTCTGAATCTCGGCATAGCGGCTCACCACCAGCCAGATGAAGGCGACCAGCAGCAGCCAGAACAGCCAGCGGCGCGCCGGGTGTTTTTCAGCCTGAATCTGCGCTATCTGCCTTCCCCCCTTCTGACCAATTCCAAGTCGGGGATCACCGGCCCCATCCTCCTACTGTTCGCCTGCAGGTACGGTGTTGACCAGACTGGCATACTGCCTGGCGATCCTGGGCGCCCAGGTTTGAAACTGCCGTCTCAGGTGCGCCGCCTCATCCGTCAGGCGCTGCGCTCCCAGGTGCCCGATGTAGGGCTCCATCACGTCGGGGCTGCACAGGTCAAGCAGGCTGCCCAGGGGAACATCAACCCCCGGCAGGCTCCGGGGTCCATTGTTGATCAGGTCGACCACGCAGCATATATAAAAAGTTTCAGCAGTCTTGAACTGGCAGGACATGAAAAAACCATTCAACAGATCCCTCAGGCTCTGCATGGAGGCGGCCAACCCGGGTTGATCCCCGTCCGGCCAGGCGGCAACCACCTTTCGCAGCTCTGGAAGGAAGTACAGGCACTCATCCCGCCGCCAGAGCATGTCCCGCAGAATCTGCAGCACCTTGTCGCCGGGCAGGCCTGCGGCCAACTGCTCGTCCGCGCCCGCAAGCGGACACCCGCCCGACAAGACCTGGAGCACTTCCAGATAGACCGCGTAGCAGCCCCCGGCTATGGCATAGAACGGCGCCTGCAGAGCCCCCGACTCCATGATCGACCGGCAGGCAGGATCCACCTTGGCCAGCATCTGAGTGGAAACAAAATTGTCGTAGGAGGGGTGGCTGGCGAAGAAACGGCGCATCTTCTCATTCCCCACCGCCCCGTCAGCGTCCGGCACATCCGGGTCGAGCGCCGCAAACTCCTGCTGCGCCTTGGCAAGATCCATCAGTGTGGCCCCTAAAACAACGGCTGCCAAAAGCGCCCGGGTCTTCTGGTCGACCAGCGCCCAACTGAAGCCCGCCAGCAGCGTTTTCAGCTCCCCATCCAGGTAGGGGTCGTTGCGTATGGACAGTGCCATCTGGTAGGAAGCAAAATCGTAAAACCCTTCGGGCAGGTTGTCGATGATCCGCTGGCGCAAGCCATCCTGATCCACGGTCTCGTCCGCCCTGAGCTTGAAGTCCGCCAGCAAGTTGACCGGGATGCGCAGCCCCCGCAGGTGTTTCTTGCCGAGCAGGAGTTCCCTGAACTGGTCGTAGGGCACTGCATCCCTGTCTCTGACCTGCCAGACCTCCGGCATCAACCTGCCCAGCAGATCCGGGTCCGGCGGCGCTCCGGTTTCCGGCAGTTGCAGTCCGCACCACACGCCCAGGGTGCGCCCTATCTCCTGTCCGGTGGTAGAGATCCCGGCCCCCATGGCCTGCAGCAACCGGCCCGTGAACTCCTCCACCCGTACCTGACAGCACTTCTTGTACTTGATACCGCTGCCGCAAAGGCAGGGGTCATTCCTGGATATCTGCATAAAACCACCCTTCGTCCTATTTGCTGATATTATACCTCTTGGTTAGAGTTGCTTCTACCGGCTAAGTCCCCCATTGGTTAAGTCCCCCATCCTCCCGAAATCAACCCCGGGGCTATGCCACAGGGGAACCATGCCTTTGCCTGGACAAAAATAAGACCCCATCATGAGGGATCTCTGTGTTTTTTTTGAACTATATCGCCGAAGATATCCGCTATGTCCGGATGCTCTGGCTGGTTTTTCTGGTCCTAGCCTTCTTTCAGCTCTTTATAAAGCCTTGCTAATTCCTGCTGCAGGTTGAGCACGTTTGCCCAAAACGCCAGGTAATCTTGATTCAGATTTTCCCCTTGTATCTGGGCAATGCCCAGCGCATCCCGAAACTGGCGCTCACTTTCTCCTGTCTTCGCCCACTCGAGCTTGGTCAGAATGACATCTTCGGGGCTGGCAAACCAGTACTTGCTGCCCAAGAATGGTTCCAGCCGCCTCCTGTTAAACTCTTCTTTGGAGAAAGCCCTGCTCTTTCTGATAATCAGATCGATCTTAAAACCTGTTTCGAGATGAATGATGTTGAAGATTCCCTCATAGAGCTGTGCCTCTTTGATAGCTTCGGAAGACACGTAAAAGTCTTTTTCAATTGTTCTGATAAACTGATCGAGGGAGTTCTGGCGCGCTTCGATAACTATATCAGCATCGTAAGTCGTGCGTGGAACTCCATAGCGGTTTCCGGCATAGGATCCGGTGATCATGTAAGCAATGCCGGCCTCTTCGAGCTTCTCCAAAACTGCTTCGAGGGCGCCCTCCGGTTTCATGGCCTGATGCTCACGTACTGGGGATAGGCGTTGATAAACAGTGCCTCGGGAATCAGGAGGCGAATTACAGCCAGCCTCACCTCGTCTTCCGTGTATTCAGGATGCCTCTGCCGAACACCCTCCGCCAGCATTTTCCTTGATGTGTCCGTCAAATCAATGGCCAGCTCCAGGCGCTCGGAGGAACTCATTCGCCGTATGATTTCAATCTGTACCTTTTCGGCATCATTGGATGTATCAACGCTCATATGAACCAACCGCCTCCGATTGTAGCGCACCATCAGCCGAGCCGGCACCTTGGGTTAGCAAGCTGTCAGCTATTTCCGGATGCTCTCATCCCCGTCGTCGAAGCCATTTTCGCAGTGGGTGCCATCGCAAAAAGGCTTGTTCCCCGATCCGCCGCAACGGCACAGGGTGACCCGGTTCCTGGTCTCATAGCTGGTACCGGAGGATGATTCCAGGGGGATGCCGCCTTTGAGCCAGATCGGTCCGCTCACCTGCTGCTCCGGGTCCTCGATCAGGCTGATGGATGGTTCAAAATCAGGCTCGAACGCCTGGAGGGTCTCTCTGTCCCAGGCCACCAATCTTCCCGAGGGGCAATTACAAGCTTCCTGAATTGCCTGCTTCTTCGCCCCGGGATTATCGGATCTTCGGGTCAACTGCCATGTACCCCCGCCGGGATGACAAAAACGAGCGACGGAGCACAAATCCTGGGCATCGGTCAACACCAGCTCGGGTCCCTCAAAGGCTACCGCCTGTTCATTGTAGGGGACCGCAGCGGCCATCCCATTGCCATCAAATTCTTTCCTTTCATGAGTTCCATCGCAGAAGGGCTTGCTTCCGGACTTGCCACAACGACAGAGGGCATACCGATCCCGATCCGGATACGTCTCGCCATCACGCCAGGCAACCGAGTCGCCATTCTTGTCAGATACTATAATCTCCTTCTTCAGCGGCAGTTTGCCAGACACCAGGTATGGGCCATTCCTGGTGACAGTTACCTTGAAGCCCGTTTTTTCTGCTGCGCCGGCGGTGTCCTTGTAATCCCCGGACTTGTTCGACATAATGTGCCTCCCTCCTCGAAACCGCAGTACAAGTTGTGCAGCCTGTATGCGAGACTCTCCCACTCAGCCGAGGATGCCGGGCTTTTTCTCTCCTCAACCTTTTCGAAAAGATTCTCGATAGTTTCAACCTGATTCTACACCTGTGCCTTCAGTAGCGCTAGTTGTTCCCTTTCCATCGTATCCCCCCCTGCCTCTCTCACTCGTGCCATGGATTATGAACAGAGGCCTGACAGCGCTCCAAGTCATGTGCATTTCGAGTTACAACAATCAGATTATGGGCAATTGCTGTAGCCGCAATCAGGCTATCGATTACTGGCAGTTTCAAGCCATTTTTTTCCGAAACGCCTAGAATCCTTCCCCAAGTGAATGCTACATCAAGATCAATTGGCAATATCCGACCCTCAAAGCGTTTGGCCAGATCCTGATCTACCCAGGCCTGCAGGTGTTCCGCCCGTTTTCCATCACTGAGTTTTTTAATGCCCTTTTGTATCTCGCCAAAAGTAACCACACTGAGAAATAGAGTTCCCTCGTCCCGCTCATCAACCCAACGCACCACACTTGGATTCGGCTCTCTTTTGATCAGTTCCGAAACGACATTGGTGTCTAAAAGGTATTTCACAATTCCACCTCGCGGGATAAGTCTGCGCTTCTTTCCAGGTCAATCTCCACATCGCATAAGGGCGACTCCTTAAAAAAATCCGTTAACTTTGTTCGAGGCTGTGTAAGGCGCTGATACTCTTCAATCGACAAGATAATAGCAGCAGGTTTCCCCCTGACTGTGATAATTTGCGGCCCATCTTGGGCTGCTTGATTCACAAGTTGGCTGAGACGATTTTTTGCTTCTTGCAGTTGCCATTCCATGCTCATAGTTTTCGCCCCCAATAAGTCTAGACTGTCAAGATTTATCAATCAAAACTGTCTTGTTTTGTAAATTCCAATTCAACCCCCTCCTGCTCCCTTTTGGCCACTCCTTTTCTCTTGTACCGGCTTCAACAAGCAATCTGCAAAACCATGGTTCGACATTTTTCAAGCAAAATATTTTTCCAGGTTGCCTTTTGCCAGTTGACGTAATATACTGATTCTGACAACTGAATATAACATTCCTTCGTTAGGTGAGGCTTCTGCGTAGACAGACGCCACTGCCCGGAAACGTCGAAAGACGCCAAATGGGTCAACAGGTATTACCGGCTTAAGGTTCTACCTAATGTGGCTGAGGGACAATCTCTAAGCTGCGCACGTGTCAAAACTCGACGAGTGGGGGGATGAGGTATTGGCATTTATGAGACTGAGTCTTCCCGCGGGGAGGACTTTTTTATTGGGTAAGGCCGGATTGCGGATGCAAAAGTTGTGAACTACCCCCACTTTAGAAATGGGAGCTTCCTGCTTCATCGACCATTGCCTTGGTATGCCAAGGTCTTACACGATCTCAATTCAGGCGTAACTTCGGGCTGTTCCATCCCTAGTCTTTGGGGGGTCGAAACTTTTACCCCGGTAAGCATTTCTACCGGGAACCGCCTAGTTTCGGTTATCAAAGATCTGGTTATATTATAACTAACATACGTTCGGTATGTCAACAAGTTTTTCTAAGAATGGCGATTCATCCCTCACCTCAGAGGAGAGGGACTTCTCGCTGAATAATGTTAAAAAAAGTAATTCCAGGCAGGTTAATACAGGGGCGCCAGTCCCGCTGACCAAGGAGGGGAAGGCTATGAAAAAGATCACGTCACAGAGGGAATTCTTCCTCAGTCAGACACTCGGCAAGCCGATCTACGACCGGAACGGCAAGCTGGTCGGTCGCTTGCGGGACATGGCGGTACGCTGGGATAACCACTATCCCAGGGTGACGGGGATCAAGTTCGCCAAGGACGTCCAGAAGCACATCGGGATCAGCCAGATCGAACAATGGGACGAGCGAAGCATCCGGCTCAACGTGGCCTTCACCGACGAGCTGCAACTCCTCACCGAAGAAGAGCTCTACGTCGGCAAGTGGCTGCTCGACAAGCAGATCATCGACACCAAGGGTTCCAAATTGGTGCGGGTCAACGATATCATGCTGGCCTGGATCGAGAGCGGCCCCGCCCACGACCTGATCCTGGTGGCGGTGGATGTGGGCGTGCGCGGCCTGTTGCGCCGCATCGGCGTGGAAAGCCTGGTCAGGGGACGGCCGCAGAATCTGGTGGACTGGAAGTACATCAAGCCGCCGGAGTCCAAGATGGACAACCTGCGCCTGACCCTGGAACACCCCTCGCTGAAAGACCTGCACCCGGCAGACCTGGCCGACATCATCGAGGATATGGACAGTGTCAGCCGAAGTCAACTGCTGGCAGGCCTCGACCGTCAGACTGCCATCGAGGCCCTGACCGAGGCCGATCTGGACACCCAGGTGGAGATCATCACCGACATGGACAGCACCAGCGCCTCCGAGATGCTGGCGGACATGCCGCCGGATGAGGCGGCGGACATCCTGGGCGAACTGACGGAGGAGAAGTCCAGCGAATTGTTGAACCTGATGGACAAGGATGAGGCGGAGGACGTCCGGGAACTGATGGAGTATGAGGAAAACACCGCCGGCGCCCTGATGACCACGGAGTTCATCTCCTTCCCGGCTGACACTACCGCCGAGGACTGCATCAACCGGCTGCGGGAGCTAGCGCCCTCGGCCGAGACGATCTTTTACCTCTACATTATCGACCACGCGGAAGTTCTCAAGGGAGTGGTAAGCTTGCGCGACCTGATCGTCGCCCAACCTCACACAGAGCTGGGCGCCATCATGCGCTCCCGTGTCGTTACCGTCCGGGGAGACGACAATATCAAGAGGGTGCAGGAAACGGTCGCCAAGTACGACCTGCTGGCGCTGCCGGTGGTGGATGAACAGGGTGTGCTGCTGGGGATCATCACGGTGGACGATGTCATGGAGACGGTGTTCCCTGACCGCGGTGGGCTGGAGAGCTTCACCGACTTCATGACTCACAGCAAGTCCTGGAGGATGTGGAAACCGTGAAAGGGCTCAAGAGATTCAACCTGTTGTTACCGTCTCTGATCCTCTTCCTGGCGATCATGGGTCCGGGGATCATCACCGCCAACGTGGACAACGACGCCGGCGGCATCACCACCTACTCGGTGGCCGGGGCGTCTTTCGGATTGAAGCTGCTCTGGATCTTCATCCCGATGACCATCGCCCTGATCGTCGCCCAGGAAATGTGCGCCCGCATGGGCGCCGTCACCGGCAAGGGCCTGTCCGACCTGATCCGGGAGCGCTTCGGAGTCAAGGTGATCATGTTCGTGATGGCGGCCCTGTTGATAGCCGACCTGGGCAACACAGTGTCCGAGTTCGCCGGCGTGGCCGCCAGTGGAGAAATCTTCAACATCTCCAAATACATCATCGTGCCAATCGTTGCCTTCCTGGTCTGGTTTATTGTGATCAAGGGTTCCTACAAGATGGTCGAGCGCGTTTTCCTGGTAGCCTCCGCCCTGTACCTGTGCTACATCCCCTCGGCGATCATGGCCAGGCCCAACTGGGGAGTCGTGTTCAAGGCAATGGTCGTGCCATCCTTCAGCTTCAGTCCGGTCTACCTGGCCATGCTGATCGGGCTGATCGGGACGACCATCACTCCCTGGATGCAGTTCTACATCCAGTCGGCAGTGGTGGAGAAGGGGATCACCGCCAAGGATTACGCATACTCCCGGACGGATGTGATCGTGGGCTGCTTTATGACCGACATCATCGCCTTGTTCATCGTGGTGGCCTGCGCCGCCACCCTGTTCCTACACAACATTCAAATTGCAACAGCCAAGGATGCGGCCATCTCCCTGCAGCCGCTGGCCGGCAGGTGGGCCGGCCTGCTGTTCGGCTTCGGCCTCTTCAACGCCTCGGTCTTCTCGGCCTCGATCCTGCCCCTGGCCACTTCGTACTATGTCTGTGAGGCGCTGGGTTTCGAGGCCGGCATCGACAAAACGTGGAGCGAGGCCCCGGTCTTCTACTGGCTGTACACCAGCCTGGTAGTCATCGGGGCGGGGCTGATCCTGATCCCGAACGCCCCGCTGATCGCCATCATGCTCTGGTCACAGGTGGCCAACGGGGTGCTGCTGCCCTTCATCCTGATCTTCATGCTGATCCTGATCAACAACAAGGATATCATGGGCCGGTTCACCAACTCCCGGAGTTTCGACGCCATCGCCTGGGCGACTACCGTCATCATGATCGCCCTGACCGTGCTGCTGGTGGTGATCTCCGTCTTCCCGAACCTGCTGGCCTGACGCCGTTGGAAACCCGAATTTCCGTAGCCGCCGGGGTTGCCCCGGCGGCTTTTCGATCCTCTCCGGATTTTCGGAACCGTTTCCGCTTTTTCGGTGCTTTTACTGTCTTTAACAGACACTACGCCGGCAGGACAACCCGGTTAACCGCGCTGTCTATGGCAACGGAGAAACCGAGGTACACCACCGCCCCGGCAGCATCCGGCAGGCAGGCTGCTGAGCATCCGGCGGCTGCTGCCTACAACCGGAGCCGGTACCCGCCCGCCGGTTCCCGATTGTGGCATGAAATATGCATGTTTATATAGGCAGGAAAACAAAAACGAGGCCGCCGGAAGGGGCCGGAATGAGGGGAGAGGGCGAACATGGCAGTGGCACTGAGGACTTTCGAGGAGCTTGAGCATCGGGACGCAGAGGTGAAGAGGCCGGGATTGAAACTCGAAAAACGGGCCGAGACAGGCAGGGTAGAGTACGAATTCCCCTATGACGACCTCTACCAGATGTACGACTACATCACCAAAGAACTGGGTATCAAGTAACAACAACCGGGTAGAGATCTTAAAAAAAACAGGCCGCCGGAAGCGGGGCCGGAATGAGGGGAGAGGGCGAACATGGCAGTGGCACTGAGGACTTTCGAGGAGCCTGAGCATCGGGACGCAGAGATCAAGATACCGGTTTGGACACAGCAAGAGCGGATCGAGAGAGGCAAACTCGAGTACGAATTCCCTTATGACGACCTCTACCAGATGTACGACTACATCACCCAAGAACTGGGCATCAGGTAGGATATGAAAGCAACGATAAAAAGCAAAGCCTCTGTCGACTGCTAGCAGGCCGGGCGGGAAACCAGCACCCGGCCTTTTCATTAGCAACTGTTGTGCACCCCCGGCATCTAAACAAGCACTTCGTTCAGGCTCCCGGTCCGGTAGCCGTCCAGGTCGAGGGCGACGTAAGCAAAGCCACAGGCCTTGATCCTGCCTGAGATCACCTGCAACGATTCCCGGTTCAACACCTTCTCCAGTTCATCCGGAGCGATCTCGATCCTGGCGATCTGGCCGTGGTGCCTGACCCTGACGTTGCACAGGCCGAGCTCTATCAAAACGGCCTCCGCCCTGGCGACCTGCTCCAGGCTCTCCGAAGTCAGCGGCACACCGTAGGGGATCCGGGACGCCAGGCAGGCCTGGGCGGGCAGGTTCCAGTTGGACAGTCCAAGGCGCCGGGCGAGCTGCCGCACCTCCTGCTTGTCCAGGCCACACTCCAGCAGCGGGCTGTAGACAGTGTCGAAGCTGCGGATGGCAGCCATGCCGGGGCGGTAGTCGCTGCAATCGGAGCGGTTGGTGCCGTCCAGCACCGCCAGGTAGCCCTCCTCCCGGGCGATGCCGGTCAGCAGGGCAAAGGTGTTGTTCTTGCAGTGCCAGCAGCGGTTTGGCGGATTGGCGGCAATCTCCCCCACCTGCAGTTCATCGGTGGTGATGATCCGGTACCGGGCGTCCAGAGACTGGGCCACTGCCTGCGCCGACCCCTGATCCCGCTCAGGCATCAGGGGGGAGACCACCGTTATTGCCAGCACGTTCTCAGTCCCCAGGGCATCGAGGGCTGCCTTCAGCACCAGCGAGCTGTCGACTCCCCCGGAAAAGGCCACTACCACCCGCTGCAGCCTTGAGATAAACGACTTCAAGCTATCCAGTTTGCCTTGCAGAGC
Organism: uncultured Peptococcaceae bacterium; assembly: GCA_963768335.1. GTDB lineage: Bacteria > Bacillota > DSM-12270 > Thermacetogeniales > Thermacetogeniaceae > Palsa-1188. The sequence continues at coordinate 43,014 of CAVYHR010000006.1, forward strand.
ATCATCCTCTCCTCCGCTCTCCGCAAGCTGTATCAACCGTTCGTTCACTACTTTCACCCCCTCTGACAGACTCCTCCACCACCATTGTGTTCGTTGGCCGTGAGCACTTAGCCGTCGAATTTCAACACGCTGATCTCCTACCACCTAGGCGTCACTTTGTTCCTCCAACCACCGACCACTAACCACCAACCACCAAAATCGTCCCGCCCCCCAGCACCACGTCGCCGTCGTACAGAACCACCGCCTGGCCCGGGGTGATCGCCTTCTGGGGTGCCTGGAAGTCCACCCGGAGCCGGTCTTCGCCAATGGCTGCGGCCACCGCCCCCGCCCGCGGCGCCTTGTAGCGGATCTTGGCCGTGACCGGCTGCGGCCGTTCGAGAGGCATCCCTGAGATGTAGTTGACATCGCCGGCGATCAGGCTGTTTTGATAGAGATCCCGCTCCGCCCCCACCCACACGGTGTTGGTCTGGAGATCGATCCGGGTCACGTACAGCGGGTAGTCAGACGTCAGCCCCAGACCCTTGCGCTGACCGACGGTATAGCAGCAGACGCCCCGGTGGCGGCCGAGGACCTGCCCATCTGTGTGTCTGAACAACCCCTCAGCCCCCGTGGAGCCCGTTCTCTCGGCCACGAAGCCGGCGTAACTCTGCCCGGAGACGAAACAGATCTCCTGGCTCTCGGCCTTTTCCGCCACTGTCAGGTCAGCCTGGCGGGCGATCCGCCGTACCTCCTGCTTGCGGTATTCTCCCAGGGGAAAGAGGGTGTGCTCCAGTTGCTGCTGGGTCATCTGGTAGAGGGCGTAGGTCTGGTCCTTGGAGGCGTCCGCCGCCGTGCGCAGTTGCCACCTTCCGTCATCGTCCCGCTCGATCCGGGCGTAGTGTCCGGTGGCCAGGTAGTCCGCCCCCAGGCCACGGGCCTTGTGCAGCAGCGTCCCAAACTTGAGGTAACGGTTGCAGGCGATACACGGGTTAGGGGTGCGGCCGGCGTGATACTCCCTGCAGAAGTAGCTGATCACCCGGTTCTCAAACTCCGCACGGAAATCCAGGACGTAGTGGGGGATGCCCAACTGCCAGGCTACCCGCCTGGCATCGTCGATGGCCGACAGCCCACAGCAACTGCGGTCGCCGCTGGAGCTCGGCCAGACCTGCATGGTGACGCCGGCCACCTCGTATCCCTGGCGCTTTAACAGCAGGGCAGCCACGGAGCTGTCCACCCCGCCGCTCATGGCCACCACCACCCGCCGCGGATTTGCTACTTTTCCACCATCGCTCACTGTGTTATCTCACCGTCCAGGATTATCCGTTCCGGGTGGCTCTAGAAAGGTTGCAGCCTCTCATCGCCACAGATGACTACCCGCTCTAATGCCCCCGCTTCCTCCGAAGCGGTGGGATAAGAGCGGCTACGTCACTGTATTAACTGGCTCTAAGCTTCAGTGGGGGCAAGCAATCCCCCACTTAAGCCAAGACCCAGTTGAATCATCACTCAAGAATTATCCGCTCCGGGTGGGCGTAGAGGTTGCAGCGGTTGCCCCTGGCGAAGCCTGCCACCGTCACCCCCAGGTCGTCGGCCAACTGCAGCGCCAGGTCGGTGGGCGCCGAACGGGAGATCAGTACAGGCACCCCCATTTTGGCGACCTTGAGCACTATCTCCGAGGAGACCCGGCCGCTGAAGACGATGGTCTTATCCTCCCGGGGGATCTCCTCCAGAAAACACTGGCCGTAGATCTTGTCCAGGGTGTTGTGGCGCCCGATGTCCTCCCGGAAGATCAGGATCTCCCCGTCTTTGGCCAGGGCCGCCCCATGCACGCCGCCGGTGCGCCGGAACAGGTGCGACCGTTCCTGCAACTGCTCCGCCAGGCTCAACACCGTGGCCAGTGGCACTTGCAGGGTAGCGGTCACCGGTTTGCAGAGCATGGCGTCCGCCGCAAAGTAGAACGAGGCCCGGGCGCGCCCGCAGCAGGGTGTGATGTAGCGCTTGAGAAACACCTTCTCCCCCAGGTGATCCCGGCAGGTGGTCACCCAGGCCATCCCCTGCTCCTCATCGATGCTGATCTGTTCGAGGTCGCCGCGCTGGAGCAGGATCCCCTCTGCGCAGAGAAAGCCCACCGCCATATACTTGAGGTCCACCGGGGAACAGACCAGGGTGGCCAGCTCTCTGTCATTGACGTTGACCGTGAGCGCCGCCTCCCGCACCACGATGTCTTCGTCATCGGTGGCGCCGGCCTCATCAACCCTGGTGATGCGCCGCCTGATCACTGTCGCCCCGTACTCGTCCTTCATATAATCGTCGCCTCCTGCCGCGCCGCCACCGGGGACGGTTTTCACTGTCACTCCAGGTATCGCTCTATCAGCCGCACCGCCTGGCTGGCCGAATCGGGATGTTTCAGGCGGACAGCCGCCTCCCGCATCCGGAAGCGCAGGCCCTCGTTCCGCAGCACATCACAGAGCAGCGTGCCGAGCTCGGCCAGATTCCGGGCAGACAGGGCCGCCCCCTCCCGGGTCAGGAAATCCCGGTTCATCTCCTCCTGGCCGGGCAGGGCCTTGTAGATGATCATCGGCGCCTCCGCCGCCAGGGCCTCGCTGATGGTAAGCCCCCCAGCCTTGGAGATCAGGCAGGAGGCGGCAGCCATGAACACATGCATCTCCCGGGTGTAGCCGACGATGAACACCCTGTTCGGCCCCTTCTTGACCGCCTGGCGCAGGTTCAACCGCAGCTTGGGAAAACGTACTCCCAACACCGCCGTCACGTTGGGCACCGGCAGTCCGGCCATCAGGCGGCAGATCCGGCTCAGGTCCCCACCGAAGCCGGTGGCCGCGCTGATCACCAGGACCAGGGGCAGATCCTTCAGTTCCTCCGACAGATCCGGCGCCACCTCGGACAGCGGCCTGGCGGACATCCATCGGGGACATTCCCCCGCAGAGGTTGTGTCCCCTTGCGCGGTAAAGCGGGGATCGATGGGGATGCCGGTGGCCGCCACCTGCTCGGGGGGCACGCCCCTCCGGACCAGTTCCCCGGCCACCGCCTCGGATGCCGCTATATAGAGATCGGTGCCGGGCTGGATCCACATCTGGTGCACTATGTAGTCGGTGATCACGGTCACCAGGGGGCAATTGACCAGGCCGCGCTGCTTCAACCAGGAAACAACCGCCGCCGGGACCGGGTAGGTGCTGATGATCAGGTCGGGACGCTTGCGCCTGAGGTAAAGGAGAAAGGCCGGCACTCCGGTGGTCTTCATGAGCTTCTGAAACAGGGAGTCCTGGGACAGGCGGTCGGTGTAGCTGAAGAAGCGGCGATAGACCGGCGGCATGCGGACCATCAGGTCTTGGTAGATCAATCGCAGGATGAAATCGAACAGAGAGCCGGCAAACTTGAGATAGTTGACGACCTCTACCTTGATTGTGGGATGCTCCTCTACCAGCGCCCTCTTGAGCGCCAGGGCAGCCTGCCAGTGCCCGCTGCCGAAGCGTACCGCCAGGATCAGCACACGCTTTGTCTCCGCCATATTCGCCCGATTACCCCCAGAGACTAGCTTGAAATCTCTTTTTTCACCAGTTCCAGAACAAAGGGGAGGCTGGCCGCCACCTCGGGAGTCAGTTCCAGACCGACCTCGATCTTGCCTGGCTCGACCCCGACAATCACCACCGGCGGGAGCTGCCCCTCCATCAGCTCCAGCATCTTCAACACATCCATGATCCCGATATCGTGCAAGGAGACGGCGCCCTCCCGGGAATCCTGCTCAAAATCCTGCGGTGTCAGGCGGTATACCGCTCCAGGTGGCTCTCCGCCCTGCAGGGCATCTACGATGACGACTCTCTCCGCCCCAGCGATCAACGGCAGCAGATCGCAGCCCGCGGTCGCCCCGTCGATGACCTCCACATCCGGGGGAAACTGGTGTCCGGCCAGTGCCTTGACCACGTGAATCCCCACGCCCTCGTCCCTCAAAAGCAAGTTGCCGACCCCGAGTATGACCTTTCTTCCCACTACTGCTTCCTCCTGCACCGCGCCCTGTTCAACGAGTTCCTGGCTTCAGTGGGGGCGCCGGTAAACATGGCCTCACTAACTTGGCTTAACAATAATTATACCCGAAAACAATCCACTTTGCTGTCAAAACCGGTCATGGCAAGTATGCTTTCTGCATAAAATAATGAGCCAAGTAGGCCCTAACTTGTCACAACATGGCAGATCTTATGTTGAGCATGCGTGCTTCTTAAAAAAAGCCAGCCTACCTCTACATCGGGTAGGCTGGCTTTTTTGATGATTTCAATCCACGCCCCCGCGCCGGGGGCGACCCATTCAGTTGAATCCTTGATACCGGGGCTGCCGGAGTTCGGTCTAGCCCTTGACAGTCGCCCTATGCACCAGAGGGCTCTCGTGCCGGTGATGGACCTTCACCGGGCGCGTGCCGGTGAACATCCCGACGATGTTGGCCCACCCCTCGGTGAAGTCCAGGTACATATGAGCAGCTATGCAATAGACGAAGACCCAGGCCACGATGTAGTGGATCTCCCGGATCCACTTGATGCCGCCGAGCCAGAGCGCCCAACTGGAAAAGGTGCCTGGCCACATCATGATCATCCCGGTGTAGATCTGGATCAGCAGCAGCGGGGCAAAGGCGGCGTACATCCCCTTCTGGCCGGGGTTGTACTTCCCGCCCCAGTCCGGCTCCTCATCGGTGATGAACAGGTAATAGAGCATCAGCTTGAGCATATTGGCCATGTCCTTCGGGCCCATGGCAAAGTTCTTGTAGTCGCCTGAGGCGAAGGCGTAGTAGATGCGCCCGACCAGTCCGGCGATCACGCAGTACATGAAGATGAAGTGGACCTTGCGGGCGGCGTCCATATCGTAGAACATCCACCTGAAGAACCCATACGGGTTGTGGATATAGAAGCCGCTGAAGATCAGGGCGAAGATCGACACTGCGTCCCACCAGTGGAAGAAGCGCACTACCAGGGTATGACGGTCTTCCATATTTGCCAATTAGATCCCTCCTAATAGACCCGGAACTTGCGAACTTTCCGGTCCGGGGTGATCAGATGTATGGCGCAGGCGAGGCAGGGGTCGAAGGAGCGCACCACGCGCACCAGCTCGATCGGGTTGTCGGGGTCCTTGACCGCGGTGCCGATCAGGGCCTGCTCGATCGGTCCGGGCTGGTCGTTGTCATCGCGCGGGCTGGCGTTCCAGGTGGTCGGCACGATGGCGTTGTAAATCTTGATCTTCCAGTTATCGATCACGATCCAGTGTCCGAGGGCGCCGCGCTCGGCGTCGTTGAGGCCCATGCCCTCCGCTTGCTTCGGCACTTCATGCGGCACGCAGGTGGGGCCACCCGGCACCAACTGCATCAGCCAATCAACCATGGCGGTGGCTACGTTTAAGCAGTCAACAGCCCTGGCTGCATGCCGGCCCATGACCGAGAAAGCGTTTTCGGTCTTCAATCCCAGCGTAGTCAATGCACCCAGCAAGGTGGGATCCTGGTTGATAAACAGCTTGGCCAGCGGGCCAACCTCCACGACGTTACCGTCGTAGCGGGGAGCCTTCAGCCAGGTGTACCCGGCTGCTTTGTCCGCTTCCGGAGTGATCACGCTATGGTACGGGTCCTTGGGGATACCGTCCACGTACCAGGAGTGCTTGACATCCTCGGTGATCTGCGTGGGATCGAAGGTGCCGGCCTGGCCGTTGATGTAGACGCCGTTCGAATACATGCGCTTGCCGTTCCACCCGCCATTGTCCTGCGGGAAACCGCCGTAGCTCATGAAATTCTTGCAGCCGACGCCGATGGACGCCCAGTCGCTGTATACTTTGGCTACCGCCAGGACATCCGGAATGTATGTGCCTTTAATGAAGTCGGTAATTTGCTCCAGGAGGTACTTGGATTGAACGATCTTCTCCGTGTCGACGTTGGCGCTAGAGCCGCCGGGCACGATCCCTCTCTGGCCGGGGATGCGCCCGCCCCAGGTCGCCAGCAGCGTGTGAGCCATCTTGCGCATCTCCAGGGCCTGCAGGTAGTGCTGCACCGCTGCCGCGTTGACGGCGTCAGGCAGCCGGTAGTCGCCGGCATACTGCGGCACCAGCGGCGGCAGGTTCGGGGCCTTCACGTAGTCCAGGGCCGCCAGGTGGTAGAAGTGCAGGATGTGCGAGTGCAGGTAGTTGGCGCCGAGGATCAGGTTGCGCACGATCCGCCCGTTGTCGGGAATCTGCCCGGTCAGACCGAAAGCGTCATCCAGGGCGAAGGCGGCCGCCGTGCCGTGAGTAACCGGGCAAACGCTGCAGATCCGCTGGACATAGTCCTGAGCGTCCCGGGGGTCATGGCCCTGCAGGATCAACTCTAGACCGCGGAACAGCGTGCCGGTGCTTTGGGCATCTATGACCTTGCCGCCATCCACTTGGCACTCGATACTTAGGTGGCCCTCTAGTCTGGTAATCGGATCAACTACTACTTTAGTTGCCATTTTCTCCTCACCCCCCTACTCTTCTTTGCCGCTGAGGCGGCCATTGACTGCGTTGCCAACCAGGTGGGCAGCCATGCCGACCACCACTGCCGCGCCCAGGGTGACCCCAACAGCGTCGGCGCTGGCGTCGATGTTAGGCAGCTTCACGTCTGGATAGCGCTGGTAGATCGGGGAGGACCCGTCCGGGAAGTTCATGTCGGTGCAGGCGTAACAAGGGCCGTTGGCCAGGATGCACGAACTCGCGCCGTTCCACTGCCGTTTGTAGGAGTCGCAGGCGGCAAATGGCCCCTTGCAACCCAACTCCAGAAGGCAGTATGGTTCGCTGAACACCTTGGCAAACTTGCTGTTGTCGAAATACTGGCGCCGCTGGCAGTTGTCGTGAAGGATATTGCCGTAGAACATGGTCGGGCGGTTGTACTGGTCCATCGGCGGCAGTTTCTTGTAAAGCAGGAAATGGGCGAGGCTGCCGACCATCCAGTCCGGGTGCGGCGGGCATCCGGGAACATTGATCACCGGAGTGGTGATGCCTTTTTGCTTGAAGAAGTCGAGCACGCTCATGCACCCGGTGGGACCACCGTGGGTGGTGGGATTGCCACCGTAGGTGGCAGCGGGGATGCCGCCGAAAGCGGCGCAGGTACCGACTGCCAGCACGGCAGCGGCCTTGGAGCCGAGATCTGCGACCCGATCCATGAAGGTGATCTGTTGCCCGTTCTTCTCACCCACGGTGCAGAACATGCCATTGGCTCCGGTAGGCACGGCGCCCTCCACCACCAGGAAGAAACCACCGGCAGCAGCCGTATCGTCGATGACCTTCGTGGCCAGATCGCCGGCAGCACCGGAGATGTTCGGGTGGAACTTGAGGCTGATGACATCCGTCAAAATCTTTGCGATGGCAGGCTGTTCCGAGTTCAGCAGGGAGACGGAACAACCGGTACAGCTTGCGCCCTGAATCCAGAGCGCCGGAGGATTTCCTGAAGCAGGAGCTGCCTCCAGCAGGTGCGGCAACAGCATCTCCGACAGGCTGACAGCCGCGGCAGAACCCGCGCATAACTTCAGGAAATCGCGCCGACTGAGTCCCTTCACACCAATCCCTCCTCTTTAATCCTTGCTTGAAACCTGGTTGATAAAAGCTAAAACGGACTATACCACTACGGCTTTCAGCCCCTCTGGCGAGGGGACTGCCCGACCACCCCCTAATGTTGAAGCCAATCTTTTGTAAACACGATCATGAAAGATGCATCTTCCCATCACTCTTGCCGAAAGCACGATCACGCTTCAATTCCCCGGAGGGACGTTGCAACCAGCAACCCCGCCGCGACTCCTGCCGTCGTCTCAGTCTCATGATGGGATGCTCTGACATCAAGCCCTTGAACGCGATCAGACTGCCCCCGTTCACCACCCTTGCACCTCTGGAATGCCTTTGTCGTCCCCTCTCGCCGGTTCAAGGCGATCAGGCTGCTCTTGTCCGACTACTGCCCGGTCTTCAGACCCTTGGTACCGGGTCAACGACGGCAATGGCCCTGGGGCATCACAATGCGTTATGGGTATTCAAGATGTCTATTCGAGGGAAAAAGCCAAATTCCTGCTGTAATCTTCAAAAAACTCTGCAGCATTTTAAAAATGAGTTGTGGGACAGTCTCTGAAACATTGTTCCGGCCACGGGCCCCTCCGGGTGCCCGCCGCCCCTGTTACTCGTATCCGAAGGATTGCAGGGCGCTCTCATTATCCCGCCATTCTTTCTTCACCTTGACCCACAGTTCCAGGAAAATCTTGTTTCCGAACAGGGCTTCCAGTTCCAGCCGGGCCAGCCGGCCAATCTCCTTCAACATCAGCCCGCCCTTGCCGATCAGGATCCCTTTCTGGGATTCCCGCTCCACGTAAATGACGGCCGGCAGGTAGAGAGTCTGATTGGCCCGGGTCTGCATCTCCTCGACGACCACCGCTATGGAGTGGGGAACCTCCTCCCGGGTCAGCAGCAGTACCTTCTCCCTGATGATCTCCGCCGCCACGAAGCGCTCCGGCTGGTCGGTCACCATCTCCTGCGGGTAGTAGCACGGCCCCTCCGGCAGGTTGTCGAAGATCAGTCCCTTGACCTGATCCAGGTTGGCGCCAGTGAGAGCCGATGCCGGCACTATCTCCAGAAAGGTGCCGCGCCTGGAATACCATTCCATGACCGGCAACAGCCCGTCCTTCTTGATCAGGTCGATCTTGTTCAACACCAGGATCACCGGGGTGCGCACCCCGCCAACCTGGTTGAGGATGAACTCCTCCCCGGGGCCGGTCGGCGCGGCGGCGTCCACCACGTAAAGGAGCAGGTCGACTCCGTCCATGGCCCTCCGGACCACTTTCAACATATACTCCCCCAGCCGGTGGCGCGGCCGGTGGATGCCCGGCGTATCCAGGAAGACCACCTGCCCCTCGTCGTTGGTGCAGATGCCCAGGATGCGGTTCCTGGTAGTCTGGGGCTTGTCCGAAACGATGGCAATCTTCTGCCCGACGAACTGGTTGATCAGAGTGGATTTTCCCACGTTCGGCCGTCCGATGATGCATACAAATCCCGACTTTATCAATGCTCACTCCATTCTAGAAGTTAGATATTCGAAGTTCGGCCTTCTATTAACCGTTCAAGTAGTCAGAATTCAGGAGTCAGTACTCAGAATACCCCGAGAGTTTTCGCCCGTTCCTGAGTCCTGGCTCCTGGCTCCTGACTACTATTTCAATAGCATGCGCAGGTGCGGCAGGAATATCAGCACCCCCACCACCACCGCGTTCAGGGCGGAGACCAGCACCGCCCCCGCCGCGATATGCTTGGCCAGGCGCGCCAGCGGGTGATAGGTATCCACGAACAGGTCGACCGTCTTTTCCAGGGCTGTGTTGAACATCTCCGCCGCCACCACGAAGCTGATGGCGAACAGCAGCAGCGCCCATTCCAGGCGGCTCAGCTTCAGCAGCCAGGCGGCGACCAGGACCGCGACAGCCGCAACCAGGTGCACCTGCATGTTGCGCTGGGTGCTGAGGCAATACCACATCCCGGACAGCGCATCCCCGAATGACATCTTGAAGGAGCGCCTATGCATCCCTGACCGCTCCCAACCCCAGCTTGTCCATCACTTGACGGGCAATCTCCATCATCCTGGCGGCGCCGCCATCGGTCTCATCATCATAGCCCAGCAGGTGCAGCATCCCGTGCACCGCCAGGAAGACCATCTCTGCCTTAAAAGAATTGCCGTAGGCAGCAGCCTGGTCGAGCGCCCTGGGGACCGAGATGACGATGTCCCCCAACAGCACCTCCATATCGGTCGTCGGATTCTCGTTGGCAGGTGCCCGCCGGGGCAGGCGCGCTTCGCCAATCCCTTCTTTACACTCCTGACTCCTGACTACTGACTCCTGACTCCTGTATTCTATCATCGGGAAGGACAGCACGTCGGTGGTATCGGCAATGCCCCGGTACTGCTGGTTCAGAGCCGCCATCCCGACGTCGTCGACCAGGGCCAGGCTGACCTCTATTTGAGAGGTGAGAGGTGGGAGGTGGGAGGCGAGATTCTTGTTGGCATCGGCTCCGCCGATGCCTTCTTCTATTCCCACTTCACACTTCCGCGCCCGTCCACCGGACGGGCACCCGCTCACTTCCTCCAAGGCCAGCACATCCTTGAGGGCATTCTCGATCAGCGAGCAAAGATCCTCGCCGACCGCGGCCTCCTGCTGCTCGTTACTGATTAACAACTGCACCCCGCGCCCTCCTTCTTTCGATCTCGGTGATCATCGTTTCCGGGTATTCGATACGGGAGTGGAAGATGCCGCCGAGCACCTGCACAAAGGTAGCGGCGATGGTGTTCAGGTCTTTGAACGTCAGGTCGCATTCATCCAACTGCCCGTCGTGCAGCCGCTCCTTGATGATCTTTCTGGTCAGGCCCTCCAACCGTGCCGGGGTAGGCTTCTGCAGGGACCTGATGGCCGCTTCCACGCTGTCCGCCAGCATCACCAGGGCAGCCTCCTTGGTCCGGGGCTTGGGGCAGTCATAACGGAAATCCGCCTCAGTCACCAACTCCGGGCGGTCGCTCTCCAGGGCCCGCTGGTAGAAGTAGGCAACCAGGCTGGTGCCGTGGTGCTGTTCGATGATCTCCTGCACACCGGCGGGGAGATTGTGCTCCCGGGCCTGCTCCAGGCCGTCCCTGACGTGTGAGGTGATGATCAGGGTGCTCAGGCTGGGAGCGATCTTTTCGTGCGGGTTGTCCCGGGCCACCTGGTTTTCAATGAAGAAGTACGGTCGCTTGATCTTGCCGATATCGTGATAGTAGGCCCCCACCCGCACCAGCAACGGGTCGGCGTGTACCGCCTGAGCCGCCGCCTCGGCCAGGTTGCCCACCAGGATGCTGTGGTGGTAGGTACCCGGCGCTTCAACCAGCAGGCGCTTGAGCAGCAGTTCATTGGGGTTGGCCAGTTCCAGCAGCTTGACGGAACTGGTGATCCCGAACAGAGTCTCCAGGTAGGGTAGAAACCCCAACAGCATGATCGAAGACAGAAAACCACCGGCCACGCCCAGCCCCATTCCCATCATCACGGTGGCGGCATCGGAGGTGTTAAGCAGCCCCAACACTAAAATCACCGCTGCGTTGACCCCCGCGACAAAGGCGCCGCCCCGGATGAGCCCCGCCCGGTCACTCAGGTTGGAGACGCTGTAGATCCCGGCCAGGCTACCGGCCAGGCCGGCAATGGCAAAAGAGATCTGCCCGTCCAGCATCACCCCCAGCAGCAGGCTCAGGATAAGGGAGGTGAACACTGCCAACTCGGCATCCATCAACACGGTGATCAGCATCGCTCCACCCGCCAGCGGCGCCAGGTAACCGATCAGCCCGGCCGTCTCCGCCTGCGAGCCCAGTCTGATCAGGGTGACCCCCTTGGCGGCCAGCAGGGTGAGGGTGACGAGGATGCTATAGAGGGCGATGTACCGGTTCCGCTCATAAAACCTCGGCTGGAACTGCTTCAGGTAGGCCGCCGTCAACCCTGCCAGCAGCAGCACCAGGAAAACGACCCCGAACACGGGCGGCCAGATATTCTGAGTCCGCAGCAGCCCCAATTGCTGGAGCTCTGCCAGCCGGTTGGCGTCGATCATCTCGCCCTTCGCCACGATTACCTGGTTGGCCAGGACCGAGTGCTGCACCGGGCTGACGCTTGCCCGGGCCTCAGCCACCTTGCTGGCGTACGTCTCCAGGTCCAACACCAGGTTCGGCCTCAGGATATGGGTCAGAATAAAGGTCACGGCAGGCTTCAAATCCCGGTCCAGGTTCGAGGAGGCCACCTGGCCCGACAGGTTATCCCGGGCGTCCGGCAGGGCATCCTCGGTCAACCCGTACTGGAGAGAGTCATTAAGCCAACTCTGGCACAAGGAGTACAGCCTGGTTAACTGGGTGTTGTTCAAGGACAACAGCGCTCCCAGGGAGGTGGGGTCCACCGAGGCCACATCCGTGTCGGAAGCCCCGGTCGCCTGGGCCAGGTAACCCTGAAGCAGGCTGTCGCTTCGCTGGGCCGGCAGATTCTGGCGCTGCAGGTCCCTGATCTCGTTGAAGACTCCCTGGAGGTTGGACTCGACCTCCGGCAGCACCTGGTCGTCGCGCTGGTAGACGTTCTCCACCCGGCTGGCCGCCTCCCGGCGGGCGCTTTCGGTCTCCGCCTGGTCGACGTAGGACATGGTGCGAGGCGCCCTGATGTCGAATGGCGAGATCTGGCCCTCCGTGAGGGTGTAACCCCGCCCTATCAAGCCAGACCCGACGACAGCCGCCGCGATCACCAGGAATATGGCCACCAGTTCCACCCTGCGCAAGCCGCGGCGCGTAAGCTGCTGCCATCTATTGCGTAGCCAGAGGCTCCCTTGTCGCCAGGTGATCATGCGATCCACTCCTGATAGCTACCTATCCGTGAGGCGAGATGTGCTCACATCTCACCTCTCGTCTCACGTCTCTCATACGCCTCCACGATCTTCTGCACCAGCGGGTGGCGGATCACGTCGTCTCCGGTCAAGTACTGGAAGGACACGCCGTCCACATCCTTGAGCACTTTCTGTACCTCGATCAGGCCGGAAGCCTGCCCGCGGGGCAGGTCTACCTGAGTGATATCGCCGGTGACCACAGCCTTGGAACCAAAACCGAGGCGGGTCAGAAACATCTTCATCTGCTCGGGCGTGGTATTCTGGGCCTCGTCGAGAATGACGAAGGAATCGTCCAGGGTGCGCCCGCGCATATAGGCGAGCGGCGCCACTTCGATCACGTTCTTTTCCATATGGCGCTGGACGGTCTCCGCCCCAAACACACTGTAAAGCCCGTCGTAAAGCGGGCGCAGGTAAGGGTCGACCTTTTCCTGGATGTCCCCGGGCAAGAAGCCCAGCTTCTCCCCGGCCTCCACCGCCGGCCGGACCAGGACGATCCGGCTCACTTCCTTGTTGCGAAAGGACCGCACCGCCATTACCACCGCCAGGAAGGTCTTGCCGGTCCCGGCGGGGCCGATGGCAAACACCAGGTCATGGTCCCTGATCGCCTGGATATAGCGGGCCTGCCCGGTAGTCTTTGGGCGCACCGGTTTGCCCCTGGTGTTGGTCAGGATCACCTCGGACCTGATCTCTGCCAGGTTCACCTGTGACCGATCCGACACCAGGCGCCAGGCGTAATTGATATCCGGGATGGTCACCGGATTCCCCTGCTCCGTCAAGGTGATCAACTGCTGCAACAGGGTGACGGTCCGGGCCACCGCCTCTTCTTCACCGCGGATGACGATCTCGCCGCTCCGGGCGATGATCCTGGTAGCACTCTTCTCCTCGATGAATTTTAGATTCTCATCGAGATTGCCGAACAGGTTTAAGGCGTCATGATTGTTGTTGACCATGACCTTAGCTTCCGTGACTGACAAGCTGATAATTTACCCCCTTGTTTGACAGGCTATGAGGCGGTGTACTGCTGCCTCTAATAATACACCCGCTCTTTTACTGGGTCAAAGCAGGGTTCTTTACCTTAGTGCCGGGAGGCGCAAACTGCTGCGGCAACCCGATCTCCTCCAGGGTCTCCACCGTCAACAGCACCCCGACGTGGTCCATGTCCACGTTGATCACCTTCGACTGACGATCGGTCACCACCGCCCCGGCGGGAAGCTGATCGGCCAGGATTGCCTGAGCCCGCTGAACTGCCAGGCGCAGGGCCTCTTCAAAACTGCGCCGCAGTAAAAAGCGCCTGATCTCCTCCGCTCTTATTGTAACAAATTCGACAGGCAAAGTTATATTCCTCCACTGTGGCAATTTCCTTTTGTTCTCTGTCAGATCGTACAGGAGGTAGGGAATGGTGGGCGGGCCCTTGATGATTATTTCCTTGTTTGCCAGTCTGATGCTGACGATGCTGGTGACGCGTCCGGTCTTCTGATCCACCAGTTCCTCCAGGGGCGCCTCGGCGTAACAGCGGTACCAGACTCGCGCCCGGACAATCCCCTGGGCCTCCACGTAGCGCAGCTCATACTTTGGCGCCGGAGGCTGTGGAGCGCCCTCAGTTTTAGGTGGGGGCGGCGGGGCGATGATCCCCGAGATCAGGATCTGACCGGCACGGACCACGTCCCCCTCCTTGACCTGGGGCGAGCCAGACAGCACCAGGATGTCTTTGATCACCCCGTCCTTGACAGCCACAATATTGGCGGCGCCCAGGGAGGGCTGCGGTACGACCCTCTCGGTGATCTTGATGCTCACCTGCGTCCCCCGGAAGTCTATCTCGGCAAAGGCGATCCCCGGCATTTCCCGCATCAGGCGGTCCGCCACATCCTTGCCGTTAACCAGGAAGCGCAGGTTTCCCGGGTACAGTCCGGCGGAGGCGGCCGCCCGGAGGACCTGGTTCGGGTCGAGTTGCCTGGTTCCGACCACATCGACAGTCCAGATCAGTGAAGAGAGCAGGTACAGCAGCAGGCAAAAGGTGATCGCCCCACCCACCAGCATCCGGCGGCGCCGCAGACGCTGCAGGATAAAGGGCAACCCGCCTCTGGCCCGGATGCGCACCCTCACGTTGGTGCGCCGTGCAATATGCCGCAGCGCCACAAAAGATCGCGCTGGCGCCTTGACCAGGATGGTCTCCTGGTTTACCCGGTTCACATCCCAGAGCGCCACGCCCCTCATGGTCGCCAGGTTGATAAACCGCTCCGGGTGCTCCCCCCTGACCGCCAGGACCAGAAAACCCAGCATGTAGGCCCAAAAACTACGTATCAGCACGGTGTTGGCACTCCCCCACTTGAAAGGTGAGATGTGGGATCTCACCTCCTCCGCATCCGGGCTACGCCCGGTCCGAAGAATGCGGAGTACATCGCTACTCGCTACTCACCCACCAGGTCAATGCTACGGATCTTACCATCCACGGCGATCTCCTCCGGAAAGATCGTCCGCAGGGCCAGCCCGGTTCCGGTCACCCGCAGTTCTCCGATGCCGGTGCCGATCCTGACCCTCTCCGTGGTATACTCGATAATGCCCCGGTGGTTCTCCACGATCAACTGGATGTCGCCGAGCACGGTGATCCTGGGCAGGCCCATAACCAGTTCCTTGGGCAGTTCCAGGAAGTGGGCAAGGAAATACTCGAGGTTCTTCATTTCCCTGGGCACAACAAAACCCACCTTTCCCTCCATTTTTATGCAGGTGGGGCGCCAAAGAGACCGATCTGGTGGTTAGTGGTTGGAGGAACAAGATCTCTGGCAGGAATAGCCTCGTACGCAAAGAAAAACCACCCTATTTCATCTACGGGCGGTTTTCTCCTGTTTTTTCGGTTTTTTTTCGATGTTGGCATTCGCAATTATCTTCGAAGCTCTCATCGAACTTCAAGAAAGTCTCAGTTGCTTGAGGGAGTTAGAAGAGAACGGACGATCTCCTGAACGGCCCTGCCGTCTGCACGCCCTTTCACCTGTGGCATCAGTGCTCCCATGACACTGCCGATCTGCCGCACATCAGTGGCGCCGGTGGTGGCGATAGCCTGGCGCCCCAGGTCCTGGATCTCCTCCCTGCTCAACTGGCGAGGCAGGTACTCCTCCAGGATGGCGATCTCCGCCTCCAGCTCCGCCACAACATCCATCCTGTTGACACGGGTGTATTCCAGGATATCGTCCCGGCGCATCCTGACCTCCCTGGCGAGAACGTCCAACACATCCTGCTCGGTCAGGTCCGCCCCCTTGGCAATGGCGCGGTACTTTAACGCCGCCCGGGCCAAACGAATCACCGATAGCCTCTGTTTCCCCGCCTGGCGAGCCTTGAGCGCCTCTTTCATGTCATTGAACAATCGTTCCTGCAGTGTCAAGAGAGCCAACTCCCTAGGACCAGCGACGCTTTCGCGCTGCCTCGGACTTCTTCTTCCTTTTGACACTCGGTTTCAAATAATGCTCGTGCTTGCGTGCTTCAACCAGTATCCCGGATTTTTGACAGGAACGTTTAAAACGTCTCAGGGCGCTATCCAGGGATTCGTTTTTTCCGACCCTAACCTCGGCCATACCCACTTCTTCCCTCCCCCCGGCTAAGTTCCGTACGGCGATTTCTGCTGCGAAAAGACAAAAGTAATGACCCCATTCTTAGAACAAATGCACCTACATTATACACTACCGGTTTAAAGAGCGTCAACCGCGGCTAGTTGACAAGCTGCCGCAACTATTTGCCGCTCCCGTACCATAGCACCGCCGCTGCAATGACGCTGCCCACTGCCTCCACCCGGTGGTCAATCCCCAGGACATGCACCTCCCGCAGCGTCAAACCGCGCTTTTCAAACCCCTCCTCGACCATTTTCCGGACACTGGCCTCCGCCTCGTCCTTGGTGCAGCAACCCTCGAACTCCATGATCACGCCGTAACTGTCCGGGTTGCCGATCCCGACCCCGATGGCAGCAGCGATCACCTGGCCGGGCTGGCTGTTCGTGATGAAGCCGTAAGCGGTCGGCGTCAAGGATCCCGGCGGGATCTCCAGGTCCCTGCTGAACTGGGTTGACGGCGGCAGGATGCTGCTCACCCGCAGCAGGTTCAGATTGCCGATCCCTGCCTCGACGAGCGCCGCGTCGAAGGCATTCAGGGGCGTGCCCCCCTCCCCGTGCCCGGCCACCAGGGTAAACTTGCACGGCGTTGCTAACAATTGTTTCCCTCCCCACCCAAAGGGTGCGGCAGACGAGCCCGAAGCGAAACCCAAAGCCTGCCTCACCAGCTTAGCTCTATAAATTATATGGAATAAGAGCCTGAATGGTCCCCCGCGCATGACGGGTGCCCGCTTGCGGGTGCGGCGCGGGGCGGGCCTCGCTGCCCAGCGCTTTCGGCGCCCGCAAAAACGTCACAATCAAGGAAACCGCCCCCTGAAAATGAGCATCCAAGCCTGCTGCATTTAGCATTGCGCCTCTTTTTCCTTATCGCGCCGGGTCACGATCAGGGAAGCGGTTAATATCTATGCAGTCAAGCACATAACAGGAATGACGGTTTCATAATTATTAACAAACCCTTGTGAAGGCGGGACAAAATGTTCGCAGAGTTTATCCTGGCAGCGCTGGCCTGCCTGGGTACCCTGGCCGCCTCCCTGGCGGTGTACTTCCATTACCAGGGGGACAGTGAGATTACCTTTGACACCGGGGCCGCCAGGGACTCCCGGGTCACCAAAAACATGCTGCAGCGGTCTATCCGCTGCCGCTGCCTGATCCCCCTGGCCAACCACGGGCGGCAGAATGGTATGGTGATCAATGTTTTCTGCCAACCGATGTACTATGGAAAGATCATGGAGCAACTGGATATCACCGCCCGCCTGCGGCTGTTGGATGCGCCGGCGCGGCGGAACGGCTACTGGGAGGCGGTGATCGTCAAAAAGAACACCGCCCGCCTGGTGGAGCTGGATGTAACAGTCCGTTCGCAGGTTGATCTGACCATGGTCGCCAGGGAGATCCCCTGCCTGAAGGTGATCATCTATTACCAGGTGGTCGGGCGCGACGGGATCCAGTGGCACCTGTCGGAAGCCCAATTCAATCTGGCCGGATAATTGGGAAGTGGGACGTGGGATGGAGGAGGCGCGTCATGACCCTGGAGGTAATCCCCCTGCAAACCAAGATCGTCACCCCGGAAGACCGGCTGCTCAAAGTCGTCGCCGATTACGCCGGCCCGCATCTCCGATCCGGCGATATCCTGGTGCTGGCCGAGAGCGTGGTGGCCATCACCCAGGGACGGCTGGTCCGGCCGGAGCAGGTCAAACCCACCCCCTGGGCGCTGGCCATGGCCCGTTTCGTCAGCCAGGACGGCAGCCTCTCCTCCCCTTACGCCATGCAGGTGATCATGAATGAGGGCGGCCCCCTGCGCACCCTGTTCGCCTTCTGCGCCGCTGCTGTGACCCGCCTGGTGTTCGGCCGCCGGGGGGATTTTTACCGGTTTGCGGGACAGCAGGCCTCCCTGGTGGATGACGTCACCGGAAACATGCCCCCCTTCGACAAACACATCGTACTCGGCCCCAGTCATCCGGAGCAGGTGGTCGCGGAGATCAGGGAGCAGTTCGGGGTGGAGGCCGCCATCATCGACGCCAACGACCTCGGTCGCACCAGGATCCTGGCCGCCACCAGCGGAGCCGGCCAGAAACTGCTTTTAAAAGTGTTCAGGGCCAATCCCGCCGGCAATGCCAATCAGCAGACCCCGCTCGTCATCATCCGCAAAACCCGTTCCTGACGGTGCCCCATGTTTTTCAATCTTTCCTTGAGCCTCCGGGCAGTTACGTGTATTCAATATTTTTCTTGACGTGCCTGGACATGGATGTTAACATCTCATCAGGAAAATATGAAAAACATATTGTTTTCCGGGGAGACATCATTGAGATGAGAGAGAGAATTATCTACTCCGCCAGGGAACAGATTCAGAAGTACGGCTTCCGGAAATTTACCATTGATGACATTGCTGAGGACCTGGGGATAAGCACCAAAACCATTTACAAGTACTTTCAGAGCAAGAATGAACTCATCGGAGCGGTCTGCGCTGCCGCTAGAGAGGCAGACAAAAGGCAATGCCTGGACATTCTGACCTCAGAGGGCACCTGGCTTGACAAGACCATGGCGCTCGCCCGCAAAGATGCGGTAAAGGGTGAGCATATGCATCTGGCTCAAGAGTTAAAAAAGTTTTTTCCGGATGAATGGAACAAGAATTGTGGTTTCTTTGACTCACTTTCAGATCAGATAAAAGACTTCATGAAGCAGGGAGCGGCCAGCGGCGATATCCGCCCCGATATCAATCTCGAAGTGGTTTCTATCGTTCTGCGCTCATCCATTATGGGGCTGTTCGGCGCCGAGTTCGATGATCTGAGTACGAAGCAGATTTTTGATGAGTTCCAGAAGGTTCTCATGTGCGGAATTCTCAGTCCCACCAGCAAAATGAGAGAGGAAATAGCAAGATGAGGAGCAAAGGATCGATGCAAAACAGGTGGAAACTCTGGTTGGCAGCGGTGGGCGCAATTGTCATTCTCTTTGTACTGGCCAAATTCCTCAGCAACCCCAAAAAACAGGTTGCCGCACCGGTGCCTCCCAAGACCGTCGTTGCCCAAACCGTTGCCAAGGTGTCGCAGGCGCCGACCCTTGTCCTGACGGGCAGCATTGAGGCCGTTCAGGAGGCCACGATCTACCCACAGGTATCAGGACAAGTGTCCGGCGTGCAGGTCAAAAATGGGGATGAAGTGGCAACCGGACAGCCCCTGGTCCTGTTGGACGACAGTAGTTTTCGGGACGCCCTCGCCGTCGACCGGGCCGCCCTGGAATCGGCTCAGGCCGCCCTGGAAGCGGCGAGCCAGACCTATCAGCGGGATCAGGTCTTAGCTGACAGCCATTTTATTTCAAACGCCGATCTCGAGAATGCAAAGGTAGCCATGGAAACCGCTCAGGCCAATGTTGACTCTGCCACTGCCACAGTGAGCAGTGCCCAGGATTCCCTGCGGGATACCTCCATCTGCTCACCGATCTCCGGCGTGGCAGGCAACTGCACTGCCGAGATCGGGCAATATCTCTCTCCCGGCATATCCCCAACTCCCCTCCTGGTGGTCGAGGACATCTCCAGCGTCTATGCAGTGGTTGATATCGAGCAGGGCGACCTTCCTGCGGTCAGGCCGGGCCTGGCGGCCAAGGTCACAGCCGATGCTTACGGCGACCGCGTCTTCGAGGGAACGGTAGAACAGATCAACCCGGTCGGCGACGCCACCTCACGGGTCTTTGCCACTAAGATCAGAGTAGCCAACGGATCTGGCCTGTTGCAGCCAGGTATGTTTGTCAAGGTGGAGATCACGACGGGGACGCCCACCCAGGTCATCGCAGTGCCCCAGAACGCCGTGGTCAGCAATGCCGGCCTTGATTACGTCTTCGTGGTCGACGGCGGCAGAGTGCAACGCCAGCAGGTGCAGACCGGTCAGGTGATGGGACAGATGGTGGAAATCACCTCCGGCTTGGCGGAGGGGCAAAAAGTTGTCCTGACCGATGTCGATACCCTGCAAGACCAGGACCAGGTTGTCGTTTCCTCCCCGGCACAACAGTAGTGAGGAATGGGTGAAAACGAAGATCAGGAATGGGAACACACCTTAGGCGAGGATGTTCCGCATGAACGCCTTGCCTTAGCGTCAGAGGAGAGCACCATCTTATCATAGTCCCGGGGAGGAAGTATCTGTGAACCTGAGTGACCTTAGCCTCAAAAGGCCGGTTTTTGCCACCGTGATCATTTTGGCCCTGGTGGCGCTGGGTATCGCCAGCTACGTCAGTCTGAGCATCAACGACATGCCGAATATAGATATCCCGTATGTAACTGTGTCTATCGCCGAGCCCGGGGTGGCCCCGGAGCAGATGGCAACTGATGTCACCAAGAAGGTGGAGGATGCCGTCGGCCAGATCTCCGGTGTCAAACACATCACCAGCTATAGCGATGAGGGACTTTCCACAGTGCTGATCGAGTTCACCCTGGAAACACCCCCCGATCAAGCAACTCAGAATGTGAGAGACAAATTGGGCGCCATCAGGGGTGACCTGCCGCAGCAGATCCAGGAACCGGTGATTTCCAAATTTGACATTAACGACCAGCCGATCGTCTCGCTGGCTGTGAGCGGCATGCTGCCGCTCCGGGAGATGACCACCCTGGTAGAGGATACAATCAAACCACGCCTGGAGAAAATCGATGGTGTGGGCCAGATCACTACCTATGGCGAAGAAACCAGAGAGATCCAGATCAATCTGGACAAGGACAAGCTGGCCGCTTACGGCATCACCACCACCGATGTGCTGACCAACCTGGAAAATCAGGACATGGATGTCCCAGCCGGCCAGTTGAGCAGCGGCAGGAATGAGGTAACCGTACGCACGGCGGGCAAGATCGACACTGTCGAACAGTTCAGCGACCTGCCGGTGGACCGACAGAATGGCCTACAACTTTACGTCAAGGACATTGCCAGCGTTGAGGATGGCATCAAGGAGCAGGACAGCCTGGCGCGTTTTGATGGCCAGCCGGCGATCGGCATCGATCTGTCCAAACAGTCGGACAGCAACACCGTAACCGTGGCAGATGAAGCCAGGCAGGCAGTAGCAGAATTGAAGCAACAACTGCCGCCAGGCGTCACTATTAGCATGGTGCGCGACAACTCCGTCAGTATCAGGGACTCGGTCAACGATGTGATTCGGACGATCTTCGAGGGCAGCCTGCTGGCAATCCTGGTGGTGTTCCTGTTCCTGAAAGACTGGCGCAGCACCCTGATCAGCGCTGTGGCGCTCCCCACCTCCATCATCTCCACCTTTTTCATCTTCAAGCTTCTCAACTATACCTTGAACACGATGACCCTGATGGCCCTGTCACTGGCAGTCGGCCTGCTGATCGACGATGCCATTGTGGTGATCGAGAACATCTCCCGGCATTTAAAAATGGGTAAGAGCCCCCTGGAAGCCGCCCGGGATGGCACCTCGGAGATCAGCCTGGCCGTCCTGGCCACCACGCTGACGATCGTGGCTGTCTTCCTGCCGATGAGCATGATGACAGGAATCATCGGCAGGCTGTTCATCCCTTTCGCGATCACGGTTGTCTTTGCCGTGCTGGTATCCCTGCTGGTCTCCTTCACCCTGGTGCCCGTGCTCGCCTCACGCTCGCTCAAAGAGGATAAGGGTTCAGGCAGAGGGTGGCTGAATCGTTTTCTCTCCTGGTTCAATGGGCTGTTTGAACGCCTGGCGGACATCTATGCCCGGCTGCTGGCGGTATTGCTCAAGAATCGCCTGTTGACCGTTGTCGTTGTCATTTCTCTGTTGGTCCTAAGCTTTATGCTGGTTCCCAGGCTCGGGGTCACCTTCATTCCGGATCAGGATACAGGGGACCTCAGCATTGCTGCCAATGTCGACTCCGGGTTAAATCTCGGAACAGTTGACGGCATGGACAATCAGATCCTGGGTGTTCTGAAACAATATCCTGAAGTAGCAGAAACCTACTCCACAATTCAGACCAGCCAGATCAACGTCTATGTGAAGCTGGTCGACCGCAGCAAGCGCAGCAGAACAGACAAGCAGATCGCCTCCGCCCTCAGGAAGAGCCTGAAAGCTCTGCCAGGGATGCAGGCTTCTGTCGATACCGCTTCCGGTATGGGTGGCGCATCCAAGGCGGTCACCTATGAACTGCTGGGGGATGACTATAACACTCTGCAGGCTTACGCCGTGAAGGCGCAGCAGATCATGGCAGGCATTCCCGGAACAGTGGATGTGGGCAGCAGTTTCAAGCCGGGCCAACCAGAGGTGCAGGTACAGATCAAGCAGGATGTGGCAGCCGATCTCGGGGTATCGACAGCGAAGGTCGGCGACGTCCTGAACGCCCTGTTCACCGGCGTGGTGGTCGGACAGTATGAGGACGGAGGGGACAGCTACGACGTCAGGGCGCGCCTTGGTGAGGAGCAGCGCCAGAACGTAGAGGACTTGGACAACATCTACATCCAGAGTCTGTACGATCGACCCGGAGGCGGTCACGTCCTGATACCGTTAGCCCAAGTCAGCGAGCGCACTTTTGCCACCAGCCCCAGCGAACTGATGCGCTATGACAAACAGGGGGATATAGAACTCACCGCCAACCTTGAAGGCATCTCTTCGGGAGACTTCAGCAGCATCTTCGCCAGCAGGACGGCCCAGGAATTGCGCCTGCCCCCCGGCTATCAGTTGTTCGCCGCCGGTACGTCCGAAATGGAGGGTGAGAGCTTCTCGTCCATCGGGATCGCCCTGGTGCTGGGCATCCTGTTCATGTTTTTCGTTCTGTCGGCCCAGTTCGAAAGCTTTATCGATCCCTTCGCCATCATCCTGTCTCTGCCGCTGGCGATCATCGGCGCTATCCTGGGACTCCTGATCGGTGGCAGCCAGATCAGCATCATGTCGCTCATCGGTATTATCATGCTGATGGGGTTAGTCGCCAAGAATGCCATCTTGCTGATCGACTTTGCCAAAGCCGAACGGAGGCGAGGGACGGAACGGAGCGAGTCCTTGATCAGGGCAGCCCGGACCCGTTTTCGTCCGATCATGATGACGTCGCTGGCGATGATCCTGGGGATGACGCCACTCGCCCTGAAGCTCGGTTCGGGCTCCGAACTCAGGGCGCCAATGGCCCACACTATCATCGGCGGATTGATCACCTCCACCCTGTTGACGCTGGTGGTGGTGCCGGTGATCTACACCCTGCTGGACGACATTGGCCGCCTGTTCGGGAGGCGCGCCGATCATTCGCTGGAACAGCCCAGCGTCTCCAGCGGACAGTGACCGGATCGCATCCCCCTGATCCAGTGTGCCGGCACGCCCCCTTCACGGCGGCGAGCTTTCATGATCAGGCTATTCTTGGACAAACATCCTATTAAAAGACCGGAAGATGGTCCACCGTTGAGCATGATAAAAGGCCGCCTTTGTTAGCAGCCTTTTGTCATAATCCAGGGGACGGTTCCCTCGACCCGGTTGTTTCAGAAAACAATGTACCGGAAGTGATGGTAAATCTTGCTGTGCCAGCGCAGGAGGTAGTCTCCCTCGGTCGCCAAGGGCCCTGCGTTGTGGATGACCAGGGGCACGCCATCTTTCCGCCTCCGGTCGGAAATGATGGCGATATGGTCGGGATCGGTGGGCAGGCCGAATACCACGATGTCGCCGGGCTGCCATTGCTCCAGGCTGCTGACGTCTCCGGGCTCGACATCCTTGTTCAGCATGGTCGCATGGCGTTGAAAGAAAATGTCCAGAACGCCCACCATCCGGAAATCGATGTTGGGGTCCGGTTGCTTGACGAAAGCTTTATAGGCGGCAGGGTCGGTCCGGATGTCTGCGTCCACCATATCCTTGAGATTGTATCCGGCAGCCCTGAACGCCCGCCAGATGACATCGGTGTCGTCGCCCCGGCCCTCCGGCGGGTAGCCGCCCTGGTAATAGGAGGTGTCATACCACCAGGTGTGCCCGGTGACTTCCTGCCTGGCGCCGTTGACCAGGTCGATGGAATCCGGTATGCCGTTGTGGTTCTGGTCCTGGTCCGGCACCACCGTGGGCACCAGGCACTTTCTCTGGAAGGTGAGGGTGTCCAAAAACGGCAGGTAATTGAGGCGGACCAGGAGCAGATCACCAAAAGTACCCAACAGTGTTATGGCGAACAACAACACCAGCGAGAACAGCC
Source organism: uncultured Peptococcaceae bacterium (assembly GCA_963768335.1). Classification (GTDB taxonomy): domain Bacteria; phylum Bacillota; class DSM-12270; order Thermacetogeniales; family Thermacetogeniaceae; genus Palsa-1188. The sequence goes on from CAVYHR010000006.1 coordinate 67,097, forward strand.
AGATTTTCTGCAGGCGAGTCATGATCATCCCCCCGTTGAAGGATCCCGGTTGTTTCCTTACCTGATTGCCAGCAATCCCTCAACGGCCTGAGCCGCTTCTGTGCATGGATCCCAATGAACTGCGCAGCACCAGTTCCTGATTCAGAACCAGATTCTGGGGCTCGCCCGGCTCCAGGTCCTTGATCTCCTCTGCTACCTGCCTGTACTTGATCAGCAGGCCCATGATTGATAATACCAGCCCTACTACAATTGCAACCAGAACCAGCGGATTGATTTTCGGTCACCCCTATTGAACCAGATGTTAACATAACAACCACATCGACAATTGTAGACAGGTTGTAGCAATTCGTCAAGATCATTCTGCCGGTATGTCGTCGACCTCGCGGCCGTTTTTCCACACAGGCCCGGGTTCTCCAATGGCGCCCGTGCTATGCCGCCTCCCACGAGAAATTAAGCCAATTCGGGAGTCTTGCCTGCCTGGCACAGGCCGGCCAACGGACAGGCGCCACAATGCGGCCTGGCTGTGCAGATGTGATGTCCCAGAGCGTCGATCAGGGCGTGATACTCGTTGTAGAGGGTTGTGTCCGGAGGCAGGGTCCCCATGAAGAAGGACTGCATCTCCCGGTAGGAGATCCGCTCCGGAAAGTATCCGAGCCGGTTAAAGATCCGGTGCGTATAGGCATCGATCACGAAGATCGGTTTGCCGGCAGCATAGAGCACGATGGCATCGGCGGTCTCGGGCCCGATCCCGTAAATGTCCAGCAGACGGCGGCGCAGGTCCATGGCCTCTTGGGACAGAAAGGCTTCCAGGTCTCCCCCGTGCTCTGCCGCCACCACCCGGCAGAAGGACTGCAGTTTCCTGGCCTTCTGGATATGGTAGCGGGTGGGACGCAGCAGTGGCGACAACTCCTCCTCCGGAACAGCCAGCAAACTATCCAGGGAGAGCAGACCGGCCGCTTTCAGGCTGCCGATGGCCGATGTAACGCTGCGCCAGGTGACGTTCTGGGTCAGGATCGCCCCCACGATCATCTCGAAGGAGCTGTCGGCCGGCCACCAGTGCCGGGGGCCGAAGTGGCCGTAAAGCCGATCATAGATCTCCAACAATGCTTGGCGCATATCGATCACCAGATGCCGTTCAACTAGTGCTCCCGGGCGGGATCGATACCTGGCGGCGGCATCAGCTCGTAATTTCCCAGGCGCTGCAGGACCTTGCCCAGACGTTCCCCGGGGTTGGCGTTTTCCTCGTAAAGAGTCAGCATCTTCTCGGCCATGGCCAGCACATCATCCTCGGTCAACCCCTCGTACAGCACCCGGCCAAGGCAGGGGTCCTTGCCCAGCTTGCCGCCGACCACCACGGTATATCCCTTGGCCCGGCCGAAGACTCCGAAATCCTTGATCCAGCCCTCGGCGCAGTTGTTGGGGCAGCCGGAGACACCGATCTTGAACTTGCCCGGCAGGGCCATGCCCAGGAACCTCTCTTCCAGCTTCAGGCCCAGTCCCATGGCGTCCTGCTGGGCGTTCTTGCAGTAGGGCAGGCCCGGACAGATCTTCACGCTCTTCAAAATCTTCTTGCCGGTAGGCGCCGGTTCCATGCCCAGGTCATGCCAGATCGACTCCACCTGGTCCGCCTTCACGCCAAATAGGGCGATCCGCTGCGCTCCAGTTATTTTGATCATCGGTACCTGGTACTTCTCGGCAACCTCCGCGAATCTCTTCAAGATCCCGGCAGTGAGCATCCCGCCCACGAGGCGCGGGATCATCATGTAGGTCTCCTTGTCCCGCTGCAGCACAGCGCCGCGCGGAGCCTCTCCCGGCGAAACCTCTCCCATCGGTTAACCCTCCAGTGTGTTTTTTTCTTGCCCTCCAACCACATTTTGGTCGTTGGCTTTTCTCGAAGTTCAATGTTCGAAGCCCGTCCTCTTTTTCGAACCTCGAACCTCGAACCTCGAACTTCGAATCAGCCCGGAGGCCAGGTCATGAACCGCCCGCCCATCAGGTGCAGGTGCAGGTGATGGACGGTCTGCCCGCCATTGTCCCCGGTGTTGATCACCGTCCGGAAGCCCTCCTCGGCCACCCCCAACTGCCGGGCAACCTTGGTGGCCGTCAGCAGCAGCCTGGCAACCAGGCCGGCCTGCTGCTCCCCTGCAGCCAACAGCGAGTCCAGGTGCATCTTGGGGATCAGCAGCACGTGGACCGGGGCCACCGGATTGATATCCCTGAACGCCAGAAATTCGCCGTCCTCGTAGACAATCTGGGCGTTCAGTGCGTGGGCGGCAATCTTGCAGAAGATGCAGTCGCTCATCTCTTCTTCTCCTCCAGAGAGCCTTAATTACCTAGCCGGCTCCTGCAACAATATTCCCGGTTGAAACTCGCCGGTCTACTCTCATGCTGCTCGGCAATTTTATTTTACCACAATGTTGAACCATCCTGGACTGATTCAATAATCCACAATCTCACCGTAAAGGGTGTCCCCTTCCAGCCGCTTCAGGGCACGCACCTGGACCAGGCTGCCCCGGAGGCCAGTGCTGTCAGCCGGAGCGGGAAAGACTAGTCTCAAGTAGTTGTCGCTGAGACCCTCCCAGCAACTGAGCCGTCCCGGCCCGGGTCGCGCCCGCCGCTCCACCAGGACCGGCAGCGTTTGACCGATGAACCGGTCAGCGAAGGCCGCGGCCTGCTCATCTGCCAGGCGTCGCAGCCTGCTGCTGCGCTCGTCCTTGGCTGCGGGCGCTACCTGGTCGGGCATCTCTGCAGCCCGCGTGCCGGGGCGCGGCGAATACTTGAAGACGTGCAGGTCCCGGAAGGGGAGGGAGGCGATGAAACGGTAGGTGTTTTCAAAGCGCAGGTCAGTCTCGCCAGGAAAACCCACCATGACATCTGCAGCCACGGCCACCCCCGGCAGCCGCTCATGGACGCGGTGGAACAGGTCGCCGTAATCCGCCGCCCGGTAGGGACGCCCCATCAGGGCCAGGATCTCGTCATCCCCGGACTGCAGGGGCAGGTGCAGGTGGCGGCAGATACAGGGCGAGGCCAAGACATCCAATAACTCATCGGGCGCCTCTGCCGGTTCCACCGAGCTCAGGCGCAGCCGGAACTCCCCGGGTAGTTGCAGCAGCAACCGCAGCAGAGATGCCAGGTTGACGCCGTCTGCCAGGTCCCTGCCGTAGGCGGAGGTGTGGACGCCGGTCAACACCACCTCCCGGAAGCCGGCCGCCAGCAACTCTTCCAGCCGTCTCAGCGCCAGATCCGGCCGCAGGCTGCGCACCGGCCCCCGGGCAAAGGGCACGATGCAGTAAGAGCAGTACTGGTCGCAGCCGTCCTCGACCTTCAGGAAGGCCCTGGTCCGGTTGCGGGGCCGGGGGATTGGCAACTCCTCGAAACCGGCCGCCTCCGGCAGCGGGGAGACAATATTCAACGCGCACCAGTGCCGGGCAGTGACAGGCTTGTCCCCTGCGGTATCCGTCGAAGCTTCAAGCCTGCCATTGCCTTCTTTTCCCACTTCCCACTTCCCACTTCCCACTTTCCAGTTGGCAGCCTGCTCCGCCAAGTCGACGATCCGCCCCCGCTCCTGAGTGCCCACCAGCACATCCACCCCCAGGGACAGCACCTCTTCCGGCGCCGTCTGGGCGTAGCACCCCACTACGACGGTCACTGCCGCCCCGCCCCGGGCTTCCTGCATCGGGGTTCCATCGGCGTCAGCCGGGCAAGGGCGACGACCCACCGCCCGGCGGATCATCTGCCGGGACTTGTGGTCGGCCAGGTGGGTGACGGTGCACGTATTAATTATGTAAACTTCAGCCGGGCTGTCGAAACCGACGATCTCGTAGCCTCTCTCCCGGAACAACTCCTGAAGAGCAGCAGTCTCCTGCTGGTTGACCTTGCAGCCGAGTGTGAAAAAGGCGGCCCTTCTGGGACGCCCCACATCTTCCATTTCAGGCGCTGATGGCGCCACCCAGGTCACCCCACTCGTATAGGATCAGGCTCTGGCCGGCCAGCCCGGCCGTTGCGGTGCGCAGGATAGCTTGCCCAAGCTGACAGGCCGGGATATGCTTATCCGATAAAGGCATCCTTCATCTTCTCAAAAAAACCCTTGCCACGGGAATGATACTGGTCGTCCCGCTCCAGCTCCTCGAACTGCTGGAGCAGTTCCTTCTGCTTCTCGGTCAGGCGGGAGGGGATCATCACGCTGATCCTGATCACCTGGTCGCCGCGCCCATGGCCCTGCAGGTGGGGGATCCCCTTGCCCCGCAGGTGGAACACGGCGCCGGGCTGGGTAGCCTCGGGAATTTTCAGGCTGGTCTTGCCCTCCAGGGTCGGGATCTCGATCTCGTCCCCCAGGGTTGCCTGGACGAAGGAGATGGGAACCTCGCAGATGACATCGTTTCCCTGGCGCTGGAAAAGCTTGTGCGGCTTGACGCGTAGGCCGACGTAGAGGTCGCCGGGCAGACCGCCGCGTGTTCCCAACTCCCCCTCCCGGCTCAGGCGCAGGGTGGACCCGTTATCCACGCCGGCTGGCACGGTCAGCTTCACCTTGCGCGGCTTCTTGACCTTACCCCGTCCCTGGCAGGCAGGGCAGGGTTTCTCAATCACCCGTCCCTCGCCGCGGCACTGGTCACAGGTCTGTACCGTCTCAAAGCGCCCGAAGGCGATGGACTGGGTGATCCGCACCTGGCCGGCGCCCTTGCACCGGGGGCAGGTGACCGGCTTCGTCCCGGGCGCCGCGCCCGAACCGTCACAGTCGCCGCAGTCCTCCCAGCGGTTGAGCCGGACCTCTTTTTCGACGCCGAAGACCGCCTCCTCGAAACTCAGGCCCAGGTCCATCTGGATGTCGGCGCCTCGTTGCGGCCCCCGTCGCTGCTGCTGGCCTAGACCGCCAAAACCGTTGAAAAAGACGTCGAACAGATCACCGAAGCTCCCGAAGCCGAAGTCAGCGCCTGCACCCTGGCCAAAGCCGCTAAAGTCACCGTTGCTAAAACCGGCATGGCCGAACTGGTCGTAGCGCGCCCGCTTCTCCGCGTCGCTCAGGACCTCGTAGGCCTCGGCCGCCTCCTTGAATTTCTCGGCAGCCGCTTCCTTGTTTTCGGGGTTCATATCTGGATGGTACTTGCGGGCCAGTTGCCGGAAGGCCTTCTTGATCTCCGCCTCCGTGGCCGTCCTGGCGACGCCCAGCACCTCGTAGTAGTCCCTCTTTGCCAAAAGGCTCACTCCCAAATAAACCTATAACTTCGCTTTGGTGTACACCATCTCTACAGGTGGCAGGTTAAATTGGTAAATCAGTTGGAGTTCAATCTCCTTATGATTCGCGAAGTTATATGAATTAATATGCCGTGCCATATGTTTGCTTCCGCCGCATCCGGGCTTACGCCCGGCCTGAACGCCGCCTCGAGGCTGCGCCTCGGCTGAAAGCCCGGCGGCACACCGGGAATGCGGTGCACAGGAAACTTCGCTTCGCTTCGTTTGAATACTCGCCTACATTATATTCATCACCACGATATTAAATCAACTGGATATTCATCAGCCGGCTATTTTCCCTCGTCGTCCACTACCTTGTAGTCTGCGTCCACCGTGGGGCCGCCATCCTCACTCCCGGAAGCACCGGCGCCCGCGCCTGGAGCACCGGGGTCGCCGCCGGGGGTCTGCTGGGCGTTCGCCTGCTGGTAGACCTTGGAGGTCAGGTCGTAGAGCACCTTGGTCAGGTGCTCGGTCTTCTGCCTGATCAGGTCCAGGTCCTGCCCCTCCATGGTCTTCTTCAACTCATCCTTGGCCTCGTTGATCTTGCCGGCGTCGTCCTCGGGAACCTTGTCGCCCAGGTCCTTGAGGGTCTTCTCCGTCTGGTAGATCAGGCTGTCCGCCTGGTTGCGGGTCTCGGCGGAGGCCTTCTTCTTCTTGTCCTCTTCGGCAAACTGCTCGGCGTCCTTCACCATCTTCTTGATCTCGTCATCGTTCAGGTTGGTGGTGGCAGTGATGGTGATCGCCTGCTCCTTGCCGGTGCCCATGTCTTTGGCGTTAACGTGGACGATGCCGTTGACGTCGATGTCGAACTTGACCTCGATCTGCGGCACCCCGCGCGGCGCCGGCGGCAACCCGGTCAGTTGGAAGCGTCCGAGGGTCTTGTTGTCCCCGGCCATGCCCCGCTCACCCTGGAGCACGTGAATATCTACACTGGTCTGCATGTCAGAGGCGGTGGTGAACATCTGGCTCTTGGAGGTGGGAATGGTGGTGTTGCGTTCGATGATCCGGGTCAGCACGCCGCCCAGGGTCTCGATCCCCAGGGACAGGGGCGTCACGTCCAGCAGCACGATGTCCTTGACCTCACCGGCCAGAACCCCGGCCTGGATGGCGGCGCCCAGGGCCACCACCTCGTCCGGATTGATCCCCTTGTGGGGCTCCTTGCCGAGCAGGCTCCGAATCTTCTCCACCACCATGGGCACGCGGGTGGAACCGCCCACCAGCAGCACCCGGTTGATGTCCTTGGGTTCCATCCCGGCATCGGCCAGGGCCTGCTTGGTGGGGCCGATGGTCTTGTCGACCAGGTCCTCGATCAGATCCTCCAGCTTCGCCCTGGTCAGAGTGATCTCTAAATGCTGGGGCCCATCGGCGGTGGCAGTGATGAAGGGCAGGCTGATGGTAGACTGCATGACCCCGGACAGTTCGTGCTTGGCTTTCTCGGCAGCGTCCTTCAGGCGCTGCAGGGCCATCCGGTCCTTGGCCAGGTCGATCCCGCTGCTCTTCTTGAACTCGGCCACCAGGTAGTTGATGATCCGCTCGTCAAAGTCGTCGCCGCCCAGGAAGTTGTTGCCGTTGGTGGCCTTCACCTCGAACACGCCTTCCCCCAGTTCCAGGATGGAGACGTCGAAGGTGCCGCCGCCCAGGTCGAACACCAGGATGGTGTGGTCCTCGGTCTTATCGATGCCATAGGCCAGGGCGGCGGCAGTCGGCTCGTTGATGATCCGCAGCACTTCCAGGCCGGCGATGCGCCCGGCATCCTTGGTCGCCTGGCGCTGGCTGTCGGTAAAATAGGCGGGGGTCGTGATCACCGCCTGGGTGACCTTCTCACCCAGGTAGGCCTCGGCATCCGCCTTCAGCTTCTGTAAAATCATGGCGGAGATCTCCTGGGGCGTGTATTCCTTGTCGTCTATATGAACGCGGTAGTCGCTGCCCATTTTCCTCTTGATCGAGCGGATGGTGCGGTCCGGGTTGGTGATCGCCTGACGTTTGGCAATCTCGCCTACCAGGCGCTCTCCGCTCTTGGTAAAGGCCACCACCGAGGGCGTGATCCGGCTCCCCTCGGCGTTCGGGATCACCACCGCCTGGCCGCCTTCCATGATGGCCACACAGGAGTACGTGGTTCCCAGGTCGATTCCGATTACCTTGCTCAATGCTTTCTCCTCCAATCGTACAATATGTTTGTAATAGTCTCACATCCCGCGCATCCCACTTCCCACTATACCTCGGCGAATTCGTCCAGCGACGGCCGTCTGGCCACTTTCACCAGGGCCGGTCGCAATACTTTGCCGTGCAGCAGGTAGCCCTTCCGGACTTCTTCGATAACCGTCCCCTCGGGAGCCTCATCGGTCTCCACCTGTTCGAAGGCCTCGTGGAAAGCCGGGTCGAAGGGCTTGCCCACCGCCTCCACCAGTTCCGCACCCGATTGGGCCAACACGTGCCACAGTTGGCGGTAGATCATGTCAATTCCGGTCGCCACATTTTCCGGAAACAGCGTCCGGGCAGTGGCCAGGGCGCGCTCGAAATTGTCCAGCACCGGCAGCAATTCACCGATCAGGTGCTGAGCGGCATTTTTGCGGACGTCCTCCATCTCCTGCCGTGTCCGGCGGCGGTAGTTGTCGAAGTCGGCCGCCAACCGCAAATAACGCTGCAGGGCATCCTCCAGCTCCTGCTGCTTGGCCTCGAATTGCTCGTTCAGGTCAAGGGCGGCATCCGGTCCGGCCGCATTCACCGCTCCCGCCTGATCCGGTCGCCCTGGCTGATAAGGCCCCCCTGGCCGATCCTCTTTAGTCTCTGTTTCCTGGCTCAAAACTCATCCCCTCTTTCTACAGTATTCAGAATTCAGTAGTCGGTATTCAGAATGGACTATGCTTTATGTAGTTGCACCTACTCGCAATAGCCACTACATAGGGTACCAACCTTTACTATCTTCTTCTCCTGACTCCTGACTCCTGGCTACTGACTCCTGACTCCTGACTCCTGGCTACTGACTCCTGACTCCTGACTCCTGGCTACTGACTCCTGATTAAATGTTTCGTCAGTTTTGTTATTCTGACTCCTGACTCCTGACTCCTGAGTGCTGAGTACTTTCCTTCTTCTTGATGATGGTGTCGATGCGCAGAATTGCCCCGGCCAGTTCGGCGGCCACTCGCAGGGCATTGGTCTTCACCGGCAGAGGGTCGATGATGCCCCGTGCCCAGAGGTCGACCACTGCTCCACTGTCGCAGTCGATGCCCAGGCAGTCGCTTCCCTCCGCCAACTGGGCGGAGACCACGTCCCCCAGCTTCTCCAGGGGATTGAATCCGGCATTGGCAACAATCTGGGTGAAGGTGCGCTTCAGGGCAGCGGCAACGCACTCCACCCCGTAGGCGGTCATCCCTTTAAGCCCGGATTTCACCGCCTCCAGGTCGCGCCCCACCGCCAGTTCCACCGCTCCGCCGCCGGGCACGACTCCCCCGTTCAGGGCAGCCTGGACGGCGCTGGCAGCATCCTTGGCAATCCGCTCCCGCTCGCCCAGCACCTCTTCGGTGGCGGCGCCCACCAGCACCGTGGCGCAGGGCTTTCCGCCCCCGCCCTCGATCCGGACCTGTTCCCGCTGCTCATCCTCGAAGGCGCGGCGTGCACTGCCCAGGTATCTGGCCAGCTCCGCCGGGCTCTTCTTCAGAGCGGTGCGCTTGACCGGCCAGGCTCCGGTGTGCTCCGCGGCCCGCTGCCACTCCCTGGTGGAAACCCGGGCCAGGGCGATCACCCCGGCATCAGCCAGCATCTCCCCGGCAACATCGTCGATCTTGCGGTCCACCAGGACCAGGTTGACTCCCATCTCGATGATCTTCACCACATTGCCATGGAACTCCGCCTCCAGGGCCAGGTAGCGGTTAAACCCGGCCTCGGTGGCCAGGGCGCCGTCCTCCAACTCCTCCGGGGCCAGGGCATCATCGATGACCAGTACCCGGGGCGCCTCCACGCTGACCGGCATCCGCTTGTGCCAGCGCCCGCGTCCCACCAGCACGCCCTCAAAGACGGCGCTGCCCGCTCCCGTTGCGGCAAAAACCGCGTCCCGCAGTTTGAATCCGGGCTCCGCCAACTTCCCTGGGCCCACCAGCCGGGCCGCCCGCACCACCAGGTCGGCAATCTCCTCGTTGCCACGCCCGGAGACCAGGGCCACCTGGTACAGCAAGGGGTCATCCGCTCCCTGCACCAATCGCCCCCGCTGCTCAAAACAGGCCAGGGCCTGCCTGACCCCGGCCTGCATTCCCTCCAGCACCCGGGCCACCGGCACCCCGCGCAGCACCTGGTTCAGGCCCTCGCTCACCAGCGCCCCCGCCCAGACAGTGGCGGTGGTGGTCCCGTCGCCGGCCTCCTTCTCCTGGGCGCGGGCGGTGTTGATGAGCATCCTGGCGGCGGGATGGGTGGCTTCCATCTCCTCCAAGATGGTGACCCCGTCATTGGTGACGGTGATCGTCCCAAAGCGGTCGACCAGCATGGTGTCCAGGCCCTTGGGGCCCAGGGTGCCCTCGACCGCCGCCACCACCGCCTGCACGGCGCCGGCGTTGGTCATCAAGGCAGCAAGGCGCTGGTCGACCTCCTTGCCGTCGGTAACTTGCTTAATGTTCAAGTCCTTGCCACCTTTCAAACCGGAGGTCTGATACACAAGCTATAACGCAACTGCTCCTGATCAGGTATTCAGAATTCAGGGCGGAGTACATGGCTCCTGACTCCTGAGTAATGCTATAACTATTATCATTAACCAGTATAGTGCCTCTTAACCATATGGTATCCTTCGATAAATCCGGGCATGCCGAATCCGGACCCCAGGGTCGATGGCGCCCGGACAATTTAGAAATAACTGTGCGGCCCGGACAAGTAATCCGACATTGATTGGACGATGTAGTCCACGATCGAACTGGCCCGGGCATAGTTCATGCGCACCGGACCCAGCAGGCCCATCGCCCCCACGATATTGCCGCCCAGCAGGTATACCGCGGTGATCACGCCGCAGTCCTGTACCTGATCCTGCCTGTTCTCCCGGCCGATCCGGACCGTGATCCCCTCGCTCGTGGTTTCATGCAAGATCTCCCGCAGGGTCTGCTCTCCCTCTACCAGGTCGAGCAGTTTGCGCACCTGCTGGATATCCCGGTACTCCGGCTGCTTCAGGACGTTACGGGCACCGCCCAGGTATAACCCGTCCGTATGCTCGTTCCTCGCCAGGGATTCCATGATCTCCAACACGTAATCCAACAACAGGCGCTGTTTGGTGAGTTCCTGGTACACGCTCCGCAGCACCGTGCGGGTGATCTGCGAAAAAGTCAGACCACGGAAGTGATCGTTAAGGACTCCCGCTACCTGCTCCAGGTCCTCGGCGGTCACCGGAAAGTCGAAATCCACGAACTTATTCTCCACCCAGCCGGTCTCGCTGACGATCACCATCAGGGCGCGCTCCGGCGTCACCGGAATCAGCCGCACCTGCTGCAGGGCGGTATGCTCCAACTGGGGTCCCGAAAAGAAGACCAGGTAGTCCGTGAACTGGGTCACCAGTTTGATGGCGTGCTGGACAACCAGGGACAGCTCGCGCGCCTGCCGGGCAAAGATCGTATGGATCTGGCCCTCCTCATCGGTGGTGAGATCACTTCTGCGCATCAGCCGGTCCACATAGTAGCGGTAACCCTGCTGTGATGGAATACGACCGGAAGAGGTATGGGGCTGTTCGATCAGGCCCATCTCCTCCAGGTCTGCCATTTCGTTGCGGATGGTGGCCGGACTGACGCCGAGCCGGTACTTGCGGGCAATAGTCCTGGAACTGACCGGTTCGGCGGTGATAATGTGGTCCTCGACCACTGCCTCCAGAACTTGCTGCTTTCTCTGATTCAGATTCAGCAACATCGGCGCCCCCTCCTCTCCGGTTTCAACAAGTTCTTGGCTTCAGTGGGGGATTGCCTTACCCCACTGAAGCTTAGCGGGTAGTCATCTGTGGTTAGCACTCTACTGTTTAGAGTGCTAAATACTACGAACAACATACCACCGGCCACTTTTTTTGTCAATAGGAACCAAGCCAGTTGGTTGTCAGACGTTGGTCGTCGGTCGTCGGATCCATGCAAATCTGCATGCAGAGCTTTTGGTTTTGGTCTTTCCCAACCACCAACCACTCACCGCTAACGGGAGCCGAAACTGAAAAAAACTTGAGCGGACCATCCAAGCGTGTGTGAAAAAGAGGATATACTGATTAGATGAACTCCGCCAGCACCCAGTTGGACAGCAGCAGGCCGCGCTCCGTTAGGTAGACGGCATCCTCGCTCTCGCCCATCAGCCCGTCCCGCTCCATGATCGCCAATTGGGCGCCGTAGAAGAACTCGAAGGGGTGTCCGAACCGCCTCTGGAATGCCGGGCGATCAAGGCCGCCGGTGAGCCGCAGGCCCATCATCACCGTATCCGCCCGCTCCTGTTCGGGAGTCTGGTGTTCCACCCAGGCCCGGGGCAGCTCCCCACGGGCCACCGAGGCGATGTAGCCTGCTACATCCTCATAATTGGCGTACCGCACCATTTGAGAGGTGAGAGGTGAGAGCGGGTGCCCGCTTGCGGGCGCGGTGGGATTCGTCCCACCTCTCAGATACCCGGATGCTCCCGCTCCCAGAGCCAGGTAAGGCTGGTTCAACCAGTAGGTCAGGTTGTGCCGGCTCTCCCGGCCAGGCCGGGCATAGTTGGAGATCTCGTAGCGCTCGAGGCCGGCGGCGGAGGTCAATTGCTGCGTCTCGTACCACATGGCGACCTGCTCCTCCTCGCCGCATTCCTGCAGGCTCCCGGCGGCCACCTCCTCCGCCAGGGGCGTCCCTGCCTCCAGCTTCAGGCCGTAGGCCGACAGGTGCTCGGGGCGCAGGTCCAGCGCTCTCTTCAATGTCTCCCGCCAGCCACCCACGGTCTGGCCCGGCAGGCCATAGATCAGGTCGAGGCTGAGGTTGGTGAAGCCCGCCGCCCGGGCATCACGGCAGACGGCGTAGATGTCTGCCACCCCATGGACCCGGCCCAGCAACTGCAGTTCTGACGTCTCAAAGGACTGGGCGCCCAGGGAGAGCCGGTTAACACCCGCCTGGCGCAGTTCCGCCAATCCGGCGCGGCTGACCGCGCCCCCGCCCGCTGCGCGGGTACCCGGCGGGCACCCGGGGTTGGCCTCCACGGTGATCTCGATGGCTTCATCCCACTTGAAGTGGCGTTTTGATAATGACAACAGGGAACACAGGTAGGAAGGATCGAGGATGGTAGGGGTGCCGCCGCCGAAATAGATGGAGCGCAGACTCTCCCGTTCGGTCGTCGGTCGTCGCTCCCGGAGGGCACCCGCGGTCGTCAGATTCTGGTTGGCATTGGCGGAGCCAATGCCTTCTATTTCTGACGTCCTCCGCATCCAGACCTTCGGTCTGGCCTGAAGAATGCGGAGTACATGACGCCTGACGCCTGACGCCTGATTTTGCGCGGCCAGTTGCAGTTCCCGGCGCAGGGCGGCCAGGTAGTCCTGGACAAGCGCCTCTCCGCGTCCACCCGGAGGCAGCGGCTGCGAGTTGAAGGCGCAATAGCGGCACTTGCTCCGGCAGAAGGGGATGTGCAGGTACAGTGCGAGCATCCGGCCTATGGCTCCTTGTCTATCCGAAGCACCGCCAGGAAGGCGGCCTGGGGAATCTCCACCTTGCCCACCTGTTTCATGCGGCGCTTGCCCTCTTTCTGTTTCTCCAGCAGCTTGCGCTTGCGGGTGATGTCGCCGCCGTAGCACTTCTCCAGCACGTTCTTGCGCATCGCCTTGACCGTCTCCCGGGCGATGATGCGGCCGGCTGTATAAGCCTGGATCGGGACATCGAACAGTTGGCGGGGGATCAGCTCTTTAAGCCTCTCCACCAGCACCCGCGCCCGGGCCTGGGCCTGGTCGCGGTGCACGATCACCGACAGGGCGTCCACCGGCTCGCCATGCACCAGGCAGTCCAGCTTCACCAGCTCCGATGGCCGGTAGCCGGTCACCTCGTAGTCCAGGGACGCATAGCCCCGGGTGCGCGACTTCAGCCGGTCGAAGAAGTCGAAGATGATCTCCGCCAGGGGCATCTCGTAGACCACCTGGGCGCGCTGGGGGGAGAGGTAACTCATGGTCTTATACTCGCCCCGCCGCTCCTGCATCAACTGGAGCACCGCCCCCAGGTACTCCGATGGTGTGATCACCGTGGCCTCGACGAAAGGCTCCTCGATCTGCAAGGCCTCGCCAAGCGCCGGCCAGTTGGCCGGGTTGTCGATGGTCGACACCTCGCCGTTGCGCAGTGTGACCCGGTAGATGACGTTCGGCGCCGTGGTCACCAGGTCCAGGTCGTACTCCCGCTCCAGCCGCTCCTGCACGATCTCCATGTGCAGCAGCCCCAGAAATCCACAGCGGTAACCGAAGCCGAGGGCGACGGAGGTCTCCGGCTCATACTGGAAGGAGGCGTCATTCAACTTCAGCTTGCCCAGGGCGGTGCGCAGGTTGTCATAGTCGTCCGGCTCCACCGGGTACATCCCGCAGTAGACCACCGGCAGCACCTGGCGATAGCCCGGCAGGGGTTCGGCAGCCGGCTTGGCGGCCCCGGTGATGGTGTCGCCCACCCGGGTGTCCTCGACATTCTTCAGGCTGGCGGCCAGGTAGCCGACTTCACCGGGGCCAAGTTCCGCCACCGGCAGCATGGCCGGAGTGAAGATGCCCACCTCCCCGATCTCGAAATTCTTGCCCGAGTACATCATCTGGATCTCCAGGGCGCGCCTGGCGCTGCCGTTGAAGATCCGGACGTAGGAGATCGCTCCCTTGTAGGAGTCGAAGTGGGAGTCGAAGATCAGTGCCTGCAGGGGCTGATCGGCATCACCACCGGGCGGGGGGATCTGCTCGATCACCGCCTCCAGCAGGTCCTCAATGCCCCAGCCCTCCTTGGCGGAGACACGCAGGGTGCTGTCCGCCTTGAGTCCGAGCACATCCTCGATCTCCTGGGCCACCCGGTCCGGCTCGGCCGTCGGGATGTCGATCTTGTTGATCACCGGAATGATCTCCAGGCCGGCATCTACCGCCAGGTAGGCGTTGGCGATGGTCTGGGCCTCCACCCCCTGGGTGGCGTCCACCACCAGGATCGCCCCCTCGCAGGCAGCCAGGCTCCGGGAGACCTCGTAGCTGAAATCCACGTGTCCCGGGGTGTCGATCAGGTTCAGGATATACTCCCGGCCATCCCGGGCGCGGTAGCGCATGCGCACCGGCTGCAGCTTGATGGTGATCCCCCGCTCGCGCTCCAGGTCCATCTGGTCCAACAGTTGGTCCATCATCTGGCGCGGATCGACCGTGCCGGTGATCTCCAGGAAGCGGTCGGCCAGCGTGGACTTGCCGTGGTCGATATGGGCAATGATGCAGAAGTTGCGGATCAGTTGCTTGTCGATCATGAAATACCTCTTGGTACTCTGTCCCAGAGAATGCGGAGTACATGACTCCTGACTCCCGAGTGCCGAGTACTGTTAATGAATTCTGTTTCTACTCTTTGTATATCTGACTTCTTACGCCCGGCTTCTGCTTTTGAAGCGCCGCCCCAGCATCTCCAGGGTCAGGTGCACCTCTTCCATTCGCAGCAGGGAGGCGATGCCAAAGTAGATCAGGATACCCACCACGATGCTGCCGCCCACCGTGGCCAATTGGGACAGTTTGTGGGCCACCCCGAGCAGCCGCTGCAATCCGTCTGCCGTATAGTAGCAGGCGATGCCCATGGCTACGGAGGCGGCGACCGTCCCCATGCTTGACGACAGGATACGCTTGCCATCCATGCGCCCGAGCCTGATCCTGAGGATCGCCAGCAGGGCGAACAACTCAACCACCCCGGCCGCCGAGTAGGCCAGGGCGAGGCCGCCCACGCCCATCGGCTTCACCAGCAGGATGCTCAGCGCAACGCTCAGGGCGATCATCCCGAACGTGACCAGCACCGGGGTTACGGTATCCTTGATGGCGTAAAACGCCCTGGTCAGCATGATCTCCGCCGAATAGCCGATGATCCCGAAGGAGTACCAGAACAGGGCATACGAGATCAGGGCGGCATCCTGGGGGTTGAGCTTCCCGAACTGAAAGAACAGCCTGGTGATCGGCAGGCCGATGGCGACCAGACCCGCCGCCGCCGGAAAGGTCAGGAAGTTGGTGGCCCTCAGGCCCAGGGAGATCGAGCGCCGGAAGTCATTCCACCGTTCCTGGGCAGCCTGCTCGGTCATGGTGGGAAAGATGGCGACCCCGATGGAGGTGGCGAACAGGCCTAGCGGGATCATCATGATGCGCAGGGCCCACTTGGAGTCCGTCAACTCGCCCGCAGGCAGCATCGAGGCCAGGTTCTGGGTCACAAAGGTGTTGAAGTAGGAGACCGACTGGCTGATCAGCACCGGAAACACCAGGATGCCGAACAGCTTCACCCCCGGGTGGCGCAGGTCGAGCACCGGGTGGTAGCGCACACCGAGCTTCAGCAACTCCGCCAACTGGACCAGCAGGCTGACCGCCGCCCCCGCCATCACCCCGTAGCAATAATAAGAGATCGCCCGCCCGGGGTTGGCGAGCAGGGCCGGGTAGCAGAAGAAGTAGAGGCCGACCAGGACCACCGGGACGTTGTAGAGCATGATGCTCAGGGCATTGCCGGTAAACCGGTTGTAGGAGTTCAGGACGCCGATCATCAGCCCGGCCAGACCCAGGAACAGGCACTGGAAAAACATGATCCGCATCAGGCGGGCGGTCAGGGCGACAGCGCCGGCGTCGAAACCCGGCGCCAGGATGTGTACAAACTGGGGAGCGAAGATCATCCCGGCAGCGATCACCACCACCAGCACCAGAAAGATCAGGTTGAACAGGGTACTGGCCACATGCCAGCCCTCGTCCTCCTGTCCTTTAACCAGGTAGCCGCTGAAGACCGGGATGAAGGCGGCGGCCAGCATGCCCCCGACCAGAACATTGTAAGTAAAGTCGGGCACCGAGAAAGCGACGTTGAAGCTGTCGGTGAACCGGTTTTGCCCAATCTGGGCGGACAACATGGCGATCTCCAAATAGCCCAGGAACCGGGAGGTGATGGTAGCGATGGCGAGCAGCAGGGCTGCCCTGGCGAGCCGCCGTCCCCTGGCGCTTGTTTCAGGCATCGGGTTCTCCCTTGGGGACCTGCCTCGAAGAGGTGCATGTCCCCATTCCTCAAAAAAATAAAGGCTTTCAACGTATAGATATTACCACGTTGCGCCTTTTAAGAAAAGCTTGGGCGAATAGTTGTTTCACATCACGGTCGCAGGCGACCCTCAAAGATATGAAAGACCTTTTTCAACCAATCCAGCGGCACAGCCGGCAAGAGATCATTCAGAACAGCCTGCCGGCGGTCCCAGAGGTTCTCCACCTGGTACTCCGTATAGGCGCGCCCGCAGAAGACCACCTGGCTGTTATCCAGGTCCGGGAGCAGGAAGGCATAGTATTTCTTGTCTCCCCCCAGGGCGTGATACATGTTGCGTCCGGTATAGTCCAACCCGGCTGTCAGCACCAGGATAAAGACCAGGATGACTGCCAGTTGCTGCCGCTTTCCCAACCCGGCTCAGCCTCCGTTTAGTTTCGCTGATACTAATATTTCCCACGGAGACTTAAATATACCATTCGGCAAAGCCGGCCTGATCGCGTCAGGAAATAATGAACAGGCTGCTGACGAGATCTTTCATCAACAGCCTGTTGGCAAATTGGCTACCTTGAGACCCTCGCTTGGAATGTTACTCCTTTACCTCTTCTTCTGCTGATTTTTCTTCGGCGGCATATGGATCATGGCAGGGATCCTTGCACGGCTTGCACGGCTTGCAAGGATCTTCCACGCTGCAAACATGATCGAGCGGGATGATGATTTTTTCATCGAGTTCCCTGTACTTCTGGTTTTCATCACCGAAGAGGATGACTACTATAGCATTATCGTCCGTCCTGACTAATTCGATAAAGTCCTTGCCAACCTCGACGAGAAGGCCCCCGATAGCCTTTTTGACATGAGCGCCACAGCAAAACTCCACATTGACTTGTTTATTCAGGAATTCCTCTTTAAGCTCATATACAAAGGTTTCACCAAAAATGTCGAGCGCTTTTTCTTCAGCCATTTTAAAACCCTCCTTGGTTATTGAGATCAATCTCACCCCATGATATGCCAGTTAGACCAATATTGTGCCACACCATCCTGAAATCTTACTTTCAAACCAGTTCAACCGTAACAATGCGGCTTGGGGTTCGGCTCCAGGTCTGCGGCCGTGAAGGTGATCGGTCCGATCACCGTTGCCGCGCTGCCAGCTAGGGGCAGTTCAGCAGTCAGGAAATAGGAAACAAGCGTTGTGCCGTTAAAGACAGGGTTGATATCCACATGGACGAAGCTGGTGGTTTTGAAGTTGTCAAATCCGCACTCAGCGCTTTCACGGGTGTTGAAGATCTGCGGTCCTGCCACCGGGGTATTGCGGAAGATCCTGAAAATCACGTCCACCTTGCTTACCCCTGTGCCGTTCGTAACGGCCACCCAACCAACGGTGCCGGTCAGCCAGACCCGGTCACCCGCATCCAGGCCCAGGGCCTGGGCGCCGGTGAGGGTAGCCAGGACCATCGGCGTTCCCGCCAGAGGAAGAGCTATCACTCCGCTGATGTTGTTCGGCTGCAAAACACTGGCATTGAATTCGGTCAGAATCGGACGCACACCACCTCCAGGCATGTTTTCCGGGACATCCTGCTTGGCATCTACGTTTTTGACTTCCTCAGACATCAAACTAAACCCCCGTTGACCAGATTGAAACCCGGGATGTCAACCGCCATGATATCGCCCCACCCCTACAATCACATATACGTGACAGGCAGGGCACTTTATGCCAACCTTATAATGTAATTTTGGATCTGAAATACCGGGCGCAACGCAGGACGGCATAGGACGAAAGGTTGCATTTTCCTAAGAGTCGTGGTAGGATAGTGATTGGCTAATTTTGGCCGGAAGGAACGTACCCCACGCATGCAAACGTGCGCGGGCGGTGCCGGGTCCGATGTTCCCCGGCATTTAATTCAGATCGGCATAAGTCGCATCCGACATACCTTCGCTTTGAATAGCGCTCACGGGACATCTGATAGCGGCCTGCTTGAGGATTATACGTTTCAAGACTCTGTCATGCAGTGCTGGGTCACAATCAAGGGAAGGGGGTGACAGAATGGCAAAAAATCGTTCTGCAATGAAACGTGCAGAGCTATCCAAGGAGCGTGCGGAACGCAATGCATCACAGCGGTCTGCCATGAAGACGGCGGTCAGGAAGCTCGAAGAGGCGCTGCCAGGCGACCAGGCAAACCTGGAGGCCGCTTTCAACAAGGCGACCCGTCTCGTCGACAAGGCAGCAGCCACGGGAATCGTGCACCCCAACACCAGGGACCGCAAGAAAGCGCAGTTGGCTAAAAAGCTCCAGTCCAAAACAATTGCCTCAACGACTGCATAATCGACCTACCTCCCGGGCTACAAAGCGGGAGGTTTTTGGTTGCAGATCTCCCCTACCGCCGCTTCCAGCAACAGCCCGGGTTCACCCCGCCCCTGTTTGAGCGCCCGGTCCAACTCCAGCAGCATGGACAGGGTCTCCTCGATCTCCGGCAGCGGGAAGGACACCATCTGCCGGTGCAGCTTCTGGGCCACGTAAGGATGAATACCCATCAACCGGGAGGTCTCCTGGGGAGGCGACCCCTCCCGCTTCAGCAGCGACGCCTCCAGCAGTTGCAAGTAATGCCGGGCCAGCATGGCGGCTATAAAGACCGGCGCCTGCCCCTCGCCCAGCAGGTTGTCCAGGATCTCCCGGACGGCTTCGCTCTTCCGGGCTGCCACCGCGTCCACCAGCTCGAAAATGCTCCGGCCTGCGGTGTGACTGCCTGTTTTCCGGAGCAAGGCCTCTGTGACCTGCGACGACGCCTCCCCCATGTACAGGACGGCCTTGTCCAGCTCCTGGCTGATCAGGCCGGGGTTGTCGCCGCACAAGAAGTGCAGGTACTCCGCCGCCCGCCCCGGCAACTGCTTGCCACGCAGGCGCGCCTCCTCCTGGATCCAGTCAGTGAGGGCCCTGCCCTTCAAGGGAGGGCATTCCACCACCCAGCCCGCATCTGCCACCGCCCGGTACGTTTTATCATTGGCTTTCAGCCCGGTATCAAAGAGCAGGACGAGCACCAGGGAGGAGTCGCCGGTCATTTTCAGATAAGGCAGGCAGAGACCGGCAGCAGGATTGCGGGCCACCACCAAGCGCCGGGACACACCCAGGGGCAGAATGGTCAGAGCCGCGTCCAACTCTGCCACTCCGGCATCCTGATCCCATTCCAGGTAGTCGACGGTCTCGCTGCTCTCCAGCCTGGCCCTGAGAGCGCGGAGCAGCCTGCGAGCCAGGTACCGCTCCTCTCCATGGATCAGCAAAAGGGATGGCGCTTCACCCCTCCGCAGACGTTGGCCGGCCTCAAACAAGCTTAAAACAGGCACGCCCGTTCCTTCTCTCGATTTAACTTCTGCCGGCATTGGTGGAGCCAATGCCTTCTATCCACTCATCACTCATTACTCATTACTCGTTACTTCTTTGATCAATCTCCGAAGCTGATCCCGACTGCCCTGGCAGCGTGCACCAGTTGCCCGTCCGGATGGACGGTGGACGGCTGCTTGGTCGCTTCCTTGAGCGGCACGGCGATTATCTGGGTGCCCTTCAGGGCCACCATGTAACCGGAGCGGCCATCCAGGGCCAGCTCGGCGGCAGCCACCCCGAAGCGGGTAGCCAGGATGCGGTCGGTGGTCAGTGGAGAACCACCCCGCTGAATGTGCCCCAGCACCGTCACTCTGGACTCCATGCCTGTCTCCTGCTCTACCAGTCTGCGCACTACCTCCCCAATGCCTCCCAGCCGCAAGGGGTCGCCGCTGCCCTCGATCTGCTCCCGCACCACCCGTTTCCCACCGGGAGCGGGCGCCCCTTCGGCCACCACGATGATGCTGAACAGCTTGCCCTCCCGCTGTCTTCCCTTGATCTTCTCCACCACCCTGTCGATCTGCCAGGGAATCTCCGGGATCAGGATCACGTCGGCGCCTCCGGCCATCCCGCACCAGAGGGCAATCCAACCGGCGTATCGCCCCATCACCTCCAGGATCATCACCCGGTGGTGGGACTCGGCAGTGGTGTGCAGCTTGTCCAGGGCCTCGGTGGCAGTATGCACCGCGGTGACGAAGCCGAAGGTCTGGTCGGTGGCCGCCAGGTCGTTGTCGATGGTCTTGGGCACACCGACGATCGCTGCCCCCTGCGAACACAGCTCGTTGGCGATACTGAGCGTGCCATCGCCGCCGATGGCGATCAGGCACTGCAGTTGCAAGCTGTTCATGTTCTCCAGCAGATCGGCGCTGATATCCCGGTATTGGATCTCGCCTGATGCCGTCCGCACCGGGAAGCGAAACGGGTTGTCACGGTTATTGCTGCCCAGGATGGTGCCACCCCGGTGCAAAAGGCCGGATATCGCCTCTCTGTCCAGCGGTTGGCAATCCTTCCGGTAGATGCCCCGGTAGCCATCCTTGAAGCCCCATACCTCGACGCCCCGGGACAGGAGCGTCTTGGCAGCCGCCCGGATCACCGCATTCAGGCCCGGACAGTCTCCTCCTCCGGTAATAATACCCATGCGCATCTGATTTCCCCCCCCTAACTTAAGTGCTGAGTAATGAGTGCTGAGCAACTACAGCATAGTTTTTTCATCGCGCACCTTTCGGTATCCGGGTGCTCTCTGGACGCGGCCAACTGTATTCCGGCAAGTGACTTTTCATAGCTGGTTGCCTGGATTGAGTGCTGGACGAATTGACCCTACGGACAAGAATGCAGTTTTTTTACTCATTACTCATTACTCAGCACTCAGCACTTATTCTCGTTCCCTGGTCAGCTTGAAGATCACCGTCCGGTCCGGGTCGGGACAGGACCAGGTGGTAGATTCACTCCCTTTGGCCCAGGGGAGCTCGCCACCGAACAGCAGGGCCGACACCCCCAATTCCAGCGAGGCGTAGGCAAAATGGCAGAGCCCGCCGGGCAGCAAGTGTGTGAACTCGAACCGGTCCCCCACCTTGTGGCCGTAACTGCACCGCCCATCCCCCCTGATCTCCACAACCTCTGCGATCACCTTGTACTTGTATTCGGGCATGATCAGACCTCCCTGGCTCATAGTATTGCTTACAGAATTAGATTTGTTTCTTCATTTTTCCTGCCGGCGCAATCAGAAATCGATGCCGCCGGTTCCCATTTGCCACCCCGGAACATAGTTTGAAGGAGAAAG
Organism: uncultured Peptococcaceae bacterium; assembly: GCA_963768335.1. Classification (GTDB taxonomy): domain Bacteria; phylum Bacillota; class DSM-12270; order Thermacetogeniales; family Thermacetogeniaceae; genus Palsa-1188. Next base: position 88,626 of record CAVYHR010000006.1, read on the forward strand.
GTTTTCTTTGACGCTAAAGAATGATCAGGGAGGGAACGTTTTGGGAGAGAACGACATGGCGGAGATCCTCCGATTTCTGGAGTCCATGGACACTCCGGACCTGTCCAGAGTGGAGGCGTTTCTGCAATCCAGGGGTGTGTCCGCTGAAAAGCTGCGTGCTGCCTATGGGATGCTGGAGCAGATGGGGATTCGCTATGACAGCCAGCCCGAGGAGATGCCGGATCAGGGGACACTGATGTCCATGTTCGACCAGTTGTCATCGGGCCTGGACAGCCGTGCCCGCCAGCAATTCAAGGGCATGATGGACCGGAACACAGGCGCGGGGCGCCTGAAATCCTCTGAAGATGTGCTCAATTATCTGAAGAACATGAAAAAGGAATGATCGTTAAAGAGGCTTACCGAAAGATCGGTAAGCCTCTTTGATCACCGCAAAGCCCGCTTGCCGGAGCGCCAATCAGGATGCAGAATCCGGACGGTCCGCCAGGGTCACGTTCTCCGTGATTGATTGCTTATTGCGCCAGATCGTCAGGGTTATCTTGGCGCCGACCCCCGCCTGCTGGACTTTCTGAAGCAGGTCATTGGTGTCGGCTACAGTCGCCCCGTTCCAGCCCGTGATGATGTCTCCCTCCTGGAGGCCCGCGCTGTCGGCCGGTCCGCCGCTGACCACAGACCTGACGACCACCCCGCTCGTGCCGCTATAGCCGTAGGCACTGGCCACGTCCTGGGTCACATCCTGGATCTCCACTCCCAGCCAGGGATGGGGGATATGCTCACCCTTCATCAGGTCGGTCAAGACATCCTGGACGGTGTTGCTGGGGATGGCAAAACCGATCCCCTGCGCCTGTTCGTTGACCGCGGTGTTGATCCCGATCACCTCACCGGCCAGGTCCAGCAGCGGCCCGCCGCTGTTGCCGGGGTTGATGGAGGCGTCTGTCTGGAGCAGGTTGCGATAGTTCCGGCTCTCAATGGTCATCGATCGCCCCTTGGCGCTGATCACCCCCACCGTGACGGTATGGTCGAGTCCATAGGGGTTGCCGATGGCGACCGCCCAGTCGCCCAGCCGGATCTTGTCGGAATCGCCCAGTTTCAGGTAGGGCAGGTTGCTGCCCGCATTGATCTTCAGCACCGCCAGGTCGAGATCCTTGTCGCTGCCCACCACCTGGGCATCAACCGGTTGCGACTGGCCCATCATCGTGACCTTGATCGTCTGGGCGCCGTCGATCACGTGCTCATTCGTCAGCAGGTAGCCGTCCGCCGAGATCAGGAAACCCGAGCCCAGTGCCTGCTGCGTCTGGGTTTGAGGCTGATTGAAATCTTGTCCGAAGAACTGTTTGAAGAAAGGATCGTTGAAAAACGGGTTATCCACTTGAGTGGTGGCCGTGGTATCGATCCTGACCACGGCAGGCCCCGCGCTGGCCACCATGTCGGCAATGGTATCGGGGCCGAGTCCGAGTCCCGGCATGCCGCTGCCGCTCGTAGTATCGCTCTGGCTGGCTTGCGACGGATTCAGTTCGGCCAGCACCGGGTTCATCAACTTATTGTGAACTGAAGCGAACAGAACCCCTCCCGAGAAGGCGATCCCGGCAAAAAAGGCAGCCAGAACAATCCCTGCCAGCCAACGTTTGCTTCTCATGTCCATACGTCAATCCCCTCCCTGCAAAATGGTCATTAGTAGCTGGTCGTTACCCGGATGCAGTGGACAACAACACTAGCCACTAACCATTAATTTACTCTTCTGTCTTGCTGTTCACGATCTCTGGAAGGCATCCTGCATCAGGCGCTCCCCCCTGCCCGCCACCGGCATTCTCAACTGCTGGAGCGCTGACCGCCTGAATTGAGGCAGAGCCCGCGTTCCGGTCTTCGGGCGCCTGGCTGCCATCCTCGGCCTGCCGCTTTTCTTCGAGCTGCTTGGCCATTGCCTGGGCCTCCTGGAGTTCCATCTCCCGGCCGATCTCGTCCCAGGCGCGCTGAGCAGTATAGGTCACCTTGCGGAGTTCCTTGGCGGCCTTTCCCAGCACTCGCGCCACTTCAGGCAGCTTATCGGGGCCGAAAACGACCAGAACGATCACTGAGAGCAGAAGCACTTCTTCAACCCCAAACAACAGACCACCCCCAAAAATATTATAACCCGCTTCCCCCTTAGGGACAACCATCCCCATACATACCCCGGAGAGTGGCAGGCAACTGCAACCCTTGGATTTTCTTAAAAGGATTTCTGCAACTGATGAAGAACCTATATTTATGAGGAAAAATTTATAATCAGACAGACAACGCCTTAAGGGAGGATTTCCATGGCCGTACAGGTTGCCAAGCTGCAAGAGATCCCGTCCGGCAGCCGGATAAATGTCACGGTGTCAGGTAAGAGTCTGATCCTGCTCAATAACGACGGCAAGGTCCTGGCCTTCGACGAGAAGTGTACCCACCGGGGCTGCTCACTGCTCAAGGGGAAGCTGGCCGGCAACACCATCGAATGCCCCTGCCACTCGGCGCGCTTCAACATCATTTCCGGCAAGGTTACCCAGGGGCCGGCCACCCAGCCAATCGCCGTTTACCCTGTGACGGTAGAAAACGGCAACATAACTTTGCCTTGATGTCCCCCACCTCTATAGGTGGCGGGTTCTAATCGATGAATCAGTGGGAGTTCAATCTCCTACTAAACGGCAAAGTTATTGATTTATTTGCCGTGCCATATGTTCAGCGCCCAACTGCTATTGCTTCGCATGCTGCGCAATATGAGCGCCGGGGTACCCTTTGGGTCGTCCCTGTGATGGACGGCACATGGCATTCAAACTTCGCTTCGCTTCGTTTGAGTGCTCAACGTATAGAATAACCAATATACAGGGACATAACATCTGATAATCCACTCTAATTTCATCTTTTTACAAGTTGCAATCTGGAGTCTTGTCCTGTTATGTTAAGTAAAAGCCTTCCTATAATTCCTTCCGAGAATGATGCTTCAGGTAGCTTCAAACAAGCCCTGTAAACAACTGATTCACCCTGTCCGCTGAAACCAGATTGGCGCCGGTTCCTGACTGCATGATGCATGCAGTTCGGCTTTCTCCTCCGGTGATCGAAGTTGCAGTATGAATTCTATGCTGCCACTGCTGGATAGCTCGCTGCGCTCGCAATCAAGGTGACAGCACTTAATTGAGAACGGCATAGGTCACGAATAACCATCGTACCTCTGTCTCAAGGCAGCGCCGGGTCACAATCAAGGAAAGGAGGGATCGACAATGTCCTGCGGTAAAACTGACTGCAAAGTAGAAAAGAAAGAGAGCGATGAGGATCTCAAGGCAAGACAGGAGTGGGAAAAGAAGAACCCCAGTTGCTCACCGACTGTTGACAAGGAATGCCCTCATGGGCATATCCCCACCAAGGAATAGCAACCCCCCATAGGAAGTGGGACAGGAGACGGTTCCCTGTCCCAACGCCAGCCCCGGTCAGGCCGGGGCTTTTTTTATGCCGAAAGAAAACCCCCGCTTTTGGGCGGGGGCTGTTCGGGTTCCTATTTCGGGGCGTGCTAGGCGCCCTTCTCTTTGACGTTCTTGGAATGCATGACGATTGCCTCTCTCGTGGTAAAAGGCGCCCGCCACTGTGCCGCTATGGTGATCGCATCCTTGGGGCAGACCTCGGCACAGACCTCGCAGATAATGCAGCGGTCCGGATGGAGGATCCATTCCTTCTTTTCCTTGTTGAGCTCGATCGCCACCGCCGGGCAGCGCCGGGCGCAGTTACCGCACTGGTTGCAGAGGTCTTCGTTAAACTCCACGTGTCCACGCGCCCTGGGGTAGGGCTCTCTTGGCTTGACTGGATACATCAAGGTTGACGGCCCCCCGAACAGGTTGCGGCAAACTGTTGACAGCATGCTCATTCCTACTCCACCTCCTTTTAACCTTCTACCGCTCGGTGCAACTGATGCACGGGTCGATCGAGAGAACGATGATCGGCACATCCGCCATCTCGCACCCGGGCAGCATCACCAGCAACGACGGAATGTTGGCGTAGGTCGGCGTCCTCACCCGGAGGCGCTCCAGGTTGCGGGTGCCGTTGCCCTTGGCGTAGTAGAAAACCTCGCCGCGAGGCTGCTCCACCCTAGTGGTAGCCTCGTTGGCCGGCGGGTTGCCCTTCGGCTTGACAGCGATCTCGCCCTCCGGCATCTTGCCGAAGGCCTCGAGCTGCAGGTCGATCGCCTGCATCGTCTCACCGATGCGGACTGCGGCGCGGGAGAAGGAGTCGCCGCCGGTAGCCACGATCGGCTCGAAGGCCAGTTCGCCATATGCCCAGTACCCCTGGGTGCGGCAGTCTTCCTTGACACCACTCGCTCTCAGGTGCGGCCCGCAGTTGCCCAGGGCAATCGCCTGGTCGTAGGAGAGCACGCCCTTGCCGACGGTCCTGGCCTTGACGGTGTAGTCGTTGACCAGCACGTTGTTGAGGGCCGCCGCTTCCTGGCGGACATCCTTTAACACCTCGATGCAGAGCTTCTTCTGGTCCTCGTCGATATCCCGGCGCACCCCGCCGACGATGGAGACAGACTGGGTGACGCGGTGTCCGGCAGTGATTTCCAGGATGTTCAGCACTTTCTCTCTGATGCGCCAGTACTGCATGAACATGCTCTCGAATCCGAAGGCATCCGCCAGCAGGCCCAGCCACAGCAGGTGGCTGTGCGTCCTGCTCATCTCCGCCCAGATGGTGCGCAGGTACTTGGCACGCGGCGGGATCTCCAGCGGCCACAGCTTCTCCACCACGTCGCAGTAGGTCATGCCGTGGATGGCGCTGCAGATGCCGCAGATGCGCTCGCAGAGGTAGATGTTCTTGGGATATTCGTTCAGTTCACACGCCTTTTCAATGCCCCGGTGGCCGTAACCGATGGCCGGCAGGACGTCGACCACCCTCTCGTCTTCCAGCACCAGCTTCAATTGGATAGGCTCCGGAAGAACCGGGTGTTGTGGGCCAAATGGCGTTATTGTACGCGGTGCCATTTAATCGCCCCCCTTCTGCGCGGCTGCCTTCTGTTCCTCGGACTTCAACATCGGCAGGACAGGGCTGTCCTGCGCCAGCATCATGTGGCCGCCGAAATCAATGGCAAGATCCTTCATTTTCAGACCGAACAGTTCTTTCATCTCGTTCTCGATCAGCACGGCGGTGAGGTAGATGCCGGTCATGCTGGGCACTTCCTCGTCCTTGCCGACCGCAAACCGCAGAGCCGACATATCCATCCCGGGGCTGGCATTGAAGAAATAGGTAACCTCCAGCTTATCGCCCAGGTCGTTGCAAGAACCGGTCACGAACTTTGCCTTGGAGTCGGCGTACTTCTTCACTTCTGCAAGCAGTTGGTCTTTGCTGATCTCTCTCAGCTTGTCGATCATAATGCCACCCCCTGCAGTTTGGCCAACTTCTGCAACGCCATCACAACCCCGTCGATGATCGCCTCGGGGCGGACTGCACAGCCAGGTATATAGACGTCTACCGGGACCACCTTGTCCACACCGCCGAGTACGTTGTAGCAGTTGTGGAAGACCCCGCCCGAGGTGGCGCAGGTACCAACAGCGATCACCATCTTGGGGTCAGCAATCTGATCGTACAGGTTTTTCAGCACCCTGGCCGTCCTTCTGTTGACCGGCCCGGTGACGACGAGCACGTCGGCATGCTTCGGGTTGCCCATGTTGACGATACCGAAACGCTCTATGTCGTAGAGGGGGGTTAGGCAGGCCAGCACTTCGATGTCGCAGCCGTTGCAGGAGCTGTTGTCAAAGTGCATGATCCATGGCGATTTCAGCCGCGAAGTTTCAATGATCCCCATCTAGGACACCCCCTTCATTGCGAAAACCCAGAAGTAGATCAGGTTCAGGATGCACAGAGTTATCCCCACGGACCAGGCGAACTTCACCATCCAGCCCACGGTCATACGGGCGGCGACGTTGTCGATGAACATCTCCAGCACGTAGGCCGCCAGGGCGATGACAATGCCCACCCAGAGCGGGTTTGCCACGAAGAGGGACACGATGCCGAGCAGCAGCACGATCTCATACCACTCAGTGAGGTTGATCAGGGCGTAGTAGGGGCCTGAGAACTCGGTCATCACTCCCTTGATCAGTTCCTGGTGAGCATGGTGCGAGGTCGCAATGTCGAACGGAGACTTGCGCAGCTTGATGGTCAGGATCACCAGCAGGGCGATGAAGATCGGCCACAGCCGGGCGATCAGCGGCGTCGGGCTGGCGTAGATCTGGCTGATCAGGAAGCTGCCGTTCTGGGCGTAAACACCGAGCGCCAGCAGCAGCAGCACCGGCTCATAGGCCAGCATCTGCATCAACTCACGGTTCGCTCCGAGGTGGCTGTAGGGCGACTTGGAGCTGAAACCACCGAGGGCGAAGCACACGCCGGCAAAGCCGAGGATGAACATCATCAGCAGGATGTCGAGCCTCAGCACCAGGAACAGCAGGGAGGTGATCATCAGCACCAGGTAGGCGTAGATCCACACGAACTGCATCCTGCTGGTGGCGATCCTGGACTTGCCGAGCAGCTTGAAGAAGTCGTAGAACGGCTGGAGAATCGGGGGGCCGAAGCGTCCCTGCAGCCGCGCCGTGATCCTCCGGTCAATCCCGGCCAGGAAGCCGCCGATGAACGGGGCTACGATCACCGTAACGATGGCGATAATCCATGGCATTCATTAGAGAGCACCTCCCATCGCCAGGAGCGCCACAGCGAACATGATCACCATCAGGACGATGGACAGCGTGTAGGTCCACGGGTTCAACGCCGCTTCACCCAGAACGCCCTGGAAGTAGTAACCGCCGAGCTGCACCTTCACCTTGGCGTCGGCGGTGGAATACCACTCATCGGCATCGGCGCCGCCGGCCTGCTCGCCGCACAGGTACACCGGACGCAGTTCACCCGGCTTGATCGCCACAAAGATGAATGGGATCAGTACGGCGATGGCGAACACGATGAACAACGGCCAGACCGGATAGTTTCCTACCGCAAAGTTCGCCGTCGAGGAGACGGCAGAAACGCCGTTGACCGCGAGACCCCATCCCTGGGCGGCCAGAGCCTGCCCGGAGGCGATCACGTCGGCCACGGCATTCTGGACGAATCCCGTATAGATCGGGGCCACCCCGATGCCCACGCCGAAGATGCCCAGTACCAGCACCCACAGCGGCACGGTGTAGCTGAGCGACAGGCTCTCGATCTTGGCGCCCAGCTTAGGCAATACCTGCAAGAGGCGCCCGAGCCACTTCGCCCAGAAGACGATGGTGGCGGCGCTGGCGATCACAAACAGCCATGCGGCCAGCGGAATCGTAAAGGCGGACTCCAGGGCCATCCACTTGCCCAGCAGCATGCCGAACGGCGGCAGGAACATGGACAGCACGCCGATGGCGAAGATGGTGGTGACCATCGGAGCCTTGGCCGCCAGACCCTCCATGTCCTCGATCTCCCGGCTCCAGACGATATGCTCGACGGTGCCGGCGCAGAGGAACAACAGGCCCTTGGACACAGCGTGGAAGATGATCAACAGGATCGCCGCCGCAATCGACAGCGGGGTGTTGATCCCGGCGCAGGCGATGATCAGGCCGAGGTTGGCGATGGTAGAGTAGGCCAGCACCCGCTTGCCCGTGGTCTGGCTGATCGCCAGCCCGGAGGCAGCCATAAAGGTGAAGGCCCCCACCAGGGCGACCATGATCCCCAGCTTGGTTCCGGCATAGGCCGGCGCCAGGCGGAGCACCAGGTAGACACCAGCCTTGACCATGGTGCTGGAATGGAGCAGGGCGGAGACCGGAGTCGGCGCCACCATCGCTCCCAGCAGCCAGGACTGGAACGGCATCTGGGCAGCCTTGATCATGCCGGTGAAGCACAATCAGGGCCACCGGCAGCAGCAGCACGGCAGAAGCGACGCCGCCGGAGAGGATGCCGTTGAGGGACAGCGGGACACCCTTGACGAACAGGATGATCATGGCAATGATCAGGGCGGTGCCGCCGATGGAGTTCATCCACAGCGCCCTCGCCGCATTGCCAATCGCTTCCTTGGTCAGGTCATGGGCGATCAATTGGAAGCAGACCAGCGTGGTCACTTCCCAGAAGAAGTACAGGTAGATCAGGTTATTGGCGAAGACGAGTCCGTTCATGGCGCCCAGGAACAGCACCATCCAGAAGAGGAAGCGGGACTGCCGCGACTTCTCCAGATGCAGGTGGTGCTCATGGTCGTACATGTAACGAATGGCGAAGACACAGATCAGCGAACCGACAATGGAGATCACCAGGCACATCACGATCGCCAGGTGGTCGACCACGAAAGTCGGGTCGATCTTCGCAAGAGCCGCACTGCCGCCCATCCCGAACTCAAGCCACGCCAGCGGTATGATCTGGGTCAGGGCAAAAATCAGGACGAGCCAGTTCTTGAGCGAAATACCGACGTAGATGTAGAACAGCAGGATCAGATAATCGAGTACCGTGACTACCATGTCCCACATCTGAGCGTTTGCCGGCGAGAATGTGTCTTTGCCATGCAACAGGAACAGGATGCTGTTGACGATCAGTGCGATTGCCGCCAGAATGACGATCACGCCTCTTGCATGGTACTGGCGGATGATGTAGACCAGGATGGCCGCCACTACCGGAAGCAGAATCGCTACTGCCATCATCCAGTTGTAAGGCAGCATGTATTCTTCCCTCCCTTAAAACATTATCTTCACTACCCACTCACAAAACCTACGCTCACATTTCCCCCCTTAACAAACTTATGCCTGCTCTACCGGCTCACCTCCTCATATGACCCGTCCACCCCCATCGCAGCGGGAGCAGCAAGAAAACGGTATCGCAGGAGCAAAAAAAAGAGACTCCTTGTTAGAATTCTATTTCTGCCTTTTTTGCAAAATTCCTTCACTGAGCACGAAAAAAATCTCCCGCCTGTCAAGCCGGGAACCCTTGGGTGCCAAAATACAAGAATCTTCGATTATCATTGATGGCTACCCGCCCTAATACCCCCGCTTCTTCAAAGCGGCGGGATAAGGGCGGCTATGCCACAATATTAACTGGCTCTAATCTTCAGTGGGGGAATCAATCCCCCACTGAAGCCAAGACCCAGTTGAAGAACCTCGGGCATCAAGCCCGCCAACCGCTAACCTCTAACCACCAAATTGACCAGCTTGCCCGGTACACAGATAGCCCGCACCAATTCCTTGCCCCGGAGCAGATCCTGGACGCGTTGCTGGGCCAGGACTGCCTGCTCCATCTCCGCCTGACCGATCCCCGCCGGAACATTCAGGTGGTCGCGCACCCGCCCGTTTACCTGTACCACGATCTCGATCTCGTCCACCACCAGAGCCGCCGGATCGTGCTCCGGCCACCGCTGCTGGTGCACGCTCCCAGTCTCGCCCAACATTGACCACAGTTCCTCTGCCAGGTGCGGGGTAAACGGGGCCAGCAGCAGGGCCAGGTTGACCAGGCTCTCCCGCAGAACAGGAGAGGTGAGAGGTGAGAGGTTGGAGGTGAGATTCTCGTTGGCATTGGCTCCGCCAATGCCTTCCTGTTCACACTTCTCACTTCCCGCATCCCACTGCACAAACTGGTAGACAGCATTGACCAGTTCCATGATGGAGCTCACCGCCGTGTTGAAGTTGAACCGGATGCTGACATCCTCGGTCACCTTCAGGATGGTGCGGTGAGTCGCCAATCGCAGCGAACGCTCCGCTTGGGAGGCGGGATGTGAGAGGTTAGAGGTGAGATCTTTGTTGGCATTGGCTTCGCCAATGCCTTCTTCTTTTTCCCACTTCCCGCTTCTCGCTTCACACTTCTCAAATAGCCGCCAGACCCGGTTGATAAACCGGTAGGCCCCCTCCACCCCCTGGTCGCTCCAGTCCAGGTCGCGCTCGGGGGGAGCGGCGAACAGGATGAACAGCCGGGCGGTATCGGCCCCGTAATGCTCGATGATCTCCTCGGGGCTGACCACGTTGCCCTTGGACTTGGACATCTTCGCCCCATCCTTGAGCACCATCCCCTGGGTCAGCAGGTTGGTGAAGGGTTCGTCGACCGGCGCCAACCCCAGGTCGCAGAGTACCTTCATGAAGAAGCGGGAGTAGAGCAGGTGCAGGATGGCGTGCTCGACCCCGCCGATGTACTGGTCCACCGGCATCCAGTAGTCCACCTTGTCCCTGGCGAAGGCGTGCTCCCCGTCCCTCGGGTCGCAGTAGCGCAAATAGTACCACGACGAACAGACAAAAGTGTCCATGGTGTCGGTCTCCCGCCGGGCAGGTTCCCCGCACTGCGGGCACCTGGTGTTCAGAAAGTCCTTGGCCTTCAACAGCGGCGACTCCCCGGTAGGTTCGAAAGCCACGTCCAGCGGCAGCAGCACCGGCAGGTCGGACTCCGGCACCGGCACGATACCGCACTTGTCACAGTAGACGATCGGTATCGGAGCGCCCCAGTAGCGCTGCCTGGAGATCAGCCAGTCCCGCAGCCGGTAGTTGACCTGCTCCCGGCCTTTGCCCCGTTCAGCCAGCAACTGGATGATCCGCAGTTTGGCCACCTCGCTGTCGATCCCGTCGAACTCCCCGGAGGCCGTCATCAGCCCCGGTTCGGAATAGGCCTCGGCCATCGTGGCCGCATCCAGGTCCTGGCCCAGGGGCTGGATCACCACCCGCACCGGCAGCCGGTATTTGCGGGCGAATTCCAGGTCGCGCTGGTCGTGGGCCGGCACACCCATGACGGCGCCCGTCCCATACTCCGGCAGCACGTAGTTGGCTACCCAGATGGGTAGTCGCTCCCCGGTCAGGGGATGGACGGCGTGAGCCCCGGTAAAGACTCCCACCTTCTCGGCCTCGGTGGAGGTCCTGTCGATCTCGCTCTGGACCCGCACCCGGTTGACGAACGCTCTCAGGGCGCCGTTATCGTTTTGCTGTGCCAGCATCTGTTCCACAAAGGGGTGCTCCGGAGCCAGTACCATGTAGGTGACCCCGTATATAGTGTCCGGGCGGGTGGTAAAGACCGGAAGCGGCGTTCCGTCCCCGGCCGCAAACTGCACCTCGGCCCCGGTGCTCTTCCCGATCCAGTTCTCCTGCATGATGCGGACCTTTTCCGGCCAGCCCTGCAGTTTGTCCAAATCTGTTAACAGGCGTTCGGCATAGGCGGTGATCCGGAAAAACCACTGATTCAGGCTCTTCTTGGTGACCTCCGTGTCGCAGCGCTCGCACCGTCCGTCCACTACCTGCTCGTTGGCCAGCACCGTGGCGCAGGCGGGGCACCAGTTCACCGCAGCCTGCTTCCGGTAGGCCAGCCCCCGGTGGTAGAGCTGCAGGAACAGCCACTCGGTCCAGCGGTAATAACCCGGATGGCAGGCAGCCACCTCCCGCGACCAGTCATAGCTGACGCCCATGCTCTTCAACTGGCGCCGCATGTTCTTGATGTTATCCCTGGTCCACCGGGAGGGGTGGATGCCATGCTTGATGGCGGCGTTCTCCGCCGGCAGGCCGAAGGCATCCCAGCCCATGGGGTGCAGCACGGCAAAGCCGCGCATCCTGTGGTAACGCGCCACCACGTCGCCGATGGCGTAGTTGCGCACGTGCCCCATGTGCAGGTTGCCCGAAGGGTAGGGAAACATCTCCAGGCAGTAATACTTCCGCCGGCCTGGGTCCTCCCCCACCCGGTAGGCGTCGTCACGCTCCCAGCGCTCCTGCCACTTCTTTTCAGTCAACCGGAAATTATATCTGTTTTCCACAATTTGCCTCCCAATTAAAAACCCCCGTCCTAGCAAAGGGACGGGAGTCATGCTTTCCCGCGGTACCACCCGATTTGGTAAAACTTCGCTTAGATATCCCCATCCCACAGGTGGCGGGTCCTAATTAACAAATCAGTTGGAGTTCAATCTCCTTCTGATTAAGCGAAGTTATAGATTCATGAGCCGTGCCATATGTTTGCTTCGCAAACAGGCACATGGCTAATTCCACCGCATCCAGGCCTTTGGCCTGGCCTGAAAGAATGCGGCGCACAGGAAACTCCGCTTCGCTTCGTTTGAATAATGGTGGAGCTGGTGGGAGTCGAACCCACGACCTCTTCCATGCCAAGGAAGCGCGCTCCCACTGCGCTACAGCCCCACGTGTTTACCCACTCCAGTTCAGTTAACGCCTGCAACGGTACCGGCTATTTGAGAGGTGCGAGGTGAGAGGTGTGAGGTAAGAATTCTCCACTTCTCACTTCCCGCATCCCACATCACAATTGACCGATACTGCTCCCGGGCGAGTTCGACCCCTGGCGGCCCCGGCTCGCACCCCGTAGCACCGGTTCTCTGAAGGCATCCCGAGGGGGTCTACTGCTCCCGTTCCTTGCATTTACATTTATTGAAAGCGATAGCTTTTTCTCAAAGCCAGAGATAATTATATTGAATTGGTCCGCCACTGTCAACAGGATGTTTTAGGACGACATTCCCTGTCCTGCTCCACATCTTTGGCGTCCCCCCAGAGGCGTTCGAGGTCATAGAAGCGCCGCGCCTCCTCATTGAAGATGTGAACCACCACGTCGCCGCCGTCCAACAGCACCCAGCCGGACTCCGGCGTCCCCTGGCGGCACAGGTATGATTGCCCGTCCTGGTTCAGTTCATCCTGAACAGCCCGGGCAATCGCCGTGATCTGAGGCATATTGCGTCCGCTGCAGATCACAAAGTAGTCTGCCACCGGAAATACCCCGGTCACGTCCAGTACCCGGACATCAACGGCATTCTTGGCCGCAGCCGCTTCGCCCGCTCTCAAGGCCAGTTCCCGGCCCTCTGACAAACAAACTCCCTCCCCTCCCTGAAGTTCTCCTTCAGATGATGAAGAATGAAGTTAATGTTCGATCTGAGATAAAAATTCCACGCCGCAACCGTCTGCGGGTGAATCACCTTGCCCCTCTTCAACATATAGCGGATCGAAAAGGCCAGGGAGATCAACAGGGCCTGATCCAGGTCGCCCTTTACAGCCAGGCGTAGTTTCCCGACAATCGGGCAGGTCCGGCCTGCGGCGATCAGGTCTGCCAGGTAAATGATCCTGGCCAGCCGGTCCATGCCCGGAGCCCCCACCGTATGCACCGCGATCGCCTGCAGCACGCTCCGGTTTTCAACCCCCAGTTCCGACTGGACGAGCCAGGCGCCGACAGGACCATGCAAAAGCACCGGAACCCGGCGTTCGATCTCGTACTCGATCAGTCCAGCCGACTCGGCGATCCGGAGTAGTTCGTCCGCAGCCAGATCGCGGGCATAATCGTGCAGCAACCCGGCCATCTCCGCATCCTGGACGGAGACGCCGTGCATCCCGGCGATCTCCATAGCACTTTTAGCCACTGCCAGGGTATGCTCATACCGTTCCGGTGTCATGCGCCTGTTGGCAGCGGTTGCATATCTCGACTCTACGATGTTCATCTTCCCTCGCAGGTTATTGGCGCGGTTTGGCCTCGTTGACCGTCAGGATCCGGCCCTGGAAATCGGCGCCGTTGAGGGCATCGACGATCTTCTGGGCATCCTCGTCGCTCACCTCGACAAAACCGAATCCCCGCGACCGTCCGGTTTCCCGGTCGACAATGATCCTGCTGTTTACCACACTGCCGTAATTGCTGAAAAAGCTGTTCAATTCATCAGCGTCCGTGCGCCACGGCAGATTACCGACATACAATGTACGTGTCAAATCCCTTTCACCCCTGTTATCAAGTTCAAGTGTAGTATGCGGTGGTATAGATTTGAATATACCCCGCCTCCACCTCTTGGCAAACACCCATTTGGGATGTGTCTCACTTCTCATAAAGCCTGTTCTTTATTATATAAGCCTCGACGGTTTCAGGTACCAGATACTTGATGGAGGCGCCCCTCCGGATACGCCCCCTGATGTCGCTGGAGGAGATGCTTATTGCAGGGATCTCCAGGACGCAGACGGACCCGGCAAAATATTCGCCCAGCAGGGCGTTGAGTTGCCGGAGGTCATAGCCGGGCCGGGTGACGGCAATGAACCGGCACATGGCCAGCAACTCCTCGGGTTGCTTCCACCCGATGATCTCCAGGATAGCATCCGCCCCGGTGACAAAAAACAACTCCGCACCGGCGCCGTACAACTGGCGAAAGGCTCGCACCGTATCCACCGTATAGGAGTGTCCGCCCCGTTCGTACTCCATTTGGGAGACCTTAAAAAACGGGTTGGTGGCGGTGGCCAGCAACGCCATCTGGTACCGGTGCCAGAAATCCGATACCGTGCCCGGAGTTTTATGGGGCGGATGACCTGAGGGAACAAAAACGATCTCCTCCAGATCATACTGCTCCCTGGCAGCCTCTGCTGTCACCAGGTGCCCGTAATGCACAGGGTCAAATGTGCCGCCCATGATCCCAACGCGCTGCCCGCTCATCTACCCGCACTCCGCCTTGATCGAAATACTGGTTTCGACAATGGTATATCTCCAAGAGAGGATGCTACTGGATCAGGGAGGCGCCCCTCAAACGACCGTTCCGCAAGGTTGGCGCCGATAGTGCATCATTGCTTAGGATTTACAGGGCGCGGGAAAACATCCCTTTTATTGGTTCTATCTGATCGTTTAATTCTGATCTTTGATGAAAAATTCCTGCCATAACTTGAGAAAATTGAGGGAAAAATAAAAGAATCCTTAAAAGAATCCTCGATTCTTTTGAAACTTGGTGCGGCATCCTGCCGCAGTCGTTATCAAACAAAGAAGGGAATGAAGACTCGGCATGGAGATGATCGCCAGAATTATGCGCACCAAACCGGTTACAGATGCGTTCGACAAGGATAAGCCGCATGCCCTGCCGCGGGTGCTGGGCGGGCGCGACCTGATCTCCATGGGTATCGGCGCCATTATCGGCACCGGCATCTTCGTCCTGAGCGGAGTGGCCGCCGCCCTCTACGCCGGTCCCGGTATCATCTTCTCCTTCATCCTGGCGGGAATCACCGCCGCCCTGGCTGCCCTGGTCTACTCCGAACTGACAGCCATGTACCCGGTAGCCGGAAGCGCATACACCTACACCTACACCTCCCTCGGCGAGATCATCGCCTGGCTGATCGGCTGGAACCTGGTCCTGGAATATACAGTAGCCGCTGCTGCTGTCGCCCTGGGTTGGGGCGGCTACATGCTGGACTTGTTGAGCCCGCTGGGGGTTCATCTCCCCAAGATCCTGACCGCGTCGCCCTTCAGCGGAGGCGCCATCAACCTGATACCGGTACTGATCATCGCCGTGATCGTCTATCTGGTCGCCGCCGGCGCCAAGGAGAGCAGCAAGGTGAACAACATCGTGGTGGTCCTGAAGCTGGCCGCCATCGCCCTCTTCCTGGCTCTAGGATTTTCCCGCTTCAACCCGGCCAACTGGCATCCCTTTCTCCCCTTTGGAACCACCGGAGTGCTGCGGGGGGCCAGCGTGATCTTCTTCGCCTACATCGGGTTCGATGCTGTGGCCACTGCCGCGGAGGAGGTGCGCAACCCCAAGCGGGACCTGCCGGTGGGCATTGTCGGCTCCTTGCTGATCTCCACCATCCTCTACCTGGGGGTCGCCGCAGTGTTGACGGGAATGGTCAAATTCAACCTGCTGAACACAGCCTCTCCGATCACCACCGCCCTGATCCTGCGGGGACTGCCCTGGGCTGGCGCCCTGGTGTCTGTCGGAGCGCTGGCCGGGTTGACCAGCGTGCTGTTGGTCAGCTTCTTCGCCCAGAGCCGGATCCTGTTCGCCATGTCCCGGGACGGAATGCTGCCGCCGGTCTTCTCCCGGTTGCACCCCCGCCTGAACTCGCCCGTGTTCAGTATACTGGCAGTCGGAGTGGTGGCATCTCTCCTGAGCAGCCTGCTGCCCATCAACCTGATCGCCGAACTGGCCAACATCGGCACACTGTCCGCCTTCGCCATGGTCTCCATCGGGGTGATCGTGCTGCGCCACACGCGCCCGGATCAGCCCCGCCCCTTCAAGGTCCCACTGGTGCCGTACCTGCCGCTGCTCAGCTTCGCCGCCTCCGTCTATCTCATGACCAACCTCCCGGTGCTCACCTGGTACCGCTTCGTGGCCTGGCTGGTGATCGGGTTGATCATCTACTTCACCTACAGCATCAAACACAGCCGGATAGCGGCATCAGATGCCGGAGACCGGAGACCGGACGCCGGAGTTGGACACCGGCTAATTCCCCAGCCGGTCTTTAAACGGATGCCGGAAACCAGGAGTCAGGAGTCAGGTGTCCGGAGTGAGAATGAGTCTAAAAAGAAGAAGTAATGAGTATACTCATTACTCATTACTCATTACTCATTACTCATTACTCATTACTCATTACTCTAGCTCCTGATTTGTCCGTCGCCGTAAATGATGTACTTGATGGAGGTCATCTCCTCCAGGCCCATGGGGCCCCGGGCGTGCATCTTCTGCGTGCTGATGCCGATCTCCGCCCCGAACCCGAACTGGTAGCCGTCGGTGAAGCGGGTGGAGGCGTTGACATAGACCGCCGCCGCGTCCACCTGCTGGAGGAAGGTTCTCGCCTTGGCGTAACTGCTGGTGATAATCGCCTCGGAGTGCTTGGTGCCATAGGTGTTGATGTGGCGGATCGCTTCCTCCAATCCGTCTACCACCTTGACCGCCAGGATCAGGTCGAGGTACTCGGTCTTCCAGTCCTCATCAGCAGCCGGAATGACGTCAGGCAGGATCTCCTGGGTCCGGGGGCATCCCCGCAACTCCACGCCTTTCGCCCGCAGGGCCGCGGCCGCCGCCGGCAGGAAGACCGGAGCCACCTTGGCGTGCACCAGCAAGGTCTCCATGGCGTTGCAGACGCCTGGGCGTTGGGTTTTGGCGTTGACCACGATCTTCTCCGCCATGACCAGATCTGCGTCCTCTTCTACATAGGTGTGGCAGTTGCCGACCCCGGTCTCCAACACCGGCACCGTGGCATTCTGCACCACCGACCGGATCAGCCCGGCCCCACCCCTGGGGATCAGCACGTCGATGAATTCGTTCATCTTCAGCATGATGTTGACCGCTTCCCGGTCAGTGGTATTCACCAGTTGGATCGTTCCGGGCGGCAACCCGGCGCCGGTGGCCGCGCCGCTGATCACCTGGGTGATCGCCTGGTTGGAGTTGAAGGCCTCGGAGCCGCCCCTCAGGATCACGGCGTTCCCTGCCTTCATACAGAGGCCTGCGGCATCTACCGTGACGTTCGGGCGGGCCTCGTAGATGATGCCGATCACACCGAAGGGTACCCGCATCTTCCCGATTTGCAGCCCGTTTGGACGCGTCCACATCCGGACCACCTCGCCGACCGGGTCCGGCAGCGCCACCAGGGCGCGCAGTCCTTGCGCCATATCCGAAACCCGGTCAGGGGTCAACATCAGCCGATCAAGCAATGCCCCGCTCAGGCCATTTTTCCGGGCCTCCTCCATATCCTCCTGGTTGGCCTCCAGGATCATGCCGGATCGCTCCTCCAGGCTCCTGGCCATCGCCTGCAGGGCATCATCCTTGACTCTGGTCGACATCCCGGCTAGCCTCAAGGACGCTTCCTTGGCCCTGGCGCCCACCTGTCGCAGTTCTTCCGCCAGCATTACATTGCCCCCTTATTAATATCTCTATTGCCCAATTACTATTTGTAGGTTGTATCTCAGTCTTGCCGTTTTTAAATCCCGAATGACCTGATTATACCACTTCTGGGGAGAAGCCCTCAGACTTTTCCAGAGTGAGGTTCACACCACTTGCTCTCCAGCCATCACAGCGAGGTTATCACGATGGATCACCTCGTCATAGTCTTGATAGCCGATGATGGCTTTTATTTCGGCGCTCTTATGGCCCCTGATCAGGTTGATCGCCCCGGAGGCATAATTGCTGATGCCCCGGCCCAGTTCGCGCCCGTCCTGATCGGCCACTCCGACCACGGTCCCGGCCGCGAACTCCCCCTCCACCCTGAGGATGCCGCTGGGCAGCAGGCTCTTCCCCTTATTCAAGATAGCGTCAGCAGCGCCCGGGTCGACGTAGACCCAGCCCTGGACCGGAGAAGCTGAAGGCGATCCAGTGCTTGCGGGACTGCATCCTGCCAGTACCCGGCACAAACAGGGTGCCCACCGCCTCCCCGTTCAGCACCCGCCGGACGGTGCCCGCCTTCAGACCGTTGGCGATCACCAGGGGAATCCCCGCCGTCATGGCTATCCGGGCCGCCTGCAGCTTGGTTACCATGCCGCCGGTGGACAGGGCGGAGCCCCGGCCTCCTGCCAGGGCCTCGATTTCCGGAGTGATCTCGGCAATCTCCGGGATCACCTGCCCGTTCCTGCCGGAATTGGGGATCTGATCGTAAAAACCATCCTGGTCGGTCAGCAGGATCACCAGGTCGGCTTCCACCAGGCAGGCCACATGCGCGGCCAAGTTATCGTTTTCTCCGAACCGGATCTCTTCCACGGCCACCGTATCATTTTCGTTGACCACCGGGACCACGCCCTGGGTGAGCAAGGTCTCGAATGTGTAGCGGGCGTTCAGGTAGCGCTCCCGGTCCATGATGTCGTACCTGGTCAGCAGCACCTGGGCCACGATCAGGCCTCTATAAGAGAACAGGTGGTCATATTGCTGCATCAGGACGCACTGTCCGACGGCGGCGGCGGCCTGCTTCTCCGGAATGGTGCGCGGCTTCCTGGCCAGCCCCAGCCGTCCGACGCCGGCCCCGATCGCCCCGGAACTCACCAGCACCACTTGCCGCTCCCTGCCGCAGCCAGGACAGGTCAGAGACCAGGCTTTTCATCCTGCTCTGGTTGAACTGCCCCTTGGTGCCGCAGAGAAGCCTCGTCCCCACCTTGACTACCACCCGGCGGGCCTGGGACAAGGCAAGGCGGCTGTTAACCGGTTCCTGCTTCATTGTAATCACCTAGATTCATATCTTTTCCTTCGAACTTTGAACCTCGAACTGGAATCAGTCATTCCACTCGAACTCGAACTCCCTGATCTTTACGATATCACCCTGCTTGATTCCTTTCGATTGCAGAGATTTATCCATGCCGATGCGCTTCAGGGTATGCTGCAGGTAGCGCAGGGCGGCGGGGTTGTTGGAGTCGAACCGGGCCACCAGGCGCTCCACTCCCTTCCCGGAGACCTGCCAGACCGCGCCCGGTCCACTGGACCCGGCAGGCGCGGTCTTGACGATGGTGAAACCGCGCTCGGCGGGCTCGCCCCTGATCACCAACACGTCCTGGTCCTCCTGATCTTGCGGCGCCCCCAGAGGGCGCCCGGGCCGATGCTCATCCAACAGGCGGCTGATACCAAGCAGCAGTTGGTCTACCCCCTCGCCGGTGACGGCGGAAATCGGGTAGACCTGCGCATCCGGAAAACCCTGGCGCAACAGCGGGAGATTCTCGCGGGCCTGGGGCAGGTCGATCTTGTTGGCGGCGATCACTTGCGGCCGCCCGGCCAACTCCGGGTTGTAGACCTGCAGTTCCTGGTTGATCACCCGGATATCCTCCAGGGGATCGCGGCCCTCGGTGCCAGCCGTATCCACCACGTGCACCAGCACCGTGGTGCGCTCCGTGTGCCGCAGAAAACGGTGCCCGAGGCCGGTTCCGGTGTGGGCGCCCTCCACCAGGCCCGGCAGGTCGGCCACCACGAAGCTGCGGTCCTCGCCGATGCGTACCATGCCCAGGTTGGGCTCCAGGGTGGTGAACGGATAGGAGGCGACCTTCGGCCGGGCCGCGGAGATGCGGCGCAGCAGGCTCGATTTGCCGGCGTTGGGAAAGCCGATCAGCCCCGCGTCCGCCAACAGCTTCAATTCCAGCTCCAGGGTGCGCTCCACCCCGGGGTCTCCCTGCTCCGCAAAATGGGGCGCCTGCTCCTTGGAAGTGGTGAAATGTGTGTTGCCGCGGCCGCCGCGGCCGCCCCTGGCCGCCACCACCTGTTGGCCGGGCCTGGTCAGGTCGGCCAGGGTATCGCCGTCTTCCTCCCTGACCACCGTGCCCGGGGGAACCCGCAGCAGCAGGTCTTCCCCGTTTTTTCCATGCTGGTTCTTGCCGCGTCCGTGCTCGCCCCGCTCGGCCCGGTAGTGCGTCTGGTAGTGGTAATCGACCAGGGTGTTCAGGTTGGGATCGACCATCAACACCACGCTGCCGCCCCGGCCACCGTCGCCGCCGTCGGGTCCGCCGTTGGGAATGAATTTCTCGCGCCGGAAGGAGGCCGACCCGTTGCCCCCGTCTCCTGCTTTCACAAAGATCTTGACGTAATCGTAGAACATGCCTCAACACCACCTTAAGAAAAAGCTTCCCCCGGAATTGGGGGAAGCTATGCTGCCGGTTTGATCCTACTATGCTTGCGCCGCTTCCGGAGTGATGCTGACTTCTTTGCGGTCCTTGCCCTTGGTCTCAAACCGCACGTAGCCATCTGCCAGGGCAAACAGGGTATCGTCCCGTCCCCGCCCGACGTTCCAGCCGGGGTGGATGGGGGTTCCCCGCTGGCGTACGATAATGCTGCCGGCGTTCACAAACTGCCCGCCGTACCTCTTGACGCCCAGCCGCTTGCTTTCACTGTCGCGTCCGTTCCTGGAACTGCCGACTCCTTTTTTATGGGCCATGATGTCGCCTCCCGCAAAATTGTCCCGTTATTCTCCGCCAGTTTTTTGGTTATTCTGCTGCTCCCGCTATATCTTCCGGCTCTCCCGCGGGCACCGCCCCGGCGCCTGCGCTGTTATCCGCCTGCCCGACGCTGAAGCCGGGGCAGGCGATCTCCTTCACCCTGATCTCCGTGAAGAGCTGGCGGTGGCCGTTCTTGCGCCGGTAGTTCTTCTTCGCCTTGTACTTGAAGACGATGATCTTCTTGGCCTTGCCCTGCTGAAGCACCTGGGCTGCGACCCGGGCTCCCCCGATATAGGGAGTGCCGATGACTGTCCGGGCATCATCGCCTACAGCCAGGATACGGTCAAGTGTGACCTGATCGCCCTCGGCTGCCTCCAGTTTTTCCACCCTCAGAACACTGCCCGGTTGTACTTTGTGCTGCTTGCCCCCTGTTTCCAAGACCGCGAACAAACCTTTTCCCCCTTCCGCCAGAGCCGGGCACCAATTAATGGTTTGCTATTGATGGCTAGCCATTGTCATCGTGGTTGGATGCGGTGCTTACCAATTCCAACCACCAACGACCAACAACCAATATACCCGCCCCGCGCGCATCTTCCTGTAGCTAGGCTACAATGGCAATTCTAGCATCGACAGCAATCGCTGTCAAGGCAATGTGCAAGCAATGTGTAAGCCCCAGAAGTCCGGGCAGCGTCGCCGCCTGATCGGACACTGGCTTATCCCCGAGGTAGCAAAGCTCTATAGAGCAATATCTGGTTACCATATATCGCAAGTCATTCAATCTGCATCGGGCAGGCTGATGATACGGGCCTTGGCGTAGGTACGGAAGACTTTGGTGATCTCCACGTATGCCGGCTTACTCACCTGGATCCCCCCATCCTCCACGTCGATCACAAAGCCCTGCACACGGCCGATGCCGTTGGCCGGGTGCGAGTTGTGGGCCTCTTCGATCTTCACCTTCAAGATCTGGCCGGGATGCACCGGGGCCGACAGGTTGGCGATCTCCTCCTGGCTGTGCAGGGGGCGCATCTGCACATCCTCCAGATGGGCAGCCTCGCTCCCCTTCACGATGATCTGCTTCCCGATCTCCTGCTCCAGGGACCGGAGGTGGTTGCCCCCGCCGCCGATGAGGAAGGCAGCCACACCGGGGTTGACTTCCACCATGACTGCCGGGGCAGCATTCGTTCTGGCAAACTCCCGCAGATCCTGACAGGTTTTCAGGCCCACAGTCTCTTCCGACAGCACCCGTCCCTTGCCCTCGCAGTAGGGACACAACCTTTCCAGCAGGCTGCTCAGGCTGGGGCGCACCTTTTTGCGCGTCATCTCCACCAGGCCGAGGTGGGTCAAACCGAGGACATAGGTTCTGGTCTTATCCCGCTTCAGATCCTCATCCAGGCGCCTGAGGACCTCCGCCCGGTGCTCCAGGACTTCCATGTCGATAAAATCGACGATAATGATGCCGCCCAGGTTCCGCAGCCGCACCTGGCGGACGATCTCCGGGATCGCCTCCAGGTTGGTGCGAAACACGGTGTCGGCGAAGTTCTTGCTCCCCGTGTATTTCCCGGTGTTGACGTCGATCACCGTCAGGGCCTCGGTCTCGTCGATCACCAGGTAGCCCCCGCTGCGCAGCCAGACCTTGGGCCGCAGCGCCCGGGTCACCTCCTGGTCGATCCCGTAATCCTCCCAGAGGTCGGACTCCACCAACTGGACCTTCCGGCCAAAGCTGTGGGCGTCGGAACCAAGCAGTTCCAGGATCCTTTCGTAGGTCTCCGGGTCATTGACCACCAGGCGGTCGATCTCTTCCCCCACCAGGTCCCGCAACACCCAGGAGACCAGCTCCAGGTCCTGATACAGCATGGCCGGTGCGGAGTACCTGGCTGATTTCTCCTTGGTCCGTTTCCACAAATCATAGAGGGTGGCCACATCCTCAGCCAGTTCATCCCGGCTGACTCCCTCGGCCACTGTGCGCACGATCAGTCCACTGCCGGGAATACGCACCTCTTCGGCCAGGTTTTTCAGGCGCTCACGCTCACGTTCCTGGGTGATGCGGCGGGAAACGCCGATACAGGCCAGATCCGGCAGCAGCACCACGTACCGGCCCGGCAGGGTGAGTTGGGTTGTCACCCGGGCCCCCTTGGTGCCGAAAGGCTCCTTGACCACCTGGACCAGGATCTCCTCCCCCTCGCGGAGCATGCTCTGGATCGGGAGGTTCTCGCGCCTGCCTGGCGTCGTATGCACATCTTCAACGTATAGAAAGGCGTTGCGCTCCAGGCCGATGTTCACGAAGGCAGCTTGCATGCCCGGCAGGACGTTCTCGATCCGGCCCTTGTAGATATTCCCGGCCAGGCGCATCTGGAACGAGCGCTCCAGGTAGACCTCCACCAGGCGCCGCTTTTCCAACACCCCCACCTTCGTCTCTTCCTTGGTCACCTGAATCAAAATCTCTTTTAGCATGGCTTATCTTCCTATCTCAATATTTTCAAGCATCAAATCTCCCAGAGCTGCTTCCGCTCGCCAAGAGGATTGACCAATCCACCGTTATGGCGCAGCAGCGCCATCCGGGTGACCCGGGCCGGTTCGTAGCAACCGGCAACTTCGGCCAACGGCAGCAGCGTTTCCACAATGCCGCGCAGAGGGATGGCCGCATTCCCGAGATCCACCAGCAGGTCGAGGACAAGGCCATCTTCTGCCTTGAGCGCAGATGTGCGCCCCCCCCAGGTGCCCGGTGAAGCCTCGCCCTCAAATGTTCCGGCCTCTGACTCCTGGTCTCCGGCCTCCGTTAACCGGCAGGCCGCCAGGGCAGACCTGACATCAAACAGCGTGCCATCCTTGGGGCGCTTGTAGTAGAGAGGATGGGTGCCGACAATCAGGCGGTCGATAGCTTGCTGCCAGGCGTCGGCAGGCTGCTCCGGGGACAGGGCCAGCCGGTACCAGGCGCAGTTGACCGCCTTGCCGATACCGGACGCTGCCGGCGCCAACTCCATCAGGCACCTGGTCTCCACGCCGGGAGGAAACTGCTGCCTGAGAGAGGCCATGCCCTCGGACAGAGGGACACCGGTGGCCAGATCCAAGTCCAGGTATTCCCGCAGCCCGGCCACGCCCACGCCCAGGGAGGGGCCGTAGGAAAGCCTGGGGTGAGGGTTGAACCCCTGGCTAAAGGCCAGAGGCAGCCCGGACCGGCGGAGCGCACGGATAAAGGTTCGGACCAACTCCAGGTGCGACAGCCACCTGGCCCCACCGGTTTTTGAATACTCAATCCTGTATCTTGGCATTGCTCTCCTTCTAATCTCTGAAGCCGGGGGCACGCCTTGCATCAGGCATCCGGCATAAGTTAAACTGGCAGTTTCGCTGCACTGGCGTGGCTGCCAACCACAAACTTTTTGATGCGCTTCACTTATTATGTCAACTCTTTTGGCCAATTTTCAGCGCCCCGCTTGACCAACCGCGGCTCCACCCCAAAAGCAGGGCATACCCCGCATTCCTGGCAGGAGCCCAGGCGGCAGTCGGCAGTGGCCTCTCCGGCCAGGGCCCGCCGGTGCTCCCGGACCAGGAACTCCCGGTCGATGCCGGCGTCGATCATGTCCCAGGGCAGGGCCTCGTCGTATGACAAGCAGCGACCGGCATAGAACTCCGGGTCCAGCCCGGCCGCCCGGAAGCTGTCCTGCCACAGGTCAAACTTGAAGTGCTCCGTCCAGCCGTCAAACCGGCAGCCCCGGCGCCAGGCCTCCAATATCACCTCGGCCAGGCGGCGGTCGCCACGGGCCAGCGCCGCCTCCAGAAAACTCGTCTTGATGTCGTGCCAGTGGTAATCGGCGCCACAGCCTTTGACCAGATCCCGCAGGAAGGCATGCCGCTCCGCCAGTAGCGTTCCGGGCAGTTGCCCCTCCCACTGGAAGGGCGTATGCGCCTTGGGCACGAAGGAGGATGCGCTGACCGAGAGGCGCAGCTTTTTTCCGCCCCGGGCGCTGCGCCCCGCACGTTGCGCCTTCCGCACCAGGTCGCCGATCCCCTCCAGGTCGGCCTGTGTCTCGGTGGGCAACCCGACCATGAAATAGAGCTTGATCGCCGACCACCCGGCTGCCACCGCGGCTGTTACCGCATCCAGGAGATCGCCCTCTGTAACCCCCTTGTTGATCACATCCCGCAGGCGCTGGGTACCCGCCTCCGGTGCCAGGGTCAGGCTCGTCCGCCGGCCCCCGGGCAGTTTCTGGGCAATCCCCACGCTAAAGGAGTCAACCCGCAGGGACGGCAGGGAAATGCCCGTCCGGGAGAGGGTGCACAGGTCTCTCAGGGGCGGCAGCAAGCCGTCCAGATCACTATAATCCAGGCTGCTCAAAGAAACAAGCGAGATCTCCTCGTAGCCGGTCTGATCGATGATCTCCCGGGCCTGCTGCAGCAGAGTCCGGGGGTCACGCTCCCGCACCGGGCGGTAGATCATTCCTGCCTGGCAGAACCGGCAGCCCCGGGTACAGCCCCGAAAGACCTCCAGCATCCCCCGCTCGTGGACCGCCTCCACCAGGGGCACCACAGGCGCCGTAGGGAAGAAGGCATCGCTCAGGTCCGGCACCAGGCGCCGCCGCACACAACTCTGCAACTCGGGCCGCAGGGCGGTAAAGCCCTGCACCCTCCCCTCCTTATTATATTCTACGCTGTAGAATGAAGGGATGTAGACACCGGGAATCCCGGCCAGTTTCTCCAGCAAACGCTGGCGCGACCACCGCCCCCGCGCCGAGCCCGCCCCATCCTTGGCCTGCCTGACCGCTGACAGCACTTCCGGCAGGGCCTCCTCCCCCTCGCCGATCACGAAGGCGTCGATGAAGGGCGCCAGCGGCTCCGGGTTGGCGGCCACGGGGCCACCGGCGATCACCAGGGGGTCGTCATCGCCGCGCTCGCAGCTCTGCAGCGGGATTCCGGCCAGGTCAATCATGTTCAGGATGTTGGTAAAGGTCAGCTCGTACTGCAGCGTGAACCCCAGCAGGTCGAAATCCCTGAGCGGGTGGTGGGACTCCAGGCTGAACAGCGGCAGGCCGCCTCGCCTGAGCTCCGCCTCCAGGTCGGGAGCCGGGGCGAAGACCCGCTCCATCAGGTAGTCCGGATGGGCGTTGACCAGTCCGTAGAGAATCTGCAGGCCCAGGTGGGACATCCCCACCTCGTACAGGTCGGGGAAGGCGAAGGCCATCCTCACCGCCGTCTGCTCCCAGCCCTTGTGCACGGCGTTCCACTCGCTGCCCAGGTAGCGGGCCGGTTTTTCCAGCTTTGCCAGCAAGTCGTCGAGTTCGATCTGCTCCATCAATTCAACTACCCTCTTAGTTTATTCCGGCCTCCCTATTTTACCATTTCCTTAGAAAAAATAATAAAAAAGCGCTCTCGATTCTTCATTATGCCCGGGAAGCACAGAAGAAGAGGGCGCTGTTAAATTTTAACTATTCTGGGCAGGCTGTGTGGGATTTCTACCCCGGCTAGAAACGCTCGGAAACTGACTTTGCCTGGGTAAAGAGCAACAAATAATCGGGGCCGCCTGCCTTGGAATCAGTTCCCGACATGTTAAACCCGCCAAACGGATGTACTCCAACCAGGGCGCCGGTACATTTACGGTTGAAATACAGGTTTCCTGCATGCATTTCCCGTCTTCCGATTTCCAGGTGCTCACGCGAATTGGAGTATAGTGACCCAGTCAGTCCATACTCGGTGCCATTGAAAATGCTCAGGCCTTCCTCAAAGCTCCTGGCTTTGATCAGGGCCAGAACCGGTCCAAAGATCTCTTCCCGGGCGATACGGGCATCAGGATGAACATCGCCAAAAACGGTTGGCTGAATATAATACCCTTCATCAGGGCCCGGTGCTCCGCCGGCCAGCAGTTTACCTTCAGTCTTGCCTATTTCTAAATACTCCAAGATTTTTTTATGCGCCTTGGCATCGATTACAGGACCAACTGCAAAATTAGCTTCGCCGCTGCCTATCTCTAAAGCTTTCGTGCGGGCGACGATCTTCTCCGCTAAAGCATCGTAGATTTTTTCGTGAATAATAGCCCGGGAGCCGGCAGAACATTTTTGACCCTGAAAGCCAAAGGCAGAAGCAACAATGCCCTCTGCCGCCGCATCTAGATCAGCATCCTGATCAACCAGCACGGCATCCTTGCCGCCCATTTCGGCAACAACACGCTTTAACCAGATTTGACCGGGCATGAGCTTGGAAGCCAATTCATTGATTCTCAGGCCGACATCTCTGGAGCCTGTAAAGGAGATGAAACGGGTTTGCGGGTGAGTGACCAGGAAATCTCCAATCTCCTCTCCGGAGCCTGGAACGTAGTTGCATACTCCCGCAGGCAGGCCGGCCTCTTCTAAGAGTTCCACCGCTTTGTAGGCAATAACGGAGGCGGCGCTGGCCGGTTTAACCAGGACAGTATTGCCGGATACAATCGCCGCGGTCGTCATACCCAACAGAATTGCCAGGGGAAAGTTCCAGGGAGCGATGATCGCTCCAACACCCAAAGGAATGTATGTTAGGCGATTATCCTCTCCCGGAAGTGGAACTACCGGCTGGACACAGGCAAGACGGAGCATTTCCCGGCCATAATATTCCATAAAATCGATGGCTTCTGCTACATCTGCATCAGCTTCCACCCAGTTCTTGCCTTCTTCATAAATCATCCACGCAGAAAACTCGAACTTGCGGCGTTTTAATATTGCTGCAGCCCGGAAGAGAACTGCCGCTCTGGCTGCTGGATCGACGTTCTTCCAGGTAGCAAACGCTTTGGCAGCAATAGTCATTGCGTTACTGATATCTTCTTGTGAAGCCCTGGAAACTCTCCCCACAATCTCATCTTTTTGACTGGGATTGTTGGAGATAATCTTTTTTTCGCACCAGACCCTGGCTCCCCCAATGATCAATGAGTATTCCTTCCCGAATTCAGACTTAACCGATTGTAAAGCCTGTCCCATTTTCGACGCATTGCTTTCCTGCCGGAAATCGACCAGGGCCTCATTAACAAACGGTACCATCACCAGATGCCCCCCCCATACGATTTCTATTAACATTTACAAAGGTTTTTCAAGACAAATTTAACGTTTGCAGGTCGTTCGGCCAAACGCCTCATAAAATATCCATACCAGTCGGTCCCATAGGGTACATAAACACGAACACGGTATCCCTCTAGAGCCAATTTTTTCTGGAGTTCAGCTTGAATACCATATAACATTTGAAATTCAAATTGATCATTGGAAATTCCCTGTTCTCTTACATAGTTCTTTGTCCAAAGGATTATTTTTTCGTCATGGGAAGCAACCGCAGCATACCAACCATGATCGAGCTGCAGTTTTATTAAATGCAGTATATTGGCATCTACCTTGGCTTTCTCAGGAAAGGCGACCGTCGCCGGTTCTTTGTAAGCCCCCTTGCACAAACGCAAATTGGTTTTGAGGTCTAACAAATCTTTTTCCGACCGGTAAAGATAGGATTGAATAACTAAACCGGTCAAAGGAAATTCTGCATGTAACCGTTTAAACAAATCAATAGTCGCCTGGCAGCGCGAGGAATCCTCCATATCGATGCGGACAAAAATACCGAGCTGCGCAGCTTTCTGGAATATGCGGCGGACATTGGCTTCACAAACTGCATCTCCCAAGTCTAAACCTAATTGAGTCAATTTAATAGATAAGTGGGATTGCACACCACTCCGGGCAATACCTTCAAGAGTTTCCAGTGCCCAACCGGCAGCCCTTTCTGCTTCCTCTTCAGTACTGACAAACTCACCCAAGCGGTCAAGCGTAGCCAGGATTCCGGCCCGGTTTAAACGTTCAATTTGCTCTAATGCTTCTGCAAGGTTCTCGCCGGCCACAAAGCGTTTCGCTCCACAACGCAGGCCATATTTGGTCGCTAATTTTCGAGCCCTCTCATTCTTGGCCAACACCAGGAGACATGTTCGACAAGCGTCCATAAGTTGCCCCTTTCCTGTAAAGCCATGCTTATGAAGAAGAACATATAACTCCTTCTTTCTTATGATGCAAGAATTATGCCAATAGATCTGCACCAATAGATATGCACATATTCCGGCACACGTGCGTTTGAATCCGGGTTATTTTTATCATTGATGGCTACCCGCCCTAATACCCCCGCTTCTTCAAAGCGGTGGGATAAGGGCGGCTATGCCACAATATTAACTGGCTCTAATCTTCAGTGGGGGAATCAATCCCCCACTGAAGCCAAGACCCAGTTGAATGCCCCTCAAAAGAAAGTGTCTAGACATAGTTTTACACAATGTCTAGACAGTTCAAGCTGCTCATGTTAACTTTAATGCAGGACCCCGCCATATCCAAAATACTTTGTCTTAGAGCAATGATAAGTGCAAGAAAGAAGGCGAAGTCGCCATCATTCAGGACCTGTCCCTTTTTCTTAAAGTTCTATTGGACATTGTTCCTGTGGCGATAACCGGTGTGGACACGGCAGGTTTTGTCACGCACTGGAATGAAACGGCCGCAGAACTCTATGGTATTGCAGCCCCAGAAATCATCGGGCATCCCTTAAGCGACTTTTTTCAAAAAGAAGACCTGGTTGTTTTAAAGGTGCTCGAAACAGGACAGCCGGTAATCAGGGCTTACCATCGCCCGCGGATGGACAGGCACACGCTGATTAATGCCCAACCTGTTTACCAGGATGGCCGGATTGTGGGGGCAATGTGCAGTGAACAGGACATCACCCAATTGGTCAATCTCTACAACGACCTGGCGACGGCAAATTTCAAATTAGAACGGTTAGAAAAGGCAGTTACCGTCAATTCTGCCGGCAGCGCCTTTGACAGGATCCAGGGCAGGAGCCCGGCTATGCAAGGAGCGTATCAGTATGGCGCGGAAGGTGGCTTTGACCGATGCGACGGTTTTAATAACCGGTGAAAGCGGTGTCGGTAAAGAACTCTTTGCGCGGGCGATTCATACCGCATCACCCCGCTGCCAGGGACCATTTGTGGCATTGAATTGCGGCGCCATTCCCGCCGCTCTCTTTGAAAGCGAATTGTTTGGTTATGAAAGAGGCGCTTTTACCGGCGCCGAACCCAAGGGAAGCCCGGGTAAACTCACCCTGGCCAAGGATGGCACTCTTTTTCTGGACGAGATCGGCGATCTCCCGCTCGATCTCCAGGTAAAACTTCTACGAGTTCTCCAGGAACAGAGTTACTACCGTTTAGGCGGGTCAAAACCCCTGCGCCTGGAAGCGAGAATTCTGGCCGCCACCAACCGCTCGTTAGAGCGAATGATCGAGGAAGGAACTTTCCGCCGCGATCTATATTTTCGTCTCAATGTCATCAGTCTGGACATCCCTCCTTTACGCGACCGGATTGCGGATATTCCGGACATTATCGAATACCTGGTACAACAATTTGCCCTCCAATATGGCAAGCATGCTCCCCGGATCTCTCCTTCTGCCTTAAGCTTGTTGATGGATTATGACTGGCCGGGAAACCTGCGCGAATTGCGCAATGTGATCGAACGGGCCGTGATTCTTAACGAAGGTGATACCATCATGCCTTTGGATCTGCGTCTATCGGTCCCGTTGCCTCTCCTCGATCCTGCCCGCCGGCAGGGAATACATCCAATTTTCCCTTCTCCAAGACAATTTACATCCCATTTGCCAGGTGAAGGGCAATCTCTACTGCATGCACTAATTCGTACAAAAGGAAATAAGGCCCAGGCAGCCAAACTTCTAGGCATAACCCGCGCCACTCTCTACAACAGGCTGCAGCGCTACTTTCCAGATGGCATTCCTAACCAGTCGTAGCCCAAGTATTCGGCCGGCGGGCTTTCCTCCGCATTCAGGCCTGCGGCCTGGCCTTGACTGCTGACTACTACGTAGTGTCAGGTCCCATTCTGTTGCAGGTGCTGCACCGGGTCGACCAACTGGTCGCCATCACGCATCTCGAAGTGCAGGAAGGCGCCGGCTACCGTGCCCAGCACCTGCCCCTGGTCTACCTGCTGCCCTGCCTGCACCCCCACGGCATCCAGCCTGCCGTACAGGGTGGCCAGTTGGTCGCTGTGGTCGACCACCACCACCGTGCCCAGGTTCGGGTCATTGAACACCCGGCTCACCGTCCCGGGCAACACCGCCCGCACCTGAGTGCCCTGATCGACCTCCAACTCCACTCCGTCCGAGAACCGCGGCCAACCGTCGCTGCCCTTCTGCCAGCCAAAGCCCCTGGCCAGCTTGCCGTTGACGGGAAGCCCCGGCTGCTGAGCGGCCTCGTTCCCCTGGGGGATCGGCTTGTCCACCTTCACGTCCAGACCCCCCTTGATGCCCAGCAGGGAGTTCACCTGGTCGAGCACCGGAGAAAAATTAAAACTCCGAACATCATAGTTGGCGTGCAACAAGTAGTCAACCCCGTTCCGGGCCAGCCGTCCCACCGTTCCCCCCGTCAGGGACAGTCCCCAGGCCAGCACGAAGATGGCCAGGGCTGCCAGCAGCCGGAAAACGAGGTCTCTCCCCCTGCGCATCAGGACCAGATAGCGCTTTGCCACCGCTTTCCCGCTCATCATCGGTACCACTCCCCAGCATTTAACAGATTACTACCCGCTCTAATGCCCCCGCTTCTATGAAGCGGTGGGACAAGAGCCGGGTGCCCTCTGGGCGCGTCCCTGCATTAACGATTTACCCGATGGCTAATCGCCACTACACTCCCACTGAAGTGGGATCTAAGTGGCGCTAAGCCCCTGGATCAGTGCAACTAAGGCTTCCGCCTTCGCGGGGTACCCTCTGGGTCGGCTCGGCGCAAGCCAAGTTTTACTGATAAGCATCAGTGGGGGAAAACAAGCCCCCACTGAAGCCAAGAACTCGTTGAACCTACTCTTATATATGGCTTCACCTTCTAAAGTATGAGGAAAATTTTACATAAAAATAAGGCAGACCACTTGGTCTACCCCTCTTGAAGCTGGAACCGGAAGCCCCGCCTCTTTGCTCTGACTTCCAAGATAGCATCGTCAGAACAACAACAGTTCCTTCCGCAAGTATACATTCAGGATCAATCCCACGGCGATCATGTTGGTCAGCATGGAGCTGCCCCCGTAGCTCATGAAGGGCAGCGGGATGCCGGTGACCGGCATGATCCCGATGGTCATGCCGATATTCTCCAGGATATGGAACAGCCACATGAAGATGATGCCCCCGATCATCAGCCTGCCAAAAGTATCCCGGGATTGAAAGGCCATGGTCTGCGCCCTGGCGATCAGGTTGTAGTAGAGCAACAGCAGGATACCAGCCCCCAGGAAACCGAGTTCCTCGCCGATCACCGAGAAGATGAAGTCGGTGTGGTGCTCGGGCAGGAAGTTCAACTGCACCTGGGACCCGTGGTACAGCCCCTTGCCCCACAGACCGCCGGAACCCACGGCCACCAGGGACTGGATGATATGATAGCCATCCCCTTGCGGGTCCGAATAGGGGTTGACGAACACCGCCAAGCGGGACAACTGGTAGTCCTTCATGGGCAGGGGCATATGCAGAGGAGAGAAGTGCAGGGCCAAAGCCAGGGCGATCACTGCCAGGCTGCCCCCCAGCAGTTTGAGCAGCAGGGAAGGGCGTGCCCCGGCCAGGTACAGCATGCCGAAGAAGATGACGACGAAGACGAGGGACGTCCCCAGGTCCGGCTGGATGAACACCAGCAGGAAGGGCGCCGCGAAGTACAGAAAGCAGGGCGCCAGGTCCTTCAAATGCTGCAGCTCTCCCTGCCGCTTGGACAGGTAGGAGGCGAAACAGACGATGATCATGATCTTGGCGAACTCGGAGGACTGCAGATCAAAACCCCCGGGAAGTTGAATGGAGCGCTGTGCCCCTTTGGCGGAGTGGCCAACCACCAGCACCGCCAGCAACATGACCACCATGACCGCGTAGATGGCGTGCTGCCACTGGTGCAGCTTGGAGTAGTCGAAGACAAAGGTGATGACACCGGCCGCGATCAGACCCAACACGATCCACAGGGCCTGCCTCTTGACGTAATACAGCGCGTCCACATTCATATTGGCAGTAGCGCTGCTCAAAACCAGCAGGTTCAGCCCCAGGATTATTCCGATCACCAACAGAAAGTTATGATCGAGACCCTTCAGACGACGACCGAGCATGAGACCAGTTTCCCCTCTCAAGGAACCTGGTCTCATTATAAAGCAAGGACATCCACCAGTCTATCGCTATCCGCTGGTAGAAGTGGATAAGCGGTGACATCCTCCCCTCATTGAAATAAGGGGCATCCCGAAGGATGGCTCAGAGAGCGAGTTCGCGCACCGTATGGCCGGTGAATCTGGCCACGAGCACGGGGGAAGTCACATCCCCACTACTCCGCAGGGCAGCGCCCCAGGGAGATACCTTGTAGGTGTTTTTGAACAGGTTGGCCGCTCCATTGAGGTCAGCGTTTGCCCGGTAGCCACAGGAGCAGGAGTATAGTCCACGGTGTTTCCTGGCGGACTTGCTGACTTTACTGCAGGCGTGACAGGTCTGGCTCGTGTAGGCCTCGGACTCCTGCCGGACATTGATCCCGGCGTCTTCCGCCTTGTACCGGATCATCTCCGTCAGTTTGGCGAATGGCCAAGCGTGCAGCCTCTGATTGAGCCTGTCCCCGTAGTCGATCTCCTCCCGAATGTCCGTCAGGTTGCCGATCGTGATCTCGGAGACGCCTTTCTCTTTGCAGAGGTTGACGAACCACGAGGAAGCCTGGTGCAGAAAGTTGTGTGTCCAGAGAGACTCTTTTCTGGATATCTCGGTGAACCTTCTGGACCTGTGTGGGTTCTCTTTCGATGGAGGCTTGACCTTGCAGCGCACCTTCTGCCAGTAGCGGCGGCAAGCCTTGAGCAGTCTGCCAGACAGGATGGCGGTGCTCCCATCTGAGAAGACAGCGGCGATCAGGTTCGTTTCTCCCAGATCGACAGAGCATTTGAGGATCCCTGAGACTGTCTCCACTGGAGGCGTTTCGATCACCAGGCAGGCTTTTAACCCGATATTCTTGTCGTAGGTGACGGTCACGCCTTTGATTTTCAGGGCGTCCGGAGATATATCCGGGCGGTGTTGCAGTTGCATTGAGATGGACTTTGCTCCATCCTCCCGGCTGGCGCCGAGGCTCAGGGCGAGAATGTCATTCTCGATGGAGAACCCGCTCTGCAGGTACCTCAGTGGACTCAAGTAAGATTTGCGCCGGAACCCTGGGCTGTGATGTTCTGTATGACCGGACTTTTTCAGTGCAAAGAATGACCTGTAAGACCCGATCACTTCATCCCGGGTGGACTGCACGGCCAAAGAGTAATACTCCTTCGCCCTTGGCAGAGTTTTCAGTATCCGGTTCAGGTTCTTGCGGGAGACCCTGCTCTTTCCTGTAGTTTCGTACTCCTGTCGCAGGTTCCAGAGCAGGCCATTGTAGACCTTGGTTGCCGATAACATGGCGCTTCTCAGAATTGCCCCATTCTCGCTATCCAAAACTACTTTGGCGGTTATCGCTCGAAGAGGCGTTTTACTCACCTCCTTCCCGTTGTGATTCGATGTATTGCTGGATGATGCTGGCCGACACATCACCGGCGGTCCCCACAAAATATGAAGGGTTCCACAGGTGTCCAGCCCAAAGCTCTTTTCTGATCTCGGGATGCCGGGTGAAGATGGTCCTGGCTGAGCCTCCCTTCAGAGACTTGGCTGCAACGGTGAGCGGTATCTTGGGCTCGATGGAGATGAACAGATGTATGTGATCGGGCAGCACTTCTATAGTACGCACCTCATAACCCTGTTTGCCGCAGATGTCCAGCAGGGCGGTTTTGGCTGTCTCCGCTATCTCACCAACGAGCACCTTGCGGCGGTACTTGGTTGACCATACGAAGTGGTACCATGTCAGGTAGACTGCGTTTCCGGTTGACTTCCAACTATTATGCTTCATACCATAATGATACCATATCTGGTTACTGATCTCAAGAGGGAAAGGATGAGGGTGTCCATGTATCCCCTGTTTGAAAACCTTAGCATTACCCTTAGATTGTACCATAATTTGCTAAGGAGTGTTGCCAGGTCGGTGGCAACAGACTGTGCTAAAAAAGTGAACTCTATCGATAGGCAGCGGTGCTTGAAGCTAGTCCCCACCCGCCCTCCCAGCATGATAAGCAAGGTTATGGGGATCAAGCTGATTCAGCTTTCAAGCAGAGAAGGGGGCAAAAAGCAGAGGTGTTAGAGCCACAAGCCGGGTGAGCAACACGGAAAATGCTTGGCAGACTGGGTGATGCCGGGGTCGTTGGTTATGTCAGGGATTAAAGATTTCCCACATAGCGGTTAGATCTTGGAGGCGCCGAAAACCACGCCAGAGGACTTTGACTCCGGGCAGGCCGTCTCCCTTGCGTGCAAGGAAACCGCCCAGTCTGGCGATCCATAAGACAGCCGTTTGCAGATCCGGTGGGCAGTCGGGAAGGATGGTCGTCTTGTGGGTAGCGGCATACAGGGCCTTCCATTCGCTGTTGCTGAGGGCAACAGTGCAGGACGCCTGGGGGGTCTGCCTGGCATGATAGGTGAGCCAGAGCAGTTGTGACGCTACCATACTGTACACCGCCAGGGCACGCATGAGACGGTCTCTGGTTTCCAGCTGGAGTTTTTCCACCTGGCAACCGCTTTTAAGGATGTAATGATAGCGCTCGATCCGCCAACGGTAGGTGTACCAAATCAGGCATTGCAAAGCCTGCTCGAAGGTGGCGACGGGCAAGGTGGTGAGGAGCATCCATTCTATCGGTTGAACCCCTGCGGGTGGCGCTTCCTCCCGAACGAGCAGGGCATTGACAGTGGGTGCTGGCAATCTCTCTTTTAGGCGGGAAGGTGGCGGCCTCAGGGTCACCGTGGCTGCCCGGAGAGTGAGGATGGCCTCCCGTTCGGGGCGCTGATCCGCACGTGGAACCTTGATGGCTGTTTGGCCAAGGGCGGGGGCGTTCTCTACAGCATGCCAGAGGTGGTCATTCGAATTGTCGAGACGGCGGTCCCACTGGGCGCGGATCAGAAAATCATGGTTGCTGTTGGCGAGGAGGAAGAGGTCGATGATGTCGCTCTCCCTGTCTCCCACCATGACTACCCTGGTGGGAGCCGGAACAATCCGGGCGACCTCCTTGGTGACTTCGATCCAGCGGGCACTCTCCTTGTCGTCCAGCGGACGGTTTTTATGTGTGTTATGGCTGTCCTTGCTCTCGGG
Organism: uncultured Peptococcaceae bacterium; assembly: GCA_963768335.1. Taxonomy (GTDB): domain Bacteria; phylum Bacillota; class DSM-12270; order Thermacetogeniales; family Thermacetogeniaceae; genus Palsa-1188. The sequence continues at coordinate 124,318 of CAVYHR010000006.1, forward strand.
AGGACGCACCCACATGCGGTGGGACAAGATTCCGAGTGGGACCCCTTCCGGAGATACGGCAAGGCAGCTATGCAGAAAAAAGCCGGATAGGCCCGTCTTTCCGATCGGCCCCATCCCTTCGGTTTTTCGGTGCACGGTGTAGTTGAAAACGGTGGTGTCCTGAATTGCCAAAATAACCGGATGTTCCTTTATCGCCTCCAAAGTGGCGTCGCGATGGGAATCGTATATGGCCTTAACCGTTACCTTGTCATTGTCGAAAAAGCGGTAGGCCGCCTTGGTGGCATTCCACTGGCCGAGCGCTTCGGGTAGAGATTTTTCCGGATGCTCAACGAGGCTGTCAACCAAGGAGATCAGGCGCTGGGTGAGGCGAGCGTCACCGAACTCGGCTCTGCCGCATTCCCTGGCTGCCCAGAGCATCACACGGCCACCTCCCCGGTCAGAATACGGCGGAAGCGGTAGTTCAAGGGGTACAGGTAGACATCTTTGACGGGGATGTTCCGGCGATGATGAGTGTCCAGCTTTCCCCGCCCCGTGGTCCGGCCGGCGCGGATCCAATTGGCGGCTTTGTAGCAGGTGCCGGCAAACCGCTTCCTTTCTACAAATGTCTCCAGCAGCACCGGCTGATATCCATACAGTTCCGGCCAGTCGCGATAGACCTGCCGGGCAGCCAGGCTGAGGATACGGGAGGCGAGGTTGGGGATGTGAATCCAGGGCAGAATCAGGAAGCGGGCATTGTTGACCACCAGGTGGAGCCTGGCTGTCCGCTGATCGGGTGTCCATCCGATGAATGAGTCACGGGCCGCCACTTTCCAGGCTGCGGCGCCGAAACCAAGAGCGGCCAGCAGCGTTTCTCCGTGTTTGACGATGTATCTGATCTGGGCGCCTGGCAGGGGCCGGTAGCCCAGGTAGTGGTAACGGGCCACCAGTTCGTTCCACAGGTGTGAATCCGCCCTGGTAGCAATGCGGTTTAGCTTGATATCAGTTTTCGGGCAGGGGCAGCGCAGTTCGGGCTGAGGATCGGATGCAGTTGTAAAGACCGCCCCGCGGGAGGGAGTGTATGAATGTGTGGCTGCAGGCAAGGTCAAGAGACCGTCCTGCTCCATTCGCAGCAGGGCCACCCTGGCGGACATGTTTTTGGGCAATCCGTCAGGCTTGTACCAGGCAAGTGCGGCGCACACAGCCCGGGCAATGGCTGCTCTTGTCGGATATTCTTGTGGCAAGGCGATGATTTGCCGGATGACCTCGATCTCGGGCCCGGTAAAAAATCGTCCGCAGTATCGATGCCCTGGACACCCTGATGGTAATTGGCTGCTCATGAGCCAAGTGTATCGAAATTGCGACGATGTGTCCAGCCATTCAAGGCCGGATTCTGGGGCATGGTAGCCCATTGAGACTGATTACAGGTGATTGTCACAGAAAATCGTTAGGTGCCCCAGTCTTTCTATTACATTTATTCCAAGAGAGAGACTTATGGGTAATGCTAAGGTTTGAAAACAGGGGGATTATAGCCCCCTCAGACTTCCCCGCAGTTCTAAACTAATGGCGCAGATTAGTGCCTGTTATGTCAAACGAGGGGCCAAAAACAGTGCTGAGCACGCGTCAAAATCACCGCGCCAAGATTACACGGGCACTGTTTTTGGGCGAGGCGCATCCCGGCATCTGTTCCGGCATCCAACCCTGGCAAACAGGGGCAGGAAGCAGTGTCTCCAGATGTCATCCTGATGGGCGCGGCCGGAAAAATTCCGGCCTCTGTTACACACAGGTCGGCAGGCGCTTCATCTTGACGACCGGAATACTGGCCACCAGTGCTATACTGCCCTTGTCCCGGTGGAGAGAGATCTCCATGTTGGTCTCGTCTATCTCCAGGTAATCGGTGATCACCTTCAGAATATCGCTGCGCAAGGAATCCATCATTTGTGGCGAGAGATCGATGCGGTCGTGCATCAGAACGAGGCGGAGTCTCTCCGTGGCGATATTCTTGCTGGCCCTGCCGGCTTCCTTGCCAAGTATGCGCTGCAGCAGATCTAACATCTTCTCACCTCGCTCAACCGGTACGAAGTCCCAACAGGCGCCTGATACGGCTCATGAAAGTCCCGTTGCCCTCGATGTCCATGAAGGGCACCTCCTCGCCCATGATCCGCCGCGAGATGTTGCGATAGGCCTCCCCCGCCCTGGAGTTCACGTTAAGCACTGCCGGCTCTCCCTTGTTGGTGGAGATGATGATCGACTCGTCCTCGGGTACAATCCCCAGCAGTTCGATAGCCAGGTGTTCGTTCACATCTTCCACGTTCAGCATGTCCCCGCGCTTCACCATCTGCGAGCGGTAGCGATTGATGATCAGTTTCGGGTGGCGCATCTCCGTGTCCGCCTGGAGCAGGCCGATGATCCGGTCTGCATCCCTGACTGCAGCGACCTCTGGCGTCGTGACAACCAGGGCCTGGTTGGCGCCGGCGATGGCGTTCTTGAATCCCTGCTCGATCCCGGCGGGGCAATCCACCAGCACGTAATCGGCATCCTGCTTCAGCTCGTCGCACAGCGTCTTCATCTGCTCCGGGCTGACAGCGGTCTTATCCTTGGTCTGGGCGGCAGGCAAGAGCGACAGGCCCTCGAAGCGGCGATCCCTGATCAGGGCCTGCTTTAGGCGGCACCGCCCGCTGGTTACATCAACCAGGTCATAGACGATCCGGTTCTCCAGGCCCATCACCACGTCCAGGTTCCGCAGCCCGATGTCGGTGTCCAGCAGGATGACCCGGAACCCCATCATGGCCAGGGCAGTGCCGATATTCGCGGTCGTAGTTGTCTTGCCCACGCCTCCCTTCCCGGAAGTAACCACCAATACTTCTCCCATAAACAAGCTCCCCCTTTGCCTCGTCCCATTTATAACTTCGCCTCAAGGCGAAGTTATAAAACGATTTATTTGCCGTGCCATATGTTTGCTTCCACCGCATCCGGGCGTACCGCCCGGCCTGAACGCCGGGTCAAGGCTCCGCCTTGGCTCCTGTGCGCCGCATTCTTTCAGGCCAGTCCGAAGGACTGGATGTGGTGGAAAGCCCGCCGGCACACCGGGAATGCGGCGCACAGGGCAAACAGGCACATGGCTAATTCCTCCGCATCCGGGCTTACCGCCCGGCCTGAAGAATGCGGAGCACAGGAAACTCCGCTTCGCTCCGTTTGAATCGGCTATCGGCCAAAACCGGGCTGGTACTGCTCGATGATGACGACCCCGTCCTCCACCCGGGCGATTTCCGGCTGCTTCAGGGTCGAAAAGTCTCCCTCGGGAGCGCGGGTGATATAGCCGGCAATGCGCAATTGTGAAGGCTCCAGCTTCAGAGCGGCCACTATGGCGCGTTTGTCGCCCATCGCCCCGGCGTGAGCCACCCCCCGAAAGACACCCATCACGATGATATTGCCGCCGGCCACAACCTCGCCTCCGGGATTGACATCCCCCAGGATCACCACATTACCGGGATAAAAGACCTGCTGTCCCGATCTGACGGTACGCTGAACCAGTATCGTCTGCTCTTCCGACACGACGTCCGCCCTCGGTTGCCTTGTCGTCAAACTGTACCTTATGACCGGAATGTCCTCCCCTTCATCAGGCTTGCCCATGGAGCCGGTGCTATCCTCTGCCGTCTCCACGGCAGCCGAAGCCTCCGCCGCTGCCACTTCACCGGCGGTCTGACCCCGTTTGCGCTTCCTCTTCCTGCGGCTTACGAATCCTGCCTGGGCTGCTTGCTGCCCCACTGTCTCCACCCCCCGTGTATCACCGTCCGGCGCTCTGCGGGGCCTCGGACCGGCTATAATCCGGCGCAAAACCATGTTTTTCCCGGCCAGAGTTTCCCTGAGAGAGCTTCATTTGCCCTGATTGCAGATCTCTCGGGCCAACATCGATACTCACTGCTGATCCGTCCAGGAACCCGTTGGAGTCGGCAATCCTTTCCGCCAGCCGCCGGAGCAGGTCCTGGAAGTCCGCCGACTCGTCCAGCAGCACTATCAACCCCTCACGGGTTCCCTTGATTTTTACAATCTCATCCATGCCCTAATAAGTGATCCCTCCAGTGTCCAAAGCGCAGGCTTTAAGAAAGCTATTTCTATGTTTTTCATTATTATCCTGCCTGTTCAATGAAAAAACGAGGCAAAATATTCCTCGTTTTTCCAGCCTTTTATTCTTATCTTAGACATATTTTTTAAGGCCCCACCCCGCCCGGTTGGCGGGTGCCCTCTGGGAACGGCTGCTGTTGCCGAGCAGGCTACGGCTGGGCGGGAACTGGCGTCACGCCCTGCCCGGCGTCACCGGCCTGGGCGAAATAGCCGTGGGGAAATTCGGGCGGAGCGGGTGTTGCATTCTGCCCGGCGCTGCCGGCGCCCTGCTGGCCGCCAAACGGGGTGTTCATGTTGCCCAAGCCGAAGTACTGGTCGAGGACGGACAGGCCTACGTACCCAATAGAGTCCGCCCCGTGATGAGCGGTCTCGATCACGCCGGCAAAGGCGATCGTGGGGTCATTCGCCGGGGCATATTCGATAAAAAGACCATTAATCAAGTCCTGCGCCCCGCCTGTTTCCGCCGACCCAGTCTTGGCAGCCACCTTGACGGGATAGTTCAAGAAAAGCAAGCCGCTGGTGCCATCGGGATCCGTCGAGCCCGCCATCGCCTGGCGGACGGTGGCCATGACCTGGTTGAAGTCCATTGCGCCGGCGGTGTCGATTGCGGCGGTGTGCACCGTCTGTGGCCCGAACCTGGCAACCGCCTTGCCGCTCGGGTCGTCGATCTCCTGCACCAGGTAGGGGCGCATCCGCGTCCCGTTGTTGGCCAGTTGCTGAACGTAGTTGGCCAGTTCGATCGGGGTGAAGGCATTGGCGCCCTGGCCAATGGCCATGTTGAAGGTCTCGAAGGGCTGCCAGTTGACGTAGAAGTTGTATTTGATCCGGTAATCCTCATCGAGAGAGCGCTGGGCGGACTTCTGCTGGGCAAGCAGGTCGGATCTCTGCTGGGCGGTGGTCGCTGCCGCCAGCAGGGCGGCATATTTGTTGTTCAGCGCCGTCTCCTGGCCCTGGTACCACTTGCGCCAATAGAGATCCTGATCCGCCTTCTGCTGATCCGGGCTCGACAAGATTCCGGTGACCTCCCCCGGCAGGTCGATCCCGGTCGGCTGGTCCAGGCCGAACTCGTGGGCGACCTGGGCGACCAGGGCGGCGCCGGCCCGGCGTCCGGCCTCCATGAAGTAGACGTCACAGGAACGGGCCATGGCCTTGAAGAAGTTGGTCACGCCATCCACCTCCCAGCAGGAGGGGTAGGGGGGGAGCCAGTAGCGGCCGGTACAGTCCACCGTATCGTCGAGGGTGATGTTGCCGGAGGCCAAGGCGGCCATGCCGGTGATCGCCTTGAAGGTCGAACCGGGGGCATAGAGGCTGCTGATCGCCCGGTTGATCATCGGGGACGCCGCCCCGGCCGGAGGATCGATGTACTTCCTGACCGTGGCGTCGTCCACGGGCGGCACCAGGGCGTTGGGGTCGAAGTTGGGGCGGCTGGTCATCGCCAGCACGGCGCCGGTCTTCACGTCCAGGGCCACGGCAGCGCCGGCCACAGCGTCATACCCCTCGCCCCGCAGCATTTTCAGGGTGCTGTCCATGCTGGTCTCCATCGTGTTCTGTAAACTGTTGTTGATGGTCAGCACCAGCTTGTCTCCCTGTACCGGTGGAACCGTGATCAGGTTGGCGTGCGGCACTGGGCGTCCGGAGACGTCCACCTCCACCTCCTGAAAACCGTCTCTTCCGCGCAGGTAGCTCTCGTACTGGGACTCCAGCCCGGACTTGCCGATCAGGTCGCCCAGTTGGTAATTGTCGTCCTGGTGCTGCGCCAGTTCGTCACTGCTGATCTCCCCGATGTAGCCCAGGAGGTGGCTGGCCACCGAACCTTCAGGGTAATCACGGACGAGGCTCTTCCCGATCTGCACCCCGGGCAAATCCTGCCGGTGCTCCTCCAGGCGCTCCACAATATTCATGGAGACATCCTGCTTGATCACCACCGGCTCATAGGGGCGGTCGACCTGGTCGGCGATCAGCTTCTTGATGTAAGGGGCGTCGATATCCGGATAGGTGTCCTGCAGCAGGGCGATCAGGTTGTTGATCGAGGTGTCGGTGATCTGCTGCGGCGTTATGGAGATGGTGTCGACGATCTTGTTGGATGCCAGGACGGCGCCCTTGGAGTCGACGATATCGCCGCGGGGAGCGCGGATCGGCAGAAACCGGAACTGGTTCATGGCGGCTTCGGTGCTGTACTTGGATGTATCCAGAAGTTGCAGGGTGACCAGCCGGGCAATGATCAATCCGAACACGGCAATGGTCAGCCACCTGAAAAACTTCTGGTTGTTCTCCAGTCTCCTGTTGACGATCATATCGGGATCACCTGTAGATTATTCTGCCTGGTTGTACGATCTCCACCCGTCCGGGAACAGGGCCACCGAACAACCTGCCCAGCGGCTTGTACAGCAGGGCGGCAAGACAGGCATCATAGAGGGCACTGGAGGCGGACAGGCGCCATAACAGGCGCACGCTCAGCGACGAACTGAGTATGCCCTGCCCCAACGAATAGACGGCGCCGGCAAGGAAACTTCCGGCCAGCACCAGGGAAAATATCACCAGAACGTTGTCCATGTTTACCCGGCGCTCCAGGCATCCCATCAGGTAGCCGGCGACAAAACCGCTCAGTGCCCCCAGGCCCAGGTAGTGTCCTCCGAGCAGGTCTTGCGCCAGGCCCACCGCAAGGCCCACCGTTCCACCGGCAAGTGAGCCGTAGTAGAGGGCGGTAAAGATGACCAGCACCAGCAGCAAGTCGGGTATGACACCGCCGAAGCGCAGCAATGGCAGGATGGTGGTCTGCAGTATTAAAGATACGATAAAGGCCAGGGCTATAGATACGAAGCGCATACTGGTCCTCCCCTCCCCCATTCTCGAGGTTCCCTGTTTGATCTTCGAAGGGCGCACCCGATGGAATCAAGCAGCACTAGCCGTCGATACTGGACTCTCGAACCTGGACTATTGATCTGTCCACTGCGTCTGACCTGACCACTGTGTCTGGTTTGACCACTGTGTCGGAGTTATCGGCTGCGTCGGAGGCGCCCATCGTGTCGGAGCTGCCGGTTGTACGGGAACCGCTGACGGCTGCGCCTGGGTCGTCGGCTGCGCTGGCGCCGCTGCCGGTTGTTCCGGCGCCGGTGCCGTTTGCGGGGTCGTCGGCTGCGCCTGGGTCGTCGGCTGCGCCTGGGTCGTCGGCTTTGCCGGCGCCGGTGACGTTTGCGTCGGGGTTTCCGGTTGTGCCGCTGCCGCTGCCGGTTGTGCCGCTGCCGCTGCCGGTTGTGCCGGCGCCGCTGCCGGTTGTTCCGGCGCCGGTGGGCTGGCAACCGGTTCCGGCACTGACCTGGTCGCGGTGATGATGAATACATCCTCGATGCGATTAAAATCCACGTCAGGCTGTACCAGGGCATACTGGTCCAAGTTATTGCCCCCGGTGTTGAACTGTAAGACTTTCCCGATCGGCACATCGCCCGGGAAAATGCCCCCCAGGCCGGAGGTCATTACAGTCTGGCCGGGTTGGGGCTTGGCGTCGTATGGCAGGTCGATCAACTGGAGCATGCCCGGGTCATCCTTACTGCCTTCGATGACCCCCTGGGTGCCGCTCTCGCTGACCATCGCCCCCACGGCGCCCTCCGGGTCAAGGATCAGGAGGATGTCGGCGGTATGCGGCCACACTGCATCCACCCGCCCGACCAGGCCGGCGTCGGAGACCACCACCATATCCTTTTTGACCCCGTCCTCTGAACCCCGGTCAAGTACCAGGGTGCTGTACCAGTTGCTCGGCGAACGGCTGATAACCCGCGCCCCCAGCAGTGTGAAACGCATGACGTTGCGATTCTTGAAATCGAGCAGCTTCTGCAGTTGTTGGCTCTCGTAAACGTACTCATGCAAGCGGTTGTTCTCCCAGGTCAGATCCCTGACCTGCTGCTGCAACTGGCCGTTCTCAGCCTGGAGGCGGCGTATCCCGGCAAAGTAGTCCAACAGTGAGGCGCTGCCGCGCCAGGCCAACATCACTCTTGACTGCACCGGGGCCAGCACCTCATGAATATCGCCGGCCACCGGGCTGCCGGCAAAATTGGGCACAAGGCGGGCCAGACCCAGGCATAATATCGCCCCCGCCGCCAGGATGATCAGGGTTTTCTTAAAGCCGGAGCTGAACAACAGGCATCATCCTAACCTGTCTTGTCAAGTAAAACTGAACATTCAACGGCTGAGGAGGCTAACAACAAGGCGCGCCATCCTAACTCAGCCGCTTGGACGGCCGGGTCGCCCGCCGTAAAATTTCGATGTTTTCCAACGCCTTGGCAGTGCCCAGGGCCACCGCATACAGAGGCTTTTCGGCCAAGACCGCCGGAATGCCGGTCTCCTGGCAGATCAGCTTGTCCAGGTCCCGCAGCATGGAACCGCCCCCTGTCAGGACGATCCCCCGGTCCATGATATCCGCCGACAACTCCGGCGGCGTCTTCTCCAGGCAGACCTTGACCGCTTCCACGATCTTGACCAGGGTATCATCCAGGGCCTTCTGCACCTCCTCGGAGGTGACGGTGACAGTCTTGGGCATGCCGGTAATCAGATCCCGGCCGCGCACTTCGTAAGTCTCCAACTCCCTGTTCCAGATGGCGGAACCGATCTTGATCTTGATGTCCTCCGCTGTCCGCTCGCCGATCAACAAATTGTAGGTTCGCTTGACGTGCTGGATGATGGCATCGTCCATCTCATCCCCGGCAACCCGGATCGACCGGCTGGTAACGATGCCGCCCAATGAGATCACGGCCACCTCCGTGGTGCCGCCCCCAATGTCCACCACCATGTTCCCGGTGGGATCACCCACCGGGAGGCCGGCGCCGATAGCGGCCGCCATTGGCTCCTCGATCAGGAAGGCCTCCCGCGCCCCGGCCTGGATGGCCGCTTCTTTCACCGCCCGCTCCTCCACCGGAGTGACACCGGTCGGTATGCAGATCACGACCCGCGGCCGCGTGAACATGTTATGCCCCTGGAGGGCGCGCTTGATCAGGTATCGCAGCATGCTCTGGGTAATGTCAAAATCGGCGATCACCCCGTCCTTCATCGGCCTGATGGCGATGATATTGCCGGGGGTACGCCCGATCATCTGCTTGGCCTCCTCCCCGACAGCCAGCACATCCCCGGTTTCCCGCTGGATAGCCACCACTGACGGTTCGATGATGATGATGCCCTTGCCCTTTACGTGCACCAGGGTGTTGGCGGTTCCCAGGTCAATCCCCACATCTCTTGTAAAGAACACATCACTTGCTCCTTCCCTTGATTTTTCCCCAGCACTTTCAGTGCTGGGGAACGAGTCCCACCCCGCGCCCCGCATGCATGCGCGGGGTTCCTCCAGGATTGTTCAGATAACTGCCCTTTCCTTGAGGCTTGTAAAAACATGGTCTCCAATAATAATATGGTCGAGAACTTCGATGCCTATTAACTTTCCTGCTTCGGCAAGGCGGCGGGTGATTTCCAGGTCCTCGCCGCTGGGTGTGGCATCCCCGCTGGGATGGTTGTGAAGCAGGATCACTGCAGCGGCGCTCTTCAGCACTGCCGGCTTGAAGACCTCCCTGGGATGCACCAAGGAGGAGTTCAGGCTGCCTACTGAGATGGTCTCCACCGCCAGTACCTGGTTCTTGGTATTCAGGATGACCACCCGGAAGTGTTCCCGGTCCAGGTAGCACATCTCCTCCATCACAAAGCTGCAGACATCCTGCGGGCTGCGAATTGTGGGCCGGATGCCCTGCCCCAGGCAGGACAATCGCTTGCCCAACTCCACCGCCGCCCTGATCTGGGCCGCCTTGGCAGGTCCGATCCCCTTCACGCTGCACAGGTCCTCATAGGTAGCCTCCGCCAGAAAACGCAGGCCGCGCGGGCTCTGAAGCAGACGGTGGGCCAGGTCCAGGGCCGACTCCTCCCGCGACCCGCTGCCCAGGATGATGGCCAGCAGCTCGGCGGAGGAGAGAGCGCCAGGGCCTGCTTCCCGCATGCGCTCCCGCGGCCGGACCTCCTCTGGCAGGCTCTTGATCGTCAGGTGATATTCGGGCACGGACACATCAGATCAACTCCGACTGACTTCAACATCTCCCCCAGCCTGGCCAGGGGCAGCCCCACCACGTTGTAGAAGCAACCTTCGATCCCGGCCACCAACAGCGCCCCGTAACCCTGGATGCCGTACCCGCCGGCTTTTCCCAGTGGCTCTCCGGTAGCCAGGTACCCATCGATCTCCCCCTGGCTGAGGCTGCGGAACCGGACGCGGGTTGCCACCACGTCCTCCTGCCGCAGTCCTGCTGCCTCCAGGTGCAGGGCGACCCCCGTAAACACCAGGTGCTGGCGACCGCTCAGAAACTGCAGCATCTCCCGGGCTTCCGGAATGCTCCCCGGTTTATCCAGGATCCGTCCGTCACACCAGACCACCGTGTCGGCAGCGAGCACCAGGTCCTGGGGATACCGCCCGGCCACCGCCCGGGCCTTGCCGCCCGCCCGCTTCAGGGCAAGCTGCCGGGGCTCGGCGCCCTCTTCCGGCAGCTCATCGACCAGGCTGGGTACGGCCCTGAAAGAAACGCCCAGGCGTTTCAGAAGTTCCGCCCGCCGCGGCGAAGCCGAAGCCAGGATAATCTCTCGCATAGGCAACCACCCTTACAAGCGCAGATAGATAATGAATGCCACGATGAAACCAAGAATGCTGACAGGATTTACCTTGAAAGTGAAACCGAACGTGAGTGTCAGGAAGTCCAGGTTCAGTGTCGTTGCTGGCAAACCGATGCCCGGTCCCTGATTGAGAAAGGCAAGGTGGTGTACACTGCTCAGGGCCTGTCCGATCAGGCCTCCGACGATCCCGCCCAGGATCAGCAGGATCACCAGCAGCCAGGCGCTCCGGTAGTGCTGCCCGTATCCCTTCATGTAAGCAAGCTCCTTCGTGCTTATTTGCTTTTAAGTCTAACATTTCGATATATGTCTGACAAGGACTCCTGTGGCATGCAATATGTGCAAGCCCTATCATATACTGTCAGTTCCAGCCGGTAGAACCGGGCCACACACTAAAACCCAGTGTCGATCGAGACCGAACACTGCATTTTACGATTGCCGGTTTGCCTTACTTTATATTAGCATATGTTCGGGTATCTGCTCTCTCAGTCATTCATCTCCAGGTCAGATCATCATCCGGGTCAGCAGTTCCACCACATGCACGGTGGGGATGAAGAGCAGTTGGGCCAGGATGGTGCCGAGTAGGCGGGTGAACATCATCCAGTAGGTGAGGTTGAACATGTCCCGCTCATCGCGTTGTCCCTGCAGGGCCTGGTCGGTGATCACCGCGGTCACCGGGTCGAGCATAAAATTGGCCAGCACCGCGGCGGTACCATTGACGATGCCGGACAACAGGCTGGCGGTAGAGCGGTAAGCAGGCAGCAGCGCTCCGGCATAGAGGGCGGCCAGGACGCCGTTCGTCCAGATGGAGACCACTAGAATATGCACCAGGAGCAGGATGAAGGGCAGAGGCCTGCTCCGCAAGATCAGGCAGGCTATCGCCGCCAGTCCCCGGCGGCGCGGAGGGCGGCGACGGGCCTCGCCAGGGCGGGGCCAACGAGTGTTCGCTTTGGTGGGGACGGCACGGCGCTGCTGGCCGAAGGCAGCGGAAAACTCCCTGGACAGCCGGGCAATCCGGGACGGGGACAGCAGCAGGAGCAGCAGTTGCGAGATCGAGCCTGTCCGCTCATAGACGAAGACCGCCCGGTTCATGAAAAAGATGAAGATGGGAGCGATTAATGCGGCAGCAATGGTGCCGGCCGAAGACGCCAGAATGATCAGGCGGATACCCCCGAGCAGATACTGCAGGTTAGCCTGGTGAGCGGCCTGGCCGGCGTTGATCGCCTGCTCGACGACAGCGGACAGAAGAGGCGCCTGGACCATGTTGGCCACTCCCGCCAAGAGGGCGACCAGTTGAAAAAGGGAGAGTGCTGTGATCAGACGGCGGGTTTTCACCCCTGAGAGGCGCACCGCGTAGAAAAGGGTGTCAGTCAGGTGGATGATGGCAGTCAGCAGCGCCACCAACTGGATGCGGTCCATCGCTAGCCTCCGAGTTCTCAGACAACCCGGCACTAAGGTGATATTGGCAACATCCTCGGCAATTAGGGTAAGCGCAACGAGGGCATGCATTAGTACCGGGTGGGTTCAGCATTTCTCTTCTCTTATATGCTTGTACCACCTGTTCTGAGAACCGCAGCAAGCCAGATAAGAGGCCAGCTTAGGTTGGTCACATCTAGGGTTGAACTCCGGTTTAGTATAGAAACAATGAAATACAGGCAAATATAGTATTTACATTAAATGTTATCTATGGATATAATAGGAATAAAACAGGGGGGTAAGATAATGAGGCGGTTTTTGCTTGGCCTGGTTTTTGTTCTGGTACTCTTGGGGACCACCACGGCCTATGCTGAAGGCATAAGCATGATCGGCAAGAAGGTGGATGCGGCCTATCCAGTCTTTATCAACGGACATGAACTGGCATATGATGCCATCGTCATCGATGGCGCCAGCTATATTCCGGTGCGCTCCACGGCAGATACATTAGGGTTTACTACGAGCTTCGTCAACAAAACGGTCGTTCTCAGCCCTAAACTGGCCACTAACCCGCCGTTATCCGTTAAAGTGCATTTTACCACCATTGCAACCAAGGTAGACCCCGACAGCAAGTTCAACGCCAAGTATCTGGACGGCGAGTGGTACCTTGAATCCGACGCTTTCGGTGTTTACGCGAACTGGGACGGCAGCCAGGAGACGGTCGACATTCCAGGAAGCAATGCCCTGGCCATTGCAGCGTATCAAAACTATCAACCGGGGGTTGACGGCTTCTGGGATGGCGTGACCTACATCAAGGTATCTGCGCTCGGATTGCAGGCCACGCTCGACGGCAGCACCCTGGATATTGCTTCGTGAAGAAAAGCCTGGGCCGTCCTACCACAGGGATATATTCCCTAACGAGGCGTTTCCGGGCGCCGTCGAAGGATCGCGATAGGTGGATGCATCCAGGTCAACATCTATGGGATCCCCTCCGTAAGTCAGGCTGCTGTCCCCGGTAAATTGCCACGAGCCGGCATAAGAGACTTCGGTATCTGCAGGGCTGAGAGCGGACACCGGCAGGCTGTCTCCGGTGTAGTGCGCCACCCAGAATGCGGCGCCCGGAAGCGCACTCCTGATCTGATCGGCTGTTTTGGTGTTGCAGTAAACCCCGACACCATACCCCTTGCCACGAACCTCCCCGGCCCAGGTGGTGACATAGTTCAGGTAATTGCTTGTCAACGGGAATCCGGTTTCGATATCCAGATAGATAGTGGTGTTGCGGGGAAAGCCTGCGGAAACTGACAGGTTTGCAGCATCATCCGCATCTGCTATCCCGGTCGGTGTGTCCAGGTGGTCACTATCCGCCTGACGACCGACATAGATGGGCAGCAGCCCCCATCCCTGGTTGACCAGAGTCTGTCTCTTATTCATGAAGCTGGCATCCGAGTGGTAGGCGGACGGCCCGAGATAGAAGCCGGTATAACAGAATGGCGAGTCATTCCACCATGCCTGCATCACATTATCGCCAGGATACAGGGTTGCATCGAAACCATAGTAAATAGTGCCGCTGGCCGGTTTGGCCAACAACTCTTGTTTGGCCGCCGGTTCCTGCAGCCACAGGTTGAGCTGCGTCCCCCCGTCTTCAGTGCCTGACGTATAGAACACATTAGGACTTACTTGTGCCGTCAGCCTGACCACGTTGGGCTCGTACTGGCTGATCTGCACGCTGCTGACCCCCAGGGCATTGACCTGCTGCTGCCAGGACTGCAGCGAGGAGTTGAGAGCAGAACCGGTAATATCAAAAGCGAGTTGCGTAGAAGAACCGGTTGATACGAAGCTGAGCGGTGCTGTTCCCGAGAGACTGACCGCCACGAAGTCCGAGATGGGTGTGGCCTGCACCTGGTAGATCTGCGGCGGCAGCGTGATCAGCAGCTCTCCTGGCCCTTCCTGCGTTACACGGTAGGTCAGGGGCGAAGGCAGCGCCACGAATGAGATTGCCACCTGTGCAGGTCCAGGCGCCGTCACCGCTGTAGTCCCGGGCGCCGTCCCCGATGTTGCAATTCCGGTTGTTGTCCCCGATGTTGCAATTCCTGGCGCCGTCACCGGAAAAGTGGTGATGATCTTGTCCAATCCGCCTGCTCCGACATCGATCTCCGATGGGTTCTGGACGGCAGTGATTCCCGGTACGGTCACCAACAGGCGCTGCGGGTTGGTTTCTTCTTGATATTGGTAAGTGCCCTGTGCTCCGGTAATATCCACCGTGGTCCCCGTGCTATCCTGATTGACCTGTACATTGAGTGTCGCCTGGTTGACACCGTTCTGCCCCGTCCCCCCCGGATTTGCCGACGGCGACGATGGATTTGTCGAACTGGACGGAGACGATGGATTTGGCGAACTGGACGGGGTCGATGGATTCGTTTGCGACGCTGCCTGGTAGACTTGCACGCACCAGCCGGCTACCCAGCCGGTCCCGCCCTGGTAGTCGATCTGGTACCAATCATCACGGCTTGCCTTTGCCTGGAGGATGAGCCCATGTTGCTCCTGTCCGATTACCGGGTTGTTCGTACCGGGTCCCGAGCGCACATTGACGTAATCACCTGACACCTGTAGTTGAGTGGTCGCCGGTGTGAGCGACTGAAGCGCCAGCGCCTTGTGGATCATCACCACCGCTTCGGCGCGGGTAATTGTTTTCTTCGGACAGAAAGTGTTGCCGGGGTAGCCGGTCATGACCCCTTTAGCGAGCAGCCCGGCTATAGAGGGTTTGGCCCAGTTATCGATCTGGTTGGCATCGGAAAAATTAAGGTTTTCTCCCCCGTTCAGGTTCAACAGCTTGGCCATCATGCTGGCGGCCTCCTGGCGGTTGACCGCCTGTTGCGGCCGGAAAGTCCCATCCGGGTAGCCGCTCACAAAACCTGCCGCCAGGGCGGACTGGACATCCTTAGCAAACCAGTCATTGCCGCGCACATCCTTGAAGGAGTTTTTACCCTGACCCGCCGCCACTTGAAAGGCGCTGTCCACCATGGCGACGAACTCGGCCCGGGTCACTCCGCCATTCGGCCTGAAGCTGCCATCCGGATAACCCTTCACATAGCCTCTGGAGAGGGCCTGCTCGATCTCCGTGGCCGCCCAGTTGCCTTGAATGTCATTGACACTGCTGGCATAGGCAATGCCGCAGATCAGCAAGCTCAACCATAATAAAGCAGAAAGGGCCGCCAGCAGCTTCCCCACTGGCAAACCCCGGCCAACCCGTCTCTGTAAATGATTTGACATCAAAATCACCTTGGTTTGTTCTATTTTTGCCTTACATGATGATTTCGACACCGAATGACAATCTCCTTCATCAGGCGATCTTCTTCTTGAAATTGAGCGTGGCGATGGTCATAAAAATCACCGAGAAAACCAACAGGGCGCCGACCTGCCCGGCAAGGTACTGGAAGCTGATGCCCTTCAGCATGATGCCCCTGATAATCTGCAGGTAGTAGGTCAAGGGAATGACTGTCCCGATATAATAGATGATCCTGGGCATGGCATCGCGGGGGAACATGAAGCCGGAGATCATGATGCTGGGCAGGAAGACTAACATTGACATCTGCATCGCCTGCATCTGGGTCTTGGCAATGTTGGAGATCATGATGCCCATGCCGAGCGAGGCCGTTACGAAAAACAACGTCAACAGGTAGAGCTGCAACAGACTGCCCCTGACCGGCACGCCAAAAAGCAGGCAACCGACCAGCAGGGCGACAGTGATCTGGATATAGCCCAGGGCAATGTTGGGCACTACCTTTCCGATCATCAATTCAAATGCCGTTACCGGGGTCACCAGCAACTGCTCCAGCGTCCCCCGCTCCCTCTCCCGCACAATAGCAATAGCAGTCAACTGCACCATCGTCATGGTTACTATAACTCCCAGGATGGCAGGAACCATGTAGTAGGCGCTGATCCCATCCGGATTATACCAGGGCCGCACCTCGATGTCATAGGGCTGGTCAACGGTGATGCCGTATTTCTGGACGAGCACCTGCAGTGACTTGATCTGACCGATGGAGTTGGCGGCAGCCATGGCCTGATCGGATACCAGGTTGTCGCTGGCGTCCACGACCACCTGCACCGTTGCCGATTCTCCCCGGCGCAACTCTTTGGCGAAGTCCGGTGGAAAGATGATCCCTACCTTGGCCTGGCCACTGTCGATCAGCCTGGTCACCCCGGCAAAACTGGTGGCAACGTAGTTCATGTTGAAGTAGCCCGAGGCCCTGAAGGTGTCGATCAGGTCGCGGCTCTCCGCCGTCAGGGACTGGTCAAAGACTACGGTGGAAATATGCTTCACCTCGGTCTGGATGGCATAACCGAAGAGGATTAACTGAATCATGGGCATCATGAAGACGATCCCAATGGTCAGGCGGTCCCTGCTCATCTGTACAAATTCTTTCCTGATAATGGCTAAAATCCTGTTCATCCAGTCACCTTCTCTCTGCTTTTCCTGGCCAGAGCGATGAAGACGTCCTCCAGGCTGGGGGTGATCGGTTTTGGTTCGGCTCCGGTGAAAGCCCGCAGGGCGGCCAGGTCCGCTTCCTGCTTGAGGATCACGTGCAGCACCACCCCGTGCAGGCTGCACTCCCTGACATAGGGCTGACTCTCGATGCCGGCGATCCGGGCCATGGCGTCCGGCAGTTCCAGTTCCACCAGGAATCCTCCCAGGGAGGCGGCCTTGAGGTGGCCGGGGGAGTCCAGTGCCAGCAACCGGCCCCCGGAGAAGAAGGCAATCCGGCCACAGCGCTCGGCCTCGTCCATGAAATGGGTGGCCACGATGACGGTGACCCCCTCACTGGCCAGGTTCTGGATGATATTGAAAAAGGTCTGGCGCCCGGTGGGGCTGACCCCGCTGGTCGGCTCATCCAGAAAGATGATCGACGGCCGGCTGATGATGGCGCACCCCAGGGCGAGACGCTGCCTCCCGCCGCTGCTGAGATTGGCGACGATAGCGCGCTCCTGGCCGGCCAGGCCGGCCATGTCGATCATCTCTGTGATGCGGCGGCCTCTCTCCCTGGGCGGCAGCCCGTAGATGCCGGCATAGAAGGTCAGGTTCTCCTGGACGGTGAGGTCGTTGTAGAGGCTGAACTTCTGGGACATGTAGCCGAGGCGCCTCTTGATCTGCTCGCTCTCTCCAGACACGTCGTAGCCCAGCACCCGCCCGCTGCCGGAGGTCGGCTCCAGGATGCCGCAGAGCATCCGGATGACAGTGGTCTTGCCCGCCCCGTTCGGTCCCAGGAATCCACACACCTCTCCCTTACTGATCTGCATGGTGACCCGGTCGACGGCCGTGAAGCCGCCGAAGACCCTGGTCAGGTCGCGGGTCTCCACCGCAATCTCCCCAGGCATCAGACCGCGCCCGTTCATACGGGCGCCCGCCTTTCGGCCAGAGAGACGAAGACATCCTCCATCGAAGGGGGGACTTCCCTGACAGAGGTGATGGCAATGCCCCTGCCAGACAGGCGCTCATTGATGGCCTGCCTGGCGGCATTGACATCGGTCGCCATCACGTGGTACTTATCCCCGTAGAGGGATGCTTCCAGGATGCCGGGCAGATGGTCGAACAGGCCGGGCTCCTTGGATCCGGCGCTGACTTCCAGAATGTGGTAGGGAAAGCTGCGCTTCAGGGCGGGGGGGAGTCCACCACGGCCACCCGGCCGCTGTTCATGAAGGCCACCACTCCGCAGAGCTCCGCCTCGTCCATGTACGGCGTGGAGATCAGGATCGTCCGGCCCTCCTGGTTCAGCCGGTAGAGGATCAGCCAGAAGTCCTTGCGGGACTCCGGGTCGACCCCATAGGTGGGTTCATCCAGGATCAGGATGTTGGGACGGGTGATCAGGGCGCAGGTGAGGGCGAGCTTCTGCTTCATGCCCCCGGACAGGTTGTCGGCAAAGCGGTGCACAAAGGGGGCGAGCTTGGTGATGGCGAACACCTCGTCGGCGCGCTCTTTGATGGTCTTCCTTGACAGGTGGTACATGGAGCCGAAGAAATCGATGTTCTCCTGGACGGTGAGGTCGCCGTAGAGGCTGAAGCGTTGCGGCATGTAGCCCAGTTTTTCCGAGGACTGGCCGGTCTGGTGCCGACCGCCGATGAAGACCTTGCCGCGGTCGGGTCTGATCAGTCCGCAGACAATCCGCATCAGGGTGGTCTTGCCGGCGCCGTCCGGCCCCACCAGGCCGAAGATCTCCCCCTCCCCGACGTGGAGGTTGACGTCGTTTAAGGCGGTGTTGCTTTCAAAGGCCTTGGTGATCCCTTCAATCACGATCATTTGATGCTCTCCCTCACTCCGGCCGGTCTCAGTTGAAGGTGACGTCGGCGGGCATCCCGGGTTTCAGGACGCCGCCCTCGTTATCGATCCTGATCTTGACCCCGAAGACCACGTTCGCCCGCTCTTCCTCGGTCTGGATGGTCTTGAGGGTGAACTCGCCCTGGGAGTTGATCTCCTCCACCGTTCCGGTGAAGGCCTTGGGCAGGCCGCTGACCGTGCAGTGTACCTGCTGGCCGAGCTTGATGGCCGGCAACTGGTCGGTGGGGATGTAGACCCTGATCCAGAGGTCGTCCAGGTTCACCACGGTGACGATCGGCGACCCCATCTGCACGAATTCCCCCTGCTCGTAGTTCTTGGTGAGCACGGTGCCGTTGATCGGGGAGACGACATTCAGGTCGTTCAGAACCGCCTGGGCGGACTGGAGCACCGCCTGGCTCTGCTTAACCTCATCCCGGGCAGCGGCGATGGCGTCTGGCCGGTTCCCCGCCTCCAGCAGGCTGAGCGCCGCCTGGGCGGAATCGAGCTGGCCCTTGTCCACCTCGACAGCCGTCTGATACTGGTCGAGCACGTCCTGGGAGATACCTCCCGACTGGTATAGTTGTTGATTCCTGGACAGGTCATCCACTGCCTTGCTGTAGTTGGCCTGGGCAATGTTGACGCTGGCCTGGCCCTCGGCGATCTCCTGAGCCCTGGCTCCGGAAACCAGGTCGTCCAGATTGGCCTGTGCCGTGGTCACAGCAAGGGCGGCCTGGTCCCGCTGGGCGACCAGGTCGTTGCGGGAGAGCGCGGCCACCACCTGGCCCTGCTTCACCGTGTCTCCCTCATCGACGGTGAGGGTCTGGATGGTACCCGAGTTCTTGGCGCACAGGTCGAAGTCGGTGCCCTCGATGGTGCCGGTGGCCTGGATGGCCGCGGTCTTGCCGGCGTAATAGGCGCTCCAGGTCCACCAGGTTCCGCCTGCCACCAGCAGCAAGACAATGATGATGATTACCGCCCGCTTTGATTTCAACTGTTCGTCCTCCTCTCCACTTCCGACTCCAGCAGGCCATGAAAATACAGGCGCATGGTGTGGTTGATAAAGGCATCCAAGCCTTCCGGCGAATAGCCGTACTCCCCGATCAGGCACCTCAACACCGGGCGCCCGATGAAATAGAAAAGCAGCATGCTGATCAGAGAGAGCACGCTCAAGGAGGGATCCAGAGGCTGTAAGGTTCCCTCTTCCATGCCGCGCTCAATGACCTTACGCACCGTCAAGAAGATGGGTTGTAAGATTTTATCGGCCAAGACCGGGAGATTGGGACCACCACGGGCCAGTTCGTAATACATGATCCTGACAAGGCTCGGGTTTTCCTCCAGGAAATGTGCATACATGCCCGCCAGTTCCCCGAGCACCGTCTCGGGCTCATCCCCGCCCTGGCCGATTATCTCCTGAACCCGTTGCAGCAGGAGGTTGAATACGGACTCTATTACCTGACGGTACAGGCCATCCTTGTCCTGGAAGTAGTAGTAGATCAGGGCGCTGTTGGCTCCTGCGGCCTCGGCGATCTCCCGGATGGAAACGGCGTCGTATCCCTTGTCTGCAAAGAGATCCCGGCTGGCGTCAAGGATGCGCTCCCGCGCTCCCGGTTCGTGGCTGCCGGCATAGCCATCCGGCTGTTCCGGCTGTTCCGTACCTGTTGCCTCACTGTCCACATTGATCACCAATTTTTAATTAATCGTTTGATTAAACCCTTTTTACATTTTACAAAAATGCGCCGAAAAGCACAATATCCTTCCTTCATTATCATTGTCAGAACACTTGTGCCTGTGTTACAATTAAACCAGGCAATTCGGCCTTCACTCTCAGGAAGTGACCACATGACCCATGACGAATACCCAGGCAAACTGGACGGCAAGACCTGGCTGCGCTACTCCATCAGCATGTGGGACGATGTCAAGACCAGTGAGGAGCGCGCCTACGGCCATCCGGCAATGTTTCCCTGTGCAGTGACAGACAAACTGTTGGAGATATTCAACCGGGGCAGGGGCATCGTGCTTGACCCCTTCATGGGCAGCGGGAGCACGATGTGCTCCGCCTACGGCAAGGATATGCCCTCGGTCGGGTTTGAGCTGTCACAAGAGTATCTGGAATTAACCACCAAGAGGCTCGAAGGGGTTCGGGGAACTCCGGAATGCTACCCCCGGCTGATCAACGACAGCAGTTCGAACCTCCTGCAGTACCTGGCGCCAGAATCCGTCAGCCTCTGTGTCACATCGCCCCCCTACTGGGATATCTTGAGCCAGAAGCGCACGGCAGACGGAAAAACCATCCGGAATTACGGTAATAATTCGGATGATCTCGGCAAAATAGAGCGATATGATGACTTCCTCAAGAGATTGCAAGAGATCTTTGCCGGGGTCTACCAGTCACTGACTCAAATGGCATACTGCATCGTGATAGTGATGGACATCCGCAAGAAATCTGATTTTTACCCCCTGCACATGGATGTTACAGGAAAGATGCTGGAGATCGGCTTCACTCTCGACGACATCATTATCTGGGACCGCCGCCAGGAGTACAACAACCTCCGCCCCCTCGGTTATCCATCAGTATTCCGGATCAACAAGGTGCACGAGTTCATTCTGATTTTCCAGAAAAGATAGGCAGGGGGGGATCAAAGGGATGACCCTTTTGTTTCCCCAACTCCTGCTTCAGCACAACCGTTGGCACACCCGCACCCGGACAAAGATGTCCATCATCCCGGCACACAGGAAGCCGCCACTTTCTAAGAGACGGCAGTTTACTTCCAGGTCTTCACCCCATAGGGACTCCAGTCCCATCCTGGGCAACAAGAGCCCTCAGGGGGTTGGAACTGCTCCCCATCAGTCCGAGCACGGATACGGTATAGGTAGTACCAGGCGCCAGGGTAATCGAGGGCATGGCCATGACAACCTGACTCGTCCCGGTCGGAGACACCTGCAGCGAATAGGTGCCCGGGCTCAGTGCAATGTAACCGGTGCGCGCGTTATACCCGACATTACTGAAGAGTACAGTACCGTCAGGAAGGGTAACATCCACGTTCGGGATGTTGGGCGACAGGTTCACGAACCTGATATAGCACTGTCCGGGCATCATGCCCGGCAGTTGCTCCGGGAGGGGCAGCATGGTTACGCCACCGGGATAGCCGCTGAGGGCAAACGTGTAGTAACCCCCGGGGGTTAGAACGAAGCTGCTGCTGATGAGCGGATTAACCATACTTCCTGCCGGATACAAGGCGAACTGATTGAGGCCATCCGGCATATACAGGTAATTGGAGTACATTCCGTAACTAAGATTTGGGTACTGAAGTGCCCCGCCGGCATAGACATCAAAGTTGGAGGCGCCCGGAGACCCGTGCATGAATCGAGCGTAAGCCATTAAAGCCACCACCTCGTATGTTTAATAACTTGCGATTTCAATATAGTATATGAAGCATTACATAAATTGGTTATCCTGGCGCCTACAATGAAAAAAGCCGGGTCACTGCGAATGCAGCGCCGGCTCTTTGGGATGTGAGAGGTGAGAGGTTGGATGTGAGATTAAGCGGCGCCTGGCAAGGTGGTTCAGGACGCCTGCTGCTGTGGCTGGCCCTGGTTCCGTCTTTGAAATCCCTGGCAGCCGTTTTGCAACTGATTGATCCAATTACCGGAGGCGATATTGTGCTGAATCTTGCTGTAGGCCTGGTCAGCCTGGGCCTGGGTCAATTTACCGCCCTTGACCGTCTGAGCCAGCCGGGCCTTGATCGCAGCCAGCATCTTGTCCTGGACCTGGGTCACCGTCATTCCCTTGGATGCAGCCAGGTCGGAGACCTTCTTGCCGCTGCCCAGGGCTGATATCACGTCCTGCGGAGCCATACCCAGGGCATCGGCAAGAGGTTTTAAAGTGGCCTTGAAACCACCCATGGCCCCATTTTTGCCGCCTCCCATTTTCATCCAGAACGGGAATCCCTGGCTGATTCGTGAGCGCATCTGTTCAGCCTGCTGCTGGGTGATCTGGCCCTCCTGCAGCGCCTGGTCTATCGTTTTGTTGGCAGCCGTCTTCAAGGCCGCGTCCAGTTTGGCCCTGTCAATGCCCAGGACACCGGCGAGCTTGTCCAGGAAAACCTGTCCAGGATTAGCCGGACTCTGGGTATTTGCTGCCGCGCCCGCAAGCGGGCACCCGGCGCCTGCGGCGACGGTCCCCAGGATCACCGCAGCGAGGGTGATCGCCAGCCATTTCCTCCGCTGTTTCATTTTTTCACCCCCTTCAATGCAGATTGTTTTCAGTAAGAGTGTGTCCCCATTACACGATGGTTACCCGCTCTAATGCCCCCGCTTTTTAAGCGGTGGGACCGGTGTGTCGGCGGGCTTTCAGCCGAGGCGAAGCCTCGAGCCGACAAAGAGCGGCTACACCCCTAGTTAACTGGCTCTAACCTTCAGTGGGGGAAAACAATCCCCCACTGAAGCCAAGACCCAGTTGAAACGAAAACAATCTAAAAACAAGATAAAAAATGAAGGAAGCAAGGGGGTGATCCTACCTTCCCCTTGCTTCCGGTGTTTGAATGGCAACAGGCTCTGCATCATCAGGTCAGATGGCAGGCAACCAGCAGGAAAAGCGGCTGCCCTTCCCCACCTCGCTGGCTACCTCGATCCGTCCGTCGTGCTCGGTGGCAATCCAGCGGGCGATGGCCAACCCGAGGCCGGAGCCGCCGGTCGGGCGGTTGCCGGCCTGGTAGAAGCGGTCGAAGATGTGCTCCAGGTCATGGGGGGTGATCCCGGGTCCCGTGTCGGAGACCTCGATTCCCCACCAGCCATCCCGTTGCAGACCGGCCAGGGTGATCAGGCCGCCTGGCGGCGTGAACTTGAAGGCGTTGTCCAGCAGGATCAACAACAGTTGCTTCAGGTAGTCCTCGTCGCCGGCGACCACCGCCTGCTTCAGCAGTCCCAGGTGCTCAGTCTTAAAACCGGCCTCTCCCAACAACGGCGCCTGCCGGGCTTCGGCCTCGACCACCTTGCCCAACTGCACCGGGCGCTTGTCTATGTGCCGCCCAGCCTCGGCCCTGGCAATGACCAGCAGGTTGTGCACCAGCCGCACCATGCGCCCGGACTCGGAGACCGCGTCCGCCAGGATCTCCTTCTGCTCCCGGTCACCGCCGGCATACAGGCGCTGCAGCAGTTCCAGGTTGCCACGAATGGTGGTCAAGGGTGTCCGCAGACTCGTGGCTGACGTCGGCGACGAAGCGCAACTGGGTGGCGTAGGCCTCCTCCAGGGATCGCCGGGCTGTGGCCAGGCGCTCCAGCATCTCGTTGAAGGTAGAGGCCAACCGTCCAATCTCGTCGGCCGGCCCCTGGTGTTCCACCCGCTTGCCCAGGTCCTGGGTCTCGCTGATGTGGGCGGCCACATTGGTCACACGCTCCACCGGCGCCAGGGCAACCCGCGCCAGGACGAATCCCAGGCCGGCGGACAGCACCAGGATGAGCAGGCTGAACAGGCCCAGGAACTGTGCGAGCCGGTCAACGAGAAGGCGCTGCATCTGCTGGGAGCGCCCCACCTGGAGCACACCGGCCAACTGCCCCTGAACGATAATCGGGGAGTTGTATAGCCTGAGGTGCTCTCCTTCCGCCTCCGCGTTGCTGAAGTATGGCCTGCCGTCCCTGGCCGCATCGATGGTCCGGTCATCGTGGGGCAGGGTCTGCTCTCCGAGGTTCAGGGACTTGGTCACCACATTCCCTTGAACGTCGAGCACCTGAAGATAGACCCAGGGACTGGCAAAAACATCGATGTTCGGCAGGACGATATTCAGGTGAACAGGATCGCCGATGAACTGAAAGCCGCTGCTCACGTGCATGCCAGTAGTCACCAGCATGCGGTCGGTTTGCTGTTCCAGGTAACGATTGGCCAGGTTGTACAGGCCAAAGACGAACAGGAACAGGCATAGGGCCAGTATACCGGTATAATAAAGGGTCAAACGCGCTCTCAGGGACATGCCCGGTCACCTCAATCCTTCAGCACGTAGCCCACCCCGCGGACTGTGTGCAACAAGCGCTGTTCACCATCGCTCTCCATCTTGCTACGCAAGTAGCCGATGTACACCTCAAGCACGTTGGATTCCCCACTGTAATCGTAGCCCCAGATCCGCTCCATGATCTCCTCGCGGGTCAACACCCGGCAGGCGTTGGACAGAAACAGGTGCAGCAGTTCGTATTCCTTGTTGGTAATGTCCAGCAGCCGGCCACCACGCCGCACCTCCCGGCGCGCCGGGTCGAGGCTGAGATCTTCAAACTCCAGGGTCTTGTCCGTCTCGGTCGCATTGCGCCGCAACAGGGCTCGCACCCGGGCCAGCAGTTCCTCCAGGGCGAAGGGCTTCACCAGGTAGTCGTCGGCGCCGCTATCCAAGCCGCGGATCTTATCGGAGACCTCGTCCCGGGCGGTCAGCAGCATGATCAGGGTATCTCCGCCGCTCCGCAGGCGGCGGCATACTTCCAGTCCGTCTAGTTCGGGCATCATAATGTCCAGGATCACCAGTTCGGGCTTGATCGCCTCAGCGACATCCAGGGCCTCCAACCCATTGTGGGCTTCCCGCACCCGGTAGCCCGCATAGTCCAGGCTGCGCCGCAGCATGGCGGTGATCTTGACATCGTCATCGACAACCAGGATCAGGGGTTTCAATGAGCATCCCTCCACAATTGACACCATAAAGTTATTGACTATCGCTGTCAATAGTGTAGATTAATATAGTCCCCAATGGTTATAAGATTTTTCTAAGAAATTAGGAATTAGACCGGGAGAGGAGTCGTTCCAGTGGCCATCGTTGAGAAGGCCGTCAACCGCGGCCTGCTGCAGCAGATCCTGCATCTCAACCGGGGTACGGAGCACGGGCAGCATTACCGGTTTGCACGGATCACCATCCCGAAATCCTACAAGCAAGCGGAGAAGGCGGTGTGCAACGCTGTCTCCGAAGTGATGTTGCATTACGGAGCGAACCTGGTGGATTTAACCGCCATGGTGGACTATGGGGTCTTCCCGTGCCGATACACCTTCTACGTGGAGATCGGGTATCCGGATCAGGATGGAAGGGAATGCAGCGAAACGCTGCTGGAGGATGCGCTGTGCCATACAAGTCCGCGCCACCATTCCATCCGTCTGACCGATCGACTGGGACAATTGGCCCTGCGGGTGGTACGGCAGGGCACCTTTGAAAAGCTGAAAAATCTGCTGATCACCAGGGGAGCCTCTGCCTACCAGGTCAAGATCCCCCGGATGATCAGGGACCGGGAACTGGCGTCGCTGCTGACGGCCAATACTCTTACGAGTGCTGAGTGATGAGTGGAATGATAACTCATCACTCAGCAACTCATCACTTACGAGTGGCTGCTGGTATTGAGGAAGTGCTCCAGCTCGTCCACCACCTCGGCCAGGTTTACCGCCGCCGCCTCTCCTGAAGAGATCGGCCTGCCGAAGGGGTAGGCGCCCTCCCGCTCCGAACCCTCCTTGGCAGGGATCTCCCTGCCCTTCAACCATTTGCGCCCGATCTGAAAGGGAGAATGAAAGCAAAACCGGTGCTGGTCCCAGGTGACCAGGAACTCGTACAGGCTGAAATAGTCCTCGTCCCGCTGGCAGTTTGAGCAACCCCCGGTCAAGCGGGCGTACTCCAGGTAGCTCTTCCGCTGCTCCTGAGCACGGTTGCGGCAGTCCGGACAGAGCCGCACCCGGGCGGCGCCGGCGATGAAGAAGATCTGCAGGCCGTCAGCAGTTGTGAAGCCGGCGGTCATAGCCGCCAGGACCCGCTCCTTGAGTTCGTACAGGTAGTTCTCGCCGGACTTGGCATAGTGGTTCAGGTGAAACAGGTAGTAGGCCGCCCGGAGTAGCAGGGCGCTATGCCCGGGGTATTCCGCAATCGCCTCCATAAAACGCTCCTTGCGGGTGATGGTTTCCCGGGATGTGACCCAGTCATGCTGTCGCTTCCGGGCGGCGGCAGCACCACCGATCGCCCCGGCTGAGTCATTCCAGTTCCTTAAAATACGGGGCAGCTTGAGGCGTACCGATGCCACCTCCTGGCCGCTGAAGAGCGGCGCGTCGCCATGCTTGTTGCGGTCCAGCAGCTTTTTTTCCAGGTAACCCTCGGCCTCCAGGCGGTGGACGTCATGCGGCGTGATCCCCAGCTCCCGGCAGACCTCGGCAGTAGTCAGCAGGTCATGTGCCGCTTCGGGCATCGACAAAGCCCCCTAGTTTCATTTCTCCTCGGCCACTCGTCAATCAGTGCTGATGGCCGTGATCATGGTGATGCTCATCATCTTGGATAGGTCCGTGATCATGGTCGTGACGATGGCTGTGGTCGTGTCCATGGCTATGCTCGTGGTCATGCTCGTGGTCGTGGACATGGGGATGATCATGATCGTGGTCATGGTGGTGCACGTGCACCTGCTCCTCCTGGGGCACGGGAGCGCCCACGGTGCAGATCACCCAGCCGGCAACCGCCGAGCGGGCGCTCAGGAACACGCCCGCATGAGTGCGCCGGTCTACAAACTTCCTGATTTGCTCCCTGATCGCCGGAGTCAGGTCCAGGTAGGGATAGACCGAGTCCTCCAACTCCGCCCGGGCATCATCCGGAGTAAGTTGGCGCAGGGAATAGGAGTGTTCCATCTCCAGGTCCGGATAGTAGCCGGAGGCGTACAGCCAGTGATAGGCATAGAAGGGGTCGGGGCAGAAGTCGGGCATCTCGCCCAGGCCAAGCTCCTGCCACAGCTCCCTGCGCACCGGGTCGTCCCGCCGCAGGTGCCCGCCCGCCATGAACACTCCCCGGCAGGCGGCCAGCATCTTCTTCAAGTTGGCCGCCCCGTTCAAGGGTGGCGTCATCAGGGCCAGCACCGCATCAAAGGCGCCGCGCCAGCCGGACTGGTCGAGGTCGACCTCCTCCCAGGCCTGATGCACTGTTATGATATTGGCCAGTTCCGCTTGGGAGGCACGCTGTTTCAAGATCTCCAGCATCTCCGACGCAGGATCCAGGGCAACCACCTCGTGCACCCGCCGGGCGATGGGGATGGCATAGTTCCCCGGGCCGGAGCCGATGTCCAGCAACCGGGAATCCCTCTTCAGGGCATCCTTATGCCCTAACATGTGCACCACCTTCATGATCCGCTCAAGAACGCCGCTTTCCTGGGTCTGGGCGGTGAACCGTGCAGCACGCCGGTTCCAGTAGTCGCTGCCTGACCTTCCGGTCTGCTGCCGGTGCAGCAGGGACTGCTCCCAGGCGGCTTCCCAGGCCTCCTCCCAGAACTCCGGTTCCCGCCAGACGCCGGCCAGTCTTGCACCCATCTCGAAGCCCATCATCCCGACCTCCCTACATCTACATATCTGCAGTAGCCAGCAGTTTTATCCCTCAGCTTGAACTCTCTGTGATAAATAATTCTGGATGCGGAATTCACTTCCTGCCCCAGGAGGGCAAGCCAGGTGAAATAGGCGGCAAGCACGGCAGCCTGGCCGCCAGCGCCGGCGCCTTTCAGAAGTGAGAGGCGTGAGTTTATGTACTCCGCATTCTTTCAGGCCGGGCTGTAAGCCCGGATGCGGAGGAGGCGCATCTCACTTCTCACATCACAGATGTCCACCGGCACTGAAGCAAATGCCCAGTTGAACCGCGATGACTGCACTTCCTGAATCTTACCATAAAAATCATGCAAGTTTTCAACTCCGAGGCGGGAATACCCGCCCGGGCAAGGCTGTTGGGGGGAGCCAGGCGTTGGCAGGCCAGTTGAACTGGGAATCTCATCCCGTTTCAGGTGACTGGGTATGTCGCGAGCCAAGTCCGGTAATAATAACGAGTGCTTGAATTTAACATTAGGAGGAGTTCCGATTGCAGGGAACAGTCAAATGGTTTAACGACGGAAAAGGCTACGGCTTCATCGAGAGCGATGGCGGAAGCGACGTCTTCGTCCACTTCTCGGCGATCCAGGGCGAGGGTTTCAAGAGTCTGAGCGAGGGCCAGCGGGTGGAGTTCGACATCACTACGGGGCCGCGCGGCCAGCAAGCGTCGAACGTCGTACCGCTCTAAGCCGCTCTATACGTCAACTTCCTCCAGGCTGGAGATCTCACAGCAGCGGGGGAGGGCATTCAGAAACCAGCGGCCGTACCATTTGGTCCGGATACGGAGATCCAGGATGGCCACCAGACCCCGGTCATGCTGCGTCCGGATCAGCCGGCCGAAACCCTGTTTTAGCCGCAACACCGCCTCCGGCAGGAATTTAGGGCTTCAATGCCATGCTTCTATGATTATTCGGTCGCGAGATCTTCTTGTTCCTCGCCTGGTTTGTTATAACAGCCGTACTGCATTAAGTCCATGGATACATTTGCCGATGATAACAAATGAAGGATAAAAAGTAGAACAACGACGAAATGTACGCGTTTAAGCGAAGAATAAGAGAATTGCGATTCGATCAGCCTGCCAAAATGGCATGCCACTTTCCTGTCAATTTGTCAGGTCGGCTGCTTGGTTGGAAAACAATCTTAAAACATAACACCCTAGTTTCCCTTATGGGACGAGGGTGTTATGTTTTTTAAACCTTTTAACTTCTTTTGGTACGGTTTTTGCTTCTCTATTATTGAGATGTTTTGCTATGACTTACAAATTGCTGGAGTTTCTCATGAAAATATTGCTGATTGATGACGATGAAGTGAGCATTAAAAGCCTGTCCTCCTTTCTAGGCATGGACAATCACTGTTGTCAAGCTTTCACTGTTCCACAACAGGCCATAGAGGCGTATCGGCGGAACGCCTACGACGTCGTCATCACCGACATGATCATGCCTGGCATGAACGGGCTAGAGGTGCTGCAGCGGGCCCGTTCCATCAACCCTGATGCCAGGGTGATCATCGTCACCGGTCATATGGACCTGGGGGTCATCATCGCCGCCCTCAACAACCGGGCCTACGCCTTCTTAGGCAAGCCGCTGAGGATAGAAGAGCTGATGGCCGCCCTCGCCAGGATCGAGCAGGAGAACCGGGATATGGAGAAGGCAGGATGGGAGCACGCCCGCCTGGCGATGGAGTACGCCCGCCTGAAGAGGGCTTTTGAAGACCTGCAGGATCTGTTGAAAGACTAGCAGAGGAATTCTTAAAGGGGTGGGGCACAAGAGATGGACAGCGATCTGGAAGAAAGAATGGAGATGGTCAGGGACTTCGTGACAGAAGGCCGGGAACTGCTGGATGATGCGGAGCCGCAGATCATCGACATGGAAAAAATGGCGCTTTCCTCCGGAAGGGTTGACGAGGATGTCCTGAACGGGATCTTCCGACTCTTTCATTCATTAAAAGGGACAGCATCCTTCCTGGATTTCCAGGCGATCATCAGCGTCACCCACGAGGCGGAAACCATCCTCGATATCTTCCGCAAAGGCCGGGTGGTGGTCACCCCCTACCACGTGGACATCCTCTGCCGCACCACCGACTTCGTCCGCAGCATCCTCGACGTGGTGGAGAGACAGCAGAGCGATGAGGGCTTCGAGGAGGAGGCCTCATCCCTGGTGGATGATCTGAAGCAGGCGATAGAGGCCATCTCCAGCGAGGACGGACTCCCCATGCAGACGGACGCAGGCAGAGGGGAGATGGGGCTCCCTGACCAAGGAGACCTGGCTGGGCAGCAGGTGATGGATGTTATCCCCGGCGAGGCTGAGCCCCCTGACATGCAACAGCCATCCGGAGAGGCGATCTCCACGGAGCCGGTCCATGACCTGAACCTGCCGGCGGGCAGCCAGCCAGAGCCCTTCCCGGCAGCCGGTCCCGGGTTTGATTCTGTCAGCCCTGGAGCAGGATTCCCCTCCCGGGGATGGCTACGCCCCCTCCCCCAACCTGGAGGGGATGGGCCTCAGGATCACCCCGGAGATGATCAAGACCTTCGGGGAAGATGCCCTGGAACTGTGCGAGGATGCTGAGTCGGCCCTGTTGTCCCTGGAGAAGATACCGGACAAAGAATCCGCCGGCCAGGCCTTCCGGGCCTTTCACAACATCAAGGGGAACGCCGGCTTCTTAGGTTATGGAGACCTGGAGAAGATCAGCCACCTGGCTGAAAACCTGCTGGATCGGATCAGGAGCGGGGAGGGGGATTGCGATCCGGCCACCATGTCCGCCCTCCTGAAGGTGATCGACGCCGTCCGCGGCAAGGTGAACGACGTGTCCTGCGGCGGCGGCGGTGAGATCCCGGACCTGGCCCAACTGTGCGAGAGCCTGGAAAACCTGGCCCAGGATGACCAGGACCTGAGTAGATCAGACACAGCGCCGGCCTTTTCCCTGACGGAAGAGCTGGAGAAACTGAGAGGCGGGAAGGAGATGCCCGCTTGGGCCAGACAGCCCAAAGAGCATCCCGATCTGCGCCAGGAGGCAACTGTGACGGAGGACCAGGTGCAGCCCGGAGAAGGTTCCGCTCAAGCATCCTCCCTGGCAAAAGAGCTGGAGCAGCTCAGAACAGAGCAGCCCCGGGCCGAGATCCCCAGGCCCGGCCTGGCCGGACAACTGGAAACACCAGCAATGGAAGCATCGCCCGGGGATCGCCTCCCCCTTGACATGGCAACTGCAACACCACCTGACCGGGCGCCCTCCTTAGCGGATGTCGCCGTGACCGGGGAGCCCCCCGAAGACGGCCAGGAGAACCCGCCGGCACTTGCTGCACAGCCCGGCCTGTTCCAGGAGGACCCAGGGGCGGAAACCCTGGAGCCGGAACCCCAAGACAGTTGGACCGATGCCCAGCCGGATGCCGCCCCCGGATTCTCCTGCCAGGCTCCCACCCCCGGCGCTGCCAAACTAGCGCCCCCCTCCACCCAGGCCTCCAGCGCCGGAGGCGCCGGATCAGGCGGCCCCGGCACAGTGATCCGGGTGGACATCGACAAGCTCGACAAAATGCTCGACCTGGTGGGGGAGCTGGTCATCGCCGAGTCGATGGTCGCCAACAACCAGGATGTCAGTGCTGTCCAGAACGATAAGTTCGGTAAGGCTGTCCTGCAGCTCGACAAGATCTCCCGGGAGATCCAGGAAGTGGCCATGTCCATGCGGATGATCCCCCTGGCCGGGGTGTTCCGCAAGATGATGCGCCTGGTCAGAGACCTCGCCCAGAAGGCCAACAAGCAGGTCGACCTGGTGATCGTTGGCGAGGAGACAGAGGTGGACAAGACTCTGATCGAGCAGATCTCCGACCCGCTGGTGCACCTGATCAGGAACGCCGTCGACCACGGCATCGAGCCCGTCGCCGAGCGCCTGGCGGCAGGCAAGCCGGAGACCGGCAGGGTCACCCTGGAGGCCAAGCACTCGGCAGGCGAAGTCTGGATCACCGTCGAGGATGACGGGAGAGGCCTTGACCGCGACAAGATCTTCCGGAAAGGACTAGAAAAGGGGCTGGTCCGGCCAGAGGACGAGGGGATGAAGGACGAGGAGATCTGGCGCCTGATCTTTGAGCCGGGCTTCTCCACCGCCGAGCGGGTCTCCAGCATCTCCGGCCGCGGCGTCGGCATGGACGTGGTCCGGCGGAACATCGAGCGCCTCCGGGGCAAGGTGGATATCAGGAGCAAGGCCGGGGTCGGGACTGTCTTCGCCGTGCGCATCCCCCTGACCCTGGCGATCATCGAAGGGATGATGGTGCGAGTCGGAGTCAACCGCTACATCATCCCGATCAGCTCCATCAAAGAATCCTTCCGTCCCGATCCCGGCCAGATCACCCGCCTGCCCGACGGTCTGGAGATCGTCCGCATCCGCGGGGAGCTGCAGCCGGTCATGCGCCTGCACGAGATCTACCGGGGCGAACCCCGCCACTACCAGCTCTCCGAGGGGATCCTGATCATGGTCGAGAACGGAGAGGACAAGTGCTGCCTGTTCGTGGACGAACTGCTCGGCCAGCAGCAGATCGTGATCAAGGGCCTGCCTGGGTACCTGAACCACGTCAGGGGAATCTCCGGCTGCGCTATCCTGGGGGACGGTGAGATCAGCATGATCCTGGACATCGCGGACCTGGTCAACTCCGTTGATGATATAGCCAATAAGATAATGGCAGTTAGAGAAGGAGGTGAAACAATTGAGCGAGAAGGACAAGTTGGATGCCGACCTCTTGGATGATGAGGACGAGGATGGAGAGGACACCCAGGAGGACAAGTATCTCACCTTCGTGATCGGCAAGGAGGATTTCGGCATCGAGATCCGCTACGTGACGGAGATCATCGGCATCCAGGGGATCACCGAGGTCCCCGACATGCCCCACTACGTCAAGGGAGTGATCAACCTGCGGGGCAAGGTGATCACGGTCAT
The DNA here is from genome assembly GCA_963768335.1 of uncultured Peptococcaceae bacterium. Classification (GTDB taxonomy): domain Bacteria; phylum Bacillota; class DSM-12270; order Thermacetogeniales; family Thermacetogeniaceae; genus Palsa-1188. The sequence goes on from CAVYHR010000006.1 coordinate 157,032, forward strand.
GGACATACGGCTGCGCTTCGGAGTGATTGAGCGTCCCTACGACGACCGCACCTGCATCATCGTGATCAACATCAATGAGCAGCCGGTCGGGCTGATCGTTGACCGGGTGCTGGAAGTGCTGGACATCCAAAAGAGCGAGATCGAACCCCCTCCCATAATGAAGAAGGGTAAGAGCAACCGCTTCATCCAGGGAATGGGCAAGGTCGGGGACCAGGTGAAGATGCTGTTGAATGCCAACAAACTACTGTTTGACGAGGAGGAGAGCGCATAACCATGGAAGCGAGCGGTGTGAAGGAAACGGCGCCTAAAGGCGGCAAGAAGGATTATACGCTTCTGGATCTGATCCAGGACCCGGCATTTGTCGTCGATAAGGACAAGAAAGTGCTTTATGCCAACGAGGCCTTTGCAGATCTGGTGTCTAAAAAGAGAGAGCAGGCGATAGGAAATCTGATCGGCTCCCTGATCAAAGCTGAGGAAAGCGGGGTGGATGATGCCCTCGCCACCGGGAACAAGGAACACATTCTTACCTGGGCGGTGATCAAAGAGAGGAAATACTTCCTGGAATTCGAGCCCAGCCCACTCCTGGACGAGAAGGGCAGCATCATCGGTGTCCTCGAGACAATCAAGGACCTCACCGGCCAGAAGCTGGCCCTGCAAGCGGTCCATGACCTGGTGGTCAAGGCCAAGGCCGGAGAGTTGTCAGCCAGGGCGAATGTCAAGGCGGAGGGTGATTACAAGCTCCTGGTCGACGGCGTCAACGAAATGCTGGACGCAGTCATCGGCCCCCTGAACGTGGCGGCGGAGTATGTGGACCGGATCAGCAAGGGCGACATCCCCCCGGTGATCACCGATTCCTACAACGGTGACTTCAACGAGATCAAGAACAACCTGAATGTCTGCATCGAGTCGATCAAAGGCGTTGTCGGAGAGATGGAAGGCCTGGTGGACGCCGCTTCCGAGGGAGTCCTGACCAAGCGGGGAGATGCCAAGAAGTTCCAGGGCGTCTATCAGGAGATGATCCTGGGCATGAACGGCCTGATCGACTCCATAGCTGAACCGCTCGGCGATCTCACGGCGTGCCTTGGACTGATGAAGGTAAACGACCTGACCAGAAAAATGTCCAAGGACTATCCGGGTATCTGGAACGAACTGAAGGATGCAACCAACGGTGTTCAGCACCAGTTAGGGCGCATACAGGAAACGGTTACACACCTCAGCAACGGTGACCTCAGCGATCTTGACGAATACCATAAAATCGGGCGCAGGAGCGAGAACGACACCCTGATGCCAGCCTTCATCAAACTGATGGAGTCGATCAAGAGCGTGATCGACGAGGTTGCGATACTGACCGGGGCTGTCACGACCGGCGACCTCTCCAAGCGGGCGGACGAGAAACTGTTCCAGGGAGCTTACCGTGACATAGTTCATGGCCTTAACGGATTGATCGAATCGGTGGCCGGCTCCCTGAACGAGACCATCGGGGTGTTGAACCGCATGGCGGTGAACGATTACACCCAGAAGGTGGAAAAGGAATATACGGGGGCCTGGAACGAACTGAAGGCGGCTGCCAACAACACTATGTTAAGGTTGTTGAACCTGCAGGACCTGGCGGTAAAGGTAGGCGCCGGGGATCTGAGCAAACTTGAGGAATTCAGGAAGATCGGGCGCCGGAGCGAGAACGACCGGCTGGTGCCGGGCTTTACCAGGATGATGGAGGCTATTGAGGCGCTGATCAAGGATGTGGAAACGCTTGCCCAGGCAGCGGTGGACGGCAAGCTCTCCACCCGGGCCGACGCCTCCAAGCACCAGGGAGAATTCCGTAATGTGGTCGAGGGCATCAACAACACCCTGGACGCCGTGATCGAACCGATCAGCGAGGCCTCAGGATGCCTCAAGGAGATGGCCCAGGGCAACCTGGACGTGGAGGTGAAAGGCAACTACCAGGGCGACCACGCCGTCATCAAGGAGAACCTCAATGCCACCCTGGCGTCGCTGAACGACATCCTGAACCAGGTGGCGCAGGCGGTGGATCAGGTGACCACCGGCGCCAGCCAGGTCTCCGATTCCAGCCAGTCCCTGTCCCAAGCATCCACGGAAGCGGCCAGTTCCCTGGAGGAGATCACCGCCTCCATGCACGAGCTGACCTCCCAGACCACCATGAACGCCGAAAACGCTACCCAGGCCAACCAGTTAGCCGCCCAGGCCAAGATCAGCGCCGAGAAGGGCGAAGGGCAGATGGGAGCCATGGTCAAGGCCATGAACGACATCAACGAGTCCGCCTCCAACATCTCCAAGATCATCAAGGCGATCGACGAGATCGCCTTCCAGACCAACCTGCTGGCATTGAACGCTGCTGTTGAGGCAGCCAGAGCCGGTGTGCACGGCAAGGGGTTCACGGTGGTGGCCGAGGAGGTCCGTAACCTCGCCCAGCGCAGCGCCGCCGCCGCCAAGGAGACCGCCGAGATGATCGAGGGCTCCATCAAGAAGACTGAGGTAGGCACCAGGATCGCCGAAGAGACATCCAAGGCTCTGGAAGAGATAGTTGCCGGCTCCGCCAAGGTGACCGACCTGATCGGAGAGATCGCCTCAGCATCCAAGGAGCAGGCCCAGGGCATCGGCCAGATCAACACCGGTCTGTCACAGGTGGACCAGGTGACCCAGCAGGTGACCGCCAGCGCCGAGGAATCGGCCTCCGCCAGCGAGGAACTGTCCAGCCAGTCCCTGCAACTCAAACAGATGTTGACCAAATTCAGATTGAAGAAACAGAGTTTCAGCATGGCAGGTTCCGGCCTCCCGGACGGCGTCACCCCGGAGATGCTACAGATGCTGCGAAGCATGCTACAGTCCCAGCGGATGGCAGCGGCCCCCGGCGGCAGGCCTTCAAAAAAAACGGGCGCAGCGGCAAGGCCATCCGATGTCATCTCCCTGGATGATGCGGAGTTCGGAAACTTTTAAGCATTGCAAAAAGCAATGGCTGGGCAGGGAAAACGCTAAGTCACCCTGCCCGGCCATAACTTCTTTCAACCAAGAGTGAGGCATTTAAGGTTGTCAAAGAACTTGTATGACGCTACATACAAAGCACTTTTATAGCTCGCTCTTAGAGAGATGGGACTGTTGCGTTAATCCTGGATCTTACAAAGTTCAGACAACAGACAGGCAGATCATGAGTATATGAAGGTAGGGGATCCATAATGGCTTTCACTTTTTTCTTTCGGGACATTGAGCCCCTAAATCATGCGGTTAGCTTCCTGATAAGCGCAGCCAGCGGCCGTAGCCGGGTTCGCATCTGGGACGCCGGATGCGCCATGGGTCAGGAACCATTCACACTTGCCATCCTGCTGGCGGAGAGCATGAATCCCTTCGCTTTTCGCAATGTCCAGATCTTTGCAACGGATTGCGATCCGCCGCTTCTGGAAGTGCTTAAAAAAGGCGTCTACCCCTGGGAGGAACTGCAAAGAATACCGGCGGATCTGTTTCAAAAGTATTTTCAACCCGCTGAAAATGAAGGGCAATTCCGGCTTATCGACCAGATTAGGCAATGTATCCAGCCAACAGTACACGATCTCCTGACCTATACACCGATTCGAAACGGTTTCAGCCTGATTGTATGTAAGAACGTCCTGTTGCACTTCCAGCCGCAACAGCGGGTTGAAGTGATCCGGATGTTTCATAACGCCTTGGAGCCGGGAGGAATTTTTGTCACCGAGCACACGCAGAAGATGCCTGGGGAAGCATCCCATCTTTTCGAACAGTTGCTGACGAACTGCCAGGTATTCCGTAAGACTGAGGTGACGACGTGAAGATTATTTCTGTCCAGGTCAGCGGCCGCATTTATAGTTCGAATGTCTACCTGGTATTGGGGGATTGGAATCGCATCGAAGACATTAATACGCTGGTAGACGTGGGAAGCGATCCTGCCATCCTGGACCGGCTGGAGGAAATGCATACGGGTGTGGGGAAGAAGAAAGTCGAACAGGTGGTGCTAACGCACAGCCATTCAGATCACACGGCCATGTTGCCCCTGATTCGGGAACGATACAAGCCGACGGTTTCTGCATTTTCTCCCTATCTGGACGGGGTGGACCATGTCCTCAAGCACGGGCAACGACTGCAGATGGGAGACAGAGAATTTGAAGTCATTCACACCCCGGGGCACAGTGATGATTCCATTTCCCTGTTCAATGAGCAAGACGGGGTCCTATTTGTCGGCGACACGACAATAATCATCCGTTCTCAAGATGGTAGCTATGAAGATGGCTTCATCCAGGCCATGCAAAACATTTGTCATCGGAACGTGAAAAAGATCTATTTCGGGCACGGCGAGCCGATTTGTCAAGGGGTGCAAAGTCTTTTGGTGGCTTCCCTGGCAAACATCAGAGGTGCTAAAAACGATTGAACCATGTCATGAAGAATGCAGAGCAATGATCCAGCAACCAGAGCGCCTGGCGAAATTCTGCCGTATAAAGCTGATCGAGGGCTCCCTCAAGAAGACCGAAGTCGGTACCAGGATCCCTGTCAAGGCACGGATGATCTTCAATGCCACCGGAACTGCCGCCGTGATCATCGAGGAAGACACCACCATATCCCTTGTAAACAGTGAATTTGAAACTCTAAGCGGTTATTCCAAAGAGGAGATCGAGGGCAAAAAAAGACAAAATCGGGTGAGTTGCGGAGCCATGGCGGGGAGATATGGGCCGAGGGCGAGGTAGGTCAGGGGGCGACTTTTTATTTCACACTTGAGTAGTTGCCCTGAAAAACACTCATTTTATATCGGCTACAAAAAATAAAGCCCCTCGGGGGGGCGGTATGCCGGGTAGTATGACTTAATTATACGTCAACTTCCTCCAGGCTGGAGATCTCACAGCAGCGGGGGAGGGCATTCAGAAACCAGCGGCCGTACCATTTGGTCCGGATACGGAGATCCAGGATGGCCACCAGACCCCGGTCATGCTGCGTCCGGATCAACCGGCCAAAACCCTGCTTCAGCCGCAGCACCGCCTCCGGCAGTGTGTAGCTCGTGAAGGCATTTCGGCCGGAGTTTTCGATCGCCCTGACCATCGCCTCGGTAACCGGGTCATCCGGCACTGCAAAGGGCAGCTTGACCAGGATCACGCAGGCCAGGGCCTCCCCCTGCACGTCCACCCCTTCCCAGAACGAGGCAGTGGCGAACAGCACCGAGTGCAGGTCCTCCCGGAACGCCTCCAACAGTTTCTGTCTGGGCAAGTCTCCTTGGCGCAGTATCATCCAAGGCAGCCGGTCCGCCAGCAGATTGTAGACCTCGTTCATCCCCCTGTAGGACGTGAACAGCACAAAGGCGCGCCCATCCGTGCTCCTTAAAATGGACTCGATCGTCGGCGCCACCCGGGCGTGGAAGTCCGGGCGCTGCGGGTCGGGCAAATCCGGCGGCACATAGAACAGGCACTGCCTGGAAAAGTTGAAGGGGGACGGCAGGGCGGCTTCCAGGGCCGATGCACAGCCGACGGCGTTTTTCAGGTACTCGAAGCCGCCGGCGACACTGAGGGTGGCCGAGGTCATGACCACGCTGGAGATCTCCTCGCTCTCGAACAGAGACTGGGCCAGGTGGCCGGAGATGTCCAGGTGAGTGGCATGCAGGGTCACCTGCAGGCGCCGGGCGCTCTGGCTCTGCTCCACCCAGTACACCTTGTTGTCGTCATCGGCGTCCAGGATCTCCTGGAGATCGCTGCCGTAGCGGTCCAGGCAGCCCAGCAGGGCATCCTCCCGCTCGCCGATCAGGTCTGTGGCGAAACTGGTCTTCACCAGCGCCACCATCTTTAACAGGTTCTCTCCCAGCGACCTCAGCCCGTCGCTGTCCGGCAGCAGAAACCGGCCCGGATCCCCGCTGCCGGCGTGTGAACCACCGCGCCCGCAAGCGGCGGCGCCAGGTCCGGTGCCACCTTGATTGTGAGCGCAACGAACCGCGCCCGTCCATGGATCCGGGGCGGTACTCCGCCACCCCGGCGAAAAACTCATTGTTGAGGCCCAGTGCGTTGTTCACCGCATCCAGGTTGCAGCCGTCCAGCCGGCGCAACTGGAACAGCAACACCGGCAGCCGCATGCTGGAGACCTTGGTGCTCATGCTCTGGCGGGCAACGTCCTCCACGTGGTGCGCCTCGTCCAGCACCACCGCCTGGTAGTCGGGCAGCAGGGATGCCCGCCCCCCGCTGACGGTGCGCACGTTCAGGTCAGTGAAGAACAGGGCATGGTTGCAGACGATCAGCCCGGCGTCCTGCAGCTTTGCCCGGGCGCTGAAAAAGAAGCAGTCCCGGTAGAAAGAGCACTTCTTCCCGGGGCAGCCGTCATCCGGATTGACCCTGCTCCAGAACTCGCCCGGATTGAAATCCAACTCCGACCGGTCGCCGGTGGCGGTGTGCTCCGCCCAGGCCAGCAGCCGGTTGAACAGGTCCGCCTCGAACAGGGACGGGGACTCCATCTCCTCCCGCAAGCGCAGCAGGCAGAGGTAGTTCCCCTTGCCCTTGGCCAGCATCGCCCGGAAGTTGACATCCAGGGCCTGCTCCAGGAAGGGGATGTCCTTGTGGATCAGTTGCTCCTGCAGGGCAATGGTGCAGGTGCTGACCACCGCCCGGCCTCCTTCCAGGCTGAGCGCCAGGGGGACCAGGTAGGCGAAGCTCTTCCCGGTGCCGGTGCCGGCCTCCACCAGGGCATGCCGCTCCTGCTGCAGCGCCCGCTCCACCAACAGGGCCATCTCGATCTGCTGTTCTCTGATCTCGCAATCGGGTATCTTCTCCGGGAGCACCTCCCGGAAAATCTGCTCAGCGGTTGTTAAGTGGGTCACCTTCCTCATCCCATAAAGAATCTTTGATTCTTATTTCCTCGGGCATAAAGCCCGAGGTATTCAACTGGGTCGCTTGTGATCAATCTTTTCCGCAGCCGCCTGTCCCTTCCTCCCCGTTCTCCCGGGAGAGGAGACCCAACCGGCAGAAGAAGTAGTGGCTGTAGAGGGCGATCAGCACACAGACCACGCCGACAAGTGTCAGGAAATAGAGGCCCAGCCCGACAGCCATCCCCAAGCCGGCGGTGGTCCACATCTCAGCAGCGGTGGTGAGGCCCCTGATGCGGCCCCGGTCCTGGATGATCACCCCGGCGCCCAGGAACCCGATGCCCGTGACAATCTGGGCGGCCACCCGCCCCGGGTCGCCCGCATGCATCAGGTTCCCGAGCGGAACCACCTGGATCCCGTAGGAGCTGATGATCATGAACATGGTCGCGCCGGTGCAGACCAGGGAGTAGGTCCTGATCCCGGCCGGCTTATGGTGCAGTGTGCGCTCGAAACCGGTGATCAGCCCGACCACCAATGAAACTGCCAGCCTGAGCAGCACTTCCTGGTTCGTGAGCACGCCATCACCCCGAATTAATGCCGTTTCATGCATTATAACAGAATCTTTGATTTTGATCCCCGGGCATCAAGCCCGGGGGACTTTAAGGAAGATTCTTTTGAAACTTTGTGCGGCGTACTGCCGCAGTCGTTATAACAGAATCTTTGATTTTGATCCCCGGGCATCAAGCCCGGGGGACTTTAAGGAAGATTCTTTTGAAACTTTGTGCGGCGTACTGCCGCAGTCGTTATAACAGAATCTTTGATTTTGATCCCCGGGCATCAAGCCCGGGGGACTTTAAGGAAGATTCTTTTGAAACTTTGTGCGGCGTACTGCCGCAGTCGTTATAACAGAATCTTTGATTTTGATCCCCGGGCATCAAGCCCGACTACAACTCCTCTTCCGGCACCGGCTGCGACCAGGGGAAACTGCGGATGTCCTCCAACCAACCGTTCAGTTCGGCGATCTCCATGGCCACCGCCGACGGGGCCGGCCCCCCGGGCAGGTCGCGCCGGGCGACACAGGCCTCGATGGATATGTATTCATAGACGTCGGAGTCGAAGGCCGGCGAGAATGAATTGTACTCTTTGAGGGACAGTTCCTCCAGGCGCTTCCCCTTGCTGATGCAGTACAGCACCACCTGCCCGGCGATGCGGTGGGCATCCCGGAAGCTGACATCGTGCCAGGCCAGGTAGTCCGCCAGGTCGGTAGCGTTGGTGAAATCCTTGCCGGCAGCCGCCCGCATGCGCTCCTCATTCGTCTGCAGTGTCTCCACCAGCGGGATCAGGATGCTCAGGCAGGCCCGCGCCGTATCGACGGTATCGAAGACCGCCTCCTTGTCCTCCTGCAAATCCTTGTTGTAGGCCAGCGGCAGCCCCTTCAGGGCGGTCAGGATGCCCGTCAGGTGGCCGTATACCCGGCCGGTCTTACCCCGCACCAGCTCCGGCACGTCCGGGTTCTTCTTCTGCGGCATGATGCTGCTGCCGGTGGTGTAGGCGTCATCCAAGGCCACGAAGCCGAACTCGCTGCTCGACCAGAGGATCAGCTCCTCGGCGAAGCGGCTCAGGTGGGTCATGATCAGAGAGGCGGCAAAGATGAACTCCGCCACGAAGTCCCGGTCCGACACGGCATCCAGGGTGTTGTCGGTGATGTCCCGAAAGCCCAGCCTGCGAGCGGTGTAGGGCCGGTCGATGGGGAAGGTCGTCCCGGCCAGCGCCCCCGCCCCCAGCGGGCAGACATCGGTGCGCTTGTAGCAGTCACGCAGGCGGGCGTAATCCCGGCGCAGCATCTCGCAGTAAGCCAGCAGGTGATGGGCGAAAGTGATCGGCTGCGCCCGCTGCAGGTGGGTATAGCCGGGCATGATCGTCTCCCTGTGCTCCCGGGCGCGCTGCACCAGCGCCCCGATCAGGCCCAGCAGCAGGTTGCCCAATGATTCGATCTCATCCTTGAGGTAGAGGCGCAGGTCGGTGGCCACCTGGTCGTTGCGGCTGCGCGCGGTGTGCAGCTTCTTCCCCGCCTCACCGATCCGCTCCACCAGGCAGGCCTCGATGAAGGAGTGGATGTCCTCCGCCCCGGGGTCGAACTCCAGCGTCTCCTTTTCAATGTCGTCACGGATCTGCTCCAGTCCCCCGACGATCTCCTCCGCCTCGTCCAGATCGATGATCCCCTGGCGCCCCAGCATCCGGGCATGGGCGATCGACCCCCTGATGTCCTGCCGCCACAGCCGCGCATCGAATGAGAGGGAGTTCAGAAACTCCTCCGCCTCCTCTGCCGTCTCTTTTGCAAACCTGCCGCCCCAGAGCTTGTTCAAGTCAGCCCCTCCTACAAATTCAGATCAGGGTGTCTTTACTTGTTCTACAGATACGTGAGGATTTCCTCGTATGAGAAATCTCCATAAATAATCTCTCGCCTCTCCGGCGTAATCGATATTGATCCGCGGAGTGGCGAGAATGTCTTGGCCAGGTACACTAGTCCCATCGTCGAGCAAATAGAGGCACCCGGAGCACAGGTTGGACCCGTATTGCCTCATGGTGATCTCCATCGCCTGGCACAGCCGGCCCGGCCCGCCCGTCAATTTAGACAGGCGATCCGGCCGGAGATCGGCAATCTTCCGCCGCCTTGCCATCAACTCCAGGCCTGCAACCGGCTCCAGCGCCCTGACCAGCACCACCTCGGGCCTGCCCGGCGCCTGGGTGACAATGTTGAAACAGTTGTACATGCCATAGATCCGGAAGACATAGGCATAGCCCCCCGGACCATACTGGATCTCAGTGCGCTTGCCGCCCCGGTTATCATAGGAGTGGGCGGCCCTATCGCCCGGCCCGATATAGGCCTCCGCCTCGACGATCCGCCCCGCCGTCACTCCGTCCGGAGACTCGTGCACCAACAGCTTGCCTAGCAGTTCGCAGGCCACCGCCAGCGTCTCCCTCTGGTAAAACTCCGGCTGCAACCTGTTCACGCAGATCTTCAATTCTTCCCTGGTCTGGCCAGGGTTTTCACGATGTCGGCAGTGCCGATAATCCCGACGACAGCACCGTTTTCCAGCACCGGGATCCGTTTGATGCCATGGTCCACCATTAGGGTAGCTACCTCTTCGATTTCCGCATCTCCACCAACCGTGATCACCTCGGGAGTCATTATATCCGAGGTTTTGGTAGCAGCCAGCTTTTTGAAGTCCTCCCGGAACCTGGCCACACCGGTGACGTAGATGATGGCGCCCAGTATATTGAAGAAGGCTGGAGTTCTGGGGTTCGTCTCCTTGTGGATCAGGTCGGCATCCGTAACAATCCCCACCATCTTCCCCTCTTTATTGACCACCGGTGCCCCTGAAATATGGTTTTCCGTCAAAATTCCGGCCAGTTCCTCGATGGTAGCATCTTCTTGGACGGTAATCACGTTTCTGTTCATGATCTCCCTTGCCAACACAGCAATCACCTCATTTTTATGATTATCTTTCTGAACGGATTTTAACACAATGAAACTCAGCAAAAGGTTCAGCCTACCCCTCTTCCTCTCCCGTAAGTTTCCGAATAGTCTTACGGAGTTTCCTCCTCCGCCTGATCTACTTCGATCAACTTCCGATGCTCATCAAACTTGTCATATACCGCAGCAGCCAATTCCTTGGCCATCTCTGCGGATATCTTTCCTGCATGAGTCAGAATATCCCGGTCGTTGAGTTTTAAAAAAGAATCAAGTTTTGCTTTCCAGTCAGCCATATACATGATCCTGCCTTGGCGTGCCTGCAATTCAGCAAAATCCAGGTACTGGTTGACCAGCCTTTTATCTCATCATGGTCAAGATAGTTTTTAGCAACTTCCGTATCCTGCTTAGCAATATTGCGTCCACGGCCTGCTAAGGGTATAGATGTCTCGAACCTTCTGGTAAAAGCGTTTCTCCGAGGCTCTGATCGCCCGGATCCGGTCAAGCAGTTCGTCAAAATAGTCAATTCCGCCCGGCTCTGCCAGACGCTCGTCATCCAGTACGAAGCCCTTGATGATATACTCCCGCAACCGCTCCGTCGCCCACTGCCGGAACTGTGTGCCCCGATGGGAACGTACCCGGTAACCTACGGAGATGATCACATCCAGGTTGTAAAAGTTTACGGGACGTTTGACCTGGCGGGAACCTTCGCGTCGAACTATTAAGTATTCCTTAATAGTTGCTTCGGGAAGTAATTCTTCTTCCCTGTAGATATTTCTTATATGCAAATTGATATTCGGAACTGTCGTTTGAAAAAGCTCGGCCATAAGATATTGTGAAAGCCAGACCGTACCGCCTTCCAGCCGCACTTCGATCCGCTGGCGGCCATCCTCAGTCCGGTACAGCAGAATCCGGCCCTGCGTCGGCAGATTGTCACCCTTTTTATCTCTTATTTCATACATTTTGATACATCCTCACGCAGTTCGAAATAAAAGTGGTCATAAAACTAACAACATCCCTTACTCCCAGCCATTTATGAAGCCACTCTGCCATTGCAAAGCAAAGTTCAACTATCTTTTTTGGTCGCCTGATAAACACTAAATCTTGCGATAGCCAAGACACGGAAGGCGCGGTTACACAACATCGAACAGCGACAACTGCTTGACCTCCGATGTCCGGAACACCGCCTTCTCCAGACGCTCATCGTCCTTGATGGAGCTCTCGTCCCGGATCACTTCCTCGAACTTCAGGTACTCGTTGCTGCCGATGGCGGCGGATCGCACCTTGAGCATGTAGATCAGGTTGAAGCAGTTCATGATGGAGTTCTGTTTGAGGTCGGACAGGCAGATAAGCTGGGTGCGGTGCTTCCTGGCAATCTCGAACAGGGGACCCAGCAGGTGCTCCGAGGAGATTGGCCCGAACGGGTTGTCCATCAGCAGCACGCGGGTGTCGGCTTCGGCGTCGGCTCCCGCCTTCTCCATCTCCCGCGCCCGGGTATAGGCCATCAGGGCGGATAGGACGGAGAAGAAGACCACGAACTTCTCGCCCCCCGAGTTCTCGCGCACGGCGTCCTCCCAGAGCTTCAGGCGGCTGTTCTGCATATTCAGGTCGATCTTGAACACGCTGACGGGAATGTGCGCATTGCCCAGGTAGGTATTGAGCAGCTCGCGGCTGGACATCCGTTTGGCAACGGTCTTGGCGATCTCGTCCTCCCGCTTTGCCAGTCTCGTCTCTTCACGCACCGAGCTCGACGCTCTCTTCGATGTATTGCGCCATCCGCTGCAGGGAAGCCTCGTCGGTGTCGTGCTGCATCTCAATCTTCATCATCTGCACCGGTCTCGTGCGGCCCTGGAGACGCACCTTGGAGTTTTCGGAGATCCACTGGATCTCCTCGTAGATCATCTGGCCGTGCAGGAAGCTCTGCTGCACCAGGTCCCGCTTGTTCCGTTCCAGGTTGGCCAGTTGGTTCTCATAGATGGTGATCAGTTCGGCCAGCTTGTCTGCATGCTGGCTCATGCGCTCGTAAAGATAGTAATTGCTGTCAAACTGCAGATCGGCGGCCCGCTCCCAGAGCGGATCCAGACCCTTGAAGATATTGTCGATGTTCAGGTTGTCCCGGTCGCGGTACTCGGCCTTGAGCGCCAGGTACTGCTCCCGGAGTCTGCGGTCGGCGCTTCTGTTCTCCTCTTGCGATTGGCGGAAAAGGCGCTCCAACCCGGCGGTCTGGGCACCCGCGTCCGGTTCGGGGGTGAAGCCGCTCTCCGGTGCTACGGCGTCCGGATCGATGGCCTGCTCGATCCGCTCCTGTAGGCGGGTATACTCGGCCCGCTGCCGATCGATCCTGATGTTGTCCTCCGCCAGTTCCTGCAAGCGCCGGCGTGCCCGGCGGCGGCGTTCGGCAAAATCGCCGGTGATCTCTCCGGGCGGCAGGGGCTCTTCCGGCCCCAGCCGGCGCACCTCGTCCAGGGCATTCTGCAGGCCGTTGGCGGCAGACGCCTCGGCCCTGTTCGCCCGGTTTAGTTCCCCCTGGCGCTCCTGCTGCTGCTTTTCCAGATTGGCAAGTTCGCCGGTGATCCTCTCCTCGGTCTGCTCGTCATAGACAGCGCCGGCATACGCTTCCTGCTCGAGGCCAAGTTTGCGCAGATCTCTTTGGTTGCGGCTGCATTCCGCCTCCAGTTGTTGCTTGCGTTCCTCCAACAGAGCGATGTTCCCGCTGTACTGCTCTTTAAGAGCCTTCAGCCGCCGCTCCAGGTCGTCGATGCCGCCAGCCACCGTCTCCGCTGCCGGTGCCTCCCGGTAGAGGACGTATCGACCTTCGGTGTCCTGCCGCTGCTGCTCCCGTTGCCAGATCTCCCGCTCCAGGGCGCGGGTCTCCTGCAGAAAGCCGTTCACCCGCCCTGCCAGCAGCGACTTTTTGGCATTCAGAGTGGCGATCTGATCACGGACAATGTCCAATCTCCGGCGGCAAGCCTGGTAAATCTCCTCCCTGTCGATCAGGACGGCAAAGGCGACGACGCGCTCCTCGGCCTGGCGCAGGGACTCCCGCAGTGACTCGAACTTCTGCTCGATCTCCTCACCCCTGGCTGCTAGCTTGCTCCGCTCCTCCTCGAGCCCGGAGATCCGTGACTGCAGTTCTTGCAGATGACCGGTGCAGTCAGCCTGCTGCTGTTCCAGCCCATGGCGGTAATCCGCAGCATACCCGAACCGGCCGCAGGCCACCCGGTCGGAGACTGCGGCCTCATAGGCCCCGGTGTAATGAGCGTTCTGTTCCATGGTCTCGACCCGCCGGCGCTCGAACTCCGCTACCAGCCCGGTCAGGCTCTCGCTGTCGAACACCCGGCCCTCATAGAGGCAGATGAAGGCGACGCCCTCCCCTGTCCTGGCCAGTCGCCCCTCGCTCTCCAGGGCCATGCCCAGGTTCTCGTAGGCGATCAGGGGAATGACCCGGCGCGCCGTCATGTTGCCGGCTGCAGCGGCCACCCGGTCGATATCCCCCCCGGACATGATGAAGGCATACGGCAGCACCGCGTTGCCCTCCAATAGCCTCTGGCGGAGTTCCGGCGCCTGGCGGCGCAGGTAGGACTCGCCTGTATCATACTCGATATCGAGCCTGGCCAGCAGTTCCGCCCATTCCTGCGGAACATGCAGCCGCCCGTTCTTGAGGGAACGGAGCGCCTCCGCAGCCTCGTCCCGCGCCCTGGCCGTCTCGTCCCGCCTGGCGTCCAACTCTCCCAGCATCTGCCCGAAGGTTGTCACCAGGCGCTCCTGCTTGAATTTGAGCTCCGGGGCAAGGCCGTAGCGGTTCAGGATCTCCCCGATCGCCATCTCCTCCTGCTCGTACTGGGCGATCTCCCGGTCGATGCCGGCCAGGGAGGCCTTCTCCTCGCCACAGGTATCCCGAAGATCCCTGACCGCAATGTCGATCTCCAGGCAGCGTTGCGCCCCGGCTGCTTTCTCAGCCTGGAGGCGCGACCACTCCCCGGCCAGGCCGTCCCGGGCCTGTCCCAGTACCGCCCCGGCTCTCGTCACCTCAACCGGCTCCAACTCGCCCAGCAGGTTCCGCCGCAGGACGAGACCGAGCCTGGCCATGATCTCCCGCTCTTCTTTTTCAAAATGCTTCCTCTGCACCTCAAGCTCACCGCATTCATGATCGAGCAGGCCTTTCTCCTGGTCAGCGGCCTGCAACTCCTTGGCAGCCTCGTCCAGACACCGCTTCCGGTCAGAATCATTCTCCTGCAGACCGGCCAGAGCGGAGACAAGCGTCTCCAAGCTGTTCTCATACAGCAGCCGCAGGGAATACTCCAAACTACGCAGGCGCCCGTCGGCATCATGCTGCTGTTTGGTTGCCGACAACCGCTCGTCGATGCCTGCCAGTTCGGCTCTCCGCCCGGCAATCTCCCCGGCGAGGCGGGCAGCCGCCAGGATCTTGACGTCCCTGTTCGCCTGTTGCAGGGCCTCCGCCGTCTCTGCGACCACCGTCTCCACCGCCGCCAGCTTATGTCTGGCATCCTCGTGCTGTGCTTTTTTCCGGAGATATGCCTCCGAGCGCTCCTCCAGTTGCACCCGCTGCTCTTCCGTCCTGCAGGCGGCGATCCCCTGCTCATTGTCGTCATACTGCTTCTGGAGCCTGATCGTCTCGGAGATCAGGTAGGTATGCAGAGCCGAGAGCCTGCCGGCCAGATGCCCCTGTTCGTCGATGTTCTTCACCATTTCATCCAGCGTGGTGATTTGCTCTCCGAATCTGGACAGGAAACCGGCCAGCAGTTGTTTCTCCACGATGAAGCGCTCGTTCTCGATCACTTCCTGCACCAGGCCACTCAGCATCTCCTCCAGTCGCGACTCCCCGGTGCGGCTCTTAAAGATCGCCTGCTCCACCGTCTTGATGATCCACTCGTTCAGCAGTTGGCCGGAGTTCCTGTATTTCTGGAAGATCTCTTCGATGCCGCCCTCGCTGTCGTTGATCCTGGCGATAACGTTGCGCCACTCATCCTGGGCGATGCCGAACCCGGCCAGCACTTTCCGGTAGCGCTCGGTGTCATCCTCCGAGTAGTATCCGAAGCTGATCGGGTCCTTGCGCTCCCGGTCCGCCAGCAACTCCCGGGCCTGGCGGAAGGGCAACACCTCGAGGAGATTGCCCCGCCTGCCGACCACGGGGATATTGGTGATGTCGAAGGGATTCGCCGCGGTATACTTCGAGGTGAAGGTGCAGTAGCGGATCCGGCCCCGCTCCTCCTCAGCGCCCGCCTCCGCAGACACCACCGCCATGCCGGTCACCAGGTAGCCACCGCCACCGTCAAGCTTCCACTCGATCATGATATAGGCCGGCAAGCTTTTCTTGTGGAAGAAGCCAGCCAGGGCGCGGCCCTGGATCTTGGCGTTCGGGATCACCGGCTGCAGGAACAGTTGCACCAGCACACTCTTGCCCCCGCCGTTGGCCAGGTTAAGGAGGGCGTTCTCGCCGCCGTGGAAGTTAAAAGTCTCATCGAGGATGTGCCGGGTATCGTTGTTGTAATCGAAGTTCACGATCCGGATGCGGTTAATCCTGGGCATCAGCCGCCCCTCCCCCGAACAGTTCGCAGATCTCCGCCACCCGGCTGTCGCTCAGGTAGTAGTTCAGCATCAGGTCGTCCAGCTTACTGGTGGTGCGGATCTCCCGGTCGTCGTCCACCAGTCTGACCAGGCCCTCCCGCTCCAGCAACCGGCAGGTAGTAAGAATGGTGCCGGCCTTGTTCTTGCGCCCCTTCTCCTCGTAGCCCTGCTTGCTCTCCCAGAGTTCCGCCATCCGCACGAAGTTGAGAGCGTAGCGCTCTTCAATCGCCCCCGCCTGCTCGCCGCCTGTTAGGGCCATGGCAAAGCGCTGGTCGAGTTCTTCGATCAACCTGCCAACCCGCAGGAACTCCCGCTGTTTGGGATTGCGGTTCTTGCCGCCATAAAACAGGTAGCAGATAAACATGGAGATATAGCAGAGTAGGTAGGCATCGGCGAGCCGGGCATCAGAGGAGACCCATTCCCGAAAATCCTTGGCGATGAAGCCCAGCAGGCTGTTCCCGCTGTCTGGAGCCAGGTACAGGGTATTGTAAGCCTCGACGATCTTGAACTCCAGCTCCGACTCGAACTCCACCAGGAACGACCGCACTTCGGCATTGCGAAACTCCAGCCACAGGTCGCCGTCGCTCTCCCGGTCCAACTGCCCCTTTTCCAACAACTTCTTGAAGATCCTGATCGCCGTGTTCAGGGCGCCCATTTAGAAGCTCACCTCGATCAGAAAATCGCTGATGGCAACGCGCTTGCTTAACCCGACATCACCTTGGTGGAACTGGATCTCTGCCTCAAACAAACTCTCGTCCGGTTTCCAGATCTCCAAACCTCTGATCCCGTACAGATCCGGCCGGTTGTATTCGATCCGGTACAGGCAGAAGCCAACATCCAGTTCCCCGGTGGCGTTGGCCACCAGATCGTCGTGCTGGGCCTTCCAGGCCGCAATATCGATCAGACGCAGGTCGTAGAGCTTCAACATCGACTTGAAGATCAGGTCGTCACCGATCAGCAGGTTGAAGACGCCCTCCTGAGTCTTCAGGTGGGTGAACCACTCGCTGAACCTGAATCCCGTCCTGTTCCCGGCTGCATATTCTAACAGACTGCGGATGAACTCCGTGTTGGCATCGTTCAACTGTCTGATCCTCCGGAGTTCGACGTCCTCTCCCAGTTGCTCGATGAGCACTCCTCCAGCATCTAACTCCTCCTGCCGGAGACGGGACTGGCGCTCGTACAGCGACAGCAGGTTGAGGTTCTTGTCGGGGTTCGGCCTGAACAGGGGGTTCAACAACTTCCACAGGGAAGGGACGAGCGTTTCGTCGCAGCGCTCCAGCGGCGCCAGGATCTCCTGCTCGAAATCGAAGTTGCGGGCCAGGGACAGGGAGAAGGAGTCCGCAATCGTTTCCCTGTAGATCCGGGACAGGTTGTGGCGCTCCAGGATCAGATTTTTCTGCTCGCTGATGGTGCTATTGATGTTCCTCCTGATCACGGCGATCTCCGCCCGCGCCCGCTTCATCTCTTCATCCAGGCTCCCCCGGGTCTCCTCCTCGGCCTTGAGGCGTTCCTCCGAGAGCAGGATCATCCCCCGGATCTCGTTCATCAGGCCGTATTCTTCCTCCAGCAGGGTGTAGGTGCTGTCGACCAGCCGCTCGAACTCGCGGATATCCACCTCGTAGATGTTGCCCCTGATCTTCTGCAGAAACTGGCGCATGTCGTTCTGTTTCTGCCTGACCATCTGCAGCAGGTTGCTGCTCTGCCCGATGGCCTTCCGGTAGTTCTTGCGCCTGATCAGCTCACGCAGCTTCAACTCTTCGATGGTGAAGCTGATCTCCTGATCGACCTCCTTGGTCCGGAACAGCAGATCATACCCCTGATCGGTGAGTTGGTAGTCCGTCACATAGCCCCGGTCGCTCTCCCTGAGCCGGTCGTCGATCAGCCGGATGCGGGTCTGAACCATGCCCGTCCCATACTTCATCACCGGGTAATATCTTGCCTCTCCGCCGTTCTGCAAGATATCCTTGATCACATACTCGGCGACGCGGCGCATGGTTTCCCACGGCAGATCGAGGCCGTACCCGGGCATGATCCCGGCGATGAAGGCAGTGATGCTGTCCAGGGTGCATTCCTCATCCTCGGCGAGTGTCCGCTCCATGATAAAAACCAGCATTGAGAGGATGATGTTGTCAAGCTGTCCCGGTTCGAACAACCGCTCCAGCTCCATGTTCCGGTTGCTACGGTTGACAATGGAGTCGATGGCGGCCACGATCTGCATTCTTTTTTCAAAGCCCTCAAGGATTTGGAGACTCCGCCCGTCCATCGCACATCTCCCCGCTACTGGCTCAGGATACCGGATACCACCTGGTAGTTGACGATCTCCTGCGGGATGTAGCGGCCCTGCTCCAAAAATCCCAGCCGCGATTCGGGCCCGCTCAGTCCCAACATGTCAGCAAATTCTGTCACCGGGGCTGAAATTCCTCTTTTGTCGAGCGATTTCGGCAGCTCCACGCCCGCAGCCAGTTTGAGCATGAGCGAGTAGAGCCCGGCAAACGGCCTGATATCCAGACCGGGGTTGGCCTCCCGCGTCCGAAAAAAGAGACGGATCCCCTCCTGGTCGAGATCGCCGAAATAGAGAAACTCCCCGGCCTGCCCGGCTCTGCCCCTGAGCATTCCGGCGTTATACTCCTCCAGGGCGCCGCGCTTGGTGATCTTGTTGCCCTCACCGTAGAGGAGCACATCAACCCGGGTGCCTGCAATCACGCCCTTGCCGGTATCCTGCATCAGCTTCCGGAAGGTGTACCAGGTGTCTTTGTTTTCCAGGATGAGTACGGTCATCGGCCCAGAGCGGGTATGCACATACTCGAAAAACGGCTCCGGAGTATCATAGCAGTTCAGCCAATTCTCATTCAGACCATTGAATTTCAAGACCTCACCAACCAGGGCGCGGTGCTCATCCAACAGTTTCTCCCGGCCCCACAGCGAGAAGGAGCGCTCCTTCCGGGACATCGGCTCCCCGAGCAACTCCGGTGTATACCACAGGCAGCGGTTCAGCCCATTTACTATTACCTCATGCTTCCGGTAGAGCGCCGGATTGTTCAGGTAACCGGAGATATTCAGGGCGGGATTGAGCAGGCGGATGGCGGCGAGACATGCTGTATAGTCCTCGGGCAGTCTGATGATGCGGTACCTGTTGGACAGGGGCGGCAATCTTCCGTTTGACCCCGATGATTTCACCGGCGCCAGCATACCTTCCTGCACCAGTCGGTCTACCTGGCGCTGAAAGGCGGAGTAGTCGGGCTCTCCTATGATCTTCTGCAGTTCGTCCACGCCGATAATCGTCTTGCCATAATCCAGCAGTTTGCTAAATATTTTCGACATATCCGCCTCCCTTGCTCAGACAGCCGCCACAACCGCTCACCATATTGCGCATGGTTCATAGTCAGATGCGTTGAAATGGAGCTGGCCAGCAGATATAATATTTATGATGTTTATCGGAATAGCCTGAGACGGTCGACCGGAAACCCGGAGACGGAGACCGGGGTCTGCTTCGGAGGCAAACCCGGCCTTTTATTTTTAGGTCAGCGTAGTTTCAACTCTTAAACTATCATAGGTTCGTATGTGATAGTTAGATCCGTCCCCCAGCGTCAAGTTCGTCAGCGATAACTGTATCCGGTGTCATAGATCTAGTGTTGATATGACTGGTTGCCAGGGTTCAGGATCGGGTGCCGTCCGGTCAAGGCCTCACGCTGCTTGAAATCTGAGGTTTTTATGAAGGATGGGGAAGATGTCGCCAGCCATCGCCTATGAGGTGGGGAATTCGCTGTACATCAACATTACCAACCGCTGCACCAATCGCTGCTCCTTTTGCATTAGAAACAACCGGGACGGAGTCGGCAGCGGCGCCAATCTCTGGCTCGAACAAGAACCTACCGTCGCTCAGGTTGTTGCAGACATCCGGAAACGGGATATTTCCAAGTATAAGGAATTTGTTTTCTGCGGCTTCGGGGAGCCCATGACCCGTACTGACGATGTTATTGAAATCTGCAAACAACTGAAGCAGCAATTTGATAAGCCGATCCGCATCAACACCAACGGCCAGGCCAACCTGATCTGCGGCGAAGATATCACTCCCCGGTTGGCAGGGTTGGTGGATTCTATTTCCATCAGCATGAATGCGAAGAACAAAAATGAGTATCAGGCATTTTGCCGATCCCTTTACGGGGAGGCAGCTTTTGAGGCCATGCTGGATTTTGCCGTCAGATGCAAAAAGTATATCCCCAAAGTGGTCTTATCCGTAGTTGATTTCCTCTCTGAGGACGACATCGCGGCCTGCAGGAAAATTGCGCAGGATATCGGCGTGGATTTCCGAGTCAGACATTTCGTGTCCTGAAAAGGCTCCGCTCAGTTTGCGATGGTGTCTCCAATAACACTGTTATGGGACCTGACCGAAGTCAACCAACTGCACATCGGATAGTCTCGCTGCCTCAATAAGGGCACGATCGCTGGTGGCCAGGGGCACCCGGCAGCGTTTGGCCAGTTCCAGGTAGGCGGCATCGTAGGCTGTAAGTTTGAAGTCTCTGGCTAGGGAGAGCAGGGACTGCATCCCGTCTTCCCAGGCATCAACCCGAATGTTTAACTTTTTCAGAAGTTCTATGGCCTGGCCAGTCTTGTCGGTCGTCAATCGCCCCCGGCGCTCGGCCATCAATAATCCATTCGGAACTTCGAGCGTCCAAATGACAGGAACAATGGCCTCGGTTTCCGTCAAGGAATCCAGCACCGACATGGCGTAAGGGTTGTCCTCGTCCTCGAAGAACCAGGTAAGGGTAACCGAACAGTCCAATACGAAGGCCATCAGAACCGTCGCCCTTCCTCCACCAGTTCACGCACGGTCAATCCGTTCAAACGGTTGCCTTTTCGCAAGTCTTTGATGGCTTGAATGGTTTCCATTTTATCCTGCAACTGCTTTTCGGCGATAGGATTGATTGTGGCGACGGGAACACCACGGCGGGTGATGACAATGGTTTCTCCTTTGGCTACCTTGTCCAGCAATTGGGCCAGGTTTGTTTTGGCCTGGAACGCACCGACTGTTAACATTCCCGATCACCCCTTATCAGACCAGACTAGTAAACCAGTTTGATCAATTATATGCCGCCGAACAAGCGGTGTCAAGTTCTCCCAACAGGTGGTGGCTGGGGCGTGAGGCGACCGGCTCGGGCCCCTATTCAGTACCTATGGATATTATACCAAAATTACTGAATGGAGGCATAATGTAAGAAGTTCTGCCGCATTCCTCCGCGGCTTTAGAAGCCGGGGACTCCTGCTAGTGGATGTTGAATATGCTCCAGAATCAAGAGCATGATAGTCAAGTCGTAAAAAATACTCCCTGAAGGGAGATTGAGCGCGCCATTTCTAAGGCTGGGCCGGACAATGTCAAAAAGTGTTCGCTTGGCGGTGCTACTATAACGCACAGGTGCTTTTACAGTCACCCATTGTATTCCGGATCAACTCATACAGGTAGGTTCTTCCGCTTTCCTGCAGCAATGACAACAGCATCAGGGTGGCTCTGGCGTCTTCCACCGCCCGGTGTGCCTGCAGGGTTTCGATCCTGTGCCAGGAGAGCAGGTTTTGCAGGCCTCTGCTCTGGAAACCCTTCGCTCTCCAGTCAATGCCGCTCATGGAGCAATACCACGGCTTCATTCCGGCAGTTGGAAACAGGGGGACGACGAAACGCGCATCAAAAGCAGCATTATGCGCGATGAGGAGTTCCGTCTGGAACAGAATATCCTCTACCCGTATAACATCGATACGCATGCCTCGTAAATGATCCGTGGTCAACCCATGAACGCATAAAGCGCCTGGGTGAATGGCGCAGCCAGGCTCCCTCAGTCCCGCATACTCTTCGATGATCCCCGATACCTGACCGCTCTGCCGCTCGAAGGCGAATAAAACCAGGCCAATTTCCACAACCTCATCCGTCGCGCTGAAGCCCGTAGTTTCTACGTCTACAACGCAACCGAGCGTTGCCATGTTGTTAGTCCCCTCTCCCAGGAAACCCTAGCTGCTTTTTCAACCATTTCAACATAGATCAACATTTTCCTGCATTTTCTACAGGGTTTTTAGCGCCATGAGCGCACAATCCCACAGCGGACGGACAATCCCTCTCACCCGGGATTCTTCAGCGCCTGCCTGAGCCAATGATCCAGTGCTTCCCTGGCCATGCCGCCGCCGGCTACCGCCATGATCGCTTTCTCCAATTCCTCATCCGGAACTGTCAGGCGCCGTCCGTTGAGAACCAACAACATCAACAGCACATAAGCGCCGACACGCTTATTGCCGTCGGCAAAGGGATGATTCTTGATCAGACTGTAGACAGTGGCAGCGCACTTGCTCTCCAGGTCGGGGAACAGGTCCTGGCCCTCGAAGGTCGCCTTGGCGTTCTCCACGGCCGATTCCAGCAGGCCGGCATTGACAACGCCCTGAATGCCGCCTGTCGCCGCCAGCACTTTATCGTGCAGAAAGATCACTTCGTCGACCGTAAGGAAACGCATCACTCGGCCAGTTTCCTGAATAATTGGATCCGTTCGACCAGGATGCTGTCGGCCAACTGATCGAATTCCCTCCTCGCCGCCAGTTCTCTCTCGTACTGCTCCAAGTCCATGACCAGATACTTGGGCTTGTTGTTTTTCATCACGATCACCCGATTCCGCTCATCCACCAACCGGGCAACCTTGGAAAAGTTCTGGTTGGCCTCGGTGATACTTACAATGCAATCCGTCGGCACCAGCATAGCCATCAACCTCCCCAACAGATTATTCTAAGATTATTATATCCTACTTTTTATCCTATAATAAACCTCTGGGCAAGAAATATGAAGGGATGGCTGTTGTTGGTCATAGGCAGCAGATCTGCTTCGCGCCGGAGTATTCAAGAGGGCGGACCAAGCGGTCCGCCCTCCTGCAAGATGCGTCTCTATGAATCTAACCGGCCAATTCTTTACCGAGAGCAAAGGCCTTGTCCAACAGATCCTGCTTGTTCTTCACCGCTCCGGCCTCATTATTGCCGCCGCCGCCCACGATTCCCTTCACATCCACCCCGAACAGGTGGCTGAGGACCTGGCCGAACGACTCCAACACCTGCCGGTACCCGGCCTCATCACCGGCTCCGGATGAGAAGACCAGGGCGGCCTTCTTCCCGGGGGGCACCGGGTTGGGTTTACCGGGGTTGAAGAAGGCATAGAGCCGGTTCACGAACAGCATGGTCTGGGCGGACAGATACCCCATGTAGATGGGTGTGCCGATCACGATACCGTCGGAGGCGATCAGGTCGGCATAGATCGGGGTCATGTCGTCCTCCTGCCGGCAGCGGTCATGGGTCTTGCAGTAGTTGCAGGCCTGGCACCCTCTGATATTCAGCTCGTTGAGCCTGTAGACCTTGGTTTCCGCTCCCGCCTCCGCCGCCCCGGCAAGGATCCTCTCCACCAGTGTCTCCGTATTGCCTCCCTTGCGCGGGCTTCCCACAATGCCGATAACTCTCATTTGCCATGCTCCTCTCATTTGTGAAATTAATATTGCGCAGCACCTTGTCTTCCTGCGGTTCAGGAATTTTGATCTAGATTCCCTTGGAGTATAATACCAGACCGTGTGGGCGAATTGCAAACATATTTTCGCTGGCCTAACTCACGACTCAAGCCATGAGTGTGCGACCAGCAGACCACAGCCTGCAAGGTCAGGGTATTTCCCTCACATCTTTCACACTAAAGTTTTCACCAGAGCAGCCGATAGATGATTTGAATGGATCTGGATTCCTGTTGTTCCGCTCCCTCCAAAAAGAAAAGAGGCGATCAGAATGATCACCCTGAGCCCAAGCCAGAGTATGACAATAAGCAATTGCCTGGTCACGTCGAGCCTGCTGAAAAGCGCCTTCGGCACTTCCAACGCCCAGTTGCAGACTATCGACTCTTTCCTCACAGGGACGACTGCCGCCAATTCGACCGCCGGCAATAATACGGGCAGCATCGCAACTACCAGCAACAGCGCCAGCGACAGTACGGGCAGCAGTGCCGGAACTTCCGGTATAACAGCGTCATCGCTCCTGGGATCGCTGATCAACACTCTGGCATAAGACTGGACGTTCTGTCTCAGATGGCCGTCCATGGGATTTGCAAGAAAAAGCTACCAGGGAGAACCGGCCTGGTAGCATCTGTATTCTGCCATTGAGTTTGTAACAAACTCAATGGCTGGGAGAGGAGAAACTGGAGGAAGATCTTTCATGCTCGATGTGCCATGAGGATCTTCTACCAATATTATGATACACATTGAGTGATTTTATACGTTGCGCACGAAAAGCAACAGAGACATCATGGCAGCGGGCTCTCATTTATCGGGAGCCCGCTTGGCATCTGTCCCGAAGGGCGCCTGCGTGTGGAACCCTTATCGAGCAAATCTCCCGACCCGGCCGTATCTGTCTTAAGCGAGCGTTGAAGCAGTGCCCCCCGCATTGTTGTCGTCCCGATCCCTGACCAACAAGGTCACTTGTTTCGGAGCGGATGACGGCAAGCTCGCCTCGGCCTTCAGCACTCTGGTCAGATAATCATAAGTCTGCGGGAGGTCTGCGCCGCCCAGGCCCCCGTTGTAGGCCCTGATTGCCGCGTTCAGGCTGCCTGTCTGCTTATAGACGCCCTGCAGGTAGTTGGCTGCCCAGTTGATGGCGAAGCCCGGGTCAACTGCCTGCTCGAGAGTGACTCCATTGGCCGAGTTGATCTGCATCAGGCCCATGTCGATGTCGTGGCCGGCGGCCAGGAGTCGCC
Source organism: uncultured Peptococcaceae bacterium (assembly GCA_963768335.1). Taxonomy (GTDB): domain Bacteria; phylum Bacillota; class DSM-12270; order Thermacetogeniales; family Thermacetogeniaceae; genus Palsa-1188. Next base: position 181,644 of record CAVYHR010000006.1, read on the forward strand.
TTCCGGTAGCCAGGTATTCGTTCAGGTTTTTGAAGCTGTAAGATTCCCAGGTCGTGTTGTCAAAGATAGAGTACGGGTTGCAGCGCGACTCCACCCTCATGATGCCAACCATCGCCCTGGCGATGTCCAGCCCATAGTAAATCGAATGCCGGCTCGAGACTGCGTCCTCCGCATCCGGGCTTACGCCCGGCCTGAAGAATGCGGAGCACGGGTCGGCTGAAAGCCCGGATGCGGCGGAAAGCCCGCCGGCACTCTGGCCGCCAGACTGCAGGCTTTGGGTTGGCACTACCGGCAGCGGCCCGGCCCCGCCCCTGTCAGCCTCATGGTATTGCTGCGCTCCCCCGCCCGGGATGATCAACTCCCGGCCCACGCTGAGGCAGGTGGGGTCGCTGATCTCGTTGACAGTCATCAGCCGCGCCAGATCTACATGGTAATACCTGGCCAGAGACCACAGTGTCTCTCCGGCAACCACCTGATGCGTGAGTTCCGGTTCGCCCGGCATCGCCTCAGAGACGTCAGCCTTGACTGGCTGCCCCGTAGATACCCCATTCACCGACGCGCTTTGATTCCAGAGGGAGGCAAAGCCATCCTCCGCAAAGTATGCGGATGCCTGGCCCGGAAAGGCGGTTGCCCACGCTAAAAACAACAGGGCAACTCCAAGTGTTCTAAATCTCTTCATACTTGATCCCACCAATCTCTCTAGTGCAGGCTGCGCAGGCGCCCTCACCCGGTGGGCGCCGGCGCCGCCTGTATCATTGCTATTATTACCTTGTTTACCATGTTTTATAAGTAGGTGGGATTTTGTTACTTACGATGATCATTCTAGCATTTATCCGCGCTGACTACCCGGCATCAGTATCTGATATCGTCAGATGCACACCTCTTCGAACCAGAGGCGGAGCGACCGATGATTTGGGCGTGAAGACAGCCAACGGGGAAGGAGAATAATACAGCCCGGGTATGCGCTGCCCCCGGGCATTGACTTAAAACGTTTAGTTTTGGTGGGTCACGGATTGCCTAGAAGCTCCGCTCCATCTCCTCCAGCAGTTGTCCGAAGCGCTCCAACGCCTGGTTGACCGGTTCCGGGCGGGACATGTCCACTCCGGCCAGACGGAGCAGGTCCAGTGGGTACCCGGAATTGCCCCGCTTGAGGAAGTCCAGGTAGCGTGCCAGAGCGGGCCGGCCATGCTCCAGGATGCCCCGGGCGAGAGCGACGGCGGCGGAGAGGCCGGTAGCGTACTTGTAGACGTAGAAGGCGTTGTAGAAGTGGGGTATGCGCGCCCACTCCAGGTCGATCTCCGGGTCCACCGTCATGGCGGAGCCTTGGTAATCCACGTTCAGTTGGCGGTAGACCTGCTGGAAGTAACTCCCGGTCAGAGCCTCGCCGGACTCTATCCTTTCGTGGATGGCCTTCTCGAATTCGGCGAACATGGTCTGCCTGAAGATGGTGCCCCGGATCAGTTCCAGGTAGTGGCCCAGCAGGTAGAGCCGGCGCTCCCGGTCGCTGACGGTCTGCAGCAGGTGCTCCACCAGCAGGGTCTCATTCACCGTGGAGGCCACCTCCGCCGTGAAGATGGTGGGCATGGCATAGACAAAGGGCTGTTCCTGTCCCGAATAATAGAAGTGCATGGCGTGACCCATTTCATGGGCAAGAGTGAAGGCGTTGTCGATGTTCTGGTGGTAGTTCAACAGCACGAAGGGATGTACGCCGTAGACTCCCTCGCAGTAAGCGCCGCCGGCCTTGCCCGGCCGTTCCGGCACGTCCACCCAGCCCGCCTGCAGCCCTCGGGACAGCGCTTCCATGTAATCCTGCCCCAGGGAGGCGAGGCCATCCTGCACCATCCGCACTGCTTCCGGGAAACTGACCTTCCACTTCACGCCCTGCGTCAGGGGGGTATAGATGTCGTACATGTGCAGTTCATCCACTTTGAGCACCCGCCGGCGCAGTTCCATGTACCGGTGCAGCAGCCCCAGGTGGGAGCGGACGGCGCCGATCAGACTGTCATAGACATCCGCGGGAATGTTCTCCTCGTGCAGGGCGGCATCCAGGGAGGACCGGTAGTTGTGCACCCTGGCCAGGAAGAGGTCGCGCTTAACCCCGGCGCCCAAAGTAGCGGCCAGGGTGTTGGAGAGTTTCCGGTAAGCGCCGTAGAGCGAGGCGAAGGCATCCTGGCGTACCCGGCGGTCTGCGCTCTGCATCAATACAGTGTAGTTGCCCCGGGTAACCGGCATCTCCTGGCCGTCCTCGCCCCTGATCGAGTCGAAGGTGAGGTCGGCATTGTCGATCATCTTGAAGATCTGATCAGGGGCCTGGAGCGTCTCGCCCGCCCTGGCGACGATCTCCTCCTCCGCCGGAGTCAGAGTGTGGGGACGGTAGCGCAGCAGGTCCTCCAGCTCGAAACGGTAGACAACGAGACCGGGTTCGCGGCTCAGAAACGAGCGGACGGTCTTCTCCGGCAGGGCGAGGATTTCCGGGTCCATGAAGGAGATGGCCGTTGACGCCTCTGTATCCAGCGATACCGACCGGTCGCGCAACTCCTGGGCAGCCGGAACTGTGGTGTCCCCGTCGAACAGCATGCTGGCATAGTTGTAGATCCTGGTGCAGGTCTCCCGCAGCCGCTCCCTGGCCTGCAGGGCCTGCAGCAGCGTTGCCCCGCCGTCGCCCAGCCGGCCGCGGTAGCTGCCGATGGCGGCCAGTTGCTTCTTGGCGGTGGAAAAATCCTGTTCCCAGCGCTCCTGGTCGGGATAGATATCCTCCAGGCGCCACCTCAGATCATCCAATTCGTCTCACCCGTCCTTTACCAAGAAGCATTCAGAATTCAGAATGGCCGACTCGAGGCTACGCCTCGGGTCCTGTACTCTGCATTCTTTCAGGCCGGGCTGAAAGCCCGGATGCGGAGGAAAACCCGTATAAGGAGGAACGAGGTGCCCCGCGCCCCGCATGCATACATCCTGACTCCTGACTCCTGACTCCTGACTCCTGACTCTGACTCCTGACTCTGATTGATACGACTTTGGGTGGGGGGCGAGGTGTTGTGGAGCTCTCGTCAGCTGGGGCTTGCGCGCGCGGCTGTAGCGCGACGCGCGCTCCGGACTAGGGGTTCTGCGGCGCGGGCGGCTCGGCCTAAAGATCGGAGTTTTGGGGGGACATCTAGTGGTCTGCAGATGCTAGGGTGTTGAGATGCCGGCTGGAGAGTGACACACGGCCGCCAGTGGCGCCACGGGCTGCTCAGAGGAGTGGAGCTCTTCTCCGGGAGGAGGATTTCGGGTTCATGAAGGAGATGGCCGTTGACGCCTCTGTATCCAGCGATACCGACCGGTCGCGCAACTCTGGGCAGCCGGAACTGTGGTGTCCCCGTCGAACAGCATGCTGGCATAGTTGTAGATCCTGGTGCAGGTCTCCCGCAGCCGCTCCCTAGCCTGCAGGGCCTGCAGCAGCGTTGCCCCGCCGTCGCCCAGCCGGCCGCGGTAGCTGCCGATGGCGGCCAGTTGCTTCTTGGCAGTGGAAAAATCCTGTTCCCAGCGCTCCTGGTCGGGATAGATATCCTCCAGGCGCCACCTCAGATCATCCAATTCGTCTCACCCGTCCTTTACCAAGAAGCATTCAGAATTCAGAATGGCCGACTCGAGGCTACGCCTCGGGTCCTGTACTCTGCATTCTTTCAGGCCGGGCTGAAAGCCCGGATGCGGAGGAAAACCCGTATAAGGAGGAACGAGGTGCCCCGCGCCCCGCATGCATACATCCTGACTCCTGACTCCTGACTCCTGACTCCTGACTCCTGACTCCTGACTCCTGACTCCTGACTCCTGACTCCTGACTTTAGTATATCAATCCTCTTACAATCTCATGATCGAGAATTCTCTTGCGCTCTTTCCAATCAGGCATGTGCACGGTCAGAAAGTCATAAAAATCTTTGTCATGCCTGCGATAGAGAAAGTGTGCCAGCTCATGCAAGACAACGTAATCGATACAGGGCGGCGGAGCTTTGTACAAATAGTAATTCAGATTGATCTTGGCATGCCTTCCGGAGCAACTGCCCCAGCGGGTTTTCATTTTTCTTACCTGAAACACTGGCTTGCCGAGGCCATACCTGGCGATCACCGGGTACATCCGATCGATGACCGCCAGAAAATACAGTCTGCTCTGCTTCTGCCACCAACGTTCGAACTGCCTCTGCAGGGCCTGTTGGTCTCCGGGGCTGGGGGACTGGATATAGATACGGTCATCCCTCTGTTCTATTCTGTAGCTTCTCGCCTCATTGACCATGATCCAGACCTGTCTGCCCAGGATGCGGGTGGAAACGCCGCTGTGTATACTGGTCGTGATTTCGCTGCCCCTGGCGTCTGCAAAATAGTTCAGCACTTTGGCAATCCAGGGCGCTTTGCCGGCGAGGTAGTTATCAATCCAGGCATCCGGCACTCCAAGCGGTGCAGACAGCTTGACGACGCCGTCCGGAAACACTTTGAGCCGGACTTTTTTCATGCTCTTACGCTCGATGATCACGTCGACGCCGCCCGACGGCCTTGGCAAAGACAATCTTTTTATCTTCACGCCTAGTACCTGCTCACTGCTGTTTTCATGAGTCCATCCAGAATGAGATCGATCTTCTCGACAAGCAGTTCGATCCCATGTTCTTCAATGAAGTCCCAGATGAGATCGTCCAGGGCCTGCAGCATATCCCGGCAGACCGCCACGTTGGTGCGCCATTCTATTTTGGCCCGGTCGGAGATGGCCTTTTTGACCTCGATGGCCAGCCGTCCCATGGCCTCATCCATCTCCGGGGAGACGTCCCTGATTGCCTGGGCGATAATGCCCTGGATCGATCCGTAAAAAGCTTTGGCATCGCTGTCATTGTCTATGCATGCGGGGTAATGGTGCCCGGTATAACCTCTCTTGAAATCATCCGCCATTTGCTCCATTTTAGACAGGTACGAATCGTCGTTTCTCGATGCCCTATACTCCTCCAGGGTTTCCCGGACCTGCTCTGAGAACTTCCTATAGAGCAGAGGGTCATCGTAGCGGTAAGTTTCCAGTTCTCCGATCATGCGGGTACGAATGGCATCGCCCTTGGCGGCCTTGCTGGCCAACCTCTCGAGCTGCTCCCTCATCCCCTCGGTATCGTGGATGGAGACAGGCTCCACAATGATCTGGCCCGGTTCGGAAAGCACGAAGTTATTCAGCAGGCTGCGAATGCCGTCCTCGTACTTGCTGAAATCCACCCTTTCATCGTAGCGGAGCAAGACCGCTCCGCGCAGTTTCTGAAAAACGAGCAGATCCTGCTTGTATCTCTGAATCTGGTCATACCCAAGCGCCTTGTACAGGGTATAGCTCCCCATCGCCAGATCGAACAGGCGGGAAAAAATCGATAGTTTTTCATAGAACGACTTCCGCAAATCATTGTCAGCCAGCATGCCCTGCCAGCCCTCGGAGGTGTTCCGGTCAAATGCTCTCCCCTCGAATATTGCCAGCAGTTCCTGATAGGTTTTTTCCAACTTGAGCTTCTGATCGCCGGCGCCAAGAATGGTGTTTTCGATATCGTCCCGGTTATAACCATCCATGCCGGACTTTTCGTCACAGTACATGTCCATGGCAGTATTCAACTTGCTGAAAATGCCCCAGTAGTCCACGATCAGCCCGAAATCCTTGCCGGGGTGCACCCGGTTGACCCGGGCGATAGCCTGCAGCAGCGCATGCTCCTTCATGGGTTTATCCACGTACAACACGGCGGCAACCGGCGCATCGAAGCCGGTAAGCAGCATATCCTTGACGATCAGCAGGTCCACGTCCTCGCCACCGACAAAGCTGTTTTTCGCCCAGTCATAATATTCTTCGTAGTTGTTGCCAAAGAGAGGCTCCACCTCTTCCTTGAAAAAGGCCATGATCTTCTCTCTGTTCTCGCCGGTAAGCTCATCGCCCTCCTGATCACTTTCGGGCGAGATCACCACCGCCGTCTTCACACCGCCAAGCCTCCCGATAGATTGATGCAAGTCGATGGCCGTCGGGCGGGATGAGGCAGCGACCATGGCCTTGAACCCCTTGGGCCTGGCATAACTCATAAAGTGCTCGTGGATATCGAAGGCCACCATATCTATGCGCTGCCGTGTCTGGGCCAAGGGCAAAAAACGGCTCCACCTGCGCTTCATATCCTCCTGCTGCTCATGGTTTAGCGGTGCAATGACGTACTTCAGATACTCGTCGATCTTATCGCTGGTCACATCCTGCGGAATGATCCGGCCCTCGTAGACGAGAGGAACGATGACGCCGTCCTTCACGGCCCGGTCGACAGAGTAGCTGTCGATGAGCGGCCCAAACCGCGCATAGGTGTTGAACCTGTCTTTCCTGAGCAGGGGCGTGCCGGTAAACCCGATCCTGACGGCGTTGGGCAGCACATCGACCATCATGTTGTGAAGCTGGCCGGAGTGGGTGCGATGGCTCTCGTCCACCAGCAGGAAGATGTTGTCGTCCGTAATCCTGATCCTGCCTTTGGCGGCAGCATCAAATTTTTGCACAAGCGTGGTGATGACGGTCTCACCCTTGTCGTTCAATAGTTGGATCAGGCCCTTGCCAGTTCTGGCGCGGGACGGATTGAGACGGGTTTTGGCGAAGTTATCCCTGAGCTGCTTGTCCAGGTTGATCCGGTCGTTGACGAGCACGAAGCGGGGATTTCTGATCTCCGGATCGGAGATGATCTTCTTGACCAACATCACCATGGTCAGAGACTTGCCGCTGCCCTGCGTATGCCAGATCACGCCACCCCTGGTGTTTCTGTCATCGGCGCCCTTGATGCGCCTCATGGCTGCCTGGATACCGAAAAACTGCTGGTAGCGGGCGATCTTCTTCACGTTGTTATCGTACAGGATGAAATAGCGGATCATCTCCAGCAGCCTTTCCCTGGAGAGCAGGGAGACGATAGCCCGGTCCTGCTCGATAATTCTATCGTCCGGACTGACATTATGGCATTTTTCCTGCTGCCACTGATAATCTCTTTCCCGCCAGACGCTGAAGTGCTCGGAAGGTGTGCCGCAAGTACCGTACTTGACGTGGTTGGCGTTCATGGCCATCACGATCTGGGCAAACTTGAACAGGTGGGGGATGTATTGGGGCTGCCAGTTGCGAACGTTCTGACCAACACCCTCTTCCACATCGACGCTGGATTTTTTACATTCGATCACCACGAGGGGGATGCCGTTGACGAGCAGCACGATGTCCGGCCGGGCGTACTTGCCGTTCGGCCGCTCCACCGAAAACTCGTCGGTCACCTGCCAGATGTTGTTCTCCGGGCGTCCCCAATCGATATACTTCAGATCGAAGGACTGGCGGCCTCCGTCAAACAACTCCTCCTCATAACTGTTGCCGGCCAGGAGCATATCGTAGATGGTCTTGCTTGCCGACATCAACCCCGAAACCAGAGAAGCGTCGATATCGTTGATCGCCTTGCCGATCGAGCGACCGGAGAAGGGCGTCTGCTTCCCTCTATAAAAGAAAGACTGGCGGTGCAGAAACTCGTGCAAAACTTCGGGGAATAGAACGTTGGCAAGCCGGCCGCGCAAGATCTCCGCCTGCGAACGTGGGATATACTGATACCCCAATCTCTCCAGCACTTTTATCGCCCGGTCCTGACTCTCTGGGCGTTCGTCGAACAAGGTACGGTCAAGCATCAAGAGACCTCCTGCACGTTTACCCTCGCGATGCCTGTCAGCAGCAGTTGCATCAATGCTTTCTTCAGCTTCTTCAATTCTTCAAGCTGCCTTTCATGCAGGTCGATTTCATGGTCTGCAGTGGATAGAATTTCGGCGATGGCGGTCTGTTCCGGAAGAGGAGGACAATTAAATGAAAAGTAGCATTTCTTTACATAGATACCCGGTTAAAATGCTCTCCGACACTATATCCTGAATTCGGAATTTCTTTAATACTAAGATTGGTAATATAAAAAACGGGTACAATTATTATTGACTGCAGTTAATAATTGTGTTCCTTCTGCGCCAATCAACACAAATTAAAATCTACATACTTTAACTCTCTAGTGTGATCGCCAAAAATAGTAACACATTCGTCAGGGGCAAGTAAACATTTTTCTTCATCGTCAGAGAAAGCTACAACATTTGTTTCCCCTGATCGACAACAGTGATATTTACCAGTAATGTGAAGATATCTTGATAGTTGATCGGAAAACTTTGTTGCAGGAAACTGTCGATAATACTTTGCCGTTGCGTATTACAGATCTTCCTGCCACTTGCCGCTAAACCCGGAAGATGTTTTTTACCTGTGAGCAAGTTATTCATCAGCCACTTTTTCTGCCTCTTTTTCTCACCAATCAACCGCTCTTCTAATTCAATGGCCTTGTCCCAAGTTGAGAGGATCATGACTATTCTTTGTTGTTCTTTGATCTCTGAAGGAATACAAATAGTAATTTTATTGAATTCATCCTGTCCGAGCGTCCTGTTTCGACCCGCTCCGCCTGGCGAGGCCAATCCAAGAAGATGCTTGCCGAGCGGTGTCAAAAAGAGGGTGAGCAGATATTTCAACTCCACGTTCCCTTTTGACCGCCACATCGGGAACCTGTGTGAGGCGATCATGCCTTTTTCTTGAGCGGTGGTAATCCCAACTGCCTGCTCCCAGGCAAAGATAATGTTGATAATCAAGCAGTCCGCCTCAACCCAAAAAACGAGCTTATCCCCCAGATCATGGCCCACTACCGGTTCTTTATAGAATAAACCTTTTCCGTGGGAACGGATGCCAATTTCCCGGTATTCATGATCGGGGACGACATTTACGGGCCTTCGGACTCTTGCAAGCAAATTACCCAATTCAGCGACCGTCCAGTCGACCGGGTAATCCTGATAGATCCTCTTGGTCACGTAATATTCATGGTCATTTTCCATGCTTACCACCTATAATCCAAGCTCAGCAAGGTATCTGGCCATCTCAACCTCAACCTCTGCCAATTCCGCCTTAATTCTCTGGATGTTCGCTTTTATTTGACCGATATCAACCTGCTCATCCTCTTTAAGGGTGTCAACATACCGGGGGATGTTCAGGTTGTAGTCGTTGGCCTTGATCTCGTCGATGCTCGCTATGTGAGCAAATTTCTCGACATCCACCCGATTTTGATAGGCATTGACAATGTCGTCGATGTGCTTCGTTTCCAGACGGTTCTGGTTCTTGTCCTTCTTATAGCGGAGGTTGCCCTGCTCATCTCTCCCGGAGGCGTCGATGAACAGCACGTCGTTACGATTGCGGTTCTTCTTGAAAACGATGATGCAACCCGGAATGCTGGTGCCGTAAAACAGGTTTGCCGGCAGCCCGATGACCGCATCCAGCAGGTTCTTTTCGACGACGGTCTGCCTGATCCGGCCCTCCGACGCACTCCGGAACAGGACACCGTGGGGGACGACGGCAGCGATCCGGCCTCCGCTCTTGAGGCTGGCGATCATATGCAGCAGAAACGCCCAGTCACCCTTGCTGGCAGGGGGTATGCCCCAGTCGAAGCGATGATATTTATCGAGGGATGCCTCCATCTTGAATTCCTTGCCCTTGCCGGAGTCGGCGCCGGTATTGAAACCCGCCGCCCATTTATCCTGTGAGAAGGGCATGTTGGAGATGATGACGTCGAATTGCATGAGGTTGCCGTCGGAGTCCAGGTGCAAGGGGTAGGCGAGGGTGTCGCCCCACTCGATCTTGGCATCCATGATCTCGTGGAGAAACATGTTCATCTTGGCCATGGACCAGGAAGACCCGTTCATCTCCTGCCCATAAAGCGAGAGGCTTTTGATCAGACAGTTTTCCTTTTCTTTGGCTGCCTTTCCGGTCTTGATCAGCAGGGAACCGGAACCGCAGGTGGGGTCGTATATAGTGTCGCTGATCTTCGGATCGACGATGCGGGCGATCAGTTCCGACACCTCGGACGGGGTGAAGAAGGAACCGGCTTTCTTACCGGCCTGGCTGGCAAATTGCCCGATCATATACTCATAAGCATCACCGATGGTATCTGCAGCCACCTTGCCCTCTTCCGGCTGGATGGCAGATGGGCGCAGGTCGAGAGGCTCGAAGTCCTCAAGCAACTCTCTCAGGCGGGTGCTCTTCTGGCTATGATTGCCCAGCATGGTCTCGCTATTGAAGTCTATGCTTCTAAAGATCCCCGTAAACAGGGATGGGTTGTCGTCCTCTATCCCTCGCAGGGCGACGTTGATGAATTCCCCGAGATTACCGCTGTACCTGTTCTTATAGAGCCAGGAGAAGCTATGCTCCTCCTTGATCACGAATGGAAGCCTGCCGATCGCTCTCTCCAGCCTGACCGGGTTGTCATAATGCTTCTTTAAGTCTTCGACTTTTTCCAGGTAGGTATCACTCAGATATTTAACAAAGAGCATGGGCAAGATGTAGTCTTTATAGTTGGCCGCATCTATGGCCCCCCTGAATGTATTTGCGCCTCTCCAAAGCGCAGCCTCGATGTCTTTCCTCGTGGTGGCCATCTATTCTTCCTCCTCGGCGCTTATGACGATACTCCTTGTCAATGCTGACATTAACCTCCGATCTTCGGTTATAAAATCGTTCAGCAGCTTTTTTCTTTTTTTATGCAACAGCCACAACTGGCCAATTGCTTGTTGTTTTTCCTGCTCCATGGCAGGAATCTTTAATGCCGCCAAGGCTTTTATGGAAATGGACTTGATGGCTGAAAACGAACCAACGATATTGCTGTTTAGCCACGATATTCCCTGATTTTCTAACATGCAGGCTATATAGGCCGGGCAATAATCATTGATCACACGAATAATAAAAAGATTGCTGGAAAAAGTTGTATTTGATATATCCTCGTTTATCAGCGTTGCCATATCCGGATTCAGGCGTTTCAGTAAAATATCGTTCCTGCGAATCAGATAGCTGTCATCAACAGGCATTGACCTTTTGATTGCCAAGGCATCTTGTATATCATTAAAAACCCCTAAATGGTTTGGCTGAATAAAACCGTAGGTTGCAGCGCCGGCGTTTTCTACAAGCTCGAACTGCCTGGTATCAGGCAGGCCGTTCAAAATATCGGCAATATCTCCGAGCTTCACATTCTTTAACTGTGCCATTTTCCCTCCTCCTCCGCATCCGGGCTAACGCCCGGCCTGACGCCGGCTCGAGGCTTCGCCCTCCGCATCCGGGCTACGCCCGGCCTGAAGAATGCGGAGCACAGGTCGGCTGAAAGCCCGCCGGCACACCGGGAATGCGAAGCACGGGAGAATCAATAGATAACCTTTTTTGAAGTATAAATGCCAAAGCCATTTTACCACGATGACTAGCCGCTCTAATACCCCCGCTTCAAAAAAACGGGTGAATCAGAGCCGGCTACGTCCCTGGATCACGAGTTCTTAGCTTCAGTGGGGGAAGGCAAGCCCCCACTGAAGCTAAGAACTCTTAGACACAATGGCCGTGGATTTGACATTATCACGCTTCCGGCAAGCAGGGGCTCAAACACCTCACTTTCCGAACCGGTTCGAATGGTCACTCTTTCGTTTACTTGGTTTAATCCGGAGGGAGTTGATTTCTTGACAACAAAAGGGGCATTTATCAACTCTGGTATAAATGGTTCTGGCTTTGGCGATCGCATCACTGCAGCAGGCGAAATAGCCCAAGTAACTTTTACTCTCAGCCATTGCCAGCGATAAACACGTATTCTTGTGGACTTCATGAACACCAGTGATGACATGGAGATTGTTATTAACGTAGTAATGACAATACTCTGCCACGGCCTCTCCTTTCCGGAACAAAATAAAAAATCTTTGATTCTTATTTCCTCGGGCATAAAGCCCGAGGTATTCAACTGGGTCTTGGCTTCAGGGGGGGATTTCTTCCCCCACTGAAGCGTAGAGCCAGTTAATACAGTGGCGTAACCGCTCTTTGTCGGCTCGAGGCTTCGCCTCGGCTGAAAGCCCGCCGACACACCGGTCCCACCGCTTCGGATGTACTCCGCATTCTTCAGGCCGGGCTGTAAGCCCGGATGCGGAGGAAGCGGGGGCATTAGAGCGGGTAGTCATCTGTGATAAGAAAGGTAGATTTTTTGAAACTTTGTGCGGCATTCATCCTGACCGGACCCGCTAAAGCGGGTGCCCCGGGGTCAGGTATTCTGCCGCAGTCGTTATGAATCCGCCAGCATTGTCATAAAACCAATAATTGCAACTTCATGTGAATAATACCATGAAAAAAATCCACAGTCAAATAATTTTATCTGTTAGTCATTAACATTACATTTTAATGTTATATTGTATGCAACCGCACTGTTGGCAGATCCGTATCCAGACGGGAGGAGCGGCTGTTTCATCTGCTTGCGCCTGAGACATCAAGGAGACGGCTCTCCCATCAGGCGAGGAAAGGGAGAGCCGTCTCACTCAGACTGTTCTTCTTGTTCGGACGGCGCCATGTCATGCTCTCTATAGCATATCATGTATTATTGCGTCAGACCGGCCTTCTGCTTCATCATCGCCCGCACCTTGAGGGGCAGGCCGAACAGGTTGATGAAGCCCTGGGCGTCCTTATGGTCGTATAGCTCGAAGTGGCCGAAGGTGGCGAAACCCTCGTGGTAAAGGGAGTAGGGGGACGTGGCGCCGGCCGGGGTGCAGTTGCCCTTATACAGCTTCAGCCGCACGACGCCGGTGACTGTTTTCTGGGTCTCGTCGACGAAGGCGGACAGGGCCTCCCGCAGCGGTGAGAACCACAGGCCGTCGTAGCAGACCTCGGCGAAGCGCAGGGCGGCGACCTCCTTGAAGTGCAGGGTGTTGCGATCGAGAGTCAGGTACTCCAGCTCCCGGTGGGCGAGGTACAGCACGGTGCCGCCAGGGCACTCGTAGACGCCCCGGGACTTCATCCCCACCAGCCGGTTCTCTACCATGTCGACGATGCCCACCCCGTTGGCGCCGGCGATCCGGTTCAGGTCCTGCACCAGCGTCACGGCATCGGTCTCCCTGCCATCGAGCGAGCGGGGCACGCCCTCCTCGAAGCCGATCTCCACGTAGGCCGGCTCGTCCGGGGCCTGTTCCGGCGGGGTGATCAGCAGCAGCACATCGCCAGGCGGCTCCTTGGCCGGGTCTTCCAGGTCGGCCCCCTCGTGGCTCAGGTGCCAGATGTTGCGGTCACAACTGTACGGCCGGTCCTTGGCTACCGGAACCTCTATCCCCCGGGCGATGGCATAGTCGATGGCGTCCTCCCGGGATTCGGATGTCCCAGATGCGCCAGGGGGCGATCACCTTGAGGGTGGGGTTGAGGGCCTGTACCGAGACGTCGAAGCGCACCTGGTCGTTCCCCTTGCCGGTCGCTCCATGGGCCACGGCGTCAGCACCCTCGGCTTCGGCGATCTCCACCAGGTACTTGGAGATCAGCGGACGGGCAAAGGATGTCCCCAACAGGTACTTGCCCTCGTAGATGGCGCCCGCCTTGAGGGTGGGGAAGATGTAGTCCTCCACGAACTCCTTCTTTAAATCCTTGATGTAGATCTTGCTGGCGCCCGCTCTCCTGGAGCGCTCCTCCAGGCCGTCAAGCTCCTCTTCCTGCCCCAGGTCGGCGGCGAAGCAGATCACCTCGCAGCCGAAGTTGTCCTTGAACCAGGGTATGGCCACCGAGGTGTCGAGACCGCCGGAATAGGCCAGCACAACCTTTTTGATGCCCACGAAAATTCCTCCTCAGCAAATAGGTTCTGTAATGCTGCCGCACTGAGCCGGTTCCAGTAGATCTATCGAGGCCCAGCACGGCAGGCCGGCCATTAGAGTGCAATGGGCCCTGTAAATTTAGCCCCGGGCTTTCTGATTGAGATTATCCACGCTGCTGCCAGCAGTACCACGCTCATGATGAAGATTCCCAGCGGCTCGATGCCGTTGATGGTCATGGCGCCGTTCAGGTTGAACAGCCCGTGCACGATGATCGCCAGCGGCAGGCTGCCGCCGGTGGCGTTGTAGACTGCGGTCATCAACACCGTACCGCAGACGAGATAGATGAAGTAGAGCGGAAAGCTGTAGATGCTCTGCGGGCTGCCGGAAAACAGGAACGCCGGGATGTGCCAGGCGCCCCAGATGCAACCCAGGACCAGGCTGGCTGCCAGCGGGCTGTATCGCCGTTGCAACAGGGGCAGGGCCAGGCCGCGCCACCCCAGTTCCTCTCCTAAAGGCCCTGTTGTTGTGACCAGGGTGAGCAACGCCAGGGGCGCCGCCATGGCCGGCGAGTATCCGATCGCCGGAACGGAGCCGCCGGTCAGGATGGTCAAGTACCGCACGAACAGGTCCATACCCACGAACAGGACGATCAGGCCCACGTACCACCAGATACCCACGTTCCAGCGCAGCAGCCTGGCCAGGAAAGACTTCAACCCCCTGGGGCCGTAGATCCAGGACACCAGGAACACGGCCGCGATGGTCGGGGCGTAACCGCCGATATAGAGCAACGGGCTGTCAGTGCCGGCTGACCCGGTCAGCAGCCGGAACTGCGGGGAGAAAACCAGCAACCCCCACAGTCCCCAGTTGATCAGGAAGGTGATCCCGAAGAATGCTAGCAGCAGCCTACTGTCTTTCATCTGCTACATCACCAGGGCCATGATCGCCTTGTGGGCATGCAGGCGGTTCTCCGCCTCGTCGAACGCCACCGACTGCGGCCCGTCGAGCACCTCGTCGGTGATCTCCTCCCCCCGGTGAGCCGGCAGGCAGTGCAGTACCACGGCGCCGGGAGCGGCCTTGCCCAACAATTCGGAGTTCACCTGGTAACGGGAGAAAACCTTGATGCGCTCCGCCCGCTCCGCCTCCTGGCCCATGCTCGCCCAGACGTCGGTGTAGAGGGCGTCGGCGCCGGCAACCGCCTCGAACGGGTCGGTGACGACCTCCAGCTTGACCCCGGTGGCGGCGGCGTCCGCCCGGGCCCCGGCAAGGATCTCCGGGTCCGGCTCGTAGCCAGGCGGGCAGGCAATGGTCATGTGCATCCCTACCTTGGCGCAGATCTGCAGCAAGGAATGGGCGACGTTGTTGCCGTCCCCGATGAAGGCCAGTTTCAGGCCGGCCAGCTTGCCCTTGTGCTCCTCGACAGTCATGATGTCCGCCAGCGCCTGGGTGGGGTGCAGCAGGTCGGTCAGGCCGTTGATCACCGGGATCGAGCCGTACCGGGCCAGGTCGTCCACGTCCGCCTGGTCGAAGGTGCGGATCATGATCCCGTCCAGGTAACGCTCCAGGGTGCGGGCAGTGTCGCCGACAGTCTCCCCCCGGCGCAACTGGATGTCCTGGGCGCTCAGGAACAGGGCGTAGCCCCCGAGTTGGTACATCCCCACCTCGAAGGAGACCCGGGTGCGGGTCGAGGCCTTGGTGAAGATCATCCCCAAGGTTTTGCCTTGCAGCACCTGGTGGGGTATCCCGGCCTTTAGCTCCTTCTTCAAATCGTGGGCAGCGTTCAACAGAAGCCCGATCTCGTCACTGCTGAAATCACTGATCGACAAGTAGTCCCGGCCTTTCAGCCTCTTATCCAGGTAAGCGCCGGCCACCTAATCGCCTCCTCTATCATGGAAAAGCAATTTTGTACTCCTGGGAAGACAAGGCATCAAACAAGCTGCCCGGAATGCTGAGCATCCTCTGTAAGAGTTCGTGGAAGATTCAGGTATTCCTGCAGGCAACAGCAGGTCGAGTGCGCTCCGTTCTTCCGGGCGCGCAGCACCTCCAGCAGCGCCGCCGCCGTGTCCAGAGAGGTCAGGCAGGGCACCCGGTACTCAGTGGCGGTGCGCCGCATGATGAAGCCGGCCCGCTCCGGGATGCGCCCGCGGGTAGGAGTATTGATCACCAGTTGCACCTCTCCCTCCCGGATCAGGTCAAGCGTTGGGGCCAGGCCGTCCTTGGACAGGGCGTCCCTGACCCTGTCTCCTGTAGAGACCACCACCCGGTGGTCGATCCCCTTCTTCCGCAGTTCCCGGGCTGTTTCGGTAGTGGCCAGGATTTCGAAGCCCAACTCGGCATAGCCGGCCAGGATTGGGATCGCCTCCGCCCGGTCGCGCTCCGCCAGGGAGACCAGCACGCGCCCGCCAAGCGGCACGTTGATGCCCGCCGCCAGCAGGGCCTTGTAGAGGGCCATGCCGTAATCCGGGTCGATGCCCAGTACCTCGCCGGTAGACTTCATCTCCGGCCCCAGGGAGACGTCCACCCGGGTCAGCTTCTCGAAGGAGAAGACCGGGGCCTTGACCGCCACGAAGGGCGGCGGTGGCGCCAGCCCGGCGCCGTAGCCCAGGTCCGCCAGGGTGGACCCCAGCATGATCCGGGTAGCCAGTTTGACCAGGGGGATGCCGGTCACCTTGCTGAGCACCGGCACGGTGCGGGACGCCCTGGGGTTGACCTCCAGGCAGTAGGCCCGGCCGTTGGCGATCACGTACTGGATATTCAACAATCCCTTGATCCCCAGGGCTGCGGCGATACGCATGGTGTAGTTCACGATCTGGTGTATCTCGCCGGCAGCCAGGGTCTGGGCGGGGATCACCGCCGTGCTGTCACCGGAATGCACCCCCGCTCTCTCGATGTGCTCGATGATCGCCGGGATCAGGGTCTGGCGGCCGTCGCAGACGGCGTCCACCTCCACCTCTTTGCCCTTGATGTACTTGTCGATCAACACCGGGTGCTTGGAACTGACCTTTACCGCCGAGGCCATGTAGCCCACCAGGTCCTGCGTGTTCTCCACCACTTCCATCGCCCGGCCTCCCAGCACGTACGACGGGCGCACCAGCACCGGGTAGCCCAGTTCCTCGGCCACCGCCACCGCCTCGTCCGCCGCCATCACCGTCTTGCCCTGGGACTGGGGAATGCGCAGGCCCTTGAGCAGGCTCTCGAAGCGCCGCCGGTCCTCGGCAGCGTCGATCCCCTCCATGCTGGTGCCCAGGATAGGGGCGTTATAGTAGGCCAGGTGGCTGGCCAGGTTGATGGCCGTCTGGCCGCCGAACTGCACCAACACTCCGTCCGGCTGCTCCTGGTCGATCACGTTGAGCACATCCTCCGGCGCCAGGGGCTCGAAGTAGAGCTTGTCGGCGGTGTCGAAGTCGGTGCTGACCGTCTCCGGGTTGTTGTTGATGATCAGCCCCTCCACCCCGGCCTCCTTCAGCGCCCAGACGGCATGGACGGAACAATAGTCGAACTCGATTCCCTGGCCGATGCGGATCGGACCGGAACCCAGCACGAGCACCCGTTTCCGCCCAGAGGGCGCTGCCTCGTTCTCCTGGTCGTAGGTGCCGTAGAAGTAGGGGGTGGCCGCCGCGAACTCGGCGGCGCAGGTGTCCACCATCTTGTAGGCCGGAGTCAGGCCCGCCTCCCGGCGCAGGGCACGCACGACACCGGCCTCCCGCCGGGTCAGCTTGGCGATCTGGTAGTCGGAGAAGCCCAACCGCTTACTCTCCCGCAGCAGGTCCGTGGTCAGGTCCTCCCCCTGCAGCCGCTGCTCGTGCCTGACGATGTGACGAACCTTGTTCAGGAACCAGTAGTCGATCTTGCTCAGGTAGTTGACTTCCCGCAGCGTCCAGTCCCGGCGGAAGGCCTCGGCCACCGCGAACAGCCGCTCGTCGTTGGGCACGGCCAGCCTCTCCTCGAGCTGCATCTCCGTCCACTGGGCAGCCTCCGGCAGGGTCAGGCCGTAGAGACCGATCTCCAGCGAGCGCACCGCTTTGAGCAGGGCGCCCTCAAAGCAGCGGTCGATGGCCATCACCTCTCCGGTGGCCTTCATCTGAGTGCCCAGGGTGCGGTCGGCCCCGGCGAACTTGTCGAACGGCCAGCGGGGGATCTTACACACTATGTAGTCGATCGCCGGCTCGAAACAGGCGCAGGTCTCCCCGGTGACCTGGTTGGTGATCTCGTCCAGGCACAGGCCGGTGGCGATCTTTGCCGCCACCCGGGCGATCGGGTAGCCGGTGGCCTTCGACGCCAGGGCGCTGGAGCGGCTGACCCGGGGGTTGACCTCGATCACCCTGTAGCCGAAGCTGTTGGGGTCCAGGGCGAACTGGATGTTGCAGCCCCCCTCCACCCCCAGCGCCCGGATGATCTTCAGGGAGGCGCTGCGCAGCATCTGGTACTCCTGGTCGCTCAGGGTCTGGGTGGGGGCGACCACGATGCTGTCGCCGGTGTGCACTCCCATCGGGTCGAAATTCTCCATACTGCAGACGGTGATGCAGTTGTCTGCTCCGTCCCGCATCACCTCGAACTCGATCTCCTTCCAGCCCAGTACACTCTCCTCCAGCATCACCTGGCCGATGCGGCTGGCCTTCAGGCCGATGGCCACGATCTGGCGCAGTTCCTCCTCGGTGTGGGCGACGCCGCCCCCGGTGCCGCCAAGGGTATAGGCCGGGCGGACGATCACCGGATAGCCGTGCCCAGAGGCGACGCTGGCTCCGGTGGAGCCGGCCGGGTGCCCGCTTGCGGGCGCGACGGCAGCCACCGCTTCCTCCAGGCCGGTGACAATGACGCTGCCCGGCACCGGCTCGCCGATCTCCATCATGGTGGCCTTGAACAATTCCCGGTCCTCGGCCTTCCTGATCGCCTCCAGGGGTGTGCCCAGCACCTCCACCCCATACTTGGCGAGCACACCGGCCTCGGCCAGTTCCATCGTCAGGTTCAGGCCGGTCTGGCCCCCCAGACCGGACAACATCCCGTCCGGGCGCTCCCGGGCGATGATCTCTGTTAAAAACTCCACGCTCAGCGGTTCTATGTACACCCGGTCGGCCATGTTGGCATCGGTCATGATGGTGGCCGGGTTGCTGTTCACCAGCACGACCTCCAGGCCCTCCTCCCGGAGGGCCTTGCAGGCCTGCGTCCCGGCATAGTCGAACTCCGCCGCCTGCCCGATGACGATCGGGCCTGAGCCGATCACCAGCACCTTCTTCAAGTCTTTACGCCTGGGCATCTCGGTGCCCCCCTTCTCGATTATGCGGGTTCACTGGCGAACTGCTGTAGTGCCCCTCGCAAGATAGCCACCGCCTCGTCCAACTCAGACCTGGTGATGATCAGGGGGGGCAAGAAACGGATCACCTTATCGGCAGTGCAGTTGACCAGCAGGCCGCGTTCCTGGCAGAGGGTGACCACCCGGTTGCCGCGCCGGTCCAGTTCCATCCCCACCAGCAGTCCCCGCCCCCGCACCTCCTTGATGAAGGAAAAGTGCTGCCGTAAGGCTGTCAACTTTGACATCAGGTAGCTGCCGGTGTGCTCGGCGTTGGCTGGCAGGTGCTCCCCCTCCAAGATGTCCAGCACTGCCAGGGCAGCGGCGCAGGAGACCGGGTTGCCTCCAAATGTTGAACCGTGAGTACCCGGCTGGAAGATTGCCGCCACTTCATCCCGGGCCAGCAGCGCCCCGATGGGCAAACCACCACCCAGGGCCTTGGCCAGGGTCATGACGTCCGGCTTGATACCATAGTGCTCCCAGGCGAACATCTTGCCGGTACGTCCGAGGCCACACTGGATCTCGTCAAATACCAGCAACACACCGTGCTTGTTCCGCACCTCCGCCAACGCCCTCATGAACTCCGGGGCAGCCTCGTTGACTCCACCCTCACCCTGCACCACCTCGACGAAGATGGCCGCAGTGTCAGGAGTGATGGCAGCCAGCAGGGCATCCACATCGTTGTAGGGCAGATGCCGGAATCCTCCGGGCAGCGGCTCAAAACCCTTCCAGAATTTGGGCTGGGCGGTGGCCGCCAGGGATCCCAGGGTGCGGCCGTGGAATCCGTTAGTAAAGGAGATAATTTCGGGACTTTTCTTGCCCTGGTCGTGGGCATGCTTGCGCACCAGCTTGATGGCCGCCTCGTTAGCCTCCGCCCCGCTGTTGCAGAAGAAGGCCCGGCCGAGGCCGGAGAGGCGGGTCAGCCTCTTGGCCAACGCCACGGATTGAGGAAACCAGTAGAGGTTGGAGCAATGGATCAACTGCTCCGCTTGGGTTTGGATCGCCGCCACCACTTTGGGATGGCAGTGGCCGACCGAGTTGACGGCGATGCCGCTGACACAGTCCAGATAGCTGCGCCCCTCCGCGTCCCAGACCAGGGCGCCCTTCCCCTTGACAATCACCAGAGGCAACTGGGCGTAGTTCTGCATCAGGTACTGCTGCCCGTCCCGGATGACCTGCTCCTCATATTTCTTGCCTGTGGCTGTCGATTCAGGCGGTGATTTCTTCATGTTGAACCAACCCCGCTCTCAATGCGTTATGTAAACTATTCCTTGACCACCATCGTCCCGACGCCCTTGTCAGTGAAGACTTCCAGTAAGATAGAATGCAGGATGCGCCCATCGATGATGTGGGTACGCCCCACTCCCTGGTTCAGTGCCCGTACGCAGCACTCCACCTTGGGGATCATGCCTCCGGCGATGATGCCCCGCTCGATGTAGTCCGGTACGTCAGCGGTCCTGATCACCGAGATCAGGCTCGCCGGGTCGCGGCGGTCCTCCAGGATCCCCTCCACGTCGGTCAGCAACACCAGCTTGTTGGCCTTCAGTGCAGCGGCCACCTCGCCGGCAACGTAGTCGGCATTGATATTGTAGGTCTCCCCGTCCTTACCCACCCCGATCGGGGCCACCACCGGGATGTAGCCCTCACCCCTGATCGTCTCGATGATCTCCGGGTTGATCCTGGTGATCTCCCCCACGAAGCCCAGGTCCACCTGCTCCGCGCCCGGAGGGCACCCGGGATCTGCCGGAAGCGTCTGCTTGCGGGCCTCGATCAGGTTGGCATCCTTGCCAGAGAGACCGATCCCCCTACCGCCCAGCCTGTTGATCAGGCTCACGATCTCCTTGTTGACCCGGCCGGCCAGGACCATCTCCACGACCTCCATGGTCTCCTCGTCGGTGACCCGCTGGCCGCGGACGAACTGCCATTCCTTGCCCAGCCGCTTCAGCATCTGCTCGATGGCAGTGCCACCACCGTGCACGATCACCGGGTGGATGCCGACCAGCTTGAGGAGGATGCAGTCGGCGATCACCCCCTGCTTCAGGTCCTCGCTGAGCATCGCCCGCCCGCCATACTTGATGACCACGGTCTGGCCTGAGAAATTGCGGATGTACGGCAGCGCCTCCACCAGGATGGCGGCCTTTTCCAACGGCGTCAGGACCATCTCCATCTCCCCCCTATCTGGGATGTTTCCACATCCCGCATTCCACCTCTAAGTTCGGTAGTTGCCGTTGATCCGCACGTAGTCATACGACAGGTCGCAGCCCCAGGCCACGGCATCGGCGTCGCCCTGGTTCAGGTCGACCGTCACCGCCACTTCCCGGCTCTCCAGGATCTCCTTTGCCCGCTCCTCGTCGAAGGCCAGGCCGGTGCCATCAGCGGCAACCAGCAGATCTCCCAGCCAGACCGATACCTTATTCGGGTCGAAGAGCACCCCGGCATACCCGGCGGCAGTGACGATCCGGCCCCAATTGGCATCCTCGCCGAACAGGGCTGCCTTGACCAGGTTGGAGCAGGCGATGGTGCGGGCGATCTGGCGTGCCCCCTCCTCGCAGCCCGCCCCCCTGACCCGGACCTCCATGTACTTGGTAGCCCCCTCGCCGTCGTGGGCGATCATCTTCGCCAGTTCCACGCAGACATGCAGCAGGGCATCAAGGAAAATGGCGTATTCCAGGCTCCCGGGCGTCACCGGTTCGTTGCCGGCCAGGCCGTTGGCCAGGATCACCACCGTGTCGTTGGTGCTGGTATCCCCGTCGATGGTGACGGCGTTGTAGGAGCGGTCGGCGGCATAGCGCAGGGCGGCATCCAGGGCCGCTCTCTCGATGGCGGCATCAGTCGTCAGAAAGGAGAGCATGGTGGCCAGGTTCGGGTGGATCATCCCGGAGCCCTTCGCCATCCCGCCAATTACGACATCCTTTCCCCCCAGGGAGAACTTCACGGCACATTCCTTGGGAGTGGTGTCGGTGGTCATGATCGCCTCGGCGGCAGCGCCTCCCCCCTGGCGGGAGAGTGCAGCGGCAGCGTCCCTGATGCCGGCCTCGATCTTATCCATCGGCATCGGCCCCCCGATAACCCCTGTTGAGGCCACCACCACCAGCCCGGGGGTGATGTTCAGCAGTTCGCCTGTTAAATCGGCCATGCGGCGGGCGTCGGCCATCCCCTGCGCCCCTGTGCAGGCATTGGCGATCCCGCTGTTGACCACAATCGCCTGGGCCCTGCCGTCCGCCAGGTGCTCCTCGCTCACCAGGACCGGGGCGGCCCTGAACAAGTTCCGGGTAAAGAGACCGGTCGCCACTGCCGGGGTCTCCGAACAGATCAGCGCCACATCCCGGCACCCCTTCTTGCGCACCTGGGCCGCTACTCCCGCCGCCTTGAACCCCTGCGGCGCCGTTATCCCACCGGGCACCGTCGCCCAATTCGTATTGTCCTGGCTCATTCCAGGCCCCTCCTCAACATTACTTTTTTTACGGATACAGACCCGGGTAGTTCAGGCCCATGCCCTCCGGCAGGTCGAACATCAGGTTCATGTTCTGTACCGCCTGCCCGGCCGCTCCCTTGACCAGGTTGTCGATCACCGAGACGACGATCAGCCGCTTCCGTCCTGCCACTGTCAGGCCAAGGCAACAGCGGTTGGTTCCCTGCACCCACTTGGTCTCGGGCCACTCACCCTCACCCAACAACTGGATGAACTCCTCTCCGGAGTAGAAATCCCTGTATACCTGGCGCAGGGAGGCAGCGTCCATCGGCCGCAGCAGCCCGGCATAAACGGTGCTGAGGATGCCCCGGGTCATGGGGATCAGGTGGGGGGTGAAGACCACCTCCACCTTACTGCCCGCCAGCACCGAGGCGTAGTGGGAGATCTCCGGAGTGTGGCGGTGGGCGGCCACCGAGTAGGCCCGCACGTTGTCGTTGCACTCGGAGTAATGGCTGCCGAGGGCCAGGGTGCGGCCGGCGCCGGAGACCCCGGACTTGGAATCGACGATCAGGGAGTCCTGCTCCACCAGGCCGTGCTTCATGAGCGGGGCCAGGGCGAGCAGGGCGCTGGTCGGGAAGCAGCCCGGGTTGGCCACCAGGCGCGCCGCCGAGACCGCAGAACGGAACAGTTCCGGCAGGCCGTAGACCGCCTCTCCCAGCAAATCGGGAGCCTCGTGGGCAGCCTGGTACCACTGCTCGTAAAGGGCCTGGTCCGGCAGCCGGAAGTCTGCCGCCATGTCGATCACCCGCTTGCCGGCGGCCAGGGCCTCACGGGCTACCGGGACCGACAGCCCGTGAGGCAGAGCGATAAAAACCAGGTCGGAACCGGAGATCAGTTCCGGCACCCGGTCCATGTCCAGGATCTCCATGTCTGCAAATCCTGCCAGGTGGGGATAAACCCGGGACAGGAGTCTGACCCGGGGCATCCTTGGCAACGACAGCGATCACCGTCACCTGGGGATGCCGGCACAGGATGCGGACGAGTTCCTCGCCCACGTAGCCGGTGGCGCCGATAATGCCGACCTTGACACCCATCTTCTCTCCCCCAATGCTATCATCTATCACGTCATACGGTCCTCGTTTATAACGACTGCGGCAGAATACCTGACCCCGGGGTACCCGCTTTAGCGGGTCCGGTCAGGATGAATGCCGCACAAAGTTTCAAAAAATCTACCTTTTTTATCACAGATGACTACCCGCTCTAATGCCCCCGCTTCCTCCGCATCCGGGCTTACAGCCCGGCCTGAAGAATGCGGAGTACATCCGAAGCGGTGGGACCGGTGTGTCGGCGGGCTTTCAGCCGAGGCGAAGCCTCGAGCCGACAAAGAGCGGCTACGCCACTGTATTAACTGGCTCTAAGCTTCAGTGGGGGAAGAAATCCCCCCCTGAAGCCAAGACCCAGTTGAATACCTTGGGCTTTATGCCCGAGGAAATAAGAATCAAGATTAAGATTCTTTTATTATACCCCTCTTGCTATTATTCCCTTTTGCCCGAGTGTGTCCAACCTGTTTACCCTCTTTGACCTCACCACATACTATGAAAAACATATTATTATTATACATTGTCATGTATATTTATACAACAGTCTCCGCGCTATTTTTTGCTGAATAATCCCATACCATTTAGCAAGATTTGTGGCAAATATTGTCTAAGGCCGCACGGCTCGAAGCCGGAATCACGATCATTACTCCGCTGGCGGCGCCTTCTTTCCCGACCCGCAGCCTTTCCTGCCCTCACGGTTCAGGCCGGCGTAGGCAAATAAAGGCGGCCCCGGTTGATACCATCCCGAAGCCGCCATGCTGTTTTTCTGCCCTTTTTTCAAGAGTTACGTTATTCCTGGCCAAGTCTATGGCACTGCTGGAGCAGTGCACCGGCATGAAAACATCTATGTCCGATCTTTCTCATCAATATCATACGTGACATCCTCAGTAAGCCGAAGCCTTTGAAGTACAAAATTCATTACCCCGTCGGCATCGTTAATAGCTGTTTGCATATCGCTGTCCGAAATTTGAATCTCATAAGGATATCTTGGCTGAACACCATATAACGTCAGCCTGCCACACGGCACAATTAACTCGTCAAAGGCCTTGTCGATGTCCATGCACATGCTGCATAAAATTCCTAAATTATGAGTTCGTGGCGGCTCTATATCTTGATGGATAAGATAGCCTTTTAGCGTTTTCTCTGCCGCTTGCTGACAGTGATAGCAAATGATTGCTAAAGGAGCCGGCCGCATATCTAAGAGATACTTTGCGCTTCCAATGTCTTTAGTTGCAAAATCAAGCCATTCTTTGACTATGTCGATCTTATCCATGCAGCAGCACCCCATCTCTGGCAACTGTCCTTTCGATAGTAGGTAATAGCTTACGCTCATGAAAATCACTGGCTCTGCTTACAAGGATGTCAACAGGTTTTTTTTGCACCCTGATGATAGCAATGTTAATGTTCTGCGCTGCTTCGAGTGGTCGCATACCTCCATCCGGGATCACGACGTAAAGATCTAGATCGCTATCTTTTGAAGGGGTTCCATGGGCATAAGAACCAAAGAGATATATTGCTTCGGCCTCGACCGTATTCAAAATTGCTTGCTTAATATTTGCCAGTTCATTATCAGTCTGGATATCCATATCATCACCTGCTTAATACTTATTGTACCATTTATACCATTATTTTAAGTTATCCGTCAAGCCAAACCCGGAACTTGGCGCCGTGGTGCAACCTCTCATACTGAAGTTACGAGATTCCTGCGCCTCCAAACAATTTTTATTGGAAGATAGCATCCAAATACCTTTAAATAATTTGGCTTTTCCGGCCCACGAACCCACTTTTTATAACTCGCAATTTATACCTGTAATTGATCTCTCATCCTACCTCATGGGAATAGTACAGAGCAAAGATTTACGAAAGGCCATAACTCAAAACGTGGAATTTATTTCCGTTTTCTCTTCGACCAAAGCGCTTGCTGTCCTACCTACTATTACAGTAGATGAACTTATGCAGTTGATAGAAAATGACTCCAGCTATTATCAAAGCAATATACTGGTTGTGGATACCCGGGGCAAACTTCTGGGGTACATACTTCCAAATCTTATAAGGATAATAACCTCTTTGCGCTTTTCCTCCCTGTTTTTTCACGCGGTGGATAATATCAAGGAAGGACTAATTATAATTGATAAAGATAGCCATGCAGTTTACCTCAATTCGAGGTACAACGAAATAGTAGGAGTGCCAACTTATAAAGTTTTAGGCAGGCCCTTAAATGAAATCGAACCTCAGTCATTGATTTTAAAAACCCTGGCCACCGGGGAATCCTACTCAAACCAACCCGTCAAGATACAAAGCGTGAATAAAGATGTGGTAGTCAATATCTCCCCTGTTCGAGCAGGTAATGAGATTATAGGAGCTGTTTCAGTTTTCCAGGACATTACAGAAATCGCTCAACTTCAGAACAAACTAAACCAATATCAAAAATTGGCCCAGCAATTATATGCAAATATAGCGCAAAATACTTTTCATGCACTTTCACCTGCTTTCCAAAACATAGTAGGAAACCATCCCGATTTCCTCCGCTGCCTGCACCTGGCAAACCTAGTAGCCACAACGGATGCATCTGTTTTACTCACAGGCGAGAGCGGTACGGGAAAGGAATTATTGGCACATGCTGTCCACCGGGCGAGTTCAAGATGTTCAGGCCCATTCATAGAAGTAAATTGTGCTTCAGTCCCTGAATCGCTTATTGAGAGTGAGTTATTCGGCTACGAAGAGGGTGCATTTACAGGCGCTAAAAAAGGAGGAAAGCCCGGAAAGTTTCTACTCGCCCATGGCGGCACGCTATTTTTAGATGAAATAGGTGATATGAGCCAAGCTATGCAATCCAAATTATTGCGTGCCCTACAATTAGGCACCGTTGAGCCAGTAGGAGCTCTTTCTCCCAGGCAGGTAGATGTGCGGATCATATCAGCCACTAATAAAGATTTACTCCAACTTGTAAATAATGGGGCTTTTCGTCTAGATTTGTTTTATCGAATCAATTGGATGGCTCAAGCACCGGGCGGAATCAACGGCTGGCCTGCGGTTGCCGGTGATACCATTATCGTTCCGGTTGGGGTTGGCGAGAACCCGCAATTGATCGCCTACCGGCTTAAATAACATCCAGATCTGTTCCCCGGTCTTACGGCTATATGCATATATTTTACCGTTGTACGTTGAGGTGAAGACGAGGTCGTTGACAATGGTTGCCGCACCCAGGCAAAGGGAGTCAAGCTCATGCCGCCAAAGCGGCTTACCGCTGGCGGTGTCTATAGCCACAATCTATATGACCTGTTCTGAACATCAGATTGCAGTCCGTTTGAACCTGGCGAGCATAACCGGTTGCTTATTTTTTCCTATCTCAGTCTTCTTTCGATTTTGACCGGTACGAAATCCTCGACCACCCGGCCGTCGACGACCAGCACGACCGGGAGGCAGCGCCCGTTGTGGGCGGCGGCAGCGTTGCCGGCCGTGTCCACCACCAGGATGCCTCCCCCCGCTTGCCTCCGGTTCAGCCTGATGATCACTTCCTGTGCTGCCTCTGCGGTAGAAGCGCCGCGCTCAAGGAGATCGAGGGCCGCGCCGGCTCCCCGGATCTCGATAAACGCCTCGCCGTCCCCGGTGCAGATGGCAGCGCCAATGTTCGTTGCCAGGATACCTCCGCCGATCACCGGGGTGTCCCCGACGCGCCCCGGTAGCTTCAAAAAGATGCCACCGGTGCTGGATGCGGCTGCCGCCTGGCTGCCCAGGACGGCAACGCAGCCGACCGTATCCCCCCCACTGTGGGAATCGCTCCGATCCCTGTTGCGACCGGCAACCGCCCGCCTCCAGGCCGACCGCTGCTGCTCGGTGACCGGATCGAATTCCGGCCAACCGATCATCCGGGCAAACCGCACCGCCCCGGCTCCCGCCAGAAGCACGTGGGTCGTCTGTTCCATCACCTGACGGGCTACGGAGACAGGGTGCCGGACGCTCTTGAGGACAGCTACGGCCCCACACCGGCCGGTAGCGCCGTCCATGATCGAGGCGTCCATCTCCACCTCGCCCTCCAGGTTCAGCACCGAGCCATAGCCGGCGTTGAACAGCGGGTCGTCCTCCAGGGAGATCACCGCCTGCTCCACGGCGTCCACCGTCCCCCGGGCGAGGGCCTGCCAACCGGCCAGGGCGGCTTGCCGCAAGGCCGCCAGGCACCCGGCGCTGCACTGCGTCCCCGCCCCGCCATGCACCATGATCAGACTCATGCTCGCCCCTGCCCTCGCTGCTGTTGCTTCTTCATTAAGATTTGCACGAATACTGCGTTTTCATGCACGGAACGATGATCGGATTCACCCTACCGCGATCTCAGATTAGCGGCAAGGTATTGAAAGGCCTGTTTCAAGTCGGCAATCAGGTAACTCTATTCAACTGATGATCTTTCCACCTCTGTCAAAGGAGTATGCGACTGTGCCCGCAAGCGAACGCCCGCCGGCAACTGCCGCAGACCTCGCACCGTGAGACCATCAGATATTGCTATGCAACTGACAGCAAGCGGCAGGGAGCCATCAGGAAACGACGGGAATGTGGGCGCCGCACCTGGTGCAGCAACCGTTCTCCAGGCCGCGGACGCGGGTCTGGTGGCCGCTGCGCCAGATGAGCAAGCTGCGGCAGACCGGGCAGCAGGTGTTGTCGTCGCCCAGGTCCGGGGCGTTGCCGATGTAAACGTATTTCAGCTTGCGGCAGGCAATCTCCCGGGCGCGGCGCAGGGTCTCCAGGGGCGTCGGAGGCAGGTCCATCTGGTACTGGGGAAAGTAGCGGGAGAAGTGGATGGGGATCTCCGGATTCAGACCGGACAACCAGTCCACCAGGGCAGTGATCTCTCCGTCGCTGTCGTTGAGGGTGGGCACCAGCAGGGTGGTGACCTCCAGGTGGCAGCGGTTATGGACAAGCTCCACAGTGCGCTTGACCGGCTCCAGGCTGCCGTGGCAGGTCTTGTGGTAGTAGTCTCCGGTGAAGCCCTTGACATCGATGTTCATGGCATCTATGAAGGGAAGGAGCTCCAGCATTGGCTCCTCCTGGACGGAGCCGTTGGTCACCAGAACGTTCTTCAGCCCCTGCTCATGAGCCAGCCTGGCGGCATCGTAGACGTACTCGTACCAGACCAGGGGCTCCGAGTAGGTAAAGGCGATCCCGACGCTGTCAGATTGTTCGGCAGCCAGCATGGCGCTGGCCACCAGATCCTGCGGCGCCATCTCCCGGGTGGCGGGGTCGCCGTGGGCGATCTGCCAGTTCTGGCAGAAGCCGCAGTGGAGGTTGCAGCCGAAGGTGCCCACCGACAGGATGTTTGACCCGGGATAGAAGTGGTAGAGAGGCTTCTTCTCGATCGGGTCGATCCCGCAGGAGGAGATCCGGCCGTAGTTCAGGCTGTACAGGGTGCCACCCTCGTTCTTCCGGGCGCGGCAGAAGCCGGCGTGGCCCGGCTGGATGTGGCAGTTCTGGGGGCAGAGACGGCACCAGACCTTGTTGTCATCCTGTTTCTCGTAAAACCGCGCTTCCTGCATCATCTCACATCCCCCTACCCCCTATTCGTAGCGGGTGACCTCAAATCTTGCGAGCTGCGCCGGCTCATCCGGCCGCAGGCCGGCCTTCTGGCGGGCGATCCCCACCTGCTCGGCCACGGTGTCGATCCCCTCCAGGTTGGGCAACAGCAACCCCACCCGGCCGCGGCCGCTGACAATCACCCCGTAGCGCCTCGGGTCCAGGTCATCCTCAGAATCGATCGGCTCCGGCGGGGCCAGCACATCCACCGAAATGGTCAACTCCGGCAGCTCCTCCAGTTGCACCGCCCAGAAGCGGGGGTCCTCCACGCCGGCGCTGACGGCGTTATTGATGATCTCCTCGGCCAGGTTGCGCCGTACCGGCTCGATGGTGCCGATGCAGCCCCGCAGTTCGCCGTGCTTCTTCAAAGAGACGAATGCCCCCGCCCGGCTATCCATCCCGGCAGGCGCCGGGTCAGGAACAGGCAGCAGCCTATTGGTCCGGAGATAATGCTCCAGGCTGGCCCGGGCCAGTTGCACGTATACGGAAGGCTGCCTTTCAGACCGGTTTTCAGGCATTACTATCACTCCCCGTGTATGCAGACATACTTTCAGCCAGCTTGAACTCTAGTGATTGGTTCCGTTCAACCAGGCCTTTTCCCATTTCTTACTTGCCCGGGCTGCTCCTGTCGCTGCCGGACCTGTCTTTCCGCCCCTTGAGTTGGAACCCGGCCACCAGGTAGCCGACCCCGAAAGGCCCCTCGTAAGAATAGATCTCGCTCTCTACATTAAAATCGCTGAGCGCCCCCAACAGCATGATGATCGGCCGCAGTCCGCACTCCCCGGCCCGGTCGGCCAACACCTCCGTGATGCCCATGATGCGCTCCGTGTCCATGTCAGTCAGGGATTCCAGGATCAACCGGTCGAACACCTGGCCCTGGGGATCGTAGCCCGCCGGCGCTCCCGGCTGTAGCCGGTGCGACATGTCGCCGCTGGCGATCAGGCAGATCCGCCGCGGAGATCGGGCAATCGCCCGGGCGAGGGCCTGTCCAAACCGGAAATGCCGCTCCGGCGGCAACAGGCTGATCCCGAATATCACCAGATCGGCGGAGACCCCCGCCTCCCGCAGGTAGTAGAGCGGCACCATCACCCCGTGGTCCAGGCTGCGGGTATTCAATTCCACCACCTGCACATCTTCCATGGCTGCCTCTGCAGCGATGGATACCGCCAGATCGCGGTCGCTTTTGACCCTAAAGGCCACCTCGGGCACCCCGAAGGCGGCGAAGCTGCCCGCCAGGTCCCGTCCGGCCAGCCAGCCCAGGGCATCCCGCAGGAAGGGGGCATGCGGGCTTATGAAGACCAGGGTCTCAGGGTTGACGGACGCGATATCCTTTGCCCAGGCCTTCATGCCTGTCACAGTGCGGTCCGCTGCCTGGAGTTCCTCTCCCCCCACCTCCGGAATGATAATCGGTGGATGGGGCGATAAACCGGCGCCAACGAGCATCTGGCACGCCACCTCTCTGATCGCCGGATTGCATCCGGTTTGATTATTTTACCGATGGCTACCCGCTCTAATGCCCCCGCTTCCTCCGCATCCGGGCTTACAGCCCGGCCTGAAGAATGCGGAGTACATGCAAAGCGGTGGGATAAGAGCGGCTACGCCCCTAGTTAACTGGCTCTAAGCTTCAGTGGGGGAAAGAATCCCCCTGAAGCCAAGACCCAGTTGAAGGCGCCTTTTCCTTAATATTGTAAGGAGTAGGCGTCAATTTATGCACATGACCCCGTATGTGCTTCCATTCTATCCCACCACATTCATAATATCAACACCGGCCTGAATCGTGTCAGCCTCTCGGAGCCGGAAGGTAGCGCCAGGTCGCTCTCGGCAAGGACGGCGGTTGCGGGCCGCTGCCCAGGGGTTCGTGGCTCGGGGAGTCGACAATGGTGATGCTGTCCAGGATCAGTTCCTCCTCGGTCATCCTTCCATACTTATCGAACTTCCGCCTGATCTCGACATGAGGGATCACCACCGTAACCTCGCTCGGCACCGGCATATTACTGCAACGTCTAACCTTCATCAGCACATCGGCGATCTTGACCGTCATCTCATCCCTCCTGTAAGCCACGGCTCGTCCTCTCCCCGCCATACATAATCTTGCCATTTATAGAATATGAAGAACCGGAGCCCGCGGCGACCTCGTTGAACCGAACGGTCAATGATGCAGGTTGTCCGGTCGAACGAATGGTGTTTAGATTCCAGACCGGAGCATAAAAAGATATTATGGGTTGAATCACCGGAGCTGTCAGAGTGAACGGGGTGACGGAGTTGAACGACAAGGAAAGGGACTTTTACACGATCCGCGGCTATGAGAGGCTGCGCCAGGAGGATAAGCCGGTCACTCCCACCATGGAAGACTACCTGGAGATGATCTACCGGCTCTCCAAGAACCGGGGCTTCACCAGGATCGGCGACCTGGCCGGCGCCCTGCATGTGCAGCCGCCATCCGCCAGCAAGATGGTGCAGAAGCTGGCGGAAGCATCCTTCCTGAACTATGAAAAGTACGGCGTGATCGAACTGACCGCGCAGGGGCGGGAACTGGGGGAATACCTGGTCAAGCGGCACGAGACCATCGAGCGTTTCCTGAGGTTTATCGGGGCTAACAGGAGCGTCCTGGAGGAAACCGAGAAGATCGAGCACAACCTGAGTTCGGAGACCGTGAAGCAGATCATGCTGCTGGTGCAGTTCATGGAAGAGAACCAGCAATTGATGGAGGCCTTCACCGCATACAAACAGGGCATCGTCTAGGATCTCGCCCCCAACCTCACACTTCACATATCCCGATCACTAACGGCTCTTGGGAGCGGGCTCACCTGCGAAGAATTGGACGACGCCGGCATAGACGCACCAGGCAACCTTGTTCTGATAAGTGGGTTCGGTGAGCAGGACCCCCTCCTGGGGGTGGGACAGGAACCCGGCCTCCACCACAATGGCGGGGCGCTTCAAATTCCGGAGCACGAAAAAGTCCTCCGCCTTCGCCCAGCGGTAACTGTCGCCCAGGCGGTTGATCAGTTCCTGCTGAACCAATGCAGCCAGGCGATAGCTCTCGACCGAACGAGGATGGTAGAAAACCTGTGCCCCCTCGCAGTCGGGCGAGGGGTAGCTGTTGAGGTGAATGCTGATGTAGAGGTTGGCGTTATTCTTGTCAGCCAGATCCAGGCGCGCCTGCAATTCGTCCCTGTTGCTGAAGCCGGGCGCATTATCACGGTCGGTCAGGTCATAGTCCCCCTCCCGGGTGAGGATGGCGGTCGCCCCGGCCTGCCTGAACATGGTCGCCAGGCGTTCGGCTATCTCCAAATTGATATTCTTTTCCAGGATCCCGGTGCTGCTCACCGCCCCGGAATCGATCCCCCCGTGACCGGGGTCGACCACGATCACCTTGCCGACCACCGACCAGGACATGGCCTGTACAGCCAAGTTCTCCTTGGCAGCCACCGCATAAGGATATAAGGTGCCGCCGAACATCAAACACAGCAGACAGGTCACCATCAAGCGCTGGTTGATTTTGAATACCCGCAAAAAAATAAAAGAATTTTTGATTCTTAATCTCAGGTAGATTCTTTTGAAACTTTTTGCTGTCGCAGCCGTTATAAATTTACGCACACGTACACCTTGTCCCATTGAGATGTGCGAGGCGTGAGCCTGGATAACATCTCACTTCTCACATCACAATGTTATGCTGGACAAGGCAAAATTATCCCCGTCCGCTCGGCCGGGCTCTTAAAAAACAAGTCAGCAGCAACCCTGAACAGGGACCTGCTGCTGAACACCCAACTCCATATCGACCCCACCAAGCCTCCGGTGCCGCCTCTAGAAAGTGGAAGCGGGGGAGAAGCCGGCTGAATTCCACCGGTGACTGGCACCGCTCCGAGTGTCGTCGGCAACGGCGGAGCGAGTGGCTTGCCTTAGCGCTTGGAGAATTGAGGCGCCTTGCGGGCCTTCTTCAAGCCGTACTTCCTTCTCTCCTTCATCCGCGGGTCGCGGGTTAAAAACCCGGCCTTCTTCAGCGACGGCCGCAACCCCGGCTCCGCCTTGAGCAGCGCCCGGGCAATTCCGAGCCTGACGGCTCCGGCCTGCCCGGTAATGCCACCACCCTCAACCAGGGCGACCACGTCAAAGCGCCCCGAGGTGCCGGTGATCTCCAGCGGCTGCCTGAGCGTCACCAGGAGTGTGGGCTTGGCAAAGTATTGCTCCGCCTCGTGCCCGTTGACGCTGATCCGCCCCCCACCGGGGATGATACGCACCCGGGCAATGGCAGTCTTTCTCCGTCCCGTACCCTGATACATCACCTGTGACACATTAACTCCCCTTCCTTCACTTGTTTCTCGCAATACAATCACGAACACCGCTCCAGAGGCGGGTGCCCTCTGGGCGCGGTCACAATCAGAGAAATGCAATGGTTGCTACGTTATTTTCAAAGCAAATATTTCAGAATACTCATCACTTCTTTAGTGTCCAGACTTCCGGCTGCTGTGCGGTGTGAGGGTGAGCCGGCCCCCGGTAAACCCGCAGCTTCCGGTAAATCTGTCGTCCCAGCCGGTTGTGCATCAGCATTCCCCAGACGGCGTGCTCGATCGCCCGCTCCGGCTTGGTGCGCAACAGATCGGCATATCTCATCTGCTTCAGGCCGCCCGGGTAACGGGAATGCCAGATGTAGAGCTTGTTTTCCAGCTTCTTGCCGGTGAGCCTCACCTTTTCGGCGTTGATCACCACCACGTGGTCGCCGACGTCGACGTGCGGTGTGAACTCCGGCTTGTGCTTTCCCCGGAGGATGACGGCCACCTCGCTGGCTAGCCGGCCCAATGGCTTGCCGTCCGCATCTATCACATACCACTTGCGGTCTTTTTCCTGCGGTTTGGCCATGAATGTGCGCAATTCCCAGACCTCCTTAAACTGAATGCAGGATGCAGGGAGTCGGATGTCAGATGGGGACATTCATCGAAGAGGTGCGTCCCCGTTCCTATAGGAACCATCCTGGCTTATGCCTCCGAAACTCCCAAAATTTCAGATATTATGCCCAATTCATCCCCTGCTTCAAATCTTTTTCCTGCTTCCTCCTCCTCCTCCGCATCCGGGCTACGCCCGGCCTGAAGAATGCGGAGCACAGGCGCATCCGGGCTAACTGCCGGCTCGAGGCTGCGCCTCGGCTGAAAGCCCGCCGGCACACCGGCCGGCCTGAACGCCGGCTCAAGGCTCCGCCTCGGCTGAAAGCCCGCCGGCACACCGGGAATGCGGAGTACATGTCCTCTTGTTTCCGACTTCTTTGCCCGCCGCGCCGGCCTCCGGTTCATCCTCGTATGCGATCCGCACCAGGAACAGGCCCCGGGGCGGCAGCGTTGGTCCGCCCTTGTCTCCGTCCCGTGATTCCAGCAGTTCTTCGATCCGGCCGGGATCGGCCCTGCCCAGTCCGATCTCCACCAGCGTGCCCGCCATCAACCGTACCATCTTGTATAAAAAACCGCTGGCCGCTACCCTGAAGCCGATCCAATCACCACTGGCAAAGACCAAACTGGTGAACACCCTCCGCACCGTGCTCCTGACGCTGCTGCCGGTTGCAGTAAACGCCCTGAAATCGTGAGTGCCTGTAAAACTGCCGGCGCCTTGCGCCATCCGCTCCAGGTCAAGCCTCTCCGGCACATGATAGGAGAGATTATGCCAGATCCCCGAGCGTTGCGGGCGGTTCAGGATCAGGTAGCAATACTCCTTGGACTTGGCCGAGTACCTGGCGTGGAACGATTCATCCACCTCTTCGGCGCTCCTGACAGACACGTCCGGCGGTAACAGCCCATTGAGAGCTGCCGGCCAACGCATCACCGGCAGTCCGGACTCCGCATCAAAATGCGCCACTTGCCCCAGGGCATGCACCCCGGCATCGGTGCGGCCCGCTCCCACGATCACGTGCTCCGATCCGGTCAACTGCTCCAGGGCTGTCTCCAGCACCCCCTGTACCGTGCGCAGATCCGTGCCGGTCTGCCTCTGGAAGCCGCTGAAACCGGCGCCGTCATACTCCAAGGTCAGCTTGAGGCGGCGCTTCACCGTACTAGCCCTACACGAGTTCCACGAGCGCCATGAGTGCGCCGTCGCCACGGCGGTAGCCCGTCTTGAGAATCCGCGTGTAGCCGCCATTGCGCTCCTTGTACTTGGGAGCAATCTCATCGAACAGCTTCTTGACCACGGACTCGTCGAACAGGTAGGACAACGCCTGCCTCTTGGAGTGCAGGTCGCCCTGCTTGCCCAGGCTGATCATATGATCGGCTATTCTCCTCAGTTCCTTTGCCCGGTCCTCGGTGGTCTCGATCCGCTCTTCTCTCAGCAAGGATGTCACAATATTTCTCAGCATGCTTTTGCGGTGGTCACTCCGCAAACCCAGCCTCCGGTACACTTAAGTTCACCTCACATTTGGGATGTGTGATGTGAGAGGTTGGAGGTGAGATTCTTGTCGGCATTGGCGGAGCTGACGTGCAGGCGGCTTTCAGCATGAGGCGAAGCCTCATAGCCTGCCAATGCCTTCCATTTCTCACATCTCACTTCCCGCATCTCACTTCTCATTATTCTTCGGCCTTCTTCAGAGCCAGGCCCAACTCTGACAGCTTGGCGTCCACTTCCTCGAGGGATTTCTTGCCCAGGTTGCGGACCTTGATCATATCCTCTTCAGTTTTCTGGATCAGGTCCTCCACCGAGTTGATAGCCGCCCTCTTCAGGCAGTTGTAGGAGCGTACCGACAGTTCCAGCTCCTCGATCGGCATATCCAGGATCCGCGACCGCTCGTCGATCTTCTTGTCCGGCGCCACAGGTTCCTCTTCCACCTTATCGGTGAGGCCCACGAAAAGCCGGAAGCGCTCGATCAAGTTGCGCGCCGCCAGGCTCACCGCCTCTTCCGGGGTGATGGCGCCGTTGCTCCAGACCTCCAGGATCAGCCGGTCATAGTCTGTCTGCTGGCCGACCCTGGTATTCTCCACGGTGTAGTTGACCTTGTAGATCGGGGAGAAGATGGAATCCACCGGAATCACCCCGATCACCTGCTCGCCCTCTTTGCTTCTCTCCGCCGGGACGTAGCCCCGGCCCTTTTTCACCGTCATCTCCATGAACAGGCGTCCATCCGGCTCCAGGGTGGCGATGTGCAGGTCCGGGTTGAGGATGTCGATATCCGAACCGGCGAGGATGTCACCGGCCTTGACCTCCCGCTCACCCTTGGCCTCCCGCTCGCCCTTGGCCTCTATCCTGATAATCTGGGGCTCTTCGCCGTAATGCTTGATAGCCAGCCCCTTGAGGTTCAGCACGATATCCATGGTATCTTCGCGCACACC
Organism: uncultured Peptococcaceae bacterium; assembly: GCA_963768335.1. Lineage (GTDB taxonomy): Bacteria > Bacillota > DSM-12270 > Thermacetogeniales > Thermacetogeniaceae > Palsa-1188. Next base: position 217,929 of record CAVYHR010000006.1, read on the forward strand.
GGGGATGGTGCTGAACTCGTGCAGCACCCCCTCGATCTTCACGGTGGTTACCGCCGCCCCCACCAGGGATGAGAGCAGCACCCGCCGCAAGCTGTTGCCCAGGGTGGTTCCATAACCCCGTTCCAGCGGCTCCACGACAAAAGTGCCATGCTTGCCGGCCAGGTCAGGATTCGGATCTTTAATATGTTCAATGCGCGGTTTTTCAAAGTCTAACACGCAAAGGCCTCCCTTCCCCATGATCTATCCAGAGCCTTAACGGGAGTAAAGCTCCACGATCAGGTGTTCTTTGACGGGGGTATCTATATCTTCCCGAGACGGGAAACCCTGTACCCGCACCCGCATCTTTTCCAGGTCCACTTCCAGCCATGGAGGAAGAGTCTTGTGAGCCGCATTCTCAGCCAGTTCGGCAAAGCGCGCCTGTTCTTTGCTCCCCTGGGCAATCTCGATGATATCACCGATCTTGACCAGGTACGAGGGGATGCTGACGCGCCGCCCGTTTACGGTAAGATGCCCATGCCTCACCAGTTGTCGCGCCTCGGCCCTGGAGTTGGCAAACCCGACCCGGTAGGCCATGTTGTCCAACCGACGCTCCAGCAGACGCAGCAGGTTTTCACCGGTGATTCCCTTCTGCCGCTCGGCAACACCGAAGTAGCGTCTGAACTGTCTCTCCAATATCCCGTAGATCCGCCGCGCCCGCTGCTTCTCACGCAACTGCAGGCCATACTCGGTAACTTTCCTGCGAGACTGAGACTGGCCCTTGTCGCCCGGGGCATAGCCGCGGCGGTCGATACCGCACTTGGGAGTATAACAACGGTCTCCCTTGAGGTAGAGCTTCATCCCCTCGCGGCGGCACAGGCGGCAGACAGCACCTGTATATCTTGCCATATATCCTTTTCCCTCCTTATCTGAGCGGTGAGAGGTTTCCCCACTTCCCACTTCTCAATTATACTCGCCGTCTCTTCGGCGGACGGCAGCCGTTATGAGGAATGGGTGTGACGTCCTTGATGGTGCTGACGTCCAGGCCGGCTGCCTGCAATGACCTGATGGCCGCTTCCCGGCCTCCCCCGGGCCCCTTGACGTAGGCCTCCACCTGTTTCATGCCATGCTCCATTGCCGTTTTCGCAGCGGACTCGGCAGCCAGTTGGGCGGCAAAGGGAGTTCCCTTGCGGGTGCCCTTGAATCCCATCATGCCGGAGCTGGCCCAAGCGATGGCATTGCCCGTAGTATCGGTGATAGTGATCGTCGTGTTGTTGAACGTCGACCGGATATGTGCGACCCCGTGCTCAACATTCTTTCTTTCCTTGCGCTTCGTCCTTGTCTGTCGCTTTGGCACTTTGGTCCTCCTTTCCTTGATCGTTCCCCAGGCGATATATGACCTCTGTATAGCAAGTCTCAAGTCAAGCAGACTGCCATCACCGGTGTCTTGAGTGCTGGGGAACGAGGCCCACCCCGCGCCGCGCCCCAGAGGGCACGGCTCTCACTACTTCTTGCGGCGCACTCCCACAGTACGGCGCGGGCCCTTGCGGGTCCTGGCGTTGGTGCGGGTGCGCTGGCCGCGCACCGGCAGCCCGCGGCGGTGACGGAGGCCCCGGTAGGAGCCGATCTCGATCAGCCGCTTGATGTTCACGGTATGCTCGCGGCGCAGGTCGCCTTCTACCTTGCACTCCTTGTCGATCACTTCCTGCAGCTTTCCTACCTCTTCCTCGGTCAGGTCCTTGACCCGGGTGCTCGGGTTGATCCCGGTGCGCTTGATCACCCCGGTAGCAGTAGTGTGGCCAATACCGTAGATATAGGTGAGAGCAACCTCTACCCGCTTATCACGTGGTAAATCGACGCCGGCAATTCTTGCCATCATCCAACCTCCTCATTTGGTCGTTGGCATTTGGTCGTTGGCCGTTGGCTGCATGTCAGTCTGCACGCCGATCATTTCAGGCATCGGCCGTTGGAAGCTTTTGTTCCTCCAACCGCCAACGCGCCCGCAAGCGGGCACCCGACCACCAACCACCATTTTAGCCCTGTTTTTGCTTATGCTTCGGGTTCTCACAGAGAACCATCACTTTGCCCTTGCGGCGAATGATCTTGCATTTCTCGCAGATGGTCTTCACGGAAGCCCGAACCTTCATCGCAAACGCCCCCTTCAGCAGCCATGCGGCGTATGATTTTCTGCACGGCGGATAAACTTATTTAAAACGATAGACAATCCGTCCCCGGGTCAGATCGTATGGCGAGAGCTCCACGGTGACCTGGTCTCCCGGCAGGATACGAATGAAGTTCATCCGGATCTTGCCGGAAACATGGGCCAGCACCCGGTGGCCATTCTCCAGTTCCACCCGGAACATGGCGTTAGGCAGGGCCTCGATCACTTTGCCCTCGACTTCAATTACATTCGGCTTGGACTTGGGCATATCATTTCTCTACCCCCCTCTGTTGGGATGTGAGAGGTGAGAGGTTGGGTGTGAGATCCTGTTGGCATTAGCTCAAGCCCATGCCTTCTATGCTCACTTCCCGCTTCCCTCTTCCCACTTCTCAATTAGCCCGGCAATCACCCTGCGAACCTCGACGTTACCAACCTGTTGACCGGCTTCCCATTGCTGCGCCAGATGCTCCGCCACTGCCGGGTAAAACTGCAGGTGCTTGATATTCTTGCGCTTGGGGTTTTCTATCCGGCGCTTATCTCCGTTTACCAGGTAAACAAAGGCTTCATCTATTATCTCCAGAATGAGGTAAGGTTCCCCCCGGTCACGGCCACGTTTGGAAACTGCCAACTGCCCGATAACTGCATTGCCATCCTGAGCCATTTTGGTCGCTGGTCGCGGGTCGTTGGTCGTTGAAATTTGCATGTCTTTCTGTATGCCCATCATGGAGGTTGGCACTTGGTCATTGGGCGTAGTCTCTTTGCTATTCATTGAAAACCAACACCTTTTGACTTTTTATTCCAACCACTAAACTTGGGTCAGGATTTCCGGCTGCCCTCCGGTGATCAGGACGGTATGTTCAAAGTGAGCCGACAGGCTGTGATCTCTGGCCACTGCGGTCCAGCCATTGGGCATCACCACCACCTCATAAGTCCCCACATTGACCATGGGTTCGATGGCAATGGTCATCCCCGCCTGCAGCCTCGGCCCCATTCCGGCCTTGCCGAAGTTGGGGATCTGGGGCTCTTCGTGCATGCGGGCGCCAACACCGTGACCCACAAAGTCTCTCACAACCTGGTAGCCGTGCGCCTCGACGAACTGTTGAATAGCCGCCGAGATGTCCCCGACCCGGTTGCCGGATACTGCTTGACCAATCCCTTCAAAAAGGGACTGCCGGGTTACCTGAAGCAAACGGGAGGCCTCGGCAGAGATCTCCCCGACCGGAAAGGTCATGGACGCATCTCCAACGTAACCGTGATACACCGCTCCGATGTCAATGCTAATAATATCCCCGTTTTCCAGTTTTCTTAAACCCGGAATCCCGTGTACCACCTCTTCGTTTACCGAAGCGCAGATGCTGGCGGGGAACCCCTGGTATCCGAGAAACGCCGGCTCCGATCCCGCCCTGCGCAAGAACTCGTCCGCAAACCGATTCAGTTCGCCGGTGGTGACCCCGGGGGCGACCCGCTTGCCCAGTTCCTGCAGGGCCATGGCCACGATCCGCCCGGCCTCCCGCATGTGCGAGATCTCCCGGGCCGATTTCAAAGTGATCATCTATCAAGACTCCCTAATATACCAAGTATTGCGTCCGACACAGCGTCGATTCCCGGTTCCCCGTCGACCTCCCGGAGCAGGCCTCGCTGCCGGTAAAACTCCAGCAGGGGGGCCGTCTTGTTGGTGTAAACCCGCATCCGGTCGCCGACAGTCTCCAGGGTGTCGTCGCTGCGCTGGTACAGCTCGCCCCCGCAGCGGTCGCAGATTCCATCCTGTTTGGGAGGATTGAAGACCAGGTGGTAGGATGTACCGCACTGGCGGCAGATCCGGCGCCCGGTCAACCGCTCCACCAGGACTGCCGGAGCAATCTTGATGTTGAGCACCAGGTCGAGATTCATTGACAGGTCATCTAAAAGTCGTTCCAAGGCCTCCGCCTGGGGGATGGTTCGGGGAAACCCGTCCAACAGGAAGCCGGGCGTGCAATCCGGTTCCTGCAGGCGCTCCCTGACAATCCCGATGGTAACCGCATCCGGTACCAGTTCACCGGCATCCAGGTAAGACTTGACCTCACGGCCAAGGTCGGTGCCCGCCTTGATCGCCTCTCGAAAGATATCCCCGGTGGCGATGTGAGGCATTTTCCAGCGCCCGGCAATCCTCTCCGCCTGGGTACCTTTCCCGGCGCCAGGCGGGCCCATCAACAAGATTCTCATCCTTGCCTCTCCCTTTGGTCGTCGGACGTCAGTCGTCGGTCATCGGATTCTCGTTGGCGGGTGCCCGCCGGGGCGGGCGCGCTTCGCCAATCCCTTCATCTGACTCCTGACTCCTGACTACTTACTTCATAAAACCTTGGTAATGCCGCATCAACAGGTGCGACTCGAACTGCTTCATCGTCTCCAGCGCCACGCCCACCACGATCAGCAGGGCCGTCCCCCCGAAGTACAGGGAGGAGATGCCGGTCGCGGCGATCATGAAGTTCGGGAGCACGGCGATCAGCGCCAGGAAGATGGCGCCGGCCAGGGTGAGCTTGGTCAGCACCCGGTTGATGTATTCACCGGTCGGGCGCCCCGGGCGCAGCCCCGGCACGAACCCGCCGTACTTCTTCAAGTTGTCGGCCACGTCCATCGGATTGAAGATGATCGCCGTATAGAAGTAGGTGAAGAAGATGATCAGCAGGGCGTACACCACGGAGTTCAAGGCAGTCCCGAACTGTAACTGCCTGGCGATATTCTGGGCGATCGGGCTGTTGATCCACTGGGCGATCTGCACCGGGAACATCAGGATGGACATGGCGAAGATGATCGGGATCACGCCGGCCTGGTTGACCCGCAACGGTATGTGAGTGCTCTGCCCGCCGTAGACCTTGCGCCCCATCACCCGCTTGGCGTACTGCACCGGGATGCGGCGCGTGCCCTCGTTGACCGCCACCACGGCGGCGATCACCAGCAGTCCCAACAGAGTCAGTATGAGCACGTTCCACCAGGAGATGGAACCCGCCTGCAACAGCTTGAAGGTGTTGACAGCCCCGCTCGGGAGCCGGGAAACGATACCGGCGAAGATGATCAACGAGATCCCGTTGCCGATCCCCTTCTCGGTGATCAGTTCACCCAACCACATCAGGACGGCAGTCCCTGCAGTCAGGCTGATGGCAACCAGCAGATCTTCCCCTATGCCCGGGTGCATCAGTATGACCTGTCCTCCGGTAAGTGCGGTCGGGCGGCCTAGCGCAATCGACATGCCGATTGCCTGGATAAATCCGAGCACTACGGTACCGTAGCGCGTGTACTGCGTGATAATCTTCCGCCCGGATTCCCCTTCCTTGGAAAGCTGCTCCAGCTTGGGGATAACCACGGTCAGCAACTGGATGATGATGGAGGCGTTGATGTACGGCGTTATGCTCATGGCAAACACAGATAGATTCTTGAACGCCCCCCCGGAGATCATGTCAAAGAACCCCAGAAAAGCGCTCGACGCGATCAACTTTGCCAGCGCAGCCTGGTTGATGCCAGGCACAGGTATGTGCGCTCCCACCCGGAACACCAGAAACATCAACAGGGTGAAGAGCACCTTGCGCCTGAGATCGCCCAATTTCCATGCAGCTTGAACCGATTCCAGCACCTAGATCACCTCAACCTTGCCGCCGGCGGCCGTGACCTTCTCCACCGCACCCTTGCTGGCGCCGTGCACCTTGACGAAGAGCGGGCGGTCGATCTCACCCTTGCCCAGCAGCTTGATCTTCAGACTGCGATTCCTGACGATCCCCTCCTGGTAGAGGACCTCCGGCGTGACCTCGGTCCCGGCGTCCAGCCGGTCCAGATCGCGGAGGTTGACGATTGCCATCTCTTCCCGCAGGGTATTGGTGAATCCACGCTTGGGGATGCGCCGGTACAGCGGCATCTGCCCGCCTTCGAAGCCGCGGCGCACACTGCCCCCGGACCTTGCCTTCTGACCCTTGTGCCCTCTCCCGGCGGTTTTGCCGAGGCCCGACCCCAGGCCCTGGCCCTTGCGGGTCGGCTTCTGGCGGGATCCCGCTGCCGGGCTTAGCTCATGCAGTCTCACTCGCTCTTCTCCCCTTCCCGCCGCTCCGCCGGCATCACTGCCACCAGGTGCCGGACGTGTTTGATCATGCCCCTTATCGACGGCTGGTCGGCCTGGATCACCGAAGTGTTCATCTTACCCAGTCCCAGCGCCCGCAAAACCTTACGCTGCCGCTCCGGATAGCCGATCGGGCTACGGACCAGGGTGATCTGCAACATATCTGCCACTGTTGACTCCCCCTTTTGGTGGTTGGCTGTTGGTCGTTAGTAGTTGGAATGGTTCATCCACCGTTTTTTCACTACCAACCATCAATTTGGTCATAACCGTTGGTTCTTCTCGAAGTCCGAGAGGCCACCAACCGCTATTATCCGAGTAGTTCCTCGACGGTCTTGCCGCGGATCCTGGCCACATCCTCGGCCCGCTTCAGGCCCTTGAGGCCTTCGATGGTGGCATGCACCATGTTGTGAGAGTTGGAGGAACCCAGGGACTTGGTGAGGATGTCCTTGATCCCCGCCGCCTCCAGCACTGCACGCACCGGGCCGCCGGCAATCACGCCGGTACCGGGAGATGCCGGTTTCAGCAGCACTTTGCCGGCGCCAAACTCGCCGGTGACCGAGTGGGGAATGCTGGTGCCCTTCATGGCGATCTCGATCAGGCTCTTCTTGGCGTCCTCGATCCCCTTCCTGATAGCCTCCGGCACCTCTCCGGCCTTGCCCAGGCCGGCGCCCACATGACCCTGGCCGTCGCCTACGACCACCAGGGCGCTGAAGCTGAACCTGCGGCCGCCCTTAACCACTTTGGCCACCCTGTTGATGGTCACTACCTTTTCTGTTAACTCCAGAGAGTTGGGATCTATGCGCAAAACAACTATTCCCTCCCTTGACCCCTAGAAATCCAGGCCTTGTTCCCGGGCTGCTTCCGCAAGCGCAGCAACCCGGCCATGGTACAGGTTGCCGCCCCGGTCAAAAACGACCCTGGTAATGCCCTGCGCCAGCGCCCGTTCGGCGATCAGCTTGCCGACGCTGCGGGCAGCCTCAAGGTTCTTGCCGATGCCATCGCCGGCCCGGAGTTCCGGAGCCAGGGTGGAGGCTGCAACCAGCGTCCGTCCTTGCATGTCGTCGATAACCTGGGCGTAGATGTGATTGAGGCTCCGGTATACACACAACCGGGGCCGCTCCGGGGTGCCAAACACCTTTTTCCGGACCCGGATGTGTTTGCGCTGGCGAATTTCTTGACGCGACTGACTTTTCGGCATTCTACTCACACCCCTGTAACTGCTCAGGTATTCAGAATTCAGTAGTCAGTATCAGAATGACTCACAGTCAATCATGAGTGACCCTGTTGATAGGCTGCAGCAACCCTAATTTTCATGGGCACTGCCTCCAAGGTACGGGGCTTTGGACTGTTACCCCGGCAAGACTGACTTCCTGCTGAACTCACCAGGCTTTGCTGGACATACTTATTCTGACTCCTGACTCCTGACTCCTGAGTACTGATTTGGACTCCTGACTACTTCTTTCCTTTGACCCCTGCCTTGCCAACCTTACGCCTGATTATCTCATCATCATACTTGATGCCCTTGCCCTTGTAAGGCTCCGGCTGGCGAACCGCCCGGATCTTGGCCGCCAGGGCACCGACCCGTTCCTTGTCGATGCCGCTGACGATAATCCTGTTCGGTGCCGGTACCTCGATGCTCAGGTTGTCGCCCGGATCGATCTCCACCGGATGGGCGTAACCCACCATGAGCACCAGCTTGTTGCCCTGCTTGGCCGCCCGGTAGCCAACCCCTACCAGTTCCAAATTGCGGGTGAAGCCCTTGGTCACACCGCTCACCATGTTCTGCAGCAGCGCCCTGGTCAACCCGTGCAGCGCCCGGTGCTGCTTCTCATCCGATGGGCGGGTCACTACCAGCCTGGCGTCCTGGCAGGCGATCCCGATGTCCGGGTGCATCTCTCTCTTCAGCATCCCTTTGGGTCCCTTGACCTCCACCAGGTTGCCGTCGATTTTCACGTCCACTCCTTCCGGTATCGATACCGGAAGGCGTCCCACTCTGGACATGGCGCCACCTCCCTTACCAAATGTAGCAGATAACTTCTCCGCCCAGCCCGTCCTGCCTGGCCTGCTTATCCGTCATCAAACCCTTGGGGGTCGAGATGACAGCGATTCCCAAGCCTCCCAGCACCTTCGGGACATCGTCCTTTTGCACGTAGACACGCAAACCGGGTTTGCTGATCCGCTTCAAGCCCGTGAGGACCTTTTGCTTGTTGGGTCCATATTTTAAATACAGACGCAGCACTCCCTGCTTACCGTCGTCGACCTTGTCGTAATTCCGCAGAAAACCCTCACTCTTCATGATCTCGGCGAGCGCCCGCTTCATCCTGGAATTCGGAATCTCCACGCGCTCCTTGTAGGCCTGGTTTGCGTTGCGGATGCGGGTCAGGAAATCCGCGATCGGATCTGTCAACATCTGTCGCCTTAGCCTCCTTCTCTGGGAAGTGTGCGGTGAGAGGTTAGAGGTGAGATTTTGTTGGTATTGGCTCCTCCGCATCTGGGCTAACACCCGGTCTGAAAGAATGCGGAGTACATGCCAATGCCTTCTTATATTCTCACTTCCCACATCCCGCTTCCCACTTCTCAATTACCAACTGGCCTTGACCACGCCTGGGATCTGCCCCTTGAAGACCAGTTCCCGGAAACAGATACGGCACATTCCAAATTTACGCAGGTAGGCACGCGGCCGCCCACAGAGCTTGCAGCGGTTATATGCCCGGACCTTAAACTTTGACGTCCTCATCTGCTTGGCAACCATCGACTTTTTGGCCACTTACATCCCTCCTAACTTAGAGTAATGAGTGCTGGGTGCTGAGTCCATAATGCGTCCTGTCTCTATTGCTGCTGTTCGTCTAAACATTCAGCGCCAAGGCAATCAAGTTCCATCCGAAGCAACCAAGTCCTCGAATTTCTCTATCTTTTTTACTCATTACTCATCACTCATCACTTTTTTTCAGCTTTCCCGGAAAGGCATGCCTACCAGTCGGAGTAAGTCCCGCGCTTCCTCATCGGTCTTGGCGGTAGTTACGACTGTAATATCCATGCCCCTGACCTTATCGATCTTATCGTAATCGATCTCCGGGAAGATCACCTGCTCCCTGAGCCCCAGGGTATAGTTACCCCGGCCGTCGAAGGCCCTGGGCGAAACCCCCCGGAAGTCGCGCACCCTGGGCAGGACCACGTTAACCAGCTTGTCGAGGAAGTCGTACATGCGGTTGCCCCGCATTGTGACCTTGCAACCGATCTTCATGCCGGACCGCAGCTTGAAGGCCGCAATCGACTTGCGTGCTTTGGTCACCACCGGACGCTGGCCGGTGATCGTGGTCATGTCGTTCACCGCCGCCTCCAGCGACTTGGCGTTCTGGATCGCCTCGCCTACGCCCATGTTGACGACAACCTTGTTCAGGACGGGTACCTGCATCACGTTCTTGTAGCTGTATTTCTTCATCATCTGGGGAACGATCTCCTGACGGTAGCGCTCTTTCAGCCCCATCACCATGCCTCCTAACTGTGAGTAATGAGTTATGCGTGATGAGTGATGAGTTTATAATGCTTCCTGTCTCTTTTGCCGCTGTTCGTCTAAATATCCAGCATCCAAGACAACCAAGTCCTAGAATTTTTTATCTTTTCACTCATTACTCAGTACTCATCACTCATTACTTCTTTACTGCTTGTCGATAATCTCCCCGCACTTCTTACATGCCCGGTAGTATTTCTGCTCAATCAGTTTCTTGGCCACGCGGGTCGGCTGATTGCACTTGTTGCAGACCAGCATCACGTTGGAACCGGCGATCGGGGCCTCTTTCTCCACGATCCCCCCCTGCGGCAGCGAACGGGTGGGGCGGCTGTGACGCTTGGCGACGTTTACCCCCTCGACGATCACCCGCTGGGTGGCGGGATAGACCTGGATCACCTTTCCCCGCTTGCCTGCGCTCTTCCCGGCCAGCACCAGCACTGTATCTCCCTTACGCACATGAACCTTACGCTGAACACCTTCATGTAGACCATGCTTACGTTGTATCATCTTGTTCCTCACCCCTGCCTGTGCCATTTTAAGCAGTATTCAGAATTCAGTAGTCAGTATTCATGTACTCCGCATTCTTCAGGCCGGACGTAGTCCGGATGCGGAGGAATAGTTCTGGTGCATAAAAGCCCGGTTCTGACCTTTTCAAAATAGGGTTTTCGTAACAAAATCAGCATTATTTGTGTAAATCAGCCGTTTCTTTGCCCATTCTGACTCCTGAATGCTGACTCCTGACTCCTGGGTTTTTAGAGCACCTCAGGCGCCAGAGAGACGATCTTCATGAAATCCTTTTCCCGAAGTTCCCGTGCCACCGGACCGAAGATACGCGTCCCACGAGGGTTTTTCTGGTCGTTGATAAGTACTGCCGCATTCTCGCTGAATTTGATGTATGAACCGTCCGGACGGCGGATCTCCTTGCGCGTCCTGACCACCACCGCCGTCACCACCTCGCCCTTCTTGACCATACCACCGGGGCTGGCCTCCTTCACTGAGGCGATGATGATATCGCCGACCGAGGCATACCGGCGCAGGGACCCCCCCATCACCCGGATGCACATCAGCCTCTTGGCACCGGTGTTGTCCCCCGCTCTAAGCATTGTTTGAGGCTGTATCATCTATTCCGGCCCCCTTTTTAGCTATGCTCCTGTCTGCAGACCGGGCCAGAACCTCGGCCACCCGCCAACACTTCTCCTTGCTCAAGGGGCGCGTCTCCATGATCCGCACCTTATCCCCCATCTTGCAGGCATTGGTCTCATCATGGGCCTTGAACTTCATCGATCTGGTCACTGTCCGTCCGTAAAGAGGATGCCGGACCCTGGTTTCCACCAGCACGACCACGGTTTTATCCATCTTGTCGCTGACTACGGTTCCGATGCGTGTCTTGCGCTGTGCTCGCTCGTTCAACTGCCTGTGCCCCCTATCAGCCTTGACTTACCTGAACATCTCCGGCGTGCAAAGCTTTCTGCCGGTTCTCTCTTTCCCGGGCGATCTCTCTCTCCCGGATGATCGTCATGGTGCGGGCAAACGCCTTGCGCACCTCACGGATCCGCATCGGGTTCTCCAGTTGCTGTGTCGCCAGTTGGAAGCGAAGCCGCCACAGTTCATCCTTCAAATCGAGCAGTTGTCTCTCCAACTCGTCATCTGTCAGGTCCCGCAGATCCTTAACCTTTTGTACCGGCATCACTACCACCCGCTTCCTGCCGTTTTATGAACCTGCTCTTGATCGGAAGCTTGTGACCCGCCAGGCGCATCGCCTCCCGGGCAGTCTCTTCCGGCACGCCGGCCAGTTCGAACAACATCCGGCCCGGTTTGACCACGGCCACCCAGAAATCGGGCGCTCCCTTGCCGCTCCCCATTCTGGTCTCTGCCGGCTTGGCACGTGACCGGCTGGTTCGGGAAGATATCAATCCAGACCTTGCCGCCCCTTTTGACGTACCGGGTCATGGCAATACGGGCAGCCTCGATCTGGCGGGCGCTGATCCAACCCGCTTCCAGGGCCTGCAGACCATACTCCCCGAAGGTAACCTCGAAGCCGCGGTTGATCTTGCCGGTCGGCCAGCGCAGGTGCTGCTTGCGATAGATCACTCTTTTGGGCATCAACATGATTAACCCTCGCCCCCCTCAGCACCGGCCGTAACCGCAGGCGGGCTCCCGCTGGGCCCGGCGCCGCCGCCGGATACCCGCTCTGCCGGGCGCCGCGCCCGGTCCACCGGACCTGGCCCCGCCGACGCTTTTGCGGGCGCCGTCGCCTCAACGTGCTCGGAGCGCTTCTTCTTCTCAGGCAGGATCTCGCCCCGGTAAATTTTCACCTTGACCCCGATCTTGCCGTAGGTGGTACTGGCCTCCGCAAAACCGTAATCGATGTCGGCGCGCAAGGTCTGGAGGGGCACCTTGCCTTCGCTGTACCATTCGCTGCGGGCCATTTCCGCACCGGCCAGCCGTCCGCCCACACCAATCCTGATGCCCTGGGCACCCATACGCATCGAGCGGGAAACCGCCTGCTTCATCGCCCGGCGAAAGGCGATGCGCTTCTCCAACTGGGCAGCCACGCTTTCTGCCACCAGTTGGGCTTCCAGTTCCGGGCGCTTGATCTCGATGATGTTGACGCTGACCTGCTTGCCGGTAATCCGCTCCAGGTCCTTCCGCAGCAGCTCCACCTCGGTTCCGCCGCGCCCGATGACGATGCCCGGCTTGGCGGTATGGATAGTGAGGCGCACGCGGTTGGCCGCCCTTTCGATCTCGATCCTGGAAACGCCGGCCGCGAACAGCTTCTTCTTGATATAGTTGCGCAGGGCAATATCCTCATGCAGCAGGTCGCGATAGTTTCTGCCTGCATACCACTTGGAATCCCAGTCCCTGATGATCCCCAGCCGGAAGCCGATCGGGTTTACCTTCTGTCCCACTGTCTACCCCTCCTTTCCATCAGCTACTACCACTGTTATGTGACAAGTTCTCCGTCGTTTCACGTCAGCCCGGCCTCGGGCACTGGGCCTGGAAGCGTTTGAGTATCGGCCCCTCGTCGATGAAGATCGTCTTGATGAAGAGATCCTCCGCATCCATGCTGTGGTTGTGCTCGGCATTGGCCTGCGCCGAACGCACCACCTTGGAGATCGGCTGTGCCGCTCCCTGGGGGGAGAAACGCAGGATGGCCAACGCATCATTGACCCCCTTGCCGCGCACCAGGTCAGCCACCAGGCGCACCTTGCGTGGCGCTATCCAGATGTACGCGACGGCCTGTCCACGGCGTCACCCCTCCTTGTTGTTCCCACGGCTGTTCAACCCCTTTTATTTCAGTGATGTTGAGCGTTCTGTATGGGCGCCGTGGCCGCGGAACATCCGTGTCGGCGCAAATTCGCCCAGTTTGTGGCCCACCATGTCCTCGCTTACGTAGATGGGGACATGTCGCCGTCCGTCGTGCACGGCAATGGTGTGCCCCACCATCTCCGGAAAAACGGTAGAACGTCGCGACCAGGTCTTGATGACCCTTTTGGCGCCTTTCACGTTCATCTGGTTGATCCGGTCCAACAGTCTCTGTTCGCAGTACGGTCCCTTTTTGAGAGAACGACCCACTACTTGCTCCCTCCTATTTGAGAGGTGGGAGGTGGGAGGTGAGATGTGGGATTCTTGCAGATATCGGCTTCGCCAATATCTTCTATTCCCACTTCCCGCGCTCGCTTTGTGAGCATCCGCCACTTCCCGCTTCTCATTTGCTGATTGTGAGATGAAAGGTTGGATGTGAGATTCCTGTTGGCATTGGCATGTACTCCTCATTCCCGGTGTGCCGGCGGGCTTTCAGCCAAGGTGCAGCCTCGAGCCGGCAGTTAGCCCGGATGAGGAGAAGCCAATGCCTTCCTGTTCCCACTTCCCACTTCTCACTTCCCACCTCACTTGTTGCGCCGCTTGACGATCATTTTATCTGAAGCCTTTTTCTTGTGGCGCGTCTTGGCGCCCAGCGCCGGTTTGCCCCATGGGGTTACCGGGTTGCGCCCGATCGGCGAGCGGCCTTCGCCGCCGCCGTGTGGGTGGTCGACCGGGTTCATCACCGAGCCGCGCACTGTCGGCCTGATCCCCAACCAGCGATTACGGCCCGCCTTGCCGATGCTGACGTTCTCATGATCCAGGTTGCCGATCTGACCGATGGTCGCCCGGCAGTTCAAGTGGACCAGCCGCACCTCTCCCGATGGCATCCGGATGTGAGCGTAATCCCCCTCCTTGGCCATCAGTTGGGCGGAACCTCCTGCCGAGCGCACCATCTGGCCGCCACGCCCGGGGCTGGAGTTCGATATTATGCAGCAGCGTGCCGGTAGGAATATTCCTCACAGGCAGCGTGTTGCCCGGCTTGATGTCCACCTCCGTCCCCGAGATCACCGTGTCCCCCACCGACAGTCCGAGGGGCGCCAGAATGTAGCGCTTCTCCCCATCGGCGTAGTGCACCAGGGCGATGTTCGCCGAACGATTGGGGTCGTACTCCAGGGTCGCTACCTTGGCTGGAACACCGTCCTTGTTCCGCTTGAAATCGATCACCCGGTAAAAACGCTTCTGCCCCCCGCCCCGGTGGCGTACCGAGATGCGGCCCATATTATTGCGCCCGGCCTTCTTGCGGATCGGCGCCAGCAGCGACCGCTCCGGCTTGTCGGCAGTCAGTTCGTCAAAGTTCAGGACGGCCATCTGGCGCCGGCCGGGGGACGTGGGCTTATATTTTTTGATGGGCATGCTTGCTCCTCCTTAGAACAACCCTTCAAAGATCTCGATCTTGTCGCCGGGGGGCAGAGAGACGACTGCCCGCTTGCGGTTTGGACGGTAGCCTGCCGGGGATTTCCCGACCTTTTTCTTCTTCCCCTTGATGTTGGCGGTGTTCACGCCCAGCACATGCACCTTGAACAGGTCCTCGCACCGCCTTCTTGATCTCGATCTTGTTCGATTTCGGGTTGACGTAAAAGGTGTACTTGTTCATGCTCCTGGCCAGTTCGACGGACTTCTCCGTCACCACCGGTTTGAGCAACGTGTCTTGAGGACTACGCATCGGCCAGCACCTCCCCCAGCCGGTCCAGGGCGCCCCGGGTGAAGACGATCTTCTCCGCCACCAGGAGATCATAGGCATTGAGGTGATCGGCCAGGGTACACCACACTCCCGGCAGGTTATTGGTAACACGCTCCAGCATCAGTTGGCGCTCGCCGGTCACCAGCATGGCGCCACCACCGGCCTCGATCATCCTGAGCAGACTGGCAATAACCTTGGTCTTCGGTTCAGCGAGCGCAAACTCCTCAATCACGATCACGTCCCCCGCTCCAGCCCGGGCAGACAGGGCGGATTTCAGGGCCAGCCGGCGCATTTTCTTGGGCAGCGCCTGGGTATACTTGCGCGGATGCGGCCCGAACACGATCCCGCCGCTGCGCCACAGGGGCGAGCGGAAGCTGCCGGCCCGGGCACGCCCGGTTCCTTTCTGGCGCCAGGGTTTGCGGTTCGTTCCCTGTACCTCGCCCCTGGTCTTGGTATCGGCGGTGCCCAGGCGCCGGTTGGCCAGGTGGCGCACCACGGCCTGGTGCAAAACCGGTTCGTTCACGGTTGCCCCAAACGCCTGATCGCTCAGGTCGAGGTCTCCGACCCTGTCTCCGTTGGCGTTGTACAATGCAGCTTTAGGCATGGTCATTAGCTCCTTTCCTTAACTGTTCCCCAGCCCGGCGCTAAAAAATTTGCTGACTTCGCCGGATATGTGTCGTATACCATAAACGCTGTACATTACATTAGTGCTGGGGAACGCGGCCCAGCCCGCGCCGCGCCCGCAAGCGGGCGCCCGGCATGCCGGGGCTGCCGGCTAGCGCAGCGAATCCCTGATCAGGAGCAGTCCGGATCTGGGACCCGGCACTGCGCCCCTGAGCAGCAAGAGGTTGCGTCCCGGATCCACCTTGACGATTTTCAGATGCTGAACGGAAACCGTCTCGCCGCCCATCCTGCCGGGCAGCTTACGCCCCTTGAAAACCCGGGCGGGGCCCTTCGCTCCCAGGGAACCCGAGCCGGCGGTGGTACTTGGAGCCGTGCTCCATGGGGCCGCGGTGCATGCCGTGCCTCTTGATGCCGCCGGCAAAGCCCTTGCCCTTGGAAGTGCCGCGGACATCCACGTAGTCCCCGGCGCTGAACACATCAACCTTGATCTCCTGGCCGACGGCAAACTCTTTGAGGTCTGAATCCGCCACCCGGATCTCTCTCAAAAAGCGCTGCGGCTTTACTTTTCCTTTTGTAAACTGGCCGCGCAGGGGGCGATTCAACCGGTCGCCGCGCACCTCTTCATGACCAAGCTGCAGGGCGGCATAGCCATCCCGCTCCGGGGTCCTGATGTTCACGACGATGCAGGGGCCGGCCTGGATCACCGTCACCGGGACCGCCTTGCCCTCCTCGTCGAAGACCTGCGTCATGCCAACCTTTCTCCCGAGCAATCCTTTGCGCAACTATTTCACCTCACAACTGAGAGGTGAGAGGTGAGAGGTTGAGCGAGATTCTGTTGGCATTGCATGCCTTCTCTTCTCTCACTCATCACTCATCACTCATATACTATTTAGAGCTTGATCTCGATGTCAACCCCGGCCGGAAGGTCAAGACGCATCAGCGCATCGATCGTCTTCGGGGTCGGTTCCAGGATGTCGATCAGCCGCTTATGGGTACGCATCTCGAACTGTTCCCGGGAATCTTTATTCACGTGCGGAGAGCGCAGCACCGTAATGATGCTCTTCTCCGTCGGCAGCGGGACCGGCCCCAGATCGAGGCCCCCGTCCGCTGGGCTGTTTCCACTATCTTCTGGGCCGACTGGTCGAGTATTTTATGGTCAAAGGCCTTCAATCTGATCCGGATCTTCTGACGCGCCATGTACTTTCCTCCTCACTAACGCCGCAATGGGCTTCGGCCCCGATGTGTGAGGCACCGCGCCCGCGCCCAGAGGGCACCCGGGGCACCCGCTCGCTCACATCTAGGCAATACCGGTGACCACACCGGAACCCACCGTGCGGCCGCCCTCACGGATAGCAAACCGCAACCCCTCTTCGATGGCGATCGGGGTGATCAGTTCCACGTCCATGTTGATATTGTCGCCGGGCATAACCATCTCCACTCCTTCCGGAAGCTTGATGATACCGGTGACGTCGGTGGTCCGGAAGTAGAACTGTGGACGGTAGCCCTGGAAGAACGGCGTGTGGCGCCCTCCCTCTTCCTTGGTCAGGACGTAGACCTGGGACTTGAACTTGGTGTGTGGCTTGATGGAGCCCGGTTTGGCGATGACCATGCCGCGCTCCACGTCTTTGCGTTCGACGCCTCTCAGCAGCACGCCGATGTTGTCTCCGGCCATGCCCTGCTCCAGAATTTTGCGGAACATCTCCACGCCGGTGACGATCACCTTGCGGGATTGTTCATGCAGGCCGATCATCTCCACCTCGTCCTGCACCTTGACAATCCCGCGATCCACTCTCCCAGTGACCACGGTGCCGCGTCCGGTGATGGTGAAGACATCCTCGATCGGCATCAGCAGCGGCTTGTCGGTATCGCGTACCGGGGTCGGGATGTAGGCGTCAACAGCATCCAGGAGCTTGAGAATGGGGCCGCAGGCCTCGCACTCCGGCTTGCCGCAGCCACACTCCATGGCTTTCAGGGCGCTGCCGGCGATGATCGGAATCTCATCGCCGGGGAACTCGTACATGCTGAGGAGTTCACGGACTTCCAGTTCCACCAACTCCATGAGTTCGGGGTCGTCGACCATGTCCGCCTTGTTCAGGAAGACCACGATATAGGGAACGTTGACCTGGCGGGCCAGCAAGACATGCTCACGAGTCTGGGGCATGGGGCCATCGGCGGCGGAGACCACCAGGATCGCCCCGTCCATCTGGGCGGCGCCGGTGATCATGTTCTTGATGTAGTCGGCATGGCCGGGGCAGTCAACATGGGCGTAGTGCCGCTTCGCGGTCTCGTACTCGACATGGGCGATGGCGATGGTAATGCCGCGCTCCCGCTCCTCCGGGGCTTTGTCGATCTCTCCGTAGGCGGTGGCATTCGCCCAGCCCTTCTTGCTCAGGCAGATGGTAATCGCCGAAGTGAGGGTGGTCTTGCCATGGTCGATGTGGCCGATCGTACCGACGTTCACATGCGGCTTGGTGCGCTCGAACTTCTTTTTAGCCATTTCAGTTCATTCCTTCCTTTCTCAAGACATGAGTTTTTTTAACTGCTGGTATTCATGCACTCCGCATTCTTCAGGCCGGGCGTAAGCCCGGATGCGGAGGGCGGAGCCTCGAGCCGGCGTCAGGCCGGACGTAGTCCGGATGCGGAGGAATTCAGAATCTTCTACGAGACGATAAATCTCTCTTCAGGACGATAAACCGTTCTTTTTCATTCTGACTCCTGACTCCTGACTCCTGGGTCAGAGGCTCATGCAATCCCCGCGCCGCATCGCCTCGGATGCGACAGAAGGCGCCTGATCGTAATGGGAGTACTGCATCACGTAATTGCCCCGGCCCTGGGTCAACGACCGCAGGTCGGTGGAGTAGCCGAACATGGCGGCCAGGGGCACAAAACCCCGGACTGCCTGTACGACACCCCTCATCTCGGTGGCTTCGACCCGTCCGCGCCGGGCGTTGAGGTCGCCGATCACCTCGCCCAGGTAAGACTCCGGAACGACAATCTCAATTCTCATGACCGGCTCCAGCAACACCGGAGCACCCTTTTCGGCGGCTGAGCGGAAACCCAGGGCACCGGCGATCTTGAAGGCGATCTCCGTGGAGTCCACCTCATGGTAGGAACCCCCGGTCAGCACCGCCTTGATGTCCACCATCCGGTATCCGGACAGCACACCATTTTCCATAGCCTCTTTGATTCCGGCGTCGACGGCGGGAATGAACTCTTTGGGGATCACCCCTCCGGTGGTGGCATCCACAAACTCGTATCCGGCTCCCGAGGGCAACGGTTCCAACTCCAGCAGCACATGGCCATACTGGCCATGGCCACCGGTCTGGCGGATAAACCGGCCCTCGCCCCTGCACCTGCGGGTGATAGTCTCCTTGTACGCCACCTGGGGCTTACCCACGTAGGCATCCACGTTGAACTCCCGGAGCAGGCGGTCCTCAATTATTTCCAGGTGCAGCTCGCCCATGCCGGAGATCAGGGTCTGGCCGGTCTCCTTATCGGTATAGGTACGAAAGGTGGGATCTTCTTCTGCAAGGCGGTTCAAGGCGGTGCCCATCTTGTCCTGGTCGGCCTTGGTCTTGGGCTCGATAGCGATGGAGATGACAGGCTCCGGAAAACGCATCTGTTCCAAGATCACCGGCTGGTTTTCGCTGCACAGGGTGTCCCCGGTGACCGCTTCTTTGAGACCGACTGCCACCGGCGATCTCTCCGGAGAAGACCTCTTGCACATCCTCCCGGTGGTTGGCGTGCATCTTCACCAGCCTCCCGATCCGCTCCCGCCTGCCTTTGGTGGCGTTGTAGACCGCCTTGCCGGACTGCAGCGTCCCGGCGTAGACCCGGATATACACCAGCTTCCCAGAGTAGGGGTCGGACTGTACCTTGAAGGCCAGAGCGGTCAGCGGGTGGGCATTTCCCGGTTGCCGCTCTACTGTCTCACCCGTTCTGGGGTCGATCCCCAGGACCGGCGCCACATCCAGCGGCGACGGCAGGTAGTCCACCACGGCATCGAGCAACGGCTGAACGCCCTTGTTCCGCCTGGAGGACCCACAGAGGACCGGCACAAACCGGCAGGACAGGGTACCCTTGCGGATCGCCGCCCGGATCTCCTGCTCGCCGATCGGATCGCCGTTCAGGTACTTCTCCATCAGGGCCTCGTCCAACTCCGCCAGCGCCTCCAACAGCTTCTCCCGACTGTGCCGCTTAGCGTTCATATAATCCGGGGGAATATCGGTGACCTCCGGTACCTCCCCCAATTCGTCGCGATAGATGATTGCTTTATTCGTCACCAGGTCAATAATGCCCTGAAAGGAGTCCTCGCTCCCGATGGGAAGCTGAACCGGCACCGCATTCGCTCCCAGGCGCTCCCGGATGCTTTTAGTGGAGCGGAAGAAATCGGCGCCCACCCGGTCCATCTTGTTCAGGTAGGCAATGCGGGGGATGTGGTAGTCTTCCGCCTGCCGCCAGACCGTCTCGGACTGGGGTTCGACACCGGCAACGGCGTCAAAAACGGCGATCGCCCCGTCAAGCACGCGCAGGCAGCGCTCTACTTCCGCTGTAAAGTCCACGTGGCCGGGCGTGTCGATCAGGTTAATAATAAAATCGCGCCAGAAGCATGTTGTAGCCGCAGAGGTGATGGTGATACCCCGCTCCTGCTCCTGGATCATCCAGTCCATGGTGGCAGACCCCTCGTCAACCTCCCCGATCCGGCAGACCCGTCCGGTATAGTAGAGAATCCGCTCCGTGGTAGTAGTCTTGCCGGCGTCGATGTGCGCCATGATCCCGATGTTGCGGATCCGTTCCAGCAGAACCTCACGCGCCATGCAGTTATCCCTCCTTCCATCAAAGACATCATTTGCATGTCAGGTATATGCATGCCAGGTACTCAGAATTCAGTAGTCAGTATTCAGAATGGATCTGGTGCATAAAGCTCCTTTTGACAGCCACTGTGTTTCATGTAGTAGCGCCTACCAAATAGTCGCTACATATGGTACCGACCCTTACAAAAATAGGGTTTTCGCTTGCTCTTTTATTCTGACTCCTGACTCCTGAGTACTGAGTACTCGCCCCAGGTTACCAGCGGTAATGGGCAAAGGCCTTGTTGGCCTCGGCCATCTTGTGCGTGTCTTCCCGTTTCTTCACGGAGCTGCCGATACCATTGGCCGCATCCATGATCTCCGCCGCCAGCTTCTCTTCCATGCTCTTGCCGGAGCGGTTGCGGGCAAAACCGACCAGCCACCTGATCCCCAGGGTCATCCGCCGGTCCGAGCGCACTTCGATGGGAACCTGGTAGTTGGCCCCTCCGACGCGCCGGGCCTTGACTTCAAGCACGGGCATGATATTTTTCATCGCCTGCTCGAAGATCTCCACTGGTTCGCGCCTCGTCTTTTCCTTGACAATCTTCAGGGCATCGTAACAGATCCGCTCGGCGATGCTCCTCTTGCCATCCCACATCACCTTGTTGACCAGCTTGGTGAAGACCCTGTTGCCATATACCGGATCTGCCGGCGTCTCCCGTTTTGCTGTGTAACCACGGCGTGGCAAAAACATCCCTCCTTACTTGAGTTATAAGTGCTGAGTGCTGAGTTCTGAGTGCTGAGTGGAAAGACAGACAAATTCGAGGACTCTCATTACTCATCACAAAACTTTCGTCTGTTATTTCGCTTCACATCTAGAATCCAAAGTATAACAAAAACCTTCATTGCCTGATTGTATATGCGTGTAAGCGCAATCTCATGAGATTTTCGTTTTTTCCATTACTCATTACTCAGCACTCAGCACTCATTACTTCTTTTATGCTTTGGCTGCTTTCGGCCGTTTAGCGCCATACTTCGACCGGCCCCGGTTCCTGTTCTGGGTACCCCCGGTATCCAGGGTCCCTCTGATGATGTGATAGCGCACACCGGGCAGGTCTTTCACCCGTCCGCCCCTGACCATCACCACCGAGTGTTCCTGGAGATTATGGCCAATGCCCGGGATATAGGCTGTGACCTCGATACCGTTGGTGAGGCGAACCCGGGCCACTTTGCGGAGGGCAGAGTTCGGCTTCTTCGGCGTGGTCGTATAAACACGAGTGCACACACCCCGCTTCTGGGCGCAACCCTTCAAAGCCGGTGCGGTGGACTTCTTTTTGGACACCTGGCGGCCTTTGCGCACTAACTGATTCAATGTTGGCACCTTGCCACCTCCTTTTCGCTTCGCTCAAGTATTCAGAATTCAGTAGTCCACCGCATCTGGGCTTCCGCCCAGCCTGAACGCCGGCTCAAGGCTCCGCCTTGGCTCCTGTGCGCCGCATTCTTTCAGGCCAGTCCGAAGGACTGGATGCGGTGGAAAGCCCGCCGGCACACCGGGAATGCGGAGTACATGACTCCTGACTTTACTCCTTATTTATGGCCGCAGCAGCCGCTCCTACCTTGATGCCACAGGCTTTGCCCAGTTCGGCCATGGAATCGACCAGCACCAGTTCCAGGTTCTTGTCTTCGCATAACCTGATGATCGGAGAGACGATCCGCTCCTCTGCATCTTTGGCCACGTATACCACCTGGGTCTGATCCTTCTCGATCGCCTTCTGGGTTTGCTTGGTCCCTACCACTTTAATCCGGGCGTTCTTCAGCCTTTCCATCGCTCTCCCCCTGGAGAATTGAGAGGTGAGGCGCATCCCACTCTCATATCACATGGCCGAATAGCTAAATATTAGATTTAGAAATTCGCACAAAGTTTATTCTAACATCTTTCCAATTTTGCTGTCAATGCTACAACCAGTTATTCACTCACAAAATTTTCTGAGCGACTTCGTCTCCATGCTCGCGAGCGAGCACCGGCGGCTCCAAGAATTCCTCAACCGAGCCGGCCTCGCCCTGTTCGTCAGGCCACGCCTGGTCCACCGCGCCGGGCGCCGCCGCAGTATCCCCTGACTGATCCGGGGGACCCACCACGCTCACCTGTATCGAGCGGTAGCAGGCGGTACCGGTGCCCGCCGGGATCAGTTTGCCGATAATCACGTTCTCCTTCAGTCCCAGCAGAGAATCGGCCTTGCCCTTGATGGCCGCCTCGGTCAGTACCCGGGTTGTCTCCTGGAAGGATGCCGCCGACAGCCAGGAATCGGTAGCCAGGGAGGACTTGGTGATCCCCAGCACCACCGGTTTGGCTATGGCCGGCTCAAAACCGGACTCCATAATCCGCCTGTTCTCGTCCTCGAAGTCAAAGACCTCGATCAGCGCACCCGGCAGCAGATCGGTATCCCCGGACTCTTCCACCTTGACCTTGCGCAGCATCTGGCGGATCATCACCTCGATGTGCTTGTCGTTGATATCCACCCCCTGCATCCGGTAGACTCGCTGCACCTCCCGGAGCAGGTACTGCTGCACGGCGGGAATGCCCTTGATATCCAGCAACTCGTGGGGATTGATGGAACCCTCGGTCAACTCTTCGCCGGACTCCACAGACTGGTCGTGGGCCACTCTGATCCGGGATCCAAAGGGGATCTGGTAGGTATGCCTCTCGCCATCGCTGCCGGCCACTTCGATCTCCTGCCTACCTTTATTCTCGCCGATGGTGACCACGCCGTCGTTCTCCGAGATGATCGCCTGGCCCTTCGGCCGACGCGCCTCGAACAGCTCCTCCACCCTGGGCAAGCCCTGGGTGATGTCCTCGCCGGCCACACCACCGGTGTGGAAGGTGCGCATGGTCAACTGGGTGCCCGGCTCGCCGATGGACTGGGCGGCCATGATCCCCACCGCCTCCCCGATCTCCACCTGGAAGCCGGTGGCCAGGTTGCGTCCATAGCACTTGCGACATACGCCATAGCGGGTCTTGCAGGTCAATATCGTCCGGATCAGCACCCTGGTGATCCCGGCTTTTTTGATCGCCTCGGCATCCTCTTCAGAAATCTCCTGGTCTGCCG
This sequence comes from uncultured Peptococcaceae bacterium, assembly GCA_963768335.1. GTDB lineage: Bacteria > Bacillota > DSM-12270 > Thermacetogeniales > Thermacetogeniaceae > Palsa-1188. The sequence goes on from CAVYHR010000006.1 coordinate 241,229, forward strand.
GGACGATCTCCTCGCCGGTTTCCGGATGCAGCACCGGCTCAATGGTGTAGCGCCCGATGATGCGCTCCTCCAGGGGCTCGATCACATCTTCGCCGTCAGCAACCTCGTTGACATAAACCCCTTCCCTGGTCCCGCACTCATCCTCCCGGACGATCACGTCCTGGGCAACGTCCACCAACCGCCGGGTCAGGTAGCCGGAGTCGGCAGTACGGAGAGCGGTGTCCGCCAGTCCCTTGCGGGCGCCATGGGTGGAGGTGAAGTATTCCAGCACCGTCAGCCCCTCGCGGAAGTTGGCTTTGATGGGAACATCGATGATCCGCCCGGAAGGGTCGGCCATCAGACCGCGCATGCCGGCCAACTGGCGGATCTGCTGGACATTGCCGCGGGCGCCGGACTGAGCCATCATGTAGATCGGATTCAAGGGATCGAGGCTGTGCATCAGAGCGTCGGTCACCTTATCGGTGGCCTCCTGCCAGAACGCGATCACCCGCTCGTAGCGCTCTTCTTCGGTGATCAGGCCACGGCGGTATTGTTGCTCCACTTTTTCCACGTCCAGATCCGCCTGGGCCAGGATCGCCTGTTTGGCTGCCGGGATCTCGACGTCGGTGATCCCGGCGGTGATCCCCGCCCTGGTGGCGTACTTGAACCCCAAATTCTTGATCCCGTCCAGCAGAGTGTCAGTGCGCTCATAGCCGAGCTGGCGGTAGCACTTGCCGACGATCTTGGCAAGATCTTTCTTGCCAACTATTTCATTGATATAGCCCAGCTCCGGCGGGATCACCTGGTTGAAGATCAGGCGCCCCACCGTGGTCTCGAATAACTTGCCGTCCCTGCGCACCCTGATCCGGGCATGCAGGTCCACCGCCTTGCTCTCGTAAGCGTAGAACGCCTCGTCGAAGTCCCTGAAGACCTTGCCCTCGCCCAGCACACCCTCGCGCTCGATGGTCAGGTAGTAGACGCCCAGCACCATGTCCTGGGTTGGGCCGACCACCGGGCGGCCATCCTTGGGGTTCAGGATGTTGTGGGCGGACAGCATCAGGATCCGGGCCTCCGCCTGGGCCTCGGTGGACAGGGGAACATGCACCGCCATCTGATCGCCGTCAAAGTCGGCGTTGTATCCGGTGCAGACCAGGGGGTGGATCTGGATCGCCCGGCCCTCCACCAGGATCGGCTCAAAGGCTTGAATACCCAGCCGGTGCAAGGTTGGCGCCCGGTTGAGCATCACCGGATGCTCGCTGATCACGTCCTCCAGCACATCCCAGACCTCCGGACGGACCCGCTCCACCATGCGCTTGGCGCTCTTGATGTTATGGGCGAAGCCGCCGTTGACCAGGCGCTTCATGACGAAAGGCTTGAACAACTCCAGGGCCATTTCTTTGGGGAGGCCGCACTGGTGCAACTTCAATTCAGGACCGACCACGATCACCGAGCGTCCGGAGTAGTCGACCCGTTTGCCCAGCAGGTTCTGGCGAAAGCGCCCCTGTTTTCCCTTGAGCATGTCGCTCAGAGACTTCAGTGGACGGTTGCCGGGGCCGGTCACTGGCCGGCCGCGCCGCCCGTTGTCGATCAGGGCGTCCACGGCCTCCTGCAGCATGCGCTTCTCGTTCCGGACGATGATGTCCGGAGCGCCCAGATCCAACAGGCGCTTAAGCCGGTTGTTGCGGTTGATCACCCGGCGGTAGAGGTCGTTGAGGTCGGAGGTGGCGAACCGGCCGCCGTCCAACTGCACCATGGGGCGCAGTTCCGGCGGGATCACCGGGACCACGTCCAGGATCATCCAGGACGGGTCGTTGCCGGACTTCCGGAAGGCCTCCACCACCTCCAGGCGCCGGATAGCCCGCACCTTGCGCTGCCCGGTGGCGTCCTTGAGCTCCGCCCGCAACTGCGTGCTGAGGTACTCCAGGTCGATCTCGTCCAACAGCAGCTTGACCGCCTCGGCGCCCATACCCGCCTTGAAACGGCCGCTGTACTTTTCCCGGTAGTCCCGGTATTCTGCCTCAGAGAGCAGTTGTTTCTTGGCAAGATCATCGATGTTCCCCGGGTCGGTAACGACGTAGGACACAAAATAGAGGATCTTCTCCAGTGACCGGGGAGACATGTCCAGCAGCAGTCCCATCCGGCTGGGGATCCCTTTGAAATACCAGATATGCGATACCGCCGCCGCCAGCTCGATGTGGCCGAGCCGCTCCCGCCGCACCTTTGAACGGGTCACCTCCACGCCGCAGCGGTCGCAGATGATCCCCTTGTAGCGTACCCTCTTATACTTGCCGCAGTGGCACTCCCAATCCTTGGTGGGCCCGAAGATCCGCTCGCAGAACAGACCGTCGCGCTCCGGCTTGAGGGTGCGGTAGTTGATAGTTTCCGGCTTTTTGACCTCGCCGCTCGACCAGGCCCGGATCTGCTCCGGGGAGGCCAGACTGATGCGCATCCGTTCAAAGTTACTGACATCCAGCAACAAGATCGACTCCCTTCTGCTCAGGAGTCGGGAGTGCAGGAGTCAGGAGTCAGAATAAGACCGCGAGTTTCTCTTCCTGAAGAATTCTGACTGCTGAATTCGAATGCCTGCCCTAAAAGTAACATGGAACCCATTTCTATTCTTGATGAGTCACGGGTGCTGTTTGCAGGCGCTGTTCCTTGTCTCACTTTTTATCCTCGAGAGCGTCCGGGTATTGCAGAATAGAAAACGGTTTTCTTCTAAAATAATTCTGAATACAGACTACTGAATTCTGCATTACTACATGCAAGTTACTCATCACTATCGTTTTTGGCATCACTATCGTTTTTGGCATCGGATCCATCGGCATCGGCATCGTCGCTCTCATCCACCAGCGGCAGCAATCCCTGCAGGCTGTTCAGGTCGCGCAGGGGAATGCCGGCCTGCACCGGCCGGGGCTCCTCCCCGACAGCCTCCTCCACCAGGGGGAGCATGCCGGTCTCAGTCTCGGCCTCAGCCTCAGAATCCACCTCGTCCTCTTCATCGACCACTTCATCTTCGGCCTCTTCCTCTACTTCAACAGGGATAAACCTGAGCTTGGGCGGCTTGGCGACCGGAAGCCGGGCCTCGCCGATATCCAGTTCCAGTTCCTTGGCAGTTTCGCTGATATCTTCCTCGCTCTCCCGGATCTCGATCTCCTCGTTGGTCTCCGAGAGCACCCGCACATCCAGGCAAAGGCTCTGCAACTCCTTGATCAGCACCTTGAAAGACTCCGGCACTCCTGGTTCGGGGACGTTCTCACCCTTGACGATCGCCTCATAGGTCTTCACCCGCCCGACCACATCGTCGGATTTGACCGTCAGGATCTCCTGCAGGGTATAGGATGAGCCATAGGCCTCCAGCGCCCAGACCTCCATCTCTCCGAAGCGCTGCCCGCCGAACTGGGCCTTGCCGCCCAAAGGCTGCTGGGTCACCAGGGAGTATGGCCCCGTCGACCGGGCGTGGATCTTGTCGTCCACCAGGTGGGCCAGCTTCAGCATGTACAGGTAGCCGACCGTTACCTGCCGGTCGTAGGGATCGCCGGTGCGGCCATCGTAGAGCTGCGTCTTGCCATCGCTGGACATGTGCAACTGCTCCAGGGTCTTCATGATATCCACCTCCCGCGCCCCGTCGTAGACCGGGGAGGCGGAATACACGCCCTGTTTTTTGGCCGCCATACCCAGGTGGCACTCCAGAACCTGTCCAATGTTCATACGTGAAGGAACACCCAGCGGATTGAGCACGATCTCCACCGGCGTTCCATCCGGCAGGAACGGCATGTCCTCCTGGGGCAGGATCCGGGAGATAACTCCCTTGTTCCCGTGCCGGCCGGCCATCTTGTCCCCCACGGAGATCTTCCGCTTCTGAGCGACGTAGACCCGTACCAGCCTGTTGACCCCCGGAGGCAGGCTCGTCGCCGTTCTCACGGGAAAAGACCTTGACGTTGACTACCCGCCCGGATTCACCGTGCGGGACCCTGAGCGAGGTGTCCCGGACCTCCCGGGCCTTCTCGCCGAAAATCGCCCGCAAGAGGCGCTCCTCGGCAGTCAGTTCGGTCTCCCCCTTGGGAGTCACCTTGCCGACCAGGATGTCGCCCGGCCGGACATCGGCTCCCACGCTGATTACTCCGCGCTCGTCCAGGTCCTTGAGCACGTCCTCGCCCACGTTGGGGATGTCCCGGGTGATCTCCTCGGGGCCCAGCTTGGTGTCCCGGGCGTCGCACTCGTACTCTTCAATATGAATGGATGTAAAGTAATCCTCCTTGACCAGCTTCTCGCTGATCAGGATGGCGTCTTCATAGTTGTAGCCCTCCCAGGGCATGAAAGCGATCAGCACGTTCCGGCCCAGGGCCAGTTCGCCGCCCTCCGTGCAGGGGCCGTCGGCGATGATCTCCCCGGCCTTAACCCGCTGGCCCTTGGCGACGATCGGCTTCTGGTTCAGGCAGGTTCCCTGGTTGGAGCGCGCGAACTTGATCAGGGTGTACTTGTCCACGTCATGCTTGCCACTGCTGCGCTTGACGTGGATCTCGTCCGCGGTCACCCGGGCCACCGTGCCGTCGTGGCGTGCCCTGACTACCACTCCGGAGTCCTGGGCAACCCGGTGCTCGATCCCGGTTCCTACCAGGGGAGCCTCGGTGCGCATCAGGGGCACCGCCTGGCGCTGCATGTTCGCCCCCATCAGGGCGCGGTTGGCGTCGTCGTGCTCCAGAAAAGGGATCAGAGCGGCAGCGATGCTGACCACCTGTTTCGGGGAGACGTCCATATAGTCCACCTGGCCCGAGGGGACGACCAGAACCTCTGACCCGTGCCGGGTGTTGACCCTGGGGCTCAGGAAGCGTCCACTATCGTCGAGGGGGGCGTTCGCCTGGGCGATGATATATTCCTCCTCCTCGTCGGCGGTCAGGTAGACGATATCCTCGGTGACGATCCCCCGCTCCTTGTCGACCCTCCGGTATGGGGTCTCGATGAAGCCGTACTTATTGATCCGGGCAAAGGTGCTCAATGAACCGATCAGGCCGATGTTCGGGCCTTCAGGGGTCTCGATCGGGCACATCCTGCCATAGTGAGAGTGGTGCACATCACGCACCTCGAAACCCGCTCTCTCGCGGCTGAGGCCGCCGGGGCCGAGGGCGCTCAAGCGCCGCTTGTGGGTCAACTCCGCCAGCGGGTTGGTCTGGTCCATGAACTGAGACAACTGGCTGCTGCCAAAGAATTCTTTGATCGCCGCCACCACCGGGCGAATGTTGATCAGCGCCTGGGGGGTGATGGCCTCCACATCCTGGATGGTCATGCGTTCCCGAACAACCCGCTCCATCCGGGCAAGCCCGATCCGGAACTGGTTCTGCAACAACTCGCCCACCGAGCGCACCCGCCGGTTGCCCAGGTGGTCGATGTCGTCGATGTTCCCCTCGCCGTGCATCAGCTTCAGGAAATAGCGCACCGCCGACAGGATGTCGTCCTTGCGGAGGCACCGCCCGGTATAGTCCGGGTCGAGCTTCAGCTTCTTGTTCAGCTTGTAGCGGCCGACATGGCCGAGGTCGTAGCGTCGCGGGTCCAGGAACAGGCCTTCCAGCAGCGCCCGGGCGCTGTCGATGGTCGGCGGCTCGCCGGGGCGCAGTCGCTTGTAAATCTCCACCAGGGCCTCCTCCTGGTTTTGAGATGTATCCCGCTCCAGGGTAGTCTTCATGAATTCGTCCTGGTCGTAAAGTTCCAGGATCTGATCGTTGGTAGCGTAGCCCAGGGCGCGGATCAGCACGCTCACCGGCAGCTTGCGGGTGCGGTCGATCCGCACGTAAGCCACGTCGTGGGTGTCGGTCTCAAGCTCCAGCCAGGCTCCCCGGTTGGGAATGACCGTGGCGCTGTAAGTCTTCTTGCCGGTGGCGTCGCTGCCCGAATGATAGTAGACACCGGGCGAGCGCACGAGCTGGCTGACAATCACCCGCTCTGCGCCGTTGATTATGAAGGTTCCCTTCTCGGTCATCAGGGGAAAGTCGCCCATGAACACGTCCTGTTCCTTGATCTCCCCTGTCTCCTTATTGGTCAAACGCACTTTCACCCTTAGGGGCGCCGCAAAGGTTACATCCCGCTCCTTGCACTCCTCCACGGAGTATTTGGGATCACCCAGAGCGTAATCGACAAATTCCAGCATCAAATTTCCGGTAAAGTCCTGAATTGGAGAGACGTCCTGAAACAGATCGCGCAGGCCGGAACTGAGGAACCACTCGTAGGATTGTTGCTGGATCTCGATCAGGTTGGGTATTTCCAAAACTTCGCGGATCCGCCCGTAGCTGTAGCGCTGGTGCTGCCCCGACTGAACCGCATACGGATAAGCCATGATGCCATCCCTCACCTCTGTCGTAAAAGGTCGAAAACTACCTAACAAGTACCCCGATAACGCTTTCTCCAGGATACAAACATCATGCCCCCACAGGTTGCCGTTAAATCCTTTACCCTCCATTATTAAGATAATATGGCATTTATTATACGGCTTGGTACAATAGACAATTAAAAATGTTAGCATATCAGCTAATCATTGTCAAGCAAAAATGTATGAAAAAAAGGGGAAACCCTCTGCTATGACTGTCACCAAGGGTCTCCCGCAGAAATCGGATGGATGCTGGAAATCTGATGTCAGACTTACGCGCTTTATGGCTGCTCTTAAATCCCTTTCCAATCGCACCCGCCAAGTGGGTACCAGCCTCTTAAAACCTCTGTTATTTAATCTCTACTTCGGCACCGTTTTCGACCAGTTTCGCCTTGATCGACTCTGCCTCTTCCTTGTTCACCTTTTCTTTGACAGGCTTCGGGGCATTGTCAACCAGGTCCTTTGCCTCCTTGAGGCCAAGGCCGGTGATTTCCCTCACGACCTTGATGACGTTGATCTTCTTGTCGCCGATGGTCTTGAGGATGACGTCGAATTCTGTCTGCTCCTCCTCGTCGGGCGCCTCCGCCGCTGCTGACGGCATTGCCCCGGCCATCATGGCAACCGGAGCGGCAGCGCTGACTCCGAATTCCTCCTCGATGGCCTTCACCAGTTCAGATAATTCCAGCACTGTCATACCTTTGACGCTTTCAATAATCTCTGCTACCTTGCTCATGTCCATGCCTCCTATAGTCTTTATTGAAGACCTTTGTGGTCAGATGCCGGATACCGGAAGCCCAAATATTTTCCAGTTGCCTATTGGCAGTTTTCCGCCTCTGACTCCTTGCTTCTACCCCTGAGACCTTTGGCCTCCTATTTCCGTCTACCACATGCCTTGCTCAAGTTTTTCCGACCCCTGACCTCTTGTTTCTGACACTATGCCAGCAGGCTGGCGCTCAACTGGCGGCCTTCTGCTCCTGAATCGCCTGCAGGGCAGTAGCCAGCTTGCGAATTGGCCCCGCCAGGACGAACTGCAACCCGGCGATGGGGCCTTGAAGGCCGCGCATCACCTGGGAAACCAGGACTTCACGGCTCGGCAGGTCGGCCAACACCCTGACGTCCCTGGCGCTGATCACCCGGCCATCCAGCAAGCCGCCCTTGATCTCGAGACTGCGGTTGGTCCTGAGGAAGCTGTTCAACAGCTTCGACGGTCGTTGTCTGGTCAGCATAACCGAAAGCAATGATGGTCGGTCCCGTCAGCAGTTGCTCCAGCCCTTGAATGCCTACCCGGTCGGCGGCAATCTTGGTCAGAGTGTTTTTGGCGACCATCACCTCGGCGCCGGCCTCCCGGAAAGAAACCCGGAGCGCCGTGGCACTGGCCACGTTCAATCCCCGGTAATCCGCGAACACCGCCACCTTGGAGGAGGACAGCTTTGACTGCAGATCAGCCACCAACTGCTTCTTCTTATCGATTGTTGCCATCTCGCACCTCCCTCTCTACCATAAATAAAACACCCTCCCGGAAGACAGGAGGGCAATTGCACACTTCATCCTCAATGTTGGTAGTGCGACATTCGATGTTCGTTTTTGATAGGGATCGGCTTTTGCCAATTCCTTCTTCATGCGAACTTCGAACTTCGAACTTCGAACCTCAAGGAGCCCTTTAACCTCGGCAGGTGTTTGCGCATTAAGCTTTGCCGCGCCGTGCCGCGCCCAAAGGGACCGGCACCCGGCACCCGCGCCTGCTGTCTCCGGTCACTAGCAGATCATAGCAGATATTCTTTTGGAAGTAAAATATAATTGCGAATTAGCAATTCCCTATTTCTAACCGGCCGGTCGCTGGCTGCTGACCCTGATCCCCGGCCCCATGGTTGAGGAAACAGTCACGCTCTTGATGTACTGTCCCTTGGCTGCAGCCGGCTTTGCCCTGACCACCACATCCATCAGGGTAGCGAAGTTCTCCACCAGGCTTTCCCGTGCAAAGGAAACCTTGCCGATCGGAGCATGGATGATCCCCGTCTTGTCAGCCCGGTACTCGATCTTCCCGGCCTTGATCTCCTTGACCGCCCGCCCGATGTCGATGGTGACCGTACCGGTCTTGGGATTCGGCATCAGCCCCCGGGGGCCGAGCAGTTTGCCCAGCTTGCCCACCACGCTCATCATGTCAGGAGTGGCCACAGTCACTTCGAAATCCATCCAACCGCCCTGGATCTTGGCCACCATGTCATCGGCGCCCACGTAATCGGCGCCGGCATCCACAGCCTCCTGGGCCTTGTCGCCCTTGGCGAACACCAGCACCTTCCGGGACTTGCCGGTCCCGTTCGGGAGCACCACCGCCCCGCGCACCTGCTGGTCAGCGTGGCGGACGTCGATCCCCAACTTGAAGGCGACTTCCACGGTCTCGTCAAACTTGGCCGGCGCCACTTCCTGAATCAGCCGCAACGCCTCTGCCGGTTCGTAAAGGGTGGCCCGGTCGAACTTCTCCAGGGCTGTCTGATACTTCTTGCCTCTCTTCGGCATTGTTATTACCTCCTCGTGGTTAAACGGATTGCTCCTCCCACTTTTTTCAAGTAGTCAGAATTCAGTATTCAGAATAAACCTTGTGTAATGTTTTATCATTGATGGCTACCCGCCCTAATACCCCCGCTTCTTCAAAGCGGCGGGATAAGGGCGGCTATGCCACAATATTAACTGGCTCTAATCTTCAGTGGGGGAATCAATCCCCCACTGAAGCCAAGACCCAGTTGAAAAGCGCTTTTTTCCGTATTGCTACGTTTACAAACCTAACGCAAGATTAAAAGTTATTGAGACGGCGGCACGCCGAAATTGCGACGACAAACCGTATATGACTACTGACTACTGAGTTATTCTACGACTTCGATGCCCATGCTGCGGGCCGTACCTTCCACCATGCGCATGGCGGCTTCCACCGAGGCGGCGTTCAAGTCCCTCATCTTGAATTCGGCGATCTCCCGCACCTTGGCCCGGTTTACCTTGCCGACCTTTTTCCGGTTCGGCTCGCCGGAGGCGGCCTCGATCCCCAACGCCTTCTTTAACAGGATGGAAGCCGGCGGGGTCTTGCAGATGAAGCTGAAGGTCCGGTCGGCATAGACAGTCACCTCTACCGGGATCACCAGCCCCACATCGCCGGCGGTACGCTCGTTGAACTCTTTGCAGAACTGCATGATGTTCAGGCCATGGGGGCCTAGGGCGGAGCCAACCGGAGGGGCCGGGGTGGCCTTGCCCGCGTTCACTTGCAGCTTGACGATGGCATTAACCTTCTTGGCCATGTTGTTTCACTCTTCCCTTCAGAACAGATGTCGGATAAAAGATCTCAGGTATTCAGAATTCAGTAGTCCACCGCATCCGGGCTTACAGCCCGGCCTGAAGAATGCGGAGCACAGGTCGGCTGAAAGCCCGCCGGCACACCGGGAATGCGGCGCACAGGAGAATTCAGAATGCCCCGAGAATATGCTTCCAGCATTACTATGTGATGAGTATGCTCATCACTTCTTCTTTTTAGACTCATCCTGACTCCTGAGTTACGCATAGCCATTTTTATCAGGCCAACTTTTCGATCTGAGTAAACTCCAACTCCACCGGCGTCTCTCGCCCGAACATGGAGACCAGCACCTTGAGCTTGCTCTTTTCCGGGTAGATCTCCTCGACAGTGCCGATAAAGTTCTCGAAGGGGCCGGTGATGACCCGCACACTCTCCCCGAGGTCCAGGTCGATCCTGGTGCGCGCTTCCTCCAGGCCCATCTGGCGCATGATGACGCGCACCTCGGTCGGCAGCAGCGGGATCGGCTTGTTGCCCGAACCCACAAATCCGGTGACGCCTGGCGTGTTGCGAACCACGTACCAGGAATCGTCGGTGAGGATCATCTCCACCAGCACGTAACCGGGAAATATTTTCCGCTTGATAACCTTACGCTTGCCGTCCTTGATCTCGACCTCGTCCTCCATGGGTACCAGGACACGAAAGACCTTCTCCTGCATATTCATGGATTCGACCCGCTTTTCCAGGTTGGCCTTGACCTTGTTTTCATAACCGGCATAAGTGTGAATCACAAACCATTTCTTTTCCATAAAGACAAGGGACCCTGAGGCCCCCACCTCCCTGGGAAGTTGCTTCCCGCTCCACTCCCGGTACTAGGCCTATGAAAGGATGTGGGTGAGGAGTTGGCTGATAATCGAGTCCACGATCCAGATCAGCACCGCCACAACAAGAACCGAGCCGATCACGACTGTGGTATAGACCACCAACTCCGACCGGGTTGGCCAATGCACTTTTTTCAATTCGGCCCAGGCGCTCTGCACGAACTTGACTGCCTCCTGGAAAAACTGGGGCTTGGGTTTCCCGGGCTCCTTCTTGGCAGGCACCCGCGCCGGTTCTTTACCCTTGCCCGGTACTGCCGGAACTCTCTTGGAGGCTTCCGGCTCGGGTTTTTTGCCGCCTTTGGCCAGATGCAAAAAGCCCAGCCCCCGGTTCTTCGGGGCCGCAACGACCGCCGGGACCGGTGTAGTCTCCTGTCCGGCCTCAGTTTTCATCTTATCGTCCTGAGCCTTGGAGCCCTTTTTCGCCTTAATCGTGCCGGCCTTTTTCCCCATCGCGTCACATTCACATCCTTTTAGCGTCCTGACCCGCGTAATACAACACCGGCACCGCCCTGGACGGCGCCCAGAGGGCGCCCCCGGCGCGGTATCCGCTACTTCGTCTCGCGATGCAGCGTGTGAGTTTTACAAACCGGACAAAACTTCTTGAACTCGATCCGGTCCGGGTCGTTCTTTTTATTCTTCTGTGTAGTATAGTTACGATTCTTGCAATCGGTACAGGCCAAAGTGACCCCGCTGCGCAACCTGGCCACCTCCTCATAGCTTTATAAATAAAAAAAGACTGAAACCACACCAAGCATACAGACATTGCACCTTACTTTAGCATAGTCCCACATAGGCTGTCAATATATACTTGTTTGGAATGGAAAAAGGAAACAAGTATAATTGCAACTAAGGCTTAGGCTGTCGCTCACGCTCGGCGCAAGCCAAGTTTCCGTGTAGGCGGAGCACAGGCGCCTCCAGGCGTATAAGAAAAATTCCCTGCAGGCGCGCAGGGAATCAGGTCTATCCACTTGGCTCAATCCACGCCCCGCGCCGGAGGCGACAGGGCAGGGTTAAGAGGCTAATGAATGATGATCAGGCGCTTTCCTCAGCCTTGTTGATCCGCACCACGGCGTCAACCGGACACGCCCTGAAGCACCGGGCGCAGCGGGTGCAAATATCCTTGTCAATGGCGTATTCGGCTGACCCGTTCACCTTTACATAAACCGCACCGCTCCCACCGTCATTTTCGCAGACAAACCAGCAGGTAGCGCAGTCCATACAGAGATCCGGCTTGATCTCGAAATCGAACTTGTACGTCTTCTTTTCCTTTTCGGCCACACTTATTACCCCCTTCCTAAAATGTACAGGAATATGTATCCTTAGGGGAACTATTCGCCAGTAAATCCGAAATTCCTTCCTCCGAAAAACTCCCATAAAAAAATATCTGCCAAATTACGAATCCAATTGCTGAGCACGCGCACGCTAAGAACTCGTTGACAGCCCCAGGAGGAAGAGAGCGTTCCGGTGGAGAATGCGCTCCTTGGCGTCTGGCGGCAGGTCCAGGCCCTGGATGCTTGCCAGTGACTCCTTCTGGCCGGTCCAGGGGGAATCAGTGCCGAATAGCACCTTGTGCGGCCCATGGGCGCGGATCAGCCGTACCATGCCTGCAGCGCCCAGGTCTGCGAAAGAAAAAGAGGTATCAAGGTAGATCTCTGTCCCGACCAGGTGGCGAGCCACGCCTTCCCAGCACAGGTAGCCGCCCATGTGTGCGGCAACGATCCGGCCGCCGGGAAACCGGCGCAGGACCCTGGCCAGCCCCTCCGGGGTGCAATGCACCGGCGGGGGCAACCCGATATCCGCACCGGCATGAAACAGGATGATCAGACCCTCCTGGAACAGGGCCTCGTAAACCGGCCACATCCGCTCCTCATCCACAAAAAAGCCCTGGTAGTCTGAGTGAAACTTGATCCCGCGCAGGCCGTCCTCCTTGATTCGCCTGATCTCCTCCCGCCAGTCCGCCAGATCGGGGTGCAGGGTGCCAAAAAACAGCAACTGCTCCGGATGTAGACCTGAACGACGGATAGCCTCCTGCTCGGCCGCCCAGGCGTTGATCGCCCGCACCTGTTGCGGCCGGGTGGCCACCGGCTGCACCACTGACAGAGAGATGCCCGCCTCCCTCATGGAGCGGCGCAGACTGGAGGCGGTGCCATCAAGGTAGGGCTCGACCCCGGCGGCAGCCGCCAGTTTGGAAAGTGCTCTCGGGGCCAGGTCATCCGGAAAACAGTGCACGTGGAAATCCACTACCATGCTCAAGGCGTCCTCCATAGTTTGGTTTGAACAAAAAAGCAGAACGCGCCCCCTGCGGTTCTGCTCTGTTTTTCTGGCTCCCCGGGTAGGATTCGAACCTACAACCCTCCGGTTAACAGCCGGATGCTCTACCGTTGAGCTACCGAGGAATAGCAACTCCACGGTAAGTATTATACATAGACAGCGGCCCCGGTTCAAGAGCCGGATCACGAAATCTGCGTGAGCTATCGTCTAGGGGTGGTTGACGCTACGGTGGCGGCGGCGGTGAAGCCGCAGTTCCGGGAGGTCAACCTGAAAGCCCTGGAGATAGGGATGCGCATGGTTTGAGCGCTTCGTACGGACGACGGAACGTCATATCTCCGTTACTCCGCCCATCTCCCGCAAGTTGATCACGCTTTCTTTCGTAAAACCTTTGACATCTGATGTTACCAACTTGAGTTCATACAACTCAGCAGTTGCGGCAACCAGGGCGTCTGCCATACCCAAGTTTTCCCCCTTAGCTTTCCCGAGCCGCCTGAGAGTTGCCGCTTGTGCAGCCACAGTCTGATCAACCGGAAGAATTATCCATCCTCTTAGGAGATCATCCACTTCTTGATGCGCTTTGGAAGTAGTCGCGCCAAATAATAGCTCGTGGTAGACAATACAACTTGTTTTTGTAAGCCCGGCCTCGGCGTTCGTGGCCAGCCAGTCACGGCCAGCTTCTGGAAGCTTATCCATCAAGAGATCGATGAAGACGCAGGTATCAATCAGGTAGCCCAATTCTTCTTCCCCCTGTCTTCCTCCTCGCGGATGCGGCGCACCCAATCCGCGCCGCCATCGGCCCATTCGGGAGCGTCTTTCTCGTCAAGACTGCCGCATGCTTTACGAATCTGCTCTGCCATACGTATACCGGTAATATAACGGGAGACCGCCTCCGTCACAACCTCATTCCGGTTCGTCCCGGCTTTACTCACCACGTAATCGATGCCCTTCACGAGATCGTGTGGCAATCTCAAATGTACCATCTGATAGTCATTCATAAAGTATCACCTCCTGATACTTACAATAATATCAGGAGATGTTACTAGGCGTCAATCAGTTTTTGGATTGTGCCGGCCCATATAAAAGGGAGCACGAATCATTCTCGTGCTCCCTTAACAATTTCCTGGCGGCGACCTACTCTCCCGGGGAAACCCCAAGTACCATCGGCGCTGGAGGGCTTAACTGCCGTGTTCGGGATGGGAACGGGTGTGACCCCTCCGCTGTGGCCACCAGAAACTCCTATTCAACTTCCACACACGCTCATTACTCCAACTAGACAAAGGTGGCTGGCGACGCATGAATCAAGCCCTCGACCGATTAGTACCAGTCCGCTAAAGGGATTACTCCCCTTACACTCCTGGCCTATCAACCTGGTCATCTTCCAGGGGTCTTACCAGCTTATGCTGTGGGAAACCTCATCTTGAGGCCGGCTTCGCGCTTAGATGCTTTCAGCGCTTATCCGTTCCAGACATAGCTACCCAGCGGTGCTCCTGGCGGAACAACTGGTACACCAGCGGTCTGTCCATCCCGGTCCTCTCGTACTAGGGACAGCTCCCCCTCAAGTTTCCTGCGCCTGCGACGGATAGGGACCGAACTGTCTCACGACGTTCTGAACCCAGCTCACGTACCGCTTTAATGGGCGAACAGCCCAACCCTTGGGACGTACTACCGCCCCAGGATGCGATGAGCCGACATCGAGGTGCCAAACCCTGCCGTCGATGTGGACTCTTGGGCAGGATAAGCCTGTTATCCCCAGGGTAGCTTTTATCCGTTGAGCGATGGCCCTTCCACGCGGAACCACCGGATCACTAAGCCCCGCTTTCGCGTCTGCTCGAGATGTCTCTCTCGCAGTCAAGCTCCCTTCTGCCTTTGCACTCTTATGGCGTGATTTCCAACCACGCTGAGGGAACCTTTGGACGCCTCCGTTACATTTTGGGAGGCGACCGCCCCAGTCAAACTCCCCACCAGACACTGTCCCCACCCCGGATGACGGGGCAAGGTTAGAACTCCAGCACTCCCAGAGTGGTATCCCACCGTTGACTCCACCGAACCTGGCGGCCCGGCTTCCCAGTCTCCCACCTATCCTGTACAAGGAATGCCAAAATCCAATATCAGGCTAGAGTAAAGCTCCATGGGGTCTTTCTGTCCTGTCGCAGGTAACCGGCATCTTCACCGGTACTACAATTTCACCGAGCCCCCCGTTGAGACAGCGCCCAAATCGTTACACCTTTCGTGCGGGTCGGAACTTACCCGACAAGGAATTTCGCTACCTTAGGACCGTTATAGTTACGGCCGCCGTTTACTGGGGCTTCGGTTCAAAGCTTCGCCTTGCGGCTAACCTTTCCCCTTAACCTTCCAGCACCGGGCAGGTGTCAGCCCCTATACATCAGCTTTCGCTTTGGCAGGGACCTGTGTTTTTGGTAAACAGTCGCTTGGGCCTCTTCTCTGCAACCCCCTCGGGCTTGGTGTGTACTACCTCACCCTAATGGGGCACCCCTTCTCCCTAAGTTACGGGGTCATTTTGCCGAGTTCCTTAACGAGGGTTCTCTCGCGCGCCTTAGGATTCTCTCCTTGCCTACCTGTGTCGGTTTGCGGTACGGGCACCTGCAGTCCTCACTAGGGGTTTTTCTAGCCAGTGTGGGATCGGCCACTTCGGTACTTGATTTCCCTCGCACTCGCCTCTCGGGATTGATCCGGGGGATTTGCCTCCCGGGTCTCCCTACAGGCTTGGACGGGCACGACCAACGGCCCGCTGCGCCTACCCTCCTGTGTTCCCCATCGCTGATAACGGCCTGCCGGTGGTATCGGAATTTCCACCGATTGTCCATCGCCTACGCTGTACGCCTCGGCTTAGGTCCCGACTAACCCTGGGCGGACGAGCCTTCCCCAGGAAACCTCAGGCTTCCGGCGGGCAGGATTCTCACCTGCCTTCTCGCTTACTAATACCGGCATTCTCACTTCCGCACGCTCCACAGTGCCTCACGGCGCTGCTTCGACGCTGAGCGGAACGCTCCCCTACCAATTGAGAGGAATCAGTAATGGTCTCTTCCTTTTATCCAGGCTTCGCTCTCCTGAAACATTTAGTCCAAATCTTTGATTATGTTGAACGAAGATTTCGCAGGAAATGTAACTCCATTGGACCTTGAGTCAAAACCCTTAGTGTTTCCACCTCTCAATTCCGTGGCTTCGGTGCCAGGCTTGAGCCCCGTTACATTTTCGGCGCAGAGTCACTTGACCAGTGAGCTATTACGCACTCTTTGAATGGTGGCTGCTTCTAAGCCAACATCCTGGTTGTCTCGGCGTCTCCACATCCTTATCCACTTAGCCTGGACTCTGGGACCTTAGCCGACGGTCTGGGCTGTTTCCCTTTTGACTACGAACCTTATCGCCCGCAGTCTGACTCCCAAGCTCTTACTTGACGGTATTCGGAGTTTGAAAAGGTTCGGTAACGTGGTTGACGCCCCTAGCCTGATCAGTGCTCTACCCCCGTCAAGAAACGCTTGAGGCTAGCCCTAAAGCTATTTCGGGGAGAACCAGCTATCTCCGGGTTCGATTGGCATTTCACCCCTACCCACAGGTCATCCGCCGCCTTTTCAACGACGGTCGGTTCGGGCCTCCACGCGAGTTTAATCGTGCTTCACCCTGCCCATGGGTAGCTCACCCGGTTTCGGGTCTGCGCAGCGCAACTAATGCGCCCTGTTCGGACTCGCTTTCGCTACGGCTCCGGATTTTCGTCCTTAACCTCGCTACGCTTGCGCAACTCGCCGGTCCGTTCTACAAAAAGTACGCCATGATCCCGCACTCAACGGAACCTTCGAAGGATCTGGTGGATCTGGTGCTGCATCAGATGCTCTATCTGCTGATCAGATCGTTGCAGCGACAATTGGCGCGATCCTTCTTGCGGTGTGTTGGTTTTTAAGAGGTCAATGGATGCTGTTCCCTCAAAAGCTCCATTGAGTGCGGGACGCTGACTGTTTGTAAGCACACGGTTTCAGGTACTATTTCACTCCCCTTCCGGGGTGCTTTTCACCTTTCCCTCACGGTACTAGTTCACTATCGGTCGCCAAGCGGTATTTAGCCTTAGGAGGTGGTCCTCCCGGATTCCTACGGAATTCCACGTGCTCCGCAGTACTTGGGAACAGACGCAAGGGAGTGCGGCTCCTTTC
The DNA here is from genome assembly GCA_963768335.1 of uncultured Peptococcaceae bacterium. Taxonomy (GTDB): domain Bacteria; phylum Bacillota; class DSM-12270; order Thermacetogeniales; family Thermacetogeniaceae; genus Palsa-1188. The sequence continues at coordinate 258,158 of CAVYHR010000006.1, forward strand.
GGGTACGGGACTGTTACCCTCTCTGGTCAGGCTTTCCAGGCCTGTTCTCCTAGGAGACGCATTTGTAACTCCCCGCAAGAGATGCGCCTCTTGCCAGGTCTGTCCCACGACCCCCGGTGCGCAACGGGCGCACCCTTGACACACACCGGGTTTAGGCTGTTCCCCTTTCGCTCGCCGCTACTTGGGGAATCGCGGTTGCTTTCTGTTCCTCGGGGTACTAAGATGTTTCAGTTCCCCCGGTTGCCCTCGCATGCCTATGTATTCAGCATGCGATAGCCGGATATTACTCCGGCCAGGTTGCCCCATTCGGGTATCCCCGGATTGAAGCCTGCTTGCGGCTCCCCGGGGCTTATCGCAGCTTGCTGCGCCCTTCATCGGCCCTTGGCGCCAAGGCATCCACCGTGTGCTCTTAGTAGCTTGAAAACGTCGCCAGCCGCCTTTGTCTAGTTGTTGACACTAGATAGGTTGTTT
>CAVYHR010000007.1:0-90697 GCA_963768335.1 uncultured Peptococcaceae bacterium
CGCCTTCCCAGCGGATCTCGTCCACCGGCTCCTGCCGGCCCTTGCCGGCGTATAGCTGGTTGGCGGCGTTGAAGACCAGCCCGGACTCCAGGCTGATGTTGCGGTAGGCATGCACCACTCCCGGGGGGACGGCGATGGCCTTCGGGGCGTCCGCTCCGGCGAAGATGACCATCCTCTTCCCGCAACTGGCGCGATTCCTGGCGGTGGTCCCACAGGTACACCTTGAAATTGCCGGGTCCAAAGAAGCAAAAATAGTCCCATTGGGCAACATGCTCGTGGGGGCCGCGGGCTACCCCCGGCAGGGTCAGGGAGACGTAGCTCATCACCGGCCAGATGTTTTCCGGCAGTTCGTCCTGCCGGAACAACTCGCACAGCCAGCCCCGGTCGTCAACGTACTTGGCCAGACTCCGGACCATCACATCTTCAACAGAGCCTCGCTCAAAGCTTGCTATCATAACGCACCTCGTATCATAACCACGTGGCAGAAGACCACGCCACTTAATCTTTTACGTCCTTATACTCATCACTCATCACTCATCACTCATTACTTCGTTTTCATATTCTCACCTCGGCATCGTCTCCGATGCACAGCCGCAGGGCGTCCTTGACCCGTCCGTCCTTGAACACCTTGCTGTTCCTGCCGATCAGCGATTCGTCCAGCTTGGCCACATCCCGGATCTGGCAGCCCTCCATGATCACCGAGAACTCGATGCAGGAGTTCTCCACCAGGCAGTCGTCCCCGATGCTGGTGTAGGAGCCGATGAAGGAGTTGCGCACCACGGTGCGGGCGCCGATCACCGCCGGCCCCCGTACCTGGCTGCCGATAATCTCCGCTCCCTCGCCGACGATGACCCGCCCGGTGACCTGGGAAGCATCGTCGACACTGCCCCGGATCTCCCTGGCGATCAGGTCGTCCAGCACCACCCGGTTGGCCTCCAGCATGTCGTCCTTCTTCCCGGTGTCCAGCCACCAGCCCTGCAGCACGTGAGCATCCACTCTGTGCCCGGAGTTCACCAGTTCCTGGATGGCGTCGGTGATCTCCAGTTCGCCGCGCCAGGACGGTTTGATCCTGTCGATGGCCTCGTGGACCAGGGGCGAGAACAGGTAGATGCCCACCAGGGCCAGGTTGGACGGCGGCTGCTTGGGCTTCTCCACCAACTGTTGCACCCGCCCGTCCCCGTCCACCACCGCCACCCCGAAGTGGGTGGGATCGGCCACCTCTTTGAGGAGGATGATCGAGTCCGCCCCGGAAGTGGCGAACTCGTTCACGAATTCCCGGATGCCGGAGTTGATCAGGTTGTCGCCCAGGTACATGACGAAGGGGCTGTCCCCCAGGAAATCCCGGGCGGTCTTCACGGCATGGGCGAGGCCGAGCGGCTCCGCCTGGTAGATGTAGGTGAGGCTCACGCCCCAGCGCTCGCCGCTGCCCAGGCTCCGTTTGACCTCGTCGCCGGTCTCCGGGGAGTAGATCACCCCGATCTCCCTGATCCCGGCCTTCGCCAGGTCCTCCACCACGAAGTGCAGGATCGGCTTGTTGGCCACCGGCACCAGTTGCTTGGGGATGCTGTAGGTCAGCGGGCGGAGGCGCGTCCCCTTGCCTCCGCTCAGGATCAATCCCTTCATCCAACATTCTCCTCTTCGCAATCCGCTCAAAATCTTATTTCGGCAGCAGCGCCTTGATCTGCGGCAACTCCGAGGCCAGGCTCTGGTCGCTCTTGGTCGCCTGGTCGATCAGTTGCTGCCCCTGGCTGGTCTCACCCTGCTTCTGCAGCGATATCCCTTCCCAGAGCTGCGAGGTGGCCGTGAGGCTGTTGTCGCTCAGCGAGGCCTGCAGGTAGCCGTCCGCATCCTGGTAGTGTCCGAGCAGCACGTCCGCCATGCCGGCATTCTGGTTGACCGTCGGCGTCACTTGGAGCAGCGGATCTCCCCTGCTGGTCCACAATTGCAGGATATCTTTAGAGACGCCGGCCATGCGGTCCTGGATGCGTTTGGGCACCGCCAGCGCCTGTTCCAGATCGCTCTGACCCTGTTGCTCAATTGTCTGTACATCCTGCGCCGAAACGCCCTGCTGGATTGGCCTGTTCCAGGTAGAAGCGCCCGGCAGCGAAGTAGCCGGTGGCCAGGCCCTCGTAGGTGCTCTTGTCCAACGGCAGCAGGGTGTTGGCCTCTTCGAGCTGGCGCAGTCCCTCGTCCACGGCGCCGCCGCGGAACAGCACCTGGGCATACAGCATGCGCAGGCTGGAGTCACCCCGGTTCAACTGGACGGCAACGCTCATCACACCCTGAGCCTTGTCCAGTTGCGTACTCTCATCGTTCTGGGCAGTCGTGTCCTGTGAGTTCTTGCTCAGTGACTGCTCGTCTTGCTGCATCATGTAGAGATAGTATTGAGTCAGCGTGGAGCGGAAGTCGGTGTTCCAGTAGTCGTGCTGGATCGCCGTCTCGTAGTTGCTGATGGCGCCCTGAACGTTGTTGGCCTTGGCGGCAGTGTCACCCGCCTCGGCGTACTGGAGGCCGAGAATCAGATCGAGCGCCCCGAAGAAGACCGCTATGGCCAGGGCGCCGACGATGATGCCCTTGATGCTGGAGGGTACTCTCCAGGCGGTAGTCTCGTTTTTCTTGTGGCGGCTCTTGCTCCGCTTGTCCTGGGCAGCCGCCGCCTCTGCGGCAGCAGCCCTGGCGGCCGCATCCGGCCCATAGAGTCGATCCAATCCCCGCACCAGCCCGAACAGACCCCAGAGCAGCAAAGCCACTGCGCCCAGCGAGAGGTTGAAGTCCATCGCTGAACTTATGCCCAGGGCCAGGGCGCTGCAGAGGATCACCCAGGTAGTGGCCGGTACTGCCGCGCCGGGTCCCCGGCACCGGCTTTCAGGCCGCCGGGTGCCCTCGGGCGCGGGCATAGCGGTACAGGCGCCAGGCGGCGGCGATGAAGAAGCCCCAGATCAGCAGGAAGTCCAGCAGGCCGGGGAAGCCGGTCTCCACCCCTGTCTGCATGAAATCGTCATGCGTCTCGGTGGAGAAGTAGGGATATTGCTGGAACATATGATAGGTGGCGTTCCAGCCGCCGCCCCCGGCCCCGAGCAGGGCGTTCGCCGGGCTGGAGACCATGATCTTCATGGCGTCGCGGCTCATGACCAGCCGTTCCTGCAAGTTGACGTCGCCCCAGGAGATCGTTTTCAGGCGGGTGATCAGGGACTGGGGATTCGCCTTGGCGGCGATGGCCTCCACCGCCCTGCGCTCGTGCCAGAGGCCGAATCCGGCCGCTGCCACCACCACCAGCACCAGCACCACCGCTGTCGGGACGACCCACGGCTGCAGGCGGCGCCTGGAGAAAACCCTGGCGCGCTGCCGGCTGGTTGCGATATACTGCCAGACCAGGTAGACCAGGGAGGCGAACACCGCTCCCGCCAGCACCCAGAGCCAGCCCTGAAGCTGCGCCTTGCCGCCCGTGTGCGCCATCACCCCGCTGATGACCGCCACGGAGGCGACCAGTTGGACGCCAAAACGGCCCAGGACGTTCCAGCGCTGCCGTCCGGACAGGCCGAGCATCATGATCACCAGCACGACCGGATAGATCAGCAGAACGCCTCTCGATTCGGTGCCCAGGATGGTCAGGAAGATCAGGAAGTTGGCAACCGTCAGCAGGACGCCCAGCACCCTGTTGCGGGATTCGTCCCACAGGTAGAGCCCGAACAGGTTGATCGTCATCAGAAAGGCTGCCGTGCTGTTCGGGTACTGGAGGCTGGCGTAAATTCTGCCACCCACAAAAGCGTCTTTGTAGGGGAAGGTGCCGATGGCCGCGCCCAGCCCCAGCAGGGAGACCCCGACGCCGCTCGCCAGCAGCACCCCCAGGTAGCCGCGCACCGCGGACAGGGAGCGCACGCTGTATGCCAGCAGCCAGTAAATGGCGGCGTAGTTGGCCATCTTCAGCGCGGCCTCGATGGCGTCCCGGGCACTCCAGGCGTTGATACTGCTGGTGACGTAGAGGCCCAGCAGGATGAACACGGCGTAGTCGAGCGGCCTCTCAAAGAAGACCAGCTCGCGGCGCCCCAGCTTGTAGAAGGCGAACAGGGCAAAGACCGCCGCCGTCAGCACGTGGGTCGGCAGCAGCTCGTTTTCGAAGAACAGGCCGCGGAAGAAGGGGGGGTAGAACAGCATGATCGCCAGCAGCAGCGCCATCAAGCCGTCAAAGGTAAGCGCCTGCCGGTACAGGTTCTGCAGCCACGGCGACTGCACGAGCCCCCTGGCGCCTTGCCCCAGGGCCTCCTGAGCGCCGGCCAGGGCCTGTCCGAACCTGCCGCCGCCGGGCTTGGCATGCCTGGACGGCTGCCGGGCCGCGCCTTTGCCGTGGGTGCCCTCTGGGCGCGGCCTGGCTGCAGCCTGCCGGGTGCTGCTGGCCTTCCCGGCGCCTGTGCTCTTACCGGCCGGTGCGTTCTCGTCCCGGGCCTTGCGGTCGCTGCCCGGGCGCAGGCGGACCAGGAGCCCCTTCCAGGACTGGCTCGCCCTGCTGCCCAGCCTGGACAGACCTTCGGCGGCAGCCGGCGGCACAAAGCGCAGCCGCCTGGCGGGAGCCGGTTGGGATGTGGCTGCTGCTGCGGCGGCGGCGCGCCCGGAGCGGGCCGCCTTGGCCAGCGCCACTACCTTGCCCTTGGCGGCGCCCTTCGGCTGCTTCTTGTCCTTCTCGGCTGCCGGTTACGCCGGCTGCGGGCCTGGCGCCCGCTTTTTTGTGCTTTGGTTTATTTTTGGGCATAATTCCTGTTTACCCCCGTAAATGGATTTATTGGCTGGTCAGCAGGCAACCTGCCCGCACTTCTAGCTTCTAGTTCGACTAATTCTACACATTCGCCAATAATCCTGCACCTAGCAATATTTCCCACGCAGGAAGTCGCCGATCAGGCCAGGCCCAGCCCCTCGGCCCGTCGTTGCATCGCCTGCAGGGCCACCTCGAAAAACTCCTCCAGGGAGAGGCCGATCTCCTCACAGGTCCGGATCTCCTCCCGGTCGGCGCCCCGGGCAAAGGCCTTGTCCTTGAACTTCTTCTTCAAGGTCTTCACCTGCACCTCCGCCAGGGTGCGGGACGGCATGACGTAGGCGGCGGCGGTGATCAGCCCGGACAGGCCGTCGGCGGCGCACAGGGCCTTGTCCATTACGGAGAGGCGGGGGATCGTGTCCTCATGCAGCCCGTGGGCCTTGACCGCATAGACGATCTCCCGGTCGAGGCCGAGTTCTGCCAGCATCTCCGCCCCCAGGATGCTGTGGCGGTCGGGGTCGTCCTTGGTCTCCTCGTAATCGATGTCGTGGAGCAATCCGGCCAGGTACCACCGGTCAGTGTCCTCGCCCAAACGCCCGGCCAGGCCCTCCATGATCGCCGCCACGGCCTGCATGTGCTTCATCAGTTCCGGTGAAGGCGCCTTCTCCTGCACCAGTTTCAGTGCTTCTTCCCGTGTCATGATCGTTAGCCTCCCTTAAAAATAAATACAAAGACTCCCGGCCTCCCGGAAGCCCCAAAAATGCCTATAATCAATATTAATCACGGTATATCAATGTCCTTATACCTTTTAATTTACGACTGGCAGTGGCCTCTATATCTTCAGTCTGTGCATGTTCAATGGCGCTTCTGTTATGCAGATCATGATACAACACCTCATCATGGTGAAGTTCAGCCTCAGGGCCCGAAGCGGCGTTACTGGCAATGATCTCGGCGCCTTCGGCTTGAGCGCGAGATACCTTCCTCAATTCTCTGTCTAGCAAACTACGGATTACTTCTGACATACTGATTCCCTGTGCCCTTGCTTCCTGTTGTAAATACCAGTGCTGCTCTTCATCCAACATGATCTGTGTCCTGATCATCAGATCCACCACCTTAATTGCCCTGTAAAGCAAAGGGATTCACAACCCTGACGCCAGCAATTATCTGACCTGCTTGTAGATCCTCTGTCCATAGAATTTGACAGCGCATCGCCTGGGCGCTCCTGATAATCATAGCATCCCAGAAAGATATTTTATACGCAAGCTGGATTTCGATCGCCTTTAATACATCCGCAGCATCAGGAACATGAATGTGCCAGCAAGCAAGGTCCGTAACGATTTGAAGCGCCATTTCCTTATCCAGCCGCTGGGCTACCTTTTGGGTTATGTTTACATAAAACTCTTGCAGTACCTGAACACTGAGACAACCATTTCCAGATTCCCACATGGCAGTGACGATTGCGCCAGCCCGATTTTGCTTTTCGCCTGCTGACTTGTCGTGGGCGTAAAGCAGTACGTTGGTATCCAGGAATTGCAGGTCTTTATTTCCGCTCATGCAGATCCTCCCGGCTCCAATTAACACGTCCACCGGTTCCCAGGTCAAACTTTTCAAACACGGCCAAGTGGTGCTCCTTTGCCTGACAATAAGCATCCCTCTTGCTCACCAGTTCTTCCAGTAGCCGTGACATCAAACCCGACAAAGAGGAATCTTGTTCTATCGCCAGGATTTTTACCTTTTTCAGTAATTCTTTGGGAAGTGACAAAGTAACATTCTGATATTCCATTCTAATTCACCTCACGTCAATAAGCATATCACATAATCACGTGAGATTCAACCATTTGGAATCACTAATTCCGTTGCTTCCTGCATTGCGTAATTATGCCGGCACAAAACTAAAACCGCCCTCCTACGAGAGCGGTTTCGGTGCTGCCCGGAACACTTGCTTGCAGCCGGGCTTTAACGGATTCCTGTAGGCACGAACATATCGATAATACCTACGATCAGCGCTGCGATCAGGGCGCCCAGCACCGTAATGGTCATACCGGGGACCAGGAACTGGATCACGTAGAAGATGATCGCAGAGACGATGAACCCTACGGCGCCATGGGCATAAGGCGAGATGTTCTTGCCGAACATCGTCTCCAGGGCGTAGCCGATCACCGTGATCAGGACGGCTGCCAGCAGGGCATATCCGAAGCCCAGCCTGGAAAAGCCCGGCGTGATGTAGCTCACCACCATGATCACGATCGCTGCCACCACGAACCTGACGATGTGGGCCAGCCAACCTTCGCTCATCAGGCGGTTCATGGAGTTGCTGCCACCATGGTCGTGGTTGCCGTGGTTGTCTTCATCCATCATGTTTCACCCCCTTGCCACATTGAGATTCCGGGTACGAAGCTCAAGCTGCCGTGCCGCGGGCACTCGGCACGCCGGGTTGTCTGTTGAAGCTGCGCGCCCGTAATTCTCACCGCGCCGGTACCCGCCTGGCGGGTGGCGCACAGCGCGAGGAAAATACTGGGCAGACGCTGCTAATAGTCTAACCCAGGAACAGGGTGTTTATGCACGCAAGGGGTTTGAAAGGGAAAAAGAAAGGGGAATTCCCACTTGAACAGGGAGATTTATGGGTAATTTGAAACTTTTAGGGTCAGTCCATCACGGCGTTATCATCAGAGACCTCGAGGATCAGCGCCGGTTGGTGTTGAAGCGGTTCATGGCCGTCTCCAGGCCGAGCGATGCCCAGCCCTGGGCCGCGGCAACGGCCTGTTCGAGCACCCCGTCCCACTCTTGGCGCATATCCCAGGGGACCAGGCCCAGCACGTAGGCAACCGCATCCTCGCCCTCCGGCGGGCGCCCGACGCCGATCCGGAGCCGGGCGAACTCCTGGGTCCCCAAGTGGTCGATGATCGACTGCACGCCTCTGTGGCCGCCGGCGCTGCCATTTGCCCGCAGCCGGATGGCGCCGAAGGGCAGGTCGAGGTCGTCGTGGATCACCAGCAGGTCGGCCGCGGACAGGTTGAAGCGGCGCAGCAGCGGCCGCACCGCCTGGCCGCTCAGGTTCATGAAGGTCAGCGGCTGCACCAGCGCCACCGCCACACCTTCGATCTCCGCAGCGCAGTAGCGCGCCTGGCCCCTGTTCGTGGTCCAGGCCGCATCCTTGATGCCCCTGGTGGCAGCAACCCCGGCCGCCACCCGGAAACCGGCGTTGTGGCGGGTATTGGCGTAGCTAGGCCCGGGGTTCCCCAGGCCGCAGATCATCTTCTCGATTGGCTGCTGAGCGCCACGGTTGAACAGGCCGCGCAGCCGCCCCAACATCTAGGCCTCTCCCGCGGCGGGCGCAGCTTCCTCTTCCTCGGCCGGCTTCTCCTCGATCGCCGGCGGCACCACCAGGACGATGATGCTGTCCAGTTCGGTAATGATTTTCACCTCGGACGGCACCTGCAATTCACCCACGGTCAACTGGTCGCCAATATTCAGGCCGCTGATGTCGGCGGTGATCATGTCGGGCATCTGGGTCGGCAGGCAGGAAACAGTGACCGTCCGCAGCATGTGTTGAATGATGCCGCCATCCTTGACTCCGGGCGACTCGCCCACCAGGTGCAGCGGGATCTCCGTCTCGATCGCCTCGGTCAGCGACACCTGGAGGAAGTCGGCGTGCAGGATGGTCTGCCGCATCGGGTTGCGCTGGACCTCCCTCAGCATCACCGGGTAGAAGCGGTCTTCCACCTCCAGGTTGATCAGCGTGCTGCCGGTGCTGTGCAACGCCAGGATGCCGTGTAGTTCCTTCTCCGGCAGCATGATCAGGATGTTGCCGGCATTCTGGCCGTAGACCACCGCCGGCAGCATCCCCCGGCGACGCAGGGCCTTGACGCTTCCCTTGGAGCCGCGCGGCCTCACTTCAGCACGCAGGGCAATACTTTCCATTCTGATACATCTCCTTCACCATCAACAGAATCTGGCCGGGCATATAATGAGGGTTCCCGTGGTGGGAATCCTTTCCCTAGTTTAGCCTGATCATTGTGTAAAATCAAGCCTGTGGATCATTCTTTCTTACTCCGGAGAAATTTTTTGAACAGGAGAGGCATCTGCCGTCTGGCACCCCGGCTTATACCGTTTATCACAAACGAGAACGATTCGCATATAATGGCATGGATTATATTTCCTGGAAAGGAGCTGTCAAGATGTTCACTCAACTATCGAGCTACAAAGGTGAACGAATCGTCGTCGAATTAGCCAACGGAAAACAGTTGGCGGGTACCGTCATAGAAGTCGACCCGAAGTATCTACGCATGGAAACCGCCGAGGGCCTCTGTGTCATTCTTATTTTAGCAATCCATGTCGTCTGGGAAAAGACGGGTGCTTTTCCGGATGAAGAGATTGCCTTCCAGTCCATGGCTGTTCAGGATAAAAAAATGCAAGCCGATCTCGAACAGATGTGTACTCTGAGGCATGCCCGGCCCTGTACCATGGCGTTCTCTCAGCCCTGTACCCAGGCCTATGGCCAGCCGTGTTACCAGATGTTCGGCCAGCAGCCCGGACAGCCTTGCTACCAGATGTTCGGGATGCCCTGTCCCCAGGCGTTCATGCCCCAATATGAAGATCAAGACCCATGTTTCCGCCGGTTCGGTGCTCCCTGCTACCATTCCTATGCCCAATCAGAACCTTACGGCTGTTATGGTAGGTTTGGACACATCGGACGCCCCTGCTACGCATTATTCGGCGGCGGCGGCTATCCTTTTCCAACGCCATACCCCTATCCGCCATACCCCTATCCGCCATACCCTATCCACCCTATCCACCCTATCCGCCATATCCCTATGACGACCAGGCGGGGGGAGCGGACCAGCAAACCAGCAAAGAAGCAAAGAAATAGCGCCATCAAGGCAAGACCCGTACTGTACTGAAGAAACCCCAGAAAAATAAATTCTGGGGTTTCTGAAGTCATCCGGATACGCTGATATCGGTTTTCAGCCTGTCTTCAGGCAATCTTGCTGCCCTGCCTGGTCAGATCCTCCACGATGTGGGCCGGCGCCTGGTCATAGTGGGAGAACTGCATGGTGGAGTTGCCCCGGCCCTGGGTGATGGAACGCAGGGTGGTGGCATAGCCGAACATCGACTCCAGCGGCGCCAGGCCGCGGATTATTTCTAAACTGTTCTGCTGCTCGGTCTCCTCGATCCGGCCGCGCCTGGAGTTGAGGTCGCCGATCACGTCTCCCATGTACTCCTGGGGCATGACCACCTCGATCTTCATCACCGGCTCCAGGATCACCGGATGGGCCTTGGAGGCGGCGTTGTGAAAAGCTATGGAGGCGGCTATCTTGAAAGCGATCTCCGAGGAGTCCACGTCGTGGTAGGAACCGTCGGTGACGGTTGCCTGGATGTCCACCATCGGACTGCCACTCACCAGTCCCTTCTGCATGGCCTCCTGGATGCCGGCGTCGATGGCCGGCATGTATTCCTTGGGAATCGCCCCACCGGTGGTTTTGTCGACGAACTTGTAGCCCTCGCCGGTAGCCAGGGGTTCCAGTTCCAGCACCACGTGGCCGTACTGCCCATGGCCGCCGCTCTGCTTGACGAACCTGCCCTCGGCCTTAGCCGACCGGGTGATGGTCTCCTTGTAAGCGACCTGGGGCTGGCCGACCACGGCGTTGACATTGAACTCACGCTGCAACCGGTCGATGATGATCTCCAAGTGCAGTTCGCCCATGCCGGAGATCAGGGTCTGCCCGGTGTCCGAATCCACGTAAGTGCGGAAGGTCGGGTCCTCCTCCGCCAGCCGGTGCAGGGCGATGCCCAGCCGGTCCTGGTCATCCTTGGTCTTGGGTTCGATGGCGCTGGAGATCACCGGCTCCGAGAACTCCATCTGCCCCAGTAGCAGTGGACGGTCCTCGCCGCACAGGGTGTCTCCGGTCACCGATTCCTTGAGCCCGATGATGGCCGGAATCTCGCCGGCATAAGCCGCAGGGATGTCCTTGCGGCAGTTGGCGTGCATCTTCACCAGCCGCCCGATGCGCTCCCGGCGCATCTTGGTGGCGTTGTAGACGGTCTTGCCGGCCTCCAGGGAGCCGGAGTAGATCCTGATAAAGGACAGTTTCCCGTATGGGTCGGTCTGGATCTTGAACACCAGGGCCAGCAGCGGCGCCTCGTCGTCTGCGGTGGAGATCATGATCTCTCCGCTGTCCGGGTTGGTCGCCGTGACTGCGGGCATATCCAGCGGCGAGGGCAGGTAATCCACCACCGCGTCCAGCAGTGGCTGCACGCCCTTGTTGCGCTTGGAGGAGCCGCACAGCACCGGCACGATCTGCCGGGTCACAGTGCCCTTACGGACGGCGGCCCTGATCTCCTCCTCGGTGATCGGGTCACCGCTCAGGTACTTCTCCATCAGGCGGTCGTCGACCTCGGACAGGGCCTCCAGCAGGTGCTCGCGGTAGAGTCGCTTCTGCTCCCGCAGTTCCTCCGGAGTCTCCGATTCCTCGATGATCTCGCCCAGGTTATCCTTGTAGTAGAGAGCCTTGTCCCGGACCAGGTCGATCATGCCCCGGAAGCTATCCTCGCTTCCGATGGGGATCTGGACCGGAATCGCCTTTACATGGAGACGGTCGCAGATCATCTCCAGCGACCGGTAAAAATCGGCTCCGGTGCGGTCCATCTTGTTCAGGTAGGCGATGCGCGGGATGCCGTGGTTGTCGGCATGCCGCCAGACCGTCTCCGACTGGGGCTCTACGCCCGCCACCGCATCGAAGACCGCGACGGCGCCGTCCAGCACCCGCAGGCAGCGCTCCACCTCTACGGTGAAATCCACGTGGCCCGGGGTGTCGATCAGGTTGATCTGGCAGTCCCGCCAGACACAACTGGTAGCGGCGGAGGTGATGGTGATCCCCCGCTCCTGCTCCTGCACCCGCCAGTCCATGGTGGCCGCCCCGTCGTCCACCTCGCCGATCCGGTGCGTCAGCCCGGTGTAATACAGGATGCGCTCGGTGGTCGTGGTCTTGCCGGCGTCGATGTGCGCCATGATGCCGATGTTGCGAATCTTATCCAGTTGGTATTCGCGTCCCATGCTGTTCACCTCTTGCTGCAGTACGCCTTTTGACCCTCTCACAGGCCTCCGGCGTTTCTGTCGTATTTGTCCGGGCTTCGGCTGTTCTTTCGCCGCACCCGGCTCTTATTCTACCCTTTACAGGCGCCCCGGGTGTTGAACCGGGGTAAAGATTATGTAAAGTTTCTGTTGACATTTGGGGTGTTGCAGCAACAGCTTCCTGCATGTAAGACCGGTCGGGACAGGCAAAATAAAAAAGCGCTTCTTGGCGCCGCCTGGTTTGCTCTCATTTGGCTGACCATTACTTGATCCTTCGCCTGACCGCTGTGCAACGAATAGCCGTGATCCACAACACAAATATCATTATAACCTGAAAACAGGCCATTATGCAATAGCCAATCTGAAAATAATTAGCAGACAATGATATTTTCTGACAACGTCTCAGAGCGCGGACCGCGGACAAAAGAGGTGCATAGAGCGGCTGCGGGGCCAATATATTTTATAAGGTTACCCTTGTAAAAATAAGGGAGGTTTTTATTATGCGCAGAAGCCAGCAGTTCAAGAGCTTAGCCGTCATCAGCCTGGATGAGGGACGGGAGATCGGGCGCATCCGGAACCTGGTGATCAACCCTCAGACCTCGGAGGTGGCAGCGATTATCGTGCAGCGCCGCGGCCTGTTCGGGGAGCAGAAGGTGATCCCCTACGCCCGGGTGGTCAGCGTCGGCAATACCGCCCTGACCGTACAGAAGATGGCCAATGCCGAACGGATCACCAGCCTGCCCCAGATCCTCGGCCTGGTCAAAGAAGACGTGCACCTCAAGGGAGTGCGGGTGATCTCCGAGGGTGGCGCCGCCCTTGGCCACGTGCAGGAGTTTTACGTGGACACGGCGACCGGCAAGATCACCGCCTTCGAGGTCAGCGGCGTTCCCGGGGAGGGCTTCCTGAAGGGGAAGGCCATGCTGCCGGCCGGGGAGGTGCGCACCATCGGGAAGGACATCCTGATCGTGCGGAACGGAGCCGAGGAGAGCCTGACCCGCAGTGAGAGCAAGTTGGCCGGGAGTGTGAAGAGCCTGAAGGAGGGCGCCAACCGCCTGTTTCAAAAGGTGCGGGACATCCACATCCCCGGCGAGGAGAAAGAAGAGTCCCCGGAGCCCGTAGATCAGGCGCCGCCTGAACCCGGTGTTCAAGAACCGGAGCCGCCTCAGAATGGGCAAAACGGCAGCGAAGCCAAAGAGGCCGTGCCGCCGGTTCGTGTGCCCTGAGTGCCGGATGGCCACAGAGAACGGTCACTCGAATAGCTTGCTGACGGACAGGTCCTCGTGGATCCTGATGATCGCCTCGCCCAGCAGCGGCGCCACGGTCAGCACCTTCACCTTGGAGAAGGGCTGGACGGGGATGGTGTTGGTGACCACCACCTCTTTCAGCGGTGAGGCCTCGAGGCGCTCCTTGGCCGGTTCCGAGAAGACCGGATGGGTGCAGCAGGCGTAGACCTCTTTCGCCCCGTGCTCCAGCAGGGCCTCTGCTCCCTGGGTGATGGTTCCGGCGGTATCGATCAGGTCGTCCACGATGATGGCGGTCCGTCCATCCACCTCGCCGATGATGTTCATGATCTGGGACACGTTGGGCGCAGGCCGGCGTTTGTCGATGATGGCGATGGAGGCCCCCATCCGGTTGGCGAAATCCCGGGCGCGGGTCACGCCTCCCACGTCAGGGGAGACCACCACCACCTTGCCCAGGTCGAGGTTCTGGAAGTATTCGGCCAGGATCGGCACCGCCGGCAGGTGATCCACCGGGATGTCGAAAAAGCCCTGGATCTGCCCGGCGTGCAGGTCCATGGTGACCACGCGGGATGCCCCCCCGGCAGTGATCAGATTGGCCAGCAGTTTGGCGGTGATCGGCACCCGCGCCTTCAGCTTGCGGTCCTGGCGGGCGTAGCCGTAGTAAGGCAGGACGGCGGTGATGCGCCGCGCCGAGGCCCGGCGCAGGGCGTCCATCATGATCAGCAACTCCATGACGTTCTCGTTGGCCGGATAGCAGGTGGACTGGATCAGAAAGATATCCGCCCCCCTCACGCTCTCCTCGATGCTGACGTTGATCTCGCCGTCGCAGAAGCGGCCGACTTTGATGTTGCCCGGAGCGATGCCCAGGTAATCGGTGATCTCCATGGCCAGCCCCGGGTTGGCGTTGCCCGTAAAGATCTTGAGTTTCTTGGCGTACAGAATCACTGCCGTCCCCCTCTTGTTCCTATCCGGTATTCCCGGATTTTTCTCCTCTCGCCTCAATGCCCATGAAAGATGTTAACTGCTTTTTTTCAAGTTTTTTCCGGCTTCTGGCCTCTCGCATCCTCCATCCGTTTCCGCCATCCCGGGACCACCGCCTGCCGGGCGCGTTCCACCGCCAGGGACCCCTCCGGAACGTCCTTGGTGATAGTGGAGCCAGCCCCGGTCACTGCCTCCCGGCCGATGCGCACCGGGGCTACCAGGTTGGTGTTGCTGCCGATAAAAGCCCCGTCGCCGATATGTGTCTTGTGCTTGCTGACGCCGTCGTAGTTGCAGGTGATGGTGCCGGCCCCCACGTTCACGCCGGCGCCGAGCACCGCGTCCCCCACATAGCTGAGGTGCGGGATCTTGCTCCCGGGGCCCACCTGGACCTGCTTCAACTCCACGAAGTCGCCGACCTTGACCCCTTCGGACAGCATGGTGCCCGGCCGCAGGTAGGCAAAGGGCCCGATCTGGCAGCCGTCGCCGGCGGTGCTCCCTATCAGCAGCGAGGACTGTACCACCACCCCACTGCCCAGTTTCGTGTCCACCAGGCGCGTCCCCGGCCCTACCACACAGTTGGCGCCCACCCGGGTGGCGCCCTCCAGGAAGCAGAACGGGTAGATGACGGTGTCCTGCCCTACCTCCACCCCGCGGTCGATGTAGGTGACCGCCGGGTCGATGATGGTGACGCCGGCGTCCATCAACCGCTCACACTCCCGCTGGCGGAAGATGCGCTCAGCGGCGGCCAACTCCCGGCGGGTGTTGATCCCCGCCGTCTCTGCGGACGGGGCCGCCAATGCGGCCACCGCCCTGCCGCCCTGGCGCAGCAGGCCAATAACGTCGGTCAGGTAGTATTCGCCCTGGCTGTTCTCCGGCCTCAGCCCCGCCAGGGCCTCTGCCAGGGCCGCCCGGTCAAAGGAGTAGGTGCCGGTGTTGATCTCTGCAATCTCTTTCTGCCCGGGCGTGGCATCGCCGTCCTCGACGATCGCCTCCACCAGGCCCGAGGCGTCCCTTACAATGCGGCCATAGCCGGATGGGTCGTCGAACATGCTGGTGAGGATGCAGGCGCCGGCCGAGGCCTCCCGGCGGGTTGCCAGCAACCGGGTGAGACTGCCGGGGGTGAGCAGGGGCGTGTCACCGCAGAGCACCAGCAGGTCGCCGCAGCCGGATGAGACCTGCGGCAGCGCCTTGGCCACCGCATCGCCGGTGCCCCGCTGCGGTTCCTGTAAAACGTACTTATAGCTGTCGCCCAGGGCCTCCCGCACCAGAGCGGCGCCGGCGCCGATGACGATCACCACTTCTGTAACACCTGCCGCCGCCACGGCATCCAGCACATACCTGATCAGAGGTATCCCGGCGCAGCGGTGCAACACCTTGGGAAGAGCGGACTTCATCCGCTTCCCCTGCCCCGCCGCCAGGATCACTGCTGCCGTCGAACTCATAAAAAAACGGGTCCCCTCTCGTGTTGCCCATGTTGACAGGCCTTTTCCTTTTATTTTTCTCCAACTGGCAATAAAAATCCTTTTATGATGAAAAAAACAAAAAAAAGGGGGCTCTACATCCCCTTAGCAAGTCCCGGGCATTAAGTCCTACGGCGTGAGACGACCCCACCGTTTGTTTTCTCTATTCAAACGAAGCGAAGCGAAGTTAAACAGCTTCGGCGTAAGCCTTGAGCACGGCGCTCTGGATCACCTCCCGCGCCCCCGCCGAGATCGGGTGAGCGATGTCCCGAAATTCCCCGGCAGGCGTGCGGCGGCTGGGCATGGCCACAAACAGCCCGTTCTGCCCCTCCACCACTTTCACGTCGTGCACCACAAAGGCGTCATCGAAAGTAACGGAGCAAACAGCTTTCATCTTGCCATCCTGGTTCAATCTGCGGATCCGAACGTCTGTCACCGTCAAGTTAGGCCATCCCTTTCCGATTTGCTTCAATTTCGCACAGGTTTGCATCTGTGCACGTTAATTCTTCATGGAAAGGGAAATTCCTGCTATGTAATGTAAATTTTACATGGGTGGCTGCCCCTCCTGCCGTCCTCAGCTTTCTATGCGGGCTGGCCTAAGGGGCGAGCAGGCGGCGGGCCATGTCCAGGTCCGAGACCTTGTCCACGTCCACCCCGATCTCGGGATAGTCGCTGATCACCGCAGCGCCGCGGTAACCCACCAGGCTGGAGATCCGCCGCTCCGCCGCGGCGATGGTCATGAAACCGAAGAGATAGGCCAACAGGAAGCCGAAACCGACCAATCGGGCCATGGCCACCGGTTTCTTGCGCAGGCGGATGAAGTCCTCGGCCTTCGGCAGGGCCTCTCCCGCGATCGACCGGCGCACCAGGAACAGGTTGCCCCCGGTGAACACCCCGTCCCGCAGCCTGACATAGGTGCGTTTGACACCGGGAAAACGGCTCTCGGCCGCCTGGCGGGTGGTGATCGGGTAATAGAAGTCCGCCTCCCGCCGGCTGCACTGCCGGAGAAACTCGCTCACGGCGCCGGGAGACAGGAAGGGGATATCCGCGGTGCAGGGCAGGATCCAATCAGCAGCATCCGGAGCGTTCTCCAATACCGAAACACCGGAGGCCAGGCTGCCCAGGGGCGAATCTCCGGGTGAGGCAAACAGGGGCTCCCAGCCTCTTGCTTCCTGCTCCTTTTCCAACGTCCGACTTCCGGCCTCTGGCCTCTGTTCCTGCCCGACATGCAAGCCAGCATGCAAGTCCGACGTCTGAAACCGGTAGGCCTTCTGCAGCGACGCATCCCCCACCAGGACGATCTTGCCGACTTCCGGACAATTTCTCAGGGCCTCGGTCACGTAGTCGACCATGGGGCGCCCCCCGATGGTCAGCAGCGCCTTGTTCCCCGCGCCGTGTCCACTGACGCTTTTGCGGGCGCCGCCTCCGCCGCATCCGGCGAAGCGCCGGCCTGTGAGGCGGCCTTTTTCTTACCGCCGGGAACATCTGCTTTCAGGGTACCGCCGCCGGCCAGCACCACCGCATCAACCCGGTTGATCATCACTGTCGACTCCCTCGGGCTGGTTCCTGCGGATGGTCTCCAGCAGGCTGTTTTCGGCTTTTTCGATGTGCTCCCAGGCAGCGTGCTGAGCCTTGGAGATATTGCGCCCGGCCACGGCCTCCACGATCTTGCGGTGCTCATCCAGGGCCTCCCGCGGCCGGCCGGGGAAAGCCAGGGAGACCGACGCGGAAGCGCTGGATCTCATCACGCAAGTTGCTGAGCATCTGGATCAGGCGCTGGTTCCGGCTGCACTGGTAGAGATAGTCATGAAAACTGGTATCGGAGTCCACGAACTCCGGCACGTTCCCGCCCTCGCTGATCTCCGCCAACCGCACCAGGATCCGCTCCATCTCCTCAAGTTCCTCGTCGGTGATCCGCTCCGCCGCCAGCCCGCTGGCCAGGGCCTCCAGTGAGGCCCGCACCTCGAACACGTCGGCGATATCCTTCAGGGAGATCCCCGCCACGTAAGCCCCCTTGCGCGGCACCATGACCACGAATCCTTCCAGCTCCAGCTTGCGGATCGCCTCCCGGACCGGAGTCCGGCTGACACCCAGCTCCTCAGCCAACTGGATCTCCATCAGCCGTTCGCCCGGACGCAAGGTGCCATTGATGATCGCCTCCCGCAGGCTGTCGAAGACGACCTCCCGCAGCGGTTTGTATGAGTCCAACCTGACCGGTACCAGCCTGCGCTCCTGCTTGTCATCCCTCCCCTCCCCTCCTTCTCCTTTTTCTGCCTGACAGTTGCTGCATCAGGTGTTCTTCGCCTGATTATATCGAAAAATAAGCTTCAAATAAAGAAAAGCGCAAGCGGCAGCATACTCAAAGCTGCAAATCATAACCATCGGGTTTTTACTGGGGTCTGGTCATGCGGCAGACGAAGACCTGCTCGCCGCCCCCGTCCAGTTGACGGGCGGCGGTTCGGGCCTCCTCTTCCCCCGGAAACACCCCGAACACCGTGGGACCGCTCCCGGACATCAGCGCCCGCTCCGCCCCCGCCTGCTCCAGGCGTTTGATCAGAACGGACACCTGCGGGTAGGCGGCAGCGGCCACGGACTCCAGGTCGTTGCCCATGTTGGCCAGCATGCCGTCCCGGTCACCCCTGGAGACCGCGGCCAGACATCGCGTCGTCCAGGGCCGGTTCTGTCCCGGCTGGTAACGGGCGTAGATCTCCGCCGTGGACACCTGGAACTCCGGCTTGACCAGGACCAGCCACTGTAATTTAAAGTGGGCAGCGCCGTAACCGTCTCGCCCCGCCCCTGGGCCAGGGCAGTGCCCCCGCGGATGAAAAAGGCGACGTCTGACCCGAGGCGTGCCGCCATGGAGATCAGTTCCACCTCTGTCAGGTTGAGCTTGAAGAGAGCGTTGGCCGCCTTGAGGGCAGCGGCGGCGTCGCTGCTGCCTCCGCCCAGGCCGGCAGCGGTGGGAATGCGCTTGCTGATCTGCAGATCGACGCCGGCGGGCGCGAAGCGGCCGGCTAGAGACTCCAGCGCCCGGTACGCCAGGTTGTCCGGCCCGTCAGGGGCCGCCCCCGGCGGGGTGCACCTCACCGTGATCCCCGCGGGCGCCGCCGTAAGGATGAGGGTATCGGCCAGGCTGATGGTTTGCATTACGGAGTTGATCTCGTGATAACCGTCAGACCGCAACCGGCCCACGTCCAGGGTCAGGTTGACCTTGGCGGGTGCCTGCAACTCCAAGCTTGGCTGGCCCTGCTCGCCCATGGTTCGTTCCTTCCTTATATCATACTTTTTGTTTGTTGGTTATACTGTTACATAAAGAGACAAGAAAATCCTCTTTCCCATCCATTTTTCCCTATCGCTCTCCACGTTTGCCAAGGCAGCCCTGCCCTCACCTCTCACCTCTTGGTTGAACTTGCACCATCAGCAAGTCGGGCATCGAACTTCCTCTGCATCGAACTTCTCCTTCGAACTTCGAGAGTGCTTTTCGCATCACAGTCACTTGGCAGCGATCTGCTCCGCAACCGACGGCAAAGCCGCTCCTGCTGCTGTCGCCGCCCCCGCGCCCATGGGGCACCCGGATGCCGTGTCCGCGCCATGTCCGCCGGACACGGCGCCGTCCGCCGCGGCCGCCGGCGGATGGCTGCTTTCAACCGCATCCAGCACCGCCAGCACCCCCTCCAGGTCCTCGTAGAAGATCACCAGCACATCCCCGGGCTGGGCGCGGCGGAGGGCCTCCCGGGCGGCTTCGGCCTCGCCGGGGATCAGGTGCAGGCAGACCTGCGGCAGACCTGCCCGGCGCGCCCCATTATAGAGCAGCCCCGCGATCTCTCCCGGGGCCCGGCCACGGAGGTCCTGTCCTCCTTGATGAATAGTTCGTCGAAGGCCGCCCCCACCGCCTCTCCCGCCGCCTCGATCTGGTCGTCGCCCCGGTCGCCGGGTACACCCACCACCCCCAGCAGCCGGCGCGGCTTCAGAGACCGGGCAAACTCGGCGATACGGCGGAAGGCCGGGGCATTGTGGCCGAAGTCCACGATCACCGTCACCCGTCCCATCCGCCGCACCATCAAGCGCCCCGGATTGTGGGCGAGTTCGGTGCCGAAAGTGCGCAGGCCGCGCCTGATCACCGCCGGTTGCAAACCGCAGACGCAAGCCGCCGCGGTGGCGGCCAGGGCGTTCTCCAGGTTATGCAGCGCCCGGCCGCCCATCCCGGCCCGAATGGCCTTGAGGCCGATGATCCTGGTGGCCTCCTCACCCCGGCAGAAATAGACGATGCCATCCTTGACGAACACGGCGCAGCCCCCGGCGCTCAGGTGACGCCGCACCAGCAGGTTGTTTCCGTGCATGCTGAAGTAGACCAGGTTTGCCCGGGCACGCTGGGTAAACCTGGCGGCAAAGGAGTCGTCGGCGTTCAGCACCACGTGGCCGTCCTTTTTGACCGCCTCCACTACCAGCGACTTGATCCAGAACAGGTCTTCCAGGGTCTCGATCCCGTCCTGGCCGAGGTGGTCCGGGGCGATGTTGGTGACTACCGCCACGTCAGCCAGGTCGTAGCCCAGCCCGGCTCTCAGGATGCCGCCCCGGGCGGTCTCCAGCACCGCCACTTCCACCGCCGGGTCCCGCAGCACAGTCCGGGCGCTGTTGGGGCCGGTGGTGTCCCCCTTGCAGATACAGCGGGCGTTGACGTAGATCCCCCCGGTGGTGGTCATCCCCACGGATTTCCCCTGCTGCTGGAAGATGTGGCCGAGGAGGCGCACGGTGGTGGTCTTGCCGTTGGTTCCGGTTACCGAGATCACCGGAATGTTTGCCGTACACCCGGGCGGAAACAGGTAGTCCACCAGGGCCTGCCCCACCGGACGGGGGACGCCCCGGCTCGGGAACAGGTGCATCCGGAAGCCTGGAGCGGCGTTGACCTCGATGATCCGGCCCCCGGTCTTCCGGGCCGGGGCGGTAATGTCAGGCGTGACCATGTCGATCCCGGCCACGTCCAGACCCAGGAGCAGAGCCGCCTGCACCGCCAGGTAGGCGTTTTCCGGATGCACCATGGCGGTGACGTCCTCGGCGGCGCCACCGGCGCTGAGGTTGGCATTGTCCCGCAGCAGCACCAGCACACCCGGGGGCGGTATGCTGTCCGGGGCGTATCCCTGCCGTGCCAGCACCATGATAGCGGCCGGGTCTATGCTCAGCCTGGTCAACGCCCGGGCGTGGCCCTCGCCGCGCCGGGGGTCCTGGTTGGCCAGGCCCACCAATTCCCGGACTGTATGGGCGCCGTCCCCGCGCACCGCAGCCGGAAGCCGCTCCGCCGCCGCTGTCAACCGGTTGCCGATCACCAGCAGCCGGTATTGCCGTCCCTGAACGTATTCCTCCACCAGCACCTGCTGATCGTAGTGCTGGGCAATCCGGAAAGCAGCCGACACCTCTTTTGAATTGGTCAGGTTGAGGCTGACCGCCTTCCCCTGGTTGCCGTGACAGGGCTTGACGGCCACCGGATAGCCCAGGGCCAGGGCTTCTGCCTGGGCCTCCGGCAGGGTGGTTGCCACCGACCCCCGGGGTACGGGCAGGTAAGATGCAGCCAGCAGTCTCTTGGTCTGTACCTTGTCACAGCAGATGTCCACTGCGATTGCCGAGGTCCGGGAGGTCATGGTGGCCTGGATCACTCTGCCGCAACAGCCGTAGCCCAATTGGTAGAGGCTGCCGTCGCCCAGGTGAAGGGCCGGGATCCCTCGCCGGCGACAGGCCTCCAGGATGCTCCCGGTGCTCGGTCCCGGACAGGTGGCATCTCCCACCGCCTTCAGGCGTTCGAGCGCCTTCGCAACGTCGAAGGGCTGCCTCTCCAGCACTGCGGCGACCAGGTCCACCGCAGTCTCCAGGGCAGCGGCCCCCAGCCCCGGCGTCCGGCAGGAGATGATCAGGTCCCAGGTGTCGGGAACATTTCCCCTCAAGGTCTTGCCGAATGATACCGGGAAACCGGCGGCGGATTGGACCTCCAGGGCCACGTGCTCCACCACGTGGCCGAGGTAGGTGCCCTCACGCAGGCGCTCCAGAAAGCCGCCCGGGTAGCCCCGGGAGCAGGTGTGCTTCGCCAGGCCGGGTAATTGTGCTGCAAGCATCTCGTTAAAACCGGGGATCTCGCTGGTGGGTACCTGTTCCCGCGGGCTTAAAAAAAGCCGCGCTTGAAGCACCGGACGCGGGCTCCAGATGTTTCGGCCTTCGTAGAACCGGCTTTCCAAGATCTTCACTTCGTACCTCCTGTGGCCTCAACGAATATGTTCACCCCTTAAGTTTTTACAGAATGTGGTCCGTATATTCATCTCATTCCAACAGGTGATCATTCCAAGATGCGCCTCAGGCCTGACACGGCGATGCGCCGGTATACTATCCCGGCGCCCGCCCTAAGCGGACCTCTCCGGAAGCATCAGCAGCCGCTGCTTCTTGTCAAACCTGTAGCCTGCCGGCAGGATGTGCAGGATCACGTTGGTCAGGGCGAGGGGCGCCCGGGGGCCGGACTCGGAGATATTGGTCTCCCGGATCTGGGTCCCATCGATCACCGTCACCGCCTTTGAGCCGATCACCTCGAAGATGTCGTCCGGCAACACCACGATGGCGGTGTCCTCATCGATCCCCACCCCCAGCATGTAAGGGTGTTGGGCAACCGCGGTCAGCAGCCGCCCCAACCGGCCACGCTGGGCGAAGTGCTGATCGATGACCACTTCCCGGATCAGGCCCATCCCCGGGGCCATCTGCACGATGTTCCGCTGGGGGGCCTCGGCATCCTCCCCCTCCACGATCATGGTCTCGCTCATTGCCGACGCCCCGGCGCTGGTGCCGGCGATCACCGCCCCGGCCCGGTAGGCGTCATGAAGGGCCTCGTCGCACCTGGTCCCCCCCAGCAGGCTGGTGATCCGCAATTGGTCGCCTCCGGTGAAGAAGATGCCGCCCGCCCCGGCCACTGCCTCGTAGGTGGCGGCAGCGTTTGCCTCCTGGCGGTTGGCGATGTCGAGGACTCCACCTCCCCGGCCCCCAGCCTTTTGAACAGCCGGGAGTAGGTCTCCCCCACCACCTGTGATTGATCGGTTGCGGAGGTGACGATGACGACCCGGGCGCTGTCGCGCCCGCCAGGACGGGCGCCCGCCACCAGTTCCACGAACCGGCGCAGGATCACGCACTCACCTTCCTTATCCTCGGAGCCGCCGATGATCACCAGGATGCCCCGTCCGGTACCGCTCATACTGACCACCCTTTCTCAGAAGTTAGGGGCAAGAAGCAATTGGCATAAACCGTACCAGCGCGCATAGATTGTCCTATAGGCACACTTCCCGTATCAGATATGCGAAGCATGGCAAAAGCATGATCAAACATTCCGGCATCTGGCATCCCACAACCCACTTCCGCCGCATCCGGGCTTACCGCCCGGCCTAAAGAATACGACGCACAAGCCAAAGGCAGGTGATACCATGCACGCTCTGCTACCCAGCCTCCTGGCCGGTCTGGCCACTGTCCTCGGCAGCATTGTGGTCCTGATCTGGAAAAGCCGGGGACGCCGTACCCTGGCCATTCTGCTGGGAGGCGCTGCCGGTGTGATGCTGGCGGTGGTGCTGCTGGACCTGATCCCCGCCGCCCTGGACCAGGGTACGCCCTTGGAAGCCGGGATCGGCTTCGGGGCCGGGGTGGCCCTCCTCTGGGGTCTCGATAAGCTGATGACCTGGTTAATCGGAGGGAATATGTACAGCCGGGAGGGCCTCCTACAAACGGATGGGTTACCTGATGGCCACCGGCATCGCCATGCACGACCTCCCGGAGGGGATCGCCATCGCCGGGGCCTACGCCGCCGGGGGCGCCCTGGGGCCACTGCTGGCCCTCTCCATCGCCCTGCACAACATCCCCGAGGGAATCGCCACCGCCACCCCGCTGTACATGGGGGGCGTCCGGGGACGCCGGGTGGTGCTGGTCAACGCCATCGTCAGCGTCTTTACTCCGCTGGGCACTCTGCTCGGCCTGTTCCTGCTCCGCCTGTCTCCGGAGCACCTCTCCTTCATGCTCGCTCTGGCCGGTGGAGCGATGACCTACCTGCTCAAGGATGAGCTGATCCCCGCCGCCCAACAGCAGAGCCCCTTCTGGAGCTGGATCGGGCTGGCCGCGGCTACGCCCTGCTCTGGATCGCCCAGATCATCCACTAGTGCCCCCATCGTCTCCTAACGGCTAAACGCCATTATGTCCTCCAACAGCCAACCGCCAACCGCTAACCACCAATTTGGCCAGGAGATCGACACCGACGCCCGTGAACCAGACACCAATCTGGTGGTCAGTGCGGGGATACCGGGTCACCTGCCCGCCCATGCCCGCCACGCTGGGAACGATCTGCTGGCCGCCTGACAGGTCCTGGCCAGCCATGGGTCAGGTCGACGTGGCAGAGGGGCGGAAACAGCACACACCACCGGTGCTGGCCCTGCCCGGCCCCAATCACGGTTTCGAAGCCTGGTAGTTGCCTGCGGGAAGAACGCGGACCCGTAAGTCTTTTTCGGAAAGGCCGTGACTCCGTAGAAGACCTTGACCGGCTTATCCGACCCGGCCGCCTGCGCCGTCTGCCGGGCAACCTACCGGATCCCCGTCAACCGGCCGGAAATTACCGCGGCGGCCGCAGGCTCACCGCCGGCGCCCTGCAGTTCCGGCGCAGGTATTCCGGCGCATCGTCCCGCACCTGAGCTTCACTGCCTGATCGAAGGGGCTATCGCTGGCGGCGATCACCCGGAACCGGATAATCCGTCCCCGGCCGATGGTGTCCCCCTCGCGCTGGAACATGTCCGGGTGACCGCAGAGACCACCGGCGCCTCTGCTTTGGGCTGGGGGTCTGGCGCCCCTGCCAGGGCTATCCGGCAAACCAGGCCCATCCCCGAGCAACAGGGCCGCGCCCAGCGACGATAATCCTCTTCATACCGTTCCGATCATCCCTGGAGGCGCCGCTCCTCTTCATGCTTGCCACTCCTTTGGGATGTGTCACGTCCCACGTCCCGCGTCTCGCTTCTCGGGTCATTGGCTATGGGAATATTACCCATTACCATCCACCGTTTTTATTCTTGCCAGTTTATGACGGTCTAACCGCATTCCCGAAACAATCTCGCTTTTATGCCGCCTCCCCGATTGCGAGCCGAAGCCCGGCACTAAAAATAAATCCCCTCCCCGGCGCCTGGTGGCGCCATAAACAGGGGAAAAGCGCTTTGAACATTGGCCTTGCTTAAAAATCAATTCGCCGGACTCGATGCTCGCTTAGCCTTTCCGGCGTGCCGGGAGTGCGGCGCACACCTTTCTAACTTCGAGCGGGCCGGACGCCAGTACCTCCGGGTGTCGCGAAGCGCCTGCTCGAACCTCGAACCCGGAGCAGCCCCTTAACGCTACGCCACGCCCAGCAGGCCGGTGATGAAGGCGCAGGTGCTGGAGGACAGGATATTCGTGCAGGTGGTGGTCGGAGACTGGAAGAAGTTGGCCGTGACCGGTACATTGGCAGTGAGCGTGATCGACCTGGACTCGTAGTTGCCGGTGACGGCGGCCACTATCGCGTAGGTGCCCGGCGGTATCGTCTTCGAGCAGAGTAACTGCCGCTGGAGGTGGTGAAGGTATAGGTGACCAGCACCCCGCTGGAATTATAGAGGGCGACGATGGCGTTGGCCTGGGCCACCCCGTTCAGCATCACCGTGGCCGCTGACGCTGGAGAAAAGCGGTACGTTGAGGGATAACCGACTGGGTGACGGTGATAAACACATCGAGCAGGATGTGCATATCCACGCGGGCGTGCTGATCGATATCCCAATTCAAAGCGCGGACCTTGACGTAGACATTGACGTTCTGTCCGGCCTTCGCTGCTGCAATAACGCCATAGTTGGCATAGAGAGTCGAATCTCGTCCCGCCGGTCCCTGACGTAGTGCTCCCCGGTGACGTCGAGGATCTCCGTGCGCAGCTTGCCATGAAACATCACCTTGCCATCGATGATGTCCCAATGCACTTCTATGGGGATGCGCATCGATCGACTCCACCCTGAGCACTCCCCGGTGAAAGTGCAGGGTATAGTCGACTTCGGTCTGGGCGTTGACCTCCCCGACGATCTGGGGAACGGTCAGCGTGTAATAAGGAACTCGTCATTCCGGTTGTGGTAATTGTAACCGGGTTAGTTACCATCTCGTACTCCTGACTCGGGTTGGGGTGAGGACTCATTGCTTTACCTCCTTAAAATATGATAGTTACTTACGCACTGAGGCTTAACTGGACTTGGGGCCCCCGATTCCCGGATGCCGCAGCGCCCAGTTTTTCTTTCAGAAATATCCGGGTAGCCATAGACCGCAATCGCCGGCGCCATAGGCAATCTGTCGCGTCGGCCTCTATGGATCACACGGGATGTTTACCGTGCTGCCAACTACGAGGTTGTTGGGATCGATGCCCGGGTTAAAGGCGATGATCTTATCCCAACTAACGTGGTACTGTAAGGCGTACTTGAAGATCGTATCACCCGGCTGGACGGTGACGGTTGTCTGAGGGAACCCGGCGGGCACGGCGCTGTAGGCAGAGGCGCGGTTGGAGGGGCAACCGGCGCAGTAGGGCACAGTACTGTGTCGATCTGGCTGGTCACCACGACCCGGCCTATCAGTTGCAGATGAGTTCGACCTTGATAAAGTCAGGCGCATGGACATGCCCTGTGGCGTGCTCCAGAATAGCGTTGACATGGCCGATCATTTCCGGCAACGTCCCCGGGATGGCGATAAAACTACGGAACTTGACCATGCCTCCACGGCATGCACCGGCTGGCTGTCTAGCAAGGCGACATAGATTGCTTTCAGATGAATGACACCGCCCACGACAACCTTGTCATCGAAAAGCACGATCTCCTCCCGCGGCACGTGAATCCTGATAATCTTGAGATCAAGCAGTTCCTGGGCGCCAGGTTCATTTTCGGGGATGCGGATCTCATCCGTCACCAGCGCCTGGGTGTGAGCCTCGCCGACTACCTGCTCCAGGGTAAGGGTCTGCACCTTGGTAATTGGGAGCGGTCTCGTCGGTGATGGCGGTGACAATATCGATATCCCTGGTTTTAGTGACGATGACGTTGAACGACATGACCAGTTCTACCCTGGCGGTGTCCGGTCCACGGGTATCGAACGACAGGTACTCGATCAGGTCTAGAACATTGACACGCAGGTCCCTGACGTGCAGGTGCCTGTGCTTGGCGGTCAGGTCCGGAAGGGGCACGAACTCGGTGAAGTGGTACCTGTGGTGCATATGGTGCACCGGCTGGTTGCCCTTGTCGGTAAGACCGACGTACATGAACTGCAGATGGGCGGTCAGCCTCGATTATTGCCTGGCCGTCAACAATCTTGGTCTCTACTACGGAATACCTCGGCGCCCACGTCCAATATCCGTTCAATGCCAGGTTTCTCATCGGGCACCATGAAGCTTGCCTGAATGATATCAGCCAACTGCCCTGTCATGATGATCTCTTCTACCCGGACACGCTGCGTCGTGGCCGAAAACCGGGATCGGGCTCGACCAGCACGTTGATCTCCTGCACCTGGGTTACCCTGGCGTTTATCTCTATCGACGTCGATAATTTCATACATGTCCGGCGCAATATGATGATGTGGCGAATCGCATTGTGCCTGGAGGTCAGATCCTCGGCGTCAACTCGAGCCACCATTCCGGGCATGCAACCAAGGACTTCCGCAAACTGGGTGAATTCGATCCTCTCGTGCGTGTAGTGGATTGGCTTTGAATCAAGCAACCCCACGTAAACAACTCCGACATGCAGCCTGCCATGCACGATAATCTTGTCTTCGATGACCTCGATGCGCCTGATTCTCGACAAAACCATCGACGGAAACGATCTGCTCTACACCAGGTTTTCTCTTCCGGGGACCGCGTAGGGTCTCGCTGATCGTTGACTGCATGGGATCTTAATTCTCGCCAATGACCTGCTGGACCTTGAGCAACTCACATTTCATCATGTTCCCTCCTTGCTGTAAGCAAGAGTGTTCTCTAATATCATATGTATCATGGGATTGTAATGTGTACGGGGCATGAGGCCTGCCAAATTCAGGAAATAGCATCCCAGGGGCTGGATTGCTAGCCATAGATCAGGGCATTACTTGCAGCAATCCATCCCCAACCATATTCGATCGAAGTTGCTATCCATAATATGCGGGCACTAAAAAAAGCTGCTACCGGCGGCAGCAGCCAATGTCAATCGCTAGGCCTGGCCTGAGTCCTTCGAGCTTTCCTGGGCGACTCCCGCCGTCATGCTCCTGGCCATCCTTTGAAACCAATCCCGAAGCCAACGTCATACCCCTTGAGGTACCCCTGCTCCCAACCCTGGTTGAAGAGGTCATCCGCATCCTTCTTGCCTTCCTGGTAACCCACTTCGTAGCCCTCCTGGTAACCCTGTCGCCGGCCCTGATCGAGACCGCCCTCGAAGCCTCTCGCCGCCCCAAACTTCAACGCCTTGGCAAAGCCGTTCCGCGTGTCCATCGGCATGCCCACGGTCATAGGCATCCCCATATTGCAGTTCACGGTCCAGAACCCCCAATCATCGTTACCGGCTTTGCCCAAAGCTCATTCCTCCCCCAG
Source organism: uncultured Peptococcaceae bacterium (assembly GCA_963768335.1). Taxonomy (GTDB): domain Bacteria; phylum Bacillota; class DSM-12270; order Thermacetogeniales; family Thermacetogeniaceae; genus Palsa-1188. Next base: position 28,103 of record CAVYHR010000007.1, read on the forward strand.
GGACCTGTCTGCAGGCGGCTTTCCACCCGCATCCCGGGCTTACGCCCGGCCTGAGGACGCAGCCTCTAAGGCTGCGCCTCAGGCTCAAAGCACGGCTGCACACAGGGAATGCGGCGCACGGGACCATGAGGCGAAGCCTCACAGCCCGCAAACCTTGTTCCGCGGCTCCTCGCTAAAGCAATCCCCGGCCGGTTCGCCTCTCCGGAGGCGCCGGCTGGACGCTCTCGACTGCCCCTGTCGGGTACCGGGTACCCTCTGGCTGCGGGGCGGCGCTCGACCTGACCTCGCTCAACAAAGACAGGAGAGCCATCAACATCTGCGGATTCAGGTTCTTGCCCTGCTTCTGCAAAAGGCTACCAAGGCCGCCCGGCATATCCGTCCCGGGAGAGCCCCCTCCCCCGCCAAGCATGCTGGTGAGCATGCCCATCAGATCGGCCTCGCCCAACCCCGCCCGGCCCCGCCTTGGGCGCCTGTCCCTGGCCGGGATTGTTCAGCACGCTGAAAAGATTGAACAGCGACAGAACGGCGATGAGGCTGGGGAAGTCCACCCGCTTCTGTTCCAGGCTGGCCAGCGTGTTTGCCAGCAGCACGTTCAGACTCAGACCCTGGCCATCCTGTTCGGCTCCCTGTTCCTGCGCCAAACTGATACCCCCTCACAATTTTTTTGTTGCCACGTTCCGCCTGTATACCGGCGTGCTTTTCCTCCTCCTAATCCGGGCGGCGCCCGGCCTGAAGAATGCGGAGCACAGGCGCATTCGGGCTTACGGCAAAATACGCTCCCCATTATTGTATTCGGTCGATGATAGCAGGTGACTGCAGCCTCTTATTTTTTCTCCACCCGAAAACGGCCGGCCGCCTCCCCCCCTCCGAATCTCGCACCTCGAGGAGCTTCTCGCCTCACACTTCCAGGTTGAACAGGTCGTCGATCCAGGGGATGTTCCCCAGCACCCTCTTGACCTCCGCCCGGACCACATCCCGCCCCTTCATGAAGGCGTCGTTTGTCGCCTCAGCCACCTGCTGCTCCAGGGCGGACACGTCCTGGGTCAGCTTCGAGCCGATGGCCACCCTGGCAACGCTGACGTTACCGGTGAATCAAGACCCGGACGTCCCCGTTCCGGGATATCCCCTCCACGGACTTCTGCTGGAGGCCTTCAATCAGCCTCATCAACACCGGCTTTAACAAAAATCCGATATACCCAAAGCCTGCTCATCCGACATGTTATTACCTCCCCGGCAAAAGCCTGCTACAGCCCTGCCGTTTTCTATTTTTTGCAAAATGTTAACTATTGGCGGGTTATCCCCACAAAGCATCGTGGCGTTACCATTAGAGGCTGGCTGCTTTTAAATCTACTTTCTCTGACTTATTATCTCACCAGGTCGTGAAGGGCAGGCAACGCCTCCAGCATCGCCTTGCGTCCGCCCTCGATCAATTCCATGGCGTGAGAAAAATCACCCAGATCAGCTTGCATCACCGGTGGATGGATCACCAGTTCGGCGGTGGCCAGATCATTCGGGTCACCTGCTGGGCCATCACGCCGGCGCTGCGCAGGATCACCTGGACGATACCCTGAGGTTCGGTGACAGTCCTGCCCTCGATCAGGTTGACGGCGGTGACCGTCCGTGCCCCCAGTTGGCGCGCCAGCGGCACCGGAACCGTTTCCGCCACAGCCCCGTCCACCAACAGCATCCCCTTGAAGGGTACCGGCTCGAAGACCCCGGGGATGGCGGAGCTGGCCTGGACCGCCAGGCCGAGCGGGGCATCCTGGACAAATACGGTGCCTGGAGCCGCCTCCACCGGCAGGCGGTTGGTGAACACCACCCGGTTCCCACTGTTCAGGTCCACCGCCACCAAACCCAGCGGCAGTGTCGCCTGGGCGATGCTCTTATTCCCGGTGCAAATGTCAACGTAGTCCCGGATGGGAGCGCCGTTTAGGATGCCCCTGGGCAGCACGGTCATGAACTGCATCATGTCGCCGAAAAACCGGAACAACATCAGCAGGAAGGTGCCGGCTCTGAAGTTGCTCTCGAAGATGTCCTCACGCTTCATCTCCAGAGCCATCTGCCGCATCCTGGCGGGGCTGACGCCGGCTGCATACAACGCCGCCACAAACCCCCCGGCGCTGGTGCCGGTGACAATGCCCGGCCTGATGCCATTCTCCTCCAGGATCTCCAGCACGCCGATGTGGGATACTCCCAGCATTGACCCACCGCCTAAAGCCAGGCCAAGGTCTCGCTGCTTCACCCTCACACGATATCAACACCCAGATGATCGCATACCGTCTGAATCGGGTTGAAGACGGTATATTCGTTGGATCCGGCAAACAGTAGCCCGACTGCCCGGTTGTCCTTATCCAGAATCAGGGAGCCGCTGTCCCCCGGCAGCGATTTCAACTCCGCCATCACTTGGTCGTTGAAGCGCACGACGCCATTGCCGTGGCCCATATTCACGTTCAGGGAGACCTTGACCGCCTTCACCGAGCCCGTGGTGAGGCCGGAAGTGCGCCCGCTCTTCTTGACCTGAGTGCCCGGAGCAATCTCTCCGATACCGTTGACCCGGCCAATCTCCAGGATCTCTGTGCCGATCAGTTCGGGCTTCACCGGCCTGGCGAGGGCGCAGTCCACCACGTTGGTAGCCCCCAGGGTCTCCAGGCGCAGGTTGTAGTGGGGGCGCACCGTCTTGATCATCGCATTGGCCGCCCTGACCCCCATGGACGCCAGTTTGCAGTCGACGTCCCTGTTGTAACGGGAGAAGGGAACGAACCGCACCAGGTGTCCGATCATGTCGTCGTCGGTGCCCCCGTCATAGCTTCCCGGCTGGTACACCGGGTCGCCGATCTTGGACTTGCCGTCGTGCCCGTCGGTGGCGTTGGCCAGCACGTGGTTGTTGGACAGGATCAGCAGTTCATCGGTCTTCCGGTCCTTGACCACCGCCCCGAACGTCCCGGCAGTCACCTTGTAATGGGCGATGCTCACTCCTGGAACCGCTGGCCGGCGCTTCTCGGTCCGCCCCAGCAACCGGATCTCCCCCACCTCGATGACGTCCGTGGGCTTACCGGCAATCCGCTTCGGGATGATTTCGTCAATTCCCAGCGCCTCGACCGGCACCTTCTTATCCACGAAAAAAATAACGGCGGGCTCGTCCGTATACTGCCGGCCACGTTTCTTATAGCCAATGCCCATGCCTATAACGTTGGGCAGCCCTGTGAAGTGGTTCTCGGCCACTTCCAGGGACCTGAACATGTTCTTCATTGGTCGTCCCCCCAAAAGCTTTGTAATGATGTAGTATATTCAGGGGTGGGGTTGGTTGGTGAGTCTGATCCTGCAAACTGCAGGTTCGTCTCTTGCCGCCTCAAACCCGGCAGTCCAACCAGTCGGAAAGCTGATCGACACGGTCCTGCGCGGCCGCTGCAGCCGCCCTGCAGACCTGGCCCATATCGCTATCTGCCAGCCTCTCGCCGAGTTCCCTGTAAAATTGCAGGATCACCGTCTCATAGGCAAGCGTCCGCTGAAGCTGCTCTTTGATGCTGATTAAAGCCATCCGGCATCCCTCCTCGTTGCATTGGATAATATATGCAGGAAGGATGACGGCGGTTAACGAGAAAAACCCTTCCTGATGAAGGGTTTCTCTGTAAGGGTTTCTCTGTTGTTGGCCGACCGTTCCGGTCGTGCAGGGCCGGATTTCGAAATTACCCGCGTGCCGCAGCGATCTTGATATCTCCGCCCTCATGGCACACGGTCAGTTCCACGCTCTCGGTCAATACATCGGTATAGCTGAAAGAAATACGGCGCTGCAGTCTCTTCTCTTCCAGCTTGATGATAAAAATGTTGGGGTAGGTGCACTCCAGGACCCCTTCTTTTTCCACAACCTTGTTGCGCCCTTTAAATGACTTGAGCCTGACACGGTTGCCCACAAAGGTCTCGATGTCTTGCTTGATACCTGCAAGCACCTGTTTGGTAGCCATGAACCTCACCTTCTTTATATCAATGACGTGCTGTAAACACTCATACGGGCACTCATTGTATCATTGTACCATTTTAATATCCTCCAGTCAATTGCTGTTTTTAAGTGTGTCGTCGGACTGTGATAATGTCACCCTGTAAGCGGCCTGAGAAAATGTCCCCCATGAGAGGAGACATTTTCTTGAGCCCCGGTGCAGCCGGAAGGGTGTCCGTCATGGCACAATTGTGTGTTCTCAAGCGCCCTTCGGGCAGGCGGATACCATCCGGGCGTGGTGAGGTGGCGAAACAGGCGCTACCTTATGGCCGAGTCTTTTTCTTTACATGGGCACTCCGGATGCGGGGGTGGCCAAGGCGGAGCTTGCCCCAGGTCTGGACACCCCCCATTCCCCCCGGACTGAGCTCCCCAAGGAATTGAGGCAGTGAGATCTTCTCGTAGATCGAGGTAAAGGCGATGTTCTGGGCGACCAGCAATGGGTCCACGTCGCGGATCCGCACACGCTTCGGAGCGCTGGCAAAATTCGCCCCTGCCTCGATCAGGGCCTCGAAATAGGAATAGCAGCCGCCGGCGATGATGATCAGATCGTCCAAGTCGGGTTCGTATTCCCGCGCCCTACAGACTGCATCCACATAGAACTGGGAGTGGCGGTAGTTCTTCATCTCGAAAAGATCCCGGGCGCCTCTGATCAGGGCATCATGCCCGGTCAGGACCAGGATGTCGGGCCGGTCCTCCCGCAGATAGTCCACGACCACATCCGCCTGTTGGTCTTCACGCACATGTATTACCCGGCAGGGCACTCCCATCTGCATGTAGCGCTGCTGGCATACGGACCGGAACTCTTCGTCTCCGTCAAGGTGTAGTACCTTACCGGGCAACTCAAAAAAATCACTGTTGCGGAGATCCTTTCTGGAACATTGCAAGCGGGGCTGGTAATCCCTCCCCTGGCGCTTCATGGCCTGCATGACCATCCGGTTGTTCTGCTTGCTGTTCTCATTGCGGTACGCATTTATCTCAACCGGGTTCTTCTTCTCCAGGTCTGACAGGGGGGCATCGGCGCAGAGGCGGTAGGAGATGCCGCGCAGTATGACGTTGGCGTTCTCCTGATAGTGTTCGATGGCCCCGGCCCGGAAGTCGTCGGTGCTGCCCTGACGGCGTTCGATGGCGTCGACCCTGAAGAAGATATCCCCGCCATAAGATCTTCGCGTCACTATGTCTCCAACTCTTATCTCTTTCACCAGAACACCTCCAATTTACCATCTTTTACCTGAATCATGATATGTCGTAAATTGTCAAATGGTGCCAGACAAGCAAATATGCCCCATAGGGCCGTTCTGGAGGTGTCTTGTGATAAAATATTGGTACATGGTTACAGGGCACCAATTGACATAGGGACGGGGTTATTGACAACCACACAGGTGTTCTGACAACAACATTTAAGAAAGAAGGCTGCGCCTCATGTCCCCAAGTCTGAAGCCAGGATCTTTACAGCGCTTTTTGGTAACCTTCCAGCCCACCGGGCGTGACATCTACGTCTCGCCCGGCACAACTGTCAAAGACGCCATCTATCTTGCCAGGTTCGATTTCGACTTTCCCTGCGGTGGTAGAGGAAAGTGCGGGAAGTGCCGGGTGCGGATCAGCAGCGGGGCGGCCGCCCCCACCGGCGTCGAGCAGGAGCACCTGGAAGCCATAGAGTTGGCGCAGGATTTCCGCCTGGCCTGCGTGACGGAGATCCGCCAGGACATCACGGTGGACCTCCCGTTTACGAAAACACCGGAACATCAGATCTTGGTAACTGGGCTGGACCGGGACGTCAAGATCGACCCGCACCTTCACAAAACCCTCGTCGAGCTGGATCCCCCTTCCCTGCAAGACCAGCGCCCCGACTGGGAGCGCCTGAAGGAGGCCCTCGCCCGGGAGGGACTGCTGGCAAAGGAGGCCCCGGCGCCCCTGGCGCTGCTCAGGAACCTGCCACAGTTGCTCCGCCAGGCAGATTTCCGCCTCACTGCGGTGACTGACGGGAAAACGCTGACCGGCCTCGCCAAAGCTGACCCGTCAACCGACATGCTGGGAATCGCCTTTGACATCGGGACCACGACCGTGGTCGGCTACCTGATGGACCTCGGTTCGGGCAAGGACCTGGGGGTCGTTTCGGCACTCAACCCGCAGACCAGGTACGGCGCCGACGTGATCACCAGGAACGCCTTTGCGGCTCAGAAGGAACACGGCCTGGAAACATTGCGGGACGCCATCGTCGAGCAGCTCAACCTGCTGATCGGAGAGGCCGTGGAAAGGGTGGGAGCGGCCCGGGAACAGGTCTATGCTGTTTCCGTAGTCGGAAATACGACCATGCACCACCTGTTTCTCGGGATCAACCCGAAATACCTGGCCCTGGCGCCGTATGTGCCCGTGCTCGCTGAGCCGCTGTCGGCGCCGGCGCAGGAGACGGGGATCGCTATCAACACCGCGGGCCGGGTCTACGTGCTGCCCAACATCGCCAGTTTCGTGGGAGCAGACACCGTCGGCGTGATCCTGGCCACCGATCTGGACTGGAGCGAGAGCATCAAGCTGGCGATCGATATCGGGACGAACGGGGAGATCGTGCTGGGGTCGAGAAACCGGCTGGTCGCCTGCTCCGCCGCGGCCGGCCCGGCATTCGAGGGCGCGCAGATCAGTTGCGGCATGAGGGGAACGATCGGCGCCATCGACCACGTGCAGTTCGGTGACGGGATCGGCTATTCCGTCGTTGGCGCCGGGAGGCCTGAGGGCATTTGCGGCTCCGGACTGCTCGACGCGGTTGCCAGCCTCCTGGAGCAGGGCATCATTGACCATAGGGGAAGACTCCTGCCGCCTGACATGCTAGGAATTCAAGCTGCCAGGCACAGGGACCGCATCGTCATACACGAGGGAGCCAACGCCGTGCTGCTGGCCAACGAGTCCGAAACGGCGCACGGCAGGCCGATCCTCATCACCCAGAAAGATATCCGGGAGGTGCAGTTGGCGAAGGGAGCGATCGCCGCCGGGATCCAGGTCCTGCTGGAACAACTCGGCGCCTCCCTCGACGATATCAGCGAGGTGCTGCTGGCAGGCGCCTTCGGCAACTACCTGGACCCTCACAGCGCCTGTGCCATCGGCCTGATCCCCCAGGCGCTGGAGGCAAAGATCCGGCCGGTCGGCAATGCTGCCGGCTCAGGCGCCAAGATGGCGCTGCTGTCTCGCAGCGAGTACAGGCGGGCGGGGCTGATCGCCGATATGGTGGAGTACGTGGAACTGAGCGCCTACCGGAACTTCACCGATATCTTCACAGGCGCCATGTATTTTCCGGCAGCCCCGGAACCATAGCATGGGGGCGTCCTGGCCAACAGCAAAGGGGCCGGTTGCTCGCCGCCTCACCGGCAGGCGCCTTATTACCATTCAACTGGGTCTTGGCTTCAGTGAAGCGGGGGCATTAGAACGGGTAGTCATCTGTGGTCAATATTTTGGCGGGGAGTCCGGGAGTCCAACCCGGCTGCATGGATTTAGAGTCCATGTGATCCTGCCGATCCACCCCCCGCAAAATTGAATCATGGTTGTTTGCTGCCGACGGCCATCGCCAACATGGTAGCCACCCCGATCTGCAACGGGTCCCAGACCACCCGGTCCTCCATGGAGGCATGGGCGCCGGCGGTCAGACCCAGGGGCACGCCCGGTGCGGCCACCAGGGCATCGGGGCGTAGGTCGTCCCGGTCGATGAAGGACGGTTGCGGAGTCGCCTCCACGATGCAGCGGTACCTGGCCAGAGCATCCCGGAGATCGTCGCGACGAGGGCCCCGGTGCGCTGGCCCACCTGCCGGGCCTTGCCGGCGTCGATGTCGTAAACAACCGGCCGGGAGCCGATCTCCCGCAGCAGGGCGATGGCGCCGCAACCGACCTGGGCCGGCGCCGAGCACCAGCACCGGCTCGCCCGGAGAGGCCTCCGGCCAGGCCATCAAGCGCCGCCACGTAGCCCCTTCCGGTGGCCTCGCCGTTGTCGCTCATCGGCCCCGGAGCGCAGGTTGAGCGCCACGAAGCGCCGGTCATCGGCCATGAACAGGATCCCGGCGCCGGCGGCCACGCCCCCGGCGATGCCGGCCACGTCGGTCTCCCCGGTGATGAATGCCCGGCAGCCCACATATGCCAAGATACTGACGGACAGACTGGGCAAAATACTCGATGACACCCTCCCCGGCAGTAATCGGAACCACAGCCGCCAGGCAGGATGCCGTTGCAGCGGTCAGTTCCTGTTCCGTAACGCCTGCCGCTGCCGCGGCAATCTGACGCAGCGTCCACCCTGTCTTGCGGACCAGCCCGGCGTCATAGCCGCCCAGTTCCCGTTCGATATCCTCGACATCGTACCTTGCCAACCGGGTCATCGGCAACCCTCTTTTTTTAGAAGTGATGAGCGCTCGGGTATTCAGAATTCAGTAGTCAGAATTCAGAATTTTAGAATGCCCTCGTAGTCTGCTCCAACAATTTACCGATGGCTATCCGCTCTAATGCCCCCGCTTCTTAAGCGGTGGGATAAGAGCGGCTACGCCCCTAGTTAACTGGCTCTAAGCTTCAGTGGGGGAGCATTCCTCTGAAGCCAAGACCCAGTTGAATAATCTCTTACAATAGAAGTTTTGCTTCGTAAATAGGGGAAAATTGCTATTGCTCACTTCGCTAAGATCCTTGTGTTGATTCTTTTATTCCTGTTCTTTTATACTGACTCCTGATGCTGACTACTGACTCCTGAGTACTGAGTACTATACTTAGATATTCAGGCGCGCCCCGTCGAGGTAGGACAGGCTGCGCCCGGCCCGGTGGATGTTGCCGGTGTCCCTCGAGAGCCACTGCCAGCCGCTCCAGCCCGAACCCGATCCCCACCCAGGGATCGAAGATTCCCCACCGGTAGTCAAGCTTGTGGGGCCCATAGGCGCCGGAGCCCAGTTCCAGGTCCCCGGCCATCACGTCGATCGTCTCCCCGTAGACCTCGGATTCGCTCTTCACCAATTGGTAATGACGCAGCCCCACCGCCTCCATCACCAGCGTCGCCAGTTCCTCCAGCCGGGCCTGCTGTCTGCCTTCCAGGTCATCCAACTCCGCCAGGTTCAGCATGGTGAACTCGTTGAGGTGATAGGCGCCCTGTGACTCCTTGCGGAAGCAGGGCCCGATTTCGAAAATGCGCACCGGCTTGCCCCATAGGCGAACCAGATCCCGCCACAGATAATAGAGGTTGGGGGCGAGCATCGGCCGCAGGCACTTGTCCTCGTCAACCCAGAAGACCTGCCTGGTCAGGGGATGATCACGGGTGATCGTCATTTTTTCCAGCATGCCCCTGGACAGCAAAATAGGCGTGATCACCTGCACGAAACCGGCGGCGGTGAGACAGTCGACCAGCCTGCTTTCCAGGCGGCAGGAGCAGCGGGCGCCGGACGGAGTCTTTCAGGCGCCTGCAACCGCTCCTTGTGCCGGGTCACCAGTTGCCGCTCGCTCTTCAAGAAGGACCTGTCCCTCTCCCCGGCATTGTCAAATACCTGGTCAAGCAGGGCAGTATCCGCGTTCAGTTCGCTCAATCGCTGCTTCTGGGACGTTGTCCAAGTTACAGCCACTCATCGCACCACCTTCGCTGCTCTCCCCCGGCTCGAGCCTCGAGCCATAGTGCGGGGTGAAGAAGGTCGTGCTGTATTTTTCCAGTTTCCAGGCGGGATACGGCATGCACTGCAGGCACCCGCCGCATACTTGTTGCGCAGCCACCTGGCCGCCCGGCCGTTCTTGGAGTTGTGCACGAGAAAAGTCTTGTTGCAGTGGGTGGTCAATTCGGCATAATTGCCTTTCTCCACAAAGGACTTTGACCCCGTGCAACAGGCCGGTGCGGGAAGGCCACAGTTTGATCTTGGCCACCAGCCGGAAAAAATCCACCCGCTTCCGGTAATATCGCTTGGTTATTTTAGTCTCGCTCATCTCTGGCGACCGCCCTCAGTGAGCGTTGCAGCCCCGACACGAACCATGCTATCTTAGCACAACTCCGGTCGTTGATCTAAGACATGATTCTGGAATCTGAAAGCCGGCACTGCCGGCAGATGTCCCTGATCGTGGCGCCGCGCCGCGCCCAGATCTCTGCAGCGTTGCCACCCTGGTGGATCAGAGTGGCCACCCAGCGCCCGGCTCCCGGAACATAGTCGGTGATCGCCTCGTCCGCCCCGAAAAAGCCAGTTTACAGCCTCAAAGGCCGGGCGGCGGAGATGACATGCTCCCCCAGAGCATTCCAATCTCCCCTCTTCCACCAGGACATGCTCGTAGATGACCACCCGGGCAGGATCTGGCGAGGGGACAGCGGGCAGCCGGTGATGGACGAATATTTCGTAAAGCGATGCCAGCATGTTGATACCCGTGGAGCAATAGACGGTGGCAGGCGTCTGGCTGGGCAGGCGGGCGTCGATCTCCAGCACCTTGAGCATTCCGTTATGGTCGATCACTTCCACGTCCATGATCCCGTTCAGATCGACCAGGCCGGCAATCTTGGCCGCCAAGGCCTGAAATTCCGCTAACTCTGCCGGGCGGCAGTCTCGTCGGGGCGGTCACCCGCCGGCAGTCATAATCGGCATCCATCTCCAGGTCGGTCACCTGCAGGGGAAGATACTCCCCGTGGCAGCCGAGCACCTCGATCGAATAAGAATCGCCCTCGAGAAACTCCTGGACCACCCACTGCCCTGCTCCCTGCCCGGGGGCAGCCAGCAACGGCTCGACCTCGCCCGGCCGGGTGATCAGGCGCACGCCCCTGCTGCCGCTGGACTCCGAGGGTTTGGCAATCACCGGCAGGCTGCAGCCGGGCCAGGGCCGCGGCGCCGGAATCCCGTATTCGGCAAACAGAGCCGTCGGACCGCTGTTTGGAAACGGTGATGGCGTAGGCGGCGGCATCATGGGCCAGGGGCACGCCCACGCGGCCTGCAGCGTGCTGCAAACGGCTCAGCGCCGCCTGGTTCTCCAGCGCCGGCACCACCAGATCGGCTTGTGACAGGAGTTGCTCCAGGCCATTGCCGTCGGCCAGCAGGTCCAGCCCGACATGGCGGTCGCAGAGGCCGGACGCCGGCGCCGACTGTCTCCTGTCGATCAGGGTCGTCGACCACCCGGCCTTGATGGCCAGGTAGGCGGCCTCGGACTCCCTGCAGCCCGCCTCCCGCCACGACGATCTTCATGGCACCGCCACCGCATCTCGTCAGTCACACCCGGACAACCGTGCGTTTCTCAGCGTCGACCCAGTCGCGGTAGCGCCCCGGCGCCGCAGGCTGCCAGTCCCAATCTGCTCCAGCAGGGGCAGGATCCCCGCCACGGTGCGGTAACCGTCATCGATATCCCTGGTGCTCTGGGCAACCCCGGCCAGCCCCAGGCGGGGCGGGATCAGGGACGTGACCACATTGGCGCCGGCATTCAGCCTGGCCTGCAAGCCGGCCACGCCATCAATATCGAGTGAGGCCGGGATCAACCGGTCGGGAAAGAGCAGGCGCATCACGGCGATCACTTTCAGTTCCTCGCTCCGGTCAGGGGTGGTCCAGGCAGTCCATCGGGGTGCCCGGCTGCGGCACGAAACTCATCACCCGCACCTGCTGCGCCCCGATGCTGTCCATTGTTCGCAAGCGAGTCGGCGACATCGCGAGGCGGTCTCCCCGACTCCCTTGAGAATCCCCTCTTCCACCAGCATGCCGTACCGGCGGGCCAGCCGCTTGGCCTGCAATCTCTCATCGAAGCTCTGGTGCAGCCTGAGCCGTGCAAACAGCGCCCGGTTGTGGGTCTCCTGGTAGCAGGCGTACCAATCGGCGCCTGCCGCCGCAAACTGCTGCAGCGCCTCGCCGGAAACAACTCCGGGAGAGAGCATGACTGGCAGCTCGAACCGTGTTTTGACCGCCTGGCCAGTCCGGCCAGCAGTTCATAACCACTCCGGCCGCAGAAACCAGTCCGCGTCCTCACCGGAGGTCAGGTCGATCAGGTGCACCCCGGAGGCCGCCAGGCTGCCGGCAGCATCGAGGATCTCGGCCTGTCAGTCTTGCGGTACCGGGAGCTCAACGGTTGGACTTGCGGTAGGAGCAGAAGGCGCAATCATTGCGGCACCAGGTGGAGAAATAGATAAAGCCGTAGAGAAAGACTTCGTTCTGGAAATACCTGCTTCTGAGGGCGCGGGCTGTCCTGAAGATCGGCTCTGTTGCCTGCTTCCCCGGCTTCCAGCAGGGAGATGATTTCATCCCTGGTTAACGCCTGGCGCCGTTCGGCCTTGGCCAAAATTTGCTCAAGATCGCAGTTGGACTCTGTCATGACGCCCTCCGGTTGATCTCAGAAGTGACTCACTGACTACTGATACTGGGTATAGTATCGAGGAAGATATTTTCGACATGATCAAAATTAATCCTTCAGGTAAAGCTGCCGCATCTGATCTGGATCTCCGCTCCACCCAGATCCTGGATCTGCCTAAAGCTTCGCAAGATATGACACCGTGTCAGCAAAATAGTCCAAAGGTTTGATGCCGCTGATCATGAAGATCTTTTCGAAGATTCTAAAGATGTGATCACCGTCAATATCTGAAGAAGAAATAGCTCCGGTAGTGGCAGTCCACAGGCAAACCAAGATCGTGGCATTGACCGAGGCTTAACGGCAACGTATCCTCAAGACAATGACAAAAGGAGGCTCATACCGTGAAAAAGACTACCACCGAGCAACCATTCATTCTGACTTACCCGGACGGCAGGATCATGACCTGCAATCAGGCCTTCTGCGAGTTGACCGGCTATGCGGAGGAAGAACTCCGTGGCATGAGATGGGATACCGAACTGACGCCGCAGGAATGGCAACAGCTCTGGATACCGATCAGATCGAAAACTCTATCTGACCGGTGAACCCGTGTCCTTCGTCAAGGAATACGTCCGGAAGGACGGCTCCCGCATTCAGGTAGAACTGTTCCGGCAGTTGATCCTGGATGCGGAAAGAAAGGTACGCTATTATAATACGTTCGTCACCGAGATCACGGGCAGTAAGCCCAGGAGGCAGTCTCCCTGGGAAAGAAAGAGCGCCCACTTTACCCTGATGGGCCATCTGCCCGGCATAACCTACCGCTGCCTCAACGACAGGAACTGGACGATGAAGTGGATCGTCGGAGGGTGCTATGAACTGACAGGCTACCAACCTTCAGACCTGATCGACAACAGGACGACCTCCTGGAACCAATTGATCCACCCGGACGACCGTGAGCGGGTCTGGGATGTGGCCATGGTTGACTTCAAGGCGGGGCGCCCGTTCCAGCAGGAATACCGCATCATCACCGCCAGTGGCGCTGAAAAGTGGGTCTGGGAGCAGTGCCGGGGCATCAGAACCAATAAGGGAGTGGAGGTCATCGAAGGGTTCATCGCCGATGTCACGGAGCGCAAGCTCGCCGAAGAGCAGTTCAAGGCGTCCCTTAAGGATCAGGAGGCCATCATCAAGGATGTTTCCGATCTCAGCTCCCAGGTTGTGACCAGCCTGGTCAGCATTCAGTCCCTGCTCAAGGACAAGGGCGATCAGCAGGTTTCCGAAGAACTTCAAAAATGCATCAAGACCCTGTGCAAGGCCCAGTCAAAACTCTACCAATCCAAAAAAATCACCGGCATCGACTTTGCAGGTTATACGCAACTCGCCCAGGATGTGGAGTTCATCTTCAACGGGCGGGAGTACCTCTATCTTAAATAGGAGCCCCTTTACTTCTCCGCTCCTTCAATCAGGATGTCGATGATCTTCTCCAATGCCGCCGGTGACAGCCCATTTTTTTTGGCCTTTTCTGTCAGCTTCAGGTAGGGCATGCTGTCGGCCGACAGGATCAGTCCGATAATCTCCTGAGGCAGGTCGGGCAGTATTTCCATGGGTAGGGAGGCATTCTCGATCCTGAAATAATCCGGGTTGACCCGCAATGCTTTGGCCAGCTTGGCGGTGATCTTGCTCGATACCTCCCTGCGCTTGCCTGATTCGATCAGTAAAATATACGAACGTGACACACCGGATATTTTAGACAGCTCATCGGCGGTCAGATTCCTAAGCTTGCGCAGAGAATGCAGCTTGCTGCCAAAACTCTCGGTCACCCTGTTTCCCCCCACCCACCTACATTATATTATAAAAAACCCTGAATAGGGAGTTTTTCCTTTTTTATGAATGATGTTAAAACATAGTCACATAGGGAAATATTTTTTATATCAAAACTATTGCCTTATCACTGTTAGTAACATTATAATAATATCAGCTTATTATATCGATCGTCAAGTAAGCCCGACAAGAACTTGTGCGATTTCTTTTGTCTTCCTTCCAAGGTTACTACTAGTGATCATGATCACAGTATATCCCAACATTATCACCGTTAGAATAATGCCAACTAGTTTTGGAAAACGCAAATGTACTGCAATAGAGTATTTCTCCTCTTTCATGTCAAATCAGGTACGGCATCCGCGACGACCTTAAAGGCGGTGATGACCGGGGAAACACTTGCGTGATTTAAGATTTCCTCCAGATAACAAGCACAGCTGAAGAATCACGGCAGCACACCCTCAACTCCATAAACCCCGCGCATGAATGCGGGGCGAGGGGTGGGCCTCGTTCCCCGGCACTTTGGGTACCCGGCGAACAATCAAGGAAAGGGAGGGAGATTCATGGGCATCAAGGACAACAACGAGTTTATCGCCCTGGGAATGGTGGAAACCAAGGGCGTGGTCGGGGCGATCGAGGCAGCCGACGCCATGGTCAAGGCCGCCAATGTCAACCTGATCGGCAAGGTCAAGGTCGGAGGGGCTCTGGTGACAGTGATGGTCCGCGGGGACGTCGGCGCCGTGAAGGCTTCGGTCGACGCCGGCGCTGCCGCTGCCGAGCGGGTAGGCGAACTGATCAGTTGCCACGTCATTCCCCGGCCGCACCCGGAACTGGAAGAGATACTCCCGAAGCTGATACCGGAAAACAGTAAGCCTGAGCATCCGCCCAAGAAGGATGAGGCCCAGAAATAAGCGGGCAGGCAACAGCACGTCTGCACTACGAGGAGGATAATCATGGCCATTGAACCGGTCAAACCCAAGGCCCTGGCCGTCAGGATCATCCCCAACGTCGCCCCGGACCTGGCCAGAAACCTGAAACTGAAACCGTACCAGCGCTCCATCGGCCTGGTTACGGCAGATATCGACGATTCCATGTACACTGCCCTCGACGAGGCTACCAAGAAGGCAGAGGTGGAGATCGTCTACGCCAGAGCTTCTATGCCGGAGCCAAGCACTCCTCCGGACCGATCTCCGGGGAGATCATCGGGATCATGGCAGCCCCCAACCCGGCTGAGGTGCGCGCCGGACTGGATGCCTGCACCAATTACCTGGAGAACGAGGCCTGGTTCTATACCTGTGACGGCGGTAAGACCGCCTGGTTCCCGCATACCATCTCCCGGACGGGGAGCTACCTGTCAAAGCAGGCGGGCATACCGGAGGGCCAGCCACTCGCCTACCTGATCGCCCCTCCTCTGGAAGCGGTGTACGGTACCGATGCCGCCCTGAAAGCGGCGGAAGTGACCATGCAGGTCTGGTATGGGCCCCCGACCGAGACCAACTTCGCCGGCGGTCTTTTGACAGGTACCCAGAGCGCCTGCAAGGCAGCCTGCGAGGCTTTCCAGCGGGCGGTCATCGACGTCGCCACCAATCCCCTCAAGTATGCCAGTTAATTAGAGGAGATAGAGTCATGGAACTCGGATCGAGACCTCAGTTCTATCCAGGAAACGAGAAACCTCGTCAAGGCGGCGCGTCTGGCACAGGATGCCCTCAAGGAATTCACCCAGGCGCAGGTGGATACGATCGTCAACGCCATCCGCCAGGCCGGGGAAACCAATGCCTGCCGCCTGGCGCAGATGGCCGTCTCTGAAACCGGAATGGGCAATTACGAGGACAAATGCTTCAAGAACTTCTTTGCGTCCCGGTATGTGTTCGAGTACATCCGAGAAATGAAGACCGTGGGGATCATCCGGGAGGACAGAACAAACAAGATCTGGGAGATCGCCGAACCGGTGGGCGTCATCGCCGGCATCGTGCCGACCACCAACCCTACCGCCACCGTGATCTACAAATCGATGATCGCCCTCAAGTCCCGCAACACCATCGTCTTCTCCCCTCATCCCTCGGCCGTGCGCTGCACCAACGAGGCCGCCCGGCTGATGCACGAGGCGGCGGTGGCCGCCGGCGCCCCCAAGGGGTCGATCGGCTGCATCGGCACTGTCACCATGGGGGCGACCCAGGAACTGATGAAGCACCCCGATACCGACCTGATCCTGGCCACCGGCGGCAGCGCACTGGTAAAGGCAGCTTACAGCAGCGGCAAGCCGGCGCTGGGGGTCGGGCCGGGCAACGTCCCCGCCTTTGTGGAGCGTACCGCCGACCTGCGCAAGGCGGCTGAAAACATCATCACAGGCAAGACCTTCGACAACGGTACGATCTGCGCCTCCGAGCAAGCGATCGTCGCCGAGGACTGCATCGCCGATGAGTTGATCCAGCACCTGAAAGAGAACGGGGCGTATTTCCTGAGTCCGGGGGAAACGGCCAGGGTCTCTGCGGCGATCATGCTCCCCGGCGGCGGAATGAATCCCAAGGCCGTGGGCAAAGACGCCAAGGTAGTCGCCCAACTGGCCGGGATCTCCATTCCTGATGGCGCCAGGTGTCTGGTGGCGCCCCTCGGCGGTGTCGGGCCAGGGTGGCCGCTCTCCTATGAGAAGCTGACCACGGTGCTGGCCTTCTACCGGGTTACGGACTGGCAGGATGGCTGTGAGCGCTGCATCAAGTTGCTCAATGCTGGAGGTATCGGGCACAGCCTGGCCATCCACAGCAACAACGAGGCGGTGATCAGGGAGTTCGCCTTAAAGAAGCCAATCTTCAGGATGCTGGTCAACACTCCCTCGACCTTTGGCGGCATCGGCGTCACCACCGGACTGGCCCCGTCTCTCACCCTGGGCTGCGGCACCTGGGGCGGCTCCAGCATCTCGGAGAACGTCAGCCCCCTGCACCTGATCAACATCAAGCGGGTGGCCTGGCCGATCAGGGGCGTCGAACGGCCTCGTGTGGAGCCGCTGCAACCCTGCGAGAGCATCACCGAAGACGATCCCGTGATCGATCCGGTGCTGGTGCGGGAGATCGTGGCACAGGTTCTGAATGCCATGAACGTCAGTCGCTCAACTGAGGATTCAACACTTTAAAACCTTAGACCAAGGAGGTTTTGGCAATGCCACAACCGGAAAGAAGTGCCATCGCTCTCGGCATGATTGAGACCAAAGGCCTGATCGCCTCCATCGAGGCGGCGGACCAGATGCTGAAAGCGGCCAATGTGGAACTGGCGGGCAAGGAGCATGTCACCGGCGGTTATGTGTCGGTCATGGTGCGCGGAGACGTGGGCGCCGTAAAGGCAGCAGTAGACGCCGGGGCTGCGGCCGCCCAGCGGATCGGCGAACTGATCAGCGTACACGTCATCCCCCGCCCGCATCACGAGGTGGAGTTCATCCTGCCCGTGGGCGACAACAAATCTTACGGAGACAAATAACTTTAATAAGTGATGAGTAATGAGTAATGAGTAAATGAACAGCGGTTGCCGTTGAATCTGAAACTTTTTAGCGGTTAGTGGTCGGATTGGGCGAGGTTCGAACATCGAACTTCGAACATCGAACTTCGAGAACGGGTGATAGCATGATCATCACGGAATACGAATTGAGAGCCAACTGGCACAAGGACAAGCCCGGGGTCATCACCGTGCCGCAGGGCAGCGTGATCACTCCGGCTGCCAGGGATTTCCTACGAGATAAGGGGATCCGGGTGCAGATCGAAGGGGACGGGGTGATGGACCTGAACAGGATCAACTATTCCACCACCCTGCACAGCCTGATCCCGGGCAGTCAGAACCAGGACTGGCCGAACCACATGCGTCCGGCCACCGATCAGCCGGCGCCGCCAGCCCCAGTCAAGCCCGAGCACATGACACACCTCCACGGCGGAAACCTGGTCTGTAAGAACCACCCGATTATCGCCCTGCGGGGACAGCTCGACCTCTTCCAGTGTCAACTGATGGAAGCCGAGTTGTGGTTCCAGGAGCGGGGCGAGCGGGAACTGGCCGCACAGATGGAAGAGATCGCCGCCTTTGCCCGCCGGTTGATGGTAGCAGAGGTGCGGCAGGAGCCATTCGAGATGTCAACCCTGATCGGCTACACGGCAGACGAACTGCGGGAGGTATCTCATCATCCCCAGAAGCACTTCGGAGTGCAGCACACTCACCTCTCCATCTCCCAGGGGCCGGTCGCCATCAGGCTGCACTGCCTCCGGGCGAAGGCCCGGGAAGTGGAACTCTCTGCCAACGAGGCGTTTTGCGATCAGCAGGGCGCCTGCAGCCGTACCGACATCGTGATGCCATTGAACCGGCTTTCCAGCGCTTTTTACATTTTAGCCTGCAAGGCCCGGGCACGGCATGAAAACCAGCCGCGCCCGCCGGCATCGGGGGTGTGAACATGGATGAAGAGTTAATCCTTCGGGTGATCCAACAGGTCCTTGCAGACCCGCGGTTGCAGGCGCTCATGCAGGAGCAGCCGGTGCCTGGCGCCGGGTGCCGCGCCGGGTGCCGCGCCCAGGGGGCACCCGGCGCGGCACCCGGCGCGGCAGCCAGGCCGGATCTGCTGGTCCTCCTCAACTATGCCCCGAACCTGCCGGGGATGTTGCAGGAGATCGTGCGCCGTTGGGGAGATATCTACAGCCTGAAGGTGCTGGCTTCTGACGCCGTGATGCGCTGCAAGCCGGACCTCCCCGCCGGCCTGACGTGGGTGACCTGCCAGGAGGCGTTAGGAGGGTGCTGGCAGCGAATGGCGCTCCCCACCTGCTCCGCCAACACCCTGGCCAAGATCGCCCTGGGACTGCGAGACACGCCGCTCTGCGTCATAGCGGCGGAGGGTATCTCCAAAGGGATACCGCTGGAGCTGTACACGCTCACCTCGCTTTCACCGGGCAGACGCCGGCGCCCTACCGGCAGCTCTACGAGGGCTACCTGAACCAGGTGCGGGCTATGGGGTGATCGTCCGGGACAACCTGCAAGACCAGACGGTTGCCAGCGGAGTCTCCGTTACCGCATGTAAGCCGGGCGGCGCCAATTGTGAATCTAAGATTATCGGTTGGAACAGCCGGCTACTTACAGAAAGGGATGTACTGGCCTTCCCGGAAGGCTGCGCCGTGAAATTCGGCCAATCGACCATCATGACGCCGCTGGCCAAGGATATGCTCAAGCGCCGCCGGGTGGAGATTCGCCGGGAGGGAGATGGCGGATTATGATCCTGGCACGCGTGATCGGCAACATCTGGTCGACCCGGAAAGAGGATTCACTACGCGGCCTGAAGTTTCTGGTAGTGCAGCCGGTGACCATGGAGTACGGCGAGAACGGCGCCGTCAAGCTGGCCGATTACGGGCAGACCATGATCGCTGCTGACAAGATCGGCGCCGGGGAGACGGAGATCGTCATGGTGGTCGGCGGTTCTTCAGCCCGGCAGACCATGCCCGACAAGAGCATCCCCGTCGACGCCATGGTGGTGGGAATCGTTGATAAGGAAACCTTTGAACCTAAGTAAGCTGGTGGCAAAATGAACGAGATCAGCGCCAGGGTCCGGGAGGCAGGAGTCGTCGGGGCCGGGGGGCGGGTTTTCCAACCCATGTCAAGCTCGATGCCAGGGCTGACACCGTGATCGTCAACGGCGCCGAGTGCGAGCCCATGCTGCGGACAGATCAGCAACTGGCCGCCGTTTATCCGGAACTGCTGATCGACGGGCTGGCCCAGGCCATGCAGGCAACAGGAGCAAAAGAGGGCATTATCGCCCTCAAAGCCAAGTACCAGGACGCCATCAACGCTCTGGGGCCCCGTTTGCAGACAGGGATGCGCATCGAGATCCTGCGCGATATCTATCCGGCCGGCGACGAGGCGATCACCATCTGGCTGGTGACCGGGCGCCGGGTGCCTCCGGGGGGCATCCCCCTGAACATCGGAGTGGTGGTCAACAACGTCCAGACCCTGATCAACGTGGCTGGAGCAATGGATGGCGTTCCGGTAACCAGGCGCACCCTGACCGTGACTGGAGCCGTGCAGTCGCCGGTCACCGTGACCGTGCCCATCGGCACGCCGCTGTCCATGGCGTTGTCCCTGGCCGGCGGCGGGTTATACCCCGACGTGGAGTTTATCGAGGGCGGCCCGGTGATGGGCAGCCTGGTCCAAGACCTGAATCGTCCGGTGACCAAGACCACCGGCGGCCTGATCGTTCTCCCGGCAGACCATCCCCTGATCCAGCGGAAGAAGGCCGGCATCAGGGCAGCGCTACAGATAGCGAAGACTGTCTGCGAGCAGTGCTGTTACTGTACAGAACTCTGCCCGCGGCACATCATCGGGCACAAGCTGTCGCCACATCTGATCGTGAAGGCGGCCAACTACAACAACATCGCCGATCCCCAGACACTGACCGCCGCCCTGATCTGCTCGGAGTGCGGCGTCTGCGAGGTCTACGCCTGCCCGGTCGGCATCTCTCCCAGGCAGATCAACGCCGCCCTGAAAGGCGAGATGCGCCTCCGCGGCCTCAAGTACCAGGGCGAGATTGGCAAGGAGGACCCGATGGCCGAGTACCGCCTGATCCCCTCGATACGGGTAGCGAGCCGTATGGGGTTAGCCCCTTGGTACCACCAGGATGCTCCTCTCTCCCCCGCCTCCTGCGACCCGGATGAGGTGACGCTCAGCCTGAAGCAGCATGTGGGGGCGCCGGCAGTGCCGGTGGTCAAGGAGAAAGACTGGGTGGGCAGGGGCACGCTGGTGGCCGACATCCCCGAGGGTGCGCTGGGGGCCAGGGTACACGCCAGCATCGACGGCGTGGTGACCGGGGTAACTCCGGAGGCGATTACAGTAAGGAAGGGCGGCGGCAGGCCATGATCAATGCCATAGGACTGGTGGAGTTTACGAGTATCGCCCAGGGGATCGATGGCTGCGACATCATGCTGAAGACAGCCAACGTCGAACTCCTGGCGGCCAAGACCGTCTGCCCCGGTAAATACATCGTTCTGGTCGCCGGGGACACCTCGTCAGTGCAGCAGTCAGTGAGCGCCGGAGTGGAGTTGGGAGCGGAGACCGTGGTGGATCAATTTGTCATCCCCAACGTGCACAGCACGATCATCCCGGCGATCAGTTGCGCCAACGTGGTTCCAGAGATCAAGGCGCTCGGCATCATCGAGACCTTCAGCGTCGCCTCCCTGATCGAGGCGGCGGACAAGGCCGTGAAGACAGGCGAGGTGGATCCGATCAGGCTGCACTTGGCTTTCGGGATCGGCGGCAAGAGCTATACCATCGTGACCGGAGAGGTGGCGGCCGTCAAGTCAGCGGTCGAGGCCGGCAGCGCGGTGGCTGCGGAGAAGGGCCTGCTGGTGCGCAAGGTAGTCATTCCCAGGCCGCACCAGCAGTTGATCGATAGTCTTCTATAAGTCAGTACTCAGCAGTCAGGAGTCAGGAGTCAGAATAAAAACAAGCGAAAACATTCAAAGACTTCCCGGTGTGGCATGCACTCTGCATTCTTTCAGGCCAGGCCCCTGTGCTCCGCATTCCCGGTGTGCCGGCGGGCTTTCAGCCGAGGCGAAGCCTCGAGCCGGCGTCAGGCCGGGCGTAGCCCGGATGCGGAGGAAGGCCTGGATGCGGATCCATTCTGAATTCTGACTACTGAATTCTGAATACTTGAAAGGGTGGAGGTGAGTCAACATGAAATTGGTTACCGAAAGCATGCTGATGGAGATGGCCTCCAAAAGCCGGGAGATCGTCCTGGAACCCGGCAGCAGGCTCACCCCGTCGGCCAGGGACTACGCAACCATGATGGGGTTGACGATTATCCAGGAGCATGACCGCTACATCACCCGGGAGAGCAGGCGCCCCGTCCCGCAGCAGGAAGTGCCGACGCCTCCGGTGAGCCCAGCGCCGGCAAGCATGAGGGAAGCCGACGTCAACGAACTGGTGCAGAAGGTCCTGGCAGAGCTTCAGCGCCCGGCCTGTCCCAACCCGAGGGCAACCCACGTCAAGAGCGGCAGCGTCCAGATCCTGCCTTTCAGCACGGAAGTTCCCGGCTTGAAGATGGGTCTGGTCGACGTGATCACCTCCAGGGAGGCCAACCTGGCGGCCGGATTCATGACCTTCGACCACTCGGAGCTCCCCTGGCACGTGACCTACGACGAGGTCGACTACGTGATCGAAGGAGATTACGTATTGAAAGTCGACCAGCAGGTGTTCCGGGCGAGACCCGGGGACGTGCTCTACATCCCCAAGGGAAGCCAGGTGGTGTTCAGTTCGCCGGGGTTTGCCAAGGTCTTTTACGTCACCTATCCTGCCAACTGGGAGGAGTTGTCGAAGGCAACCCAAAAAAGTAATGAGTAAAAAAGTAATGAGTAATGAGTTTAAAAAGAAGAAGCGATGAGTATGCTCATTTACTCATCACTCAGCACTCATCACTCATCACTACTTTAGAATAGGTGGCGAAGCAGGTGAAGGGCTCCCGTTCCCAGGGGATCACCAGCGTGGGCATCGATGTGGGGACGACCACGACCCAGTTGATCATCAGCCGTCTCACCGTGGAAAACACCGCCCCGACAACGGCGGTGCCGCGGATGGAGATTACCGGCAAAGAAGTGCTGCACCGGAGCAAGATCTACTTCACCCCGCTCCTGAACCATGACCTGATCGACGCCGTGGCCGTATCCGGGATCGTCGACCGGGAATACCGGGCTGCCGGGGTGACGCCGGCGGAGATCGATACCGGAGCGGTGATTATCACCGGGGAGACTGCAAAAAAGGAAAACGCCAGGAACATCATGGACGCCCTGACCGGCTACGCCGGAGACTTCGTGGTCGCCACGGCCGGCGTCAACCTGGAAGCCATATTTGCGGGCAAGGGGTCGGGCGCCGCGGCCTATTCCAAGGCGCATCACCAGGTAACCCTGAACATCGACGTGGGCGGAGGCACTTCCAATATCGCCGTGTTCAGGGAGGGGCGCTCCCTTGACACCACCTGCCTGAATATCGGCGGGCGATTGATCGAGATCGAGCCCGAAGGGGACCGGGTGATCTACATTTCCGAACCGGGCCGGATAGTTCTCAAGCACCTGGGGATGGCATTGGCGCCCGGGGACCAGGTGCGCCTCCACCAATTGCAGGTGATCGCGGGCACCATGGCCAACTGCGTGGTGGAGGCCATAACCAACAAGTGCCTCTCCGATCTGACCCGGAAGCTGCTGATGGCTGCTCCCCTGCGACTGGACTACCGGTTTGAGAAAGTGATGGTCTCCGGCGGCGTGGCCGACTACGTATATAACAATCACGTTCCGGTAACCATGTCTGATGCCACGATCTATGGCGATTTTGGTCCCCTGTTGGGCTGGGCGCTCAGTAATGCCTTTTTGGAAGCCGGAATCCTGCTGATCAGGCCCATGGAAACCATCCGGGCGACCGTGATCGGCACCGGGGCACAATCGGTGAATATCAGCGGCAGCACCATCCAGGTGAGCGAGCAGGCCCTGCCGCTGCGCAATTGCCTGGTGATCCCTCCGTTCAGCGACGCCGTCCCCGAGCGTCAGGAGGAGATCGCCGCAACGCTGAGGCAGATCCTCTCCCGCCTGGAGGCCGATGTGTATCACCAGCAGATCGCCATTGCCCTGAAGGGGCCACGCAGTGACAGTTGGCAGGACATCCAGACCCTGGCCGGAGGGCTGATCCTGGGGCTGAAGGATTACCTGCGGGTAGGCAGGCCGCTGGTGGTAGTACTGGAAGAGGACTGCGGGAAGGTTCTGGGGCAGTGCCTGGAGGCCGGCCTGGGCAGTCATGCCGAAGTCATCTGTATCGACCAGGTCTGGGTTGATGAGGGGGACTACATCGATATCGGAAAGCCGATCATGGGCGGAACCGTGGTGCCGGTAGTGGTGAAGACGCTGGTTTTCAACAACCCCGTAACTGCAGACGATTCCGATCTGTCTACCCCCTGATCGAGCATTTGAAGAGAAATGGAGGGACGAGCATGACTTTAAAGACCCACCTCTTTGGACAGACATACACCTTCAAATCAGTAAAAGAAGTGTTGGCCAGGGCTAACGAGGTCAAATCCGGCGATATTCTGGCTGGCATCGCCGCCGGGAATGCCGCCGAACGGATTGCCGCCAAGCACGTATTGTCGGAACTGACGCTGGAGAACCTGCGCAATAATCCCGTGGTCCCACTGGAACAGGACGAGGTTTCCCGGACTATCGACGGGGACGTCAACGAACCTGTCTACAACGAGATCAAGAACTGGACGGTGGCCGGGCTGCGGGAATATATCCTGTCCGATACTACCGGCGGCTCCGACCTCCACCGCCTCAGCCGGGGCTTCACCTCCGAGATGGTGGCGGCGGTGGCCAAGCTGATGAGCAACCTCGACCTGATCCTGGGGGCCTCCAAAATTCAAAACACCGCTCACTGTAATACCACCATCGGAGTTCCGGGGACGCTCGCCTCCCGGCTGCAGCCCAACCACCCCACCGACTCCGTGCAGGGCATCCTGGCCAGCGTTCAGGAAGGTCTGTCCTACGGCGTGGGTGACGCCGTCATCGGCTTGAACCCGGTGGATGATTCCGTGCCGGCCACCATCCGTAGTTTAGAGAAGCTGTACGAGTTCGTGACCGAATGGAAGGTGCCCACCCAGATCTGCGTGCTAGCACACATCACCACCCAGGTGAAGGCGCTCCGCCAGGGTGCCCCCATCCACTGCCTGTTCCAGTCGATAGCCGGGACCGAGGCCGCCAACAAGGCCTTCGGGGTGACCAGGGAGATCCTGGACGATGCTTATGCCGTTGGCCTGAAAGAGGGGCGGGCGACAGGGCCGAACATCATGTATTTTGAAACCGGACAGGGCTCCGAACTGTCTTCGGAAGGACATGAGGGAGCGGACCAGGTGACCCTGGAGGCCCGCTGCTACGGGCTGGCCCGGCACTACAAGCCATTTCTCGTCAATACCGTGGTCGGGTTTATCGGCCCCGAATACCTGTACGACAACCGCCAGGTGATCAGGGCCGGCCTGGAAGACCACTTCATGGGCAAGCTGACCGGCATCCCGATGGGCTGCGACGCCTGCTACACCAACCATATGAAGGCAGACCAGAACGATATCGAGAACCTGGCCGCATTGTTGTCCTCCGCCGGATGCACCTATTTTATGGGGGTTCCCATGGGGGACGACGTGATGCTCAACTATCAGTGCACCAGTTACCATGATGTCGCCACCCTGAGAGAGATCTTCAAGCTGAGGCCGCTCAAGGAATTTGAATTGTGGTTGGAGTCCATGGGCATCATGAGCAACGGAAAACTCACGTCTCACGCAGGCGATGCCACTATTTTCACGAGGTAAGGGGGGCCTACAATGGCGCTGGAAGACAATATCCGGAAGATTGTCGAGCAAGTGATCATCGAGTTGAACAACACCAAGCCGGATGATATTCCCAAGGCAGCCCAAAGGCAGTCCAACAGGCAGTTCAACCGGTTCCGGCCATGGGAGAAACTGCCTTGAGCGATCTATCGGCGGTGGACCTGCAGCGGTACCTTCAGGTTCCGGATCCTGCCAACCGCCAGCATTATGAGGAGATGAAGCTGTCCACCCCGGCCCGCATCGGGGTATGGCGCTGCGGCACCAGGCCGTTGACCGGCACCCTGCTGCGATTCCGCGCCGACCACGCGGTCGCCCAGGATTCCGTCTTGGGGGAAGTATCTTCGGAATTCATAGCTAAAATGAACCTGGTAGCCGTCAAGACCCTCTGCAAGGACAAGGACGAGCACCTGACCCGTCCCGACCTCGGGCGCAAGCTCGGAAGCGACGCCCTGGAGGAGATCGGGAGGGCCTGCCCTCATGGGGCACAGGTGCAGATCATCGTGGCAGACGGCCTGTCGAGCAAGGCGGTGGAGGCCAATGCCCCCAACCTGCTGCCCGCGCTGATCCAGGGCCTGGCCTCGCTGGGCGTAAAATGCGGCCCCATGATTTTTGTCAAGTATGGGCGGGTCGCCGTGATGGATGCTATCGGTGATGCGCTGAAGCCAGAGGCGGCGATCATTCTGATCGGCGAGAGGCCCGGACTGGGCACGGCCGAGAGCCTCAGCGCCTATATCGGTTACCATCCGGGAGCCGGGATGTTGGAGAGCGAGCGGACGGTAGTGAGCAATATTCATAAGGGGGGCACGCCCGCTGCCGAGGCCGGCGCCCACCTGGCCACCCTGATCAAGAAGATCCTCGATGCCAAGGCATCAGGCGTGAACCTGTCCTGACTAGCACTTGGCTAGCTCTGCCCTGATGACAATAGTGCAGCAGGATTGCCGCCTGTATGTCGAAGAAAGAAGTCCGGGAGTCAGCGCTGCTGGACTTTCCCATTCAGCCGCGATGACTACCCGCTCTGATATGAACGAGACCCGTCAAGCCCCCGTTCGTATCTCAGGTGGAAAGAAGGGTTGAGCCCGGCTCTTTCGACGGTTGGCGGCTGCGGATGGGCATCTTCCAAGGCCGACAGTTCATTGCTACCTAGCAGACTCCAAAATCGCTGATAAATAGCCAGTTCCCCCATAATCAGGCAATACATCACAATACACATGGTAACCTATATATCAATTTACCTATTGTATTATTTCTATCAGTAACTATAATATAGAATAAAGGGGGCTTTTTTTGTCCCCCGGAAGGTGACTATCAGAAACTATCAAAGCCAACATCAGGCAATAAGGTTACTATGCACCAGATGCTCTCCTGGCGGCAGTAGGCTAATCCAGGCGGGGGAAGGCAGCGTCACTAAAAACAAAAGCGAGGTGAAGAGAGGATGGCCAAGCAGGAGGAATTTATACTGGAAGCCCAGCGGATCGTGACTGCTGCCAGGGAACGCAAGCTGGTGTTGCGTTTACTAGGCGCCCTGGCCTTTAACTACCACTGTCCCCGGTATAACTACCTACAGGAAAAGTTGGGAAGGGTATTTACGGATACTGATTTTGGCGCTCGCTCCGGTGACCAGGAGGCGATCAAGAAATTATATGCCAGCCTGGGTTATGAGGACGATAAACAGATTACCGTTTTATACGGTGATGGCAGGCTGGTCTTTAACAATCCCCAGAACGGCTTGCATAGCGATGTCTTTCTCGACAAGCTGGACTTCTGTCATCCAATCCCCCTGGCCAAGCGCCTGGAGATCGATGAATTAACCATCCCCCTGGCGGAACTGCTCCTGGAAAAGATGCAGATTGTCAAAATTAATCAAAAGGATATTATCGATACCATTATGCTTTTCCGTGAACATGAGGTAGGGACGAATGACAATGAAACGATCAATGGACAACTCGTAGCCGAGTTTTGCGCCAGAGACTGGGGGTTATGGCGCACAACGACCATGAACTTGGAGAAAGTTAGCGAGTTAATGGCACAATTTAAGGAACTGACGGCCGAGGACGTTGCTGATGTCCGAGGGAAGATCCGGATCATGCTGGATTATATTACCAGGCAGCCGAAACCAATGGCGTGGAAGATGCGCAATAAGATCGGCGACCGGGTGAAATGGTACAAAGAAGTGGATGAACTCCTCGAGAGTTGATCAGGCTAGTAATTTTAAAGAAGGAGGGGATTTAACTGGCAGAGCCTGTGGCAAGGAGGTGAAATGGCGCGAAGAAGCGGATGAACCAAGGGACTGAACAAAATTAGCGATGCAAAAAATTAAGGAGGGACTTTAATTGGCAGATCCTACCATGTTTGTCCGTAAAGCCAGCGGCTTGGTACGGGCGTGGTCGGTTTTCGACGGTTTCATCTACGCCTTCTTTTCGGTCAACCTGATCACCCTGGGGCTCTACATTTTTGCCTCGGCGCCTTCTTTGCCGAATGCCCACCTGGTGCCGGCCATCATCGTAAGCAGCATCTTCATCGTGTTCGAATGCGTGGTCTATGGCATGCTGGTGTCCATCATGCCCCGGGCCGGGGGCGATTACGTCTGGCAGAGCCGGATCCTGGGCCCCGGCCTGGGTTTTGTCCTGACCATCACCGGCTGGGTCTTTACCCTCTGGCTGTGGGCGCCCATCTACGGTTCGATGCTGTCTTACATGGTCTTTACCCCGATCCTGGCGGTTTTAGGCGGCTGGGCGAGCAGCGCCGGTCTGGTCAATGTCGCCATGTGGTTTTCTGGTAGCACCGGCTTGTTTATCTCTTCTCTGATCGTTATTTGCCTGGCCTTTGTCTTTATCAGCGCCGGGATGAAGTGGTACGCCCGCATGCAGAAGACGACTTTCTTCATCGGTCTTTTCGGCCTGTTGCTGATGATCATCTATTTACTCGTTGGAAGCCAGTCCAGCTTTATTGCCGGTTTTAACCACTACTCCACCGCTTTTCTGGGAGCGCAGGGAAACAACCTCTACCAGGGAATCATGGACTTTGCCACTAAAAACAGCTATACACCGGTACCGTGGCACAATATGTCCTTTACCGCCTGCTTCGTCCTCATTCCGATGGTGATCTTCTGGAACCTGTGGCCGAACTGGGGGTCTACCTTATACGGTGAAGTCCAGGGCGCCAGCGATTTCAAGCGCAACTTCTGGGCGATGGCCGGCGGCCTGTTGATCACGGCAGTCATGGCTCTCATTCTTCTCGCCCTTTTTGCGAAAACCTTCGGCTGGGGATTCTACCATGATCTCAATTTCGCTTTCGCCTCCGGCAAGTCGCCCTTCCCCATTTGGCCATATCCCGCCCTGCTGGTGGCTTTCCTGAGCAGGAATCCCATCATGCAGTTGCTGCTCCTGGTGACCATGAGCGCCTGGTTCTTCGGCTGGTGCGGGACGTTGTTCATGTCTTCCAGCCGGGTGGTCTTTGCGGCGGCCTTTGACCGGGTGCTGCCTGAATGGATCTCCGCGGTGCATCCAAAGACCAGGGCTCCTATCAACGCTTTGCTATGCATGTGCATCCCGGCGGTCGTTGTCAGTGTCCTCTATTCCTATCTGCCAAACTTCGCTAACTTACTGCTGGATGCCACGTTGGGTATCGCCATTACCTACCTGGGAACAACGATCGCGGCCATCATGTTGCCTTACAAGGAAAAAGACCTCTACCAGGGTTCACCGGTGGCCAGGTACAAGATCCTCGGCATCCCCTGGATAGTCGTGGCCGGGGTAATCTTTGGGGGCTTCCTGATCTGGAACATTTACATGTGGGTTACGCAAAGCGTCTACGGGGTCAATAACCCGATGTCCGGCATCTTCATGGGGGTACTGTATGTTCTGGCAATATTGATCTACTCTGTCTCCAAGTTGATGCGCCGCAAGCAAGGTATCGACCTGGACATGGTTTACAAGAACATCCCGGTAGAATAAATCAGGAGTCAGTAGACAGTAGTCAGTAGTCAGAATAGAGAACCAGTGTAAACTAGCAAAAAAGCGGAAATGTACTAGGCTAGCTGCATTCCAGTGAAGCGACTTTCATCTGGGAGCAAGCGGAATCAGCTAGCCTAGCACCACCTTAGTTAAAAGATATACTGTATTAAATCCTGAGACGAGAAGGCTAAGCAGTTACCTGATCCCTCCGCATCCGGACTACGTCCGACCTGAAAGAATGCGGAGACATGACTACTGAATTCTGACTACTGAATTCTGAATACTTGACAATCAAAGTGAAAGGGGTCCGAAGATGTCCCGGATATTTTTTGCAACAGATGTACATGGCTCGGAGATATGCTGGAAGAAATTCATCAATGCAGGTAAATTTTACAAAGCAGAGTCTATTATTCTGGGCGGTGATATGACCGGCAAAGCCCTGGTCCCAATCCTTCGGGGTGCTGCCGGTCACTACCGGGCCTCTTTCCTGGAGGAACAGGTTAATCTTAAAGAGGACGATGTGCCCCGGTTTGAAAAGATGGTTGCCGACCACGGTTACTATCCCATTGTCATGTCAGAAGATGAGTTCCAGGCTCTAAGCCAGGATCCGGAAGCAGTAGACCGGCTTTTTACGGAAACCATCCTGAAGGTGGCGGAGCGCTGGGCCAACTTCGCCGATGAGCGGCTGGGCCAGTGGGGGATCAAGTGCTTTGTCTGCCCGGGTAATGATGATGCGTTCGAAATTGACGATGTTTTTCGCCGGTCCCAGCATATCGAGCTGGCGGAGGAAAATGTTCTGGAAGTGGCGCCTGGATGGATAATGGCGAGTACCGGGTGGTCGAATCCCACTCCCTGGAACACTCACCGGGAGTGCGATGAAGAAACCCTGCTGGCCAAATTGGAACATACCATTTCCAAGGTAACCGATATGCAGCACTGTATCTTCAGTTTCCATGCGCCCCCCTACGGGTCCGGCCTGGATGAGGCGCCGGAGCTGGACAGCCAGTTGCGTCCCAAGTTTGCCGGCCGTTCCCTGGTGCCGGTGGGAAGCACCTCGGTTCGCCAGGTAGTGGAAAAGTACCAGCCCCCCCTGGGCCTGTTCGGGCACGTTCATGAGGGGAAGGGGGCCACCCGGCTGGGCAAGACCATCTGTATCAATCCCGGCAGCTCCTATGAACAGGGGAACCTGTTGGGAGCGGTAATTGATCTGGATCAGAAAAAAGGTGTCGATAAATACGTCTTAACTTACGGTTAGATCATGATGATATTGTGATCGTGATGCCGAGCTAAGAGCAACTGTATCTTCACTTCAGGTTCCGAATCCTGCCAACCACAAGCACTATGAGGAGATGAAGCTGGCCACGCCCGCTTCCATCGGGGCCTGGGGCTGTCCTTCAAAATAAGGCGATACATCACACATGGTAGCAATATATTCACTTTACTTATTGTAATATTTCTATCAGTAACTATATAATATAAATAACGGCTAAATCCATGAAAGGGGTTGGTGGATAGGGCGTATCGTAACCCGGCGCCGGGCAACCTGGCAGACCAGGCCTCGTGCAACCGTAATAGCGTTAGAGTCAGCCACCACTTTTACTCAGAATTTTTAAGGAGGTGAACACTTTGACAGTTCGAGGATTGCACAGCGGTTCCAAACGTCTAGAAGGAATCGGGTTGAATATCTTCACAGACGACGAGCTATGGGATATCCATCTGGCCACGCTGGACCTGCTGTGGAATGTCGGTGTCAAAGTCGAAAGCGAAGAGGCGCAGCAAATATTTGCCGACAACGGCTGCATCCTGGACCCTGAAACCATGATCGTAAAGATCCCCGCCCACCTCGTGGAAGACGCCCTGGGCTCCATCCCCAAGACCTTGCGGTTGTGCGGCAGAGACCCGAAGAAGGACTGGATCTGCGAGAGCAACCGTCCCGGGTTCACCAACTTCGGTGAAGCGATTCAGTTGATCGACCCCTACACCAAGGAGTTAAGAAAGCCCACCCGGACAAGACGTCGACAATGTCACCAGAGTCTGTGACGCCATGGATCAGACCGTCATCTTCGAGAGGGCGATGGCCCCCAGCGAAGTAAATCCGGACGTTGCCCAGGTGCATATCGCCGATTCCTTCTTCAACAACTGCACCAAGCATGCCTATATCGGCATGAATCGCCCGGAAAACATGCGTGCCGTGGCCAAGATGGCTTATGCGGTGTGTGGCGGCGAGGACAAGTTCAGGGCTCGGCCGATCTTCTCCCAGAGCACCGACCCGGTCCCCCCGCTAGTGCACCCCAAGGGCTCCACAGATACCCTGATCCAGGCCATTCGCTGCGGCGTTCCGGCGAAGATCAACCCCATGAGCATGTCTGGCGGCAGCAGTTGCGTCTACCAGGCGGGGACGATGGTGACCGAAAACGCCGAGCACCTCAGCATGTTTGTCTTGTCCCAACTGGTCAAGAGGGGCCATCCGATGGTCTACGGAACTTCCACCTGCATGATGGACCTGAGAACAACAGTGGCCTGCCTGGGTTCGCCCGAGCATGCTCTTTACGGCGCCGCTACGGCCAAGCTGGCCCAATTCTATCACATACCGTCCTGGACGGGCGGTGGGTAGACTGACAGCAAAGTACCGGACCTCCAGGCAGCCCACGAGTTTACCATGACCGCTCTGATGCCAGCGTTGGCAGGCGCCAACCTGATCTATGGTCTGGGATTGCTCGAAAGCGGTTTGACCTGGGACTTCGGCATGCTCGTGCTGGAGAACGAGATGGTCCGGAATATCATGCATATCATCAAGGGATTTCCCGTAAATGACGAGAAGCTTGCTCATGATTTACTCGCCGAGGTAGGACCCGGCGGTGAGTACATCTCCCACGAGCATACTTTCAAGCATTTCCGGGAACTGTCCCAGACAGAGCTGCTCGACCGCAGGAACCGTGACGCCTGGACAGCAGCCGGAAGCAAGGACGCCCTGACGAGGGCCTATGACAAGGCCATCGGCATCATCGAGACCTACAAGCCGGAGCCTCTTCCCGAGGATATTCAGAAGCAGTTGAAGTCCATCGTGGCTGAGGCCGAGGCGGAGACCGCCGAGATCAAGGCCAAGGAGAAGAGAGACCGCAG
Source organism: uncultured Peptococcaceae bacterium (assembly GCA_963768335.1). GTDB lineage: Bacteria > Bacillota > DSM-12270 > Thermacetogeniales > Thermacetogeniaceae > Palsa-1188. The sequence goes on from CAVYHR010000007.1 coordinate 60,594, forward strand.
GAACAGGAAGAGATAAGTGCATTAGGGGCTGGTAGGCCAATCGCTTTACCAGCCCCTCGGCATAAGCAGGGTAAAAACCGGAACATCAAGGAGGAGCTAGCCATGGCAAGTTTCGGAGAGCTTGCAGAATACGTCATCCAGGAGATTTTGACCAGGTCAAAAGCGCCACCCAGAGTCATGCTCGACGAGGGGATAAACCCGATCGACATCATCAACCAGGGGTTGATCGCCGGGATGAACGTCGTCGGAGCCCGCTTCAAGGCCGCCGACATGTTCGTGCCCGAAGTGCTGATGTCCGCCAAGGCCATGGGCAACGCCATGGACTTAGTCAAGTCGCGGATGGCCGACTCCGATGTGCCGAACAGCGGAAAAGTCCTGATCGGTACTGTCAAGGGCGACCTGCACGACATTGGCAAGAACCTGGTGGCGATGATCCTGGAGACCGCCGGCTTCAACGTGATTAACCTGGGCATCGACATTGACCCGGATGATTTCGTGGATGCGATCTTAGAGCACGAACCGGATATCGTTGGATTATCCGCCCTGCTCACCACCACCATGCCGTACATGAAAGACACGATCGATCTGATCGTCGAGGAAGAGTTGCGTGACAAGGTCAAGATCGTGATCGGCGGAGCCCCGGTCAGCCAGGCTTTCGCCGACCAGATCGGCGCCGACGGCTTCGCACCGGACGCCGCCTCGGCGGTCGACCTCTGCCGGGAACTGATGGGCGTCAGATAATAATCCAAAACAGCCCCACTCCCTGGACACTGGCAGGACAATGGAAACCAGAGCGCAACAGGAGGAAGTGGGGCTGTTTTTTAGTATAAAAAATCACAGCAAAGAAAAGCTTGGAAGGAGAGAAGCAGTTTTGGAAGAGACGATCGTGGTGGATGGCTCTATCAGCCTGAACCTCATCTCCAGGGTGATCAAGATGATCAGCGAGATCCCCTATTTCAGTGAAAAGAACGCTCGCGTCAGCAGCATTGAAACCCTTCTGGGCGGGTTGACCAACTATAACTTCAAGGTCACTGTGGAAAACGTCACCTATGCTCTCAGGGTGGCCGGAGATGGAACGAGCGAATTCCTCAACCGCCCGGCCGAGAAGCACAACGCCTCGATCATGTCCGAGATGAGGATCAACGCCCCCATCATCTACTACAACGGCACCACCGGAGACCAGGTCTGCAAGTACATTGACAACTGCAAGACACTGCACGTCGAGGATTTCCACGACCCCGAGAACCTCAGGCAGGCGGCCAAAATATTCCGAAAGTACCACACCTCCGGCCAGGAATTCATGGCACGCTTCGATCCCTTCAAGGAAAAGGACGCGTACAGCGACATACTGGCCAAGAAAAATGCCGAGGTGTATGATAACCTGGACCGGATGCTGGCCAAGTTCGAGGAGATCAGAAAACTGTTTCAGGAGCATCCCCAGCCGCTGGTGGCCAGCCACAACGACCCCCTGGCCGAGAACTACCTGGTCAATGAGACCGGGATGTACCTGATCGACTGGGAGTATTCGGGCATGAACGACCCGATGTTCGATCTGGGCGATTTCAGCACGGAAAACGGTCTGAGCAAGGAGGAGGACGGCATCCTCCTGTGCGAGTATTTCGGTGGCCAGGTGACCCGCAAGCAGTACGGCCTGGTGCTCATGAACAAGTTCGTGTGCAACACCCTGTGGTGCATCTGGGCGCTGCTGCAGATCTCCAACGGCAAGCCGAAAGAGGATTACTGGCCCTGGGGCATGATCCGCATCGACCGCTGTGAGGCACAGATGGACGATCCCGAGTTCGACTCCTATATCCAGGCCATCCGCGACGACTGTGACGAAGTAGTTTTTTCTATGTGAGGCAACACTTTCAAGCGCTCGCTGGAGGGGAGTAAATTGAGCATCCTGCAGGAGCATATCAAGTACATATCCGAAGAGGTACTGCTGCGGATCCTGTCCTCCTTCACAGAGGCCACCGGCCTGCGCGCCCTGATCGTCGATTGTGAGGGCAAGCCACTGCTGTCGATTGGACAACGGGGAGACTGTCGTTTCTGCCGGATCATCCAGAGCGACCCGGTGGGGGCCAACAAGTGCTGCGGCTCCTACGCCCGGGCCGGCGTGGAGGCTGCCAAGTTCGGCGAACCCTACATCTTCCGCTGCCATGCCGGGTTGATCGCCTTCGCCGCCCCGATCGTCGTGGACGGGGAACCGGTAGGATCGATCATCTGCGGTCAGGTGTTGATGTGGGAGCCCGAGGATTTCTTCTGGGAAGAGATTGCAGAGATGACGGCAGGACTGAACATCAAAATCTCCGACCTAGTCGATGCTGCCCGGGAGATGGAAGTGATCTCCGGGCGCAAGGTTCAAGCCGCTGCCGATCTGTTATTCGTAGTCGCCAACCAGATCATGCAAAGAGGCGCCCTGGCCCTGCAGCAGCATAAGGAGATCGCCCTGCGGCAGGCACAGTTGGCCGAAGAGATGGGTACCCGCAAAAAGTTGGAGAAGAAGCTGCAGCAGGTGGAGGGGCGTATTTACGGAGGATTCTCCCTGCAGCGGGAGAAGGAACTACTGGGAAAGGTACGCCTGCGCGACCGGGACGGGGCGTATCGGGTGCTGAACAGGCTGGTGTCGGAGACCATGGAGAAGTATCTTTCCCAGCCGCGGCTGTTCAAGACCCGCATCCTGGAACTGGTAGTAGTTATGAGCCGGGCCGCCGTTGAAACCGGCGACGACCTGGACGAGTTGCTCACCCTGAACTCGCAATATATTGACGAGATCCTGCACGCCGACGAGGTCGATGTAATCTGCTCCTGCATCTTCAAGGTGATGGACAGCCTGATGGACCGGATCTGTGCTGTCAGCAACAACCTGCAGGTGGTGGATGAGGCCACGCGGTACATCCGGGAACACTTCGACAAGAATCTGACCCTGAATGACATTGCCCATGCAGTTTACATCAGCCCCTATTATTTGAGCCACATCTTCAAGGAACAGCTCAACTGCACCGTGATCGACTATTTGACCAATGTGCGGATCGAAGAGGCTAAAAAGCTGCTGCGCAAGAAGGGGTTATCGATCGTCAGTGTCGCCGGGCGGATCGGCTACAGCGACTCCGGCTACTTCAGCAAGGTGTTCAAAAAGAGTGAGGGGGTCACTCCATCCACCTTTAAACGGCAGTTGATATAAGATTTCAGGGCATGTATTCAGAATTCAGTAGTCAGGATTCAGAATTCTTTAAGATGGTAGGGTCGGAAGCTGGCGTGTTAGCAGTACAGACCTTGTGAGACCAAGCTGTTTCAGGCGAGTGTCCCCCTTAAGCGGGTCATCTACACTGTTTCCAACGATGCGCCATACATTCTGACTCCTGTCTCCTGACTCCTGAGCAGGAGGGTTGCAGCTTGGCGTTCTCTAAGATTATCGCAGCGGTCATTGAAGGAGAGGCCGGGGACGTGCAGCGCTTGTCCTCTGAGCTGCTAGCCCAGGGGTATCCGGCCGAGGAGATCATCAACAAGGGGCTGCTGCCGGCAATAGACGTGATCGGACAGCAGTTCAAAAAGAACGAGGTTTTCATTCCCGAAGTGCTGCTGGCTGCACGGGCGGTGAAGGCGGGCATCTATTCGCTACGCGGGCAATTCCTGCCGTCCAGCCGGAGCAGGAAGCCTGTGCGAGTGCTTATTGGCACGGTGGCCGGTGATCTGCATGACATTGGCAAGAACCTGGTCAGCATGTATTTGAACATCAAGGGGTTCGAAGTCATCAATCTGGGTATCGACGTGCCGCCGGAACAGTTCGTATGGGGAGTGCGCCAGCATAAACCGGATGTGCTCGCCATGTCCTCGCTGCTGACCACCACTATGCCGGCCATGATGCATACCATTGAGGCATTGAAACAGGCCGGATTACGGAACCGGGTGCAAATCCTGGTTGGGGGCGGTCCCATCACCAAGACCTTCGCCGGCGAGATCGGCGCAGATGGTTTTGCCTACGATGCCAAGTCAGCGGCCGAATGGGTGTCCAAAAACTGCTGTTGACAGTGGAATCACCAAATAAGCCTGGTTCATGACAGAAGTTTGCCCAAGCAACCCGGTTCAGAAGTGGGGTAAGGCAATCCCCCACTGAAGCCAAGAACTTGTTGAACAGCGCCTGCGCTTCACGCTATATACACCCGGCCAACCAAAACCCGAGGCAACTTTTCACCATGTCCACTTGCAGTAACCACCCGCCACCGGTGTCAAGCCTGTATCGCACATCCTACCTCTCTCATCTTCCCCCAACCCGTATATAATGTTACTATCAGTAACTTCGCAAGATACATCATTTGCGCGCAAAATTGTCCAAAGGTATGGCGCTACCGATTATTGAACTATCCATTTAGCCGCCTTTGTTCAGTCCCGTTTCCGCAAGATCTCGCTGACTATCTTGCCCGAGAGGGGGAATCTTAAAAACAGGTGGAGTGGTATTTTAGGGTTCAGGATCGAGGCCAGGCGAGGTTATAGCTTAAGAAAGGGGATATTATGGACACTGGCAAAATGAAGCGCCTGCAACCGCTTGATTCTTCACAGATGGCAAACATGATGAGGCACAGCGACACGCTCAGGGCCATCGCCGCCGATCTTTTCGGAGCGCTGGATACCTCGCTGCTTCGCAACCAGATAGTGGAAGTGATCGAGGCCAATTATGACCTCGGCAAGGTAGTGGACGTCTATGAGATCTTTGGGGGCTACGTCAACCGGAGCTTTGGTATTTATACCGAGAAGGACGGCCAGCGCCATGAGTACTTCGTCAGGAAGTACAAGCTGGGTGTCACGGAAAAAGAGATCCTGTTCGAGCACAATCTGATCACGTTTGCCCTCGAGAATGGTTTCTCCATTGCCGCCAACATGTTCAAGACCAGAGACGGCAACACCATTGTGAAGGTCTCCGAGGGCGAGAAAGGCGTCAACCGTTATTTTGCGGTCTATACTTATCTGCACGGTGAAGACAAGTATACCTGGTTGGATAACGTCTTGACCGACGAGGAATATGCCAGCAGCGCCGAGGTGCTCGCCACCTTCCACAATGCGGCCAGGAACTTCGACCCGGCCGGGTTGGAGCGCGTCGAGTTGAAAATCGCCGAACTGATCCCCATCCTGCCAGCCATCTTTAAAGAATATGCCGCTACTGATATCAGCAGCCGCTTCCACTTCTATTATCTAAAAAACCTGGATTCCATCCTCGATGCCGTCGAACGGATCCGGATATCGCCGCAAGACCTGGCGCAGATGCCGGTAATACCGATACACTGCGATTTTCACCCCGGCAACGAGAAGTTCCAGGACGGCAAGGCGGTGGGTCTGTTCGACTTTGACTGGTCGAAGATCGACGTGCGCATGTTCGACCTCGGCCTCGGCCTGGTCTACTTCTGCGGCAACTGGATCGACGAACTGGACGGCACCCTGATGATGGACCAGTGCGAGATTTTCCTCAAGGCCTACCAGCAAACACTGCGGTCGCTCAGCGGGCTCGCCCCCCTGAACGATGTGGAGAAGAAACACCTGGTGACCATACTGGACGCCGGCAACATGTACCTGATCTTCTGGTGCCTGCGGTCGTACTATGCCGATACGACCTTGAACGAGTATGAGTACCTGGCATACCTGTCGCACCAGGTCAAGCTGATGAACTGGATCGATGCCCACCGTGTGGAGATTACCCGCATGGCGGAGAGACTATAACACAGGAATGTACTCAGGAGTCAGGAGTCAGGAGTCAGAATAAGAGAACCGGCGAAACATAACGCAGGAGCCAGGAGCCGTACTCCGCATTATTTCCTCCGCATCCGGGCTAACGCCCGGCCTGAAGAATGCGGAGTACAAGGCCAGGCCGAAGGCCTGAATGCGGAGGAATGAGAAAGAACGGTTTGTCATCTCGAAGAATTCTGAATTCTGACTACTGAATTCTGAATACCTGCGGTTACATGTCATCAACACAGGAAAGGATCGTGACGTCATGGATTTTTGTAATTTCCTCACCCGTAAGGAGATCGAGCAGGTCCACGAGGCCTCCCTGGAGATCCTGGAAAACGTTGGCATCCTTGTCCGCAATGAGCGGGCGCGCGACATCTTCTTCAGAGGCGGCTGTTCTGTCGATACCAGCGGTCTGGTCGTGCTGCCGCGCCGGATCGTTGAGGCATGTCGTAAATCTTATCCACCAACCTATACCTTCACCGCCCGCGACCCGAAGTACGACCGGACAATCCCCGGCGACCGGCCGATCGTCGTGACCGGCAGCTCGGCGCCCAACATCATCGACCCGATCACCGGTGAGGAGCGGCGGGCAACCTCCTCCGACATCGCCAACATCGCCTATCTGATCAATGAACTGCCGGGGTTCGACGTCTTCTCCATCTCCACCCTGGCCGACGATGCGCCTGAGGGACAGTTCAGCCTGTCCCGCTTCTACCCGTCTCTGAAGAACTGCCTGAAGCCGGTACGCAGCAACACGCCGACCATCAAGGACCTGGAGCAGGTGCTGGAGTTGGGAGCCGTCATTGCCGGCAGTCCGGAAGCCTACCGGGAGCGCCCCTTCATCAACCACCACTACTGCCCGGTCGTCTCCCCCTTGACCATGGATGTGGAGTCCACCGAGTCGGTGATCTACCTGGCAGAAAAGGGCCTGCCGGTATATGGCACCATAGTGCCCAACGCCGGAATGACCTCGCCGATGAGCCTGATGGGGACGCTGGTGCTCGGCAACGCCGAGTTCCTGGCCCTGAGCACGCTGATCCAGTTGATCCGCCCGGGTGCCCCGATGATCTACGCCGTGCTGTCCACCGTGGCCGACATGCGCAGCGGCAACTATGCCCCGGGCGCCATCGAGACCGGCATGCTGCAGATGGCGCACACCGAGATGGCCAGGTACTACAACGTGCCGTCCGGCGGCTACATCGGTCTGACGAACGCCCATTCCAACGATGCCCAGTCCGGTTACGAGACCGGCATGCAACACTACGGCGGCGCTGCTGGCCGGAGCCGATCTGTTCAACATGGGCGGGCTACTCAGCAGCCTGATGGCCTTTGACTTCGCCAAGGCCGCGATCGACAGCGAGATCGCCCTGATGCTGAAACGTATCAACCGGGGCCTGGAGTTCAGCGAGGAGAGCCTGTGCCTCGACCTGATCGCCAAGGTAGGCCCGGGAGGCTCCTACATGGACGATAAGCACACATTGAAGAATATGCGCACCGCTGCTATCCTGCCCAAGATAGCCACCCGTGAGATGAGAGGCCGCTGGGAGGACGAGGGCCGTCCGGATGCCCATGCCCGCGCCCTGAAAGAGGCCAAGCGCATCCTCAGCAAGGAGAACCCGGCCAGGTTCCCGGCCGAACTGGACGAGAGGGTGCGCGCTCTCACTTCCCCGGGCTGGTGTCCGGCGATGCGCGCTGGTACGATTGAGTCATAGCGTGAATCGGGCAAAACATCGCGCCGGTGACCCCTGCCTATGCCCGGAGGATCGGGGCGGACGGCTACGGCGAGGATGCCCCCGGGGCCGTAGAAACCGCCCGCAGGCTGTTAAACGTGTAACTTCACTTTGATGCGGCGCACAGGTAAAGGTGACGGGTTCAGGGCAGAAAATCAGTGGGAATTTAATTTCGGTTAGCGAAGTTATATAATTAATTGGCCGCGCCATATTTCGCAAACAGGCACATGGCTAATGCAAACTTAGCCTTGCTTCGTTCGGCATACACAATCAGGAGGGTTGATTGACATGATCATTGTTGGAGAACTGATTAACGCCAGCCGTAAGGCAATCGCCGGGATCATCGAGGCCCAGGATGCGGAGGCGATCAAGAAAGTCGCCGTGGACGAGAGGGAGGCCGGCGCCGACTATATCGACGTCAACGCCGGGATCTTCGTGGGCAGAGAGGCTGACTACCTGGCCTGGCTGGTACAAACCGTTCAGGAGGCGGTGGACGGTCCCTGCTGCCTCGACAGCCCCGACCCCAAAGCGATTGAAAAGGCGCTGGCCGTGCACAAAGGCGTGGCCATGATCAACTCCATCTCGCTGGAGAAAGAGCGTTACGAAAAGTTGCTGCCGGTGGTAGCGGGTACCGACCTGAAGGTGGTCGCCCTCTGTATGAGTGACGCGGGCATGCCCAAGACGGCCAACGCCAGGATGGAGATCGCCGATAAGCTGATCAACGGGCTGGTCAAGAGCAACGTGCCGCTGGGGAATATCTACGTCGACCCGCTGGTGCAGCCGGTTTCCACCGATGGCAGATTCGGGGAGGAATTCCTGGATGCCATTCAGATGATCGTCACCCGGTTCCAGGGAGTACACACCATGTGCGGCCTGTCCAACATCTCTTATGGACTGCCGGGACGCAAATACCTGAACACGGTGTTCGCGGTAATGGCTATCAGCCGGGGGCTGGACGGCCTGATCATCGATCCGCTGGACAAGAACATGATGGCCGGCCTGATCGCCGCTGAGACGCTGGCGGGAAGGGATGATTACTGCACCAGATACCTGAAGGCTTATCGGGCCAAGAAGTTCGAATTCTAACTTGACAACCTTAATCTTCACATATCTTTCATACCTCCTCCCTTAACACCTCCCTTAACCCCCCCCCAGAGCCATTGTCGGGGGTTTCTTTTTGGGACATAGGGCTGGCCGTGTTATGATTGGAGGGCCAGTTCAAAAGTTGCAGGTTAACGTCGACGCCGGTGGGGCCCTTGTGTTTGGCGCCTGATCGATGAAAATTCACGGCCAGATGATCAGAAAAGGCTGGTGCTACAATGTCGCTGGTGATGTTCGACTATGACGGGGTGATCGTAGATTCGTTGGCGGTGTTTATCGAGGGCTGGATCCGGGCTTGTGGCGCCTACGGGTTTGAGATCCGCAGCCCGGAGGAGGCGATCGCCCTGTTCGACGAGAATATCTACATATCGATGGAGCGACGGGGTGTAGATAATGCCACGATCGACCGCATCCTCGATCTCTACAAAACAGCCGGAAACTACTCCGGGGTCGAGATGTTTCCGGGCATGGCCAACACCCTGGAGGCGATAGCTGTCCGGAACAGGGTGATCATCATCACCTCCAACCTCTCCACGGCAGCGCGGTCGGTGCTGAAGCGGAACAACGTCTGCTGCGTGGCAGACGTGATTGGGGCCGAGCACGAAAAGAGCAAGATCAAAAAGATCACCGGCGTGATGGCCAAATTCCCGGATCTGACTCCCTATTACGTAGGGGACACCAAAGGGGACATGCTCGAGGGCCGGGAGGCGGGAGCGCTGACTATCGGCGTCACCTGGGGCTGGCACACCACCGCCAAGCTCAGTGAGGGCCGCCCGGACTACCTGGTCGATACTCCGGCAGATTTAGCCGCCCTGTTCACAAAAGACAGTACTCAGGAGTCAGGAGTCAGGAGTCAGAATAAGGGAACTGGCAAAAACATTTAAAGACTTACTGGCGGTGTCCTTGTTGTGCTTTCAAGGTTCTGTTGAAGAAGCCGATATTCCTGACTTGGGTGAGTGGAGCGAACATCATGAGCATCGGATGCGTAGGGCTATCGCGCCCTTAGGGCACCTTATCGGCCATTCGATGGAAGCATATTCCCGAAACATTCTGAATTCTGTCTACTGAATTCTGAATACCCACTGTCACTTGGTGTACTTGTCCGCCACATTGGAGGCCGCGCAGGAGTCCGGTTTGATCTTGGCATCGAAGCCGCTGCCCACGATCATCCCCACGATGTCCCGGATCAGGCCTTTGGTCTCGCCATTGCGCCCGATGTCCAGGTGGATCTCCAGGTTAAGTTCAGTGTGCCCCTGCTCCGCCAGGCTCTGGGCCATCTTGCTGGCCACCTCCAGGCTGAAGGCCGCCTCGAAAAAGATCTTCTGGCGCAGGCTCCTGATCTTCTCGTACAGCTTGCGACGGTAGAAGTAGCGCGCCCCCTTCCCCACCCGGTGCACCACCAGGGCAGTCACGAAGTGGGTCTCGTCCCGCACGTGGGAATCGGTGCCGATGATGATCTTATAGGAATAGTCGGGATCGCTGGTCACGTAATCCAGTATATCGATCACCACTTCTTCCCAGGTCATGACTCCCTTGCTTGGACTAATGAAGTGCATCGGTCACCATCCTCTCATGCGCCCGCGCCAGTGCCTCTGCCAGGCAGGCAAACTCCGCCAGGTCAAGGGTCTCACCCCGGCGCCCGGGATCGATCCCGGCGTCTTCAAACACCGCCTCCACCGGGTACCAGCATTTGCGGTTGGGCGCGGCTTCTCCCGTGGATAGCAGCCCCGCCTCTCCCAGGGCGTTTCTCAGAGTCTTGCGCCGGTAGCGGAAGGCCGCCCGCACCACCTGGAAAAACAGGGCCGGATCCGGCGTCGTCACCGCCGGCTGTGGCCTGAGGCGCAGCCTGACCACTGCCGAAGTCACTTCCGGCTGCGGCCAGAAATCGTGGGGCGCCACCTTGAACAACAGTTCCGGCATGGCGTAGTATTGGACCAGCACCGACAGCGAGCCGTACTCCTTGCCGCCGGGGTCGGCCACAATCCGCCCGGCCACTTCCTGCTGCACCATCAATACCATCAACTCCGCTTGCAGGGCGCCGCTTAGCAGTCGCACCAGCAGCGGGCTGGTCAGGTAGTAGGGCAGATTCCCCAGCACCTTGCATTGACCTGCAAAATCAGGCGCCATCGTCCGCGCCAGCGATACGAAATCGGCTTGTCGGGCGTCCCCCTGCACCAGCCGCACGTTCGGATAAGCCCCGAGCTCCGCCTCCAGCAAGGGAAACAGGTTTCTGTCCACCTCCACGGCAATTACCAACCCGGCCCGTTCGGCGCAAGCTTCAGTAAGGATGCCCAGACCGGGACCAATCTCCAGCACCAGGTCGCCGGCATCCAGTTCTGCAGCGTCCGCCATCCGCTTTACGACTCGCTGCTGCCATAAAAAATGCTGACCAAGCCTCTTCCTGGGCGCCAGATCGTAGCGCCCGAGCAGTGACCGTACGGCGGTCGGCGAGGTCGCCTGAACCATTTAAACGCCCCCGACTATTCAAGTATTCAGAATAACAATTTACCATCCTCTTGCAAAAGAAGTTTGCTCCGGAATATCACCATATCCAAGATCCTTCATACAGAATCAGGTAATATCGAAAATGTTTTCGCTGGTTCCCATTGTGGCTCCTGACTTCTAACTCATGTTATTATACCATACATTAAGTTTAGCACAATCGTACGTTCGACCAGTTCTCTTAATCTTCAGGTCCACCCCCATGGCCGTGCGCCCTTCTCTCGCATCGCAAAGAGACCGCCTTGCGGCGGCCCCATTCTGACTCCTGACTCCCGACTCCTGATCATTGCAAGACGTAGACCTTGGTGTAACGGCGCCCCCAGCGGACACAGTCGCCCTCCGACTCGAAGAAGACGTCGATCCGGTCGCCCTTGATAGCTCTGCCGATGTCATCGGCTGTGGCGTAGCCGTAGCCCTCGACATAGAGCCGCGTCCCCAGCGGGATCACACCGGGATCTACCGCTACCACTCCGAAATGAACCAACTGCCCTGTACAGGTGTACCGGCCGTTTTCAAGACTGTAGGCGGTGGCCAGGACATCGATGGCGTTCCGGAAGCGAATCGTATTGCCGCCCCGTGAGACAATGGAGACCGTCCCTAAAGCGATCAACCTGCTCACCGGGTTGCGCAGCACCAGATTGCTCAACAGCACCCGGCCGGTTGGGCGGCCATCGACGAAGGTTACCTCAACCTGCCGCTCGCCCTCTCCAGGTGTTCCCGCCCTGACGAGCCGGGACTCTCCCCGCTCCATCCGCGGGTCATCCATGCGTTCCACCGGCGCCGGCAACTGGTAGTTCTCGATCACTACCTGCTCTGCAACCCGGTTGATGGTAATCACGGTTCCGCCGGCGACCACATCCGCCAGCGGGATGCTAACCCGGTCGAGGGGTCCCACGGCAATCCCGGCAGCCTGCAGCACGTCCCTGACAGGCACCTTTGGGGTCTGCACCATCATGGTCCTGCCATCCGCTTTCACTCTCACACACACCGCCCTGTTTACGGTGATCACCATACCCCTGGTCACGGTGGCACCGGGATCCGGCAGCACCAAGTCCTTCGGCCCCAGTTCCACCCCCGCTTCGGCCAGCACCGCGCCCACCGTCCGGTAGAGGCTCCGATGCAGCATCGGCTGGCCGTCAACCTTGATGATTACGGGCACCGGCGCCAAGGCCAGCACTACCCAGACCAGCAGCCCGGTAAGGCAGGAAGCCATGATCAGCCGACCCGAAGCCGAGCCGGAAAATTTCCTCAGACTGGAGAGTCTCCTCGCAATGGATTCCATCAGATCCCCCCCCTTCGTTCGCCAGATGCCTGTTCAACTGGGTCTTGGCTTCAGAATATAATTTCCAGACATCTTAAATATAATTTGAGGTTGTCTGTTGGAGAGTAAAAACAAACCATCCATGTTATTATATGTACTATTCTCTGCGAGGCCACCCTATTCCTGCTGATATTTAGATTTTTTTCCTTGCATCCACCGCGGCTTCCAGGCGCCCCCAGACAAAAAAATGCCGGGCTCTTCGCCCGGCATGCCTTATATCGTCAGCTTATTCCATGACGGAAACGGTAACGGAGCGCCGCCCCCAGGCTTCGCACTCGGACTCTGTATTGAAGAACAGGTCAATCCGGTTGCCCTTGATCAGCCCGCCGGTGTCCACCGCCCGGGCCGGGCCGTAGCCATCGATGTAGAGCTTCGACCCGATGGGAATCACCGAAGGATCGACTGCCACCCCGCCCACATAGGGCCAGACACCGCTTGTGGTCTGGTAGCCGGTGCGGGTGTAAGCAGTAGCCGTTACCTGCATCGTCTTGGCCACCTGGGCGTCGTTGCCGCGGGACGCCGCCTTGCGCTGTGCGGCATCGGTCAAGATGCCGTATGCGATCACCTTCGGCGCCGGTTGTTGCAGCACCTCGCTGCCGACCTGGCGTCTACTGACCTCCACATCGTTCTCGGTGGTCACATCATACTTTTTCAGCAACACCCCGGGCTGCCCCGGCGAGCGCACCTCGCTCTGGCCCGGCGCCAGGTAGGCGTCCTCCACCCGTGTTACCGGGCTGGGGATCGGCTCCGTCTCACAGACGATCTTGTCCTGCACCCGGATGACGTCGATCTCCGGCATGCTCTCGTTACCCTGGCTATCGACCGCCATTGTGGCCTGGGCGCGGTCCTTGTCCCCCAGGGTCACGGAGGCATCATCGAGGATCTGCTTCAGATGCGGCATCGGGTCTTCGGTGATGACGGTGGCTCCGTCCACGCGCACCCTGATCAGGGTATCCTCAAGCTTCTGAAAGGCGAAGCCCTCACCATCGGTATAAGTCAGGGCATAGCTCACCACCGGTTTTACATCCTGATCCAGGCTCCCGATGCCCAGGCCCTGGCTAAATATTCCCAAGGCCAGCGGGGTATCCGCCCATACTCCATGCACCTCCAACACCGGTAACAGCAAGGCCAGGGCGACGCCCAAGGCAGCGATCCGGTAAACCATGCGGTTAGCCGCTCTTTTTGTCTTGTTCTTCGATTGTGACTTGGATGTCGCTTCCACCAAATCGAGTACTTCCCAGTTGATCATGGTTAACCCTCCCTTTGGAACATACTCTGTACCATTATTTCCCATATGTGAGGGGGTTATACCTGATCAGGTTGTTCATGGCAGTCAAATGCTGGCGGGTGCCCTTTGGGCGCGGATCCGTTACCCGCGATGACTACCCGCTTCTAAGCTTCAGTGGGGGATTGCCTTCCCCCACTGAAGCCAAGAATTTGTTGAATGGCACGGATCCGGTCACGAGGGTATAATATGAGGGATGGTGATAGTGGTAGGAAACCACGGTTGGGGTTTTAAGGCGAGCGCAGCGAACCGGGAGATGCTTATAACGATGGACAGCAGCAATCCTCAGGAAGAGATATTAACCGCAACAGTGATCAGCTTTCCCTCTTCGCACTATGCCTTCCAGGCGGAAAAAGCCTTCCAGGAGGCCAACCTGCCTGCATTGCTGATCCCCCTGCCAAGGGAGATCGGCGCCGACTGCGGGGTGGCCCTGCTCATCTCCCCGAAACTGCAGGAGCGGGCGGAAGCATTGCTGAGCCAGGCTGGGGTAGCACTGGCCGGGATGCGCCAGATTGCCAGGCAGCGCTCCCGGGCAAAGCTGTGGCAGCGGATATTAGATATCTGAGGGGAAGTCGAAAGCCGGAAAAAAGATTGGCAAGGAGACGCCCTATGGCACCCGGGCGGCGCCATAGGGCGTCAAAGGGTGATATTGTAAAAACGGAGGGCGTTGGCGGTAGTGGCCGCAGCCACCTCTTCTTTGGACAAGCCACGCAGTTCGGCCAGCTTCTCCGCCACCACGGGCAGGTAGGATGGTTCGTTGCGCTGACCACGCCAGGGTTGGGGGCTCAGGTAGGGGCAGTCGGTCTCCAGGAGAATCCGGTCCAGGGGGGCGGTGCGGGCGACGTCCACCAGGGTCTGGTTATGCGGGTAGGTGAGCGGCCCCCCGATGCCCAGGTAGAAGCCCATGGCAAGGCATTCCCCGGCCATCCGCCGCCCGCCGGAAAAACAGTGCATCACCACGCCTGCCAGTCCGGGGAACTCTTTTAAAATTTCCATGGTCTCATCGTGAGCATCCCGATCGTGGATCACCACTGGCATATGCAATTCCAGCGCCAGTTCCAACTGCTGCCGGAAGACCTGTTCCTGCGTCCGGCTCGGGGAGAGATTGCGATAAAAATCCAGGCCCATCTCCCCCAGGGCGACCACCCGCTCCTCGCCGGCCAGCAACCGTAATGCCTCCCAGGCCCGGGGCGTCATCCCCTCCGCATCGTGAGGATGCACCCCGATGGTGGCGTACACATCCTGATACTGCTGCGCCAGCATCACACCGCGGCGCGACGATGGCACCTCGTAGCCGACGCAGACCACGACGGCCACACCTGCTTGCTGTGCCCGCTGCCGCAAATTGGGAATGTCCCTGACAAAGCCCATGTCGTTGTAGTGAGCGTGTGTATCGACTAGCGTGAATCCCGGCAAGATGATGTCTCCCATCTGTTGACAATGATTCTTTCAGCGATTGCTCAGGGCATGCCGACTGGTTCCGCTTGCTCCAAAAGGCCTGCCCTAAGGGCGCCCGCCTCTAGGCGCGGTAGCTTTGCTGGAGTGCAGCCAGCCCCGCTTTCGTCACCAAAAAGTACGAATACATTTTAGCTGTAGTTGTAATGAGTTAAGCTTTTACTTTTCCCACTCAGCACTCAGCACTCAGCACTCTCGTATTACCTCGCCTGGGTGCCGGGAGGCAGGTCGCGGTCGACCGTCAACACGCCCAGGCCGTTTTCATCCACCGCCGCCAGGATCATCCCGTGCGAGGTGACACCCCGCAGTTTGGCAGGCGCCAGGTTGGCGACGATCACCACCCGCTTGCCCACCAGATCTTCGGCCTTGTAGTGTTGGGCGATGCCAGCCACCACAGTCCGGGTCTCGCTGCCCAGGTCCACTTCCAACTTCAGCAGCCGGTCGGCTCCCTTGATCCGCTCAGCCTGCCTCACCAGGGCCACCCTGAGGTCGACCCTGGCAAATTCGTCAATGGTGATCTCCGGCTTCTCCCCCAGCTTCGATAAAGGTTTCGGCCCTGGTTTCGCCTGCCCCGGCTGTGGCCGTCACTGTCATCCCGCTCAGCCCTGAGCATTGATATGCGTTCCGCGGTTGTGGCGCCTGTATCGATCTCTCCGATCACGGAGGAGATGACCTTGGCGGCGCCACTCTCACCCTTCTCGGCGGTATCCTTCTCTTCGTCTGGTAAAATAATCCGCCGTCTAGGAAGACCGGTAACGGGCGAAATATCCTTCGTGGCGACGATCTCACTCTTGTCGGCTGGCATCTCCTCATTCACCTCATTAACTATCCTTGGAAAGATCCCGGGGCCTCGGTGGATCTGCAGACCTGCAGGGATACTGTCCCCAGACGCGGTGCTGTCCCAGGTCCGCAGATCCGGCCGGTCAGCGATCCCCATCTGGTCCCATACCCGATCCGGGAAGATCGGCATGAAGGGCGTGCACCAGACAGTCAGCACCCGCACTGCCTCGATCAGGTTATAGAGGACGGCAGCCAGCCGTTCCCGGCCGCCCTCCTGGCGGGTCAGCTTCCAGGGCTCGGTCTCGTCCACATACTTGTTCGCCCGGCGCACCAACTGCCAGATGCCCGCCAGGGCGCCACTGAAATCGTAGCGTCCCAGTGATTCCTCCAGGCTCCTCCTGGCCTCTTCATGGGCGCCTAGCAATCTCTGATCGATCATTTGATCATCTATCGTTTGGCGCTGGCCAGGCCGTGGCACCGTGCCGTCCCAGTACTTGTCGATCATCCCGAAACTGCGGCTGATCAGGTTCCCCAGGTCGTTGGCCAGGTCGGTGTTGATCCGCTCCACCAGGCTCTCCTCGGTGTAGTGGCCGTCATCCCCGTGGGGAAGCTCCCGCAGCAGGTAGTAGCGCACGGCGTCAACCCCATAGCGTTCGATCAGCACCAGCGGGTCGACCACATTCCCTTTCGATTTCGACATCTTGCCCCCCTCGAGCAGCAGCCAGCCGTGGCCGTAAACAGCCCGGGGAGGTTGCAAACCCGCCGCCATCAGGATGATCGGCCAGATCACCGTGTGAAAGCGGACGATGTCCTTGCCCACGAAGTGCACGGCGTTCGGCCAGTAGCGCTCGAAGCGCGGATCGTTCACCTCCGGACGCCAGTTCAGGGCCGAGATGTAGTTGACCAGGGCGTCGAACCAGACATAGACCACGTGCTTCGGGTCGAAGGGAACGGGGATTCCCCAGTTGAAGGTGGTCCGGGAGACGCACAGGTCCTCCAGGCCGCTCTTGACGAAGTTGACCATCTCGTTGCGCCTGGAGACCGGCTGGATCAGGCCGGGGTGTTCCTCGATGTACCGGAGCAACTGGTCCTGATACTTGGAGAGCCGCAGGAAGTAGCTCTCCTCCTCCGTGAACTCCACCGGGCGCCCGCAGTCCGGGCAGTTGCCGTCCTGGAGCTGGCGCTCCATCCAGAAGGTCTCGCAGGGCGTGCAGTACCAGCCCTGGTACTTGGACTTGTAGATATCCCCCCGTTTGTAGATCTGCTGGAAGATCGCCTGCACGCACTCCTGATGGCGCGGCTCCGTGGTCCTGATGAAGTCGTCGTAATCCACGTGAAGCTGTTGCCACAGGTGCTTGAAATTGGCCACGATCGGGTCCACGTATTCGATAGGGGTGGTCCCCCGCTCCCGGGCTTTGCGCTCGATCTTCTGGCCGTGCTCGTCGGAGCCGGTCAGGAAAAACACGTCGTACCCCCGCATCCGCTTGTAGCGGGCGATGCAGTCCGCCGCCACACTGGTATAGGCATGGCCAATGTGCAGATTGTCGCTGGGGTAGTAAATCGGCGTGGTCACATAAAATACTTTATCATCCTTCTCAGGCATCAACACGCCCTCCGCCGGGTCATTATCAAGCCACCCTCCGCGGCCGGGCTTCAACCCCTTTCCAAGTCGGTAAAATTATAGCACATAATCTTTTCCAATGCCTACTACAGCTTGCGCTGATATCTTCCCTCATATCTTTGTAATTAGGTGCAATTTTTATTATATTTTACAAATAAGGGGTTGACTATTAATGGAAGAGATGGTACCCTTTATTTGAGAGAAAATTGTCGAACTTTACCATAAGGAGGGGAGAATAATTTTGAAATCGACTGGTGTTGTCAGGAAAGTGGACGAGCTCGGAAGGGTCGTCATCCCGATTGAACTCCGGCGCACGCTGGGTATTGCCGAGAAGGACGCCCTGGAGATCTATGTCGACCGGGAGAAGATCATTCTGAAGAAGTACGAACCTGCCTGTATTTTCTGCGGCAACGCGGAGGACGTGCAGCACTATCGCGGCAAGAACATCTGCAAGGAGTGCTTCCAGGAGATGGCCAAGGAGGCTGTCTAGCCACTGCCTAAAGACTAGGGATGGAACAGCCCGAAGTTACGCCTGAATTGAGATCGTGTAAGACCTTAGTCATACTAAGGCAACGGTCGATGAAGCAGGAAGCCGCCACTTCTTAAGTGGAGGTAGTTCACCCTTCGTGCCTCGCAACATTATGCTGCGAGGATTTTTTTACACGTGATAGAGGCGGTAGACCTGGCTCTTGGGGAGCCCGAGGGCGTGGGCGACCGCCTTGCAGGCGGTCTGGGTGTCGGCGCCGGCCTTGACAAGGGCGCCAACCGCCTCCTTGATCTGCTTTGAGGCTGTAGGAGACGGCGTTTTCTGCGCCGCTGCAGGACCACGCCCTGACGCTCGCTCATCCCCAATTATGGGCTCCGAATCCGCGCCGGGTTCGTTGGCAACCGTCCTGTCGCCGCGCCCGCTACAGCGGGTGTCTGCTCCGTCCCGGCCGGCAGCCACGATGGTCAACTCCCCCAGGGGTGGCGTGGCCGCAAAATGAGTTGCCACCTGGGCAAAGCTGCCGCGGGATACCTCCTCGAACTGCTTGGTCAGCTCCCGGGCGACAGCCACCTGCCGCTCCGGCCCCCAGACCTCGCAGAAGTCCTGGAGGGTTTTCTGCAACCGGTGGGGCGCCTCGTAAAAAACGCCGGTGCGGGTCTCCTCCGCCAGTTCAGTTAACAGGGCGCGGCGCTCCCCAACCTTGCGGGGCAGAAAGCCCTGGAAGTAAAAGGGGTGCGGCCTGATCCCGGAGATCACCAGGGCAGTAATGGCTGCCGAGGGCCCCGGTATGGCGGTGACCTGATGCCCCTGCGACAGGGCCTGCTGTACCAGTTGATAACCCGGGTCGGCGATCCCCGGAGTTCCGGCATCGGTCACCAGGGCGATCTTCTTGCCCGCGGCCAGGTCTGTCAGCAGCAGCGGAGCCTTGGCTTGCCGGTTATGCTCGTAATAGCTGGTGGTGGGGGTGTGGATGCCGAAGTGGTTGAGCAGTTTCCGGGTATGACGGGTATCCTCGGCAGCGATCAGGTCGACCTGTTTCAGAACTTCCAGGGCGCGCAGGGTGATATCCCCCAGGTTTCCCAGGGGGGTGGCGCAGAGATAGAGTTCCCCCACCGCTAAAACCCTTCCTCCGAAGGGCCCTCTTCTTCAAAGACCACTGCCCGCAGGTCCGGGGCAGGCTCTTCCGCGCCCGGGCACTTGGGGCACGGCTTAGCCCCACCTGCTGCTTTGGGGCAGCCACCCTTATAGGAGGCGTCCTCATACTTCAGGCAGCACATGAGCCTGCCGCAGATGCCGCTGATCTTGGTGGGATTCAGGGAGAGGTTCTGGCCCTTGGCCATGCGGATAGAAACCGGCACGAAGTCTCCCAACCAGGTGCTGCAGCACAGCTCCCGGCCACAGGGACCCAGGCCTCCCAGCAGCTTGGCCTCATCCCGGACGCCGATCTGCCGCAGCTCGATGCGGGTGCGAAACACGGCTGCCAGGTCCTTGACCAGGTCCCGGAAGTCCACCCGGCCCTCGGCAGTGAAGTAGAACAGCACCTTTCCGGCATCGAAGGTGAACTCGACGTCGATCAGTTTCATGGGCAGCCCGTGTTCGGCGATCTTCTTCTCGCAGACGGCAAACGCCTCCTTGGCGCGCCCCCTGTTCTCCTCCATCCTGGCGCAGTCCTCGGGGGTCGCCCTGCGGATCACTTCCCGCAGGGGAGCCACGGTCTCCTCCGGGGCCACCTTTCTATCCCCGATGACCACCGTGCCGAACTCGATCCCCCGGGCGGTCTCCACCACTACCTGTTCACCGGTCCGAATCTCAAACTGGCCCGGATTGAAGAAATATATCTTGCCGGCATCCCGGAACCTGACCCCGACTACACTCACCCGCTCGCCGGTCGCAGTTCCATGGTCGTTCGCCTCCGGCCTGGCTTTATCATCAGCCATCCGCCTATTCCTCCATGTTATTCACCCGAATAGATAGTCCACGAACATTTGTCATGATTGAAGTGGCAACGCACCACCAACCACCTTTTTGCCCTTGCTAAATGCCCAGTATCTCAGCATATAAAAGAATCTTTGATTCTTATTTCCTCGGGCATACAGCCCGAGGTATTCAAAAAGGTAGATTTTTTGAAACTTTGTGCGGCATTCATCCTGACCGGACCCGCTAAAGCGGGTACCCCGGGGTCAGGTATTCTGCCGCAGTCGTTATAAAAGACAGGTCACGCTCCGCCAGTTCCCCTGATCTCCGGCGGCATCTCCCGGAGCCGCTTCTGCAGTGCCCGTAGGGTCATGGCCAGGAGCAGCGGCACGGATACGTTGTCATCCAGCAGTTGCTGTCCGGTCAGGATGACATCCAGGCACTCCAGCAGACCCCTGCTGATCCTGGTATTCCCCTGTCCGGCTATAACCTGATTCCGGGTCTTACGGTAGAGCTGCTCCAGTTCCGCCAACAGGCTGCGCAACAGCCTGCCGGCCGCAGACCGGTCCATCTTGATCAGTCGCACCTGCCCCATCAGTTCGGCCTCGCTGCCACCCCACAGCAACTGCCGCAGGCTGGCGGCGGCATTGTCCCCATCCTCTACGGGCAGGTCTTCCTGGCGGGTGCGGAACAACACCACCCGGCAGCGGGAAGTAAGAGTCGGCAGGAGCGCCCGCTCATCTTCCGTGGCCAGCAGGAAGACAGTTTGGGGCAGCGGCTCCTCGAGGATCTTCAACAGGCTGTTGGCAGCCGGTTCGGTAAGCAGTTCCGGAGCACTCAGGAAGAAGACCTGGCGCCTGCCCAACTGGGGGCGGTAACTGAAGAAGGGTTGCCACTGCCTGATCTGTTCGATCTTCAGGCTGCTTCCCTCCGGCTCCAGGAAGTGATAATCCGGGTGAGCCTGCTGCTCCCAGGCATGGCAGGAATCGCAGGCGCCGCAGGGTTCTCCCCTCTCGGTGGCCAGACAGAGCAGCGCTTGGGCGAAGGCGCTGGCCGCATCCTGCTTGCACCTGGTGGGGGGGCCTGCCAGAAGGTAGGCGTGGGCAGGCTGGCCGCTTTGCACGTCCTGGCGCAGTTGACGCACTGCCGGCTCATGTTCCCAGTCGCCAAACCTCATTCAATCACCCCCCTTTTTCAGATGTGTGAGGCGAGGCACTGAATGGCGCTCCCGACTCTCTGCCCTCGAGAAAAGCGGCCACGTGCGTCCACACCCGGTTCTGGACTACCTCCGGGGTACCCGATCCGTCCACCACCCGGATGCGCTCCGGGGTGGCGGCAGCCAGAGCGCGGTAGCCATCACGGACCCGCCGGTGGAAGTTGACGCTCTCCTGTTCCAACCGGTCGCTCTCCCTGGTGGCGAAGCGCTGCAGGCCCTGTTCCGGCTGCAGATCGATCACAATGGTATAGAATGCCCCCAGCTCAACCAGGGCAAAGGCATTGACAGTGCACAGCAGGTCGAGGCTTAGCCCCCGGCCATAACCCTGGTAGGCCAGGCTGGAATCCACGAAACGATCGCAGAGCACGACCTTGCCTGATGACAGGGCCGGCAGGATCACTTCGCCAGTCAACTGGGAACGGGCTGCAGCATAGAGCAGCGCCTCGGTGGGCGCCGACATCTCGCTAAATTGCGGGTCGAGCAGCAACTGACGGATCTTCTCCGAGAGACGCGTCCCCCCGGGCTCGCGGGTGGTCAACACGGTGTAGCCCCGCTGCTCCAGGGCGGTTGCGGTCAGAAGCACCTGGGTGGTCTTGCCCGCCCCGTCAACTCCCTCAAAAGTGATCAGCTTGCCCTGACCAACAGGCGGCATTGCGCCAGATCCCCTACCATTTGTCTTTCCCTGTCAATATTGTTCTTATCTTACCACATTACGCCCGTTTTACATAGGAGTGTCACGGGGACGGTTCTCGCGACACTCGCGGGACCGCGGGGACGGTTCTCGTGTCATGTTGCAATTTAGCAACAACTACGCATCGCACCTTGATCTATTTTATGACAGCGCCTTGCTTTGCAGGCCTGTTAAACCACAGCCTCAGCTCCCGTCTACCACGTAGATGGCGCCTCCGGCCTGGCCCGGCCAGGTCCCTCCGGCATGACACCAGGCTGCCAGGCACTTCAGTACCGTTTGGTCGATCACCTCGCCCGGACAGATCAACGGTACGCCAGGCGGATAGGGCGTGATCGTCCCGGCGGCGACTTTCCCTGCTGCTTCTGCCAGCGGTACCGGACGCTGGGGGGCAAGGAACGCCTGGCGCGGCGTCAGAGCCTGGCGGGGGATCGGCAGTTGACATAGGGACGGGGTTATTGACAACTGTTCACCATGCTCACCACGCTTACCGCCGCTGACACTTTTACCACTTTCGCATTCTCCACCGGCATCAACCCAGGCAGCCGCCAGGTCCCGCAGTCCATGCAGCAGAGCATCCGCCGCCGGCCCCAGATCGCCGGGGCTGAGGATGAACACCAGGTTCATTAAATCGGCCATCTCCACCAGGAGGCGCCGCTCTTTTTGCAACCATCCGGCAGCAGCAAAGCCGGTGATACCGAGGCCGCTCACGTTGACGACCAACCGCGCCGGATCGTAGTCGGTCACTCCCGGCACACCCAGCAACTCCTCTCCTGGCGCCCGCAGGCCTGGGATCCGGGAGATCTCCTCCCGCAGCCGCCTGCCAAGGCCGGCTGTCTCCTCCCAACACCCCCCGGACTGCTGCAACTGGCGCCGGGCCACGTCCAAGGAGGCCATCAACAGGTAGGATGGGCTGGTGGTCTGCACCAGTCGCAGCGCCTGGCCAACCCTCGATGCAGCCTCGCCGCGCTCCCGGCAGTGGAGCCAGGCCGCCTGGGTGAAGGCGCCCAGGGTCTTGTGGGCTCCCATCACCGTAAAGTCCGCCCCCGCGGTCAGGGCGGGAGCAGGGAACAGCGAGCTGGCACGGAAGTGGGCGCCGTGGGCCTCATCCACCAGCACCGTCAAGCCATGCCGATGTGCCAATGCAATCTGCTCTGCCAGGTCTCCGGCCAGTCCGTAATAGTTCGGGTGCGGCAGCACCAGCAAGCAGCGACCTGAAAAAGAGTCCAGGACAGGTCTCAGGTCCTCCGTCCGCAGCAGGCCGGGCAGCCCCAGTCCGGGATGGAAACGCACCGGCAGGTAGACCGGGGTTGCCCCGCTCAGCACCAGGCCGTGCACCACCGACTGGTGGCAGTTCCTGGGCACCAGCACCGCGCCATGTCCGCTGGACATGGCGCCGCCCTCCCGGCAGAGAGCCAACAGCACCGCCAGGATGCCGGCGCTGGCCCCGTTCACCAGGAGATGGGTCTCCGCCGCTCCAAAGAGGGCCGCCGCCTCGCCCGCCGCCTGTTTGATGATCCCCTGCGGGTCCTGGATGTTGTCCAGTCCGGGCAGTTCCGTCAGGTCGAGGGCAAACACCGCTTCCCCCAGCAAGTCGCGCCATGGCGCCCAGGCCGCCCGGCCCTGATGATGGCCGGGCATATGGAAGCCCAGGTAGCCCTCACCGGTGTGCGAGACCAACCCATCCACCAGGGGCGGCCATCCCCCCTCCGCGCCCGCCGTCACATGGGCGGCCTGGAGCGGCGCTTCGCAGACAAAGGAAGGAGTACGCTCTCCGCCTTTAGATTTGGTATCTTGATTGGCCAAAAGAACGCCTCCCCCGAATGTATATTCTATATCCATAATATAGCAACCGAGGATATTTTGCAAGCATTTCCGACGCCTTACCCCATGGCTGAAGCCCTTAGCATGCGGCTTAGCATTATGGTCACCCAACCCCCACTGGTATTAGAATCATATTTTATTACCAGGTAATATTTCACAAACCGGTACGGTATTCTGTTACAATGATACTGCCAAGACAACATCATTGGTCAATGAATGGCTCACACAAGATGCGGTATATATCTGGTGAATGGCCAATGGATAAGGGCCGCGGAGGATAAACCAGTTGCAGGAGTTGCGTATAGGTAAGTTGAGGGTGGCGGTTCCGATCATTCAGGGGGCGATGGCGGTTCGCATTTCCACCGCTCCTCTGGCGGCGGCAGTGGCTAACGAGGGCGGGATCGGGCTGATCGCCGGAACCGGCATGTCTGTGGAGGAGCTCAGGAATGAGATCCGCAATGCCCGGAACCTGAGCAAGGGGATCATCGGCGTCAATGTCCTCTTTGCTGCCAGCGAGTTCGCGGCCCTGGTCAAAGCGGCAATTGAGGAAAGAATAGATCTGATAGTATCCGGAGCCGGCTTCTCCCGGGATATGTTTGCCTGGGGCCGGGAGCGGAATGTTCCCATCGTGCCTGTAGTCTCTTCAGCGAAGCTGGCCACCATGGCCGAGAGGCTGGGAGCGTCAGCGGTGGTGGTGGAGGGCAAGGAAGCAGGCGGCCACCTGGGCACTGACCGCTCGATGCGAGATGTTTTGCCGGAGGTTAGGGCCGCCGTTCGGATTCCGGTCATCGGCGCCGGCGGGGTGATCGACGGCCATGACATATGCGAGGTCATGGCCTTAGGCGCGGACGGCGTGCAGATGGGAACGCGGTTTGCTGCCAGCGATGAATCGAACGCCTCCGATGAATTCAAGGCCATGTACGTCCAGGCACGCCATGAAGACGTGGTCCTGATCAACAGCCCCGTTGGACTGCCCGGAAGGGGGATCCGCAACTCTTTCTACCAACTGATCGACGCAGGCGACAAGACGCTGGAGGTGGAAGAATGCAACCATTGTTTAAAGCGGTGCTCCCAAAACTTCTGCATCAGGGACGCCTTGAATAATGCCTCCAGGAACGGCGATTTTAAAAGAGCGCTGGTGTTTGCCGGGGAACAGGTGGAGAGGATCAAGGAGATCCTGCCCGTGCACAAGATCTTCGAGAATCTGCTGCAGGGCATGCGCAACGCTGATTAGCACAAGGATATCTTTTGCCGCCTCGCTCCGATAGTGGTGCAAAGAACAACCAGGCGTTGCAACACACGCCTGGTTTCTCGCTTTGTGAGCCTCGTTTTGTCCGCTGCACCCTGCCTTGCAAAGCGGCTCTGCGAAGATACTTTTTTGCCGACTTAATGAAGCTTTTTTGATCTCAAATGACCAACGGCACAAATCCTGGTTCACGTTATATCATAAATATGATATAATAACGATAAATGGAGGTGATCTCATGCCCCAAATCAGACCCGTATCTGACCTGCGCAACAACTTTGCAGAAATCTCGAAGATTGTCCACGAAAGTCGCGAGCCGGTGTTCCTCACAAAGAACGGCTACGGTGACATGGTCGTCATGAGCATTGAACAATACGAAAAAATTCAGCTTGAGAACGACATTTTCATCAAGCTGAAAGAAGCCGAACTTGAAGCTCGAACCACCGATGCAAGGTATAGCCACACGGAGGTTTTCGGAAAAGCAAGGGAGCAGATTGCCGGTGGAAAAGAAGTATAAGCTGCGCTATCTTGAACTGGCGCAATCCGATTTATTGGATATCATCAGTTACATTAGCAACCAGCTTTCCGCGCCTCAAGCTGCAACCAACCTTCTTAATAAGTTGGATAAAGAGATCTCCCGCTTGGAACGGTTCCCACTCTCCGGTCATCCATATACGAACAAACAAAAGCTTAATGAGGAATATCGCATGCTCGTTGTCGAAAATTATCTTGTTTTCTATGTTGTCTATGACAACATCGTAGAAATCCGGAGAATTATATATGGGAGACGTAATTATGAAAATTTGCTTTAAACTCCTGCTTGTCAGGGGTATTTTCTTATCGCCGGCAAAATAAAGAATCTTTGATTCTTATTTCCTCGGGCATAAAGCCCGAGGTATTCAAAAAGGTAGATTCTTTGAAACTTTGTGCGGCATTCATCCTGACCGGACCCGCTAAAGCGGGTACCCCGGGGTCAGGTATTCTGCCGCAGTCGTTATAAAAAAGCCCCCGTAGGGGCTCCAGATCCTTGGAGGCCGGTTGGCAATTACCGAAAAGCCGGGTTATGGCCGGACGCGCGCCCAGAGCTTCTTGATCTTATCCTTGAGCTGAATATACCTGCTGTCACCGACTTGGACGCGGACAATCTCCCGCTCACACCGGGTGCAAAGGAAGCGGCCGGAAACCAGCATCCCCCCCGCGATGCCCCTGGGAGGCGTCTGCTCACAGATCATGCATACCGGAAGCAGGACTCCCTTCCTCTTCTCGGTAAGCAAGCTAGATTCCCGTCGTGACATGTTTTCACCAACTTCCCCTTGCACATCCTTGTTCTCTATTATACGCAAAAGCGCTGGCGTTGAACCCTTCTTGAATCTACTTGCACAGCCAAACCCTGGCCTGACAGCACGTTCGCTGGAACTCAGTTGTCCTTGCTCTTGCGCGTCACCAGGATGGCACAGTCCGGGCAGACCACCTCGCAGGTGCGGCAGCCCTTGCAGAGGTCCGGGTCCGGTACCACCGTGGGCGTGCCGTAGACCCCCAGCCGTTCAGACCAACTGAGGGCGCGCTCCGGGCACTTCTCCCGGCAGAGGCCGCACCCCTTGCAGAGACCCGGAAAGATGTTGAAGATCACCTTGCCGTCGTTGACTTCATACGGGAATACCTTCATTTTGCCACCCCCATTCCAACAACCATGTCAATGCCCTCCTGGAGGGCCTTGAAATTCAGTTCCCGGAGTTCCGGGTTTTTCTCGAACTTGTAGCCGAGGCGCTTCTCGATGGATTCTTTCGCCCTGTCGATCGTCACCACATGGGTTGCTCCAATCACAGCGCCCATAATCAGAATGTTGAAAACCCGCGGGTGCAGTTTCTTGGTGGCGATCTCCAGGGCGGGGATGGCCAGCACCTGTTTGGCGTTCTTGGGCAGGTCGTTATCCACCCCCTCAATGCCGGAGTCGTAGACGAACAATGTCTGCGGCCCCACGTACATCTGGGTGCGACGCACCGCCCGATCGCTCAGGGCAATGACGATATCGCCGATCTTGAACTTGGGCGCTCCGATCTTCTCGTCGCCGATCTGCACGAAGGCGATGGAAACGCCGCCCCGCTGCTCGATTCCGAAGTTGGGAATATAGAGGGCCTCTTTCCCCTCAAGAGCTGCCGCATCCATCAGGATCTGAGCGACGGACTGCACTCCCTGGCCACCCTCGCCGGCCAGGGCAATCTTCACAGGCTTACCCATGCCTACCCATCCTTCCCTTCTGAGGCTTCGCCGGGTACCTTCAGCCTCGCCGACCGGGAAAAACCCCTGCATGTTCTCTTCAAGGAACGCCCAGGTCTGCCCGGCGTTGGTGCGCCAATTGGTCGGACAGGTGGAGAGCGCCTCCACGAAGGAGAATCCCCTTCCCACCATCTGATTTTCGAGCGCTTTTTTCAAATAGTTTTTCAAGGTGCGAAGGTTGGCAACTGTTCCCCGGGCGACGTAGGCCTCCTCGCGGGTGATGGCGGCCACCATCTCGGGCCCCAGCATCGGATAGCCGTGCTCGTTGACATCCCGCCCGTAGGGCGTGGTCTCGGTCTTCTGCCCGGGCATGGTGGTCGGGGCCATCTGACCTCCGGTCATGGCGTAGTTGGTGTTGTTGGCAAGGATAACTGTGATCCGGTCGTTCCGGTTGGCAGCGTTGACCAGGTGTTGTGACCCGATGGCGTAGCCGCCTCCGTCCCCCATGTAGGCGATGGCGATCAGGTCCGGGTTCGCCCGTTTCAGCCCTACCATCACTGGTGTTGCCCGGCCGTGGTGGGCCTGTATCGTGTCCATGTCGAAGAAATCCCAGGATAAGAGCGAACAGCCGATATCGCATCCGAACACTGTCCGGTCCTGGATCCCCAGTTCATCGATCGCCTGCCCCAGGGCCTTCAGCACCAAGCCGTGTCCGCAGCCGGGGCAGAACTTGTGGGGTTTGGACGCCAGGCTCCAGCATTTCGGCATCTTTGGTTGCAGTTCCATCTCCACTGCCATCGGTCATGCCTCCCTTCCGTCCAGCAGAGCATTGCAGGCATCAGCTACCTCTTCGGGGGTGATCCCCACGCCCGGCCGGAGTATTGTCTTGATGGGCAGATTGCAGGCGCCGCCGTAGAGATTCTCCTTCACTAGCTTCAACAACTGGCCATAGGCCGATTCCGCCACGAGCAGCATCTTTGCCCCGGCAACCGCCTTTTGCAACTGCTCCTGCGGGAAAGGCCGCAGGGTGATCGGCCGAAAGTAGCAGATTTTCCTGCCCTGGGAGGCCAGGTCCCTGACCGCCATCGCCACCGACCGGAAGACGATCCCGTGGGCAATGACCACCAGGTCCGCGCCCTCGGTATTGAATGTTTCGCATTCCACGATCTCCGGCGCCACCCGCTCGTAGTCCGAGATATCTCTGGCCAGGGCCACCTCCAGTTCTTCCTCGACACTGTAGGCATTTCTCAAGTGGGCGGCCTCCCGCCCCTCGCCGATCTTGCCCGGCTTGCCCACCAGAGGCTCTGTAGGCGCCATGCTGATACCCCGGGCATCGGGATCATAGATCGTCAGCGACTCCCGCATCTTAGCCTGGTAGCCGTCAGCCAGCACGAAGGTGGGAAACCGGTATTTCCAGGCAGTGTTGAAGGCCTTGATGGTGTAATCGAAAAGCTCCTGGTGCGAGGAGGTGGAGTACACGATCCGCAGGCCCTCGCCGTTGCCCCCAAAGCAGGTCAGGGTGACCTCCTGTTGGGAGTAGATGACTGTGGCAGTGGAGGGACCGCCGCGCTGCTGGATCACCACCACTATAGGTATCCTCATCGCCTCGGCCATGGACAGTGGCTCCTGCATCAGCACGTTGCCGGGGCCAGCGGTAGCAGTGAATGCCCGCCTGCCGGCCAGTACACCGCCGATAGTGGTAAAACCGGCGGACAGCTCGTCCTCCGTCTGCAGGAACCGCTTCCCGAACTTGGGCACATTCCTCGTCCAGTAGTGCATGATCTCGTTCTGCGGCGTGATCGGATAACCATACATGATCTCCGCTCCGGCGGCCAGGGCTGCCCAGCATACAGCCTCATTGCCGGTCATGAATACCCTGCGCTCCCCTTCGACCGGCTTGGCACTCGTTTCGCTCATAACCCGTTAACACCTCCCAAGATTTGGTGGCATCATTTGACATATCTCGGGGCAAGCCCCGGGGATTCCGGAAATCATTCTCAAGACCTGCTCACCCCGTCATCGGCTTCCTGCTTCATGGATGCAGCTTGATATCCCGGCCGCCCATTGGTAGCATGCTCACTATTAAGATTATCCCTCACGATCAAGCGTTCTATCCACCCCTCTGTTAAAATCACCAGAAGGCCCCGGGCATGTGTCGCCGGATTACCCGCACCGGGTACCCATAGCGGTCACTCTTGCCGAAGGAAGAGGCCAGTCTCTCGGCCACCACCGTGGCCGCCACGGGAATCCCCAAAATCCTGGAGGCGGCTGCCACCACCCCGGCTCCCTGGTCGACGATAGCCACGCCGGTCTCATCGCCCAGGTGGGTGTTGTTGATCAGCCCGTCGACCCGGCCTATATCCCGGACGTGGTCGACGATCTGGTCAACAGTGGCGGTCATCGGCCTGGCAATGTTGATCACGGCGTAGATCTTCAGATCCGGGTCCTCCCAGGCGTTCTCCACCAGGTTGAGGACCCTTGCTCCGGAGATCCCGTAGCCGATGTCCATGATCACATCGCCGGGTCGCAGCAGGCAGAAGCGGGTCGACGGGTGCATCAGGTTGCCGGTCTCGCCCAACCCGAACAGTTCTCCGGTTTCCCAGGCCAGCACCGTCATCCCCGCCTGTTCCAGGTCTTTCTTGAGCGCTCTCAGGGTATAGCAGGGCTCCACCAGGTCGAGGTCGACCAGGGTGACCGGCCTGCCCAGCCGGACCAGTGACAGGGCGCGGTTCACGGCGATCTCGCTCTTGCCGCTGGCGTATTCCCCGACGTATGCTTCAACCACGCGGGGTGGATAATGGACGGTGGGCATAAAGTTTACCTCACGAACTCGCTTCGCTCGGTGGATATTTGAAGAGTCTCGTTTTGTATCCGGCATCAAGATCATCGGTGAATATGAGCTATTATACCCTCATCCACACCAATCACATCATTGATTCTGACAAAGACCACAGCGACATCCGGGGCGCCGCCATCAGAGAATGCAAAGACAC
>CAVYHR010000008.1:0-216589 GCA_963768335.1 uncultured Peptococcaceae bacterium
ACGGGCTACATCCTGCTCCGGAGCGTAAATCCCGAAGATCCCGCAGGCCTCCCGCGGCTTGTCATCCTCGCCTTCAAAACACGCCCGCGAGCGGGCACCCGCCCCCAAGTCAGGGTTCAGCCCATCAAGCTGGGTATGCTCTCCCGCCATAGTCTCTCCATCTCCTCAACCGGCAGGTTGATCATCATCCGCCCGCCGTCATGCCTGATGATCAGGCTGTCGCCCCCTACCGAGCCCAGGGCCAGGCAGGGGATATCGTGCTCCCGGGCCGCCCGGAACACCAGGGGCTGCCTGGCGGGAGCGCAGGTCACCACTATCGATGACTGGGTCTCGCCGAAGAGGATGTTATCCTCAGACGTCAGACGTCGGTCGTCGGACGTCGGATTCTGGGTGGCATTGGCTGAGCCAATACCCTCTCCTGACTCCTGACTCCTGACTCCTGACTCCTGACTACTGCATTCTGACTCCTGACTCCTGACTCCTGACTCCTGATATGCCGAAGGCATATCCAACAGGGCGCCAATCCGCCGGCAATACAGCACTCGGCCAGGGTCACCGCCAGTCCGCCCTCGGCGCAGTCATGGGCGGACTTCAAAACCCCGCTGCACACCAGGGAGCGGCAGCAGGCCTGCACCCTGGCCTCGGCGAACAGGTCAAGTTCCGGTACGCCACCGGCCTCCACCCCGTGGATGGCCGCCAGGTACTCACTGGCGCCCAGCCCCGGCCGGAACGGCCCCAGCAGCAGGATGACATCGCCCGGCTGTTGGAACCGGCTGGTGCAGTGCCGGTCTATATCAGGCAGAAGGCCGACCATCCCCACCACAGGCAAGGGATGGATCGCCTCCCCGTTGGTCTCGTTATAGAAGCTGACGTTGCCGCTGACCACCGGGATGTCCAGGATGCGGCAGGCCTCGCTCATGCCCCGGACCGCCTCCCGGAACTGCCAGAAGATCTCCGGCTTTTCGGGATTGCCGAAGTTCAGGCAGTCGGTGATGCCCAGCGGTTCCGCCCCCACGCAGGAGAGGTTCCGGGCCGCCTCTGCCACCGCCTGCAACCCGCCCCGGTAGGGGTCGAGGAAACAGTAGCGGGCATTGGCGTCGGTGGTCAGGGCAATCCCCTTGCGGGTGCCCTTGATGCGCAGCACCGCGGCGTCAGCACCCGGCCTGACCACCGTATTGGTCATCACTGTGTGATCGTACTGGCGGTAGACCCATTCCTTGCTGGCAATGTTGGGATCAGCCAGCAACCGGCGCAGCACCTGGTTCAGGTCATCCGGCACGGGAACGACAGCCGGAGCCCAGTTGCGCCTCTCTTCATAATAGGCGGGCTGGCGGGCCTCCGGGTAGTAGACCGGAGCCTCATCCGTCAGGAACCGCACCGGCACCTCGGCCACCACCGCAGCGCCGTCCCGGATGCGGTAGATGCCGTCGCCGGTGACCCTGCCGATCACCGTCGCCTCCAGCCCCCACTTCTCCACGATCCGGCGCACGGCCTGTTCCTGCTCCGGCTCGATGACCAGCAGCATGCGCTCCTGGGACTCGGACAGCATCACCTCGTAGGGGGTCATGCCCTCCTCCCGGCGCGGCGCCAGGGCGACATCGAGGTCGAGACCGGTGCCGGCCCGCCCGGCCATTTCGGCGCTGGAGCTGGTGAGACCGGCCGCCCCCAGGTCCTGGATGCCGACCACGAGCCCGGCGGCGATCACCTCCAGGCAGGCCTCGATCAGCAGCTTCTCCATGAAGGGGTCGCCCACCTGCACCGCCGGCCGGCGCTGCTCGCTCTCCTCGCTCAGCTCCTCGGAGGCGAAGGTGCAGCCGTGGATCCCGTCCCGCCCGGTCCGGGCGCCCACCAGCAGCACCTGGTTGCCGGGCCCCGCAGCGGCGCCCCGCCTGATCTGTCCGTGTTCAACCAGGCCGACGCTCATGGCGTTGACCAGGGGATTATCCTTGAAGCTGGGGTCAAAAAAGACCTCACCGCCCACGGTGGGGATGCCCAGGCAATTGCCGTAGTCTCCGATCCCGGCCACCACGCCCGAGAACAGGTAACGCACCCGCGGGTCGGACAGGTTGCCGAAGCGCAGAGAGTTCAGAGAGGCAATCGGCCGCGCCCCCATGGTGAAGATATCGCGGACGATGCCCCCCACGCCTGTGGCCGCCCCCTGGTAGGGCTCGATGGCCGAGGGGTGGTTGTGGCTCTCCATCTTGAACACGATCCCCTGTCCGTCGCCGATGTCCACGATGCCGGCGTTCTCCCCCGGCCCCTGCAGCACGCGGCTGCCGGTAGTGGGAAACAGCTTCAGCACCGGCTTGGAGTGATTGTAGGCGCAGTGCTCCGACCAGAGCACCGCGAACAAGCCGGTTTCCAGGTAGTTGGGCTCCCGCCCCAGCAGGCTGCAGATCTGGTCATACTCCGACCGGGTCAGTCCCATCTCCTGCCAATCCGGCTTCTTCTCAGACATTTGCGACCGCCTCCTGTTCCCTGGCAGCACCCCACCAGTGCAGGATCGACTGCCAGATCCCCAGGCCGTCGGTGTTGCCCAGGATGGATTCGGAGCAGCGCTCCGGGTGCGGCATCAGGCCCAGGATATTGCCCCGGCGGCTGCAGACTCCGGCAATGTTGCCAATGGCGCCGTTGGGGTTGGCCGCCGGCAGGATCTCCCCCGCCGCGCTGCAATACCGGAGCACGATCCGGCCCTCAGCCTCCAGTTGTTCCAGGGTCTCCGGGCCGGCATAGTAGTTTCCCTCGCCATGGGCGATCGGCATCCTGATCACCTCGCCCGGCCGGTACCGGTTGGTGAAGGGGGTGTGGGCGTTCTCCACCCGCAGCAGCACGTCCCGGCAGCGAAACTGCAGGCTGTCGTTGCGCCTCATCGCTCCGGGCAGCAGCCCCGCCTCCAGCAGTACCTGGAAGCCGTTGCAGATCCCCAGGACGAGGCCACCCCGTTCGGCGAAGGCCGGGAGCGCCTCCATGATCGGGGCGAAGCGGGCGATCGCCCCCGCCCGCAGGTAGTCTCCGTAGGCGAAGCCGCCCGGCAGGATCACGCAGTCG
Organism: uncultured Peptococcaceae bacterium; assembly: GCA_963768335.1. Classification (GTDB taxonomy): domain Bacteria; phylum Bacillota; class DSM-12270; order Thermacetogeniales; family Thermacetogeniaceae; genus Palsa-1188. The sequence goes on from CAVYHR010000008.1 coordinate 3,049, forward strand.
AACCCGTCCAGGCTCTGCTCCCGGTGCCAAATATAGGAGACCGGGTGGCCGAGCACCTGGTCGACGACGTGGTAGGTATCCATGTCGCAGTTGGACGCCGGAAACACCACCACTCCGAATCTCATGGGGCGACCTCCTGAACTTCAAAGGTATAGTCCTCGATCACCGGGTTGGCCAGTAGCCGGTCACACATCTCCCGCACTTGTTCTTCCGCCTGGAGGCGGTCCGGGGAGTCCAGGGTGAGCACCAGGAACTTCCCCACCCGGACATCGGCCACCCTGTGGTATCCCATGCTGTCCAACCCGCCCTTGACCGCCTTGCCCTGGGGGTCAAGGATGCCCTTCTTCAACGTGACGTAGATCCTCGCCTCGAACACCTCAATCGCCTCCACTAATCCTCTTCCATACCTCTTCGTAGGCCGGGATCAACCCGCCCAGGGTCGCGGCGGAAGCGGTCCTTGTCCAACTTCTCACGCGTCTCTCTATCCCAGAGCCGGCAGGTGTCCGGCGGAAGATCCTCGTCCGCCAGGATCAGATCCTCCGCATCCGGACTACGTCCGGCCCGAACGGAATGTGGAGAACTCCCCTTGTGGACGCCGAACTCCAGCTTGAAGTCGACCAGAATCAGGTTCTTGGTATCCAGGTAGGACCGCAGCACCTCGTCGATCTCCAGGGCCTTTGACCGCAGCGCCTGGACGCGGGCGACATCCGCCCATCCCAGGGCAATGACCTGGTCCTCGGTCACCAGCGGGTCGTGCAGGTCGTCGTTCTTATAGCAGAACTCCACCGTCGGGTGGATCAGGGCCTGCCCCTCCTCGATGCCGAGGCGCTTGGCCAGGCTGCCGGCGGCGATGTTGCGGACGATCACCTCCAGGGGGATGATCTCCACCCGCTTGACCAGCATCTCATTGGGGCTCAGCAGTCTGACAAAGTGCGTCGGAATCCCCGCCGCCTTGAGCAGAGAGAAGAAATGGGCGGAGATCCGGTTGTTCAGGGCGCCCTTGCCGGATATGGTGTCCTTCTTCAATCCGTCGAAGGCCGTGGCCTCATCCTTGTATGACACCCAGACCAGGTCCGGGTCGGTGGTCAGGTACATTTGCTTCGCCTTGCCCTCATAGAGCAGTTCGCCCTTGGCCACAGCCTGGACATCGCCTTTCCCGGCCATTGACCAGGATACCGACTCCCAGTACTGCACCGGGGCGGGGCCGAGACCCGCCCGCCAGAAGATGTAGTCCACCCGGTCGAGGTAGTGCCTGGCATCGCAGATGACGTCGATCTCATCCGCCGGGAGGTACTGGCCGATGGCCGGGTCGGCCTTGAGGGCGGCCAGGAAATCCCCCTCCGGCCAGTTCCGGTGGGCCTGCCTCTGCACCAGGGCATAGGCCTCCTCCCGGGAGAGGCCCTTGGCCACCAGGGCCAGAAGCAGGCGCTGGCTGAAGATCAGCCCGTGAGTGCGGGCCAGGTTCTGCTTCATGTGTTCGGGATAGATCTGCAACTGGCGCAGCACCTCCGTGAACTGCACGATCATGTAGTGCAGCAGGGTAGTGCTGTCCGGGATGATGATCCGCTCCACCGAGGAATGGGTGATGTCCCGCTCGTGCCAGAGGGTTATGTCCTCCATGGCAGCGACGGCGTTGCCCCGCAGCACCCGGGCCAGGCCGCAGATCCGCTCGCAGTTGACCGGATTGCGCTTGTGGGGCATGGCCGACGAGCCCTTCTGCCCGGCGGCGAAGCCCTCCTCCGCCTCCAGCACCTCGGTGCGCTGCAGGTGCCGGATCTCGGTGGCAAACTTCTCCAGGGAGCCGGCGGTCACGGCCAGGGCAGCCAGGTACTCTGCGTGCCGGTCGCGCTGCAGCACCTGGGTGGAGACCTTGGCCGGAACCAGGCCCACCCTGCGGCAGACATAGTTCTCCACGTAGGGATCGAGATGGGCATAGGTGCCCACCACACCGGACAGGCGCCCGACGCTAATCCGCAGGCGGGCCTGTTCCAGGCGCTCCCGCGCCCGTTCCATATCGTCGTGCCACAGTGCAAACTTCAGGCCGAGGCTGATCGGTTCGGCGTGCACGCCGTGGGTGCGCCCGATCATCGGCAGGTCCTGATATTGTCTGGCCTGATCGGCCAGCAGCGACCGCAAGCCATCCAGGGTTTGCAAGATAATGTCCAGAGCATCGCGGATCAGCAGCGACAGGGCAGTGTCCACGATATCGTATGAGGTCAGCCCCAGGTGCAGGTACTTGCCGGCGTCGCCGACATTCTCGGCCACGCAACTGACAAAGGCGATCACGTCGTGCCTGGTCACCGCCTCGATCTCGGCGATGCGCCCGACGTCAAACCGCGCCCGCTCCCGGATCTCCCGCACCGCCTCCGGCGGGATCCGGCCCAACTCCGCCCAGGCCTCGCAGGCCAGGACCTCGAGTTCCAGCCACTTTTGGAAGCGGTGCTCCGGTGACCACAGCCTCTTCATCTCCGGCAAGGTATAGCGCTCCAGCAAATCGATCCAGCCTCCTTTGGTGTCAGGTGAAGTGATGAATTCCGGACGGTCGTTGACGATAAGTCCCCTTACTTCTGTTGCAGCCGCACTTTTTCCTGCAATGCGGCGGATTTGACAGCCACATCCGCAGCCATGCGTTCCTTGTAGGCCCGAAACTGCTGGCGCAGAGAGGCGTTCCTCAGCGACAGCATCTGAACGGCCAGCAGGGCGGCGTTGCACGCCCCGTTGACAGCTACCGTAGCCACCGGCACGCCGGGCGGCATCTGAACGACGGCGTACAAGGCATCGATCCCGTTCAGGGCGCCCCCCTGCAAAGGCACTCCGATCACCGGCAGGCAGGTGCCGGCTGCCAGCACACCCGGCAGGTGCGCCGCCATGCCCGCCCCGGCGATGATCACCTGCAGCCCCCGCTCCTCGGCGGTGGCGGCATAGTCGGCCGCCCGCTGCGGGCTGCGGTGGGCCGAGATCACGTTGATCTCGAAAGGAATACCAAAATCCTTTAGAACCTTGACGGTCTCCTCCATCACCGGCAGGTCGGAGTCGCTCCCCAGAACGATCCCCACCAATGGGCTGAGTGATGAGTGATGAGTACTGAGTGATGAGTTATTGCTCATTTTACGTCACGCCTTCTTTCAACGGAAGTCTCTAAGGCCACCGATAATGCGTCCTGTCTCTTTTACCAGGCTTATCAACTCACCGAAACTCTTTTAGCATCCAAGGCAACATAAAGTTGTGGCCTTACTTCAGCGCATAAAGACGCCTTCCTCCGCATCCAGACCTTCCGGTCTGGCCCGAACGGAATGCGGAGTACATGCATGCCAGCAAGTCTTCTAATTACTCTATTTTTCCACTCATTACCCATTACTCGTTACTCATTACTGAAGTTTTCACTCCCATTCGATGGTGGCCGGCGGCTTGGAGGTGATGTCATAGAGCACGCGGTTCACCCCCGGCACCTCGTTCACGATGCGGCTGGAGATCCGCCCTAACAGGTCATAGGGAAGGCGCGCCCAGTCGGCAGTCATGGCGTCGTCGCTGGTAACCGCCCGGATCACGATCGGGTGGGCATAGGTGCGGGCATCCCCCATCACCCCGACGCTGCGCACCGGGAGCAGCGCCGCAAAGTACTGCCAGATGCTGCGCTCCAGGCCTGCCCGCGCCACCTCCTGGCGCAGTATCCAGTCCGCCTCCCGCACCATGGCCAGCTTCTCTTCCGTGATCTCGCCCATCACCCTTACCGCCAGGCCAGGCCCGGGAAACGGCTGACGCCAGACGATCCCCTCCGGCAGGCCCAGCTCCAGGCCGACCTGCCGCACCTCGTCCTTGAACAGCCAGCGCAGTGGCTCCAACAGCTTCAGCTTCAAATCGTCCGGGATGCCGCCCACGTTGTGATGGGTCTTGATCACCGCCGCGGTTCCGGCGCCGGACTCGATCACATCCGGGTAGAGCGTCCCCTGCAGCAGGAAGTCGACCTCCCCGAGCCTGGAGGCCTCCTCTTCAAAGACCCGCACAAACTCGTTGCCGATGATCCGGCGCTTCTGCTCCGGGTCGGCAACACCCTGCAGCTTGTTCAGGAAGCGTTCCGGGGCTGCCACAGTGATGACCCTCATCCCCAGGCTCTCCCGAAAGGCCGCCTCCACATCTTCTCTTTCATTCTTGCGCAGCAGTCCATGGTCCACGAAGATGCAGGTCAACTGGCCGCCGATCGCCCGGTACACCAGGGCAGCAGCCACGCTGGAGTCGACACCCCCGCTCAGGGCGCCCACCACCTGGCGGGATCCTACGGCCTGCCTGATGGCGGCCACTTGCTCCTCGACAAAGGAGGCGGGCGTCCAGTCGCCCTTGCAGCCGCAGATCCGGTACAGGAAGTGGGCGAGAATCTCTCTCCCCTGGGGCGTGTGCCGCACCTCAGGATGGAACTGCACCCCGTACATTTTGCGCTGCGGGTCGAACATGGCTGCCGTCACGTTGCCGGAGGTGACCGCGGCGGCCTCGAAGCCCGGCGGAGGGCTGACCACCCGGTCGCCATGACTCATCCAGACGTCGATCTCCCGTGGCAGACCGTCGAACAACAGGCCCGGATGGTGTATCGTGAGCCGCGCCGGCCCGTATTCCCGGCGCTCTCCCCCGTCGACCCGGCCTCCCAGCAGGAAGGCCATCAACTGCATGCCGTAGCAAATGCCCAGCACCGGCGCCCCTCCCGACAATAGTTCCGGATCGCAGCGGGGCGCCCCGTCCGCATAGACGCTGGCAGGGCCGCCGGAAAAAACCAGGCCGCGGGGATGGTGGGGCCGCAGCTCGGCCCAGGTTGCAGTGTGGGGCACGATCTCGCAGTACACCCTGGCCTCCCGGATGCACCGGGCGATCAGTTGGGTATACTGGGCCCCAAAATCGATCACGTAGATCAGGTCGCGATCAGCGGACACTATGCTCCTCCTCACGCATCCTCTCAAAAAGTTGACAAAAAGTTCTGCCCTGTCCTCACTCTTCAACTCGAACTTCGAGCCGCGCCCGCCAGGCCGAAAGCCTGGATGCGGAGGGGGGCACCCGGGGCTACCTGCTCGAGGATGCCTCATCATTATCCTGATGGAGAATATATATCCCCGGCAGGTTGCGGTAGTGCTGGCCGGAATCCAGGCCGTAGCCCACCACATAGCGGTCGGGAATGGTGAAACCGTTGTAATCCGGCTTGATGTCGACCTGCCTGCGGTCAAGCTTGTCCAGCAGGGTGCAGACCCGCAGGTCTGCCGGCTGCTTGGCTCTCAGGTACTCGCACAGATACTTCAGAGTCAGGCCGGAGTCGACGATATCCTCGACCAGCAGCACCTGCCTCCCGGCCACGCTCTCGTCCAGGTCTTTCAGGATCCTGACCACCCCGGAACTGCGGGTTGCCTGTCCGTAACTGGATACCGCCATAAAATCCAAGATCACCGGCATCTCCAGCTTGCGCACCAGGTCCGCCAAAAAGATGAAGGCACCCCGCAGGATGCCAACCACCAGCAGTTCTCTGCCGGCATAGTCCTGGTTGATCTGTGCAGCCAACTCCCCGATCCTTGCCTGAACTATAGCTTCCGGCATCATTAATTCCAGTCTGTCCACTTTCAACCCCCAATTATTTCTCGTTTCTTATTATAACATAGAACAGCCTAAATACAGGATATTTATGCTTTTTAGCTGTTATTTTTCGTCCCTTTTCCCCTCAAGGTTCGCCTCAAACGGAAAGGCTAATCGAACATCGAACCTCGAATCAGGTCCCCGCCTCCCAGGAGGAGAGGTAGCGGGCCTGCTCCGTGGTCAACTCCTCGAGTTCGATCCCGTAAGCGGCCAGCTTCAGGCGCGCCACCCGGGTATCGATCTCCGGCGGCACACGGTAGACGTCCGGCTGCAGCTTGCCCCGCTGCGACACCAGCCAGGCTGCGGACAGGGCCTGGTTGGCAAAGCTGAGGTCCATCACTTCCACCGGATGGCCCTCCCCACAGGCCAGGTTGACCAGCCGCCCCTCGCCCAGCAGGTACACCCGCCGCCCGTCGGCAAAGCGGAACTCTTCCACGTTCTCCTTGGCCAGCCGCCTGGAAACGGTCATCTTTTCCAGGGCCGGGATGTCAATCTCCACGTTGAAGTGCCCGGCATTGGCCAGAATCGCCCCATCCTTGAGGGCGGCCAGGTCCTGCTCCGCCAGTACATGCAGGTCCCCGGTGGCGGTGACGATAAAGTCCGCCCTGGCAGCAGCCGTCCGCATATTGCAGACATCGTTGCCGTCCATCAGGGCCTCCAGGGCGCGGAAGGGATTGACCTCCACCACCGTCACCCGGGCACCCAGGCCGCGTGCCCTGGCGGCGATGCCGCGCCCGCACCAGCCGTAGCCCACCACCACGAAGACGGAACCGGCGATCAGGTGGTTGGTTGCCCTGAGGATACCGTCGATGGTGGACTGTCCGGTGCCATAGCGGTTGTCGAACAAATGCTTGGTTAGGGCATCGTTCACCGCCACCAATGGGTATTTCAATGCCCCATCCTTGGCCATCGCCCGCAGCCGGACCACCCCGGTGGTGGTCTCCTCGGTCCCCCCGATCACCTGGCTGAGCTGTCCGGGGCGCTCCCGGTGCAGCGTGGTCACCAGGTCGGCCCCGTCGTCGATGGTGATCTGCGGCTCAGTATCCAAGGCTGCGTAAATCTGGCGGTAATAGTCCTCCGTATTGACTCCCCGCCTGGCATAGGTGGGAATCCCGTAGACCAGGTTGAGAGCGGTGGCGATGTCGTCCTGGGTGCTGAGGGGGTTGGAGGCGCAGAGCACCACCTGGGCGCCACCCGCCTTGAGCAGGCGCGCCAGGTTGGCGGTCTTGGCAGAGATGTGCAGGCAGGCAGCCAGCCGGATGCCCTGCAGCGGGCGGGCCTCTTCCCACTCCCGGTGCACCTGCTGCATCACCGCCATCTTCTGCCAGGCCCACTCGATGCGCTGCTCACCCTTCTTGCCCAGATTTTCATCCTTTAATAGCAGTTCTTCGTAATCAGGCATGAATCTTATTCCTCCTGTATTGTTTATATAACTATTGGCGCGACTCCAACACCATCCAGGAGCTGGTGCTTTTACACTGACTAATAATATACCACAATTTTTACCGCTGTTTCTTCCACACTGATGCATTGCACCGCCGGATAGCCGCTTGGTTATATTGTACAATTCTGCGCAGATGGCCAGGAACAACGCACAGAAAATCATAAAATTACGACATTGTTAACATGGATGTAACAAATGAACGATTGTTTGTAACAATAGCGTGATAAACTGCCAATGGGAAGATCTAGCGTATTGGGCAAGTGAGTATAACCACGGAAGCAGACACCACCGGCACAAAATATCAATCTTAGATAGGGGGTGAAGAACAGGGGCTGCCAGGCCCTGTAATCCGATAGGAGATCGCCTCGGGAGAAAATGATTGTGCGACGGCTTTTGAGTGCCAGCCAGGTTGCGTAAAGAGCAAGGAGAAAGAGCAATAAGGTACTAAGTCCCCGTTAACCAAAACTTATACTGAGGAGGAGTGAAAAGTGTCAGCCAGGATCAGAAAGATTCTATGCGTGTTGCTGGGGGCCGCCATGTTGTGTTTAGTGCTGGCTCCTGCAGCGGTTGCCCTGAATCCACAGCCATTACCACCCGGTATCATTAAGGTGAATATCAACGGGTCTCCCTTGCAGATGAATGTGGCGCCAATGATCGTCAACGGGCACACAATGGTGCCCATGCGGGCGATCTTCGAGGCCCTGGGGGCCACGGTGCAGTGGAATGCTACCGACCAGAGCATCACCGCCACCGAGGGCAATACTACAATCCAGCTGCAGATCGGCAGCACCGTCGCCCTCAATAACGGAACCCAGGTCACCCTGGACGCGGCGCCGACGATCGTCAACGGGTCCACGCTGGTGCCGGTGCGTTTCGTCAGTGAGGCCTTTGGCGCCCAGGTCATCTGGGACGCTGCCAATCAGCAGGTGAACATCAGTTATCAGACCAATCCGCTCCTAAGACCATATATAAATGGGGCGCCGGATATCAAGTTCGACCCCACGGTAGTCGAGCAGCTTACCAGTAAAGTCCACGAGGACTTCCGCAATCTGGTTGTGGCACAGAAGCTGCCGAAAGAGCAGGCCGTGCAGCAGGAGATACAGTTTCTGCAGAAGCAGCCTAACATTCAGGATGTCACCGAACTCCCGGGCGGCAACCTTTTTGTTCATTTCAAGGGCGGTTATCCGCTGATCATGTTTCTTGGCCAAGACACTCTAGGCGGCCCCGTCGACCTGCAGTCAGAGGCGACGCTGCCCACGATTACTCAAAGTGTAACGAGCCTCTCGAATCCAACCCTCTTGAATCCAAACCTCTTGAATCCAAACCTGCTGCAGCCTGTGTTGAACCATCCGGGATCCAACAATGCCCTGATCTTCGACTGCCTCGACGATGACGCCTGGGCGATCCAACACGTCTCCACGGTTGATGTGGGAGCTGATCTCCAGGCCATGGGGTATAATGTGACAACGGAGCTGAACGATGATGCCAGCGTGGCCAACGCTACGCAGTTCGCCAGCGGCAATTACGGGGTGGTGTACGTACGCCGCGCACGGCGGTGTCCTGCCCGGAAACGATTTCGGATTCCTGATGCGCCCGTGGTCTAGCAGTCCCATGCCCTGGGCCAGCGGCTACACCGGCACCTGGCCGGTAAGCTTCGATTCCTATGCCACCGGCAGTGCCGTCACCATGTACGGCTACGCGACCAGCAGCGGGTTCGCCTCCGCCTACTGGACGCAGACATTCCCCGACACGATGTTCTTCCTGGAGAGCTGCCATGGGACAGACCCCGCCGGCGTGCCCGGACTGCCCACCTGGACGCTGAACCATGGGGCCGAGGCCTGGATCGGCTTTGATAATGATGTGTCGTTTACCAACGGGGATAACGGCTCCAAGCTGTTCTTCTCTGATATGGCTAAATGGGAGGATGCCACCAGTGCGATCTCGAACGTTGAATCGGCCGGCTACCTGCCGCCCAATCTGAAGCTGCTGCCCGCCGGCGACGACTACACGCTGAACAATCGGGTCGCCGGGGTGACCATCAACGGTCCTGGCAGCCTGAACCTGATTGTCGGAGCAACATCCACCCTGACCGCCACCGTAGCGCCTTCCGACGCCTACAACACGGCCGTGACCTGGAAATCCGACAATACAGGCGTGGCTACGGTCGATTCCAAGCGGAGTGGTGACAGCGGTTGCGCCAGGCGGTGCGCACATCACCGTGACCACAGTGGGCACCTGGACATCAGGCCTCCCGAGCGCCGACTCCATCGGTGTGGTCGTGTCAACTAAACCCTGGGTCACCGGGGTGACCATCAACGGTCCTCGCATCCTGAACCTGACGGCCGGAGCAACATCCACCCTGACTGCCACCGTAGCGCCTGCCAACGCCTACAACACGGCCGTGACCTGGAAATCCGACAATACAGGCGTGGCTACGGTCAATCCCAACAGCGGAGTGGTAACGGCGGTTGCGGCAGGCTATGCGCACATCACCGCCACCACTGTGGGCACCTGGTCCTGCGGCCTCCCGAGCACCGACTCCATCACTGTGGACGTGACGCAGCCGCTCATCATCCCGCGCACTAGGGTAAACTTACCGATACCAACATTATGAGGTTAGGCGGAGCAACCGCCACCCTGACCGCCACCGCAACACGTTTCTTCGCCACCGGCAAGGCCGTGACCTGGAAATCCAGCGACATTCCCGTGGCTACGGTCAAACGGATTGGTGACGGTGGTTGCAGCAGGCAAGGTGAACAGTGCTGGCCTGACCGGCGGGTTGGGCACAGTGGACATCACCGTCTTTGAACCGCATGAAAGAAGCGCTATTTCCTCCGCTGACAAGTTCGTCTACATAACCGAAGGGACCCCGGGGGATCGAATGTTCTCCGGGGTTCTCTCTTCGCCCTGCCTTGACATCATGGCTGGCCATCCCAATCATTCAGGCGGATTGATGACGATCTTCCTGTTAAAGTCCTGGAAGGTAACGGTCATGGTAAGCCAGGTGCCGGGGCTGTTCTTGTTCTCCGCCGTCACCAGACCCTTGGCGAGGGTGTGCCCCCTCTTCTCCACCCACAGGCGGTAAGTGTAGTTCTGCCACCACATCTCCAGGTACTGGCTGTCCACTTCCGGCTGAAATTCCACCACCCAGCAGTTCCGGTTGTTGATCTTTTCCGTGCCCACCAGCCTGGGATTCTCGATCGCCTTGAACTGGAAGTTGGCCAGGGGGTCGATCTCCGCATAATAGATCTCCTGGCGGGTGAGATCGGTGCCATCGAGGATGTACCAATTCTTGTTGACCGGGTCGAGGGTGTAACTCCGGGCGCCGATCTGGTAGATCTCCACCGGTGTGCCCAGGATCGTTCCCTTGAAATGATAGCTGGTATCCGACTTCTCACCATCAACCTGCGTCCATGACCGCTGCTCCGAACCGATGCAGAAATCTGACTGGATCTGGTAGCGGAAGCTTCGGGCCTGCTGGGCCTTGGTCATGGTTTCCGGGATCAGCAGTGCCGGATCCACCTTGGACGCCGCCCGGTAGACCAAGATACCAGCAACCCCGAGAATGATTACCAGGCAAACCAACCCAGCCAGCCACAAGGTTTTTATTCTCTGCAACCCCGACCCCCCAATCCCGAAGTTCGATGGTCTGCGCCATGCCCACCGGTCATGGCATCGCCGGTCGCGCCGGGCGCGGTTCGATTATTTCCCCTTCGAACTTCGAATCAACATCGGCTTACGACATGTCCCTCTTTTCAATTTATGCAGGGGGCCACCGGCACATGCGAAACCGGCCAGGATTGGCAGCCAGGCTGTGCAGGCCGATTTTGGACAGGGCAGGCCCTCCAGGTATAGCTAAACCTTCGAGTTTCTGTGATAATAGTTGCAAGCAATCCGTCACAGGATATAGAAGGTGGTGAACGTCATGAACCTGAGTTGGCTAAAAACCCTGATCACTGTCGTGGATAAAAAAAGCCTGACCGCCGCGGCCAGATCGCTGGAGATCTCGCAGCCGGCGGTAAGCAAGCAACTGCAGGCACTGGAGGAATATTACGGGGCGCCGCTGTTGAACCGCCGGGGACGGGAGCCGGAACTCACCGCCGCCGGCAAGGTCGTCTACCAGCAGGGTCAGCGCATCCTGCTGGCGGTTGACCGGAGCCTGGCCGAGGTGCGGGACCTGGGCAGCGCCGTTCAGGGCGAACTGCTGCTGGAGGCGAGCACCATTCCCGGCGAGTATATACTGCCCCGTCTACTGGGCGCCTTTCAGCAGCGCTACCCCGAGGTCAGGGTCAGCCTGGAGATCAGCGACAGCAGCGAAGTGGCCCGCCACGTCCTGGCCGGAGAGATCGCGGTTGGAGTGATCGGAGTGCGGGTGAGCAACCCGAACCTGCAGCACGAACCGATCTACAGCGACGAACTGGTGGTGGTGATACCACGTGGCCACCGCTGGGAGGGGCGGGAGACAGTCAGCCTGGATGAGTTCTGCGCCGAGCAGATGGTCGTCCGGGAGTCGGGCTCGGGAACCAGGGCTGTCCTCGAGAAGTGGCTGAAAGAGCGCGGCATCGACCCGGCAACGCTGGAGTACCGGCTGGAGTTGGGCAGCCACGACGCCGTCCTGGAAGCGGTCGCCGGGGGCCTGGGAGTGTCCCTGGTCTCCTCGCTGGCGGCGGCATCGCGGCTCCAGGCAGGCGCCCTGGCGGCGGTGGGGATCTCCGGTTTCCCCAACCGGCGCCCCCTCTACCTGATCACCAGGAAGAACCGGACGCCCGATCTCCTGCAAAAGACCTTTATCGCATTTGTCAAAGAAACCCTGCCGCCAGCCCCCGCCGGTTAGACAAATGACAGCGGCGCGGTGGTCCGGAAGCAGCCGCAAGCCGATCACGGCGCGCTGGTTCCTGGCGCGCCGTGCCATATGTTCAGCACTCAATACTATTGCTTCGCATGCTCCGCAATATGAGTGCTGAACAGGCACATGGCATCAAACTACGCTTCGCTTCGTTTGAACTTAGCGCCTTCACAGCCTCACAGACCACAACCACCTGCCCGGCTGCAGGCGCCCCCCGCTCAGGCTCCCGGCACGGGTACGGCGGCAGCGTGATGCCGCAGCGCCACCATCCTACTTCCCGAGCATCTCCAGGAAGGCTCCGACCCGTGTCCTCAGTTGCTCGAAGTCCTGCTCACTGTAGTCGGTCTCCAGGTGCAGCACCGGGATGCCGGCCTCCTTGAGGGCCTGCTGCACCAGGTAGCTCTCGGTGGTGTAGAGGTTGCAGAACTGCAGGCTGTAGTCGATCACTCCGTCCACCTTGTATTCCTTGACCAGGCGCAGGATGTCCTCGATCCGGCCCGGATTGGGGGTGAAGCAGGCACAGTTGATCTGCATGTAGCGCTCGGCCAGGGCTCTGATCTGGCCGTCCAGCGCCGTCTGGCTCTCGTCCACCAGGTGTTCGAAGTAGCGTACCCCGGTACAGGACTCCTCCACCACCACCGGGGCGCCACTGGTTTCCACGATATGGTGCAGTTTCCAGTTAGGGATGGCCATCGGCGAGCCGGTGATCATAATCCGGGGGGCATTGGCCGGGAATACGCCCTCGCCGCCGGCGATCCGCTGCTCCAGTTCGTCGCACAGCTTGTTGACCATGGTGGCGTTGCGTGTCGGGTCGTCATAGAAGGCGATCTGGGAGACCAGCAGGGCGTCCTTGCCGGTGATCGGCACCGGCGAGGCCTGCCGCGCCTTGTACAGCCTGGCCAGCGCCTCCCGCTTCCTGTTGATCAGCCTGATAGCGTCCGCCAATGCCTCCGGAGTCACCTTGTTGCCGGTGAACTCCTCTACCTTGGCGATCAGCAGCCTGATCTCGTCCTCCCAGGCGGTCACGTCCTTGGCCCGCTTCATCTGGGGCAGGTCCATCACGTAGACCGGCACGTCCTGGTTCAGGATCTCCCAGGCCTTCTTCTTGCCGTCGCAGGTAGTCTCGCCGATGAACATGTCGGCGATGCGGAAGAACGGACAGGTGCGGTCGAGGCGCGCCCCCACCGAGGCCTTGATCAGCGGACAGGTGTTGGACGGCAGCACCTTCTCCCCGCCCGGCACCCAGAACTGCGAACCCCCGCAGAGGCCGGTGGCGATCGCCCCGGCGGCGAAGATCACCTCGTCCGGTACATACACGCAGAAGGTGCCGAACACCTTGCCGCCCTGCTTCTGGTGCTCGATCAGCTCCGCCGGGCGCACGCCGTGGATCTCCGACACCACGTAGTAGAAGAAGTTCATCCCCTCGGGGCGGTGTTCCTGCGACAGGTAAATCTCCCCGAAGGCCTCCGGCAGCGCCTCGCACAACAGGTCATGCTTTTCTAAATCCATCCCCAGGTCGGTCCACATCTGACGGTAATCGGGCATGCTATTCTCCACTCCCATCGATATATTTTAAAACAAGATCCCAACATTAAGAGCGCCAAAAAGTCACCAGCCCGTCAGTTGCCCGGTCTGGTTCTATTATAAATAACTATGGATTATACTCTTCAATACTTTTTGTTATGTTTGATTATAGGTGATCATGATGAAGAGATCAAGAGGCCCAGGGAACGCTCCCCCCGACCTGAGGCACCTTTTGCGCAGCCTTACTTGCTCATGTCATCCCGTCCTCCAGTTCTGCATTTGGCAAAAGCCGGAGCGTCGTGCTAAACTGAGACTAATCTTTTGTCAAGGGAGTGAGATCATGCCGGCAGAGGTATTCTTTACAGATGTGCGGGCGAAGAGCGGGAACAACCTGTTGGACAAGGTCGGACGCCTGTTTGACCGGGCCGGGTTGGCTGAACTGATCAAACCACAGGACCTGGTGGCGGTGAAGTTGCACTTCGGCGAGCGGGGCAACCTCGCCTTTATCAGGCCCCAGTTTGTGCGCCGGATCGTCGACCGGATCAGGGCAGCCGGGGGGAAACCGTTCCTGACTGACGCCGGCACCCTCTACGTGGGGAGCCGGGCTAATGCCGTCGACCACGTGGAAACGGCCCTGGCCAACGGCTTCGCCTATGCCACCGTGGACGCCCCGGTGGTGATCGCCGATGGCCTGAGGGGACACGATTACGTGACAGTGCCCATCGGTTTGAAGCATTTCCAGGAGGCCAGGGTGGCCAGCGCCGCCTACCAGGCCGATGCCCTGATCGCCGTGACCCACTTCAAGGGGCACGAGGCGACCGGTTTTGGCGGGGCATTCAAGAACATCGGCATGGGTCTTGGCACCCGGGCGGCCAAGCAGGCCATGCACTCGGACGTGCTGCCCGCCGTGGATCCCGAGAAGTGCGTCGCCTGCGGGCGCTGTACCGAGTGGTGCCCGGCCGGGGCGATCACCGTCGAGGAGACGGCTCGGATCGACCCCGAGAAGTGCCTGGGATGCGGGGAGTGCACCATCACCTGCGTCGAGGGTGCGGTGGCGATCAGCTTTGCCAGTGATGTCTCCGCCCTGCAGGAGAAGATCGTCGAGTACACCTACGCCGTCCTCAAAAACAAACAGGGCAAGGCCGGGTTTATCAACTTCGTGGTTGATGTGAGCCCCAATTGCGACTGCTGGAACTATAACGACGCCCCCATCGTACCGGACGTGGGCATCCTGGCGAGCACCGATCCGGTGGCCATCGACCAGGCCTGCGTCGACCTGGTGAACGCCCAGCCATCTCTACCCAACTCTGCTGTCAGCCTGCCTCCGGGGGCCGACAAGTTCCGGGGGCTCTATCACGACATCGACTGGAACTACCAGTTGGCTTACGGTGAGCAGATCGGGCTGGGTTCCAGGAGCTATAAACTGATCAAACTATAGAAAACCCGGCGCTGAAGTAGTCTGGTTGCTTCTGATGGCAGTCTCCGGCACCAACGTAATGTGGGATCTTCCTTGATACTTTCGCCTGCACCAGAAGCGTTTTGCCGCGTTTATTGCTCCTGGAACAGGGCGGTGCTCAGGTAGCGCTCACCGGTATCCGGCAGTATCGCCACGATCAGCTTGCCCTTGTTCTCCGGACGTTTTGCCAACTGCAAGGCGGCGAAGGCAGCCGCTCCGGAGGAGATCCCCACCAGCAGGCCCTCTTCGCGGGTAAGACGGCGGGCGGTTTCAAAAGCCTCCTCGTTCTTGACCTTGAAGATCTCGTCAACAACGTTGAGGTTCAAGACATCCGGCACAAACCCGGCGCCGATACCCTGGATCTTGTGGGGTCCGGGAGCGCCTCCGGACAGTACGGGGGAATCGAAAGGTTCAACGGCAACTGCCTTGAATTCCGTCTTACGTTTCTTGATCACCTCAGCGACACCGGTGATGGTACCGCCGGTGCCGACACCGCCGACCACGATGTCCACCTTGCCATCCGTATCGTTCCAGATCTCCTCCGCAGTGGTTACCCGGTGGATTTCAGGGTTGGCCGGGTTTTTAAACTGTTGCGGGAGAAAGGAGTTGGGGGTCTGGGCGGCCAGTGCCTCGGCCTTGCGGATAGCTCCCGGCATCCCGTCCGCGCCCGGGGTCAGCACCAGTTCGGCGCCATAAGCCTTCAATAAATTGCGTCGTTCAATGCTAAACGTATCGGGCATGGTCAGGATCAGCCGGTAGCCCCTGGCGGCGGCCACAAAGGCCAGGGCGATCCCGGTATTGCCGCTGGTCGGCTCGATCAGGATCGTGTCCTTATTGATCAGGCCCTTGTCCTCGGCGTCCTTGATCATGCTGTAGCCGATCCGGTCCTTGACGCTGCCCGCCGGGTTAAAGGATTCCAGCTTGACGACCACTTCCGCCTCCA
The DNA here is from genome assembly GCA_963768335.1 of uncultured Peptococcaceae bacterium. Classification (GTDB taxonomy): domain Bacteria; phylum Bacillota; class DSM-12270; order Thermacetogeniales; family Thermacetogeniaceae; genus Palsa-1188. The sequence goes on from CAVYHR010000008.1 coordinate 18,869, forward strand.
GGCCTTCAGTAACTCTGTGAAGCCTGAGCAGAGGGGTATTTCCAATCAGATCAGTTAAATTGTTGGCTATTCTCGCCATTATCCATTCCTCCTGTTTGATTTATTTGGTAATTTCTGTACTTTCTTAACACCGTTTGGAATTTTTAAATTTAAGCGGCAACCCCCAAGCCAGGGGCTTTACGGCGCATTTCCGGTAATTTCGTGTTTTAGGGCGATGATCAGGCTTAATGAAACTCCGATTATGAAGATGGCGCCCGCAACCGATTTAGCGTATGCGAAGGTTGCAAAGTTTTCAACCAGTTCAACCAGAACGATGGTGGCGATCACACCCCAGAATATCCGCCAATCGCCGCAGAAAAAGTCAAATACTTCTTTGAGTGCACGAATGATGACAGTCATGACCGGATCACTCCCGCTTCAGCATTGAATTTCTTTTGCACAATTCCATAGGGCCTGAGCCACCAGACAATAATCGCGCTCAGGATGAGGTAGCATGCGACCAGTACCAGCAGGAACAGATCGGACAACGGCCATTCGATGCCCAGTCCTTCCCCCGCCCAGAAGGTTCCGAAAGTGACCAGCATGATCCCGACTGTAAACTTGAGCGTGTTTTCCGGAATCCTGGTCAGCGGCTTATTAATGATCAGGCCAAGTATCACGACAACCAGAAATGCCAGCAGGGCGCCGACCGTGGCGTCCCAGATTCCTGCGGCCTTGTTGGCTGCAGCGGTGGCGCCAAAAGTAATAACGATAAAAGCGACTTCCAAACCTTCGAGCAGAACGCTCTTGAAGGCAGCGAGAAAGCCGAACCCGTTAAACTTACCAGGGTTGATGGCGCCACGGGCATTGAGTTCCCGCATCTTCTCTTCATAGATCGCCGCTTCGTCGTGTAGGGCCTTGAGACCGCTGTAACGGAGCAGGGATTTTTTAAGCCACTGCATACCGAAGAATATCAGTACGATTCCGACGACACACCGCAGGACCCCAATGGGAAAAAGGACCAGGGCGGAGCCGAATATGGCAACCAGCGCAGCCAGGCCCAGCATGGCAGCACCGGCTCCCAACAAGCTACTTTTCCAATTAATTGTCACCCCGACTGCCAAGACAATCGTCAGGGCTTCGACAAATTCAACCGTTGAAGCGAGGAAAGCCGGCAGCATAGCAGACCAAACCATGATGGTCCTCCTTCCTACCCACGCCGATTGTTGCTATTTCAAGATTTACGATGACGGTTATTGAGAAAATCGTACATATCATCGACATCCTTGAATTTCAGTTGTTCGGCCATTTTCTTGGCTGTTGAGGGAGATGCGGTGGCGCCATCGCCATGGCTATGCATGGTTGTTTGACGATAAAGGCCATCCGGTCCTACCCCACGCCAAAGCATGCTACCTTTTTGAGCCTTGGATAAGCCAAGCCGTCTGCAAATTGATTCGATATCCCCGAAGGTAAATTGTGGAGGCACTTCAGACTCCTAAAACTTTCTTCACTTTGGCGATATCTCCGTTACAACGAGCAATTCGACGGAGGTATGGGTAGTGAGAAAGACGGTTGACCATGGGAGACATATAAAACGATAGCTCGGAGAAATACAATTCCGCATACTCGCTGGCCGCAGTAGCCAACACTTCGCTGGCCTCCTCGCAAGTCTCGCCATAGCCAATGATATCAATTTCATCAAGGGATACGGTGAACGAACCGTCTACGTCCTCCTCCCATTTTGGAGCAAAGATAAAAGAATCGGTCAGTGAGTCTAGCAACTCAGTGGAAATAATGGATATTAAGGGACTATTAAGCTGCTTGCCATCTTCAATGAGAATTTCCTGGCCTTTTAATGCCTCACGCCGAAGTTCGGCAAACCTGTCACGAGTTATACTGGCAGAAAGCATCTGCATCATTTTTACCACCTCTTGCTTATATTATATCCGAACCAAGCCATTTGAGCCATATACGCCATATAATTATTTTAGGAAAAACGGTAGAAGGGAATTCGTCCAGGAAGGCTGAAAGGTTCAGCATGTCACCGCCCCCACCCCCTCTCCTCGGGCACAAAGCCCGAGGTTTTAAAAAAGGTAGATTTTTTGAAACTTTGTGCGGCATTCATCCTGACCCACAAGGGGTCCGGTATTCTGCCGCAGTCGTTATAAATTAGGAAGGCGCTCAATGCTCCGTATAATGAAAGAGAATGCCTGGCGGCCGGCATTCAAGATCTGTTGAACGGCCGCCACGCATTATAAAAAGACCGAATCCGGATTATTACTTCGTAGCTATTGCCAAAGCCTGCTCCAGGTCGGCGATGATGTCCTTGATGTCCTCAACGCCCACCGAGAGCCTGACCATATCCTCGGTGACCCCGGAAGAGAGCTGCTGCTCCGGTGTCAGTTGCTGGTGGGTGGTGGTGGCCGGGTGAATGATCAGGGACTTGGAGTCGCCGACGTTCGCCAGCAGCGAGAACAGCTTGACGTTGTCCACGATCTTGCGTCCCGCCTCCCGGCCTCCCTTGACACCGAAGGCCAGGATGGCGCCGTAGCCCCGAGGCAGGTACTTCTTGGCCAGCTCGTGGTACTTGTTCCCGGGCAAGCCGGGATAGTAGACCCAGCTTACGGCAGAATGGGAATTCAGAAACTCGGCCACCGCCTGGGCGTTGGAACTGTGCCGCTCCATCCGGAGGTGCAGGGATTCCAGGCCCTGCAGGAACAGAAAGGCGTTGAAGGGGCTGAGGGCGGGGCCGAGGTCCCGCAGCAGTTGCACCCGCGCCTTGAGAATGTAGGCCAGGTTCCCGAAGGTCTCCACAAACTTGACCCCGTGGTAGCTGGGATCCGGTTCCACCAGGCCAGGGAATCTGCCGTTTGTCCAGTCGAATTTGCCGCTGTCGACGATGATGCCGCCGATGGATGAGCCGTGGCCGCCGATAAACTTGGTCGCCGAATGGATCACGATGTCGGCGCCATACTTGAACGGCTGGTGGAGGTACGGTGTGGCGAAGGTGTTGTCCACGATCAGGGGCACGCCGACCTCGTGGGCGATTTTAGCAATAGCCTCCATGTCGGGGACGTCGATCCTGGGGTTGCCGAGCATCTCCACATAGAAGGCCTTGGTCTTTGGACCGCTGGCCGCCCTGAAGTTTTCGGGATCGTCGGGGTCGACGAATTTCGCGTTCAGTCCGAGCTTGGGAAAGGTGTGGAAGAACAGGTTGTACGTTCCCCCATAGAGGTTGCTGGAAGAGACGATCTCGTCCCCCGCCCCGGCGATGTTCAGGATCGACAGGGTGATCGCCGCCTGGCCGGAAGCGGTGGCCAGGCCGCCGACTCCGCCCTCCAGGGCGGCCAGGCGCTGTTCGAACACGTCGGTGGTGGGGTTCATGATCCTGGTATAGATGTTGCCAAACTCCTGCAGCCCAAATAAACGCCCGGCGTGATCGGCGTCATGAAATACGTAGGATGTCGTCTGGTAGATCGGCACCGCCCGGGCGCCTGTGGTGGGGTCGACCTGCTGGCCGGCATGCACCGCCAGTGTTGCAAAGTCCCAATTATCGCTCATCGTTGATCTTACTCTCCTCTCATTTTTAACTAGCGTGTCCTATGCAGGAAGTACTTGCAGCGGCCAGTCCAGTGGATTTCTTCCACCCCCCTCTTCCTGCAACCTGGTAGGTATGTTGCCCAGGCAGTCGGCGACACCAACCAGAACAGTCATGCTTTTCGCTCTCCTTATCATATCCTACTATGTATATATGCTTAATAATTGTAATTTAGTGTACCCGATATACTTGGAAGTGTCAACATTTTTTAAATAAATATTTTCTGGCAGGGAACCGTCAAAAGCCGGCTTCCTTAACCGTTCTGAAATGAAGCAACAATTGCCGCCCTTGCCTCTCTAATCAGTCAATCGGTCAATCACCGCAATGACTAGCCTGACTGCATTACCCAGCTTTACGGGATTCACGATGGCAGGGGTGTCTTGAACAGTGTGGTTTTTGTCGAGCCAGTCCGGGGTGAGCAAGGTAACGGCAGGAATGCCGACCTCGGTAAAAGACCTCTGATCGCTGGTATGAGGGGGGGCGTTGCCCAGCACTTCCGTATCGATGCTGAGGCCCTGCTTGGCGCCTACGTCTTTGATCATACCAACGAGAGGGTTGTCCTGGGCCTGCGTCCAGATGCTAAAGTCATGCACATCGCCATTGCCGACCGTATCCATGTTGATTACCGCTTTAATCCCACTGGTGGGACTGTTTTCAGTAAACCACCGGGAACCGTAGAGGCCCTCCTCTTCAGATGTCCAGGCAGCGAAAAGTATGTTGCATTTGGGCTGTTGCTGTCGGGTTGCCAGAATTCTTGCCGTTTCCAGCATGACCCCGATACCCGAGGCGTTGTCATTGGCGCCAGGGAAGTAGCTATCGCCGAACTTGCCCAGGTGGTCGTAATGGGCCGATATGATAATGGTATTGGCCGGAAACGGAGCGCCCCCGGAAGCAAGGTAACCCAGGACGTTGTCGCTTGGAACTGTTAAGAACATACCCCCGGTTAATCTGGGCACCCAGCGTTTCCCAACTAGAACCAGAGAAAATTCAGGGCTTTTGATTGTTTGAAAGTACGTTCCCTGGTTTCCCGCCGGCTTCAGCCCAATGGCCTGAAATTGATCAGCAATGTATTGAGCGGCCAATTGGTTGCCTTTTGTCCCCGGAGCACGGCCCTCATATTCCGGAGAGGCCAGCACGCGCACGTGGTTATAGGCATACTCGCCCGACTCACGAGTATCATCAACAACAACGCCCGGTTTTTTGTCAAAGGATTGGTACCGTTGGTAGAGGTAATTCTGGCAGAACAGGATTGCGGCAATGACGAAAAGTATGATCAGATACGAATAGCGTCCCTGAGTCTTAGAATTCATAGATATCCTCTTCGCCTATACTTTAACATGAAAGTAACGTAGGGATAATTCCTGCTGCGAATGATTTCCTTGATTGCTCCCCAGCACTCACGGATGATACACGACCCTTCACAGGGCCGGCGTTCCCGTTTAGGCTTCCCACCATCCCGCTCCTTCACTCTTGCCTTGCTGGAACATGTATTCGACATCATGATCGTTCTTCCTGCAGATTTCGACAAAAAGCACTTTTCATTACGGATAGACGTAAGGGTCGGATGGTTGGGCCGCCCGCTCGATGGAAGTTGCCTCAATGACGGGAACCACCTGCTGATCGTAGTTATCTACCTCGATAACCCCCCGGATGTTGATCCAGGTCCCATCCTTGTAATCAACTGCATCCTTGGACTTCAGGATAAAACCCCCCGGTGAGGCATCAGCCGTGCAGCAAGTGATAATGAAGCGAATCAGGCCAAATTCCTGCGGTGCGAAATCCTTGTTCCTTATTACAAACCCCAGCATGTCGATCTCCCTGCCTGCATAATCTTCGGGAGACTGGCCGATGACGTCAACCACCCTGACAAAGTTGTCAGCGGTCACCTGAATTGGCCCGCTGTTGCCGACACCTGTGATATCAGCCTGTCGACCAGCGGATCCACCCGGGTTAACACCGTTGACAAATGCCTGAGGCAGTGCTCCGGACCCCGGCTGCGCTGAAGTTAAATTGCCACTATTGAAGTTCAATCCTCTGTTAGAGGCCACGCTTGCATCTAAGGCCGCATCGGGCAACAGCAGCGCCAATGCCAGGGGAATGATGAAGATGACGTACACCAACTTATGGAGGGCATGATGATCATCAACATGGGAACTGCTGCGCCAATTAAAAAACTGCACGGCAAACATCGAGAGCAGGACCACCGCTGCCAGTTCACTGAGTACGATAAAGCGAGGATTGATGTACATCCGGATCTGGCCGCTGATCACCAGGTAAAACAGCAAGATGCTGAAGCAAAGCAAAATGAGGGACTTGATTATTTTTTCCCAATCTCTGGCCATCTGTTGCTGCAACTATAAAACCCCCGATCACAGGACATTGATCCAGAAGGCGCTCTCTACCACCAAGAAAAAGATGATCAGGATCAGCAACATCACAAACCGGGGCTTGAAGGCATTCAGCAGCATCAAGGTGTTCTTCACGTCCACCATCGGCCCGAATACCATGAAGGCCAGCAACGCCCCCCGGCTGAAACTGGAGGCAAAAGAGACGGCGATAAAGGCGTCGGCCGAAGAACACACCGAAACCCCAAACGCAAACACAACCATGACGATGGCCGATAGGAGCGGTTGGTGACCGATGCTCAGCAGGGACTGGCGGGGGATGAACGTCTGGGCTAACGCCCCCGGAAACGCTCCGATGATCAGGTACTTTCCCATCTCGAAGAACTCATTGCTGGCATCGAGCACCGTATTGCCCAATTTAGCCGTGATTGATCGCGAGACAGCAACCGGTTCGTGAGCGCAGTCACACCCACCGGTTTCATTCTTTACGGAGGCATTCAACTGGTTTCCCTTGACGAAGAAACTTACCAACAACCCGGTCAGGTATGCCACCAGAAATGCCAGTCCGAGCCGCAGCCAGACCATGGCATGATTATTTAAAAAAGCCACTGCCGTGGATGAAACAACCACCGGGTTGATGATCGGGGCAGCGAGCATGAAGGCGACGGCGCTATACAGGGGGACACCCTTGCTGATCAGCCTGCGGGCAACCGGAACAATCCCGCACTCGCAGATCGGGAAAATGATCCCCAGCAGGCAGGCCAGTAAGATCCCCAGGTACCGGTTGCTCGGGAAGAACTTGGCGATGACCTCTTCCGAGACAAAGTTCTCCAGCAACGCCGAGACAAAAACACCGATAATGATGAACGGCAGCGCCTCTACGATGATGCTCAGAAATACGGCCTTAAAATTCGCCAGGCTGGAGCCGCCGAATCTGATGACCAAGAAAGTGATGAGCAACAAAATAAAAAGAGGCAGCCAGAAACTCAGTTGTTTCTTCTGTGGTATTACAGTGTTCAACACATCTTACCGCATCCCCGGGTTGTCTATTTCCTTCAATTATACTATCGGCTCAAAACAAATTGGGTTAACTTGATGAAAATACACATGCTAATCATTGCAAGTCCACCCCGCCCCTTCTATTTTCCTAAATCACCGGTAATTTCGATATTGTTTGACAATATACCTGCTGAGGGTTGTAGCCGAAAGCTGCCTGTAATTCTGGGCATGGATTGGCATCGGCGGGAATAGGATGATCAGACAGGTACATGCTCGGGAGGTAAAAACTATGCCGGGTCATATGGTGGTGCGGCGACAGGCGGCCACCTGGCGGGTCTGGGGGCCTCTTCTTTACTACCGCCAACGTGGGTGCTGCTATTCCTGATCCTGTTATGGGGAGCGGCGCGTTTTTCACTCCTGATTCCAGTGCAGGATCATTTCTTTCGGACTGTCCTGGCCTGGGGGTTGCCCGATAACCCGCAAGAGAATGAGGAGCAGCAATCGCTGAACGGATCCATAACCGGCTTGACCGGGGTTGATTCCGGAGACCTGTCCGGCATCCTCAGAAGCGGGTTGGCAGATGCTGACGGGATGACGCCGCCAGGCGCCGGCACGGTAGCAGTAGTAACAGGGGTGGAGCACCCCTTAAATGAGCCTGGAATATCGTCCGTAAACACACCACAACTGTCACAGCAGCCAGTCGACCAACTGAGCAGCCGGGGCACACGGGGTATTCTGGCAGGGAAAATCGTGGTACTCGACCCCGGGCACGGGGGTAATGATACTGGGACAATCGGGCCGGACGGCATTGAGGAAAAGTGGGTGACTCTGCCAATTGCTACCAAGGCAGCACAGGTGCTCCGGCAGGAGGGCGCCGAGGTGATCATGACCAGGACCGGTGATACCAACCCGGCCCTGCACACCCGCACTGACATCGCCAACCGCGCCGGAGCGGATGTTTTCGTAAGCATCCACGGCAACTCATACCCGGCAGACTCCACCATCGGCGGCACCGGAACGTATATCTTCCAACCATCCCCGGTGCTTACTCCGGGGCAGCGCCTGGATATCCGCCAGAGACTGGCGTTCTGCCTGCAGAATTCCCTACTTGCCTCATTGAGGCTGCTTAATAGTAGAGGAATCTTCGATGACAACTTGGAGGTGCTGCGCAACGCCCAGATGCCTGCAGCCCTGGTGGAGGTGGCTTTCCTCAGCAACCCCCGGGAGGAGCGCCTGCTGAACAACCCTGATTTCCAGCAGAAGGCAGGTGCCGCCATTGCCAAAGGCATCACCGATTTCCTGACCGGCAACTGACCCCCCCACCCCAACTCATCATCCTCGATGTTTTGTTTCATGACATGCGCCTTCTTAACCGTAGCAGCACGCTAGGCATTCAACCATCTCGATACAAAAAGCCGGTAAATCTCCTCGGTGGTCCTCCCCGGCGCTCCATTGCCAACCGGCTTTCCGTCCAGTTCAACCACTCCTAATACCTCTACCCCCGTATTCGTGATAAAAATTTCGGTGGCGCTTTGAAGTTCCGTTAACACTATATAGTCCTCTTTAACAGGATAATTGGCCTCCCGGGCGGCTTTAAGAAGCAGACCCCGGGTAACACCCGGTAAAATACGTCCGTCTGTCGGCGGAGTGACGATGGTATCGTTTACGACAGCAAAGACATTGCTGCTGGTACATTCTGTTACCAGCCCCCCATCACGGATCAAAATGGCTTCAAAGGCGCCTGATTCTTCAGCTTGCTGGCGAGCCAAAACATTGGGCAACAGGTTAAGGGTCTTGATATGCGGGTGGGCCCAGCGTTCATCCGGCATAGTGATTGCCTTGACCCCCGCTTTCCTGGTCTCTTCTGGAAAGGGCCGCAGAGGGGTGATAAAGATCGCCAGCGTCGGGGTCAGCTCCCCGGAAAATTCTTGCTTCCTCGGACCGACACCCCTGGTCACTTGAATATAGATCCTGGCATCGAGGAGTTCCGACTTGGCGGCCAGATCCCGAATGATGCCTTCCAGTTCCGAACGGTTCCAGGTAGGCTTGATCCTGATCGCTTCCATGCTCCGGTCCAAGCGATCCAGGTGCTCTTTTATGGCAAAAAACCGGCCATTACACACCTTTAATACGTCGTAAACGCCGTCCCCAAAAAGAAATCCCCGGTCTAAAAAAGAGACCCTGGCATCATCCAGGCTCGTGATGACACCATTGACCCAGGCAATGCCCGACATTGCCAATCCCTTCTCTCCATGAATTCCCGTGCTACCAACACTGTCATTGTACGCCGCAATCACAGGCAAAGGCAACACGAACACCTGGCTCCTAAGGCTCTAGACATCAGAGTCATCCCCCTGATCTGGTTTAGAGTGGGAAAGGGAGATCGTTCCGCTTTTCTCCCTAGGATTCTGCAACTGGGCAGTCTTCGTCGCCGTGATCGTGGTTGTCTTCAGGCTCCACGTACCCTTCGGGCAACTGTCCGGTCTTTCGCTGCCAGTCCCTGATTGCCTTGTGCAGGGCATCGGCAGCCAGGTTGGAGCAGTGTAGTTTTTGGGGCGGCAACCCGCCCAGGCCCTTGGAGACATCTTTGTTGGAGAGATTCAATCCTTCCTCAATCGTCAGCCCCTTTGCCAGAACTGTCATCATGGAACCACTCGCAGTCGCAGCCGCACAGCCATAAGTCATGTACTTCACGTCTTCGAGCCGGTTGTCTTTGACCTTGATATACACCCTCAGAATGTCACCACAGACTATGTTGCCGATCTCGCCCACCCCGCTGGCATCAGGTATCTCTCCGACGTTCTGCGGGTTTGAAAAATGGCTCATTACGGTCTCGTTGTACATCATTGTCACCCCCTGCTCTTTTAACTTGCTACTCTCTCCGTAGCAAACATCTCACGTTAGTTCCCAGACTTTACATTTAGCGTCTTCTCTCAACTATGCAACGGTTGAGCCAGGGGTGAAAAGCTCCGCAGCCTGACAGCAATGTTTTTCAGCGCCTCGACCACGTAGTCGATGTCTTCCTCGCCGTTGGCGCGGCCCAGAGTCATCCTGAGCGAGCCGTGCATCATCTCGTGAGGCAGGCCGAGGGCCTTCAGGACGTGAGACGGCTGCAGCGATCCCGAGCTGCAGGCCGATCCGGAGGAGACCGCCACCCCTTCCAGGTCCAGGCTCAGCACCAGGGACTCTCCCTCTACGAGGGCAATGCTGACGTTGGCGTTGTTCGGCAGCCGCTGCTCCGGATGGCCGTTCAGGGACACCGACGGGATCTCGGCAAGCACGCGCCGGATCAACTTGTCCCTGAGGCCTTTTACCCGGGCTGATTCCTGCTCCATCTCCCGGGCGCCGACCTCGGCAGCCTTGCCGAACCCCACAATGCCGGGAGTGTTCTCCGTGCCCGAGCGCAGCTTGCGCTCCTGGCCACCACCGTACATGATCGGCTGCAGCCGCATTCCCTTCCTGACGTACAGCGCCCCGATCCCCTTCGGGCCGTAAATCTTATGGGCTGACAGAGAGAGCAGGTCTACACCCAGATCGTCCACGTTCACGGGGATCTTGGTCAGTGTCTGGACGGCGTCGGAATGCAGGGCCACCCCATGCTCCCGGGTAATCCGGCTGATCTCGGCGATCGGCTGGATCGTCCCGATCTCGTTGTTGGCGTGCATGATGGTCACCAGCACGGTTTCCTTCCGGATCGCCCCGGCCACATCGTCCGGATCGACCATGCCGTATTTATCCACGGGCAGGAAGGTGGCCTCGAACCCGTTCTTGGCCAGGTACTTGAAAGTGTCGATCACGGCATGGTGTTCGATGGCGCTGGTGATGATGTGGTTGCCGTTTTTGCGCCTGGCCATCGCTGTTCCGATAATGGCGATATTGTCTGCTTCGGTTCCGCCGCTGGTGAAGTAGATCTCCTCCGGCGTGGACCCGATCAGATCGGCCACCTGCTGGCGCGCTTCCTGCGTGAACCTCTTGGCCTCCCTGCCGAAAGAGTGCACGCTGGAGGGGTTCCCGAAGGTGTCCCTCAGGAATTCATACATCAGCGACAAGACTTCCGGGTGTAGGGGCGTGGTCGCAGCATGATCCAGATAAACCTTGCGCATTGTGAATCAACTCCGTTTCAGCATTTGATCAGACACCGCCACTGATATTCTCTCCAGGGCAGGCGGCTTCTTATAACCCGGTTGCTATTGCCAGGACCTGCTCCAGGTTTTTTATCACAATTACTTATCCTTCTTTGCTGCCTTCCTCTCCAGTTCACTTAAATCGTAGGGCGTCTCCTGGTACACGTAATAGTTGAGCCAGTTTGAGAACAGCAGGCTGGCGTGAGACCTCCACCGCACCAACGGCAACTGGGTCGGGTCGTCTCCAGGATAGTAGTTTTTCGGTACCTCAATGGCCAGACCCTTGTCGCGATCACGCTCATACTCATATTGCAGCGTCGTGGAATCGTATTCTGAATGCCCGGTGATAAAGATCCGTTGGTCATCGACCGACTTGACGATATAGACTCCCGCCTCCGGGGACTCTGCCAGCATCTCCAGGCCCGGCGCCTTTTCTATGTCCTCTCTCCTGACTTCCGTGTGCCGGGATTGCGGCACATAGAACTCATCGTCGAAACCCCTGAGCAGACTGACGTTCTTCTTGGTAATTTGGTGGGGGAAAACCCCGAATATCTTCTTCTCAAGCGGGTATTTAGGAATCCCATAGTGGTGATACAGACCGGCCTGCGCTCCCCAACAGATGAAGAGAGTGGAATAGACGTTGGCGTCAGCCCAGTCCATGATCGCGGTCAGTTCATCCCAATAGTCAACCTCTTCAAACTCCATCTGCTCCACCGGAGCCCCGGTGATGATCAGCCCGTCGAACTTCTGTCCCTTGATGTCGTCAAAGGTACTGTAAAATTTGATCAGGTGTTCCTCCGGAGTATTTTTTGAGGTATAGGTCCGGGGGTGCAGCAGCGTGACATCGACCTGCAGCGGCGAGTTGCCAAGCAGCCGCAGGAATTGAAGCTCGGTTGCTATTTTCCTGGGCATCAAGTTCAGGAGGATGATCTGCAGCGGTCGGATATCCTGGTGATAAGCCCGGTCTTCGGTCATTACGAAGATGTTCTCATGCTGTAGGGTTTCGATCGCCGGAAGCTGATCCTGTACTTTGATCGGCATGTGTCTCTTCCTTTCAAACCTGGTGCATAACGTTCAAGCAAGTTAGCTTATTATGTCCATTTGTTAAGTATGGTTTAGGTTTTTTTAAAAAGGCTCATGACTTAAATAAAGTACATGTTTTGCGCATCGCCGTGCTTTTTTGTCTCCTGGACCAGGTCTTCCAATGAAAAGGAATCCAGCACCCCGGAGATGGAATCTCTGACCTTCGCCCACACTATGCGGGTCGCACAGAAGCTGGCCCGTTCGCACGCTTCCGGATTTTCTTCATCGACGCAGGCAACCGGAGCGATCGGGCCTTCCAACACACGGATAACATCGCCCACCGTGATGTTCTTCGGGTCTTTCGTCAACAGGTAGCCCCCCTGCGCCCCCCTGATGCTCTTGACAATGCCCGCCCGCTTCAACGGCATCATCAACTGCTCCAGGTATCCTTCCGAAATGCCCTGTCGTTCGGCGATATTATTTAGCGTGACAGGACCCTCATTCTGGTAAATAGCCATATCCAGCAATGCCCTGAGACCGTACTGGCCCTTTGTCGAGAGTTTCATCCTGCGCTCACCTCCGGCTCCTTGCGCCAAGGCACCTTCGAATACCTATTGTTTTTATAGTCTTTATGAAATTATAATTTCTTATCCGCTCGATTGTCAATATTTTTATAACGACTGCGGCAGAATACCTGACCCCTAGCAACCACGTTCGCCAATCACGACGCGTTCCCGTGACGTTACGGGAGAAGCTTTCAACCCAGCACCTTTTTCTTGATCATCGGAATGACAATGGGCATGGAAATGATCATGCTCAGCAAGAAGACCCAGACCATGCCGCCGACGCGGGATACAGCAGTGTAGCTCCTGCCCGTCAGGAAGGTTGCGGCGAGGAAAAGTAAGGCCATTGCCAGGGAGACTCCGTTGTAGATCAGCATGGACCGCCTGGCGGCTCTGTCTTCAAGAGTTGACATGTCAGCAGCTCCTTTCAAATATCGTAACTGCTCAGCCTAAATATTTAAAACAGCGTATTGCCTGAAGATAGTGGCTTGGTTGGCTAGCTGATGACGCTCGCTCCCCGAGGAAATAGGTCGCTCACTGCCATCAGCCAGCCAACTGCCTTGTTCCCTCAGTATGGTTTTCGTTTGATATAAGCTTAAGGCTAATGCCCTGAGCAGTTACCAAATATCTTTAGCAGAATCAGGCCACCCTGGTCCCGAGCGAAGGTTTGAATCGTTTCAAGAGCAGTGTATTCAGTGTCAGCGATACCGAACTCATCGCCATGAAAAAGGCTGCCAGTTCGGGGCTGACGATCAGGCCGGTGAAGGGATACAGGATGCCGGCCGCCAGAGGTATGCCCAGCATGTTGTAGGCGAACGCCCAGATCAGGTTCTGTCTGATCTTGCCCATCGTCGCCCTGCCGATCTCGATGGCGTTGACCACGTCCCTGACGTCGTCCTTGATCAGGATGATATCGCCTGTCTCCTTGGCAACGTCGGTGCCCGAGCCGATGGCGATGCCCACGTCAGCCTGGGCAAGCGCCGGGGCGTCGTTGATGCCGTCTCCGACCATGGCCACCTTCAAGCCCTGGTCCTGCAGTTTTTTCACCTCTGTTGCCTTGTCCTGTGGCAGCACTTCGGCCAACACGGTTTTGATTCCCAACTGACCGGCAATAGCATTTGCGGTGCGCCGGTTATCCCCGGTGATCATGGCCACCTGAACGCCCATTTTTTGCAGCCGTTCGACAGCAATGCCGGCATTTTCTTTTAAAGTGTCGGCCACGGCGATGATCCCCGCTGCCTGGTTGTCCAGGGCGACCAGCATGGTTGTCTTCCCCTCTGCTTCGAGTTTCTCCATCCGGGCGGCCAGGTCTTCAATAGATATATTATTCTGCTGCATCAGGCGTCTGTTGCCCAGCAGAATCGTCTTGTCCCGGTAGACGGAGCGCACGCCGTGTCCGGGGATCGCCTCAAAATCTTGGACATCCTCGATGGTCAGGCCCTGCGCCTCTGCACCGTGGACGATCGCCTCGCCCAGTGGATGCTCGGATGGTTTCTCGGCCATGGCGGCCAGACGAAGCACTTCCTTGCCTTCGAAGCCTGGCAGGGGATAGATGTCAGTGACTGAGGGCTCGCCCCTGGTCAGGGTGCCTGTCTTGTCGAAAACGACGGCAGTCAGCCTGCTGCTGCTCTCGACCGAGTCGGCGCCCTTGAAGAGAATCCCATGCTCAGCACCCTTGCCGGTTCCGGCCATGACAGCGCTGGGGGTCGCCAGACCCAGGGCGCAGGGGCACGAGATGACCAGTGTGGTGACGGACAGCAGGAGGGCGAAGCCGAATACCCCTACCTGGGACAGGCTGTATGGGGAGAGAATGAAATGACTGCCGGGGGTGAAGTAGGCGCTATAGCCGACGAAGAACCAGAACAGGAAAACTGCCAGAGCCAGCACGTGCACCCCGGCGATAAAATGCCCGGCCACAAAATCGGCCAGTTTCTGAATTGGCGCCTTGGTGGCCTGGGCGTCCTCAACCATCTTGATAATCTGGGCCAGCGCCGTCTCGCTGCCCACCCTGGTGACTTTGAATCTGAAAGAGCCGGTCTTGTTGATGGTGGCGCCGGTCACCTGGGCGCCCGGTCTCTTTTCCACCGGGATGCTCTCGCCGGTGATCATCGCCTCGTCCACCGCCGAGTAGCCCTCGGTGACATCGCCATCCACGGGAATGCTCTCACCGGGACGAACCACGACAAGATCACCGATCCTGACCTCGTCGGCGGCTATCTCCAGTTCCTGCCCGTCTCTGATCACGTGCGCCGTCTTGGCCTGCAGGCTCATCAGCTTCCTGATGGCTTCCGAGGTGCGGCCGCGGGTCAGCGCTTCCATATACCGCCCCAGCACGATAAAGGCTGTCAGCAGGGCGGCTGACTCGAAGAAGGTGGCGCCGCGCCCGCCAAACCCCGCATCCGGCCAGAGCGTGTTGATGGTGGCGATGGTGTAGGCTGCCCCGATGCCTGTGGCATAGAGCAGGTTCATGTCGGTGGCGCCGCGCTTCAGGCCGTTCCAACTGTGCTTGAAGAACTGCCAGCCGGGTATGAGTGCCACCGGGGTGGTCATCGCCCAGAGCACGTAGACATTGCCCAGGAACTTGGGCACGAAATAGGGGAAGATCCACACATCGCGAAACATGCCCACCATCACCAGGGCGGCCAGCGGCCAGGCGATCCACATGTTGCGCTGCTGGTAACGCAGTTCTTTCCGGCGGGCCTCTCTTCGCGGTCCAGGGCCTCGCTGCCGGTCAGCCTCTCCGAGGCCTCGTAGCCAATGGCGTCAATCTCACTCTTGATGCGGGTCTTGTCGATCGCTCCGGCGTAGTACCTGATCTTTGCCGATTCCGCCGGCAGGTTGACCACGGCCTCCGTCACTCCGGGCAGCGCCCTGACGGCCCTCTCCACCCTGGCAACGCAGGCGGCGCAGGACATGCCGCGCACCGTCAGCAACAGTTCTTCCTCCGGCACCTCATACCCCAGGTCGCGGACAGCTTTAACCATTTCAGCGATGCCGGCCCCGCCAGGGTGGTACTCCACGGCAGCCTTGCCGGTGAGCAGGTTCACATGCACGCCGGCCACACCGTCCAGTTGCTTCAATGTTCTTTCCACCCTGGCCACGCAGGCGGCACAGGACATACCCTGCACCGTCAGGGTGACCGTAGCCATACCCTGCCTGTCTACAGCGGCATCCATAGGTTTGGCCTCCTTCTCTGGCAACCCTGCAAATAGCGCTCCAGAATTATCATAGCGCTTTCTTTTATAATTTGACTAGCATTGGTGACAAAAAACACACGCAAGAAGCGGCCGCTCTCATCCCAATCCCCTGAAGGGGATGAGAATTCACGCGGCGATTTGCTAATTTGTAAAAAAAGATCTTTCCCTATTGACACATAAAGACTAACTTTCTATACTGAAAATAAGTAACCTAACTAAAGTAGTAGGAATTGTTTTTAATATAAACTCTACTTCAGTCTGAACCTGACAGAGGAGTGTTGCCCTGATGAGCATTGAAAAACGCCTGACGGAATTGGGCATTACCTTGCCGGAGGCGCCACGGCCGTTGGCCGCCGCTTTCAGTAGAAGACTTCAACCTAAAATAATCATGGAGGGATGATGAGATATGGGAGTCATCTCCAGGCTGCGCCAGGACGTGCAAGCCATCATGGAACGGGACCCGGCAGCGAAAAGCGTGATCGAGATTGTTCTCTGTTACCCCAGTTTCCACGCCGTCATCATGCACCGCATCGCCCACTGGTTCTATAAGCGCAAGTTTGTCCTGCTGCCGCGCCTGCTGTCCCAGTGGAGCCGGTTCGTCACCGGGATCGAGATCCATCCGGGGGCGATCATCGGCGAGGGGCTGTTCATCGACCACGGCATGGGAGTGGTGATCGGCGAGACCACCGAAATCGGCGACAACGTCACCATCTACCAGGGGGTGACCCTGGGCGGCACCGGCAAGGAGAAAGGCAAGCGCCACCCCACCATCGGCAACAACGTGGTCGTCAGCACCGGAGCCAAGGTGCTGGGCTCCTTCACGGTCGGCGACAACGTCAAGATCGGGGCGAATGCGGTAGTGCTGCGAAATGTCCCCCCTGACTGCACCGTGGTGGGCGTGCCCGGCCGGGTCGTGGTCCGTGAAGGGCGTAAGATCGCCGACTCCGCGCCGCCGGATGCTATCGACCTGCAGCACCACCTGCTGCCGGACCCGGTTGGCGAGATGATGATCTGCCTGCAGCGCAAGATCGCCCGCCTGGAAAACCGCATTGAAGAACTGGAGTGCGTGAAGGCTGGAACTCCAGGTCTACAACACATCGACCATGAGAAAGGTGAGGCCTGCACTGAAGAATGCGCCACGTGTCAGGAGATCTGCCTGTGGGCGGACCACATATAGATTCATTCGACTGGTTGTTAAAAAGGTCATGCTGGATTCTTACAATTTCGACGGTTAAGAAGTGCTACAAGTGATCCTCTCTGTCAGGCCTGTCCTGGGGAAAGGTTTTTTGCAGTCAGGAGGATAACACCCCACCACGTAGAATTAAAGTATAAATAACCCATCGGAAAGGTGTGAGCACTGGTGGGCAGGAGCCATGATCTTGTGACGTAGGGCCAGGTGAACCCGATCAACAACGGGCGGCCTGGCTTTCACTCTTTAAAAGATGCTGCGAAAGGAGGAGATACATTGAGCATAGCTGCACCTGATAACTTTGAAATATACCATCCAGAAGAGGCTGCTGAGATCGATTCCGCCCTAACCATTACCAAGGCGGCAGAGTGGGCATCCAGATTTACAAAGAAGAACGTTACGCCCAGCAATATTACATACCTCATCCAGTATGGCAGGATTCAGAGGCACCAGCAGGAAAATCAAACTTTCGTTTTCCTGAAAGAGCTTCAAGATTATTATGAGCAATACGCCAACGGCATGAGAGATAAATTCGAGGATGCTCTTGGCGAGGATATTAACTGGGATCTATCCTTCTCGCAGGTCAAAGAGGCCGAGACCACCAAGCATGTTCACCGGCTCCACCCCTACAAGGGCAAATTCATTCCTCAACTGGTGGAGTATTTTCTTGACGGCCACACTGACAGCTTCAAGCGGGATGTCTACTTTCGCCCTGGGGATGTTGTTCTCGATCCTTTTACCGGATCCGGCACCACCCTTGTCCAGGCGAATGAACTGGGCATGCATTCCATCGGCCTGGACATTTCCTACTTTAACTGCCTGATCGCTGAGGCCAAGCTGGGGAGTTACGACCCGTACTCCGTGCTCGCCAGGTGCCAGGAAGTGTACCACAGCATCAAGAACGAGCACGACAACTCCGGCATTTCTTCCCTGGAAAAAGAACTGGATGAACTGCTAGTGAGCGTCAATAAAACCTACTTCCCTAACGACTACAGATACCAGATCGCCCACGAAGGCCTCGACGAGAAAGCGATCTCGAAAGCGGCCATAGATGAGGTTGACCGGGGCTGGCAGCAACTGCTCAAGAAATACCATCCTGTTTTAAAGGACGCGCTGACAGGCTCCAGCTTCCTGGATACCTGGTATGCAGCGCCGGTGCTCAAAGAGGGGCTGGCCGCACGGACCTGCCTACAGCGATTCCCGGAAGCAGAGAGAAAACTGCTGACAGTGATCCTCTCCCGGTTGCTGCGGTCCTGCCGGACAACCCAGCACTACCAACTAGAGAGGTTGGAGCAGCCTGTTTTCGAGCCGTACTACTGCTATAAACACATGAAGATATGCAGGCCGATCTTTTCCATGACAGATAAATATACCAGATATTTTAAAGATACCGTCAGGCGGATTAGGGAGTTCCAGGCGGTCCGGACATATGCCCGCCATTCCCTCATTGACCAGGATTCCAGAACGGCAGACATCTTCGCTGCCGTCCGTCTGCAAAATCCTTCTTTCTATGACCTGCTGGAGAAACAAAAGATTCAGGGCATCTTCACCTCGCCCCCCTATGTGGGCCAACTGGATTATCACGAACAGCACGAGTACGCTTACGAGCTGTTCGGCTTCGCCAGGCGGGACGATGAGGAGATCGGCAAGTCAAGCAAAGGCAAGGGGATTAAAGCAAAAGAGGATTATGTCCAGGGCATCAGCGATGTACTGATCAACTGCAAGAAATTTCTCTCCCAGAACAGCAATATCTTTATCGTTGCCAACGATCAGCACGGGCTATATCCCGATATTGCCAAGCGGGCCGGGCTGGAGATAATTCAGGAGTTCAAGCGCCCAGTTCTCAACCGGACAGCCCGCGACAAAAACCCTTATGGGGAGACTATCTTTCACATGGTCTAGGGGTCTTCAATCCGTTTAGTCTTTCTGCTGCCTGCATCTTCTGGTGCAGGCTTTTACTTTTTCACCTGCTCCCCCGCACAAAGAACTCTACAAGTTTTTCAGGATTGTTGAAACACCCGTTGCTGCCTACAAGCGTCTGCGGTTGAGCGTTCTTTACTGGTCGAGGTGAAAGGATTTGAACCTATTTGCAACTTGAGCCAAAAAGAAAGACAGTTCTAGCAAATTGTTCATTGTTGGTACGGTCTTTTTGAGGTACAATTGACTTATGAAAGTCCGCGAACTTATCCGGGCAATAGAAATAGACGGCTGGTATATGGTTGCCCAAGAAGGCAGCCATCGACAGTTCAGACACCCTACAAAACTTGGGCGTGTAACAATAGCCGGAAACCTGGGTGATGATGTGCCACCCGGTTCTTTGGGTAACATTCTTCGTCAAGCAGGTCTGAAGAAAGGATGGAAATAGGGTGGAATATTTGGTTATCCTCGAAAAAGCCGAAAATAATTGGGCAGCATATAGTCCCGATGTTCCTGGTTGCATCGCTACCGGCAACACTTCAGAAGAAACCCTGCAGGAATACCAAGAAGCTTTGCGGATGCACCTCAAGGGTTTGATCGAAGATGGGCTGCCGCTTCCCGAACCTTCTGCAAAAGCTAAGTACGTTAAAGTTTCTTAAACCAGTATTCATCTAGCGGTCACTTTCACTGGCCGGACGGGTTCGACTGGCGATAAATAGGTCAAAGCGCTTGGCGATTAGCTGCCCGGCGCTTTTCTTGATGCTTTCCCGTAATCATATTGTAGTATATATATCAAAACTACCGCGATCCGCGGTAGTTTTTTTTCTCGCTATTCTGATGGCTGCTACGACCAAATTGGTCACATTGGCGGTATCCAGAATGGTTCAAATCCACCTGGCGCACAGTTTTCGGGGCATAATATTAGGTAACAAAATCGGTAACAAGACTAAGCTAGAACCCTTGCAAGGATTCTTTCGGACTGTTTAAGACACATCTTTTGCCAACCATTTAATGCTAAATACCCGCCCCGCCTTGGTATTATTGGGTTTCTCCAGAAAACATCTTACATCATCGGCATGTTGGACATCGCCGGCGCCGCATCGTCCTCCGCCTGTTTGTCGGCGATCAGGCACTCGGTTGTCAGCAGCATGGCGGCAATACTGCCGGCGTTCTGCAGGGCGGAGCGGGTCACCTTGACCGGGTCGACGATCCCCGCCTGGAACATGTTCTCGTACTTATCGGTTAACGCATTGAAGCCCACGTCCTGTTCCAGTCCCTTGACCTTCTCCACCACCACGGAGCCTTCAGCGCCGGCGTTGCTGGCGATCTGGCGCATCGGCTCCTCAAGGGCTTTTTTCACGATGCGGATTCCGGTCGCCTCGTCCCCATGGGCCTCAAGCCGGCTAAGGGCGGGAATTGCCCGCACTAAGGCCAGGCCGCCGCCGGCGACGATGCCCTCCTCGACCGCCGCCCTGGTTGCCGCCAGGGCATCCTCGATCCGGTGCTTCTTCTCCCGCAGTTCCACCTCAGTAGCCGCTCCCACCTGGATCACCGCCACGCCTCCGGCCAACTTGGCCATGCGCTCCTGCAGCTTCTCCCGGTCGTAATCGGAGGTGGCCTCATCAAACTGGTACTTGATGGTAGCGATCCGCTTCTCGATCTCCTCAGTTTTGCCCCGGCCTTCGACGATGGTGGTCTCCTCCTTGGCGACCACCACTCTCCCGGCCCGGCCGAGCATGTCTATGGTAGCGTGCTCCAGCCTGTAACCCGCCTCCTCGCTGATCACCGTGCCTCCGGTGAGGATGGCGATGTCTTCGAGGATGGCTTTCCGGCGGTCGCCGTAACCCGGCGACTTCACGGCCACGCAGGTGAGGGCGCCCCTGATCCGGTTGACCACCAGGGTGGCGAGCGCCTCGCCCTCCACGTCCTCGGCCAGGATCAGCAGCGGCCTGCCGGCCTGGGCAACCGCTTCCAGGATAGGAACGATATCCGTAATGGCGGAGATCTTCTTGTCATACAGCAGGATGAAGGGGTCCTCCAACAGGGCCTCCATCTTATCGGCATCGGTGACCATATAGGCGGAGAGGTAACCCCTGTCGAACTGCATCCCCTCTACCACTTCCAGCGTGGTACCGATGGTCTTGGACTCCTCGACGGTGATCACCCCGTCGTTGCCCACCTTCTCCATGGCGTCGGCAACCCAGTCGCCGATCTCCTGGTCGGCCGCCGAGATCGAGGCTACCTGGGCGATGGCTTCCTTGCTCTCCACCGCTCTGGACATCTTCTTGATCTCGGCCACTACCGCCGCGGTTGCCCTCTCGATACCCCGCTTGATAATCATCGGGTTGGCGCCGGCGGCCACGTTCTTCAGGCCTTCCCTGATCATCGCCTGAGCCAGCACGGTGGCGGTGGTGGTGCCATCGCCGGCCACATCGTTGGTCTTGGTGGCCACTTCCTTGACGAGCTGTGCCCCCATGTTCTCCCAGGCATCCTCGAGTTCGATCTCCTTGGCAATGGTCACCCCGTCATTGGTGATCTGGGGCGGGCCCCACTTCTTTTCCAGAACCACGTTGCGCCCCTTCGGCCCCAGCGTCACCTTCACGGTGTTGGCCAGCTTGTTGACCCCTCTTTCGAGCGAAACGCGGGCTGCTTCGCGAAAACTGAGATCCTTTGGCATCCGCTACATACCTCCCGGTTTTTAGTCGACGACGGCGAGAATGTCCCGCTCGCTCACGATTAGATACTCTTCTCCCTCAACCTTGACCTCGGTACCGGAGTACCGCCCAAAGATAACCTTGTTCCCGACCTGCACATCCAGAGGGATTTTCTCTCCACTGTCCAGCACCTTGCCGGATCCGACCGCCAATACTTCCCCCTTCTGGGGCTTTTCCTTGGCGGTGTCCGGCAGCAGGATGCCGCCTCTCGTCTTTTCTTCCTGCTCTACGAGCTTGAGTACGACCCTGTCGCCTAACGGTTTCAGTTTCACAACCAGACCTCCTTCTTTCCATAGTTTGCCTGAAACTTGTTAGCACTCGACTATATTGAGTGCTAACACCTATCTATAATAATAGTTTTTGCTAAAAAGAAACGCAAACCCATAGAAGACAATGACAGGCAATTATCAGGCATTTCGCACGGCAATGGAGCCGTTTTGGCTTCATATCTCCCGCGTTAATCATTTTTACAAGCAGAGTCAGGCGTTGCTTGTGCTGTTAATTCTTGATGCCTACTGCCTAAGTTTTCCCCTGATACCAGCAGAATATACCCCTGTCTGCGCAGCCGGCGGCCTGCCAATTGGGCCGGGCGTGCCGAAATCGACCCCAGCAATGAACTCTTTCAAGGCAGAATACGATTTGATTTTCCGGAGACAATATACCCAGGTTCACAGCAGCCGAGCGAAGACTACTGCAGGTCTCAAAAGAAATCTGCAGTAGTCGAGCAAAGGTCTTTGCAGGTCGAAAAAGGTATTCCCTTGGCAGATCTGCAAGGGCCGGAGTTAAGGTCGATATGGGTTCAATAAGGGTTTGTCATAGTCAGACCGGTTATGGCAGGCTCGAGAGGTTGGATCCATACCGGCCGAGCGAAGACTGGCTGGGGTTCCGCAGGGGTTTGCAAGAGCCGGAAGGTTCTTGCGGGCTCCGAGGGGATCCCTGACCGGTCGGGCAAAGGTTGGTCGGGGTTCGAAAGGGGTTTGCAGGAGCCGAAAGGTTCTTGCAGGCTTCGGGGTAGGATCTCGATCAGCCGGAGCGAAGGTTGCTGTGGGCCTACTGTTTTATTCTGTTTTCAGCAGACGTATGAATGGCAGTTGGCAATTAAGTTAAGAGCTGCATAATTAAAGCCGCCCTTAAAAAGCGGTACGACAATATTCCCCCTACCGATTGGTAGGTTCCTGCAGCCATTTCACCTATTGCTGATTATCCGGACGGGCGCACTCTCCGGCGCTCCCCTGCAGGATGCCCAGGGCGTGGGGCAGGGCCGGCAGGATTACCGCCAGGTTTTCCCGGACGGCGCGGGGGCTGCCCGGCAGGTTGATGATCAGGGTGCGGCCGCGGCTTCCGGCCACAGCTCGGGAGAGCATGGAGTGCGGCGTGTGCTGCAGGCCGGCGGCCCGCATCGCCTCGGGAATGCCGGGGATCACCCTGGACACCACGGCCAGGGTCGCCTCCGGGGTCACATCCCGGGGCGCCAACCCGGTGCCGCCGGTGGTCAGCACCAGATCCACCCGGAGAGTGTCTGCGTATTCGATCAGCTTCGCCGATAGGATCTCCCGCTCATCCGGCACCACATCGTAGGCGACCACTTCCGCCCCGATGGTGGCCACCATCTCTCTGATGGCGGCGGCGCTGAGATCCTCCCGCTCACCGCGCGATCCCTTGTCGCTGGCCGTCAAAATCGCCACTCGCAACAGTTGCCCACTCCTTTAGGGGTTGGCCTTTAGCTGTTAGAGAAACAGGTGTCCACCCGGATACATGTCCTTTCAGTCTGCAACGACAGCCACCGGGTCTCCGGACCTGATCGGGCCACCCTGCAAGACCCGGATGAAGATTCCCTCCCGGGGCATGATGCAGTCCCCGGCCTGGTAGTAGATGGCGCACCGGTCGTGGCAGACCTTGCCGATCTGGGTCACCTCGCCGAGAGCCTCGTCTCCCAGCCTGATCCTGGTGCCGATGGGCAGGGTGAACAGCTCTATGCCTTCAGTGGTGAGATTTTCGGCAAAATCACCGGGGCCGACGTCCAGCCCCAGGGCTCGCATCTTGTCGATGCTCTCCACGGCCAGCAGGCTCACCTGGCGGTGCCAGGGCCCGGCGTGGGCGTCTCCCTGCAGCCCGTGGTCCGCCACCAGCAACCCCTGGCCGACGTCGGTCTTGCGCTCCCCCTTGTTCTGGCTGGTGCATACCGCTACGATCTTGGCCATTGTTGCTCCCCTTCTCTGAGATAGGCGCCGCTCTTGCCCCCGGACTTCTCCACCAGCCGGATCTCTCCGATCACCATGCCCCGGTCGACCGCCTTGCACATGTCGTAGATGGTCAGGGCGGCCACGCTCACCGCGGTCAGGGCCTCCATCTCCACGCCGGTCCGGCCATGGTTGCGGACCCAGGCCTCGATCTCCACGGCGCTCCGCTGCTCGTCCAGGCGAAAGTCCAGCCCGACCTCATCCAGCAGCAGCAGGTGGCACATGGGGATCAGCCCGGATGTGCGTTTGGCCGCCATGATGCCGGCGGTCTGGGCCACTGCCAGCACATCACCCTTGGCTATCCCCCCGGTCCTGATCAGGTCCAGGGTCTCCGGTTTCATGGTCACTGTCCGCCCTAGCCCTGGCCAGGCGCTCTGTTTCCTGCTTGGCGCCGACGTCGACCATCGCGCCCGCCCGCGCTCGTCAAAATGGGTCAACCCGGACATCGATTCAACCCCCGATCTGGCACATGCCACGCCCATTCGCCGGGGCGCCCGTCGCCTCGTGGTAGTTCGCCGGCTTCATCAGCAGGGCGGCCCGGAAGAGATCCTGCAACTCCGCATCACTGGCTCCGGACCGCAGGGCCTGCAGCAGTTCCACCTCCCGCTGGTCGTGGAGGCAGGGGCGGAGCTTGCCGTCGGCGGTCAGCCGCAGGCGGTTGCAGCGGTCGCAGAAGTGGTTGCTCACGGCGTCGATGAAGCCGATCGTCCCCCGGGCGCCGGACAACCGGTAACTGCTGGCGGGTCCATTGCCGACCGGCGCTTCAGCAGCATCCAGCGCTCCCAGGGCCTGCTCGATCCTCTCCCGTACCTGGCGGCTGGAAGCAAAGTGGCTCCCTGCCAGTTCCCAACTGGCGCCTACCGGCATGATCTCGATAAACCTGACGTGCAGAGGATACTCATATGTAAGGCGGGCGAACTGCACCCACTCCCGGTCATTGAACTGATTCAGGGCGACCACGTTGAGCTTGACCGGCTGGAAGCCCACGGACAGAGCCTCCATAATGCCGTCCCAGACCTGGTGGAACTCCCCGTCCCTGGTCATCTGCCTGTATTTCACCGGGTCCAGGGTGTCCAGGCTGATGTTGAGGCGCCGCACCCCGGCCTCCCACAGTTGTTCGTTCAAATGGGCCAGCAGCACCCCATTGGTGGTCAGACCCAGGTCGGCCACGCCCGGCAGCAGGGACAGAGCCTGGATAAAGGGGATGACCCCGCGCCGCAGCAGGGGCTCCCCGCCGGTCAGCCGGAATTTGTTGATCCCGAGTTGCAGCGCTATCCTGGCCAGGTGGAGCAGTTCCTCCAGGCGCAGGATCTCCTCGCGGGGCTTCACCCTGATCCCCCCGGCAGGCATGCAGTATAGACACCGCAAGTTGCAGCGGTCGGTGATAGAAATACGCAGGTAATCGATCGTCCTGCCGAATCGGTCCTCCATCGCTCTCTCTCCCAACCCAGGTAACTCATGGCCCTGCCTGTCCCTCATGTGCAATCATGCCACATGAGGAGCGTTTTTACAATCCCATTACATTCCGGTCTTTGACCGCCTGTATCTGATCCCCACATCCCACATCCCGCTTCTCATAAGGCAGCCCGGTAGATCTCGGCGATCTGCTCCACCGTGGCGTCCCGGGGGTTGGTGATCAGGCTGACGTCCGCCGCCGCTGCCCGGCTGAGTTCCATGATGTGCCCATCTTGTAAACCGATCTCCGCCAGGTGCTGCTTCGCCCCGATGTCCGAGCAGAGGCGCTCGACCGCTTCGATAGCCTTTTCCGCCGCCTCCCGGGTACTCAGACCCTCCGTTCTTTCCCCCATAGCTTCGGCGATCTCGGCGAAGCGCTCCTTGCAGGCAATCAGGTTGAAGCGCATCACGTGCGGCAGCAGGATGGCGTTGGCTTCGCCGTGCGGCATGTCCAACAACCCCCCGAGCGGGTGTGCCATGGCGTGCACCGCCCCCAGGATGGCGTTGGACATGGCGATGCCTGCCAGCAGGCTGGCCATGGCCATGGAGTTCTTGGCCTCCATGTTGGTGCGGGAGGCCACCGAGGCCCGCAGCGACGAACTGACCATCTTGATCGCCCGGAGCGCCAGAACATCGGTGATCGGGGTGGCCGCCACCGATACATAAGCCTCGATGGCATGGGTGAGGGCGTCCATGCCGGTGTTGGCGGTGAGCACAGCATCGATGGTGCTCAGCAGCAGGGGATCGATGATCGCAATGTCTGGCACCAGGGACTTCGAGCCAATGGTGATCTTGACCTTGCGCTTGGTGTCGACAAACACTGTGAACTGGGTGACCTCGCCTCCGGCGCCTGCAGTAGCAGCCACGCAGATCAGGGGGGGCAGCGGCCTGGCGATCTTGTCCACCCCCTCATAGTCGTGGATCTGGCCACCGTTGGTCACCAGCGTGGCCACCGCCTTGGCGGCGTCGATGACGCTGCCGCCGCCCAGGCCGACCACCGCATCACAGCCGGTCTCCAGGTAGAGTGACCGCCCGTGGTCGATCTCGTAGTCCTTGGGATTGGGGGTGGTCTCCGCCCAGACCTCGTATTCGAGGTCCACTTCCCGCAGGTGCCTGACCGCCTGGTCAGTCCAACCGGCTTTAACCACGCCGGCATCGCTGACCAGAAAGACTTTCGTCGCTCCCAGCCTGCGGGCGCTCTCCCCAATCAGGCGCAGCGTTCCCTTGCCGAAGATGATCTCGGGAACCATGAACTTGAAGATCTCCATCATAAAACCCCCTGTTCGAAACTCGATGTTCAATTATTTCCCTTGTCCAATAGTTGTTATAACCATTAATTCCAGCATTTAAACGAAGCCCCAACAAGGACCAGAACGCTCTTTGATTCCTTCTTCAGTCGAACCTCGAGAAGCCCTTCGAACCCAGAACATCGATCAGGCCTGTTTTTCATCATGGAGGTAACGAAGCACCCGGGGCGTGGTGCAAAACCACTCCGCCACCTGGGGATACTGGCCGTCAGCCTCCCGGAGGGCACGGCTGATCAGGTTTCTCACGTTGCAGGAGATGGACTTCTTCAACTCGTCCATGAAACCCTGCAGTTCGAAGCCGGCAGCAACATCCACCTGCTCCGCCATATCTTCAAGGCAGGAGTTGATCTGGCGCAGCCACCGTTGTTCGGGAGAGTGAGCATCCGGCCCGCCGGCCAGATCCTGCAGTTTGAGCGGCAGGTGCTCGGGAAGCACGACGGCGGCATCGCAGAGGGCCGCTACCTGAGCCATGACGTTGGATAGTTCCCGGATGTTGCCCGGCCAGTCGTAGCCCGTCAAGGCGGCACATACCTCCCGCCCGAGCTGGGGAGCCTGTCCTGAGTGGTATTGGCCGGCCAGAAAATGTTCGGTTAGCAGGCAGATGTCCTCCCGTCGCTCGCGCAGCGGGGGCAACGTCAGGGTTACCACGTCCAGACGGTAGAAGAGGTCCTCCCGGAAACGCTTCTCCTTCACCAATTGCTCCAGGGGAGCATTGGTGGCGGCGATCACCCTGGTATCGACCCGGATCGGCTTTTCTCCGCCAACCCGCACGATCTCCCCAGACTCCAGGACTCGCAGCAGCTTCACCTGGATCGCCAGGCTGGCGTCGCCGACCTCATCCAGGAACAGGGTGCCCCGGTGGGCCAGCTCGAAGATCCCTTTATGCTGGCCGCTGGCCCCAGTGAAAGCGCCCTTCTCATGACCAAACAGTTCGCTCTCCAACAAATTCTCCGGCAGGGCGCCACAGTTGACAGCCAGGAACGGCTGGCTGGCCCTGGGACTGACTGCATGGATGTAGCGGGCCAGCACCTCCTTGCCGGTGCCGGTCTCTCCCCTGAGCAACAGGGTGATGTGCTTCCGGGCCAGTTTCCCGGCGATCATCAGCAGGCGCCGCATGCACTCGCTCTGCCCCGGTACGAAGCCCAAGGTCTCCATGATCTTCTTCCGGTCGTCGTCCTCCTGAACGCCTTGATCACCGCTGGCCAGTGCCCGGTTGAGGGCGCGCCCGATAATCTCCTCCAGGCCCTCCAGGTCTTCAAAGGGTTTTTCCAGGTAATCGAAGGCCCCGAGCTGGATCGCCTCCACCGCCGACTTGACCGTGGAATAACCGGTCATCACCAGTGCTTCGCACTGTGGCTGCAGGGCCTTGAACTCCCGCAGCAGCGTCAGGCCGTCGGTGTCGGGCAGCTTGAGGTCGAGCAGGACCAGGTGAAACGGGGTCAGGAACAACTCCCTCGCCCGGCTGCCGTTTTCAGCCACCGAGACCTCATATCCCTTGGAGCCGAGCAGGAATTTGAAGAAATTGCCCATCTCGATCTCGTCATCGACGATCAGAATCCTGGCCGGCATGTTCTCTCTCCCCCTTCTGGGATGTACGCAGTACCTTCGAGACAGGTCAGGTGTGAACCCTCGCCGCTAACCGGCATTTTTGTCATCTGCGTCTGCCTCCTGCATCGGCGGCAGGTAGACCGTGAAGGTGCTGCCGCGGCCGATCTCGCTCTCCACGCCGACAGTGCCGCCGTGAGTCTGGATGATCCCCAGACTAACCGACAGCCCCAGACCAGTACCCCTGCCAACCCCCTTGCTGGTGAAGAAGGGGTCGAAGATCTGGGTCAGGTTCTCCTGGCGGATCCCCTGCCCGGTATCGGAAACCTTGACAAACACCTGGCTGCGGCTAGGGTCAAACCCGGTCTGCACTCCGATCAGGCGACTCCCGTCCGTCCCCTCGAAAGACTGCTTGGCATTGAGCAGGAGGTTGACCAGCACCTGCTCGAGTTGTTGGGCATTGCCCTCGATCGCCGGGATATGGTCGGCGCAATCGAGGCTGATCTGGATGTTGTCCGTCTCGATCTGGTAGGCGACCAGTTTCATGGCCTCCTGGACCACGTCGTTGATCGCTACCGGATAGAACACGTACTGCTCCTGGCGTGAAAAAGTGAGCAGGCCCTGGACGATCTGCTTGCAGCGCAGGGCGCACGTCTTGATATCGTCGAACAGGTTGCGTCTCTGGCTGTCGCCTGGCAGTTCGCGCAGCAGCAACTGAATGTCCCCGATGATCACCGCCAGCGGAGTATTCAACTCGTGGGCGACCCCGGCGGACATCTCCCCCAGGGCGGCCAGGCGGGCTGTCTTCAGAAGCTGCACCTGCATCTTCAGACGATCAGTGATGTCCCTGACATAGATGACCACGCCCGGCTCGCTCTGCTCGTAATTGGAAGGATAGGCATAGAACTCCATGACCCGTCCGTCGTCGAACTGGCGCTGGGAACTGGCGGTCTCCCCCGTCCGCAGCGCCTCTATTACAGCGCAGTTGTTGCAGGGAACAGGCGAGGCGCAAATCACCTCACAGCACTTCCGGCCCATGATCTCTTCCTCGGAGAGGCCGCTGTGCTGCAGGGTAGCCAGGTTGACCCGGAAGATCTGCATCTGCCGGTCGACCACCAGGATCAGGTCCTTGACCGCCTTGAAGGTATTTTCCCATTCAATCTTCGCTCTGGTAACCTCCGCAAACAGTTCCCGGTCCTGGAGATAGATCGTCAGTTGGTTGGCAAGCTGCTGCAGGAACGCCAGGTCGGCAGGGTCATAGTTGATCTCCTGCAGGCCGGTGACCACGAACAGGCCCAGCACCCGTCCCTGGGCGCACATGGGACTGATCACGGCAACCCGCAAGCTGAGGCGCTCCAGGTGGAGGTCCTCCAAGTCCGACCCGTGCTGCCAGACCAACTGCTGGGTATTGTTGCTGGCGTGCCACAACGCCCGGCCCTTGTCAGGAGGGATCTCCATCCCGGTATAGCAGATCTCGTCCTTCGGGTGAAAGCAGTTGAGATAGAGCTTCCCGTTCTTGAAGGTGCACAGGCTGACCCGGTCGAAGGGGATGATTTGCTTGACGCGGTCGCTGATGTTGATCACCAACTGGTCCAGGGGCGTATTGATGCTGATCTGCCTGGCCAGCTCGTTCAAGATCTCCAGTTGCGAATTACGCTTGGTGATCTCGGAGATCTTCTCCTTCAGCTCTGCGTAGTCACTCCTCTTGGAAGCATAGACACCGGTCAGCTTTTCGATCAGTTGGATCTTGTGTTCCGGCATATTCACCACCGCCATTTTGTTAGATTGCTCGAATACAGGATCTTAAGCTTCGCCTCAGTCTTGATACCCCGTTTTCTTGGCCGGGCTTAATCCGGATACGGCGTAAAGCACGTTTGCACTCCCACCAGGGCGCCCACCTCTGGCGGGTACCCCGTGCCGGGGAAAAATTGCCTGCATACAACTCAGACAATTTGGGAGGAATCGCCCACGGCGATTTTCACGATTTTATCCCTTATAATATTAGGACATTTCACCTGGTATTAGCTACTGTCAATCATTGAAAATCCTGTTTTATCATGCTACTTCCCCCAGGCCCCGGCTCGTTCACTGGGACTTTATACCCAATCTGTAGGGAGTCCGCTTTTCCGGAGACTCTTCCGTAAAAACGGAACGCCAAGCGAAAAAAGCGCCACCAATACGGCGGTAGCCGTATTCAGTGGCTATATCTATTTGAATCACGCGTAGCTACTTGTTGAAAGGATCCTTGATGCCCAACTCTTTGGTGATGTAGCTGTACATCAAGTACAGATCGTCGTAGGGGAACTCCATTCTTACTGTCTCTTGCGCCGGTGTTTCCGGCGCCGGCGCTGTGGCGCTCCGGTCATTGACCCTTTTCACCTCGGGATTGATAAATGCAACCGCCATCTCGTTCTCCCCCTTTCAGCCTCCTGCCGGAAGCCAGAATCGCCTTGTTGTCTATATACACTTGCAATAACCGTGCCAAAAAGTGTAACAGCCATCCACCATCATCCTCCCTTTTTGGCATCATTCTTGCTTGTTATATAGGCGGATTGCACCTCCCACATAAAATAGTTTTGGTGTAATCTACCCACTCCCTTTTCTTAAACCGTCAGATCCGGCAGAAATCTGGCGGTTATTTATTTTTGGCGGAGCGGAACAAAAACCCCGATCACCGTCATGGCCTTCGGGGTTTTGCGACACCACCCTGTATACTCCCGATCAGGTGTCCTACTTCAAGGCACTCACCCGGTCCTCCATCTCCACCAGATACTTCTTACTTTTTTCTGCAATGATGCCGTTTGCCTCCTGGGTCGGGATCTTTTCGACCTTTGCTGCCGAGACGTTATACTCAGGGGTAGTGGTGATCGGATCAAACGCCCGGTTGGTCAACTCGTTGCCGGAGGCCTCCCAGTAATGGAAGGATGTAAAGAGGGTTTTTTCGGGCACACGATCAGTGACGTCGGCTCGCACGGCAATGCAGCCGCGTCTCGTAGACAGCCTGAGATAATCTCCGTCCGCGACACCAAGCGCCCGGGCATCCACCGGGTTGATCTCCACCATTTCCCGGGGTCCGACCTGAGTGAGCGGCCACGACCTGCCGGTCATGGTGCGAGTATTATACTGGTAGATTCTCCTGATGGTACTGAGGATGAACGGATACTCACCGTCAGGTAATTCTGCGCCTGCAGTACCGGCCAGAGCGTTTTGATAGCTTTTTTTCTTTTCCTCCGGCACTTCGTGAATATCGAACAGGACCGGGAAGAGCTTGGCCTTGTTGTTCGGCGTGGAAAACTTACCATGCTGGTGCAATATGGGTGTTCCCGGATGATCTTCCGAGGGACACGGCCAGGGAAGCCCTCGCTCCTGGTCGAGACGCTCGAAACTGATACCGGCAAATTTTTCCGGTACGATCCGCCGGAGTTCATCCCAGACCTCTTGAGGATTCCGGTAGGCCATCCCCGGGTAGCCGAGCTTTTGAGCCAGGGCGCCGAAGATCCACCAGTTGGACCTGGCGGCGCCCGGCGGGTCAACAGCCTGACGCACCCTCTGCACCCTGCGCTCGGTATTGGTAAACGTTCCATCAACCTCGGCCCAGCAGGCTGATGGGAGGACCACATGCGCCAGACGCGCCGTTTCCGAGAGGAAAATATCCTGAACCACCAGGAGTTCGACACTTTCCAACACTTTAATGGCGTGGCTCGCATCGGAATCGCTGAGCGCATGGTTGTGGCCGAAAAGATACAAGCAGCGGACCTGGCCACTGCTCACGGCATCATGGGCTTCCGGGAACTTGAGCCCCACTTTCGCAGGCAGCTCGACACCCCACGCCTCCTCGAAACGGCGTCGCACTCCCTCATCGGTCACGCTGAGGTAGCCTGGCAAGGTATTGGGCAGGCAACCCATGTCACAGGACCCCTGCACATTGTTCTGCCCCCGGAGCGGACAGACCCCGGTACCCGGACGGCCAAGATTTCCTGTCAGCACGGCCAGGTTGGAGACGCAGACCACTCCCGCCGTCCCCTGGGGGGATTCGCAGATCCCCATCCCGTACAGGATGGAGGCTGCTTCGGCCTGTGCGTACATCCGGGCCGCTTTAACCAGGGCTGACCGGGGAATTCCCGTCAGCCTCTCCACATATTCGGGAGTGTACTCCTCCACTGCCCGCGCCAGATCCTCGAACCCCTCGGCGTGCTCCTTGATGAAATCGGCCTTATAGAGCTTTTCCTCGATGATTATGTGCGCCAACCCGTTGAGGACAGGGATATTGTAGCCGATCGGGATTCGCAGCCAGATATCGGCCTTATTGGACAGCTCGGTCTGGCGCGGGTCGATCACGATCAGTTTCGCCCCACGCTCCCTTGCCAGCACGATCCGCCTCCCGATCATCGGATGGGCCTCCGGGGCGTTTGAACCGATAACAAGAATGACTTCCGCCTCATCGCTCACATCGGGCACAGAGTTGCTCATCGCTCCACTGCCCAGAGTCATCGCCAGACCGGCGACAGAAGGAGCGTGTCAGACGCGGGCGCAGTTGTCGATATTATTGGTGCCGATCACCGCCCGGGCGAACTTCTGTGCCAGGTAGTTCTCTTCATTGGTGGCGCGGGCGCAGGATGTCATGGCAAAGGCATCCGGACCCGATTCCTGCCTGATCTGTGCCAGACGCCCGGCCACGTAATCCAGAGCCTCATCCCAGGAGGCGGTTTCGAATTGACCGTTCTTCTTGATCAAGGGAGATTTTAACCGGTTCGGGTCATTGATGAAATGATATCCATAATACCCCTTGACGCAGAGCTGCCCCTCGTTTACAGGATGCAGGCCGTCCGGCTCGACCCCCACCACCCGGTTGTCCTCAACCACCAGGTACAGGCCGCAGCCAACTCCGCAGTAAGGACATACTGTTAAGACTTTCTTCGTGACTGCCATCGCGCTCTCCTCCTTTGCTCAGCTTCCTGATAGGAAGCTGTTCGGCTTCGTGGCCTTATATCTGCAAAGATATGTGCAATATTTGTGCCAAAAGAAAGGGTGGCCCTGCCAACAGGCCACCCCACTCTGCCAAGCCCCCTCATCGAGGCTTTTTCGGTTTCCAAACGCAGCTTTTTATTTGGTATTCAGGCAACCTCATTCAATTTCCAGAGTGGCGCCATCTAATGTGGCCTTTAAGCCAAGCGCTGACACCTTGACATAATGTATAGCCCTCCTGATATCCGTCAATCCCTTTCCGATAAGTCTGCCCTCCGTATTTCCGGAATTTCGTGACGCAATTCCGGTATCTGCTCGCAATCCTGCGTGAAAAAAGAAAGGCGATCGAGATGAACCCGATCACCCCTGTTTTCCTAAAGAGAGCGCCAGACTCATGGAGATAGATTAAATCCGGCCTGTGCGGCCAGACTGGCCGCAGCCTGTTGACGGCGGCACTCGGGGCAACAGTCGGCCTGCCGCAGTTCCAGGCCGTAACGCTGCTGCAGGTACCCGGACAGTGGCTGTGGCGTAAATGTCCGCCCGCAAACCGCACACCTGGACAGCGGCACGTCTGACTGCCAGCGCTCGCCAAAGAGCCGTCCACCGGTCTCGGAGAAGACCACTTCACCGGTGGGACAAATTTCCGCACACGCCCGGCAGCCGAGACAGTCGGCCGCCCGGGCGCCGAAGGGCGCCGTCACCCGGCGCTCGGAGCCCCGGAAAGCGAAGCCGATGGCGTTTGCCCCCACCTGCCGGCACGCCCGGACGCAGAGGCCGCACAGGGTGCACTGGCCGTCACCGTGCCGGGCCAGCACGGGCTGCCCGACTTCCAACCGCCGGGCCAACTCCCGTACCCGGGGAGCATCCGGCGCCACCGCCAGGTGCAACTGCATGATCATCTCCCGGATCTCACGCACCTGGGGGCTATCCGTCTCCACCATCAGCCCGTCAGAGACAGGCAGGGTGCAGGAAGCGGTGATCTTGCCGCGGTCTCCCGAGCCGGTCTCCACCAGGCAGAGCCGGCACGCCCCGTAGGACTCCAACCCCTGGTGGTGGCACAGGGTGGGAATCCAGATCCCATCCTCCGTAGCCGCTTCCAGGACTGTCTGCCCGGCCCGCACCGGGATAGTTCTTCCGTTAATCTCAATCTGCATCGACAACCGCACCTCCCCGTGGGACCACCTTGACAGCTCCGTGAGCGCAGGCGTCCAGGCAGGAGCGGCATTGAACACAGCGCTCCTGATCCACCAGATACTTCTCAACTGTCTCCTGACCGGCCACATCCCCGATCACGCCGACCGCCCCGGCCGGGCACACCCTGGCGCAACGCCCGCACCCGGTGCAGGCCTCCTGGTCGATCACCAGGCGGAACAACCCCTTGCAGACTCCGGCGGGGCAGAAACCCTCACGGATATGCGCTTCATATTCCTCACGAAAATACTTCAGGGTGCTCAGCACTGGGCTGGGGGCTGTCTGCCCCAGCCCGCACAAGGATGCGTCCCTGACGGCCAGGGCAAGCCTCTCCAGTAACTCCAGGTCATCCATGACCGCCCTGCCCTCGGCAATCCGGTTGAGTATCTGCAGCATCTGCCAGGTGCCCTCACGGCAGGCCATACACTTGCCGCAGGACTCCTCGCGGGTGAAGGAGAGGAAGAAGCGGGCCACGTCGACCATGCAGGTGCGCTCGTCCATCACCACCATCCCGCCGGAGCCCATGATCGAGCCAGCGCCGGTGAGCGCCTCGTAATCCACCGGAAGGTCAAACCTGCCGGCCGGGATGCACCCGCCCGAAGGGCCTCCGGTCTGCACCGCTTTGAGAGCAAACCGCCCGGCGCCGCCGCCGGCGTCAACCACTACCCGGTGCAGGGTGGTACCCATCGGCACCTCGACCAGGCCATTGTTGGAGATCTCCCCCACCAGGGCGAAGACCTTGGTGCCCTTGCTGGACTCCGTTCCGATGCCCGCAAACCAGCCGCTGCCCCGCATGATGATCGGGGGCACGTTCGCCCAGGTCTCCACATTGTTGATACAGGTAGGCTTGCCCCACAGACCGGCCTCGGAAGGATAGGGCGGTCGCGGGCGCGGCTCCCCGGCCTTTCCCTCAATGGCGGCGATCAGGGCGGTCTCCTCACCGCAGACGAAGGCGCCCTGCCCCTTGACCACCTCGATCTGGAAGTCAAAACCGGAGCCGAAGATGTTCTTGCCAAGAGTGCCCGCCCCGTTAGCCTGACCGATCGCCTCCTGGAGCCTGACCACAGCCAGCGGGTACTCCGAGCGCACGTAGATGATCGCGCTCCGGGCGCCGATGGCATAGCCGCCGATGATCATCCCCTCCAGGACGGTATGGGGGTCACCTTCAAGAACGCTCCGGTCCATGTAGGCGCCGGGATCCCCCTCGTCGGCATTACAGATGACGTACTTGACCTCGCCGGGCTGACGCCTGGTGGCCTGCCACTTCCGCCCCGTGGGATAACCGCCGCCGCCCCGGCCCCTCAGGCCGGAGGCGGCAATCTCGTCGATGATCTGTTCCGGCTGCGCCTGCAGCGCCTTCCACAAGGCCCGGTAGCCGCCCCGGGCGGCGTATTCGGCAATGCTGCCGGGGTCGATATAGCCGCAGTTCCTGGTGACGACCTTCAACTGCGGGGCGTAAAACGGGGTCTGATCCAGGACCGGGCCGGATTGAGGCTCTCCGGTCAAAAAGATCCGTTGCCCGGTCAGCAGCACCTCGTCGGCATAGATCTTGCCGATCAGCCTGTGTTCGGGAAAGCTGCCACCGCCTGCACCGTCCAGGATCTCCCCGGCCAGGGCCTGGTCAACCCGGCCATAGACCAGGCGAGGTCGACCCGGCGCCTGCACCGTGACCAGCGGTTCCTGCTGACACCAGCCCAGGCAGCCGGTGGAGACGATCTGAAGATCGAGCCGTCTTCGATCAGCTTCTTTCCGTATGTATTGGTAAACAGCATCCGCACCGGCTGCCAGCCCGCAGGTCGCCCGGCCGACGGTGATCCTGATCGAATCGGGGTACAGCGAGCTGATGCCCTGACGCTGCAGGGACTCTAACACCGCCTCCGCAGGGTTCATCGCCGATCGCCTCCCCGCCAGTCTGACAGCACTGCCTCTACCGTATCCGGCTTCATCCTGCCGTAAGCACGGCCATCGATGCTGACCACGGGCGCCAGGCTGCAGCAACCCAGGCAGCGCACGGATTGCAGCGTGAATTGGCCGTCCCCGGTGGTCTTACCGATCGCCACCTGCAGTTCCCGCTCCAGGCCCTCGCTGACCCGGCTGGCGCCTTTGACGTGGCAGGCCGTGCCGTGGCAGACGCTGACCAGGTGCCGGCCCTGCGGTTCCAGGCTGAAGGCTGCGAAGAAGGTGGCCACCGCGTAAAGCTGAGTCAACGGCAGGCCAATCTCCCCGGCCACGAGCCGGAGCGCCTGCTCCGGAAGATAGCGGCACTGCCGCTGCAGGTCTTCCAGGATTGCCGTCACCCTACCGTTCTGCTCCTGGTGCTTGGCAATCACGTCCCGGATCTCGGCATCATCCATATCTATCACCCGCTTCCTACATCCCACATCATACTTCTCAAATTCCAAGGCCCTTGCGCTTGGCTGCAATATGATCCAGGATCAGCGAGGCCGCCTTCAGGGGGTCCGGCTCCACGGCAAAGGCCGCTCCCAGCACTCCCTCGGCGCCACTGGTCAACAGATCGACCAGACCCTTGCCCCCCAGCACCGGCGGCACCGTGCCCAGTACGGTGAAGATGCCGGAGCCGACCACGTAGGCGCCGATGGCTACCGCTTTTTCCGACATCCACTCGGGGGCCGCTCCGGCCACCGGCAGGTCGCTGATATCCACGCCCAGGGCGTTGGCCACCGCCGCCGCCACCACCAGGATGCGGCTGATGTCCACGCAGGAGCCCATGTGGAACACCGGCGGCACCTTCAGCAGTTCGCAGACCGCCCGCAGCCCGGGGCCAGCCTCGGCGGCAGCCTCCGGCAGCAGCAGTCCGTCCTTGGCACAGGCGATAGCGGCACAGCCGGTCTCCACCACCAGCACGTCATTCTTGATCAGTTCCCGGGCCAGGGCGAGGTGACCCTGGTCCTGGGTGGTCTTGGGGTTGTTGCAGCCGACGATAGCGGCGATCCCCCTGATCTGCCCGGCCTTGATAGCATCCAGCAGTGGGTTCAGGCTGCCCCCCAGGACTTTTAAAATGGCCTCCACGCTCAGGCCGCCGATGAAGGACATCTGGCGGTCGGGAATCTGTACCAGGTTCTGCTTCCGCTTGGGATAATTCTCGACAGCCATCCGGATAATCTGTTTGGCTGTGTCCAGAGCGGAGTGTTCGTCGAACTGGACGTGCTCCGCCCCGGGGAACTTGGCCTTGTACGAGGTGGAGATCAGCCTGGTGTGGTAGCACTTGGCCACATTCGCCAGGGCCGGCATGATACACTGGACATCGACCACCATCGCCTCCACCGCCCCGGTGATCACCGCC
Organism: uncultured Peptococcaceae bacterium; assembly: GCA_963768335.1. Classification (GTDB taxonomy): domain Bacteria; phylum Bacillota; class DSM-12270; order Thermacetogeniales; family Thermacetogeniaceae; genus Palsa-1188. The sequence continues at coordinate 56,524 of CAVYHR010000008.1, forward strand.
AGTTCCTGCTGCAGGAAGTTGCCGGCAATGGGAACCCCGTGGCGCATCAGCAGTTCGTTGCTGGTGCAGCACATGCCGCAGATATTGATCCCTTTGGCGCCGACCTCCTGTGCCGCCTGCAGCAGTTCCGGATCCCGGGCGGCCAGCACGATCATCTCGGACAGGGTGGGCTCGTGGCCATGGACGATGACATTCACCTGGTCCGGCTTCAACACTCCCAGGTTGCAGGTTCCCTGCACTGGCTCAGGGGTTCCGAACAGGATATCCGAGAACTCGGTGGCCAGCATGGAGCCGCCCCAGCCGTCGCTCAGACCGGTGCGTACACCGTGCAGCACCAAGTTCACGTAGTCGTTGTCCACCCCCATGTGGGTGCGGTGCATCGCCTCCACCACCTCGCGGTCAATCCCCCGCGGGGCGATCCCTAGCTTCTCCCAGAGGGCCTGCCGCTTGGCCGGGGCGCGTTTCAGGAACTGCAGCGTGCCCTTGGCCATCCCGAACTCTTCCATCGCTGACCGGGCGAGGTCGGCGGCAATCTCCTCCTTGCTCCGGCCTTCACAGGCGATGCCGAACTCCGCCGCCAGGGCGTGGAGCTTGGCCTCGTCTTTGATCTGGTAGCCCTGGGTCTTGCCCGTGGCGGTGGCGTACAGGGTGGCAACCACATCACGCCCGTGGTCGGAATGGGACGCCGCACCGGCGGCGATCATCCGCAGCAGGTTGCGGGCGGCGATGATATCTGCCGTTGCCCCGCAGACCCCTTCCTCCGGGCCATCCCCGAAGGGGTCGATCCGGCAGGGCCCCATGTTGCAGTTCCGGCAGCAGATCCCCAGCAGTCCGAAACCACACTGCGGCTGCTGCTTCTCATAACGGTCCCAGACAGTCCCGATATTTTCACCGGCCGCCTTCTTCAACATCTCCAACGAAGCCCGATCAACACTTCTCTCAGCCATGTAAAATCGCCTCCTTCTTCTATTCTAAAAGCAATGATGGCATGTATATGAATGTGAATTACGGAGCTATTAAGGATGCATCCCCTGCTGCAAACAGTTCGGCGGTCAACTGGCGCCTTTTCTGCTGGGCTTCCTGAGCAGTGATGAAGAGGATGGCGTGGGTTGGGCATGCCATCACACAGGCCGGGGCTTCCAGGTCCGGGCACAGGTCGCACTTGGCGACGATCTTGCTGTCCGGGTAACGGTTGATCACCCCGAACGGACAGGACATCTCGCAGAAGCCACAGCCGATACACCGCGACCTGTCGTGGCTGACCACGCCGGTGGCAGCGTTCTTCTGCATGGCGCCGGTAGGGCAGACCTTGACACAGGCCGCTTCCTCGCAGTGGCGGCAGTTCACGGGCACGCTACGCTGCTCCACCGCCTGCACGTAGATCCGCTTGCGCGGCGGCACCGGCTCAAATACCGCCCCCAGCAGAGACCGGGATTCCGAGTGCGCAACGGCGCAGGCAATCTCGCAAGACTTGCAACCCATACAACGGTTCACATTCACGTATACCTCTCTCATGTTGTCACCTCCTCTCCGACAATTTGCCGAAACCTACCTGATGTTATAGTAAATAAAAAGGCCGGGGGTTACTGTCAGCCCGCCGACATTTTAGAGAAAACTTGGCTTGCACCCGGCCGACCCAGAGGGTTACCCCGCGAAGGCGGAAGCCTGGTGACGCCGGAGGCGTCATGATTGTCTTAGTTGTACTGATACTTATTGCAGTTAGACATGACAAGGATATTCTTTTGATAACGATCGGAGCCCTCTGAGCCCCGGCATCATGATTGGTTGCTTATTTCAGCCAGTTGCCCCATGTTGATCACCGTAATTCTTTTCTTTTGCACATCAATTATTCCCGCCTTCTCAAACCGGTTTAAAATTGTCGTAACTGTTTGCCTGGTGCTGCTAATGATGTTGGCCATCTCTTCATGAGTCAAACCCGGCTCGAAAACAACTCCCCTGTCCGTAGCGGCGCCTGTTTCCCGGGCCATTTTCAACAGCAGGTTGGCAAGCCTGGAGTTAACCTCTTTGAAAGCAAGATTTAGCAGGGCATCATTGGTGTTTTTCAGGATCACACCGAGAATCCTGATCAGGTTCACTGCCAATGCCGGATTCTGCATGACAATTTTCTTGAACTCCTCCGAACCGATATACCATACCTCTGCCGGTTCCAGGACCGTGGTGCTGGCCTCCGAATGCATACTGTACATATCCCCGGGGTGCAGGATGGTAACGGTAATCTCCTTACCCTCGGGTGAGAGATACGAAACTTTGACCCGCCCCGATCGGACCAGGTAGATATAATCCTGGGATGGTCCGGAAAATTCTACACGCTGCTTCTTACCAAAGTGGCATCGCTTAAAAGATGCAGCCAGTTTCTCACTTTCAGCAACTGATAGGTTCTGAAAAAGCTTAAAATCATTCATCATAAAAGCACGCCTCTGAAATATGATTCGTCATTTCCTTATATACAGCATTCTAAAGTACAATACACGTTTACACAATTTAAAAAAGTCCGTTCAAATATTGCTTTTTACCATCACGGTATACGTTTTCTCGCAGAGCATCCTACCAATCCGGTCGATCTCCAATCGATCAATCTTCAGAACCCATCCTTAGGACAATCATCTCTTCCGACTCCGCGTTTCCGGAAGCGGTGACGAAACCACGGAATCCGGCGAGCAAAAAAACTGTCAGATTTTCTAGGATCTGGCAGTACGGGATGGATTTTGGCGGGCAGTTCACACCAACTCAAAGCCTTACGTAAAAGAACAGGCCTCTCCAGCAAGCTCTCCCCGCCAGATCTGCTCCGCCATACAATTTTAAAAAAATGCATGCAAGCATTTTTGGCATGAATATTGCATCTTTGGCTAAGTAAAAAGTAATCGATCAAGCAGGAGGAGGCCTGGGCCAGTTGAGAGACTACGGCAGTAAGAAAGTCTTGACCGTGTGTCCATACTGTGGCACCGGTTGCGGCATGTACCTGACAGTCGATCACAACCGGGTGGTAGGGGTTGAACCGGACGATCTGCATCCTGTCAGCCAGGGGGAACTGTGCCTCAAGGGCTACTACGGCTATCAGCACATCGACAACCAGGACCGGCTGCGCTCCCCCCTGATCAGAAAAGACGGCCGGTTTGTTGCAGTTGCCTGGGACGAAGCGCTCGATTACATAGCTGGAGGTCTGGCGGCGATCAGGCAGGAGTCCGGCCCGGATGCATTCATGCTCTTCTCTTCAGCCAGGGCCAGCAATGAAGAGAATTACCTGGCCCAGAAGTTTGCCAGGGCAGTGATCGGCACCAACAACGTCGACCACTGCGCCCGCCTCTGACACGCCCCCACCGTCGCCGGTCTGGCGATGACCCTGGGTGGCGGAGCGATGACCAACTCCATTCCCGAGATCGGCACCAGTTCCGACCTCATTTTCATCATTGGCTCCAACACGGCGGAGTGCCACCCGCTGGTGGCACGGCAGGTGATCAGGGCCCAGGAGCGCGGGGCGAAACTGATCGTCGCCGACCCGCGCCGGACAGAAATGGCCAACAAGGCGGATATCTGGCTGCGGGTGCCGGCAGGCTACAACATCCCGCTGATCAACGCCCTGATCCAGGTCATCATCGAGGAACAGCTTGTTAGCCGCAGTTTCGTCCAGGAGCACACAGAGGGATTCGACGACTTGGCCAGGGCTGTGGCGGATTACGCCCCCGCCTCTGTGGAGGGTATGACCGGCATCCCCGCAGCCGACCTGATCCAGTCGGCGCGCCTGTACGCCGGGGCAAAGGCGGCCTCGATCATCTACTGTATGGGCGTGACCCAGTTCAGCTTCGGAACCGGAACGGTGGTCGATCTCTCTAATCTGGCCGCCATCACCGGGAACTTTGGCCGTCCCGGCACCGGGGTGAACCCGCTCCGGGGACAGAACAACGTCCAGGGCGCCTGCGACATGGGCTGCCTGCCGAATTCCCTGCCCGGATATCTGAGCGTCACCGCTGAAGAGAACAGGAAGCGCTTTGAAGCCGATTGGGGGGTCAGCCTGCCCCAGAGACCGGGCCTGAAGATACCGGAGGCGGCGGACGCCATTCTGGACGGTCGCCTGCGTGCCCTCTACGTTTTTGGCGAGAACCCTATCATGAGCGATCCCGACTCCAATCACCTGCGCCATGCCCTGGAACACCTCGATCTCCTGATCGTGCAGGATATCTTCCTGACCGAGACCGCCCGCCTGGCGGATGTGGTCCTGCCTGCGGCCTGCTGGGGCGAGAAAGACGGTCTCTTCAGCAATACGGAGCGCCGGGTGCAGCGGGTGCGCCAGGCCGTCGAGCCCCCGGGGGAGGCCCGCCCCGACTGGCAGGTTTTCATGGCGCTCGCCCGCAGGCTTGGCTACGAGCAGATGGATTACCCGGACACGCAGGCCATCTGGGATGAGGTCCGCCGGCTGGTCCCGGAGAAGTTTGGCGGGATCAGCTACCGTCGCCTCGACCAGGAGCGGGGAATCTGTTGGCCCTGCCCGGTCGAAGACCACCCGGGAACGCCGATCCTCTACCAGAACGGCAAGTTTTCCACGCCATCTGGCAAGGCTGGTCTCCGGCCGGTATTGTTCGCACCGGAGGGCTTGCCCGAGGCCAAGATCTCGTCATTCCCGCAGGCTCTTGCCGGCCAGATCGCTGAGCGCCCCGACGAGGAGTTCCCGTTCGTGTTGACAACCGGGCGGAGGGTCTATCACTACCACACCGGCACCATGACCCGCCGGTCGGCCCCGCTGAACCAGGTCGGACCCGGGCAACTGGTGGAGATCAACCCGCTGGACGCCGCCAGGCTGGGCATCGGCGACGGCGACCCGGTCAAACTGACCACCAGGCGCGGCCAGATCGCCGCCAGGGCCTGGTTGACCGAAAGGGTACCGGAAAAAACTGTCTTCACCACCTTCCACTTCTGGGAGGCCAACGTCAACGAACTGACCAACAGGGCTACCGACCCGGTGGCCGGCATCCCGGAGATCAAGGTGGCGGCGACCAGGGTGGAAAGAATATCGCTGCTGGAAGCCAAGCAGATCTATGAAGAGAAGAGGAAACTGTACCTGGTCGACGTCGAACAGGAAGTGCTTTCCGGCCAATAAGATTCAGTAAAGGTAACTGCTCAGGTACCCTATAAAGCTTTTGTCGGCGCGAGGTGATGAAACTCTGTCAAGGCTGGCTAGCTGATTCCAGTGAGCGACCTTCTCCATTAGGGAGCGAGCTGATTCCGCTCGTCAGCCCAGCAACCTTCGGGCTAAGGCGATGTGCTTTTAAGTCTTTCCTTGAGGCAGCAGGCTGAGCAGTTACCAGTAAAGATTTTTCAGAAGGAGGCGCATCCAGTGTTAACCAGCTTTGTTATCGCCAATCCCCAGCGCTGCCTGGGCTGCTTCACCTGCATGGCGGCCTGCTCCGTCGGGCATCAGCAGCAGGGGCTGCAGGCCTGCCCAAGGTTGCAGATCACTTACTCGCAGGTGGGAACAATGCCGGTGCAGTGCCACCAGTGTGAAGACGCCCCCTGTGCCCTGGTCTGCCCGGTACGGGCGATCGAGATCGAGGACGGCATGGTCAGGCTGAACGAGGTGAATTGCATCGGCTGCAAGATGTGCGTCCTGGCCTGCCCGTTCGGGGCGATCACCGTGGACGGTACCGCGCCCGCAAGCGGCGGGCGCCCTCTGGGCGCGCCGGCAGGCGCCAACGAATCACTGGACGGCCCGGCGCACCCGCTGTTGGCCTGGCTGGCCGGCCAGAAAACCGTGGCCGTCAAGTGCGACCTCTGCTATTCCGGCACTGACGGCCCGGCCTGTGTCAGATTCTGCCCCACCAAGGCCCTGCAACTGGTATCGGGGGAGCAGGTGGAGCGATCGGTCAAGCTCAAGCGAATCGATGCCGTGATCAGCACGGCTTCACTGCTTGGCGAACAGAGCGTCGCCTCAGAGGCAGTGCCGGACCACAAGCAATGAAAGGATTGAGGCCATGACTGCCCAGAATCTCCTCGCCCTTGCCTTCTGCCTGTTTGCCGCCGGCGGCCTGGCTGCCCTGCTGTGCAACCGGGTACCCAGGGCCGCCGCTTATGCCACCGGCCTCAGCGGCCTGTTGGGCTCCGCCGCCGGGATCGCCTCGGCTCTGCCCGTCTTGTTGGGGCAGGCGGGTTTTCGGGTTGACCTCGGCGGAGGTCTCCCACTGTCCAGGTTGATCATCGAGGTCGACCCGCTGTCCGCCTTCATGGTCCTGGTGATCTGCTTTTTGGCGGCTGCCGTCTTCCTATACTCCCTCTCCTACATCGAAGAGTACAGGCAAAAAAACCCGGGGCTGCTAGGTTTCCTGATCAACCTGTTCGTCGTCGCCATGATCCTGGTGGTGACTGCCGGTGACGCCCTCTACTTCCTGATCGCCTGGGAACTGATGACGCTAGTCTCCTACTTCCTGGTCATCTACGAGGGCGACCGGCCGTCCCTGGCCGGCGGCTGGCTCTACTTCCTGGTGGCGCACGCCGGCACAGCCCTGATCATGGTCGCCTTCCTGCTGCTGGCAAACGGGGCCGGCAGCTTCGCTTTCAGCGCCTTCAGGACCGCCGCCCTGTCTCCCGCCCTGCGCTCGGCGGTCTTCCTGCTGGCCTTTATCGGCTTTTGCGCCAAGGCTGGAGTGGTGCCACTGCACTTCTGGCTTCCGGAAGCCCATTCGGCAGCCCCATCCAACGTCTCCGCCCTGCTGTCGGGAGTGATGATCAAAACAGCGATCTACGGGATCATCCGGGTCACCGTCAGCTTCCTGGGAGCCGGCGCTTGGTGGTGGGGCTTCCTGATACTATCCGCCGGCGTTGTCTCCACCGTCCTGGGCGTCATCTACGCCCTGGCGCAGCACGACATCAAGCGGCTGCTCGCTTACCACAGCGTGGAAAACATCGGCATCATCCTGATGGGAATCGGCGCCGGCATCCTCGGCCTGTCCCTGGGCATACCGGCCCTGGTGGCGGTAGGTCTGCTGGCGGGGCTGTATCACCTCTTCAACCACGCCGTCTTCAAGGGGCTGCTGTTCCTGGGCGCCGGCTCCGTCGTCCACAGCACCGGGACCAGGAACTTCGAATCCCTGGGAGGCCTGGCCGGGGTGATGCCCTACACCGCCATCCTGTTCCTGATCGGAGCGGTCTCCATCTCGGCGCTCCCTCCGTTGAACGGGTTCGTCAGTGAGTGGTTCACCTATCAATCCCTCCTGACCCTGGGCATGGCCGGCGGCGTGGTCGAAAAACTGGCGGCAGCCCTGTTTGCCGCCCTGCTGGCCATGGCCGGAGCACTCACCGCCATGTGCTTTGTCAAGACGTACGGGATCACCTTCGCCGGGCCCCCGCGCAGCTCCGCCGCCAGGTCAGCCAGAGAAGTGCCACTGCCGATGATCCTGGGTCAGTCCCTGCTGGCTGCAGGCTGCTTCGGGTTGGGGTTGGGGCTGCCGGTAGTCGCTCCTATGATCGCCAGGGTCGCCTCCAGCCTGTCAGGCCCTCTGGTCCAGGTAAGCAGCGGGCTCACGGCTTTTCCCGGCAACCCGGCCCAGGGCCTGCTGTCCACGCCTCTGATCGCCCTGTCCCTGATCGGGATGCTGCTCCTGCCCTTCTTGGTGCTGGCCATCCAGGGAAACGCCGGGCTGAAGCCCCGCACCGACCCCACGCCCTGGGCATGCGGGTACCGGTACCAGCCGGAGATGGCCTCTACTGCCCGGTCATTTGCCCAGGTCGTACAGGCGATCTTCCGCCCGTTCTACCTCGTCAGCACCTCCCTGCGGGGTACCGGCGCCGGCGGTGAGTATTTTCAGACCAGAATGGAATACCAGGTGCGCCAGGACGACTTCTGGGCCAAGTACTGCGGGCGGCCGCTGTCCTGGAGCGTCTCCGGCCTGAGCAGGCTGATCGGGGCACTGCAATCGGGCAATGTGCGCCTCTACTGCTTCTACATCATCATGGTCCTGATCGTGCTGCTGGCTGTAGTCAGACTCTAGAGAGGGGGACCAATCGTGCTGGACGGTAACACGCTGCTGATGGGCATCCTGCAGGCTGTGCTGGTGTTGGTGCTGGCGCCGTTCTTTTGGGCCTGGCCCGGGTGCTCAGGGCAAAGATGCACTCCCGCAGGGGTCCGTCAATCTTCCAGAACTATTACGACATCTTCAAGCTCCTGCGGCGGCAGGAGGTCAGACCCGCCTGCGCCACCTGGGTATTCGTGGCCACTCCGTTCGCCGTGCTGGCCGCCGCCTCCGTTGTGGCCATGCTGATCCCGATGTGGACGCTGCAGGCGCCGCTGGGGGTGGCCGGCGACTTCATCGCCGTGATCTACCTGTTTGCCGTGATCAGGTTTTTCCTGGCCGTGGCCGGCCTGGATTCAGGCAGTGGGTTTGCCGGGGCGGGCAGCATCCGGGAGATGGGGCTGTCGGCCCTCGTCGAACCGGTGCTGCTGCTGGTGTTGTTCATGTTCGCCCTGCTCGCCCGCTCCACCAACCTGGGCACGATCAGCCAGGTGCTGGCGCTGGGCCGGGTATCCTACGCCGACCCCGCCATCTGGCTGGGGATGGCTGCCTTCGCCCTGGCCTGTTTCATCGAGATGGGGAAACTGCCCTTCGACCTGGCGGAAGCCGAGCAGGAACTGCAGGAGGGCCCGCTCGGCGAGTACTCCGGGCGCTCCCTCGCCCTGCTCAACTGGGGGCTGTATACCAAGCAACTGCTGGTCGTCGCCCTGTTCCTGGCGGTCTTCTTCCCCTTTGGCAATACAGCGACGATGGGGATCATTCCCATCATCACCGGGATGGTGATCTTCCTGGTCAAGGTGGCCTGCTGCTACCTGGTAGCAAGCCTGCTGGAGAACTCCATGGCCCGGCTGACCATCTACAAGGCGCCCCGGCTTACCTGGCTGGCGCTGGGCATCGCCCTGCTGTCCTTCGTGTTCTATCTGGCTCAGGCCTGAAGTGAGGTGTGGACCGTATGACCGGAGTAAATATCGTCAACTCCCTGGCAGTCGTTTTAATAGTCACGTCGCTGCTGGTCGTCGAAGCCGGCGACCCCCGTCGGGCGGCACGTCTTTACAGCTTGCAGTCCCTGGTGCTGGTGCTGATCTTTCTCGCCCTGGCCATGTTCATGCAGGCACAGACGCTCTACATCTGGGCGCTGACAGCACTGGCGACCAAGGTCTTGCTGGTGCCCTACATCATGATCAGGGCGCTGAAGAAAATCGGTGACCCTGGCGGTGGAACCGCTCCCGGGGCGGCGCTGCTCTCCCCCGCCGTCTCCCTGTTGGTGGCGGCTGCCTTTATCGCCCTGGCCTTTGCCATCGTCACTCCTTTCCAGATGCAGGCCGTGATCCAGTTGAAGCCGGCTCTGGCGGTCTCCATCGCCCTTTTCCTGCTGGGGTTGCTGTGCATCCTCACCCAGCGCAACGCCATGAAGCAGATTTTGGGGTATTGCCTGATGGAAAACGGCGCCCACCTGACACTGGCTTTCATGGCTTTCAACGCTCCGGAAACGGTGGAGATCGGCATCCTGACCGACGCTGTCTTCGCGGTGATCATCATGAGCCTGATTGCAGTACGCCTGTTCAGCGTGGCCGGCACCCTGGACACGGATACGCTGACGTCTCTCAAAGGATAGGTGAGGCTGGTGAACGGAAACTTGTTGATCTGGATTCTGGCAATCCCCCTGGTCGTCTCCCTGCTGGCCTTCGGCGCCAGAGCGGTACCGGCGAGGAGCACCGGCCCCGGCCGGGTACCGGCTTACATGCAAGGCGCCCTGGAGGTCCTGCATGTGGCCGGAGTCGTTTTGCTGCTCGCGTTATCATTGTTCCTGGCAAAAATAGTGCTCGCCGGGGGCAGTGTCACCGCGGCAGGCGCCTGGCTGTATGCCGACCAATTGACCGCGGTGTTCGTGCTGGTGATCGGCGTGATGGGCTTCCTGAACGGCCTCTATTCCATCAGCTACATGCGGCATGACCTGGAGCGGGAAGCGATCGACTACAACGGACTCTGCGCCTACTACGGCCTCTTCCACCTCTTTATCTTGACCATGTTGTTCACAGTGCTCTCCAACAACATCATTCTGATGTGGGCGGGGATCGAGGCGACCACCCTGGGTTCGGCGTTTCTGGTCGGCATCTACGGGCAGCGCTTCTCGCTGGAAGCAGCCTGGAAATACGTGCTAATCTGCAGCGTCGGCGTCGCCTTCGCCCTGTACGGCACCGTCCTCGTCTACGCCAATGCCTTTCACGTCCTGCACCAGGCCGGCAATGCCGTGCTCTGGACGGAAATCGCCAGGAACGCCGGGGCGCTTGACCCGATGATCATGAGGCTGGCCTTCGTCTTCATCCTGATCGGCTTCGGCACGAAGGCCGGCCTCTTCCCGATGCACACCTGGCTGCCCGACGCCCATAGCGAGGCTCCCAGCCCGGTCAGTGCCATGCTGTCGGGCGTGCTCCTGAATTGTGCCCTGTTCGTCATCATCAGGTATTACATCATCATCAGCCAGCCGGTCGGCACCGCCTTCCCCAGGACGCTGCTGCTGATCTTCGGCGCCCTGTCGGTCGCCGTAGCCGCCTTCTCTATCTTCGCCCAGCGCGACCTGAAAAGGTTGTTTGCCTACAGCAGCATCGAGAATATCGGGCTGATCGCCATCGGCCTGGGGTTCGGGGGGCCGCTGGGGGTGCTGGCGGCACTGTTGCAGGTGATCAACCACAGCGTGGCCAAGTCCCTGCTGTTCTGCACCTCGGGCAATGTGCTGATCAAGTACGGCACCAGGGATCTGGGGCTGATCAGGGGCATGTCCAAGCTTGCCCCCTGGTCCGCCTTTCTGTTGGGAAGCGGTGTCCTGGCCATCTCCGGAGTCCCGCCCTTCAATATCTTTATCAGCGAGCTGCTCACGGTCAAAGCGGGGTTGCAGGCCGGTTACCTGTGGCTCATGGTCGTCATCCTGCTGCTGCTGGTGATCGTCTTCGCCTCGCTGCTCCGCCTGTTCGGAGAAGTGATCTTCAGTGCCCCCGCCGGGCAGACTTCGGCAGGGAATGTCGGTTGGCCGGCCCTGCTCCCTATCTTCCTGCTGTTTGTGCTGATGCTGGGCCTCGGCCTGTATATTCCGGCGCCCCTTATGCAATTGCTAAAAGGGGCGGCCGGCATCGTCAATCAGTAAATAAGTGATGAGTAACGAGTAACGAGTGAAAAGATGCGATTGCTCTCTAGTCTTAAACTTAAGTCAAATGAAAACCACGGGAACCAGGCAGTTGGCTGGCTGATGGCAGTGAGCGACCTACTACCTCTTGGGAGCGAGCGTCATCAGCTAGCCAACCAACCCATTATCTACAAGTAATACGCTGTTTTTAAATCTTTAGACTGAGCAATTACAAAGATACTCATTACTTAAGGGGGCATGCTCCATGCAAATTGAACCGGAACCGGCACGACGCCAGCAATTCCTGGCACCCTTGCAGGCGCGCTTTGGCCCCGCCATCCTGGACGAAACCTGGCAGGCGCCTGACCAGGTGACCATCACCGTGGACCTGAACCATCTGCCGGAAATCGTCGAACATGCCTACTACCGGGAAGGGGGATGGCTGTCCTCCGTCGTCGGCAATGACGAACGAGAACTCAACGGCTTCTTTGCCTTGTATTACGTGCTGTCGATGGAGCAGGACCAGAACCCGGAAACCAATACCTGGTTGACCGTGAGAGCACTGGTACCCCCAGCCGAGCCCGAGTTCCCCTCGGTTACCCCGCTGGTCCCGGCGGCAGTCTGGTACGAACGGGACGTGCGCGACCTGTTCGGTCTCACCCCGGTGGGGCATCCCGACCCGCGCCGCCTGGCCCTGCCGGACGATTGGCCGGACGATCTCCATCCCCTGCGCAAGGACGCCATGGACTACCGCTATCGTCCCGAACCGCCGTCCGAAGAGGAGTCCTACCCGTTCATCGAGGTGGAGGGGGAGGGTATCGCCCAGGTGCCGCTGGGGCCGCTGCATATGACCTCCGACGAACCCGGGCACTTCCGCCTGTTCGTCGACGGGGAGACGATCGTCGATGCCGATTACCGCCTCTTTTACTGCCACCGCGGCCTGGAGAAGCTGGCGGAGAACCGGTTCGACTATGACCAGATCCACTTCCTGGCGGAGCGAATCTGCGGCATCTGCGGGTTTGCCCACAGCATCGCCTATACCACGGCGGTGGAACGGGCGATCGGGCTGGACGTGCCACCCCGGGCATCAGCCATCCGGACGGTGCTGCTGGAGACGGAAAGGCTGCACAGCCACCTCCTCAACCTGGGTCTGGCCTGTCACTTCGTCGGCTTCGACACCGGTTTCATGCAGTTCTTCCGGGTGCGGGAAAAGGCGATGCAGATGGCGGAAATCCTGACCGGGGCACGCAAGACCTATGGCATGAACCTGATCGGTGGGGTGCGCCGGGACATCTTCGCTGAAGAGAGGGCACAGGTACTCCAGCTTCTGAGAGAGGCGCGCCGGGATGCCGCCGACCTGATCGACGTGCTCCTGAACACGCCCAACCTGGCCAGTAGGACTAAAGGGGTCGGCGTCCTCGACCGGAAGGTGGCCCGGGACTTCAGCCCGGTCGGCCCCAACGTGCGCGCCTCGGGATACCGGCGGGACACCCGCGCCGACCATCCGTACGGCGCTTACAGCCAGGTGCCCTGGCAGGTGATCACCCAGGAAGGCAACGACGTCCTCTCCCGCGTCCTGGTCAGGGCGGGAGAGATCTCCGAGACCCTCGCCATCATCGAGCACTGCCTGAACACCCTGCCCGAGGGCCCCGTGCTGACAGAGGGATTCTCCTACCGGCCGCACCGTTTCGCCCTCGGCTACGTGGAGGCACCCCGCGGCGAGGATGTACACTGGGTGATGACCAGGGACAACCAGAAGGTGTACCGCTGGCGGCCAAGGGCCTCCAGTTACAACAACTGGCCGGCCATCAGGTACATGCTCAGGGGAAACGTCATCTCCGACGCCCCCCTGATCGTGGCCAGCATCGATCCGTGTTACTCGTGCACAGAGCGAGTGACCATCGTCGATGTGCGCAAGCAGCGGACACAGGTGATTCCCTACAAGGAGATCGAACGCTACTGCATCGAACGCACCGACTCGCCGCTGAAATCCTAACTCAGGAGTCAGAAGTCAGAAGTCAGGAGTCAGAATGAAAACTTTTGAAAGAGGTTGACGGAAGCACCCTGATCATCGCCCTGCCATCGATCGCCAGGGATGCGCCTTGAATTCTGAAGACCTGGGCAGTAAAGTCAGGCATCCGAACTAAGTTCGTCAGCAAGGGGGAGTGAAAAAAATGTTCAAGCTCTTGAAAAAGGTTGTTGAAGTCGGGGAGGCAACCATCCAGTATCCCTTCGCGCCCCTGGAAACAGCCCCGGGCTTTCGCGGCAAGCCAGTATACCGCATTGAGCCCTGCATCTCCTGCGGAGCCTGCGCCAACGCCTGCCCCGCCAACGCCATCTCGCTGCAGTGCGACTGTGATCAGGGAACCAGGACGTTGACCCTGGATTACGGGCGCTGCATTTTTTGCGGGCGCTGCGAGGAGGTCTGCCCGACCGGGGCAATCAGCCTGAGCGCCGACTTCGAGCTGACCGCATTCACCAGGGAGGACCTGGTGTGCCGGGCGGACTTCCACTTGCTGAAATGCTGTCAGTGCGGCCGTTTCTATGCACCCGCCAGAGAGGTGGCCTACATCCTGGCATTGCTGGCGCAGGCCGGGCTGCCGGAGTCGGAACTGGCCAAACGCAGGGCGCTGCTGGAAACCTGCCCCGACTGCAGGCGTCAGCTTGACGTGTTCAAACTGCAAGCTGGTAATTTTTTAGTCTCCCCGTGTTGACTATGTATCTGAAAGCGGAGCGCGGGGTAACGATGTTACACAGCACTGAATTGCAGTGTTGGGGAACGATCAAGGAAAGGAGTTGAGTCCAATGACATCAGTCAACGGCGCTATCCGCCAGGAACCGGAGATCGCTGTCTTGAAGCAGCGGCTGTTGAAAGAGATCAGGCGCTCCATCTACGTCTACCGGATCGACTGCGGAGGGTGCAACGGCTGTGAGATCGAGATCTTTGCCTCGCTGACTTCGCTTTTCGACGTGGAGCGGTTCGGCATCAAGGTGGTGCCCTCGCCCAGGCATGCCGACATCCTGGTGTGCACTGGCCCGATGACCAGGGCGATGCGCCTCCCGGCCCTGCGCGCCTACAACGCCGCCCCCGACCCCAAGCTGGTGGTGGCCTACGGGGCGTGCGGCTGCAGCGGGGGCATCTTCCACGACAGCTACGCCGTGTGGGGAGGCGCCGCTGCCGTCTTCCCCATCGACCTGTTCATTCCCGGCTGCCCCCCCACTCCCGGCGCTACCATCCACGGCTTTGCCACGGCAATCGGAGTGCTGGATCAAAAAATCAAGGCTGAGCACCATGTTGATGAAGATCACCCTGCAACAGGGCCGTCCGATACCACCGGCCTGCCCCCCGGCCTGGCCAGGGAGATTGGGCGGGAGGCCAGGCGCCTGTGCGGATACTGGCAGGGCAAGCAGGTGGCGGAGCAATACCTGAGTCTGGTAGCCGCCTCCGCAAGCAATCTCCCAGCCGGCGCCGCGCCCGCCGGGTGCCCTCCTCCGCATCCAGGCCTCCGGCCTGGCCCGAAGAATGCGGAGTACATGGGCGCGCAGCCGCAACTGGCTGCATTACTGGAAGCAGAAACAGACGAGCGCCGGCGGGAGATTTTTCAGCGGTTGCACCGTCATTACCTGGAAGGAAGGGGCTCTGGCCGGTCATGACCACCACCGTCGCGTTTTACCGGTTGAGCCGTAAATTTGTCGACCGTCAGCAGGCGCCGGCGCAGTCGGAGCACCTGATCCAATACGCCCTGGCGGTCGGACACCACATCGGAGTGCTCGACTGTTTCAGCCGGGTGCTGGCACTGAGCCGCAGCAACTACTCGCAATGGCTCTCCAGAATCCCCCCGAGTGAGGGCAGAAACAAACTGGAGGGCGTGCTCAAGTGGGGCGAGATCGAGATCAACAACCATCACGTCGCCGGACTGTCAAACGCCTTGAACGACGCCCTGCCTGCCATGCAACCACAGGAACAGGAATGGACGCGTCAGTTGCTCGATCTCCTGCAGATCATCAATCATGACCCCATTATCTACCTGCTGGTGAGATCTGCTTCAAACTGAAGCCAGAAGATCGTGGTTTTCCTTCACTTTGTCCAGCCCGGCATTAATGCTAAAGGAGGCTGGCGCTTCCTCTCCCGGCTGAAGCCGGGAGTATCCGCGCCAAGGTAGATTATGAAACAGTTGGTATTCACCGTGGGCAACGAGATGATGGGCGATGACGGCGCCGGGCCGCTGCTGGCGCAGTCCCTGAGGCGCTCACCGGTATCCGGCTGGTCGGTCCTCGACGGTGGCCCGGTGCCGGAAAACTCCCTGCACCGGGTGCGCGACCTGCAGCCCGAACTGATCCTGGTGGTCGACGCCGCCGAGATGGGATTGGCCGCCGGCAGCATCCGCCATCTGTCCGAAGACGATATCGCCGATCAATTGCTGATGACCACCCACAACCTGCCCCTCACCTTCCTGATCGGCGCCCTGAAAGAGATCGCCCCCGAGGTGCGGTTCCTGGGTATCCAACCGTCCGTGGTCGCTTTTAGCTATCCTGTCTCTTCGGGAGTCAAAAATGCCGTGGCCGAGATCCACGAACGGCTGCAGTCGGGCCACCTGGACTATCCCGGTCTATCAACGAGTTCTTAGGGCTTAGCGCCACTTGGCTCCCACTTCAACAGGAGTCTTAGTGGCGGCCGGATCCCGGAGTGCCCATGACGTTCCCAGGCACAGGCCTCTCATATTATGGCAATAATTTCACGTATCTTTCCTACCCCGAGCTTTATTATCCCCATAAAAGAAAAAAACACTTATGGAACAGTGTTTTGAAGAGATGCCTGAAATTGTGTGTAGGTCAGATGAGTCATACTACGGGACCTTGTGGCAGCCTGGCTGCAACTCATCTTTGCTACCATGATGGCACATGACCCCAGAAATGATTTTCCGGCTATGAATAATCTATTTGCCGGCCTCACCCACGATAAAGCGGGTGTATTTATTGCTGTCGAGCCAGAGGGTGAGCAGGCAGGAGATAACGAGGGCCGCCAGCGGGTCGATGATCACCAGGAGATAACCGGGCATGGCCTGGTTCCACACATATGAATGCAGGAAAAATAGCACTGCCGGGTGCATTAAATAGATACCCAGCGAGTTATTGGAAAGCACCTTGATCAGCGCCAATAGCGACCCATGCCGGTTCATGATTAAAGACACCCGGAATAACGCGGCGACTACAAAAAGGCTGTAAAAGTACATGCTGGGTTTGAAAACGCTGACAGTCAGATCCCAGGACTGACCGAGGTGAACGTAGTTGTGAAAGTATTGGCCGCCAACCACCGCTGCGCTGACCAGCAACCCGATCCCAATCAATCTGGCGTGATCGGTAATCCATTTTCGACATTCTTCCAGATAGATTCCGGCCAATCCGCCCAGCAGGTAGAAAGGCAGATAGGAAATCAGCAAGCGGTCATTCCACATCAGTAACCATCCAACTATACCCGCCCACGGCTTACCGGCAACCAGGCTGGCTATCCCGGACGCCTGGGCTTCCAATCCATAAAAGTAGCCAATGCTGATCAGGAGTCCACTTGCCAGTAAAATTCCCGCCCAGAGGCCGGCCGCCCGCCCGGAGTGGGCGCGGAGGGGCTTGAACCTGGCCAGCAGGAAGGGAAGTAGGAGGTAGAACTGGATCGTCACCACGATATAGTAGAGGTGCTCGAAGGCATTGCCGCTAAGCAGGTTTTGCAGCCAGAGGGCGCCAAAGCCGACCGCTCCCGACCAATTGACCATGTTCGACCACCGGTCGAGGAGCAGATAGAGGGCTGTCCAGACAGCGTACGGGATCACCAGGTTCTTCAATCGTCGATTGTAAAAACGCCGCGGGTCAAGTTTCCGGTTCCTGTAGCTGTAAAAGAACACCAGTCCGGTGGTGAACATGAAAACGAACCTGCCGTAGCGAAGCAGGTTCACGACAAGCCCCTGAAGGGCGTGGCTCATGAGGTTGGCGTCAGGAAGCGAGAAAAAATAGGCGATCGAATGGATGAGCACGATCGAGGTTAATCCGAAAGCGCGCAGATAATCAACCTCTCCCAGGTGAGCCTTAGCCAACGATTTTAACCGCGACGGCTGGAACTGCGTTATTCCCGACTCATCGTACCCGCCGCGCCCCGGCAAGAGCGGGCGTGGCTTCTCGACCGTGCCCGGCGCCGGCTCGGCGGCGGAGGTCTGGGAGGAACTCCAACCGGCGCCCATCGCAGTCTTATAATCGGGACTGTAAGGTGTTCGTGGCATCCTCAGTCTCAACAATTCTTAAAACCCCCTGGGAGCATCACGACATTCAGGCGAGATTTTAGCCTGGAAGCGAAGCTTCAGAGCCAACCAGTTTTAACACCGGGCCTTTCCCCGTGCCCTATACCTTTGCCTGGCAAGTTCCTGCGTTTTGTTTCAAACTGGATGTCCGCCCGAACTGCAGCATTGGGGACGGTTTTTGGCGTCATGTTGCAATTATATGACAGCAAGAACCGTCCCCCTGAATGTTTCGTGCTCTGCCGGCGCGTCCCGGGTGTTTGGCCGGGACCCGGTCAAACTCCCCCAGTTGCTTATCCTACTCGTACCCCAGGGCCTCGGACGGGTTGAGGTAGGCCGCCTTGCGCGCCGGGTAGTAGCCGAAGAAGACGCCCACGAAGATGGAGAACCCGACCGAGATCAGGATGGACCAGGCGGAGATGGGCATCGGCATCTTGGCCAATAGGGCGACGAGCCTGGCGCCGCCGACGCCGATGACGATCCCGATCAGGGCGCCCAGCAGGCTCAGCATGATCGCCTCCATCAGGAACTGGTAGAGAATGTCCCTCCTGGACGCCCCGATGGCCATGCGCACCCCGATCTCCCGGGTGCGCTCGGTGACCGAGACCAGCATGATGTTCATGATGCCGATGCCGCCGACGACCAGGGAGATGCCGGCCACACTAATCAGGAAAACAAGGATTTCCCCGGTGATATTCGACGCCGTCTGCTGGATCTGGGCCATGTTCAGTATCTGGAAGTCATCCTGCTGGCTGGCGGTCAGGCGGTGGCGATTGCGCAGCAGAGCCTCCATGGCGTTCTGGACGCTGTTCAGGTCATCCTTGGACGCCGCCTGCACCTCCATCGAGTTGATGGTCTGGTTGGTGTCCCCCTGCATCCGGATCATGGCAGTAGTCACCGGGATGTAGATAACGTCGTCCTGGTTGCTGCCTCCCGCCCCGGCGCCGATGGTGTTCAGGAGCCCGATCACCGTGAAGCTCACTTTCCCGATCCGGATCTGGGTGCCTACCGGGTTGCCGCCGTCGGGGTAGAGGGTCTGGTACGGGGTCTGGCCAAGCACCGCCACCGGGGCAATATCCTGCGTATCAGTGTCGTCAAAGAACCGGCCCTCGGCCAGGGTCAGGGAAGAGATGTCGACAATGGCCGGCGTGGTGCCCGTGGTTGTAGTCGTATCGGTCTGGTCGCTGTAGGTCACCAGACCGCTCGCCCGCACCGATGGGGCCACTTCCGCCACTCCTGGCAGGGCGGCGACGGCATTGGCGTCTCCGAGGGTCAGGGTGGCGGCGGTGGTGGTGCGCGGTCCGCCGCCCCGCTGGAAGTTGGGCATTACCTGAAGCAGGTTGGTGCCCAGCCTGCTGAGGTTGGCCTCCACCTGCTGCTGCTCCCCCTGGCCGATGGACATCATCAACACTACCGCCCCCACGCCGATGATGATCCCCAGCATGGTCAGGAAGGAGCGCAGCTTGTTGGCCTTTAGCGCCCGGACTGCAAAATCGCTCAGAATACTTAACTTTACCGCCAAAGCCTTCTACCCCCTTGGGGACATTGATTTCATAGACGCGTCCCCTATTCCTAAACGAAGCCCGATTTTTCCCTTCGAACTTCGAACCTCGGCCACCAGCGGGCATCCGCTCGAGAATGCCCCCCATAATGCTCTATTGGAATCTGGCTTAACATTACTTAGGGGCATAGGAACGTTCAGTTCGATGTTCATTTTTTCTCTTCGAAGTTTCAAGCCTTGAACCGGTCGTCGCCACTCATCACTCAGCACTCAGCACTTGTTTTATACGTCGTGCCAGTCGGCCACCCGGTCGTCGCTGGTGATATGGCCGTCCCGCATCACCACTTTGCGCTGGCAGAAGTCGGCCACAAAGGGCTCGTGGGTGATCACCACTATTGTCACACCCTGTTCCCGGTGCATCTTTTGAAAGATCTCCATGACGTCCTTGCTGCTGGCCGTATCCAGGGCACCGGTGGGCTCGTCGGCCAGGACTACCAGCGGCTGCTTGACGATCGCCCTGGCGATGGCCACCCGCTGTTGCTGCCCTCCTGACATCTGGTTTGGCCAGTGCTCGGCAAAATCCTTCAGGCCGACCCTGTCGAGGGCAGTCAGCGCCCGTTCCCTGGCCTCTGAGCCGGCCATTCCGGCGTAGAACAGGGGCAGCTCCACGTTGTACAGGGCGGTCGCCCTGGCCAGCAGGTTGTAACGCTGGAAGACGAAGCCCAGTTTCCGGTTGCGGGTGTCGGCCAGTTCGGGCTCGCCCAGGGTGGACACGTCCACTCCGTCCAGGTAATAGCTGCCGCTCGTCTGTTTATCCATGCAGCCGATGATGTTCATCAGGGTCGACTTGCCGGAGCCGGAGGGCCCCATGATGGCAATCATCTCCTGCTTGTCGATGTCCAGGTCAATGCCCCGCAGTGCATGCACCTCCACCCCCGACAGGGGGTAGATCTTGACCAGGGCGTGGCACCGGATGAGCGGGAATTTTGAAGACCCAACCGCTGCTCTTGTAGCCAGTTCACTAACCGCCAAGTGCGTGACCTCCTATTTCAGATGTCGAGGTCTGAAAAAGACTTTAAGACATCGACATGCACTCTTTTATCTGACATCAGATACTTGCATCTTCTATTCTGATATCTGACTTCTGTTCCCTCCAGGGAAGCCGGGGACCCCTTGCTCCAGACCTGTGTGCTAGCTGGCCTGTGCGCCGGCGGCCTTTCCTCCGCATCCGTGCTAACGCACGGCTTCTTTTATCGCCGCAGGTCCCCCGTCCATTCTCCAACGCCGGCACCGGCATTCGCCTGCTGCCGCTTGCGTATCGCTGGCTGGCGGGTAGATTGCCGCTTAGAGGCGAATCGCCGCCGCCCCTCCAAATCCGCCACCGCCGCCCGCACGTGCGCCGCCTGCGGTGGTGCTGGTGGTAGTTGAGGCAGTAGATGTCTTACCTGGTGTTGCGGAACCGGTGACCACGATATCCCCGGCATTCAGGCCGGAGACGATCTGCTCGTTGACATCGTCGGAGAGGCCGGTCGTCACCCTCTTGATCTGCGGCTGACCGTTGACCAGTACCACAACTACACCCCGGTTCGAGGTGGCGCTGCCCTGTGATCCACCCTGGGAGGCCGAGCCGCCCTGGTAGCTGCCTTGGTAGGCGCCACCCTGAGAGGCAGAAGATCCTCCCTGGTTGCCACCCTGAGAGGCGCCACCCTGAGAGGCTGAAGCGCCTCCCTGCGATCCCTGCTGCGAGGCATTCGACCCTCCCTGATGCTGCCGGTTGGATCCGGTCCTGGCCAGGGATGCCAGGTAAGTCTTGCCGTAAGTCAGGGCGGACTGCGGGATCACGATGACGTTGTTGGCGGAGGCGGTGATGATGGTGATGGTGGCCGGCAGGCCGCTCTTCAGCTTGCTGTAGTCGTCGATGGAGAGGTGGGCCTCATACTCCTGCACGTTGCTGACCGTGGTGGCGTTCGGAGACAGGGCGATGACCTTGCCCGTGAAGGTGTCGTTGGGATAGGTGTCCACGGTGAAGGTGATCGGCTGGCCGACGCTGACCTTGCTGATGTCCGCCTCGTTGACATAGGCGTCGATCTCCAGTTGGGTGGAGGTCAGGATGATCTCGAACTGGGTGGCGGTGGACGTCCCCGAGGCCACGGCGCCGCCCCCGGTCCACATTCCCGGGTTGCCCTCGATTGTCGCTACATACCCGTCGAAGGGGGCGACGATGCTGGCGTTGTTGAGGTTATCCTGTGCGAGATCCAGGGCGGCCTGGTCATTCTTTAAAGTATCCGCGTCAGCCTCTACATCGGCATTGCTCTGGTCCTGGGCCAAGGTGTACAAGGCGGTCTTATACGCCAAGGTATCCGTATCCAGGGTCGACTGGGAGATCCCCCCGGCTGCCTCCAGTTGTTGGTCCCGGTCGACGGTGGCCTTGGCATTATCCGCGGCTGCCTGCGCCTCGGCGAGCTCCTGGGGTTTGGTAGCTACCAGCTTGTTATAAGCGGCCTGATCGCTGTCCAGTTTGGCCACGGCCTCATTGTACTGATCCTGCAGGTCGCTGGTCTGCTCCGTGGCCAGCACCTGCCCGGTCCTGACCATGTCCCCGAGCTGTACGCTGCAGGCCTCGACGTAGCCCTGGTTCTTGAAGGTGAGGGCGACGCTCTGGACGGCGATCAGGTTGCCGGAGGCGCTGACGGTCTCCTGGATGCTCCCTAAGGCCGCCTTGGTGGTGGTATAGCCGCCGACCTGCTTCTTTGTTGCCTGGTGGTACCAGACAAAGCCTCCGGCTGCCAGCACCACCAGGACCGTGATGATCAGGGTGATGCGGCTCTTGACAAGCAGACCCGGAAAGCCTTTTACGAACGACCATACCCTTGCGAAAAAAGTTTGTGGCATTGTTTATCCTCTCCCGATCAATTGATTGTCTTGCCGCCAGTAACAGGATCCTGTTTATCCTTCCGGTACCAATTTTACTGCGTTTCCTGCCCAAATTACCTTAAAATTGCATAAGTTTTGCTTGTAGTTTCCATAATTGCCGGTTCTCCAGGCCTGGCACCCCCGATCTAAAAGCTGCATAAACCAGAGAGAACAAGGGGACGGCCCTTTTGCTTCCCAGGCCATGAATGTATTTTCAAAATAACTAACATAATATTAACAGCATACAAGGAGGGTTGTCACATGGAAGTTTTCATCGATCCTGATATCTGCATCAGTTGCGGCACCTGCATCGATATCTGTCCCGACGTCTACGACTGGGACGACAGCGGCAAGGCTCACAACCAGCTTGAAGAGGTCCCGCCCAACCTGGAGGACTGCGCCCGGGAGGGACTGGAGAGTTGTCCCGTCGATGCCATCAAGGAAGTGTGATCTTTTCCTGCCTGCATAGTACCGGCAAACCTGGATAATACTAAGAAAAAAGAGGAGGGTTGCTTTGATGCAAGGACAGGTTGACAAGAAGAATCAACATCTGTCGGGGGTAAAGTGCGTGGTCAATTCCTGTTATTATTACGAGAGCGGGGATCGCTGCCACGCTGACAAGATTGAGATCCAGTCCCCCGAAGCCAGGAACACCCAGGATACCGACTGCGCCACCTTCATCCCCAAGTAAGAAAGTCTCGCCTCGGTCCGCTTCCTTATTGGTGAGCGTAGCGAACGTCAGCGGCATCGTGCCCGGGCCTCAGCGCTGGGTGCCGCGCCGGGTGCCCTCTGGGCGCGGCACCCGGCGCTGAGCCGCGCCCGCAAGCTTTCAATCTACCCTCAATCGCCCACCAGGTTCTGAAACTCGGGGCTGTTCCTGACATTGTTGAAGTCTTCCTCCTGCCGGGCGTACTTCTTCACCTCCGGGTTCAGATCAATCGCCTGCCCGAGGTATTTGACGGTGTCGGTCACGTCCCCCCTGCGCCCGTATATGGCCGCCTTGCCGTAATAGCTCCACACCGACTTCGGGTCTACGGCGATGGTCCTGTCGTACCAGTACAGGGCCGTATCGTAATTGGCATACAGCTCGTAGGCCAGGGCCTTGTTGAACAGGGCGAGGGTGTAATCCGGCTTCAGCGCCAGGGCACTGTCGATATCCTGCATGCCCTCGTCGAAGTCCCTGTTTTTCATGTCCCCGCCGTCAAAGTAGCCATAGTAGCAGAGAGCGATCCCCTTGATGGTGTATGCCGGGTAATCGGTGGGATCCTTCTGGATCGCCTGGTCCTCCAGGTTGATGGCCTTCTGGTACAGTTCCTCGTTGTAGTACTGGTAACCCTGCTGGTAGAGGCTGGTCTGCCTGGGCGGCCTGATCGCTGCTCGCGGAGGCGGCCGGCGCTGGCTGAACTCCCGCGGCCGGTGCCGGCTGCACTGCTGCGGAAACGCTTTTTCCACTATTGCCTGTCCGCATCAGAGCATTCCTCAGCGGTGTTGCGAAGATGCCCAGCGCAGCCAGGATGACCACTGCTGCCGCTATCGCCACCGGAACTGCCGACCTCGAAACCTTGGCCACAGTACATCCCTCCCTGTTCAGGTAGCTTTCCATATCAAAGCCTGTTTTTCCTCCCAGGCGTGTACCAACCTGAAAAAGGCCCCACTTGGGGCCTGGTATTTGGGACGTGTGAGATGTGAACGGGTGCCCGCTCGCATCTCACTTCTCACTGGGCAGGCTCAATCGACAATACCCCGCCGGTGGCATCCCACCCGGACTGGTAGCCGAACAGCCCGGCAATAAACCGTGCCGGCAGGTAGATATACCCATCCTTGTCCAGCGGCGCGGCGCCCATGGCCTGGACAACCTTGTCCGTTCCTCCGGAATCCAACTGGTAGATCGTGCCGTCCCCGATCTTCAGGTGATAAACAACGCCGTTCTGATCGGGCGGAAGCACCACCGCCCGGGATGCCTCATCCCAGTACATGTCGGCAGTGGACAGACCGAGGGCCGATACCAGGTAACGCACCGGTACATAGACCCGGCCGTCTTGAAGGAACGGGGATACGCCCGCGTCCATCTGGTAAACCTGCCCATCGACGCTGTAAGCGCCGCTTCCAATCGTGAAGCTGGCATGGTTCAACTGGGGCGGCGCCGGGGCAGGCGCTGAGTTGACCCCGATCGCCAAGGAATAGGTCTTGGCTGGTGGGGCGCTCTTCTCCCAGGGGCGGGAATACACCAGGTTGAGTTGAGTAGTGCCGGCGCCCACCGCCCGGAAAACCCAGTGCTCGGCGCCGCCGGAGCCTACCGCCCCTGATGGGCTGATGTAGAAATGCGACGTCTCCACCAGGACGTTCTGGTCAGGAGTTTCGGCATAACTCCAGGAATAACCGGTGGTCGGATTGCCGGTAAGAGACAACTCCACGACCTGCCCCTGGTCAAGCGCAACCGTCTGGTTGTTATTGTCCCCGTTCAACTGTACCGCATCAGCCCGCGCCGGCAACAACCCCGCGAACACCAGAATCAGAACCGCCAGCGCAGCCGGAAGCAACATCCAACTCTTCATAATCAGCCACCTCTCTCTTTGTGCTAAAACAAGTTGTCCAAATCCTACTTGTAATTATGATGTTTTTATGCATCTCCTGCAACGACCTGGAGCAGGAAGTTTAAGGCAGTGGTTGGGCAATTGTCCTCCATTTCCAACAGCCCTTCAATTCAACATAGTGGCAGCCGGCATATACGGATGTCTCCACCGCATGCGCGTAGGATGTAGGGCAAAGGATTTAACGAAGATCGACATTCTGAAACCGTATAGTACCATCCGTGCAGCATAAAAATAGAATTACGCATACTTCAGTCGATAGTCTATCACGCAATTGTTACAAACAGTCGTTCATTTGTTACATTCATGTTAACTAAGTCGTAATTTTATGATATTATCGATATGGATCTACCTGGTTCCCAGAAAATATGATAGACGCAATGGTCGGGTGGTATGAGAAATGTTCAGGAAGAACATCCTGATCGTGGACGACGATGCGGACATCAGGAGACTGGCCGGGTCCGCTCTCAAACAGGAAGGATATGACGTCTTGCAGGCAGATTCGGGGGAAAATGCCCTGGAGATCCTCAGGACCACCGAAGTGGATGCCGTAATCCTGGATATCATGCTGCCGGGAATGGACGGCCTGGAAACACTGCGCCACATTCGCTCGGACAGGGCGCTGGATCACGTGTCCGTGATCATGCTTTCAGTTAAGAGCAGCGAGATAGACAACGTGGTCGGGTTGGAGCTGGGGGCGGACGATTACATAGGAAAACCGATCCGCTACCATGAGCTGATCTCGAGGGTCAAATCCGTTTTACGCAGGACCAAGATGGGACAGGCGGCAGTTGCCGATGCCAACAGGCTGCCTTTCGGCGACGGGGAGATTGACCTTGTCTCACGGGAGGTTTTCTACCAGAGCCGGAAGATTGCCCTTACCTTCAAGGAATTCGAACTCCTCACCCTGCTTGCCAAAAACCCGGGCCGGGTCTTTACCCGCAACGAGATCCTGGATGCGATCTGGGGCAACGAATATGCGCTGGAAACCCGGACCGTAGACGTCCACATCCGGCGCCTCCGAATGAAATTCAAAAAAGCCGGAAGCAATGATTTCCTGATCGAATCCATCAGATACGTGGGCTACCGGTACAAAGGCCAAAGCCCGAAACTGGCCTGAAGCAAGCTGTCCCTGCCGAGCCATATTAGATCCAATCGGCATCGAGCGAAATATGCTGCTCCTACATGCAGGAAACCATTCCTGCATGTAGGAGCCGGAACCGCATACAACCCATTATGTTCAGGACCAGATGCCTCGCAGCGGCTTTTTATTGTTGAGAAGGCAGGCTCATGTTGGTCATATCCCTGATCGTTATGCCGGCCGGCACGCTGAAGGTGTCGCTGGGCAGCGGACCCACATTGATGTTCGTGTAATCCAGCGTCGTGGTCTTGCCGTCTGCGGCGGTGCTCACCATATGGACAGGAATTCCCTGATCCTCGCTCAGCCACATTTTTATAGTCGTAGTCGGCGCGCTTGCCATGGCGTATTGAATAACACGGCAGGTCTCACCATTTATGACTGCCGTCCCGAGGTCCTGCACAGTGCTCGGGTCGACGCCGTTCAGGTAACTACTCGCGTCCTGGGACGTAGAGGGTAACTTCATTTTCACTCCCATGTTGCGGGCTGGCTGATATTCAATCATGGTATTGTCGGCATAGTTGATGATCATTACCGCCTGCTGGCCATTGACAGTGGTTTCCATCTTCATCATGTCGCTTTGTTTCCACATCGTTCCGCTGGCTGTCTTACCGTCGGATGTGGTTACAGTGTAGTCAAACGTCATGCTTCTCCCCTGTTTGAACTTTGCAAATAAATCTGCTATCGACTGGCTGCCGCTCGACTGACTCTGAGTGGAAGCCGTCGGGCTGGAAGCCGTCGGGCTGCTGGCAGTGGAACCGCCTTTGCTGCTGCAACCCGTAACCAGGACACCGACAACAATCAGCGACGCCATCAAACACCAGATCATTCTCTTCTTCATGAACAGGGAGACAAACCGCTTGACTTGTTGATTCATTCTCCATTCCTCCTCGAATATCATAATTAATAACAAATTCCGGTCAACCCTGGATTCCTCCATCGGTGTCCCGGTTAAGCCCGAAACATTCCATTAACCGCCCATGATAATCTCGGGCAGGATCTGCTCCAGCTCAGTTGCCAGCAGTCCTGCCAACTGTTTCAGGTGCGCAAGGGCTGCATCCAACCCCTCCTTCCGGTGCGCATGCGCCATCTTCTCCAGATCGCCGGCTGCCTTGAATACCGGATCGGCATAAAAACAGGAAACGGAGCTGGCGAACCTGTGGGCTGCCGTCTCCAACTCCTTGAACTGACTCCCATTCGCATGCTCTTCAATCCGATCCATCTGCGCCTGGTAGGACTTGAGATATTTTTCCATGATCTCTCTCATCAAGTCCTTGCCGAACAGGCGCGATTCCTCTATCAGGACGGGACGGTCAACCATGCCCTGCCTGCCGGCCTGATCGTTGACACCGGCAGGGTCGCTTTTGCTGATGGGTTTTGACAGATAGTCATCCATGCCCGCCTCCAGGAGTTTTTCTCCTAGCTGTTCTTTGTGCCACATCTTTAAGAAATGCCCCATCCGCTTTTATTGTTGAGGAGGCAGGTTCTGGGGGCTCATGTTGGTCAGATCCGTGATTTTTACGCCGGCCGGCACTTTGAATGTGTCGCTGGGCAGCGCGCCCCCTGGACCTGCCCTCCGGTAGAGGTTTTGCGCGCCAGCATGCTGCATCCCGCCACCGCCAGGGACAGGGCGAGTACGAGCACCGCCAGAACATGGAACCCTCTCCGATGCATCTTTTTCCTCCTCATGACAACATTTTTGCAACGCTTTACCGATGGCTACCCGCTCTAATGCCCCCGCTTCCGAAGCGGTGGGATAAGAGCGGCTACGCGGATTTCTTGAAACCCATCGGCGCAGCAGGCATGCTGGACGTATTGGCCCGCCCTGGTTAGCTAACCAGGGCGGGCGTTTGTGCTCATGCAAAAGTCAGGTTGACTGCTTGAGCGCCTACCGGTCCGGCGGATTGGCTCAAGGGCCGCTAGTGATGTCCACACGCATATTGGCAGCGTCATATGCGACATTATACCCGAAGGCCTCACTGACGAAACGCGTCGGCACCAGCGTATGCCCATTGACAATTATTGGCGGCGCGGCCAGGGTGACCGGGGCTCCGTTTTTATAGGCCGTGGTGCTGCCGATCTGCAGCTTGATTATAGTATTGCCCTCGGTGGCGACGATGCTCTGGTCGGCAGCATTCCACTGCACAGTGGCCCCCAGGGCCTCGAAGATCGGCCGCATCTGCACCAGTATGCGCCCGTCGACAATCTTGGGCGCCACATCCATCTGCACGAGAGTCCCGTTGACATACACCTGAATGGTCTTCACCACTTTTATTTCCGTAACGGTGTTACTGAGCCAGTTTGTCACCCAGATATTGCCGCTGGCATCGATGGCTATGGCCCCAGGGTCCTGATCGACAGGGTAGGTTCCCAGGGTGGCGCCGGATGAAGAGAGACTCGGTCACGGCGCCTAACAAATAGTTTACATCGCCGCTGTTTACCACCAAAACGTCGCCGCTGGAGTCGATAGCTATGCCCTTCGGGCTATAGAAGCCTGTGTAGTGTCCTAGTTTGGCTCCGGTTGAAGAGAGTCTCGGTCACGGTGTTGCCGTTGTAGTTTGTCACCCAGACATTGCCGCTGGAGTCGATGGCTATGCCATACGGGTTATCGCCGACTTTGTAGTTTCCCAGTTTGGCGCCGGCTGGAGAGAACTCGGTCACGTAGTTGCCTTCGTAGTTGGTCACCCAGACATTGCCGCTGGCATCGATGGCTATGTCATTTGGTGAGTTCGTATTTTCAGAGCCTGCACTATAGGTTCCCAGGGTGGCGCCGGATGGAGAGAGCTTGGTCACGGTGCCATCGCCTTCGTTTGCCACCCAGACATTGCCGCTGGCATCGATGGCAATGCCAAACGGGTGAGTGCCGACAGGGTAGGTTCCCAGTTTGGCGCCGGATGAAGAGAGCTCGGTCACGGTTCCTTCTCCATCTGCCACCCAGACATTGCCGCTGGCATCGATGGCTATGCCACCCGGGCCACTTACGCTCGGCGTGCCAGAGCCGACAGTGTAGGTTCCAATGGTGGTGCCGGATGAAGAGAGCTCGGTCACGTTGCTACCTTCCTGGTTAGCCACCCAGACGTCGCCGCTGGAGTCGATGGCTATGCCATCCGGGCCATTGCCGACGTTGTATTCATTGCCGGTAGTGTAGGTCTTTGGAGCGGCCGGCCCTGTGTTAGTGACGGGCGGCGGCGGCGAACCACTGCTGGGCGTGGTGCTGGGCGTGGTTGCTGCTGTCACGGTCACGGTGACAGAGTCGGCACTCGGATAGCCTGATGACCAGGTGCCCACTGTGGTGGCGGTGATGTGCGCATAGCCTGGCGCAACCGCTGTCACCACTCCGTTGGAGTCGACCGAAGCCACGCCTGTGTTGTCGGAACTCCAGGTCACGGCCTGGTTGGCGTTGGAAGGCGCTACGGTGGCGGTCAGGGTGGATGTTGCTCCGACCGTCAGGTTCAGGGTGCGAGGGCTGACGGTCACACCAGTGACCGGGATTAAGAGAGCGACGGGGGCGCTGGCGAAAACGGGTGTGGCCGTCATCGCCAGCACAACTAGCAGGGCCATCAACAACAGCAATCCACGTTTCCAAAAAACATTTCCGGTCATCTACTTACCCCCTCAATTATTATCAAAACCCGGTAAACCCTGGATTCCTCCATTGGCGTCCGGTCAAGCCCGAAATGCTCAATTAACCGCCCATGATGACTCCATCACAGACCGCACGTGAAAAATAGAATTATGCATACTTCAGTTGGCAGTCTATCACACGATTGTTACAAACAATCGTTCATTTGTTACATCCATGTTAACAATGACGTAATTTTATGATTTCTGGGAGCGAGAGCCTTTACTTATCCAGCAAGCCTCCCAGGAGCCCCCCGATGGCAGCGCCGGCGCTTAGGCCTGGTACGTTTGATGAGGCGGCATTGTCGCTTCCCGATTGCAGATGGTAGTACATCGATTGGATGCCGACGCGTCCAGGGCCTGTAAACCGGTTCAGGATCAGGTTCATTCCCGCCAAGAATCCTGTTGAAAGCTTGGTCATCCTTGTTTCCATAGATACGCTGGCGTCCTTGAAAAGCCAGCCTCCTGGCTCGATGTCGATCTGCTCACCGGACGCCAGAACCTTTTCAAAGACATTGCCGTAGCCGTGCAGCCAGAGGATGCCATCCCCCCTGGCGCCATGAAACTTATCGATGAAAAATCCTGTGCCGCCAAACAAGATATTGGAGACCCCTTTATTGAGCTCATAGGTGTAATCGATGTTATCCGAAGCGGCCAGGAACTGGTGCTCACGGACATGGATCTCCTGTCCCTGTTTCATATGCATGGCAAAGACGTGGCCGGCGGCATCGCGGCTGAAAGCGATCTGGCCGGGGCCTGCCGCCTCGGTGACAAAGATCTGCATCCCGGCGATCATGCGCTTTATGGCGCCCTTCATCGGCTTGATGCCGATTTTGATACCGGTGTTCATCCAGAGCAAGATGTGGTGCTCAAAGAAGATCTTCTGATCTGGAAGCAGTTCGACGGTGAGGGCGGGAACCAACTCACCATCCAGGTGATAGGTGATGCCCGCAAAAGTCTCGTCTGAAGCTGTTGTTGCCATTAAGGCCGGTCTTTCCATCTTTCTCTCCCCCTTTTTCTAAATCAAGTCACAATGTCTGCCGGGTGACGGCTTGCCACATGGACAGACTACTTGGCCTTGTGCATCAGTGTTTTACACGATGGCTACCCGCTCTAATGCCCCCGCTTCTTAAGCGGTGGGATAAGAGCGGCTACGCCCCTAGTTAACTGGCTCTAAGCTTCAGTAGGGGGAAAGCAATCCCCCTCCTCCGCATCCGGGCTAACGCCCGGCCTGAAGAATGCGGAGTACATGAAGCAAAGACCCAGTTGAATTTCAGTGCTCTGCACTCTTGATCTCAGCTATATCGTGTTCTAATACGGCAATCTCTTGCTGTTTCTGGATAATCTCTTGACTGAAATCTTTGATAGATGTCTCGATCTCTGACAAGGTGTTATCCTGCATAGCATTGAAGGCTGCATTGCCAATCTTAATGTATAGCTGCTCGATTTCTTTTTGCTTTTGGCCGATTTGATTATTCAGGCGGGTTACATCAACCATTTCCTTGGCTTTAGCTCCAGCATCGCCAATGCCCTTCTTTACCTTATCGAAAAAATCCACTTCATTCACCTCCTTCAGACTTTTTCATTAATACTATAAGTTTAACCGGGCAGCCAGGTTCTCGGCGATGAAGATCAAGGGCAGCATGGTGCGTCCGGGCGGGACGATCACCGGAGTCACAGCCGAGTTGTCGGGGTCGATCGGCATGGTGGCCCCGCCTCTCGATCGTTCATGGTTTTTAGAGTTTACTGGCCTGAGTGGTCGTTGTACGTAACCGCTCCCTTAAGTCCATCACTTTTAGAGGCGATGAACATTGCCACGACCCCGCGCGGGGCTTTGGCGGCGTCGATCTCAAAGCCGTCTGCTGACTGTGTGGCATTTGATATAGTCCAGCCCGCGTTCTTCAAATCGTTTTGATACTTGTCGAAGGCATCCGGAGTAACGTTTGCGAATGCTGCTTGAATGCTCCCCATGACGTTATTGCTGCTTCCGGTGATCGTTCCATAATTGAATTTGGGGACGTCCGGCGGCATCTGCGATGGCCATTGAATGGCGCCGCCCACCTGAGCAGCACCCTGATTGGTATTTATTGCCGTCCTTCCATTATTCTGGCTGACCTGGGCCTGCCCTCCATTAGCGGGCATGCTCGCCTGCTTGCTGCATCCCGCCACCGCCAGGGACAGGGCGAGGACGAGCACTGCCAGAACAAAAAACCTTCTGACATAGAACCTTCTCTGACGCATCCTTTTTCCTCCTCCAATTTGTGTAATGCTTGCCTGAGCACACTTCTTGCCTTATCCGCGGCGTAAAACCCGCGCTTACATTACGTACCGCTCCTATCTCACGGCGACTGGTAGGTCACCGTCACCAACTGCTGCGCTGCATTCCAGTTCACCTGGCAGCCCAGGCTCTCGGCGATGAACCTGAGGGGCAGCATGGTGCGTCCGTCAACGATCACCGAGGTGACAGCCGGGTTGGTGGAGTCGATCGGCGTGCTGACCCCGTTCACCGTGGCGCTGCTCTGGCCGATCACGAGCTGGATGGTATTGCTGCCCATGGTCACTGTGACCATCTGCTGCGCTGCATCCCAGTCAACCGTGGCACCGAGTGGGGTTGCCACGTACCTGATCGGCAGCAGCGTCCTCCCATCGCTGATCATCGGGGCGGTGTCCATGCTCTGCACCTGGCCGTTGACGTTGTAGTCAGTGCTGCCTATAGAGAACTGCAGCACGGTCTGGCCGGTGGTCGGCGGAGTAGTCGTCGTAGTCGTTGCATAGGTGAACTGGTCGTTTGAACTCGTGGCGCTGGTGCCGCCCGGAGTGACCACGGTCACGTCGACCGCTCCAGCGCTTCCCGCAGGGGAAGTGGCAGTGATCGAGGTGTCGGAGTTAACGGTGCCTCCGGTGGCCGCGGAGGATCCGAAGTTGACAGCGGTCGCCCCGGTGAACCCGCTGCCGCTGATGGTCACCTGGGTGCCGCCGGCTGCAGGGCCGCTGTTCGGGCTGACGCCGGTCACCGCCGGGGCACTGGTTGTCGTCGGTGCAGGCGTCGCTGCGTAGGTGAACTGGTCGCTTGGGCTCGTGGCGCTGGTGCCACCCGGAGTGATCACGGTCACATCGACCACTCCGCTTCCCGCAGGGGAGGTGGCTGTGATCGTCGAATCGTTGACGAAGCTGAAGGAAGCGGTAGTGCTGCCGAACGTGACGGCAGTCGCCCCGGTGAACCCGCTGCCGGTGATGGTCACCGTCGTGCCTCCGGCCGCGGGGCCGTTGCTTGGGCTGACGCTAGCCACTGTCGGAGCAGGCGTTGTCGGCGCCGTCGTCCACTGGGCGTACAGATTGACGTTGGCTGTTCCCATGGTGAAGGTGGCGCCCTGCTGGTAGCTCGTTCCGCTGCCGCCCACAGCCGTGTTCCAGCCGGCGAAGACGTAGCCCGTATTGACCAGGTTTCCGGTGTTGCCCAGCACGGTTACCGTTGCTCCCTGGGCATAAGTGTTGCTGTCGGTGGGGTACATTCCCCCGGTTGCGCCATTTCCCCAATAGGTGACGGTGTAGGTGGTCGGGATGGCGCCACCGAGACCCGGGATCTTGATGGGGATGATGTGAAACAGCGTCCATTGGGCGTACAGATTGACGTTGGCTGTTCCCATGGTGAAGGTGGCGCCCTGCTGGTAGCTCGTTCCGCTGCCGCCCACAGCCGTGTTCCAGCCGGCGAAGACGTAGCCTGTATGGACTAGGTTTCCGGTGTTGCCCAGCACGGTTACCGTTGCTCCCTGGGCATAAGTGTTGCTGTCGGTGGGCGCTGCCCCCCCGGTGCTGCCGTTGCCGTTATAGGTAACGGTGTAGGTGAAGAAACTCGGGATTTTGATGGGGCTCGTCAAAGTGATACCCGCCGCGCTTGCAGTGCAGATCGTGCTGACAATCAGCATGGCAATAAAAATACCGATGTACCGCAGCATTACGGTCGTTCTCGTACGATTTTTTCCCATGTTGCATTCCTCCTAATTATTTTTAGTCGCCTCGCTTGTGCCTCACGCGATGAAACACCATTATTAATAACAAAACTCGGTCAACCATGGATCCCTCCTTATGGCGTCCGGTCAAGCCCGAAATGCTCGATGGCTCAATCGCAGACCTCACACGAAAATAAAAGTACGCATACTTCCGTTGGCGCAGTTTATCACCCAATTGTTACAAACAATCGTTCATTTGTTACATCCATGTTAACTAATCGAATTATTTTTAACTTCGCTAAGAGGAAGCAGGAAGCAGAGGGACGTACATTATGCTTCCTTACGTGATCAAGGAAAACGGAAAGCGTGATGAGAGGAATCAACCGGCAAGATATCTGCTACGTCGAAGATGACTATCAGCATTTTTTGGAAACTATTGAACGTGAAGTGCACGGATATGGTCTGATGAGCAACCATGTCCATCTGCTCATACATGAAAAAAGTGAAGAGATCCCTAAAATCATGAAATGCATTGGCGTAGTTATGCCTGGTGGTATAACCAGAAATACCAGAGAACCGAACGTCCCCTTGCTTCCCGGACAGGGCGATGGATTTAGTCTTGACCCTCGGGCAGGATCTGTTCCAGCTCGGTGGCCAGCAGTCCTGCCAACTGCTTCAGGTTCGCAAGGGCTGCATCCAGTCCCTCCGTCCGGTGCGCATGCGCCATCTTCTCCAGATCACCTGCTGCCCTGAAGACCGGGTCGGCATAAAAGCAGGAAACGGAACTGGCGAACCGGTGGGCTGCCGCCTCCAACCCCTGGAACTGTTCCCCGTTCGCATACTCTTCAATCTGATCAACCTGTGCCTGGTAGGACTTGAGATATTTTTCCATGATCTCTCTCATCAAGTCCTTGCCGAACAGGCGCGACTCCTCGATCAGGACGGGACGGTCAATCAGGCTCTGCCTGCCGATCTGATCGAGGATGCCGGCTAGGTCGCTTTCCCTGATCGGTTTTGACAGGTAGTAATCCATGCCCGCCTCCAGAAGTTTTTCCCTATCGCCGGTAATCGCAGAGGCAGTAAGCGCCACAATCGGAATATGTCTTCCCGTCGTCTGCTCCTGGGCGCGGATCAGCCTCGTTGCTTCCATGCCGTCCATGGCCGGCATATTTTTGTCCATGAGGATACAACCGTAAGCGCCGGTTTTCAGCAGGTCCATGAGTTCCAGCCCGTTTGCGGCCACGGTCGCCTCGCAGTTATAATACTCCAGCAGGCTTTTGATGTATTTTTGACCGACATCGTTGTCTTCAGCCACAATTATTTTCAACCTGGGCGATCGATGAACATCTGCCACGCCCGGTTCATCAGCGCCTGTTGGCACGGCGCCCCGGCTGGCGCTGTCATCGATGCCCAGGCTGAGCGGGAAGATGCACCGGAAAAGGCTTCCCTCGCCCTCGATGCTCTCCAGTTCGATCCGGCCACCCATCAATTCGATCAGGCTTTTCGAGATGGCCAGCCCCAGTCCGGTCCCGCCGAATTTCTTGGCAATGCTGGCGTCCGCCTGGGTAAAGCAGTCCCAGATCAGTCCCTGTTTTTGTTCCGGGATGCCGATCCCGGTATCTCTCACAGCAACCTCTACCGTGGCGTCGGCCTGATCCATGGATTGCAGCACGGCAGTCAGTGACACTTTTCCTTCTGCTGTAAATTTGATGGCGTTGTTGACGATATTGATCAGCACCTGTTTGATCCGGTGGGCATCTCCGCACAGGAGCTGCGGCAGGCGGGGGTCGATCTCGCAGGTCAGGGCGAGACCCTTATTTCTGGCAGCAAACTGGAAAGATTGGAAGATTTCATCCAGCAGCGATTGCATGCTGAAGCCTTGTTCGACCAGGTCGAGCTTGTTCGCTTCTATTTTGGAAATGTCGAGAATATCGTTGATGATCTGCAGCAATTCCTGCGCCGACGACTGGATCATGTTGGTGTATTCCCGCTCATTTCCGTCCAGCCCGGATTTCTGGAGCAGGCCTGCCATCCCCTGGATCCCGTGCAGGGGGGTGCGCAGCTCGTGGCTGATATTGGCGACAAACTGGGACTTGGCCTGGCTTGCGGCCTCAAGCTCATTATTGATGCGGATCAATTCACTATTCTTCTGATTGAGCTGGTCGGTGCGCTCCTTGATAATGCCTTCCATATCCCGGTACAGTTTGGCATTTTCCAGTGAGATGGCCACCTGTGAGGAGAGGAGTTTGAGGACATTCACGCTGTCGTTGGTGAAAACTCCCGGCAGCAGGTTATTTTCCAGGTAAAGTATCCCCTGAATGGAGCGCCTGGCGGTCACGGGCAGGCAGATGGCCGATCTGGGCAGATCACGATCATCGAGGCCGAAGAGCGCCCTGTTTTCGGTCTTCAAGACAACGCTCTCGCCGGTTCTGGCCACGTAATTGATCAACCTGACCGGGAGGGCGTCATGCCCATCAAGCGGGATGGACTGCAAGACACTGATGGTATTGTCGTCTGCGTTTCCCTCCGCTTCGATGAACAGCCGGCCGTTGTTTTTCATAATGAAGACGGCCTTTTGAGCACCTGCATTCTGGATGATGATCCTGATCAGCAGGTTCAACAACTCATCGAGGACAAGGGCTCCGGAAATGGCCTGACTGGCCTTGATAATGGACAGCAGGTCAAGAGAGGAGTCGTCATGGTCGTGCCTCTCCTCAGGCAGGGAATAGGCGGCCAGGGTGGCGGGAAAATTCTTGATCAGGTCACGCGCCTTGGCATTGCCACCCCACCTGTTGTAGCACAAATAGGCATCCGTCAGATGTTTTGCGGCAGCATCCACCTTTCCTGCCAACATAGATGATTTGGCGGCCAGTTCATTGGCCAGCGCCTCTTCCTGTAAAAACCCGTTGCTGCCCGCCAGCTCGATCGCCTTGTCGTAGTAGTCCGCCGCTGCCTGTAACCTGCCCCTGACACGCTTGCTTTCCGCCTGCATCAGGTACAGTTTGTGGAGATTGTTGGCCGGCGCCGTCCGCGCATATCTCTTCATCGTCCTGATGCACCGGTCCGCTCCGGCAAGATACGAAAATTTCCTGATCCCGCCTGTCCGTTCCGCATTGGCAAACAACACCAGGGACTTGTAAAAATGGAAGAGGGGAATGTAATAGATGCCCAAAACACCATTGAGGTATGCTTCGAGGTGCGGGAGAACCTCCAGTGCGGCCTCCGGCTGACCGAAATAAAAAAACTGCAGCATGCGGTGAAAATAGATGCTAAATACGACTATCCCGTCGTTCGATTTTATAGATTCCGGCAGCATGGCATCCTCGTCGAAGTACTGTCCGGCCAGCCGGCACGGGTCGCCGGCATCCCCCTTGAAGTTCAAGATGGTCTGCCGGCACAGCTCGCACATGCGGATTGACATCGTATGTCCGCTTTTAAGAAGGGCATGCCAGTGCTGCTGCATCTCCTGTTCGATCACCGGCAATTCCCTGCCTGCAAAATAGGAATATAGAAAGTACTGCATGATGGAACCGCCGGCGTTAATCAGGTCGCCTGCGGCAAATCCTTTCTGATAGCTGCCGGGAAAATCGAGCAGCGTATTCCGCAAGGGTTCTCTGGCGTGCCTGATGATAATATTGAAGACAAACCTGGCAAAACATTCAAATTTGCTGCCTCCGAATTGATCCGATAACCTTAGGGCCAGTTTTCCATATTGATAGCCCTCTTCCGCCCTATTGAACATTGCATAGATCATAGACCCGTATCCGGCATAGGAACAGATCGCCTCCTCGGCGATCCCATGCTTCAGGGTATGGATTAAGACGTTAAATGCCAGCAGGACGCAATGGTTGTGCGAGGCCTGAGCGCTGGCGATGCTGGTGTTGTTCATGATTCGAAGAGCGGTGAGGCTTTGACGGTCTTTCATGGCGGGCAGGTCGAGCAGGCTGTCGGGAGGCCGGCCGGCCAGGGCGAGCCTCGTCCTGAGATACCCCCACAGGAGATGCCATTTCCCCGGGCTGGCAGGCAGCCTGATGCCCAGCAGCCTTAAAATCTCCCATGATGTAGCCAGCGACCTCTCCAGATCGTTTTGCAAGGCGTAGGCGGCGATCCGGACCTCATAGATCCTGGCCCTGTCCAACAGGTCCCTGGCGTGCACAAGGGTTTTGTCCGCAATCCTTTCCATCGCCTCAAAGCGCATACAGACATAAGCCGCTTCGGCGGCCTCGAGATGGAGGTCCAGCATCAGGTCATATTCATTCTCCCAACAGTCCTCGTCCAGCAGGTCCAGCGCCAGCGCCAGGTATTCGTATGCCTTTTCATAGGCGGCAGCAGACCTGGCCTTTTTGCCCGCTCTCAGGTTGAGCCCCGCCAGCCTGTGCCTCTCTGCCCGGTCAGAGATCAATCCTGATGCGCTGTTCAGATGGTCTGCAATCTCAAACAGCCTCTCTTCAACCTCCTTGTCGGAGGTGTTATACAGCAGCACCCCTATTCTATAATGCATCTGCACCCTGTCGCTGTCAGGCACCAGAGAATATGCCGCCTGCTGGATCCTGTCGTGCAAAAACCGGTATGTTCCTTCGGAGAACATGATCAGGCCTTCGGATACCGCTCTTTCCAGGGCTTCGTCGATTGACTCCGGGGGCTTTTCCGCCACAATGGCCAGTGTCCTGGCGTCGAAGGCATTATTGATGCAGGCGGCCAGTTGCAAAACCTCAACCGTCGCGGAGGGAAGCCTGTCGATTTTCCTGATCATCAGGTCGACCACGTTGTCGGTGACATCCGTGCGCAGGACCGCTTCGTAGTCCCAGGCCCATTTTTTTTGCTTGGCGTCAAACCAGATCAGGCCATCATCCTTCATGGAATACAGGAACTGCGTCAGAAAGAAGGGATTGCCCTGCGTTTTCGCCATGCAGGCTTGAGCCAGCCGGTCGGACTCCGGGTGCGCGCCTGCGGGCGCGCTGGAACGGAGCGCTGCCGCAACGATCATGCCGACGTGCTCCTGTTCCAGGGGGCCAAGATTAATCACGCTCATGTCGTGGCCGGCTTGTTGCATCTTGCCCAGGGCGCCCTGCAGGAGGTGGCCGGCCCCAACTTCATTATCCCTGTATGCTCCGATCAACAGGATGTTCTGGCTGTCCATGTCGCCGGCCATTCTCTCCAGCAGCTTGAGACTGTCCGGGTCCGCCCACTGCAGGTCGTCCAGGAACAGCACGAACGGCCTTCCGTCATCTGCGAACAGCCGGATAAAGCTCAGCATGACTGTGCAGAACCGGAATTGGGCTTCCAGGGGCTCGAGCCTGGGGACGGGCAACTGCGGGCCGATGATTTTTTCCACGTCCGGGATGATCTCGATCACAATCCGGGCATTCCCCTGCAGGCAAGCGAGCATCCGCTCCTTCCAGTCAAGAATCTCGTTCTCGCTCCCGGTAAGGATGCCCCGGATAACGGCTTGCAGCGCCTGGATAAATGCAGAATAGGGCGTATTCCTCTGATACTGGTCGAACTTCCCGGAGGAAAAAAGTCCTCCGTCTGCAAGCACAAACCTTGCCAACTCAGACACCAGCGATGTCTTGCCTACGCCGGCATCCCCGGCTATCATAACCGTCTGCAGACCGCCGTCTTTGGCAGCCCGGTAGGAATCTTTCAGGATCTCGATCTCCTTTTCTCTCCCGTAAAGCTGACCGGGCACTGTAAATTCGCCGGGGTCATCATCCGCGGCGATGGCAAAAGGCTGCAAAGAAATGCGGCACCTGGCCAGGTCCGCCAACAGTCCGCCGGCAGTCTGGTACCGGTCGCCCGGATTTTTCTCCATCAATTTGCCGACGATATCTGATAAAACCGGGGGGATACCGGTATTGACGCCAGTCAAAGGCTTGGCCTTTTGGGCAATATGAAAATGCACCACTTCCATGGGGTCTTCGGAATAGAAAGGGAGCCGGCCCACAAGCATCTCGTAAAACATTACCCCCAGAGCATAGAAATCCGAGCGGAAGTCAACCCGTCTGTCAAGGCGGTTGCTCTGCTCGGGAGACATATACGGCAGGGGGTCGTTAAGCTTGCCAGTCAGGGTCGTACCGGCCTCATTAACAAAAGAGGCAAACGACTGCTGGTCCACCAGGACGTTTGCCTGCCGGTTATTGTGCTGCAGCCTGTCGAGGATCTGGACAAGCCGGATCGCTGTTTCCACGAAAAGCTGAACATCCATGGCGTTAACCACCTGCATTGCACTTATTTCCCTAAAGCTTTCGGCGCGGGAATTCCCATCTCCTTCAGTGGTGGTATACGCAGGCGCCCTCGCCCATAAAAAAGGCAGCGATCAGCAATAATATCCCGTTGAAAGGATCTTGAAGCCGAAGCCACCGGGAGGCGCAAGCGGTTGATCAAAAAAGCGCTGCTGAGATGTGGGATACAGGCGGGTGCCAGCCTTGACGGGCGCGTAAGTGGGATATAGAAAAAACATTTTCCGTAAATTTGCGTACTATATAGCAGACGGGGCTTGCGCCTGTACGGCGCAAGCATTTTTCACTTCTACCGGTAATTTATAGCAATCAGGTGATCTTATTATGCTCAACAGTTGCCCGGTCAGCGAAGACGATCTGATCAATTTCCTGTTTGGATCGATCGAAGTCAAACTGATTGGCTGTATCCTGGATGAGACCGGCATCACCAAACTTAAGATTTACCAGCTCATATATCCATTTCTCTATGTTTATGGGTTGGTGATCCTGGCGCAGACACTTTGCCGGTGGCTCAGTTGAAGGTTTTTTGCAGCGGCAGCCGTATGTCAAGGGGGACGGCTCTGTTGCCTCCTGCCACGAAAATAAGCTTGCGCAGGAGGTTCCTAAAAAACATTCCGCCAGGTCAGCCGCTCCCGTTCTGGGATGTGCCTGATCATGTCCATGGCTTCCCCGGCCTCGACCCTGGCGTTGACCTCGTCCCGGCTCTCGATGAACTCCTGGAGCCGGACCAGGCTCAGTTCGAGGTTGTCCAGTTCCATGTGATCCGTAATCAGCGCCCAGTTGCTGTGCACCCTGTTCCAGCTCTTTTCAAGGGCTGCAAAGCTGTCCGCGCTCTCTCTCCAGTCCCGTTGGTCAACCGCCTGCCGCACCCGCTCCAACTGGGAGGCCAGGTCGTATGCAGACCGGTCCAGGTACCGCTGCGAGAGGATCCCGCCGGTGGTGACAATGGCCGCGATCGCCAAAACGAGCAGCCACCCGCTCCACTTGCGCATCAGTCGCCCTCCCCCCTGAGGTGCCAGTCGATCTGCCCCCGGGTGGTCAGTTGGGCAAAGAAGACATCCCGGATGTCGGGAATCTGCTGCAACCTGGCCTGGGCGATCAGGGTATCCACTCCGATGCCGGCCAGCTTTAAATTATTCAGGTTCACGTTGCCGTCCACGATCAGGGTCACCGGGAACAACGGCTGAGCAACAGTGCGGCCGAGGTCCCTGGCAGTGGGAGGCTGGGCGTCGGCCTTGGGAATGACACTGAGGGCGCCGTTATTCTCCAGCACCGCAAAGGCGATGTCGGATACGTTAGGGTACTCCTTGCTGCGTAGTTGTTCCAACAGATCGTTCAGGTTCACCCGCAGCCGCTGCATGGCCTCAGGGAGCAGCCGGCCGTTGTTGATCAGCATGGTCGGCGTGCCGCAGACCAGGGCGCGCACCCGCTCGCTTTTCAGAACCAGCAGGGAGATAAAAACCTCGGCAGCCATTAGCATCAGGATACCGATGACCCCGTTGGTGATAGGAATGCCGAGGTTGTTCATGGGAAGAACGGCCAACTCGGCGATGACGATGGTGATCACCAGCTCGAAGGGTTGCAACTGGCCGATCTGGCGCTTGCCCATCAACCGCATCACGATTACCAGGAGAATATAGAGCACCAGGGCTCTGACTGCCACCAGCAGTATGGCTAAACACTCCCCTCTCTATAAATTGACAACAAATTACGGAGCAATAGCAATTTACCAGATGACTACCCGCTCTAATGCCCCCGCTTCTCTTTTGAACCTCAAATTTCGCTTCATATTTTGTCCATTGCTGAAATATCAATTCCCCCGGCTGCTGCCGCAAAAAAAAACCGGGCGCACCCGGCCTGGTTCGGACATGTCTGATTCCCTCGCAGCTTACCTGCTCTGTCCATTTTTCAGTCTACTTCCCAATCTTCTCCTCCACTTCCCGGGCACCCTGCTGGTAGAATTGCTCCTCGTTCGGCGCCAGTTCCTTGACCAGCCTGAGGAATTCCCCGGCGTGGACCAGCTCCTCATCGGCGATCTCCCTCAGCACCTTGGCGGCCAGTTCGTTATCGATGGACTCGGCAAGTTGGGTGTAAACCTGCACTGCTTCATACTCGGCGGCGACCATAAACCGGATCGCCCGCACCAGTTCCTCCGGTGCCAGTTTGCGCTCAGTGTGCATACCGGAAAAAGCGTTGACAAAGTCTGGCATCTCGTTTCCTCCTTCTTATTGTCACTTTAATCTACCCGGAACAGCAGGAAAACATCCATACTCCCCCAGTTATTACTACAAGCGCGAAAAGAGTCTACATGCCCCAAATGCCCACCAACACTAACCATCCATCTTTACCTTGTTATGCACCAGCACCGATTCCCCGGGCTCGACACCCAGGTGGGAGGCCACACACGGGCACTTTGCCCGGAGCAGGAAGAAGGCCCGCTCCCCGGCCAGGGCTGTGCCCTCCAGGGTCTCGTAGTTGGCCTGCCCCTTCGCCAGCACCAGGTCGGCGCCCTCCAGCAGCGAGCGTAGCGGGGCGCCACAGAGTTCCGGGATCAGGCCCAGGTAGTTGCTGCCGGTGGTCACCACTTCGGCCAGCAGGTCAATTCCGGCTGACATGGCATCTTCCATGGTAGCATCGTTCAGAATGGGGCCGCCCTTGACCACGTAATAAAGCTGGTGGGTATAATGCCACAGTTGGGCCAGCAGCAGGAAGTCGAATACGATCTCGCCGCTGTTGTCCCCGATCACTACAAACCGGCCGCCGCCCTGCAAGAGATGGCGCAGCGGTTCCGCCTCGCAGCGCGCAAAACCGCTGTCCAACACCTGCCGGATGCTGGCGTTGACGTCAAACCGGGGGTTGATCCCCATATCGATCACATTCCCCGCCACTGCCACCTTCAAGGCGGTCAGCAACGGGTCCTCGCTGAACTCCACGATCTTTTCCAGTGACGGGAGAAAGGTACGCGCCAGCCGGTTGCTGGCGGCCTTGGCCTCACTGAAGGGATCATCCCGCCCCAGCAGGCGGCAGGTCTCGAACAGCACCAGCGTGGAATTCTCGGCCGGGGTCTTGGACGGGTCGAGATCGGCGATCATGGGCAATAGCCCGGCCAGCAGGCGCTGCTGTCCGGAATCGTCCAATCCTGCAGCCCGGCAGGCGGAGATGGCCTGCTGCAAATAACAGGGAATGCAATCTGCCACAACTTGCATAAAACCACCCTCTCCAACCTCATACATCCACATCCGAATTAACGGCGGTCGCGCTCCAGATCATAGATGATCTTTTCCAGGTACCACTGCTCGGAACGCCCCGGATACCTCTTCCTGGCGGCCTTCAACTGGTGCTGCAGGGCCTCGTCGGCCTGCTGCTCGGAGAGGAACACGAGCTGCCGGTACCTCCGCTTCAGGGCGGCAGTCTTGTCCGTCGCCCGGTTCCTGAGAAAGGATACCAACAATGCGCCTGCGGCGATAGCCAGCAGGATCACCAGATAAATCATCTTTATTGGTCCCCTTTATTGTGTCTCGTCCCTGCAAAACCTACTCCTTCGTGGTGTAGGATGCCAGGGGCAGCTTAGTTCCCCAGACTCAACCCAGTACGATCTCCGGCCCCTGACCTGCATCCGACTTCCGGGCGCCGGGCACCCGTCCCTGGAACAGGTAGCGGGTCAGGGAAAACCGTTCGAAGACCAGCTTCGAGAGGATGACGGGCGCCACAAACCCGATCAGGGCTGCCGCGGCGTTGCCGTAATGGTAATGGTATTCAATCAGGAGCACGGTATTGATGGGAACGTGAAGATACACCACCGGGAGGGCGACATTGCCCATCAGGGTGACAACCCTCCCCAGCCTGCTCCGGGCCAAGACCTGGCTGATTCCCAAAAGCGCCACAGTCATCACCATGGGGATCAACAGGTCCAACAACAGGTGCTGATAAACCACGAACTTCAGATTGAGCACGTAGTTCATCCATCCCCTGTAATCGACGGCGATCAGCAGCGCGGAGACGGCAACGGCAGTCAGCGTGACCCGCAGGGAGATGTCTGCCAGCGGTTTCTTGCAGTAATAGCCGATGGCATAATAGGCGACGGCCATCAGGGCCACGTCCAGGTTCAAGGGCACGAGCAGGGGATGGGCGAGCATCAGCCAGGCCTCTGCATGGGCCAGCAGGTAGGCAACCGCAATAGCCGCTATTGCCAGACGCCTGTCTTTGAATAACAGGTTGATAAGGGCAAAGAGGACCTGGGTAGCGAACAGGCAGGGAAAGAACCAGAAAACCGTGTAATAGACGCCGGGCAGCCGGCCGCCGAACAACACCTCCCCCAGGTCTTTCAAGACAAAACTGGCCTCCAGGACGTGCAGGTAGCGGTAGACATAGAAGTACCTGACCAGGGTGACCAGGACCAGGTAGGCGCAATAGGGGACCAACACCTCGCGGCTCCGCTTGGCGAGCCAGGAACGCAAGGACGACCAGCCGTCCGGAGGTTTGAACAGATAGCCGCTGAGCAGAAAGAAGACCGGCATATGAAACCAGTAGATGTATTTGGTGTAGACGGCAGGGCCGACCGGATGCCCAACCACCACCAGGATCACGGCGAGAGTCTTGGCCACATCTACCCAGACCTGACGCTTACTGTCCGCCATGAGGCCACCTCGATTCAAAAGTCGAAGCAAGAGGTCGGATGTCGGAAAAAAAATCACTAGGAAAGGCCATCTGGGAGTTTGGAAGAAGAAAGCCAGGAGAAGATTCTGACATCCGACTTCCGGGATCCAACTTCT
Organism: uncultured Peptococcaceae bacterium; assembly: GCA_963768335.1. GTDB lineage: Bacteria > Bacillota > DSM-12270 > Thermacetogeniales > Thermacetogeniaceae > Palsa-1188. The sequence continues at coordinate 100,672 of CAVYHR010000008.1, forward strand.
ATTTTAAAGGCATGCAAGCCTTGCGTCCAACATCAGACTCAGTGGGGGAAGGCAAGCCCCCACTGAAGCCAAGAACTCGTTGAACAGCCTGGCCATGATCATTATAATATTTATTCGGTGATTATGCCTTAAAACTTTAGTCCGATAAAACTCAGAACCCCGGGCCAGTTCCGGGGTTCTCTCGTCACCATGGTAAGTCTATTGGTTTCCCGTCACATGAACTAGTTAATACCCACAAGAAGCAGGATGAGGATCAGAAACAGCACGAATACCAGTTGGGTGCTCCATCCTCCAACTCCAGCACCAACACCAACACCAGCGCCCATTTAAAAAACCTCCTTTCAAGACTGTCTGCGAATCTGCAGAGTGCTTAGATTTCATACCATACTATTCCACCCCGGGTTGAAATGTGCCCGCCTATGCTTCAAAAAATCGCGGGCCTCTTCCCGGCACCAATGCACCGGACAGAATTTTCAGCCCGGGCCGGAGACATGCGACATATCATGGGATATAAGGCAGGCTGAGAGGTTACATAAAATTCCCAAAGTAGGTGAGCATGATCGAAATTATCTCCTGCGATCCGGCCGGGTACATCTCCTTTTGCCGGGATATCTACAGGGACAACCCGTTTTTCCGGGACTCCGGCTTGACCAACGTGCTGAGGATGATCTTTTATGGAAGAGAGCCCTGTTTCAGACAGGCGGAGATCACCCCGCTGACGGTGGGCAACAACGGGGAAATCCTGGCCGCCTGCCTGCTGATAGCGGACCGGTCACAGCCCGATATGTTGCAGTTATCCTATTTCGAAGCCCGGGAAGGTGCCAGCCGGCGGTGGACTTACTCATGGCAGTTGCCGTGAACATCTGCAGGAAGAAAGGGCTGCCACGAATCGTGATCGGGTTGGACAACGTGGTCGGCGTCCTCACAGACCGCTTCGACTGCGTACCCTGCTACGGCGCCCGTTATAATCCGGCCAATTATCCGGACTACTTCGGCAAATATGGCGCCAGGGAATACCTGCTTACCTCTTATCTGATCGACCTGAGCCGGTGCGACCTGGCCAGGGAGCAAAAAATTCTGAACCGGCTCCAAGCAGGTTCACCTGTAGGACAGCCAGTTGGCGCCGCCTCGGACGGGAGGCCGCTATCTACACCCATTTGAAAAATCGCTGCTTTGCAGGCCAGCCCTTCTTTGCTCCGGGTACTACAGAGGTAAACTACCGGATGTTCGGCAGCTATCATTCCCTCTTGTCCGGTCAGAACCTGCTCATCCTGGAGCGCGGCGCGTCCGGCCGGATACCTGCTCTGGTTTCCGGATTACAATCAACTGTTGGCGGCCGGGGACGTCATCGGACCAGGATACCTGCCGGAGGTACCGGATGAGAGGCCGGGAGATCCATAAGTTAACGATCGCAGAAATCGGGGTTCTCCCTGAATATCAGGGCTCCGGGGCGATTTTCGTCCTGTTCGACCAGTGCCTGCAGTTGACCAGGGGCAGCTACGACTGGTGTGAAACCGGATGGATCCTGGACAGCAACATCAAATCGAAAGGCTTCGGGATCAGGTGGCCCGACTCGGAATACAAGCACTACAAAATCTTTGAGATCGAGGTGTAAGCGGCCTGCAGCAACCGATAATCCTCTTCAGTATCGATATCCAGGGAAGAGAGCCCCGGGCAACCTGGTATCGTCACCACCTGGCGACTATACTTGGCCATAAGTTGTCGCCCGCCTATATCGCCGGTCAAGTGCTGCAGCTCTTCCTTCAGGCTGATGTCAAAAATCGCCGACAAGCGGTTTCCGGCCTGACGATCAGAGCGCCGGTCCCATTAAAAACAGCGATCACCCGATCGATAAACTCAGGCGGGATCAGGGGCTGGTCGCCAGCCAGGAACAGGATGCCCCTGGCTTCGGGGCTCACGGCGGCTGCCCCTGCCGCCACCGAGCTCCCTTGCCCGGAGGCGTACTGCGGGTTGAAGACGTGCCGCACAGGACAGCCAAGCGTTACCTGCTCGATTCCTGCCGGTGGGCGCCCAGGACGAGGATGACCCCACCACCCGGGCGCGGGAGACGTGATCGAGCACGTGCTCCAGGATGGTCTTACTCCCCAGTTGCAGGAGCTGCTTGGGCCGCCCCAGCCGGGTGGACAGGCCGGCGGCCAGGATCACCGCCGAGATCATCGCCAGCACCTCCAGCACGGGATCGCCCAGGACGGTCGAGGTGACCAGGACCCGTTCCATTGACTGCGACAGGCGCCCGGCGATCTCCCGGGCCTTGCCAAGCAACTCCTGCTTGTCCGCCTTGTTGACGGCCGGGATGAACCTGCAGCCCGGGGCGGCCTGCCGTGCCAGATCCCTATAACAAGTGACTATCTTCAAAATGGTTGTCCCGGTGACCGCCGAGCCGGTATCCTGCCCCGCCCCTCCGCAGCCAGGCGCCACCTGTGCACGTACTGCTCAGTGAGGGGGGAACCTAACGTTCTGCCCCAACGACGGCAACGACACAGTCGGCCCTGGAGGGCAGCACCGGCTCATGGGGCGCAGGGGCTTTCAGGGGCTTGCCCCGGGCGCCGTCCGCCTCGACCAGGATGCTGTCAAACAGGCCGGCCCCGTGGATGGCATCCAGGGCCTCCCTGCCCAGACCCACAACCTGCCCTCCTCCGTCAACCCGGCGCCCGCCGCCACCACCCAGCCGCCGCGCCCGCAAGCGGGCACCCGCCGCCGGGCATCGTCCAGCCTTCCTAAAAGTTTGCCCTCGTCCTGTTCCAGGCCAGTTGGCCACAGTTCTGAAGCTGTCGGATATACATCCTGGTGCCGGTGGTCACCAGCACCCTCCGGTCCCGAGAGGCGCACTCGGACGCCAGCCGCAGCATCAGGCCGGTTTTCCCCGGCGCCGACAAAGCAGCCATCTCTCATCCTTCAGTTCCAGGGCGTCGAATAACTGCATTATAGCTCCTTCACGCCAAGGGGCTGAACCTTCCGAGCATCAGGACAGCCTCCAGCACCCCACCGGCGATCGCTGGGGCCCTGTCGGATATGGTGTGGCAGTATTCCACCCGGCCCCGGGGATCCACATCCCCCATCTTCTGGCCCCGGCGCACGGCCATGCCGTCACGGATCAACCCCCGCAGTACCCCGCTGATCGGCGCCGTTACCGGACAGCCGCCCACTGCGCCAAGGATTTCTCCCGCCTCCACCAGGCTGCCGATCGCCGCCCCGGCCTCGAAAACTCCGTCCGCCGGAGCCCTGATCAGGCGTTCCCTTCCGTAGCCTGCGATCAGCCCCGGGATACCGGTGTCCGGCTCGGCGCCGCCATTCAGGATCACCCGTCCGATATCGTCCCCCGGTTGGTCTCCACCACTGCGTGGACGTCGACCCCGGCGGTAAAACCCGGGCCAAGGCCAATCACCAGCGGGGCGTCGGTGATCCTGGCCCAGTATTGCGTTGGCCATGATGCCGTCCCCGCCGCCGCCGGCAAGAGCTGCAGTGCTGTTTCCGCCCGAGGGTCGATCAGCACCGGGATCTCGCCCCCATCCAGGATCGCCCGCGCCTCGGGCAAGCCGGCCGCCAACCTGGCGGTGATGCCTTCAACCTCGTAACACCCGTCGAACACGGCCTCGGCAAAGGCGACAGTACGGCGAATCACTGTAGGCCGGGCAATCTCCGTCATCACCACCGGGAAACCGGACAGGTAGAGCCGGTGCGCCACACCTGAGGCCAGGTCCCCGGCTCCTTTTATCAATACCAGATTCCTCATCAGACCAACCTCTCCAAAAAGACATCCATGACGCCACCGCAGGCCATGCCCTCTTCGGCGTCCACATCGGCGTCCATGGCGACGGAAAACAGCCTGGCCGCCCCGCCGCTCCGGAGTCGAACAGCATCATGGCCTCGCTGCGCACAGCCGCCCTCCCCGCAACCGCCCCCAATCGTCCCCCTGACGCTGCCGTCCGCCGACAGCAGCATCTTCACCCCGGCTTGCGAGGCGTGGAGCCCCTGGTGCGGACGATGGTGGCCGCCACCACCGGCCACCCCCGGTCGACATAATCCAGCACGTCGACGAGGTGCTGCCACTGCTCGTTGGTGGAGGTCGGGGGCAGCGAGGATGGGCCGCGGCCGCGCCGGGCCTCGGTCAACTGGGCGGCGATGCTGATGGCAATCTCCGCCGGGGTCTCAGCGCCAATACCCAGTCCGATCGGCATGAACACCCGGTTCACCTGCTCCTGGGGAAGGCGGCGGCAGAGCAGGTGCTCCCGCACCAGTCTGATCCAGCGCACGGCTGCCGATCATCCCCACATAGCCGGGTTCCGCGGGCAGCACCTGTTTCAGGCACTCCAGATCATGCAGGTGGCCCCTGGTAACGATCACCACGCTGGTGCCGGCATCGAACCGCTGCCGGGACAGCGCCCGGCTGAAATCGTCGCACACCACCGAGCGCGCCCCGGGAAACCGCCGGTGGTCGGCGAAGGACGGGCGGTCGTCAATCACCGTCATCTCATACTCCAGCAGTGAGGCGATCGCCACCAGCGGCTGGGCGATATGCCCGCCGCCCAACACCAGTAGGCGGGCGACCGGATGCAGGGGCTCCACGAAGACGCCGGCCGCCCGCAGGCGCGGCGATCTCCACAAGCTGCCCCCCGCTGCAGCAGGAACTCCGGCGCCTGTTCCCGCATCCTTGCCGTCAGCGCAGCGTTGCCCAGATCGCCATAGATACCGGAGCCGGTAATCAGGAGCTTGCGCCCCAGCAGGTCTTCCTGCCCCTTTGCAGGCGCCACCACGGTGGCCAGGGCGATCCGTTCCCGTTCGCCACGGCTTGCCGCAACAGTTGATACAACTGCCTCACCCTCAACCTCTCATGTAAAAGACATCAAAGCCGATATATTAAAACGGCGTGTAGTTACAAAAGAACTATTTGTTAGTTTATACTATATCAGTGATAATCATATCATCATACACCGGGCTGTGCCTGTTCCGGCTGCGTCGCCGCGGGTATTTCCATACCGGATCTAGAAAGGGGTATCAAAACAGTTGTTTGCCATCAAGAATGCCAACCCCCACCCCCATCCTTACAGACGGAGATATCCCAGCGGATGTGTTGAAGCATGAAGCTGCCCGTGTCGCACCTTGCTCCCGGAATGAAGCTCGCCAGGCCGGTTTACGGCCTCAAAGGGCAGATGCTCCTGAACAGAGGAGTGGAGTTGACCACCTCCTACATTCTCGGCCTGCGAAGACTAATATCCTGGCTGTCACGATCGAGAGCATTCTTGATTTAGACGAACGGGATGCGGAAAACATCCTGGAAGTAAGATCCGCGCCCAGGCGATGGCCTCCATCGAGACCTGGGTACAGAACAACAAGGGGCAGAAGCAGTTCTCCGCCGTGAGCGATAGCGTGAATTCCATCGTGGATGAGATCCTTTCCGGCAAAATTCCTTCCGGTGGCCTGGCGGAAATATCCACCACCACATCTATACCTTTGCACATTCTATAGATGTCTGCGCCTTTTCCGTGTACATGGGATCGAACTACGGGTTCAAGAAAAAGTCGCTGCTCAACTTGGGAATCGGGATATCCTGCACGACCTGGGCAAGACCAAAGTATCCCTGGAAATTCTGAACAAACCGGACAGGCTGACAGACGACGAGATGGATGAGATCAAAAACCATCCGGTTTTCGGTTACAACATGCTGCTTGACGATATGTCGGACCAACTGAGCGACACCTCGCTGGAAATAGTGCTGAATCACCATGAAAAGGTAGAACGGCAAGGGCTTCGAAGAGGCATCAAGGGTGATGAGATCGGCGATATGCCCGCCATCTGTGCCCTGGCGGACGTCTATAGCGCCATGACCACCGATCGGGTATACCGCAAGGCCTTTCCCGCCAATGAGGCCTACGAGCTGATCATGACCTCTGGCGACCTCGATTTCAAGATGCGGTTGGTCAGGCTGTTCGCAACCTGCGTCTGCCCCTACCCGATTGACACCCTGGTGCTGTTGAGCACGGGAGAGGTTGCAGGTGACGGCCACTAACCGCAACTTGCCGTTCCGTCCGGTGGTCACCATGATCAAGTCAAAGGAAAAGGTTGACCTGGGTAAGGAACTGTCAGTCGTGGTCAAGCGGGCACTGACGGATGATGAAGCCAAGGCTGCCCTGATCCGGTATGCGCTGGGGAAATAATCGGCCGGCAGACAGGAGAACCGTCCCCCGTCTGCCCCACCGGGACTATTCGGTATCGTAATCATCCAGGTAGGAGTGATGCCGGCCATCCTTTTGCCAGCCCAGGATGCAATCCATGTTGACGTTCTGGGCGGCCTTGAAGATAAATTGTCAACATCCTTGAATTGCTTGCCCAACTCTGTGATCAGCGCCTTGATCTGGTAGCGCTTGTTCCCGGTCCTGCTCGCCGCCACCATGCAGGCGCAGTTCAGCGGCCAGATGCCGCTCTCCTGTGTAAAGTCCTCGATATGTCGCTCCTCCACGTAGTAGAGCGGCCGGATCAGTTCCAAGCCCTCGAAATGCGCGGACTTCAGCTTGGGCAGCATGGTCTTGAAACTCCCCGCATAGAACAGGTTCAGCAGGGTCGTCTCGATGACGTCGTTGAAGTGGTGGGCCAGGGCCAGCTTGTTGCACCCCAGGTCCCGGGCCTTGGCGTACAGGGCCCCCCGGCGCATCTTGGCGCACATGTAGCAGGGGTAGTCCCGGGCGATCTTCCCGGCGATCTCGAAGATTCTGGTCTCAAACATGTGAATGGGGATGTTCAGGAAGCTGCAGTTCTCGACCAGCAACTCCCTGATGTCCTTATGGTAGCCGGGGTCCATGGAGATGAACTCCACCGTGAAGTTGGCCTTCCCATGGCGCTGCAGCTCCTGGAACAGCTTGGCCATCAGCAGGCTGTCCTTGCCGCCCGATACCGCCGCGGCGATCCTGTCCCCGTCCGCCACCAACTGAAAATCCTTGATGGCCTTGATGAACTTCGTCCAGATATGCCTCCGGTACCTGGTGATGATGCTGCGCTCGATTTCCGGCAGCGATTCCCTCTCGCTGCATGGAACCAGCCTCTCGCAGCCCTTGCCGGCCAGATCGCTCATGCCCTCACCCCATCGGTACAGCACAGTCATAACAGAAAACCCTGCCAACCGTTCACCGCAGTTGGGGGTTGACCGGAAACTGGCTATTCTTCTCTATTCCGGCTGTACCGTCAGGATGGCCTGACACCCTGGGATGAACTGGGCCTTACGATGGCTCAGGTCGTCGAAGATGGTGTACATCACCGGCACCAGCACCAGGGTGACCAGGGTCGACAGGATCAGGCCGAAGACCACCACGGTCGCCATCGGCGCCTCGCTCTCCGCCCCCTCGCCATGCCCCAGCATCAGGGGGAACATCGCCAGCACGGTGACCAGGGCGGTCATCAGGATCGGCCGCAGCCGGATGGGGCCGGCCTGGTAAAGCGCCTCCCTGGCCGACAGCCCCTGCTGCCGCAACTGGTTGGTATAATCGACCAGCACGATGGAGTTGTTGGTGACGATGCCGATCAGCATGATGCAGCCCATGATGGAGTTGATGCTGAGCGTCTGGTGCATCACCAGCAGGCCGAGGGCCGCCCCGACAAAGGTGGACGGCAGGCAGAACATGATGATGAACGGAGTTAGCAGCGACTCGAACAGCCCGGCCATCACCATGTACATCAGGATGATGGAGAGCGGCATCACCAGCCCGAGCGACTGAAGGACTGCGCCATATCCAGGGCCTGCCCGCCAAACGACCAGAAGTATCCGGTGGGGAAGGTGATCTGGTTCAGCCTGGCCGCAATAGTCGTTCTGCACCTGCCCGACGCTGCGCCCGAACACATCGCACTGCACGGTGATCTCGTCGACCTGGTCGGTTCTCCTGATGGTCGCCGGGCCGGCGCTCGCCGAGATGGTGGCGAGGTCGGTGATCGGCACCTGCTGCCCCGACGGGCTGACCACGGTGACGGCGCTGAGGTTCGTGTAGTCCCGGGTGTAGCTTTCGGGCAGCATGACCTCGACCGCGGTCGCCGTCGAGCCGGCGATGTAGTTGGTGCCGGCCGACTCCCCTCCAAAGTCGTCGGTGATGGTATTCAGGATCTGCTGGGTGGTGATCCCGTACTGCGCTTCCTTGGCCCGGTTGATGTTGACAACGTACTCGGGCAGGTTCTTGTCGGCGGTGTTCTGCACGTCGCGCGTCCCCGGCACCTGCTGCATCTCGCTGGCCACCAGGTCGCCCAAGCTTGGCCAGCACGGTCGGGTCGCTGCCCTGGATCACCACCTGGACAGCCGTGCCGCCGCGGCCGATGGTCTGCACCTGGGTGGCCTGTGCGGTGATCTGCGCCCCCGGAATCATGGCCGTCTCCTGGCGCAGGGCGTCGATGATCTGGAATACGCTGCGCTTGCGCTGGGAAACCGGCTTCAGGTTGACATTGATGCTGGCCGAATTGGTGGACGCCCGAGCCCATGATGCTGTTGCCCCCGTTGCTGCCAGACCGTATCGTAGATACTGGCCGTTTCCGGCATCTGCCTGATCAGGCTTTCCACGCGCTGCATGACCTGGTTGGTGACGTTCAGGTTGGTATCCTGGTCGAGGGCGATCCGCACCGAGTAGGCGTCCTCGTCCATCTGGGGCGCCAGTTCGAACCCGATCACCGGGATCATCAGCAGGCTCACCAGCAGCAACGCCACCGTGGCCACCAGCACGACCTTGCGGTGGCCGAGCGCCCACCGCAGCAGCCGCTCGTACTGTGTTTTCAGCTTTTCAATCCAGCCGGAAAAGATCGTCGAGGGGTTCCAGCGGCTGAACCAACTGCCATCCCCGGCGTCTGATTCGGTCAGCCGGCTTGGGCAATTCGTAGCGGCCGACACCCTGACCATCCTTGACCTGACCGGCCTTGCCGGCGATAAACCGGGCCGCCAGCATCGGCACCATGGTCAGCGCCCCCACCAGGGCCGCAATGTGGGAAAACACCACCGCCAGGGCCATGGGCAGGAACTCCTGGGACGCCAGCCCCTGAGTAAAGACGATCGGGGCAAACACACAGATCTGGCACAGGGCGCTGGCCAGCACCGCCGTGCCCACCTCGGACGCCCCCACCTTGGCTGCCTGAAGACTCCCCCCGGCCTCGCTGTGGCGGGCGATGCTCTCGATCACCACCACGGCAAAGTCGACCAGCGACCCCAGGCCGAGGGCGAGACCGCCCAGGGTGATGGTGTTGATCGTCTGCCCGGCGAAGTACATGGCGGCAAAGGTGGAGATCACGGAGATCGGCAGCACCACGGCGATCACGGCGGTGGTGCGCACCCGCCTCAGGAACAGCCAGAGGACGATCAGGGAGAATATGGCGCCCAGCAGGATGTGGTCGATCACCGTATTGATGGACTCCTGGATAAAGGTGGCCTGGTTGCTGACGACGGTCAGCTTCACTCCCGCAGGCAGGGAGCGGTTGATCGCCGGCAGGAGCTTGGCAATCTCGCCGGCGATCTGGACGGTATTACCGCCGGTGACCTTCATGACGCTGAGGGTGACGCAGGGAATACCATTGTAGTAGGCATACTCGGTGGTATCCGCATAGGCATCCTTGACCTGGGCGACATCGGAGATCTGGATCGACTGCCCGGAAGGCAGCTTGATCGGCACCTGCAGCACATCCCCGGGCGTCTGGAACTGGCCGTTGACGTGCAGGTCGATCTGCTGGTCGCCCTTGTTGATCAGTCCGGCGTCCCCCTGCATGTTGTCGCTCTGCAGGGCGCTGACGATGGAGGTGGTGGAGAGGCCGTAATCCTGCATCTTGTCCGGGTCGACGATCACCTGGATCTGCCGCGTGTTGCCCCCGTTGACGCCGATCGAGGCCACGCCGGCGGCCCCCGGGCGCGGGGCACCACCACATCGTTGGCCAATTCCAGCAACTGCTCGACATTGACGTTGTTCCCGGACAGGGCCATGGTCATGATCGGCGTGCTGTTGGGGTCCATCTTGAGGATCTGCGGGGCGCTGACACTGGACGGCAGTTGCCCCATCACCTGGTTGACCTTGTCCCGCATATTGGCAACCGCAGTGTCCATGTTCTGGGTGTAACCGAAATGCAGCATCACCACGGAGTCGCCGTCGCGGGACGTGGAGTCGACCTCCTGCACGCCGTCAACGCCGCCATCGCCTTTTCCACCGGCATGGTCACCTGCTGCTCGACCACCTCCGGCGTATAGCCGCTCCAGGGTATGGACGACGACGGCGATCGGGATGTTCAGGTTGGGGTACAGGTAGACCGGCAGCATCGGCAGGGCGATGGCCCCGATCAGGATCAGGGCGACCATGATCATGGAGATCAGTACCGGGCGGTTACGGAAACGTCGGATATTTTCATTGGGCCGCCCCCTGCCCGGCGCCTGACGCCCCCTGCCCGGCGCCGCCCCTTGCCTGGCGCCCGCTCCCCGTTTGAGCTGGTTAATCATACCCTGCACTCCCGCCTGGTTGGCGTTCTGCACCACCGTCACCCTGACGTCGTCGGAGAGCAGGTCCTGACCGGTGATGACCACCTGTTCCCCGGCCTGCAGGCCGCTGGTGACCACGGCCTGGGTGCTGGAGGTCGCCCCGATCTGCACCAGGTGCAGGTGGGCGGTGTTGTTTTCCACCGTGAACACCTCGCTCCCCTGCGGCGTTTCCTCAATCGCCTGCACAGGGATGATGACCCCCGGCTGCGTTTTCAATCCGGTAAACAGGACGGAGGCGGTCATCCCCGGCAGGATGTTCTGGTCGGGGTTCAGGATCTGGATTTGACCGGATAGGTGGCTGTTCGGATCCAGTGCCGGGCTGACATTGGTGACCTTGCCCTGAAAGTCCGCTGTCCCGACGTCCGGCGCCGTGATCTGGGCGGTGCGCCCGGTTTGACACCGGAGATATCTGCTCGGAAACGTTTACCGTCACTACAGAGGGTACTGGTCTGGGCAATGCTGAAACAGGTTGTCGAGGTGGATACCTGTTCCCCCACTTCGATGTCCCGGGCGGCCACGATGCCGTCGACCGGCGAGGTGATGGTCATTTCAGCGATCTGTTGCTGAGTGATGGCTGCGGCGGCCTGGTCCTTGGCGAGGGTGGCCTGATCGGCTTCAAGTTTCGCCTGGTCAGCATCCACGGTCGCCTGGGAGGTCGCCCCGGCCGCCTGCAGTTGTTTGTCCCGGTCCACGGTGGCCTGGGCATCCGGAATCTGCGCCAGATCGATCTGGATCTGGGCCTTCGCTTGCGCCAACTGTCCTTCCAGGTCGATCGTGTCCAGTTGGGCCAGCACCTGGCCGGCAGATACACGATCGCCCATATCCACGTAGACTGACTGCACCCGTCCGGCTACTTTGGTACCCACGTTGGTCTGGACATTGGCGGTCACGATACCGGTCAGAGCGTTGACACTGCTGACGTCGCCAATTTGCGCCGCCGCTGTCTGGACGGGGATCGCCTGGCCCCCGCCCCGCGGCGCTTGTCTTGGATGCGCAGCCCGCCAGGAAGAGATGATCAGGAGAGCCATGGTCAGAAAGACCGGAATCAGAAAGAAACGAGATTTGGCTTGCAAGCTACTTCCCCCAGCTTCAGAATTATTGAATGCTCCACCCCACTGTATGAGTGCATGAAAAGCACAACCCCCCCTTTAAATTCTATTTGCATCCTGATCTGGAAACCTTAAAAAAATAAGAAAAATGTTAACTTTTTCACAAGTTTCCCGTGACTACCCGCTCTAATCCCCCCGCCTTCTAAAGCGGTGGATAGGCGCTACGCCTTATTAACTGGGTCTTGGCTTCAGTGGGGGAAACAACCACTGAAGCAAGGAACTACTGCTTTTAAATGGAATAATGACATACAAATTAAAGTTACGCAAAGCAAACATTATTGTCTGCCAATACTTCGATTGCCGAAAAGATGACAAGTCGAGGAGGGTTGACCATGAAACTGCCAGTGTCGCACATTATCCCCGGGATGAGGCTCTCCAGGCCTGTTTATGGATTGAAGGGGCAGATGCTGTTGAACCGGGGAGTCGAGTTGACCCTGTCATACATCAGTGGCTTGAAAAGGAATAACGTACTGGCCATAACGGTCGAAAGCATGCCGGGTTTCGACGATATGGAAGCCGAGGAAATCCTGGAGGAAAGTGTCCGTGTCCGGGCAATGGCCTCCATTCTAAATTGGGTGGAAACCAACAAGAAGCGGAAGCAGTTTTTTGATGTAGTCGACAGCGTCACCTCCATTACAGAAGAGATCCTGTCAGGGAAGATACCCTCGGGGGCTGGCGGAGATATCCACAGCCGATGTCTATACCTTCGCCCACTCCATCGATGTCTGCGCCTTCTCGATCTATATGGGATTAACTATGGCTACAAGAAACATGACCTGCTCAAGCTGGGGATCGGGAGTATTCTGCACGACCTGGGCAAGACAAAAATACCTCCGGAGATTCTTAACAAGCCGGGAAAACTGACAGACGAAGAGCTGGAAGAGATCAAGAATCACCCGGTTTTCGGCTACAACATGCTGATGGATGATATGTCGAACCAGGTGAGCGAGAGTTCGCTGGAGATAGTGCTGAACCACCACGAAAGATACAACGGCAGTGGTTATCCCAGGGGCATCAAGAGGAACGAGATCGGCGATATGGCCACATCTGTGCCCTGTCCGATATTTTCAACGCCATGACCACTGAACGGGTATACCGCAAGGCCTTTCCAGCCAACGAAGCATTCGAGATGATCATGGCTTATGGCGACCTCAACTTCAAGCTGCGGTTGATCAAGCTTTTCGCAGCCTGTGTGTGCCCTTATCCGGTTGGATGTCTTGTGCTCCTGAGCATCGGGCAGGTAGGCTGCGTCACTGCCACCAACCGCAATTTGCCGTTCCGGCCGGTGCTCACCGTTCTCGAATCGGGAGAGAAAATTGATCTGAGCAAGGAGTTATCGGTTGTGATCAAAAGAGCCCTGACGGCTAAGAGACCCAGTCTGTCTTTGTCAGGTTCTCCCTGGCATAGAGAGAGAGCAAGAAGGTCGGAGTACAGGTAGGGAAATATGAAATTCCAGGGAAAAAGACGTGAAACGCTTGCTGATTGTTTTCACAATATTGTTATTTGCACTTCAGCCGCCGGCAGCGTGGGCAGCCCCATCTTTACAAGATTATGCAGCCCCAGGCGGCGGCAGCCAACCCCAGATTGTCTGGGAACTGAAAGGCCTGGGGAGATTGTCGGCAGACATGCAATTCGCCCCCAATGGGCAGATCCTGCTGCCCCTGGCCGACCAGTTGGCATCCGTCGACACCCAGGGCGAACTGCAGTGGAGTGTCAAGACCGCCGGCGGCAACGCGGGCTGCCCGGCTTGTTCTGAAGATGGGTCGATCTCCCCAACTTCCTCATCCATTCAGGAGATAGGGCCAGATGGAGCTTCAGGATGGGCATTCACGGTCTATCCAGCCGCAGGCGGAGCCACAAATCAATGGCTGGGCTACGGGCAGGACACTCTGTATCTCCCACTGGCGTCCGGGTTATATATCCTGGATCTGAACGGTCACCTGGTGTCGCTCGCTCCCTGGGACTCAAGTGAATTGCAGGCGACAAAATTGCCGTCATATTACAATTTTCTGGATGGCACAGTTACCGGATGGCTGTTACGCCATCGTCAGCACAGACACCAACCAGTATCAGATGTCGGTTTTTGACACCAAGGGCGATTATCTCTGGGATTACGGATTGGGCGGTTTGAACCAAGCCTACCTTGCAGCCGGCGACGATGGGACGGTCTTCCTTGCCGACGAACCGTCATCAATCGGTCTGGGGAACCAAGAAATGATATCTTCCTTTGCGCCCAACAGCAACCAAACCCAATGGCAGACCAGCATCAACGAGGACTCCACTTTCCTGGGCATGTCCCTTGCGGCTACAGGTAATCTCTACCTGGCGCTCACTGGGGAGATTTACGCTCTGGATGCCAAAACGGGTAATATCAACTGGAATGTGCCTTTTACCAACCTGACGTCCCCGGTTGCCACGGATGACAAAACCGGCGATATCTATGCAGGATGCAGCGATGGGAGCCTGATTGCAGTGGATCCGGCAGGGAAAATGTCCTGGGAAATGAACCTCGATAAAAGCGCCATCAACCTGAAGCCGCTGGTCAGCGCTGACGGCTTCCTTTATGTGGTCACGAACAGCGGCAACCTCTATAAGATCAAAGTCCCATAAATATGTGAGGGTGTAATGTTCTTGTTCAAACCAAAGGGGGGGATTTCGACCCTGAATAGCCGTGGTACTGGCAGTGTTGCTATTCAACATGACAGGCGCCCCGGCATTGGCAGCCACATTTTCGGATCTGGATGGTCACTGGTCGTACCAGGCGGTTACCCGGGCGGCCACCCTGGACCTGATCAGTGGTTACCCCTTCCGGCCAATTCATGCCTGACCAGCCGGTCTCCCTGCTGGAATCGATAGTGCTGCTGTTAAAGACTTACGGCTATAATCCAAGCTCCGGGCAGAACACCGGCAAAACGGCAAGCCAGGCATCAAGCACACTGCAAGTGCCCTGGGGCCAGCCGTATGTCGATGCCGCTGTCGCTAAAAACATTATCCCGGAAGACTTTCTGTATTAGATCCGGCCGCTCCGGCGACAAGAGCCGAGGTCGCCGTCATGCTCACGCCTGCTGCAACTTCCTGCATCTGAGCCATCTGCGCCCGGCAGTTCCATCTCTGACTCCTTCTCTGATTTGAGCACTGCCCCGTCCGCCGACATCCCTTATATCACGGCCATCCAGGAGGCAGGGCTGATGCAAGGATACAGCGACGGCAGTTTTGGTCCACAGAAGAGCATCCGCCCGCGCCGAGATGGCGGCCCTGTTTGCCCGGATGATCGACCTGAACTGGGCGGGACTGCCTGCCGGCAAAAGAGACAAAGGATGGCTCCGGTCATCTTCCTCCGGTAAAGGCGGCCAGACCACGCAGGATGTAGAGTTGGTCACGCTGCAAGGAGCGAAAAGATCACCCTGTCTCCGTCCCTGACCTGTTTTGCTGAAGGCCAGGAGGCCTCGCTGCCGGAAACCTGGGCGCCAGGGTCGAGGTCCTCTTTAACAACGACAGCCAGGCGGCATGCATCTCCGTGTTGTCTTCAGGACCATCGGCCGCAGCGGAGGAAACTGTCAGGGGCTCTGTAAAGTCTGTCGCCCTGGGCGTAGACAGTTACCTGGTTATGAGCGACATCCTGTGCAACCAGAGGCCCCTGCCGCTCGCCTGGAACACGGTGGTGTAAGCGGTGGCGCCAAGCAAATCACCGGTTTTCAGTCATTGAGGACCGGGGCCTTCATCGACGCTTATCTGGCCGGTGGAAAGGTGACCATGGTGGCCTCCCCTGGTCACAAAGCAGGTGTCAGGCGACGTAACAAGCCTTTCCGATGGCGGCTCATCCTGAACATGCAGGCGTCCAGACCCTCCCGGGATGGTTCGACTCCTATGACAGCGCCCGGGTGGTCGACAGCAATGGACAGGCCCTAGGAAGCGTAGTACAGGGCGATAGCGTGCAGGTCACCTACCTTGATCCGGTCCCGGGTCAGATCTGATCAGGTACCCCTGGAAATCGTCGATACGAGCGAGTAGGCCCTAAGATATCCCATGGTGGGAGGTCCTAGATGAAGTTCAATAAAGAATTACTTGCAAACCTGTTGAAAAAGGCCAAAGGAGACCGCTCAATCAACGGGTTCGGGTTTGAGGCCGATGTCGATCCCGGATATATCTCCAGGCTGTTAAGGTGCCAGGTGGAAACACCTCCGGGCGCCATGGTCCTCATGAAGATCGCCGGGAAAGCCTCCATCGATATAACGATCGAACAACTCCTGGGGGCTGCAGGTTACATCAACTTTCCCCAGATTGACATCGTCATCGAGGACGATAGCAGCAGGGCGCCCTGGAAGGATGTTGCCGCCCAACCACCAGCAACCGGCATCGCCACCGGAAGCTATGGCAACAGAGCGCCCGCAGCGGCTAAACTGTACGATAGCGCCCCCAGCCCTGATTTGAATCCTGATTTGAATCCTGATTCGAATCCTGATTCGAACTTTGATGACAACTCCACGGTCGATGAATTACTTTCCTTCTGCAAAGAAATGATGGAGCGGCCAATTTTACTGGATGTTTTCAAGCAGATAAAAGACCTGAGCGATGATAAGCTCCGCAGAGTGCTCAAGATGATAAAAATGATCGCCGACATGGCTGATTAAGGTTAAACAAGGCATTCAGAATTCAGGAGTTAGAATTCAGAATGCCTTGATAAAAAGCAGATTTTATCACTTTGCTGACGTTTACAGAAACCACAAGCCACCTTCAGCAATAACAGTAAGCCTTCAAATGTTTTCGCCCGGCTCCATCTCTCATCCAGGCCCTCGGCCTGACCTAATCCGCATTCCTTCAAGCCGGGCATTAGCCCGAGTTCTCCGGATCCTTCAGGCCGGGCGTTAGCCCGGATGCGGAGGATGCGGAGGCAATAATATGGAGTTCATCGCTCCTGACTCCTGACGCTGGACTCCTGAGCGCTCGATCAATCACATCCAGAGTCTCAATTTCGCTGCCTGTTGATGCTCCCAACTCCCTAAATCTACGGTTGTCACCAGGACCCTGCTTTCCAGCGAGCCAACGGCTTTATTATAGGCATCCTGACCGTCCTATCCAGTCCTTTACGGATATCTGAAAAATAGCCAGTCATGATCCGGATGCGATCGTACCAGATTCCTTCCCAGATCGCTTATGGCCTGGGCATTTTCTGCAATCTTTTCCTGGCGCCACCCATACCACCGCCTTGAAGCAAAGCGATCAGAGTTGTGGGAGTGGCTAGAATTACTTGCTGTTCCACGCCGCACTCGATCAGGCTGGGATCTTGCTCCAGAGCAGCGCTGAAAAATGTCTCCCCCGGAAGAAACAAAACCACGAACTCCGGCGTAGGTTTGAACTGCTCCCAGTAGCCCTTATTGCTCAAGTGCCCCATGTGGTTTCGCACCTGGCGCGTGTGATCCTTGAGCCTGGATAATCTCAGATCGTCATCCTGCGCCTCCAGCGCTTCAAGATATGCCTGTAAAGGCGCTTTGGAGTCGATCACGATATTTTTGTTGTTAGGCAACTTCACCACCATATCGGGGCGCAACTGGCCATCTTCAGTATTGACGGTTTCCTGCTGGACAAAATCACAGTATTCAACCATGCCTGCCAGCTCAACCACACGCCGCAACTGGATCTCTCCCCAGCGACCGCGGACTGAAGGGAGAGCGCAGAGCCTTCACGAGATTGACAGTTTCTCCTTTCAATCCGCAGTTGGGCATCATTCAATGAACTTATCAATAATTTCAGGCTGTCGTAGGCTGATACCCGGGCAGTCTCAATGTCATGAATTTTGGTATCGACCTTGTCCAAGGATTCTTTCAAGGGCTTCACCAGTTCGTCGATAGCCTGCTGCCGCTTTTCCAGGTCGCTTTTGCGCCTTCCTGATATTTTTCCAGGGTGGACTTTGCCAGATCTAAAAATGCCTGGTTATTGCTCTTCAAAGCATCCGCCGCTAGAGCTTTAAAGGCATCCCACAGTTGGTGCTCCGCTTCTTCCATCAAGGTTAGCCTTTCTGAGGTCGCCTTTTGTTCCGCAAAAAGTGACCTGTTTTCGTGTTGGAAGCTCTTTGATTTGCTCATCCTTGCCATTTAGGCTGCTTTCCAGGGCTCTGATTCGTTGGCCTTTAGCATCAACCCGCTCCAGCAGCATCGCCCTTTCTGCCTCTGCATCCATCCTGGCCTGGTCTCGGGCGTGTTGAATTTTTCCACGAAGCACTGCCCAGGCAAGACCTCCGCAGACAATAATTCCGATCGTAAATCCAAACAGAAAAATCATTGACGGCATGTGATCCTCCAGAGAGGTACTTTCTAAATATACCCCGACATAATTCCATCAAATTGCAGGCTCCCGTACAGGCCCGGCACATGCCGGGGACTTTTCCCTTCCTCGCATCCATCCCGCCTACTCTCCAATTATTTTAACAAGGACACGCTTTTTTCTTTTGCCGTCAAATTCCCCATAGAATATCTGCTCCCATGGGCCAAAGTCAAGTTTGCCATCAGTGATGGCCACCACAACCTCTCTCCCCATCACCGAGCGCTTGATGTGGGCATCCGCATTATCCTCGTATCCATTGTGGAAATACTGATCGTGCGGCTTCTCCGGTGCGATTTTTTCTAAGAAGTTCTCGAAATCCCGGTGGAGCCCCTTCTCGTCATCGTTGATAAATACACTGGCCGTGATGTGCATGGCATTGCAGAGCAGCAGGCCTTCCTTGATCCCGCTTTCCTGCAGGCATGCCTGGACCATGGGGAGTGATGTTGATAAACTCCCTTCTGTGTTTAGTTTCAAACCACAACTCTTTCCTATAGCTTTTCATCAGATTTTCCCTCCAAGCTTACGGTGATCCTGAATGCCTATCAGGTCTCAAGTGCAGTATAAGAAGTCCTGTATATGGTCTGTCAAGAATCATCCGTCCTAGTAAATAATAAAAACCTGACTCACTTTCAGTCAGGCTGTTGGACATATTTGGTGGAGGCGAGGGGAATCGAACCCCTGTCCGAAAGAAAGGCCACAAAGGTTTCTCCGAGCGCAGCCGGTGTTTAGGATTCGCCCCGAACACGACGCCCTCCGGCAGGCTTCGCTGGCGCTATCTCGATAAGTTTCCCGTCAGGGCCTCCGAGAATTGGCCCTTAGGTATCCTGCTAGTCGACGCCCTATCCCAGGCCGCAGGACATCCCGGGTAGGACGGGCTGCCTGTTAGGCAGCCAGTGCTAAGTTATCGTTGGCAGTTAATGATTTTCCACCGTATCATACGGGCAGGTGGGACCCCAGCTCGCTTCCCTTGCTCCTAGATCCCCCGTCGAAGCCAGTACGCCCCCATATCTCGATCTCGTTCTCTCCGTCCGGTTCAACTGGGTCTTGGCTTCAGCGGGGGATTGCTTTCCCCCGCTGAAGCTTAGAGCCAGTTAATACAGTGATGTAACCACTCTTATCCCACCGCTTCAAAGAAGCGGGGGCATTAGAGCGGGTAGTCATCTGTGGTCAGCACCCGGCCCGGTCTGAACCTTCTGTATCGCATTATATCACAAATGCCTGCTTTGTGACACTCCCTAACCCCCTGAAGGGGGTGGGCTTCTAAGCAACTCCCGCGATTTGGCCTGTCTCTTGCAGACCCCGTTTCCGGGTGGTTTAAAAGTGGCTTGGCAGTTTTGAACATTACCACCAGATCCGGCCAGCCTGTCAGTTAGCGGTCACGGCCACGCAACTCCCCGGGCGATCTCCCGGTCGGCGTCACGCCTGGCAATCTCATCCCGCTTGTCGTACAATTTCTTGCCCCGGGCCAACGCCACCTCCACCTTTGCCCGGCCACGCTTGAAATAGACCCGCAGCGGGATCAGGGTATACCCCTTCTGGGTCGTCTGCCCCAGCAGCCTCTTGATCTCCTGCCTGTGCAGCAACAACTTACGAGCAGCTTGGGGTCGTGAGTTCATACGGTTCCCCTTGTCATAGGGGCTGATGTGCATGTTGCGGACGAACACCTCGTTGCCGGATACATCGGCGAAACTGTCTCTCAAATTTACTTTGCCGGCCCGCAGTGATTTGACCTCCGTCCCCACCAGGGAGATGCCCGCTTCGTAAGTCTCATCTATGAAATAATCGTGGCGGGCCTTGCGGTTCTCGGCCACGATCTGGTCGGCTCCCGTTGTGCCTCCCCCATCCCGCTCACCTCTCTCAGCAGCCTTGGCCGCTATCGGGTACCTGGAACAGCCGCTCTTCCATAAATTATTGAATTGCTGTTTCCAACGAGACAGTCGCGCCGCCACACTTTATAATCTTTTTTGCCGGGCCGCACCCACCGCGCCCGGTCTAGTGGATGGGCATGCTTCAGAGAACATCGCCATTGCCCATGAAACCGTCCATCTGGGCCCGGGACATGATGATTAATACTTGTCTGGCGGTAGCGATCAGCCAGCCATCCTGGTCCCGGATCTCTCTTCGCAGCGTTCCCCCCCCCCCTCTGTATCCCCTCGGGCGGCCGTGCCGCTCCCCGATACGGGCCTTGGCAAAAGAGGCCGGGCGCCAATGCGGGCCGGGTGGCGGAAGCGCACCTCGATAGAGCGGTGACAGCCAACTGCTTGCTCACGGAATAGAAAGCGTGGAACATCAGGTCGTCGAGCATGGCGCCGATCACACCGCCATGCACCACCCCGGGATAGCCCTCCCAGCGGGCGTCCGGCTGAAACTCGGCCCTGGCCTCTCCGTCGCCGAAAACGATCTCCAGCCGCAGACCCGCCTCATTCCTGCTGCCGCATACGAAACAGTGATCAAAGTTTCGTGTTTCCATCAAAACATCCCTCTCCTCAACAGAGGCCAGAGGTCAGATCCCGGAAAAAGCAGCATCATTCATCCAATATTCCGACTTCCGATTTGGCCACCAGCTCGAAGTCGATCTGCCGGTCCTCCAGGCTCGCCCGCACCAGTTGCACCCGCACCTTGTCGCCGATCTTGAAGACCTTCCTGGTATGCTGACCGGTCAGGGTGTAGCTCTTATCATCAAACAGGTAGTAGTCGTCGGCCATGGAGGAGACGTGCACCAGGCCCTCGATGCCGTTGGGCAGGGCGACGAACATTCCGAAGTTGGTCACGCTGGAGACAAAGCCGTCGAAGATTTCCCCCATGAATTGCCGGATGTACTCCACCTTCTTGAGGTCCACCGTCTCCCGCTCCGCCTCTTCAGCCACCTGTTCCCGCTTGGAACTCTGCAGGGCATTGACCGGCATCTGCTGCTCCAGGGTTTCCAGGCGCTTGGCGGTGAGTGACCGCGGGTGCCCGCCTGGGCGCGATGATCTCCCACAGCACCCGGTGCACGATCAGGTCCGGGTAGCGGCGGATTGGAGAGGTGAAGTGGGTGTAGAGTTGCACCGCCAGCCCGAAGTGCCCCAGGGGCTCCGGGGCGTAGCGGGCGTGCTGCAGGGAGCGCAGCATCACCGTGTGCACCACCAACTGCTCCGGCTTGCCCTCCACCTGATGCAGGACATCCTGGAAGAACCGGGGATGCACCCCGCCAGACACTGGAATATGGTAGCCAAAGCCGTGCAGGAACTCGTTCAGGGCAGTGATCTTCTCCTGTTTCGGCTCCTCATGCACACGGTACAACAGCGGGACGTCAAGGTTAAAGAGATGTTTGGCCACAGTCTCGTTGGCCATCAGCATGAATTCCTCGATGATCTGGTTGGCGATAGACTGTTCCATCAGGCAGACATCCTGCGGCCGGCCGTTCTCGTCCAGATACACCTTGCATTCGGGAAAATCGAAATCCAGCGCTCCGCGTCGATGCCGCCGCTGACGCAGGATCAGGCAGAGATCCCGCATCCGCTCGAAAGTTTCCACGAAGCCGGCGTAGCGCTGGCAGAGCATCTCATCATGATCGTCCAGGATGCGCCGCACATTGGTATAGGTCATCCGCTCGTCGACGCGGATCACCGCCGGGCCAATCTCGTAGCGGACCACGTGCCCCTCGTGGTTGATCTCCATGAACACCGAGAGCGCCAACCGGTCAACCCCGGCGTTGAGGCTGCAGATCCCGTTGGAAAGCCGCCCCGGCAGCATGGGTATGACCCGGTCCACCAGGTAGACGCTGGTGCCCCGCTGAAACGCCTCCTTGTCCAGCTCGCTGCCTTCTCTGACGTAAAAGGCGACGTCGGCGATGTGCACTCCCAGCCGGTAGGCGCCATTGCCCAGCGTCTCCAGTGAGACCGCGTCGTCCAGATCCTTGGCGTCATCCCCGTCAATGGTCACCATCGGCAACTCCCGCAGGTCCCAGCGCCCATCCTCATCGTCCGCTGTGATCTCCAAGGGGGTGGCATCAGCCTCCTGCAGCACCCGCGGCGGGAACTCCTCGGGCAGGCCATATTTCTTGATAATGGACAGGATGTCCACACCGGGCTCCCCCGACGCCCCGAACACCTCCACGATCTTGCCCTCCGGGTTGCGCCGGGCCTCCGGCCAGCGGGTGATCTCCACCACCACCTTGTCGCCGTTGCGGGCACCCTTCTGATGGTTCTTGGGCACAAAGATATCCCAGCCCAGCCTCTTCTCGTCCGGCACCACGAAGCCGACCTGGCCGCCTGTAGATTCGAACCTCCCTACCACGCGTCCGTTTGCCCGCTCCAGGACGCGGATCACCTCACCCCCGGAGCGCTTGCCATTGGAGCCGAAACCCAGAGGCCGCACCACCACCCTGTCGCCGTGCATGGCACCGCCCAGGTTCTCCTTGGAGACGTAGATGTCATCTCCCTTGTCGTCGGGAACCAGAAAGGCAAACCCCTTGGAGTGTCCCTGCAGCGCCCCCACCGCCAGGTTCATCTTCTTGGAGACGCCATACCGGTTTTTGCGGGTCCGGACCACTTTCCCTTCCCGCTCCAGGTCTTTCAGAACCAGCAGCAACCCCTCCGGTTCCGCCTGGCCGAGTTGCCGCGACAGTTCCTCCACCTCCACCGGGCGGTTCACCGCCTGCAACAGTTGCAAAACCTGCTCCCGGCCCGGGGGTTGCCTCTTGGCCGGCGTCTGCTCCCGCTTTTGCTGCACTTTCCGCTGCCTGCTCGAATCGGAAGCCTGATGCCGGAGGTCTGAAGCCGGATTTTTTCCACCGTGCCCACCTGTGCGCCGCATTCCTTCAGGCCGGGCGGTAAGCCCGGATGCGGCGGAGGCGGTGCCAGGTCCGGCGGACCGGGCGCGGTGCCCATGATGTTCCCCAGCACTCAAGGCTGATTCGTCCCGACCGAAATCCGCTTTAACATTAGTTCTTTCTTTATCATCGTGCTTCTGGATCTCTTTGAGTGCTGGGTCACCCAACAAGGTGGCCGCATGCTTTTCGCTTTTTCGCCGCGCCCCGAGGGCACCCGGCGCCACTGATGTTCGCTTTCGCTCACCTTTAGGGAAGCCGACCTCTGACGCGCCCGCTAAAGCGGCGGCGCCGGGTCCGGCGGGTGCCGCGCCCAGAGAGCGCCCGGCGCGGGCGCGGCCTCTGACCTCTGATACGCCTTTGGCCGCTCCGGCGTCCGGCATTGCTATCGCCCCGGCTTTCCTGGTACGGGGTTTGGCGCCCGGGCCTTTTTTGCTCTTGTAGCCGTCCTTTACCTCGCCGGCCCCGGCGTCGACCCCGACCGCGACACCGGCTTTCGCATTCATACCGGGCCGCGCCGCGCCGCCGGTGGCGGACATGGCCCGGGAGCCGTTGCTCATCCTGTAGCCGGTTTTTTCACCGGTTCCGGTAATCTTGGTATTTCCGTACTTCCTCGTTGGTGGTCTTTTCTGTGCCATATCTCACCATCCCGATTTAGTTCTATAACCCATCTTATCATGCCCATCTTCCATTAACAACCATGCACAACGATTGAGCCCGTAATCCTTCTAATTAACGCCATTTAAAGACCATTTAAAGAGTAGATCGGCTAAAACCTTGTTGTTTCGGTTGACAATATTAGAATTTTTTGTTATTGTATATGATGTTGTGTTTATATCGCAAAAAGGTAATCCAGCCAGACAGTAAATTGAGAGCATTTTATCCAAATCACTTAGAATAGAGAAGGCGGTTTTTATGCGGTTTTTTATTATGAAGAAGTTGGCGCTTGGCGGACTATGCAGCTTACCCCTGGTGTTGCTCTCGCCCATGATGGCCTTTGCCAGCGAGGCAAATCTGAAGATCCCCAGTCTGAGCCAGGATCAGAATAATTTACTTCTCATCGGTATCGTCGTCTGCATACTGGGCATGTTGTTCGGCCTATACCAGTTCACCAAGGTCAGGAAAATGCCAGCCCATCAATCCATGCTGGATGTGGCAAACACCATCTATGAGACCTGTAAGACCTACCTCATACAACAGGGTAAATTCCTTCTGATACTGTTTGCCTTTATCGCTGTCTGCATTGCTTTCTATTTCGGCTTCTTGCAGCAAACCTCCGTTGGCGGCGTATTGCTCATCCTGTGCTGGACAGTGCTGGGCATTCTCGGATCGTACAGCGTTGCCTGGTACGGCATCCGCATGAACACGCTGGCCAACAGCCGGACAGCATTTTCCGCGCTCGAGAGAAAACCCCTCAAACTCTTGAGTATCGCCCTCGATGCTGGCATGAGCATCGGCGTGCTTCTGGTCTGCGTCGAACTGATCATGATGTTGATCATCCTGCTGTTTGTTCCCCGGGAACTGGCCGGGGCAAGTTTTATCGGCTTTGCCATCGGCGAGTCCCTTGGCGCCAGCGCCTTGCGTATTGCCGGCGGCATCTTCACCAAGATCGCCGATATCGGTTCCGATCTGATGAAAATCGACTTTGGCATTAAAGAGGATGACCCGCGCAACCCGGGTGTGATCGCCGACTGCACGGGAGATAACGCCGGCGACAGCGTGGGGCCGACCGCAGATGGCTTCGAAACCTACGGTGTCACCGGTGTGGCGCTGATCTCTTTCATCGTCCTGGCTGTGGGTATGCTTCCGGGAATGTCCGACATTGAAAATTTCCCTGCAGACCACACTGCTGACCTGGATCTTCGTCATGCGCGTGCTCATGGTCATCACCTCGGTAGCCTCATTCTACATCAACAGGGCATTCAGCCAGGTAATGTACGGCAACAAGGATGATTTCGATTTTGAACAGCCCCTCAGCAGCCTGGTGTGGATCACCTCCATCCTGTCCATCGTAGTCACCTTCGCCGTCAGCTATTTCATCCTCGGTCCCGGTTCGCAGGCGCCGGCCGAACTTCATAGCCTCTGGTTCGTGCTTGCTATCATCATCAGTTGCGGCACCCTCGGGGCGGCCCTGATTCCCGAGTTCACCAAAATATTCACCAGCCCCAAATCGGCCCACGTGGCAGAGGTTGTCAAGGCATCCAGAGAAGGCGGGGCATCCCTGAACATCCTGTCCGGTCTGGTGGCAGGCAATTTCAGCGCCTTCTGGATCGGCATGGTGTTCCTGCTCCTCATGTTCATCGCATACTATGCCAGCGGATACGGCCTGAGCGCCATCATGATCTATCCCTCCATCTTCGCATTCGGCCTGGTGGCCTTCGGATTTCTCGGGATGGGCCCGGTTACCATAGCTGTCGACAGCTATGGCCCGGTTACCGATAACGCCCAGTCGATCTACGAGTTGTCGCTGATCGAATCCATCCCCGGTATTGAAAGAGAGATCCAGAAAAAGTTTGGCTTTAAACCGGATTTCGAGAAGGCAAAACACTACCTGGAAGCCAACGACGGCGCCGGAAACACCTTCAAGGCGACTGCCAAGCCGGTACTGATCGGGACGGCGGTGGTGGGGGCCACCACCATGATCTTCGCCCTGATCCTGGTGATTCAGGAAGTGTTGGGAGTTCAGCCGGAGTCGATCCTCAACCTGCTCAATCCGTATACCATCCTGGGATTACTGGCCGGCGGGGCGGTTGTTTACTGGTTTACCGGCGCTTCCACACAGGCCGTGACCACCGGGGCTTACAGGGCGGTGGAGTACATCAAGCAGAATATCCAGCTTGATGCCAATGCCAGCCGGAAGGCGTCAACCGAAAAGTCCAAAGAAGTGGTCAAGATCTGCACCCAATACGCCCAGAAGGGCATGATCAACATCTTTATCGCCATCTTCTCCTTTGCGCTGGCCTTTGCCTGCCTCTCATCCCCCAGAACCGGCAACGAATCGGTAGCCCTGTTTGTATCCTATCTGATCTCGATCGCCATGTTCGGTCTGTTCCAGGCCGTCTTCATGGCCAACGCCGGCGGGTGCTGGGATAACGCCAAAAAAGTGGTCGAGGTGGACCTGCAGGAAAAAGGTACTGCGCTGCACGATGCTACAATAGTGGGCGATACCGTAGGCGACCCCTTCAAGGATACCTCGTCGGTGGCGCTGAACCCGATCATCAAGTTCACGACGCTGTTCGGCCTGCTGGCGATGGAGATCGCCATCTCCCCCTCGTTCAGAAACGCGGCCCCCGTGGTCGGGCTTGTTTTCCTGCTGATCGCCCTCTTCTTCGTACGGCGCTCGTTCTACGATATGAGGATTCCGACCGACAAATAGCGCAAGTGATGAGTGATGAGTGATCCGGACAAGATTGTCTGCATAAAAAGATGGGGCTACTGTGAAAAAGATACTGGCATTGCTGTGCGCTGACGTAAGCTTCGGTGGCACACCGGCGAGTTAGTTCTCCGTCATCAGCGATAGGAACATTCAATAAGCAAAGCCGCTCTCGCAAGAAGAAGAGCGGCTTTTTTGGCTTGCAGATACTACTGGCGTTCATCTTGCCTGAAACATCAAGTAAGTAATGAGTGGTGAGGATTGAGTGACGAGTCGAAAAACTGTTACTCATTACTCATTACTCATTACTGGCTTCTATGACGCCCAGGGCATGGCCAGCAGCAGGGTCAGCAGCAGGAAGCCGGCCGCGAATACCATGGACAGCTTGTTCAGGAAGTCGTCGATCCCCTTTTTCTTCCCCATCAGTGACTGTGCGCCGCCGGCAATGGACCCGGACAGGCCGGACGCATGGCCGGACTGCAACAGGATGCTACCAATGATACAGAGGCTGAACACCACCTGCAATACAATCAAGATCGTTTTAAAAGAACCCATCGAGCAGTCCCCTTCCTCTAAGGCGATGGATGAATCGCCCAGCCCCCTTCGATTCAACTGGGTCTTGGCTTCAATGGGGGATTGCAGCCAGTTAATACAGTGGCGTAGCCGCTCTTATCCCACCGCTTCAGATGTACTCCGCATTCTTCAGGCCGGGCGTAGCCCGGATGCGGAGGAAGCGGGGGTATTAGAGCGGGTAGTCATCTGTGATAACACAATCATTCTAGCACCGCTAACAAGTATTGTAAAGTGTTATCGGAGCATGCCTGCAAAGGATGCGGCGCTGCCAAGCTCCTCCTCGATGCGCAGCAGTTGGTTGTACTTGGCCACGCGGTCGGTCCTCGAGGGGGCTCCGGTCTTGATCTGGCCGGCGTTTAGAGCCACAGCCAGGTCGGCAATTGTTGTGTCCTCGGTCTCCCCGGAGCGGTGGGAGATGATCGCCTTGTATCCGGCACGCCTGGCCTCCTCCACGGTCTCCAGGGTCTCGGTCAGTGTCCCGATCTGGTTGACCTTGACCAGGATAGCATTGGCCACCCCCAGCTCGATCCCCCGCTTCAGACGCTCCTGGTTGGTGACGAAGATGTCATCCCCCACCAGTTGGATCTTCTTGCCCAGGCGCTGGGTCATCCGCTGCCAGCCATCCCAGTCGTCCTCGGCCAGTCCGTCCTCGATGGAGACAATCGGGTAGCGTTCGATCAGCCTCCCGTAAAAATCGATCATCTCGTCGGAGGTGCGAACAATCCCGCCGCTGTGGAAATGGTACTCCCCGTTCTGGAACAGCTCGGTGGCCGCCACGTCCAGGCCGAGAAAGACCTCCTCGCCCGGTTTGTAACCGGCTTTGCGGATCGCTTCCACAATCACGTCCAGGGCTTCCTCGTTCGAAACTAACTTGGGGGCGAAGCCCCCCTCATCCCCGACTGCGGTGCTGTAGCCCCGCGCCTGCAACACCGAACGCAGGGTATGAAAGATCTCGGCCCCCATACGCAGGGCGCTGCGGAAGCTTTCCGCCCCCAGGGGGATGATCATGAACTCCTGGATATCCACGTTGTTATCGGCATGTTTGCCTCCGTTCAGGATGTTCATCATGGGCGCCGGCAACAGGCGTGCCCATACGCCGCCGATATAGCGGTAGAAGGGGAGTCCCATGCTCTCGGCCGCCGCCTTGGCCGCCGCCAGGGAGACCCCCAGGATGGCGTTGGCCCCCAGTTTATCCTTGTTGGGCGTACCGTCCAGGTCGATCATCGTCTGGTCGATCAGCACCTGGTCGGTGGCGTCCATGCCGGTAACCTGAGGAGCGATGACGGTCATGACGTTGTCGACGGCATTCAGAACCCCCTTGCCCAAATAACGGCCCTCGTTCCCGTCCCGCAGCTCCAGGGCCTCGTGGGCTCCCGTAGAGGCCCCCGACGGCACCGCCGCCCGGCCCATGCTGCCATCCTCCAGGTACACGTCCGCCTCCACGGTGGGATTGCCCCGGGAGTCCAGGATCTCTCTTGCCAGCACCTCAATGATCAGAGGCAATGCCAACACCCCGTTTCTGTTTCAGAAATATCCTCCTGACAAGGAATGACCCGCATCACACCTGCGGGTCCTTTAAACTCCAAGCAACAAAGTGTGCAAATTGATCAATAAGCTACAATTGCTATAGCGCCGGGGGCTTGACCGGCAACAGCAGCGAGTGCCCGGTCATCTCCGGCGGCTGGGGAATCCCCAGGATCTCCAGCATGGTTGGAGCGATATCCTCCAACGCCCCCTTCTGGCTCAAGGCGCTGCCCCGGTACCTCCGACCGGCCAGGATCAGCGGCACGCGATTGGTGGTGTGAGCAGTGTGGGGTTCCTGGCCGTTCGGCTCCAGCATCTGTTCAGCATTGCCGTGGTCGGCGGTGATCAGGGCTGTACCGTCACGGCTCAGGATCGCCTCTACCACCTGGCCGAGGCAGACATCCACCGTCTCCAGGGCGCTGACCGCGGCGTCGATCACGCCGGTGTGCCCGAGCATATCGGGATTGGCATAATTCAATACAATCACATCATACCGATCCTTGGCGATTTCTGCAAGCAACGCCCCGGTCACCTCCGGGGCGCTCATCTCCGGTTTCAGGTCATAGGTAGCCACCTTCGGCGAGGGAATCAGGATCCGGTCCTCGCCCGGGTTTGGGGTCTCCACCCCGCCGTTGAAGAAGAAGGTAACGTGGGCGTATTTCTCGGTCTCGGCGATTCGCAACTGCTTCAACCCCCTGGCCGCCAGCACCTCGCCCAGGGTATGGCTCAGGCTCTGGGGCGGGAAGGCCACCGGGGCCTGGATGGTAGCATCGTACTGGGTCATGCAGACGAAGTCGACGTCCGGGTAGCCGCCAGGCCGCTCAAAGCCGGAGAAGTCCCGATCGACGAACGCCCTGGTAATCTCCCGGGCGCGGTCGGCCCTGAAGTTGTAGAAGATGACCACATCCCCGGGCCTGACCCGGCCCACGGGATGGCCATCCCCATCCAGGATCACGGCGGGGAGCACAAACTCGTCGGTGACCTCCCGGGCGTAGGACTCGACCACCGCCTTGTCCGCAGAGGAGGCGGTCTCACCCAGGCCATAGACCAGGGCATTGAAGGCCTTCTGCACCCGATCCCAGCGTTTGTCCCGGTCCATGGCGTAGTAACGCCCCATCACCGTGGCGATCGCCCCGGCGCCCAGAAAGCGGCATTTTTCCTCCACTGCTTGAATGTAAGACCTGGCGCTAGACGGCGGCACGTCCCGGCCGTCCAGGAAGGCGTGGATGAAGACCTGGGGCGCCTGGATACGGCAGGCCATCTGCAGCAGGGCGTACAGGTGAGTGAGGTGGCTGTGCACGCCGCCGTCCGAGAGCAGGCCGAACAGGTGCAGGGCGGACCCGCGCTTGACGGCTTCCTGCATGGCGTCCAACAACACCTGGTTGGAGAAGAACTCCCCGGTGCGAATCGCCCGGCTGATCCGGGTGATATCCTGGTAAACAACGCGCCCGGCTCCGATGTTCAGGTGCCCGACCTCGGAGTTGCCCATCTGCCCCTCGGGCAGACCCACCGCCTCCCCCGAGGCTTCCAGGGTGGTATACGGGTAAGTCTCCCGCAGCCGGTCGAAGTTCGGTAAATGGGCCAGGGTGATGGCGTTGCCCCTGACCTCCGCCGCACACCCCCAACCGTCCAAAATGATCAATGCCAGCGGGCGAGTCAAGCTGCCGCCCCCTTTCTCGAACCTCGAGAAGGCCTCCGGCCTCTGAATTTCAGGTTCCCTGTTTGACCTCTGCCGCAGCGCGGATAATGGCGCTGAACGAATCCACCTTCAGGCTGGCGCCCCCTACCAGCACCCCGTCGATCTGCTCTTCCTTCATAAAACCGGCGATGGATTCCGGGCTCACACTGCCCCCATACAGAATACGCACTTGCTCGGCAAACTCCCTACCGTGCCAGGAGGCGATCTTTTCCCTCAGCAACCCCATCACTGCCACCGCGTCTGCCGGTAGGGCGGTGCGGTCGGTGCCGATCGCCCAGATCGGTTCATAGGCAATGACCAGGGTTTCCGGATTTGACCAGGGCAAGCCCTCCAGGCCATCAGCCAACTGGTGCAGGCAAAAAATCTCAGCTTCACCGGCATCCCTTGTCGACAACTCCTCGCCCAGGCAGAAAATCGGCCTCAGGCCAAAGGAGAGAGCCGCTTTCATCTTCTTGCGGATCTGCTCGTCCGTCTCCTCGAAGTGCACTCTCCGTTCCGAATGCCCCAGGATCACATAACGGCAACCCAGGGCCTGCAGCATCGGCGCCGACACCTCTCCGGTATAGGCGCCTTCGGCATCCCAGTGCATGTTCTGAGCGCCCCACCAGATCCAGCTTCCCGCCAGCTTGAGAGCTACCGCCGGAATCGCCGGGAAGGGTGGACAGACGACCACATTCACGCCAATGTCATTGGGCAGCTTTTCCAGCAGGTTGCGGGCAAAGGTTCCCGCTTCTGCAGGAGTCTTGTGCATCTTCCAATTTCCGGCGACTAAAGGCATCCTGCTCGCCATGACTCCATTATCTCCTCTCAAGAGTCAATGCGTCAAAACAGCAACTCCGGGCAACTCCCGGCCTTCGAGAAATTCCAATGAGGCGCCGCCCCCCGTAGAGGCGTGCGTGACCTGCCCGGCCACACCGGCCTTATCCAGCAAGGCCAGGGTGTCACCGCCCCCTACCACCGAGACCAGCCCCGGGCGGGCTATCGCCCGGGCGATCACCTCACTGCCGTGGGCGAAGGCGGGCTCCTCGAACAGCCCCAGCGGACCGTTCCAGAAGACCGTTTTCGAGTTGGCAATCGTCTCTTGGAAGCGCTCGACAGTCCTGGGACCGATATCCAGGGCCTGCCAGCCGTCAGGCACTTCGCCAGGCGCCACCACCCGGGTTTCCGGCTGACTGCCGTTCCGGGAGGCCGGGGCGATCACCAGGTCCACCGGCAGGTCTACTGCAACTCCGCGCCCGTGGGCGCGCCGGATAAAATCTCCGGCAAAGTCCAGGTGGCTCTCGTCAACCAAGGAAGCTCCCATGGCGTTGCCCTCCGCCTTCAGGAAGGTGTTAGCCATGCCGCCTCCCAGCAGCAGCCGGTCGACCTTCTCCAACAACTTCTCCAGCACCCCGATCTTGTCGGCGATCTTGGCGCCGCCCAGCACTGCAGTGAAGGGGTGGTCCGGATCCGTCAGGATTCGCCCCAGCATGGTCACTTCCTTCTCCATCAGAAACCCGGCCACCGACGGCAGAAATTCAGCCACTCCGGCGGTGGAAGCATGTGCCCGGTGGGCGGTGCCGAAGGCATCGTCCACGTAGACGTCAGCCAGCGAGGCCAGACTGCGGGCAAATTCCCGGTCATTGGCCTCCTCCTCCGGGTGGAAGCGCAGGTTCTCCAACAGCAGCACCTCGCCGGGCTGCAGTCGATCTGCAACCGCAGCCACTGCCGGCCCCACGCAGTCGTCAACCTTTTTGACTGGCCTGCCCAACAGTTCTTCGAGCCGCCGGGCCACACCGCCCAGGCGCAGTTTGTCACTTACCTTGCCATTAGGACGCCCCAGGTGGCTCATCAGGATCACCCCGGCCCCCTGCTCCAGGAGGTACCGGATGGTCGGCAGGGTGGCCACCAAGCGGGAATCGTCGGCTACATCTCCCTGATCATTCAGGGGGACATTGAAGTCTACCCGGACCAGCACCCTTTTCCCCTTGACGTCGATCTCCCTGAGGGTCCTCAGACTCTTGATCTTCAGGCTCAACGACCCCATCCTTTCTTTCATAGACCTTTCGAAGCTACAAAGGCGGCGCAGTCCACCACCCGGCAGGAATAGGCCCACTCGTTGTCGTACCAGGCAAAGACCTTGACCATCGTCTCTCCCATCACCATGGTGCAGGGGCCATCTACGATGGCGGAGTGTTCGTCCCCGTTGAAGTCGTGGGATACCAGCGGCTCCTCGGTGTAGGCGAGAATCCCCTTCAGGCTCCCCTCGGCGGCAGACTTGCAGGCAGCGTTGATCGCCTCCACGCTCGCCGGCCTCTCCACCTCGGCCACAAAATCTACCAGGGAGACATTGGGGGTCGGAACACGGATGGAGATTCCGGTCAACTTTCCTTTGAGTTCGGGCAGCACCAGGGTGACGGCCTTGGCCGCCCCGGTGGTGGTGGGGATCATGTTCAGACCTGCCGCCCGCGCCCGGCGCAGGTCCTTGTGGGCGAGGTCGAGCACCCGCTGGTCGTTGGTGTAGGAGTGGATCGTGGTCATCAGGCCGCGCTTCACCCCGAAGCCCTCGTGAAGCACCTTGACCACCGGCGCCAGGCAGTTGGTGGTGCAGGATGCGTTGGAGATAATGCGGTCTTTGGCGGGATCGTAGCGCTGCTCGTTGACGCCCATCACCATGGTGAGGTCCTCGTTCTTGGCCGGGGCGGTGATGATCACCTTTTTGGCTCCGGCCTTCAGGTGGGCGGCAGCCTTCTCCGCTTCGGTGAACTTTCCGGTCCCTTCAATCACGATCTGGACCCCCAGTTCGCCCCAGGGCAGGTTGCCGGGGTCCTTTTCCGCGAATATCTTGATGCTCTTGCCGTCGATGACGATCGCCCCGTCCACGGCCTGCACCGCTCCCTGGAAGATCCCGTGGACGGAATCGTACTTGAACAGGTGGGCATTGGTAGCGGCGTCGGTCAGGTCGTTGATGGCCACCACTTCAAGATCCGGATTTTCCAGGGCCTTGCGCAGAACCAGCCGCCCGATGCGGCCAAAACCATTGAGCCCGAGTTTCACTGGCATCGCGAAGCCTCCCCTATTTTCGGATTTCATCCTACCCTGAGGTGCGATAAAAAACACCCATCAAATATTATCTGCAGCAAATTGCAGGCACATACCCCAGCCCTCCCGGCCCGGCTGATCAAATGGCCCTGTTCAACCAATTAAGATATCACAATCCAAATATTATTATATCTCATTTACCTGGCAATGCAATCCAGATTCCCAGCGAACACCCCCAAAAAGAGCAAAAAAATAGACTTTCAGCCCCCTTTACCGATGGCTACCCGCTCTAATGCCCCCGCTTCCTCCGCATCCGGGCTTACAGCCCGGCCTGAAGAATGCGGAGTACATGCAAAGCGGTGGGACCGGTGTGTCGGCGGGCTTTCAGCCGAGGCGAAGCCTCGAGCCGACAAAGAGCGGCTACGCCCCTAGTTAACTGGCTCTAAGCTTCAGTGGGGGAAAGAATCCCCCTCTGAAGCCAAGAGCCAGTTGAATGGGTAAGAAGTCCACTCCTGCTTCCTTGCGACTTCAGGCGTCAATGCTTCCGGCGTTCAGGCGGGGAAATTGTCCGTGCCCGTCGCAGAACATCTGCAGCTCAAAGACACCACGCGGTGTATCCACATATTTGTTGGCGATCGTCCGGCTGACGGTAGACCGGTGCAGGCCAACCATCTGGGCAATGCTCTCTAAATTCAAGGGCTTGAGGTAACCCAGGCCCTTGGTCAAAAACTCCGACTGAGACTCGATGATCAATTGCACCACCCGGTGCAAGGTCATCCTCCGCTGCTCCACGCTGCGGATCAACCGGACCGCCGCCTGCAGCTTATCCTCCAGGAACCGGGTGTCATGCAGGTCGCAGGCCCCCCGCTCCGTCAACAGGGCCTGGTAGGTGCGGCTAACCATGAGCCGCGGCACCGACTGGTCGTTGACCAACACCAGGAATTCGTCCCCCGCTTTCTCCACCACCACGTCCGGAATGATGTAGCGGGGCTCGCCCGGGCGGGAAAAACTGCTGCCGGGCTGAGGGTTAAGGGACATGATCAGGTCGCTCCTGGCTGTCAACTCTTCCGCCGCCAGCCCCAGCGACCTGGCGATCCTGGAGAGACTCCCGCCGGTCGGGTCCTTGATGAACAGACTGACCAGCCTCTCCATGAGCGCATTTCGCAACCCGCGCCGCTCCAGTTGCAGCAGCAGGCACTCTTTGGGATTGCGTCCGGCCACTCCTGGCGGGTCAAAGGACTGGACCAGGCGCAGGGCCTGTTCCACGTCCTGGACTGTGCAGGCGCAGGCCTGTTGGGTATCCTGAAGATCATTCCGGAGATAGCCCCGGTCATCGATATTCTTGATCAGGCGCCTGGCGATCTTCCGGATCCGGGTTCCGGGGCAGGCGAGATGCAGTTGCAGGTCGAGGTGCTCCTGCAGGGTGGGCGCCTGAGCCAGGCAGTGTTCGGCGCCGTACTGGAGCAGGTCTTCCTGCTGGGTCCAGGCGCCGCCGAAGCCATCGAAGGAACAGTCAATCTGGCCGCACTCGGCCAGCAGGGTGCACCAGTCAAGGGTAAATTCCTCCCGCTCCGGCGCCCGCGACGTCTCCTCAACCGTATCGGCATCCTCGATGATTTCCAACATCGGGTTTTCGAGGACGGCATTCTCGATGTAGCGGACCAAGTCCGCAGTCGCCATGGTCAAAATAGTGATCGTCTGGCGCAGTTCCGGTGTCACCAGTGGCTTCTGCTTGATGACAGGGCTACCACCCACATGCATCGTCCTCACTCACCCCTTTTTAAGCCTAAGATTCGACTGCGGCGCCCCTTTTCCTGCCTCCCCTGCACCCCGGCACTAAAACATTTAGTGCCTTTGCTGGCTGGCGTTGACATAGGGACGGGGTTATTGACACCACCCTAGCAGAGCTTTCACATACGTCGCGTTTCAGAATCGGGCGCTGCGCCCGCCTGGCGCCGGGTGACGCTATCCAGTGTGCGATTGTGCCTGCTAGGCGTTGTCTTCTCTCCGATTCCGGCTTCTGACTGCCGGCTTACGACTTCTGATCCTGGTGGGCCCTGCGATAGGACGGCGAGGAGGCGATGATGCCAGCCGACAGCACCAGCCTCAGGCCCTCTTCCACGCTCATGTCCAGGATCAATACGTCCCGGCGCGGCAATATGAGTAAATATCCGTGGCCAGGCGGAGTGACCGGAACGAAGACGTTCAACAGATCCTCTTCCACCTGCTTCTTGACGCTGACCGGGGCCTCGCCGGTCAGGAATCCGAGCATGAAACACTCTCGCCGCGGGTATTCCACCAGCACCACTTTCTGGAACGCCGCGTTGCGGTCTGTGGCAAACACCTCCATCACTTGCTTGCTGGCCGAATAGATGCTGTTCACCACGGGGATACGGCGCAGGACGGCCTCACCCCACCTCAAGAGATTCCCGCCCCACCACGTTCTGCACGAACACCCCGGCCAGGAAGCACAGCAGGAGAAACGTCAATAACCCCGCACCCGGTATTCTGTAGTGGGTGTAGGTCCAGATCAGGTTTCTCAGCCTGGCGTCCACCAGGTTAAAGGCGAAGACCACGATGTATGCAGTGATGATCAGCGGCAGCAACACCAAAATGCCGGTAACAAAATACTTGCGCAAGAACCTCCAGATCAATTTGCACTACCTCCGGATTGAGATGTGGGAGGGGAGAGAATCCATAATTAACTCGGTGCCGGGCCTTTGATCCGCGCCCGCAAGCGGACGCCCGCTCGCTTCTCGCTTCTCAGTTGCTCGGCAATCAGGCGCAACTGGCGAAAGCGGTGGTTGACACCGGATTTGCCCAGGGGTGGGTCGAGCAGCCGGCCCAGCTCTTGCAGGCTGGCCTCCGGATGAGACAGGCGCAGCAGGGCTAGTGCATGCAACTGGGGCGACAGCGATTCCAACCCGGCCCGGCGTTGGATCTGGCTGATCATCTCTACCTGGTTTAGTCCGGCATCTACTGTTTTGCCGACGTTGGCGGTCTCGCAGTTGACCAGGCGGTTGACCTGGTTGCGCATATCTTTCATGATGCGGCCGTTCTCGAAGGCCAGCACCCCCCGGGTCGCCCCGATCAGCCGCAGAAACTCCCCTACCCGGTCCGCCTCCTTGAGGTAGACGAGGCAGTTCTCCTTCCGTTTCCGGCGGCTCGGGTTCAGTCCTAACTGGGTCAGGATCTCCTTCAATTCATCCGCCGCCTCACTGTTTTCAAAGACGAATTCCAGGTGGTAGCCGTGGCCGGGCTGATTCAGGAAACCGCCGCCCAGGAAGCAGCCCCGCAGGTAGGCCCGGCGGCAGCAGTTCCGGTCCAGCAATCGCCCTTCCAGCCGGTCCTCGAGCCGGCCCTTGCGGTCGGCCAACCCCAATTCCTGCAGCAGAAAGAGGCCCTGCTGCCGGAGGGGCGCCTGCACCACGAACAGGCGTCTCTGGCGTGGCCTGGTGCAGAGCCGCACCAGGATGTTCGCCTGCCAACCCAACTGCCGGGCCAGCTTGAAAATCCGGCGGGCCACCGCAGGGTTCTCACTGGTGAATAACAGCGCCGCGCCCACGCTGGCCAGCGGCGCTGCCGGGTCCTGCGGGCGCCCTCCAGGAGCGGGCGTGCTGGACCCGGCAGCGCCGCTGGCAATCCTCATGCTTCCAAGGGTGCGGGCGAAGGCCGCCAATTCCGCACGCAGGCAGCAGGAGCGGGTCTCGGCCTGGTGGGCTACCTCATTTTTAACTTGAACACAATAGGATTGTTCCTTGGCCAATCAGCTTCACCGCCAAAGTGATACACCGCCGTAAGCCCCAGGTTTTAGGCATGGGAGGGAAGGCGGCGCCCTTTTCCCAAGACGTTCATGATCGCCAGGGACAGTTTCCGGGGGTCATGACGCACCAGTTCGCCGTCCTCCAGCACGTCCGCCCTGATCAGCCGGACCCCCATCCGGTACAGGGGCTGGTCATCGACCAGCACCGGGAATGCCCCTTGCCGGGCGTACTTCTCCTGTTTTTCCGGGGTAATCCTTCTGGTGTTGACCAGGACATAATCGATCCAGCCCCGCCCGGCGTGATCGTAAATCGCCCGCAGGTGGTCCGAGGCCTTGAACCCCGTAGTCTCCCCCGGCTGAGTCATGATATTGCAAAGGTAGCACTTCAAGGCCGGAGACCGCTTGACCGCAGCAACGATCTCCGCCACCAGAAGGATCGGCAGCACACTGGTGTACAGGCTGCCGGGCCCCAACAGAATCAGGTCGGCGCCAGCAATCGCCTCCAGGGCTTCCGGCACCGGGGCGCACTCTTCAGGAGTCAGGAATACCCGCCTAATCGGCTCCTGGGCCTGGGAGATCCTGCTCTCGCCGCTGATCACCGCTCCGCCCCTCAGTTCGGCATGAAGGATCACCTGTTTCAGGGTGGATGGAAGCACCAGCCCGCGCACCTTCAAGACCTTGCTGGCCTCCAGTATGGCAGTCTGGAAGTCCCCGGCGATATCGGTCAGGGCCGTCAACAACAGATTGCCCAGGTTATGGCCGGCCAACCCCTCGCCCTGATCGAAGCGATAGTGGAACAGTTGGTCCATCAGGGTCTCGGTCTCCGCCAGGGCCACCAGGCAGTTGCGGATGTCCCCCGGCGGCAGGATGCCGAACTCTCCGCGCAGGCGCCCGGAGCTGCCGCCGTCATCAGCCACGGTGACGATGGCAGTGAGGTTTTCCGTATGTTGTTTGAGGCCGCGCAGCAGCACCGGAAGCCCGGTACCCCCTCCGATAGCCACGATCCGCGGCCCCCGTTTCAGGGACTGGTGGCGGTACTGCTGGCCCAACCACCGCAGCATCTCCGCCATGTTCACGCCAGCTTCACCGCCCCGGCGCGGGGAATGTCCCGGTGGTGCAGGTTGACCTGGTAGCCGCGCTTCAGCAAATGGGCCAGACGTTCGGCCACCGCCACCGAGCGGTGCTGCCCGCCGGTGCACCCGATACCCACCACCAGGTGGCTCTTGCCCTCCTGTACGTAGCAGGGCAGCAGGAAACGGAGCAGCCCGTAAAAACGGCGCATGAAGCGCTTGGTTACATTGTCGCTGAAAATGTACTCCACTACCGCCTGGTCAAGCCCGGTCAGGTGCTTCAGGTCCTCCACGTAGTTGGGGTTGGGCAGGAAGCGCACATCGAACACCAGGTCAGCGTCCATGGGAATGCCGTACTTGTAGCCGAACGAGAGCAGGGTGACAGAGAGGCTGTCCTGCTCCGGTTTGCCAAAGAGTTGGGTCAGGTTCTCCTTCAAGTCGCGGGCGCTCATGCCGGTAGTGTCCACAATGACGCTGGCCTTGCCGCGGAGTTCCCGCAGCCGCTCGCGCTCGGCCCGGATCGCCTCCAGCACGGAGATGTCCTCTCCCAGCGGGTGCTGCCGGCGCGACTCCTTATAGCGCCGCACCAGCACCTCGTCCGAGGCTTCCAGGAACAGGATCTCGTACCTGATCCCCTGCTGCTGGAAGCTGTTCAACTCCTCGCTCAGAGCATCGAAGAACAGCCCGCCGCGCACATCGATCACCAGGGCTACCCGCCGCACCCGCTCCCCCGATTGCTGGCAGAGCTCGGTGATCTTGGGGATCAGCTTGGGTGGCAGGTTATCGACGCAGAAAAAGCCCAGGTCCTCCAGGCACCTGGTCGCCTGGGTCTTGCCGGCTCCGGATAATCCGGTGACGATCACCAGGCGGATCGGCCTTGTCTCCTCCATTTTTCCACCCCCCCCTCTCTAGAAGTATACAGAATACAGTAGTCCTGACTCCTGACTACTGTAATTTTGCCAGTTCCTGCTTCAGGTAGTCGATCACCTGCACCGGCTTGGGGTTGATCCCATAGAGCAGCGACAGGTAGACACTGGTGAAATCGCCCAGGTAAATCAGCGAGAACAACCGGGCCAGCAGGGTTTCACCCTGGCCGCTGGATTCGGCCAAGCCACCGACCCTGTCCACCAGCAGCCTCTTGACGATCTCCATCCGGGCCTGGACGCGGGGATGGTCCGTGGCATCCCGCAGGTGGACCAGGAACAGGGAGCGCAGCAGGTCCGGGGGCGCCTCGAAGCCGACCAGCTCGTTGTGGTTCAGCTCCGGATAGACATTCCAGTAAGCGAGACACTTGGCGTTCTCGTTGCACTGCCCCTTCCAGCGGGTGGCCACCACCTCGGTGGTGCCGGACGCCCCGTAGATGACCGGAATTTTGCCGTGCAGGCGCATGGCCAGGTCCTTGGCCCGGTTGCGCGACACCGGCGCGGAGGGGCCAAGACCCTCCCGGTGGGAGCGCAGCACTGCCAGGAGCTCGCCATAGCCCTCCTGATGCCCGATCACGCCCAGGCGCTCCAGCAAGACCAGGGCCGGCAGGAACAGGTAGCCGATGGCGGAGCGGGGAGGCAGTCCCGGGGGCACCCGGAGCACCGGCACCCCGTCGCCGGAAGCCATTTCGGCCAAGCGACCACCCGTGGTCACGGCAATGCGCGCCGCTCCCCGCCCGCCTGCCAACCGGTAGGCGCTGAGGGTCTCCTCGGTATTGCCCGAGTAGCTGGTCAGAAAGACCAGGGTCTGTCGATCCACATAGGCCGGCAGGCTGTAATCACGGCAGACCGCAAAGGGTACCCGGGCCTCCCGGGCCACCAACACCCGCAGCAGATCGCCGCCGATGGCGGAGCCGCCCAGGCCGGCCAGCACCACCTGCCGCAACTCCCCGGGGAGATTGGGCAGGGCGGCGTCCTGACCCAGCTTCAGCGCCGTCTCACACTGTTCCGGCAGGCCGGCCAACGTCTCCAGCATCCCCTCCGGGTCCTTCTCTGAGATGAAACTCCTGTCATCCAGATCACTCACTCCGGCAGCCCCCTTATTTTAGAAGTATTCAGAATCCAGTAGTCAGTATTCAGTATGAATCTGCTGCATTGACCAGCCAATTTGCTTCATGCAGTAGCATCTACTCGTAATAGCCACTATATGGTACCGACCTTTACAAAATTGGGTTTTCGTACGTGGCGATAAACCAAACTCTTTTTTCTTTATTCTGACTACTGACTACTGACTACTTTCAGTTTACGGTGGGCGTAGGCCGCCGCCCCCAACACCCCGGCCCTCGCTCTCAGGCTGGCGGGGGCTATTTTTAAGAAGCAGCGCAGAACGGGAAACACCCGCTGCCCCGCAGCGGCCTCGGCCGCCTCCAGCATCAGCCGTCCGGCGGCGGCGGCCACCCCCCCGCCGATGAGGAATAGCGACGGGTTGAGCAGGTTGGCGATGTTCCCGATTGCCTGTCCCAGGTAGCGACCCGCCGACGCCAGCAATTCCCGC
This sequence comes from uncultured Peptococcaceae bacterium, assembly GCA_963768335.1. GTDB lineage: Bacteria > Bacillota > DSM-12270 > Thermacetogeniales > Thermacetogeniaceae > Palsa-1188. The sequence continues at coordinate 140,914 of CAVYHR010000008.1, forward strand.
GCCTCAGGGTCGCCGTCGTGGGCGGCCTGGACGATCGCCGGGCATCCCACCGCCTCGACGTCGCCACCTGCTGCAGCCAGGATGCGGCGTCCCTGGCCAGTTGCGATCAGGTTCTGGGCCTGACGCCTGATCGCCCACCCCGAGGCCAATGCCTCCAGGCAGCCCTGCCCGCCGCAGGAGCAGGCCGGCCCGTCCGGGACCACCGACAGGTGACCAATCTCGCCGGCGCCGCCGAAGGCCCCGTCATAGATCTCCCCCCTGAGGATCAGACCTCCACCGATGCCGGTGCTGACAGTGATGAAGACCAGGTCGTCGTTGCCCTGCCCGGCCCCGTAGAGGTATTCCCCCAGGGCTGCCAGGTTGGCGTCGTTCTCCAGAAAGACGGGGACGCCAAGCCGTTCCTGCAGGACGTCCCTCAGGTTGTAGTCCCGCCAGCACAGGTTGGGCGCATAGCAGATCTTGCCGGCGCATGGGTCGAGCGGCCCCGGAGCGCCGATGCCCAGTCCGAGAATCTTGCCGCCGTTCAGAGCCTCCTGCGGCGCCACCGCTCTGATCCCCGCCATGATATTGTCGAGCACCCGCTCCTGGCCGAGATCCGCTTCCGTCGGACGCACGTCTCTCCTGACTATCAGGTCGCCGGGGCCGACCAGGGCGGAATAGATCTTGGTGCCACCCAGGTCGACAGCCAGGACATAATCCACGATAACTGCTCCTTTATAACCGGTTCATTCCTTCGCACGTTTAACATCGTTCAGCGAGAAGTCCCTCTCCTCTAAGGTGAGGGATGAATCGCCATACTTAGAAAAACTTGTTGACAAATCAAACGTATGTGCGAGATAATATAGTTAGTTCTTTGACAACCGAAACTATGGGGTTCCCGGTAGAAATGCTTGCCGGGATGGAACAGCCCGAAGTTACGCCTGAATTGAGATCGTGTAAGACCTTAGCCATACTAAGGCAACGGTCGATGAAGCAGGAAGCCGCCACTTCTTAAGTGGAGGTAGTTCACAAAAGCGGGTCGATCATCCCCAGCATGCCTCAATTGTATCCTTCCCGCAATCAAGAAGCAATATCGTACGAACAAAGCCTTCTTCGGAAGAAAAAATCGCAAGCCGGGCATTCCACGCTTGTGCATTTTGCGTACCCGGGCAAAGACTCTTGTCTCCTATCGCCCAAATAATGGTATAATCATCTCAGGGGTGATGCCAGCTTGGCTAATGCGATACCATATAGCATGTTTGAACAAATCGACCAGAACAAAGTCCGCATCGATGTTTTCCGTCCCTTTGAGGGTAATACCCTCAAACAGATCAAGGACTACTACAGGATCGGGTTGACCTATTCGAGCAACGCCCTGGAGGGCAACTCCCTGACGGAAACAGAAACTAAGATATTGTTGGAGGACGGTTTGACGGTCGGAGGCAAGCCCATCCGTGACTATTACGAAGCCACGGGCCATGCAAGGGCGTACGATTATATCTATACCATCGCCCATGGCGAGCCCATCGGCGAGGAACAGATTAAAACGATCCACCTGCTGTTTTATTCCCAGATTGACCTGGAGAGAGCGGGAGAGTACCGTCGGGAGCGCGTGATCATCACCGGTTCGGCCTATCCGACCCCGGCGCCCGACAAAATCCCCGGTCTGATGTCATCCTTTGTGCGCTGGCTGGCCGATGCCGAGCACAAACTGCATCCCGTGGAATTCGCCGCCCTGGCGCATCAACGATTTGTCTTTATCCATCCCTTTATCGATGGCAATGGAAGGGTGGCCAGGCTGCTGATGAACCTCTGCCTCATACGGAAGGGATACACGATCGGCATCATTCCGCCTATCCTCAGGAGCGAATATATTGCTCTGCTGGAGAAGGCGCACAGAGATGCCCTGCCCTTTGTCAAATTCATCGCTGAAAGAGTGGAGGAGACCCAGAAGGATCTGATTCGCATGTTAACATAAGGGGGAGAGAGAATGGAATACGGGGAGATAGTGCAGCGCCTGGCGCCATGCGGGCTGGACTGCAGCCGCTGCCTCCGCCCCGATCAGGCGGTAGGTATCGTCGGTCAGAGGGGTGATCAGCACAGTATGCTCGGCCTGCTGCAAGGCTTCGGGTCCCCAATAGCAATGGGTCGCTCACCTATCCACGGTGTCCCAGCACAAACCGCTCCAGGGCCTGCGCCACCCCGTCCTCGTCGTTCGAGGCGGTGACATGGCCGGCCCACCTCCGCACCTCCAACGGAGCGTTGCCCACGGCGACGCCTAAGCCGGCGAACTCCAACATCTCGATGTCGTTGTAGTTGTCCCCGATCGCCAATATCTGGCTGCGGTCCACCTGCAGCCAGGCGGCCAGTTCCTGCAGCGCCCGGCCCTTGGTGGCTTCCGGGTGGTCCACCTCCACAAAGCGGGGTTTGGACTTGGCAAGGTGCACCTGTTCGCCCAGCAGGTCCCGCAACTCCAACAGCCAGCGGTCCGCCGCCGGCTCGTCATCGATCAGCAGCAGCTTCAGGGGATTACCGCCTTCCAGCAAAGCTTCCAGATCCGGCACCCGGTGAAACGGCACCCTGGAAAACCGGGCGTAGTTCTCGCCCCAGGGGGTGATCAGCTCGGCATACAGCTCATCGTCATCCCCATTGAGGAGGTAGAAGTTGACCTGGGCCTGACGTTCCCGGGCAAACCGGATCACCCGCCGGGCCACCTCCGGCTCCAGCGGACGGTTATACAGCACCTCCCCGGAGCCGGCGTTCTTGACCAGGGCGCCCCCGTAAGTGATCAGCGGCACGTCGAACTCCAACTGTTCGGCGAACGGTCTGGCCGAACTGAACATCCGCCCCGTGGAGAGAGTCACTACCACTCCCCGGGCCCGTACCTGCCGCAGCACCGCCACGGTGTGCTCCGAGATCGTCAGGTCGCTCCGCAGCAGTGTATCATCGAGGTCTACAGCCACCAGCTTGTAACTTTCCAAGATCTCATCCCCAGCATCTTAGCAGTCGGTTGTTTCACGCTCCGGAGTCATGCAGGAAGTCATAGAGCGCGGTGGCCACCTTCCTGTTCATCCCCGGCACTGCCGCCAACTCCTCCAGGCTGGCCGAGCGCAGCCGGGACAGAGAGCCGAACTGCTTCAGCAGCATCCGCTGCCGCTGCTTGCCGATGCCCGGCACCTCGGCCAGGGCGGTGGCTCCGGCATTCTCCCGCCGCAGCTTCTCCTGGTAGGCATGGGCGAAGCGGTGCGCCTCGTCACGGGCCTGCTGCAGCAGGTGCAGTCCGGCGTTATTCCGGGGCAGGTCCAGAGGTTTCAGGCGTCCCGGCAGGAACACCTGCTCCGCCTCCTTGGCCAGGGAGGCCACTTCCATCCCGTCGCCACCGGCCTCTCCCAGCACATCCTGGACCGCGTGCAACTGTCCCCTGCCGCCGTCGATCACCAGCAGGTCGGGCAGGGCGTCTTTCTCAGCCCGGGCGATACGCCGCCGCGTCACCTCTTGCAGGGCGGCGTAGTCATCGCTGGGAATGATGTTGTGCAGCTTGAAGCGCCGGTATCCCCCGGTATCCGGCCGGCCGTCTGTGAAGCGCACCAACGAGCCCACCGTGTCCTGGCCGGCAAAGTGGGAGATGTCCATGCACTCCAGGCGCCGGGGCGGTTTGGCCAGTCCGAGCGCCTGCTGCAGCTCGAACACCAAAGTGCGCCCCTTCTCTATAGTTCTCAAGGCCTGTTGGTAGCGCCGGTCCGCATAGAGGCGGGCGTTATCAACGGCCATCTGCAGCAGCTTGCGCCCGGCTCCCCGGCTGGGCGTGCGGATGGTCGCCTTCCGGCCCCGCAGCCGGCTGAGCCACTCGCCCAGCAGGTCCGACTCCGGCAGCGGGCTGCTGACCAGCAGGGCCGGCGGGATCTCCCGACCGGCGTGGTAATACTGTTTGATGAAGGAGGCCAGGATCTCGCCGGGCGGCAACTCCTCGGCCCCCGCCAGGAAGTAGTTCTCCTCCGCCACCAGCTTGCCGCCCCGGACCCTCAGGATCAGCACGCAGATCTCGTCCAGCCAGGCGCCGACAGCCAGGACGTCCTCATCGCTCCCGGAGGCCTGGGCGACCCGCTGCTGCTCACGGAAGGTCCGCAGGGACGCCAACTGGTTGCGGAAACGCGCCGCCCGCTCGAAGTCCATTGCCCGGGAGGCCTCTGCCATCCGGGCGGCCAGGCTCTTCTCCACGTCCCGGGTCTTCCCCTCCAGGAACTGCACCAGGTTCTCGATCGTCTCCTGATAGCCCTCGGGTGATACCCGCCCGGCGCAGGGCCCCAGGCACTGCCTGATCTGGGCGTTGAGACAGGGACGGCTGCGGGGGGCCAGGTCCTGTCCGGGGCAGGAGCGGAACGGAAACAGCCTGCGCAGTAATCCCACCGTCTCCCTGACCGCCCCCACATCCGGGTAGGGACCGAAGTAGCGGGAGCCGTCCCGCACCAGGTTTCTGGTAACCATGACCCGGGGGAACTGCTCCGCCGTCACTCTCAGGTAGGGATAGGACTTGTCATCCTTCAGGTTGATGTTGAATTTGGGGCGGTACTCCTTGATCAGGTTGCACTCCAGCACCAGGGCCTCCACCTCGGAATCGGTCACCAGGTACTCGAACCGGACAGCCTCGGTGACCAGCCGCTGGGTCTTCTCCGGCTGTCCCTTCGCCTGGAAGTAGGAGCGCAGGCGGTTGCGCAGGGAGAGCGCCTTGCCGACGTAGATCACTACCCCGGCCCGGTTGCGGAACAGGTAGACACCCGGTCGCTCCGGCGTCAGGTCGAGGTCCTGCTTCAACTCCCGGATCTTCTGTTCCTGCTCGTCTGCACCGGCTTCAGCAGTCATGCCCCGTCACCACTCTTCTTGGAATTTGATTGTGAGCAAACCCTCCTGATGCCTGCAGTGGTCAGTTCCGCGACAGAACGGCCTGCTTGGATGCAGACGCCCGCTTCTTGAGCACCGGCCTCAAATACTGCCCGGTATAGGACGTGGGGTGGGCGGCAATCTCTTCGGGGGTGCCGGAGGCGATCAGGCGCCCGCCCAGATCGCCACCCTCGGGGCCGAGGTCGATGATGTAGTCTGCAGTCTTGACCACGTCCAGGTTGTGCTCGATGACCACCACGGTGTTTCCCGCCTCCACCAGGCGGTCGAGGATCTGCAGCAGCCGCTTGATGTCGTCCTTGTGGAGGCCGGTGGTCGGCTCGTCCAGGATGTACAGGGTGCGCCCGTTGCTGCGCCGGGACAATTCCGCCGCCAGCTTCACCCGCTGGGCCTCGCCGCCGGACAGGGTGGTGGCAGGCTGGCCGAGCTTGATGTAGCCCAGGCCGACATCGTTCACGGTCTCCAGCTTGCGGCTCACCTTGGGGATATTCTGGAAGAACTCCACCGCCTCGCTGACCGTCATGTTCAGGACGTCGGAAATGCTCTTGCCCTTGTACCTGACCTCCAGGGTCTCCCGGTTGTAGCGGCTGCCCTTGCACTCCTCGCAGGGAATATAGATATCCGGCAGGAAGTGCATCTCGATCTTGATGATCCCGTCGCCCCGGCAGGCCTCGCAGCGCCCGCCCCGCACGTTGAAGCTGAAGCGCCCGGGCTTGTAGCCGCGCATCCGGGCCTCCGGGGTCAGGGTGAACAGTTCCCGGATGCCGTCAAACGCCCCGGTGTAGGTGGCCGGGTTGGAGCGGGGTGTGCGCCCGATGGGGGACTGGTCGATCTCGATCACCTTGTCCAGGTGTTTCAGGCCGCTCAGGCTCCGGAAGGCGCCGGGATGCGCCCGTGCCCCGTTCAACTCCTGGGCGAGGGCCTTATAGACGATCTCCTGCAGCAGGGTGCTCTTCCCCGAGCCGGAGACCCCGGTGATGCAGACGAACAGGCCGAGGGGAATAGCCACGTCGATGTTTTTCAGGTTGAACTCGCGCGCTCCGTAGACCTCCAACCACCTGCCGTCCGAATGCCGGCGGGCGCCGGGCACGGGGATCTCCAGCTTGCCGCCCAGGTACTGGCCGGTGATGGACTCGGGCGTCCTGATGATCTCTTCCAGGGTGCCCTGGGCCACGACTTCCCCTCCGCGCACCCCGGCTCCCGGGCCGATATCGATGATCTCATCGGCGCTCAGCATCATCTCCTCATCGTGTTCCACCACGATCAGGGTGTTGCCCAAGTCGCGCAGGTCCATCAGGGTCTTGATCAGCCTGGAGTTGTCCCGGGGGTGCAGGCCGATGCTGGGTTCGTCCAGGATGTAGAGCACTCCCACCAGGCCGGATCCGATCTGGGTGGCCAGGCGGATCCGCTGGGCCTCGCCCCCGGCCAGGGTGCCGGCCGCCCGGTCCAGGGTCAGGTAGTCCAACCCGACATTGACCAGGAAGCCCAGGCGGTTGTCGATCTCTTTCAGCACCTGCCGGGCAATCTGCTGCTCCCGGGAGGTCAGTGACAGGTTTTTCAGAAAGACGGCCGCCTCCCTGATCGTCAAGCCGGTCACTTCGTGGATATTCTTCTCGCCCACCAGCACCGCCAGGGCCTCCGGCTTCAACCTGGCCCCCCGGCAGTCCGGGCAGGGGCGCGAGGTCATGAATTCGCTGATATCCTCGCGCGCCTCTTCCGACTCGGTCTCCCGGTGGCGGCGGGCAAGGTGGGGAATGACTCCCTCGTAGGCGGCATACCAGGACTTGACCTGGCCATAGCTGTCCCGGTAGCGGAAACGGATCCGCTCCGTCGTGCCGTAGAGGAGGGCGTGCTGGACATCCGGCGGCAGGTCCCGGAAGCGGGCGTCCCAGGAACAGCCATAGTGCTCCAGGACCGCCTGCACCAGTTGCGGGTAGTAATGCTGCGGCGTGCGCGTCCAGGGGATCAGCGCCCCCGCCCGCACCGGCAGGTCCGGGTTGACCACCAGCGACTCGTCCACCTCCAGGCGGTAGCCCAGGCCTGTGCACTCCTTGCAGGCCCCGAAGGGGCTGTTGAAGGAGAAGAGCCGCGGTTCGATCTCCGCCAGGCTGATACCGCACTCCGGGCAGGCGAAATTCTGACTGAAGATGAACTCCTCATCCGCCTCCCGTGCCTGACCGGTCTCCCCCGGCGCCCCCTCCGGCCCCGCCGCCTGGTGATCTTCTGCCCCGTCCGGCCCCGCCGCCAGGGCGTACTCCACCCCTTCCGGCGCCGCCGGCCGGGTCTCTGCTGTCCCCTCAATCTCCACCAACCGGGTGCCCGCCGTTCCTGACGGCGCCGGCCTGGCGCTCTCGCCCCCGGTCTCCGGCGTCCTGTCGCCCTGCACCAGGGTGATCACGGTACCGCCGCCCATCTCCAGGGCGGTTTCCAGGGAACCGGCCAGGCGGCTTTCCAGCCCCGGGCGCACCACCAGGCGGTCGACCACCACCTCGATGTCGTGCTTGCGGTTCTTGTCCAGGAGAATCTCCTCGCCGAGGTCCCGGATCTCCCCGTTGACCCGGACGCGCACAAACCCCTTGCGCTGCACGTCAGCCAGCAGCTTCAGGTGCTCCCCCTTCTTGCCCCGCACCAGCGGCGCCAGGATCTGCACCCTCGTCCCCTCCGGGCGGGCCATCACCTGGTCGACCATCTGGGAGACGGTCTGCTGCCGCACCGGGCGCCCGCACTGGGGGCAGTGCGGCCTGCCGATGCGGGCGAAAAGCAGGCGCAGGTAGTCGTAGATCTCCGTCACCGTGCCCACGGTGGAGCGGGGGTTGCGGCTGCCCGCCTTCTGGTCGATGGAGATGGCCGGTGACAGCCCCTCGATGTAGTCCACGTCCGGCTTGTCGGCCACCCCCAGGAACTGCCGGGCATAGGCCGACAGCGACTCCACGTAGCGGCGCTGCCCCTCGGCGTAGATGGTGTCGAAGGCCAGGGAGGACTTGCCGGAGCCTGACAGGCCGGTGATCACCACCAGCTTGTTGCGGGGGATCTCCACGTCGATGTTCTTTAGATTATGGACCCGTGCCCCCCGGATGACGATCTTGTCCCGGGCCGGGAAGAGGATCTCTTTTTCCGATTTTCTTGTTGGCCTGGCCATGGTCCGCTCCTCATCAAGTATTCAGAATTCAGTAGTCCACCGCATCCGGGCTTACACCCGGCCTGAAAGAATGCGGCGCACGGGAGAATTCAGAATGGATTCCGGTGCATAAAGCCCCCTTTGACTAGCCAATGTGCTTCATAGGGTTTTTCGCAGCGGAATCAGAATTATTGTCGATATACCATTTTCTCTTACTCTGACTGGCTCCTGTCTCCTAAGTTGTTTTCGCGGTTCTCTTATTCTGACTCCTGACTCCTGACTCCTGACTCCTGGGTTTTCTTCCCCTGGCGATGATCTCCTTGCGGAGTTCGATGATCACGTCCCGCACCTCGGCAGCCTTTTCGAAGGCCAGGTCGCGGGCCGCCTGGCGCATCTCCTGCTCCAGCTTGGCGATCATCTTTTCCAGGTCCGGTTTATCCAACATCTTGACATTCTTGGCGCTGTAAGTCTCTCCGCTCTCCGCCGCCACCGGCAGGGTGATCTCCAGCGTCCCCCGCACCGCCTTCTGGATAGAGCGGGGCGTGATATTGTAGCGCCGGTTATACTCCACCTGGATGCGGCGCCGGCGGTCGGTCTCGTCGATCGCCCGCTGCATGGAGCCGGTGACGGTGTCGGCGTACATGATCACCTTGCCGTCCAGGTTCCGGGACGCCCGCCCGCTGGTCTGGATCAGGGAGCGCTCCGACCGCAGGAAGCCTTCCTTGTCGGCGTCCAGGATGGCCACCAGGGAGACCTCGGGCAGGTCGAGGCCCTCGCGCAGCAGGTTGATCCCCACCAGCACGTCGAACGTCCCCAGGCGCAGGTCGCGGAGGATCTCCATGCGCTCCAGGGTGTGGATCTCCGAGTGCAGGTAGCGCACCCTGATGTCCAGTTCGCTCAGGTAGTCGGTCAGGTCCTCGGCCATGCGCTTGGTCAGGGTGGTGACCAGCACCCGCTGCCGCTTCTCCACCCGCTGCCGGATCTCCTCCACCAGGTCGTCCACCTGGCCGGTGGCCGGGCGCACCTCCACCTCCGGGTCGATCAGCCCGGTGGGGCGGACGATCTGCTCCACCACCTGGCGGCGCCGGGACAGCTCGTAGTCCCCGGGCGTGGCCGAGACGAAGATGATCTGGGGCACCCTGGCCCACGAACTCGTCGAAGCGCAGCGGGCGGTTGTCCAGCGCCGAGGGCAGCCGGAAGCCGTAGTCCACCAGGGTGCGCTTCCGGGAGTAGTCCCCGGCGTACATGGCGTTCAGTTGGGGGATGGTCTGGTGGGACTCGTCGATCACCACCAGCAAGTCCTGGGGAAAGAAGTCCAGCAGGCAGTAGGGCGGCTCCCCGGGCTTGCGCCCGGTCAGGTGGCGGGAGTAGTTCTCGATCCCCTTGCAGGAGCCCACCTCCCGCATCATCTCCAGGTCGTAGCGGGTGCGCTGCTCCAGGCGCTGGGCCTCCAGCAGCTTCTCCCCGCTCCGCAGTTCCTGCAGGCGCTCTTCCAACTCCGTCCTCGATTCCGGCGATGGCGCGCTCCATCTCGCTCCGGGGCGTCACGTAGTGGGACGCCGGGAAGACCACGGCGTGCAGGCGCCGGGACAGCATCTCCCCGGTCAGGGTGTCGATCTCCAGGATGCGCTCGATCTCGTCGCCGAAGAACTCCACCCGCAACGCCTTCTCGCTGAAAGAGGCCGGGAAGATCTCCAGCACGTCCCCCCGCACCCGGAAGCGCCCGCGGGCGAAGTCGTAGTCGTTCCTGGTGTACTGGATGTCGACCAGCTTGGCCAGCACGCTGTCCCGGTCGACCTTCATCCCCTGGCGCAGCGACAGCATCATGTCCCGGTAGGCCACCGGCGAGCCCAGGCCGTAGATGCAGGAGACGCTGGCCACGATGATCACGTCCCGGCGCTCGAAGATGGAAGCAGTGGCCGAGTGGCGCAGCTTGTCGATCTCCTCGTTCAGGGAGGAGTCCTTCTCGATGTAGGTATCGGTCTGGGGCACGTAGGCCTCAGGCTGGTAATAGTCGTAGTAGCTGACGAAGTATTCGACGGCGTTGTCCGGGAAGAACTCCCGGAACTCGCCGCAGAGCTGGGCGGCCAGGGTCTTGTTGTGGGCGATCACCAGGGTCGGGCGCTGCACCTCCTGGATCACTCCGGCCACCGTGAAGGTCTTGCCGGACCCGGTGACCCCCAGCAGGGTCTGGGTGGGGAAGCCCTGCCTGACACCCGCCGTCAGCTCGGCGATCGCCCCGGGCTGGTCGCCGGTTGGCTGAAAAGCAGATTTAAGCTGAAAAGTATCCACCAAATACACCTTCCCGGGATTCAAGCCGTATACTACTGGTATCAGTGCCAGGATATGTTAAAGAAGGGCGTCTTTCTAACGAAGGCAGTCGTTCGGGCTGGCTGATTCCGCTCCGCTCGCCCCACCCCACCCGGCGGGTGTGCCCGGGGCGCCGCGCCCGCAAGCGGGCCGGGGTTTCCACCCCAGATTATAGCACAAATCAGCCGTGAAAAAGAGAAATGCCCTTGCGAAGACTATTCCAACAAGCCCCTCAAACGCTTCAGTTAGCAGTTATGATACAATTACATGGTACGCCACCATCGAGTGAGGTGACATGATGCGAAGCGGGTTAACAGGGCCTGCAGCCCGGAAGACACTTTTCCTGTGGATCATCGCCGCGCTATTTTTAGCAGGCGTCCTGATCACGGTCTGGAATTTCCGGAGCAGTTCGCCGGCGCTGAAACAGGTTGCCGTCTTACAGGTTCCGGATGCCAGTCATCGCCTGTTGATCGTCTCACCGCATCCCGATGACGAGAGCCTGGGCGCCGGAGGCCTGATTGCCCAGGCCGTATCCCGTGGCGACACGGTCAAAGTGGTGTTTGTGACCAACGGCGACGGGTTTAATTTAGGAGCTGACAGATACTACCATCACCTGCATGCCAGCAACAGGGACGCCTTGAATTATGGCCAACAGAGACAGAAAGAGGCTCTGGCGGCAACCGCCGCCCTGGGAGTCAGTCCGGATAATGTGAGCTTCCTGGGTTTTCCCGATCACGGCGTGTATCCCATCTGGAAATCATACTGGGACCCGGGCAGGGCCTACCGGTCCCCATCCACGGGCCAGACGAAAGTGGCCTACCAGTTGGCTGTGGCCCCCGGTGAGCCGTACACGGCGCCTGCCTTATTAAACACGTTGAGGACGATCATGAGGGAGTACCGGCCCACGGACATCTACGTGACGGATACATCCGACATCCACCCGGACCACCTGGCCACCGGCGCCTTCACCATGGCGGCGGCAGCCGGGCTGGAGGGGAAGATCCCTCTTTCCAGCCCAATATCTATACCTTCGTGATCCACAGCAGTACCTGGCAGTTGCTGCCATCGGTGGAAAAGGACAGGATTTACGTGCCGCCCGTCTTTTTCCTGGACCGGGGCAGCGGCTGGTACAAGCTGCCTCTGACCAGGGCAGCCCTGGCAGCGAAGGAAGCGGCGATTGCCGCCTACAAGACCCAGAAGCTGGTGATCGCCTCCTTCATGGCCAGGTTCGAAGGCCCCGACGAGCTATTCTGCCTCCAGCAGGATAGGCAGTTGGCCAGCCTCGATCCCGGCGCCCTAGTCAGCGGCAGGCCCACGACCTGGCCCGCTGAGGCCAGGATCTCCTTCAACCCTGACGCTAACCCGGATAGCTTGAAGAGCAACGATCTGAGGGCGGCCTACCTGGCCAGGTCCGGGGACGATATCTGGCTGCGCCTGGGCACGTTGGGCCGGGCCGGTATCGGCGCCCATTACGTGGTCAGCGTCTACCTGCTGTCCAATCAGAACGGCGCAACCGTCCGGCGTTTTACCTGGCAGATGACGCCCGGAAGTAGGCGGGTCACCTGGCTTGTCAAGCCGGCCGGCTATGACCCGTCCGGAGCCAGTTTTACCTACGCCAACAACCAGATCGACATGGTGCTCCCTGGGGCGCTGACAGCAAACGATAACTACCTGATGTTCAATGACGATACAACCGTCGGCAGGATACCGGTGGCCCAGGTGCCGTGGTGCATCCTCGAGGTTCGAGGTTAGAGTGGGCGCCCGCTTGCGGGCGCGGTTCGAAGACAGGCTATGAGGCCAGCGCCTCACGCTCCGGTGCTCCGCATTCCCGGTGTTAATCGAGCATCGAACTTTGGTTTACCGGGCCCCGGCGCCGAACAGGCGCCGGGCGATTCTCTGCAGGGGACCGTCTGTGGTGATGTCTATCGTTGGCAGGTCGCCGGGTTCCGGAACAGTCATGATCCCGAACCGCCCGGCCAGATCCTGGGGGGCGTTCTCGTCCAAGACAGCCCGGGCTCTTCGCAGACTGCCGGACTCCTGCTGGTATTCGACCTCTAACGAGGGGCCGGAGAGGCTCAGGGCGTAGGTCAGTTCAGCCCGGGAATTCACGGGGATGTCGCCAATCCTCAGGATCACGGCCCCGGAGCGCAGCCCTGCCTCATGGGACGGCGAGGCCTTGCGCACATCCAGCACCATCACCCCGCGCCCCGGGGGGACGAACCGCGGCTGCCCCTGCAGCTCCGACCGTTGCCCTACGTGGATGACCACCTCGTGTCCGAGGGGGGCGAACAGGGCGGCCAGCACCGCCGTCTGGGGGACATGGGCGGCCAGGACGGCCAGCCCCAGCAGGACCAGGCTGAACACGGCCAGGTGCAGCGAGGTGATCTTGACCCGCTCCCGCGGCAGGCAGGTGACAGCCAGCTCCCCGTAGCCCAGGGCGGCCACCACCGGAAGGATGCCCAGTACGGCCCCGGCCGGCAGCGCCCCCAGCGTGCCCAGCACCGGCCACCAACCCGGCATCTCGATGCCTCCCGCCGGCGCCTGCTGCCCGATAGCCATCGCCGCAATGATCGCCAGGGGAACCGGCCAGAACTTCTGCAGGTTGAAGGCGCCCACCACCCGGCCGAAGCGGTTGCGCACATAGACCGGGAGCGGATCGCTGTGGCCGCTGCCCAGGATCAGGGCGCTCTCAACCAGGTGCAGCACCGCCACCAGGCCCATCAGGGCCGGGATGTTCAGTTTCGGATAGCCCGTGAGCAGGGAGGCCAGGGCGAGGATGCCGCCGGCGTAAGAGAAGCACAGAAAGCGCGGGTTGACCAGCATCAACAGCACTGCCAGCGCCCAGAGATAGATGATGCCGAGGTCGTTGATGGAGATCCCCAGCACCACGATCAGAACGCTGCCCAGCAGCCCGCCGGCAATCCCGAAGCCCAGGGCCGTGAGCACGAGGCGCAGGGTGGAGCCGCGCATCCCGAACAGCGCCTCCCTGGTCTTTTGCATCCGCTGGTAGAGCAACCAGATCAGCACGATGACGATCCAGAAGAAGGGTTGCAGCAGCGCCTGCAGAAAGACCGCCACAATCTGCGGAAGAATGGCGCCCCAGGGAAAGCCCATTGCCAGCCCCCTCTACTGAGTGCTGAGTGCCGAGTGCTGAGTGCTGAGTAAGAGCAATATCAGCGAAATATATCGCCCTTTGGTATCATCACAAGCCAGGCAAGCTTTTCTGACTTCAGCACCCGGTCCGAAAAACATATAGTCACTTCACTGTAACCTTGTTGGGCAAACCAAATATTCTCAAGGTTCGTCGTCCGGGTTACGCGGCTTGTTTCGGAGCCTGGCCGATCTGCTCCAGCAGCACCTGGACCGCCTTTTCCAGTTGCAGGTCCTGCTTGCTGCCCGCCGGCTGATCGACCACGATGTCCGGATCGATCCCCTTCTTGTTGATGTCGATCCCTTTCGGGGTCAGGTACTTGTCCGTGGTCAGCTTCACTCCCACCTGGCCTCCGAGGTTGAAGACAGTCTGCACCACGCCCTTGCCGAAGGTCCTGGTCCCGATCAGCGTCCCGCTGCCGGTGTCTTTGATCGCCCCGGCCACGATCTCCGAGGCGCTGGCGCTGCCCCCGTTGACCAGTACCGCCAGCGGCACCTGCAAATACTTCTGGCTCCGGCTGGAGCGCAGGACATCCTCGGCCCCGTTCCGGTTGACAATGCGCACCACCGGCCCCGGTGGGACAAAATAGCCGGCCACCTCCACCGCCGTCTGTAAATCACCGCCGGGGTTATCCCTCAGGTCAAGGATGAGGGCGCGGTATCCCTGGTGATTCAGGCTGGCAAACGCCTGCGACAACTGCGGCAGGGTGCTGGCCTGGTTGAAGGTGGTCACCTGGATGTAGGCGATCTCCGGATGGCCCGGCAGGATCTCTCCAGTCGCCGAGGGGACCGAGATCTGCTCCCGCTTCATGGTGACGGTGTGATACTTGTTATCCTGCTGCCGCCAGATCTTGATGGTGACGGTGGTGCCCACATCGCCCCGGAGCAGCTTGGCGGCGTCGACCGTGGACATCTGGGTGGCGTCCTGGGCGTCGATCTGGACGAGAATGTCGCCGCTCTGCAAGCCGGCCATGCTCGCAGGCGTCCCGGGCAGGACGGATTCGATCACCAGGTGCTTATTATTGTCCATGTCGAACTCCACCCCGATGCCCCCGAAGGCGCCCTCGATCTGGACGTTCAACTCCCGGTAGTCATCCTTGTCCAGGTAGACCGAGTAAGGGTCGTTGAGGGAGTCCACCATCCCCTTGATGGCGCCCTCCACCAGTGTCGATGCCGGCGCCGGAGCCAGCGCCTGCGTTCTGATCAGGAAGTAGGTCTTGACCAGGTTGTCCACCCCCGTTGCGCCCGCCCAAAAGAAAAGGCCGCCCAATCCGGCCGCGATACAGGCAATGATCACTCCCACAAGCAATGGTTTTACCCAACGCCGTTCCAGGGCACCCACCTCCACAGTTTAAAAGGCAACAGTAGCTGCCTCCTATCATTCCCACTATATGAAATATCCTACCAAATTATTATAAACCATAAAGGCCTTGCGACACAAGAAGTTCAAAACCGGGTAGGTGTCCTCTCGTCTATCGGACGGACAGCCCGGTCAGGCCATCCGGGCATGGATGCTTCAGGTGAACAGCACGACTGCACACAGTCACAAAAACCCGGTCACTCAAATAATATAGAAAGATAAGGAAATAGGGACACACCTCTTCGGGGAATGTCCCCTATGGTAAGCAGTGCCATGCACCAGAAATGGTGTTCGTACAAAGAGCGCTATCGAGGAGGTGCTTTCATGGATAGCGATAAAGTGCAGTATTGTCCTTTTGACGGAGCAATCCCCCAAGCTGCCCAATTACAGGCCCTGGATATTTTTAAAGGGTTGCCCCTGGTTTTTATTCCGAATTGCGGACAGGCCCACCCCAAGGTATCTTACTATGCAGAGAGCGCCAGGCGGAAGGTCTTCTTCACGCCTGAAGAGGTGGTTTTTGCAGAAGCCGATCTTGATGAAGAGGAGCAGATGGTCAATGGGTTTGCCCTCTACCTGAGGTTCGTAGGCGCCCCTCCCACCATCCCGGAAGGACGTGTCCCGGGTATCGCCAGGATGAACTACTTTCTTGGCGCAGACTCCGATAAGTGGCGCACGGGCATTCCCACCTATGAAGAGGTCATCTATCGCAATCTCTGGCCGGAGATCGACCTGGTCTTCAGGGAACAGGGGGGAGAACTCAAGTACGAGTTCACCGTGCATCCCGGAGGTGACATCCAAAGCATCAGCCTGGGCTTCTCCGGAGTGGATGAACTGGTATTGGACAAGGATGGGAATATCCTGATTCCAACTCCGTTCGGCGTCATGACAGACAAAAGGCCGGTCAGTTACCAGTTAATCGATGGCAACAGGGTGCCCCTGGCCAGCAATTTTGTGATCACCAGGAGCGAGTCCGGGGAAAACCGGTGTAGTTTCAGCGTGAGTGACAACTACAGCCCCGGCTACACCCTGGTGATCGATCCGGCCCTGGGCTACCCCCCCTCGCCGAAAAAAGGGGGCTTTGACACAGGTCTCGGCATTGCGGTCGCTACCTCCGGCAACGCCTACGTGACCGGTTTCACCGAATCCCCCGACTTTCCCGTCACCTCCGGAGCGTTTCAGGGTAAGCTGAACGGCTTCAAGAACGCCTTCGTATCCGTCATCAACACCGCCGCCACAGGCGCAGCCGCCCTCGTCTACTCTACCTACCTGGGGGGGAGCGGTCAGGATGCGGGTTTTGGCATTGCAGTCGACACCTCCGGCAACGCCTACGTGACCGGTTTCACCGAATCCCCCGACTTTCCCGTCACCCCCGGGGCGTTTCAGGGTAGGCTGAACGGCGTCAAGAACGCCTTCGTATCCGTCATCAACACCGCCGCCTCCGGCGCAGCCGCCCTCGCCTACTCTACCTACCTGGGGGGAAGCGTCCTGGACGTGAGCTTTGGCATTGCCATCGACACCTCCGGCAACGCCTACGTGACCGGTTTCACCGGATCCCCCGACTTTCCCGTCACCCCCGGGGCGTTTCAGGGTAGGCTGAACGGCGTCAAGAACGCCTTCGTATCCGTCATCAACACCGCCGCCACAGGCGCAGCCGCCCTCGCCTATTCCACCTACCTGGGGGGAAGCGGTTTCGACGAGGGGTATGGGATCGCCATCGATCCTTCCGGCGCCATCTATATGACAGGGTTCACGTTTTCCAAGGATTTTCCGGTCACCTCCGGCGCCTTTCAACCCGCCCTAAACAGCAAGCACGGCGGCGCCAACGCCTTTGTATCCAAGATCAGCACCGCCGCGACAGGCGCAGCCGCCCTGGCCTATTCCACCTACCTGGGAGGGAGTCTCTTTGACCAGGGATACAGCATCGCCGTCGATGCGTCCAACAATGCCTACGTGACAGGATTCACCCGGTCAAAAGACTTTCCGGTCACTTCCGGCGCCTTTCAAACGGCGCTGCAGAGCATGCTGGGCGGCAGCAACGCCTTTGTGACCAAACTCAACACCGGCGCCAATGGAGCCAGATCCCTCGTCTACTCCACCTACCTGGGAGGCACTACCTGCGACGAGGGGCATGGCATCGCCGTCGACAAGGCCGGCAATGCCTACGTGACAGGATTCACCTACTCAAAGGACTTTCCGGTCACTGCGAGCGCCTATCAATCCATGCTGAAGAGCATCCATTCCGGTGGTTCCAACGCTTTTGTATCCCAGGTCAACACCAACACAACGGGCAGTTCCTCGCTCGCCTATTCCACCTACCTGGGGGGTTCCGGATCCGATGCGGGAAATGGCGTTGCTGTTGATAAATTCGGCAATACCTTCGTGACAGGCCGCACCGAGTCTCATGATTTTCCTGTCACTTCCGGGGCTTTCCAGTCCAGGTTGGCAGGGCCCATGAACGCTTTTGTCTCCGAGATCAACGCCGGCGCTTCCGGCGCGGCATCGCTCGTCTATTCCACCTACCTGGGATGTTAGCCAGGAGGCGCCTGCCCCGGCAGGCGCCCGACACCAATCCTCGACCCGGCCGGGTAGCGCACAGGGCTATCCGGCCTTTCAATCGTCCGCCCAGCCGGACGAGTCACATAAAATGCCTGCTTACATATAATGGAGATGATGGCGAGGCGGAATTGACCAGAACCCCCGCGCTTGCCGGGTGCCCGCTTGCGGGCGCGGCGCGGGCGGCGCCAGCAAAAGCGTCGGTGGACCGGGCGCGGTAGTCCCCAGCGCTGGCCGGGAAACAATCAAGGAAACCCCGCGCATTGAAGCGGGGCGCGGTTGACGATGTTCCCCAGCACTTAATTAAAATCAGCGCAAGTCGTCTCCGAGTTAATTTTTTAAGCGCTGTACCTCTTTTTCGGTGCCGCGCCGGGTCACAATCAAGGAAAGGGTGATCTAAAGTGTATGAACAACTGAAGAATTACAAAGGCAAAAAAATAGTTGTCGAACTGGCTTCAGGGAAACAGATCGCCGGCGCTGTCGCCGCGGTCGACCAGCAAACTGTCCATCTGGAAACTGATGAGGGAGTCTGCGTCATTCCTACTGCAGCGATCCAGGTTGTCTGGGAAAACCTGATGCGTTCTCTGACTGAAGAGAATATGAAGGATATCGCCTATCAACTGAGGGCTGCCGAGGATGGCAACAACCCCCCCGAACTCGATCAGACATTTGCCCAGCCGTGCCATAAGGCATTCACGCAGGGCTGTTACCAAACATTTGCCGGTCCAGCCGTGCCGCCAGGCGTATGCCAGTCGCCGCCAGGCCTATGTCGGGGCGCCTCAGCCGTGCCGCCAGTCATACGGCCAGCCGTGCCGCCAATCGTATACTCGTCCGTGTTACCAGACATATACCCGGCCATGCTATCAGACGTATTCCGCGTGCTACCAGCCATTTTATATGCAATGCGCTCAGCCGTTTACTTCGTCTTGCTCCACGCCTTTCTTCACCCAATGCTCCACGACGTTCACTTCGTATTGTGCCACGGCGTTCACGCAGGCGTGTTACGCGCCGTTTGCTTCGTCCTGTTACCAGCCGTACATCTCTGACGTGCCAGACCCGGATCCTTGCGATGAGCGGTTCGCCCATCCCTGCTACCACCCACACGCACGTCCCTGTTACGAAGCATTCACCGGGGCATGCTACCATCCGTTCATGCCTTTTGCGCCTTCCCCGGAACCTGCCACGGATCCGTGTTATGAGCGGTTCGCCCATCCCTGCTACCAGCCGTTCTCTTACAGCTCGTCCCCGGATCCGTGCTATGAGCGGTTTTTCGCACACCACTGCTTCGAGCGGTTTTTCGGACACCATTGCTTTGAGCGATTCGGCGCCTCTTGCTTCGAACTTTTCGCCTATCCCTGCTTCGGACGCTTTAGCTATCCCTGCTACTACCCGTTCGGTTACGAGCAGGCGCCGGGGGAAGCGCCCCAGCAAACTCCGGACACGGCGACGGACGGCCAGACCGTGAATGACCAGGCCACCAAAGAATAATGTCATGAAAATAACAGGACGGAGCGACTGGATCAACCAGATCAGCGACTTTATCGGGGAGTACACCGGCGCCAATCCAGGGTACTCCCCCCTGGCTCTTGCCGGGCTTTTAACAGATAAGTTTCTGATCAGTCCGGGTGAAGCCAGAAAACTGGCAGGCATCGTAGTCAATGAACTGAGCATGAGCAATCTCTATCTGGCAGCCATGGAATTGAACCTGACCTTCAACTGCAACCTGGCCTGCCAATATTGTTTCGTGCGCAGGAAAAGCGCCCACGATCGCATGACTGGCGCCACTGCCCGCAAGGCGATCGACCTGCTGCTGGATCGGGCAGCAGTGCCAGCCGTCACCATAACTCTGATCGGGGGCGAACCCTTGCTGGAACTGGCGCTGATCGAGCAGGTAGTACCCTACGCCATGGAGGCAGCCCGCAGGCGCAATCAATACGTCAACTGGGCGATCACCACCAATGGCACTCTGATCGATGAGGAGGCCCTGAAGTTTTTTGCCAGGCACCAGATCCATATCCTTCTCAGCATAGACGGGGGCCCCGAGAGCCATGACCGGTATCGCCTGACCAAAAGCGGCGCCGGTACCTGGCATAAAATCGTTGACCTGATTCCGCTGATGAAAAAGTACCAACCGCAGTTGGGCGCCAGGATGACTGTCAGCGCCGAAGCCCTGGATACCATGAGAGATGACTTCAGACAGCTCGTGGATCTGGGTCTGTACAACCTGATCATCGGCCCCGCCCATGGCCCCACGCAATGGAGCAAGAAGCAGATAGAAAAGTACGGCCTCAACTTGGTGGCCATACTACACGAGTATTACGAATGGAAAAAACGGGGCGTGCCATTGTTCATCGAGGAGTTCGAACAGGTGGATGAATACGTCAGTTGGGGCTGCCGGGCCGGCAGGACCTCGCTGGCGGTGGCGCCGGATGGCAGCGTGAGCCCCTGCTCGAAGCTGCTGGGACTGGAGGATGAGGCCGGGCGATGGATCATCGGCAACGTGAACGAGGGCATCGATGCCCGGCTGCTTGAGCCTTTCCGGAACGCCGGCAACTGTCAGCCGCAGCACTGCAGGCACTGCTTTCAGGGATGCGGCGGGGGCTGCTACGCCGTGAACTTCGAGCAGACCGGCAATCACTTCATGCCAACGGAAGAAAACTGCCTCTTATGGACGGTGAGGCAGGAAGTGAAGAGGATTTCCCGGGTGAAACAGGGGATGGTTCGTTGACCGGCGAGCTCATAAACTACACGGCTTCACGGCCTTGTCATATCTAACACAGTGCCCGCCGGACAGGCGGGCACGCAACTATTTTGAACCGGCATCCAACTTCCGGCCTCTGACTGCTGTTTTGCTAGATGACCCTGCGCGCCTCGGCATACCGGGGTCTGAAATCGCCGAGTGAGGAGACGGTGACACCAGACCAGTAGTTTGCGGCACTGATGAAAGAGTTGTTGCCTATGTAGATCCCGACGTGCTCCATATAACCGTTGCTCCCGAAGAATACCAGGTCGCCCGGGGCTGGCGTCGACACCTTCACACCTACATGGGCCTGGTCGTTGGCATCACGCGGCAGGTTGACCCCGAGCAGGGAAAAGACGTACCGCGTAAAACCGGAGCAATCGAAACTATAAGGGCCGCTCGCCCCATAATGGTAGGGCCTGCCCAAAAAACGCTCGGCAGCGCTGATGATACCGGGCACCAATCCCCGGGAGGCATCCGCAGGCGGCTGGTAGACCTGGACCAGCCAACCGGCGACCCATCCCGTCTCCCCGTGGAAGTCGATCTGATACCAGTTGTCATCGCTCTTTGCTTCTGCCTGGACGATCTCTCCCAGGTGCACCTGTCCGATTTTCTGGTTGCTCGTACCGGGGCCTGAACGCACATTGACGGTATCGTAAGCTACCCACAACTGCACATTGCCAGCGTAGACAGCCTGCTGCACGCTTGCCCCGCCTACTGTCACATTGTCAGCGTAAGCCAAGTTGGCGGTAGCACCAAAAAAAATAACACCGAGAACCAGGCACAAACAAAAAAGCAGGGTATTAGAGTAGATCGTCGACCTCATCGTGTAGTCCTTTCTGCTTGACTACTATAAACTGTTTGACTTGGATAGTACTTTCGACATACCCTTACAGTTTTCCTGCTAACACCTGTAAATAAAAATATAGGCAGTGTTATCCGACAGACTGTTGACACCGCCAGCAACGTGCAACCACAGCCTTGGCCCGGTCAACGAGCAGACATGGGGTCATATCAGAGGGATGGCGGCACCGGGGCTGATATCACGTGACTTGACAATATTCAAACATACAGCTATACTGTATTTACAGCTCATCTGATAAGGAGGCATCAGATATGTCCGAAGTTATTCAGCAGGTACAGAAGCGGATGCTGATCAGTCTGTCCCAAATCGCTAAAAACCTCAAGATTCAGGAGGGTGACTACGTCGCCCTGGAGGAACGGGACGGGGGAATTTTTATAAGACCGGTATCATGGATTGACAAGAGCCAGGAATACTTCTGGTCTCAACCCTGGCAAGAAAATATGAAGCGAAGTATCGAAGATTTGCAGGAAGGCCGGGTTAAAGCCTTCTCCAGTGTCAATGAATTATTAAAGCATCTTGGAAAAGACGATGCCGACGATAATATTAACTGAAACATTTGAAGTCAATCTCCAAAAATTATCTAGAGGCGAGCAAAAACAGGCCAATAAAACCCTGCGTTTTTTGGCAGATAGCCTTAAGCACCATTCACTTCAGATACACCGGATCAGAGGAACCTCATTTTGGGAAGCCTATGTCAATGAGGATATCCGAGTTATTTTTGAACGGGACAGCGACACGCTGATCCTTCACGCCATCGGACATCACGATATTTTACGGAACAGATAACCCGCCCTGGGCAACAACGTTCAGTCGATCAACAGAGCGCGGTATCACAATAACAGGCGTAATGAGATGATGGCCAGCAGCACTCCCGAGATGAGCGGGGCATACGTCTCCGCCGCCCGCCCCAGTTTGCCCTCCAGGTCGAACGAGCGCTTGCCGATTACCAGCAGCAGGCCCAGCAGCACGATGGCGCCGGCCAGCCCGACGCTGAACACCAGCACGAAGACAATCCCCAGCAGGACCTTTCCCACGCTCACCAGCAACAGCAGCAGTGCAAAGGCATCGGAACAGGGCACGATGCCCCCGGCAAAGCCGGCAAACAAGACGCTTTTCCTGCCGGCGCCCGGCCCCGGGTGCCCGCTGGAGGCGTTGGCGGATGAATCATGCGGGTGGGGATGAGGGTGCGCATGTGCATGCTCATGGCCGTGATCGTGATCATGATCGTGATCGTGGCGGTCATGGTGGCGCAGGTTGTGCCACCCGTTTCTGATCAGGTTGAACGCCAGGATGGCGACAATCAGCGCCCCGATCTTTTCAAAATAGGGAAGCGTGTCGTTGAGGGAGTGCCGTTGGTCGACAAACAGAAAAATGAAACCGAGCAGGAAGATCACAATAGTATGAGTAAAGGTGATCGATCCCGCCAGCAGAAAGACATCGTTGAAACTGCTCCCCTTCTTGCCGCCGAGAAAAACGGCCATGATGCTCTTGCCATGGCCGGGCGTCAATGCATGCAAACCCCCCGCCAACAACACCAGCAGGAAGGCCAGCGCCAGCAGGCCGCCTGTTTTGGCATCCAAGACACTGTCAATGAGATTGCGCGACAACGTGTTGATCTGGGCGACTATCCTGGCAATAAAACCTTGATTGGCCGGGGGGCCGGGTTTGGTGGACGGTTGGGGTGTGATGCTCTGCCCGAGAGACGGGGGCAGCACTCCCTGGCCCTGTAC
Source organism: uncultured Peptococcaceae bacterium (assembly GCA_963768335.1). GTDB lineage: Bacteria > Bacillota > DSM-12270 > Thermacetogeniales > Thermacetogeniaceae > Palsa-1188. The sequence continues at coordinate 163,615 of CAVYHR010000008.1, forward strand.
ATCCTGATTGATGACCTCGACGTAGGTGTCCGAAAAAAAACCCTGTTCATCTTTCACTCTCAGGAGGACGAAAGCCATCTGCCAATCAGTGTGCTGAGCGTATTGATGCTGGATGACAGGCTGGCTGCCGGACGTCTGATCGTTAAAGTCCCAGGTATAACTGACGATGGGCGACGAAGCCACGCTCCTGGTGGCGTCAAAAAGAACAGGTTTATCGAAGGGCAGCACGATGTCGGGCACTTGCTCTCCATTGACCAGGATCACCGCGTTTGGCAGTTGATAATCCTTGGATGGCAGAACCTGCACCAGCGCTGATTCGATCAGTTGCGGCCGGTTGCTGCCATATGTCGAGGTGATGTTGACCACGTACGATCCCGGCCTGGTGTACCGGTGGGTGTTCTTCAGCCCCAGGGCGGTTGTGCCGTCGCCAAAATCCCAGTGAAAGGTTGTCTGCTTCAGGACATCCAGGGATACCTGCAGGGGAACGGTGTCAATTTCAAAGTCCAGGTCCTGGTTGACGAGATAGTCTTCCGGGGCCTTGTCCTGTGGTATATCGAAGAAAGGCGAGAAAAAAAGCTCATCGTAGTAGCCGGCGAGTTGGCCGTCAATCTTGAAGAAGCTCGGCTGCCCCACGTCATGGGCCTGGGCAGCGGCAGCAAAAAGCAGGACAAAGATCGCAGCGAGGAAAAAAACGAGCGGTAGTCTATGTGTCCTGATCGAACTCACTCCATGGTTCATCTTCCATGCTGCGAAATGCCGTATCGGCTCAGGTATTCAGAATTCAGTAGTCAGAATTCAGAATGCCCCATGAATATGATATCACCGTATCCAAGATCCTTCATAAGGCCGGTTCTCTTCTGACTCCTGTCTCCTGACTCCTGAGTAATTACGATATGCCTTTACGGGAGGTACAACATGGGGTTTTTCGGGACGCCGTTCACCCGGATCTCGAAGTGCAGGTGCGGCCCGGTGCTCCACCCGGTAGTGCCGATATAGCCGATGATCTGGCCCTGGGTTACATGATCCCCCACGGCCACCAATTGCTTCGACTGGTGGGCGTACATGGTGGAGAAGCCGCCCCCGTGGTCGATGACGGTCATATTTCCGTAGGCGACGTTCCAGCCGGCGAAGATCACGGTGCCGCCGTCAGCAGCGGCGATCGGAGTGCCATAGGGAACACCGATGTCGATCCCCGTATGACCCGAGTATTTATGCGTGATCGGATTGATGCGCATGCCGAAGGGCGAGGTGATAGGCCCCTTGACCGGCCAGATGAAGTGTCCGGTGCCCTGGGGCGGGGAGTTCTTGTTCGTTAACCCCTGGATGATCTGGGTGAGTTGCTCCGAGTAGGCCTCATCCTCGTCCACGTTATGCTGCAAGATGCCCATCTGGGCCTGGATCTGGGACACCAACTGTTTCTTTTGCTCGCTGCTCACCGTCAGGGCGGCCTGCTTGGTGAGAGCCTGGCCCTTAACTACGACCAGTTGCGCCTGCTGGCCCTCCAGATCCTGCTTGTTCCGGGTGAGCTGGTCGCGCATGCCAGTGATCTGCTGCATCAGCGAGATATCCTGTTCGGCGATCCGCTGCAACATGTCGAAGCGGGTCAGAAAGTCGGCCAGGTTGGTGGCCTTGAACAGCACATCCAGGTAGGAGACGTTGCCGTCGATATAGATATCCCTGAGGCGCTGGTCGAAGATGCGCGTCCGGTCGTCGAGGCTGGCCTGGGTCGTTTGCAGGTCCTGCTGGTCATTGTTGATACGTGTCTGCAGCAGTACCTGGTTGCCGTTGAGGGTGTCCAACTCGTCCCGGGTCTGTGCTATACCCTGATCGACCTGGTACAACTGCTGCGTCACTGCCTGTTTTTGCTTTTCCCTCTGAGCCAGTTGCGCCTTTTCCTGTTCGATCTTCTGATTGACCTGATCAAGCTGGCTCTGTTTAGCATCAGACCCTGCCGCCCAACCGGGCCACAAAGCCATCGTTGACATCAGCACTACCAAGAGCAAGCCCCAAACGACCCTGTTTGACTTCACTGATCTCTCCTCCCCGCCCGGCGAGAGGCAGACTCATCACTCATCACTCATCAAACATCACTCAGGCTTGGAGGTAGCGGTGTACGGAGATCAGGCTGCCGATGACACCCAGGCCGACACCGGCCGCCAAAAGCCCTGCAAACAGTTGCAGCAACACCAGGCTGCTGGTGATCAGCGGCAAGAAGGGCAGCGCCTCCATGATCTTGGAAGCCAGGGTGCTGTACGAGAAGAAGAGCACGGCGATGGCTATCAATGCCCCGCCGGCGCCCAGGATGATCCCCTCCAGCAGGAACGGCCAGCGCACATACCAGTCTGTGGCTCCCACCAACTTCATGATCCCGATCTCCCGCCGCCGTGCGAACATGGTCAGGCGGATGGTGGTGGCAATCAGGAAGATGGCGCAGAGCCCGATCATGCCCACGACGGTCAGTCCCACCAGACGCATCCAGTAAGTGAGCTCGAGCAGTTTATCCACCACTCCCTGGCCGTAGCGCACCTGGTCCACCCCTGGCATGCGTTCGAGCAGGTACGCCACCCCGGCCACCTCCCGGGGGTCCGTGGTGCTCACCTTGAAGGCGTCAGGCAGGGGATTCGACCCCCCCAGGCTCTCCTGCAGTTGCCCGTTCTGGCCGAATTGCTGCTCAAGGGTGGCCAGGGCCTCGTCCTTGGAGACGAATTGCACGTCCTTGACCCCGGAAATGGTCAGGATCTGGGTATGCAGGGCGGTGATCGCATCCCCTGTTACCCCGTCGTTCAGGTAGGTCATGATCTCCACGTTGGACTCCCACGAACCGGCGATGTAGTTGGTGTTGATCACCAGCAGGATGGCGAAGCCCAGGATAAAAAGAGATACGGCAGTCGTCCCCGCCGCCGCAAAATTCAACCACCCATTTCGTTTCAAGGAGCGGAGGGACTCCTGTAAAATATAACCACAGGTTTTAGGTAGCATTGGCATATGCACCCTCGCACTCATCCCGCACCACTCTGCCATTTTCCAGGGCGATCACCCGCTGGCGCATGGTGTCCACGATCTCCCGGGCGTGGGTGGCGATCACCACGGTGGTTCCCTGGTTGTTGATCTCCTGGAGGCAGTTGACGATCTCCCAGGCGGTATCCCGGTCCAGGTTTCCGGTCGGCTCGTCGGCGATCAGCAGGGCCGGTTTGTTGACCAGCGCCCTGGCAATGGCCACGCGCTGCTGTTCGCCGCCGGAAAGCTGCCTCGGGAACATGCCGGCCATATCCTTCAAACCCATCTGCTCCAGGATCTCCGGTACCCGCCGCCCGATCTCCGCCCGTGCCGAGCCGATCACCTGCATGGCAAAGGCCACGTTCTCGTAAGCCGTGCGCTCCTGCAGCAGCCGGAAGTCCTGGAAGACCATCCCGATCTGACGGCGCAGGGCGGGAATCTCGCTATGCTTCATCCTGGCAACGCTGCGCCCGCCAACGTAGACCTGGCCTCTGGTGGGGACTTCCTCACGCCAGATCATCTTTAACAGGGTGGTCTTTCCGGCGCCGCTCGGCCCCACCAGGAAGACAAATTCGCCTCTCTCGATCTGGAGCGTGGCGCCCACCAGCGCCTTGGCGTTATCATAGAATTTGGAAACATTGAAGAATTGGATCACCCGTCTCACCTCGGTTCAACGAGTTGGCTTCAGTAGGGGCTTGCCTTCCCCCGCTGAAGCTGCCCTTTTGATCGGTTGCCAGCGATTGTCGCCCGGGCGCGGCGCCGGGCGCCTTCAAGAGTAGTGCTTTCAGCCCATAATGATGCTCACAGCCGCAGTCCGGCAAGCACGCGCACTGTCTGAATAAAGAAAAAACAACCCCTTCTGTAAGGAATTGTTTCGACACAAAATACTTTTTTCCTTTTTTTTTGTTTTCTTTTTTCTTCCTGAGAAGAATTGTTATCGACCGGACCGGAGGCGCACCTGCTCTACCGCCCGGGTGATATGCGGCGCCGTCAAACCGAAAGCCTCCATCAACTCCGCCGGTTTGCCGGATTCGCCGAAGCGGTCCTTGACTCCCAAGCGCAGCATCGGTACCGGGCAGCGTTCCCCCAGGACCTCGGCCACGGCGCTCCCCAGGCCGCCGTTGATGGAGTGCTCCTCGGCAGTAACCACCGCCCCGGTCCTACGCGCCAGATCCACGACCAGATCTATGTCCAGGGGCTTGACGGTGTGGACATCGACCACCGCCGCGCTCACTCCTCTAGCTGCAAGTTGCTCTGCCGCCTGCAGAGCCTCGGACACCATAATTCCGCAGGCAAAAACCACCGCATCGGCGCCCTGCCTCAGGACCACCGCCTTGCCGATCTGGAACCGGTAGTCCTCGCCGAACAGCACGGGTACCGCCGTGCGCCCGAGACGGATGTAAACGGGACCCTTCATGGCCACCGCCGCCTCCACCGCTTTTCTGGCCTCGGTGGCGTCCGCAGGCACGATCACGGTCATCCCGGGCAGTGCCCGCATCAGGGCGATATCCTCAATCGCCTGGTGGGAAGCCCCATCCTCCCCTACGGTGATCCCTGCGTGGGTAGCCACGATCTTCACGTTCAGGCCGGGATAGGCGATGGTGTTGCGGATCTGGTCGAAGGCGCGCCCGGTGGCGAAAACGGCAAAGGTGCTGGCGCAGGGGATCTTCCCGGCCAGGGCCAGGCCGGCGGCAGTGCCCATCAGGTTCTGTTCGGCAATCCCCATGTCAAAAAAGCGGTCCGGATAGGCCTTGGCAAAATCGCCGGTCTTGGTGGACTTGGAGAGGTCGGCGTCCAGCACCACCAGGTCCGGAATGCGTCCCCCCAACTCTACCAGGGCATGCCCGTAAGCGTCCCGGGTAGCGACCGGCTCCCGGCCCTGCTGAATGCTCATCTCCCGGGGCTGGGACAGGCAAGGGGACGGTTCTCCTGCCTGCTCGTGGACAGGAGGACGGTTCTCCTGGCTGTCTCTGCCGACACCCGCCTTTTCCGGTTCCTGCCGGCTGCCTCCCAATTCTTTCAGGGCGCAGGCGGCCTGCTCGGAGGTGGGCGCCTTGCCGTGCCAGTCCACCTGGTTCTCCATGAAAGAGACCCCCTTGCCCTTGACGGTGTGGGCGACGATCATCTTGGGCCGCCTGTCATTGGCGCCTGCCGCCCAATCGAAAGCCTGCAACAGGGCTTTCAGGTCATGGCCGTCCACCTCTGTCACCTCCCAGCCGAAGGCCCGCCACTTCTCGGGCAGGGGCAGGGGCGACAGCACTTCTGCCACCGGGCCGTCGATCTGCAGCCCGTTATTGTCGATAATCGCCGTCAGGTTGCCGGCGTGGTAGTGAGCGGCCGCCATGGCCGCCTCCCAGACCTGGCCCTCCTCGCACTCGCCGTCCCCGAGCAGCGCGTACACCCGGTAGGAGCGCCGGTCGAGCCGGCCTGCCAGGGTCATGCCCAGGGCGACCGAGAGGCCCTGTCCGAGCGACCCGGTGGAGGCCTCCACCCCCGGGACCTTGCGCAGGTCTGGGTGGCCCTGGAGCCGGCTGCCCAGTTTGCGCAAGGTCTGCAGTTCTTCTACAGGGAAAAAACCGCGCTCCGCCAGGGCAGCATACAACACCGGCGCCGCATGCCCCTTGCTCAGCACAAAACGGTCCCGGTCAGGCCAAGCCGGTTCCTCGGGCCTGATCCGCAGCACATGCCAATACAGGGCGGTGACGATCTCTACCGCTGACAGGCTGCCCCCGCTATGGCCGGAGCCAGCCGCCGCCAGCATCCGCACCAGGTCGCAGCGGATCTCCCGCGCCCTCCGGCGCAGTTCCTCCAACAGGTCGTCCCGCACTTCCATGACGATACTTCCCCCTTAACTTTCCGCAGTCAGCGCTCCGGCTGTGATGAACTCTGCTGTTCAGGCATTGAATGTTCTCATGGCAACAGTTCCGGTGGCTATTACTTCTAGCCTCGCAGGTTTCGTTCCTGCTAAGAAAGAGAATCTTCGATTCAAACACTCCGTCGGGTGCCCCACGCCGCGCCCGGCGGCGCCATGGACTACCTTCTCATTTCCTTGTACGCCGGATCCCTTGTCCTGATAAGCGTTGGCCTTGCTATGAAGTTCCCCAGCACCTCGTGAGCATCGGTGAAAAACACAAAGGCATTGGCATCCACCCCGTAAATGATGTCCCTGAGGTGGCTCTCCTCGGTCTTGGCCACCACGCTGATCAATACCGGGCGCGGCTCGCCGGTGTACATCCCCTGGCCGGCGAGGGCGGTCACCCCCCGGCCGAGGTCCTGGAAAATCGCCCTGGCCACATCCTCACTGCACCCGGTAATGATGAAAGCCGCCTTGGCAAAGCTGAGCCCCTCCTGCACCAGGTCGATTACCTTGCTGGTGGCCAGCAGACCCAGCAGGGCATAGAGAGCCAGTTCGGCGTTGAAAAAGATGCCGGCCATGATGATCACCACCGAATCGGCCCCCAGCAGCGCCTGCCCCAGGGTTATGGGCAGGACCTTGTTCACCAGGCGCGCCACCAGGTCGGTGCCCCCGGTAGTCCCCCCCGACCGCAGGACGATCCCCGTTCCCAGGCCGGCGATGATCCCGCCGAAAATGGACGACAGCAGGAGGTCGTGAGTCGGGACCGGGACCCGGTATTGCAGCAGCTCCACAAACACCGAGGTGGCCGCCGCCCCGTAAAGGCTGCGGATCACCAGCCGCAGCCCCAACTCCCGGTAGGACAACAGGAGCAGGATGATGTTCAAAGCCATGATCGTCCAACTGATGGGAATCCTCAATACATAGAAGAAGATGGTCGCCAGGCCGGTAACCCCACCGGCAGCAATCCGGTTGGGCACCAGGAACATGTCGAGGGCAAGGGCGATAGCCAGCGAGCCCGCGGTAATGCCGATCCAGGCAAGCAGCCGCTTTTTCGGCAACCATTGTTCCACCCTGAAATGACGCACCAGGCAACATCCCTTTCCACCCTGCTGAATTCAACCCATCCCGCTTAGTTTGGCACAAAATCTGACATTTCACCCCACGACTTGCCTCGCCCTCTGGCCGCGCTCCCCTGTGCCCAAAAAGAATAAGGATAGAACTATTCGCAGAATACAACGAAGTCTATCCTTATTATTGATTCAAGCTAATAAAAGAATCTTTGATTCTTATTTCCCGAGCATAAAGCCCGAGGTGATAAAAAAGGTAGATTTTTTGAAACTTTGTGCGGCATTCATCCTGACCGGACCCGCTAAAGCGGGTACCCCGGGGTCAGGTATTCTGCCGCAGTCGTTATAAAAATCCTGCGGGGTGACGCGTACTTCAGCGCCCAGCACTCACGGCGTCCGGAATGACAGCCCGCCTGATCCCTTTCTCGACAGCACTCAATCCACTGCTCGCTTCCCATTTCTCAGAAAGGCCTCGATGAAGGGGTCGATCGCCCCGTTCATGACCGCCTGGACATTGCCGATCTCCACGCCGGTGCGGTGGTCCTTGACCAGGGTGTAGGGCTCGAAGGTATAGGAGCGGATCTGGCTGCCCCAGGCGATCTCGCGCTGCTCACCGCGCAGGCCGGCCATCTTCTCATCCTGCTCCCTCATCTTCAATTCATGCAGGCGCGAGCGCAGCATCTTCATCGCCCAGAGGCGATTGGACAGTTGGGAGCGCTCGCTCTGGCACTGCACCACGGTGTTGGTGGGCAGGTGGGTGATGCGCACCGCGGAATCTGTCTTATTGATGTGCTGGCCGCCGTGCCCGCTGGCCCGGAAGGTATCGATCCGCAGGTCATCGGGATCGATCTCCACCTCCGCATCCTCCTCCACCTCCGGGATCACGTCCACCGACGCAAAGGAGGTATGGCGCCGCCCGGAGGCATCGAAGGGAGAGATGCGCACCAGCCTGTGCACGCCCCGCTCCGCCTTCAGGTTGCCGTAGGCCATGCGTCCGGCGATCAGGGCGGTGAGGCTCTTGATCCCGGCCTCATCGCCGGGCAGCAGGTCGAGCACCTCCACCTTGCAGTCATGCTCCTGTGCCCAGCGCCCATACATCCGGAACAGCATCTCCACCCAGTCCTGGGCCTCGGTGCCGCCCGCCCCCGCATGCAGGGAGATCAGGGCGTTCCGGCGGTCAAAGGGGCCGCTGAAGAGGTTCTCCTGCTCCCAGCGGTCCAGGGCGCCTGTCAGCATGCCGGTGCTAGCCTCCAGCTCTGCCCCGAGACCGGCATCCCCGGACTCTGCGTACAGCTCCAGCAGGACCTCGGCATTTTCCAAATCCTTTTCCATACTGCGGTAGAGGTCGATCTCCTCCTTGATCTGGGCGGCCTCCTGAAGCACACGGCCGGCCTGGCCCGAGTCCGACCAGAAGTCCGGCGCCGCCGCCCGGGCATCGATCCCGGCCAGGCGCTCCTGCTTCCGGGCTACGTCAAAGAGAAACCCTCAATTCCTCGAGCCGTTTTTTCGACCTTTCGACCTCTCTTTTCACTTCAGCCAAAACCATAGACTCCACCTCCCAGAGTGATGAGTGATGAGTGATGAGTGATGAGTTTTCGAATCCTTCCGCAATGTTAGACATAGTCCTCGAATTTCTCTATCCTCCCACTCATTACTCAATCCTTGTTACTCGTTACTCATTTCCACAGATGACTACCCGCTCTAATGCCACCGCTTTTGAAGCGGTGGGATAAGAGCGGCTAAGTCACTGTATTAACTGGCTCTAAGCTTCAGTGGGGGAAAGCAATCCCTCACTGAAGCCAAGACCCAGTTGAATCGTTACTTCTTTTAGGCATCTTTGCCACAGCAGCGTTTATACTTTTTCCCACTCCCGCAAGGGCAGGGATCGTTTCTGCCAACAGTCTGCTTGACTCTGACCGGCTGGGCGGGCGTCTCGTCATCCCCCCGGTTCTCCACCACCTGGCGCACCCGCACCGCCGGCTGCTGCTCCTGTACCAGCCGTAGCTTGAACAGGCAGCGCACCACGTCCTCCTGAACGCTGGTGATCATCTCCTGGAACATGTTATAGGCCTCGAACCTATACTCTACCAAGGGATCCGAGTTGCCGTAGGCACGCAGGCCGATTCCCTGGCGCAACTGGTCCATGGCGTCCAGGTGCTCCATCCACTTCTCGTCAACCACCCGCAGCAGGATGAACCGCTCGAAATTGCGCATGGCCTCACTGCCGCCGAATTCCTCTTCCCGCGCCTGCCAGAAAGACTTGGCCTCCTCTGACAACCGCTCCTGGATCGCCTCCCGGCTGCCCAGGGACTGCAGTTCCTCCACGGACAGCACACCGTCCTGGGGCAGGAAAGCCTGCTCCCCGTAGGCGATCAATCCCGCCAGGTCCCAGTCCTCCGGGTACTTGCCCTCGACGGTGAAGCGGGCGACCGCGGCCGAGATCACGCCGTCGATCATCTCCTCCAGGGTCTCGTGCAGTGCCTCGCCCCGGAGCACCCGGCGCCGTTGGACATAGATCACCTCCCGCTGCTGGTTCATGATGTCATCATAGTCCAACACGTGCTTGCGGGCATCGAAGTTGCGGCTCTCCACCTTTTTCTGGGCAGTTTCGATGGATCGGGAGACCAGGTTGTGCTCGACGGGAACGGAGTCATCCATACCCAGCCGGTCCATGATGCCCGCGATACTGTCAGCGCCGAACAAGCGCATCAGGTCGTCCTCCAGGGAGGCGTAGAACCGGCTCAGTCCGGGATCGCCCTGGCGTCCGCACCGCCCGCGCAACTGGTTGTCGATGCGCCGGCTCTCATGACGCTCGGTGCCGATGATGTGCAGCCCGCCCAGGGCCACCACCTGCTCGTGCTCCGCCTCGGTCTCCTTCCGGAACCGTTCTACCAACTGACGGTACTCCTCCCGGGCCTCGGCCACCTCCGGGGTCGAGGGAACGCTAAACTCCGCTGCCTCGGCCACTACCTCGGAGTCATATCCCCGGCGCAACAGTTCCTCCCGGGCGAGGTACTCCAGGTTGCCGCCCAGGACGATGTCGGTGCCGCGCCCGGCCATGTTGGTGGCCAGGGTGACCGTATCCAGACGTCCCGCCTGGGCGATGATCTTCGCCTCCTGCTCGTGGAACTTGGCGTTCAGCACCTGGTGTGGAATGCCCCGGCGCTTCAGCAGACCGCTCAGCACTTCCGACTTCTCGATGGAGATGGTGCCCACCAGCACCGGCTGACCGGTCTGGTGCACCCCGGCGATCTCTTCGACCGCCGCCTTGAACTTGCCCGGTTCTGTGCGGTAGATCACGTCCGGGGTATCGTAGCGGATCATCGGCTTGTTGGTGGGAATCACCACCACGTCCAGGCCGTAGATCTTCCGGAGCTCATCCTCCTCGGTGGCAGCGGTGCCGGTCATGCCAGCAAGCTTCTCGAACATCCGGAAGTAGTTCTGAAAGGTGATGGTGGCCAGGGTCTGGGACTCCCGCTCGATGCTGACCCCTTCCTTGGCCTCGATCGCCTGGTGCAGCCCCTCGCTGTAGCGCCGCCCGAACATCAACCGCCCGGTGAACTCGTCGACGATGATCACCTTGCCGTCCTTGACCACGTAGTCCCGGTCGCGCCTCATCAGGGCATGGGCGCGCAGCCCGGCGTAGACATGGTGGGCCAGCTCCAGGTTGGTCTCATCCGAAAGGTTGTTCACCCCCAGCAACTGCTCCACCTTATGGGTGCCTTCCTCAGTAATAGCCACGGTGTGCAGCTTCTCGTCCACCTGGTAGTCCCTCTCGACCTGCAGCCGGGGGACAATCCGGGCGATTTGCCGGTACAGATCGGTCGGCTTATCCGCCTGGCCGGAAATGATCAGCGGCGTGCGGGCCTCATCGATGAGGATGCTGTCCACCTCGTCGACGATGGCATAATGCAGGTCCCGTTGCACCATATCCTCCGCTCTCATCACCATGTTGTCCCGCAGGTAGTCGAAGCCAAACTCGTTGTTGGTGCCGTAGGTGATATCGGCGGCATAGGACAGTAAGCGTTCATTGGTCTCCAGCCCGTGGACGATCAGGCCGACGCTCAGTCCGAGGAAGCGATAGATGCCGCCCATCCACTCGCTGTCCCGCTTGGCCAGGTAGTCGTTCACGGTCACGACGTGAACCCCCCTGCCGGTCAGGGCGTTCAGGTAAGCCGGCATGGTGGCCACCAGGGTCTTGCCTTCACCGGTCTTCATCTCGGCGATCCGGCCCTGGTGCAGTACAACACCGCCCATCAACTGCACGTCGAAGGGGCGCATACCCACTACGCGGCAGCAGGCCTCCCGAACTACGGCAAAAGCCTCCGGCAGGATATCCTCCAGGGCCTCGCCATCCGCCAGGCGTTCTTTGAACTCCCGGGTCTTGGCCTGCAATTCATCGTCGGATAGACTCCGGATGTATGGTTCAAACTCGTTTATGTTATCGACCGTTTTCTGCAACCGCTTGACCTCACGGGCGTTGTCATCGAACAGGTTGCGCAGGACGTTCAGCATCCCCTCACCTCCTTACTTAAGTGATGAGTGATGAGTGTATTCACCACTGCTTCTTTTTTGACTCATTACTCATCGCTCATCGCTTTTTAATTGTAGCACCTCGACGCACGCAAGAGAAGAGTGCCAGGTTTTATTGATGTACGAGATGGGAAGTGATGAGTGATAAATGAGAAAAGAGAAGGCATTGGCAGAGCCAATGCCAGCAAGAACCTCCCGCGCCCGCAAGCAGGCGCCCACTCACGCCTCACAACTGTACCATGCTTCTTTTCAAGGTATTAGAACTGGCACGTCTTTTTTTAGACTCATCACTCATCACTCATTACTTGGGTTAGAACTCCGGCTCGATCAGCCCGAAGTTTCCGTCCTTGCGCCGGTAGAGAACGTTGACTTGATCCGTCTCGGAGTTGCTGAAGACGTAAAAGTCGTGCCCCAGCAGGCTCATCTGTAAAATTGCCTCCTCCACCTGCATCGGCTTGATGGCAAACCGCTTGGTGCGCACTACAGACGGCATCCCCACGGCGTTCTCATCGCCCATGGTGGTGATCAGGTTCTTCAGGCCCTGGTTGCGGAACCGCCGGTAAAGCCTGGTGCGGTGCTTCTGGATCTGCTTCTCCAGCTTTTCGACCACCATGTCCACTGCCGTATACAGGTTCTCGTCGCTGATCTCCTCGGCCCGCAGGATAAAGCTGTTAAGGGGAATTGTAACCTCCACGATGTAGCCCCCACGCCCGGTTAAGGCTGTCACCTGTGCCTCATTGATCTGTTCGAAGTAGCGGTTTAACTTGCTCAGTTTCTTCTCGACGTAATCCCTCAAGCCATCGGTGATCTCGATGTTCTTACCCCGGATGGTGATTTTCATCATGCCACTCCCCTTTCTGCATGTATCTATTTAATATTCCCCTTTACAGGAAAATATCCTTAACTGCCGAAGCATTGACAGATCATAGACAAAAGAACCTCCTTCGACAGGGGTTCTTTTGGCGTGCAGCGTTTGTTTGTCTGTCTGTTGGTCTGTTGCGATCCACACCCCGCCCGGGGCGACAATTTGCAGTCTCCACCATAAGGTATAGCGCCGCGCCTGCAAGCGGGTGCCCGGTTCGCCACCCCCACAATCAAGGTGGCAGGTTCGCCCGGTCTTTCTCTGAGACCATCTATACTTTGACGACATTGGTGGCCTGGGGACCACGGGTACCCTGGGTGATCTCGAACTCCACCCGCTGGCCTTCGACCAGGACCTTGAAGCCCTCTTCCTGGATAGCCGAGTAGTGTACAAAGACATCGCCGCCGCCATCGCATTCGATGAATCCATAACCCTTCTCCTTGTTGAACCACTTGACTTTGCCCTGCATCTCCCCTGCTCCTCCTAGCTTGTTGATCCCCGCCCCTTGGACGCCATCGACCTCGTGAAAATAAGGTTTATGGGTGAGAACATGTTAGCACAATAATGGATCACTGTCAAATTATTCCCTCGCCGTGCGGCGCCGTGCCCATAGGGCGCCCTGCCTGAAGAAAACGGCACACAGGTAAGAACCGAAATGCCTGGCGCACAGGTGAACGCGTCCCTTGTTCAACATCGAGGTAAAAAAATGAGACCGTCATGCTCTAATCTGGAATGTCGAAAAAAGATTTGATGAAAGACCCAAAATCGTGAATTTCTGTGGATAAGGTGGATAAATCTGTTCATAACCTTGTATTTGCTTATGATCGAGTGTGGATTAAATTGTGGATGAAAAGAAATGTGTCAGTTTGAGATCTAATCTGTCATCTTTTAGCCAACTCTGTTGAGGGCCGGTTTGGCGGAAATCCCGGCAGGAACAGCAACTCGTCCGTAGAATATGAAAACGAAGAGGCAATCATCCGTACCTGCGGCAGCGCCGGCTCGGGGCAACAGGTGACCTGCCTGCCGATGCTCTCTACAGGCGCCACCGATTCCCGGTTTCTGCGCCAGGCCGGCTTTTCGTGCTACGGAGCAGAAGTGCTAGCCCCGGACTTTCTCCCGGAACTGCGGCTGACAATTCACGGCGCCGACGAACGAATCGACATCGCCAGCCTGCATTACTTCACCGGCTTCTTTTTCCACCTGGCCCGCCTGTACCTGTCCTGAAAATAGGTCAGGCCAGGATAAAACCCGTTCCGACGGAGTATACTGCAGAAAAAGGGAAAAACACGCCGGAATATGCGGCAGAGAAGGTGGAAATACGGTGGGAAAAATATTATCTGCAGCAGGCATTTTTATCCTGGTGTTGGCGATCGGGTGCATGGCTGGCAGCAGAATGGCACCGGGGTTCCAATGCCAAACCGGCGTGCCGGCCGGAACACCTGCAAGTCCCGATCTGCCTCCGGAGATCACACAGATAGCCGCCATCAAGCAACTGAACGATACCTTTTTGGAAGTGATGAGCGAGTATTCGGATATGCGCCAGGAATACCTGTCGGACAGGCAGCAGGGCCCTGACGGCAGATTCATTCCCCGTGTGGAGGCGCTGTACAAAAAAATCGCCTCCGGCAGGAGGAGGCTTTCTCTCCTGAAAGTAAGCCCCAATCACCGGCAGGCCATGGGGGATGCCCAGCAGAACTCCCTCTACCTGGCAAACTCCATCTTTGAGTTTTACGACGCCTTGCTAACCGGGGGTGAATACCGGAGCCAGCAACTGGACAACTCGGCCAAGGACTACGAAAAAGCGTTGCCCTACTACACATCATTGTCGGTGACGCGCCAGAATCCTTTGTAACACAAGGGGTTCAGAAATTACAGGTAACATTTAGGTAACATCGTACACATGTCCTCATACTTCAGGGTCTTTCTTCATACATCTGTTCGATGGATTTTACTATTGCTTCCCGCATACTTGTCAAAACATGGGCATAAGTTTCTCTCCTCCTTCCGAAGCCGGGCGGGGTAGATGCACATATATTTCTACCCCACAGCGGTGTAATCCTGCTTATTACGCTGAAGCCTTTTCCCACTGCTCAGATAAACTCAGGACGTACTTTCTCGGAATCCAAAAAAATGCCCAATCCTGCGCCATTGGCAGAGTAACCTTATCAAAGATGAGGTTCCATCGAAGGTCTGTATAACGGAACTTGAATGGCTGCCGTCATACTATCCAAGCTTCGGATAAAGAGCGTGGCGACAGCCACAAAACGGTTACGTCCTACTCAGCGTCTCCGCACCTGGGATGTCAATCTCCTGGACGTGCAGGCGCGTAAATATAACATGATATAATCAGATCAAAGCACAACAAGGGGGTGACAGGATGGTTGATGATCTGGCCAGGTTCATCGATATGGCAAAAGAGCTTGGAGCCCTCGACGCCAAAGCGATCAAAGCAGATACCATCAAGACAGGTGCCTGGGTGAGAATGAAATGTCATTTCGGTTGCGGCAACTATAATACGAGCTACTGCTGCCCTCCCCATACCCCGACGCCCAGGGAGACCCAGGAGGTGATCGACTGCTACGACACCGCCCTGCTTGTTCACTGCCAGCAAATTGGACACCCCACCAAAGTGGTCACCAAGCTGGAGCGGGAGATTTTCCTGGCGGGATACTACAAGGCGCTGGCATATGGGTCGGGGCCGTGTAAGTTATGCGAGGAATGCAACATCCAGCAGTGCAATCATCCGCGGCGCAGCAGACCATCCATGGAGTCCTGCGGCATCGACGTTTACGCTACCGTAAGGGCAAACGGTTTTCCCATCGAGGTAGTGAAGGACAAAACATGCGAGCAAAACTATTACGGCCTGGTTCTGATCAAGTAGTCAACCATGCGCACGCCTTTTCTGTGAGCGGTGATGGCCATTCTGGTATCTGTTATGTTGAGCAATTCCAATAATACTCCTTCGGAATCACAAGCTCCCGCAATAAGTGGTTGTAAATTCAGTTTTCCCTTAGTGGTTAAAACATAATTACAGTGACGTATTTTTAACAGGCTACGCTAACCAATTACTTATTTTCTGCTTGTTCACATGACAGCTTGGACGCTCTTTAATACGCTATCGTATTTATGTTAAGGAGCACTAAGTTGGATGTGGGATGCAAGAAGCGTGCCCCCTCTCAGAGGGTACCCAGGTAGGGGTGTGGCAGATTCTCCTGCCGGAAGACGGACAGCAGATTCTTCTTTGCCTCCGGCTTCCGACCTCTTGCTTCCGACACCTGATACGGAAGGGAGTCGATCTTGTTGCTGGATGTCAGTAACTTTGAACGGATGCGCATCGGTATGGCCTCCCCGGAGCAGATCCGGGCCTGGTCGAGCGGTGAGGTCAAGAAGCCGGAGACCCTCAACTACCGCACCCTCAAGCCGGAGCGCGACGGTCTGTTCTGCGAGCGGATCTTCGGGCCCACCAAGGATTGGGAGTGCCACTGCGGCAAGTATAAGAGGGTACGCTACAAGGGGATCATCTGCGACCGCTGCGGCGTGGAGGTGACCCGTTCAAAGGTGCGGCGGGAGCGGCTCGGCCACATCGAGCTGGCGGCGGCGGTATCGCATATCTGGTATTTCAAAGGGATCCCCAGCCGAATGGGACTGCTGCTGGACATGTCTCCCCGGTCACTGGAGAAGATCCTCTATTTTGTGTCCTACGTCGTTACCGACCCGGGGAACATCGATGATCTTGCCAAGAAACAACTGCTCTCTGAGGCAGAATACCGGGACTACCGGGAAAAGTACAGCGGCCGTTTCAAGGCGGGTATGGGCGCCGAGGCGGTCAAGCTGCTGTTGGACGAGATCGACCTGGAGTACCTCAGCACGCAGTTGCGGGCGGAGCTCAAGGACGCCACCGGGCAGCGCAAGGTGCGGGCTATCCGGCGCCTGGAGGTGGTGGAGGCCTTCCGGAAGTCCGGCAACGACCCGTCCTGGATGATCCTGGACGTGGTCCCGGTGATCCCGCCGGAACTGCGCCCCATGGTGCAGTTGGACGGCGGCCGGTTTGCCACCTCCGACCTCAACGACCTCTACCGCCGGGTGATCAACCGCAACAACCGGCTTAAGCGCCTGTTGGATCTGGGCGCTCCGGACATCATCGTCCGGAACGAGAAGCGCATGCTGCAGGAGGCCGTGGACGCCCTGATCGACAACGGGCGGCGCGGCCGGCCAGTGACCGGCCCCGGCAACCGTCCACTGAAGTCTCTGAGCGACATGCTCAAGGGAAAACAGGGGCGCTTTCGCCAGAACCTGCTGGGCAAACGGGTCGACTACTCCGGACGCTCGGTGATCGTGGTCGGTCCTGAATTGAAGTTGCACCAGTGCGGCCTCCCCAAAGAAATGGCCCTGGAGTTGTTCAAGCCTTTCGTCATGAAGCGCCTGGTCAACGGCGGCTTCGCCCATAACATCAAGAGCGCCAAGCGCATGGTGGAGCGGGTCCGTCCGGAGGTCTGGGATGTGCTGGAGGACGTGATCAGCGAGCATCCGGTGATGCTCAACCGGGCGCCAACCTTGCACCGGCTGGGTATTCAAGCCTTTGAGCCGATCCTGGTGGAGGGCCGGGCAATCCAGATCCACCCCCTGGTCTGCACCGGATACAACGCCGACTTTGACGGCGATCAGATGGCGGTGCATGTTCCCCTGTCCACCGAGGCCCAGGCGGAGGCCCGGATCCTGATGCTGTCCGCCCACAACATCTTGAACCCCAAGGATGGCCGCCCGGTGGTCGGCCCAACCCAGGACATGGTGCTGGGCGTCTACTACCTGACCATCGAGCGCGAGGGTGTGCTGGGCGAGGGCAAGGTCTTCAGGGACTTCGACGAGGCGTTCTACGCTTACGAGAGCAAGGCGGTGGACCTGCATGCCCGGATCAGGGTGCGCAGGGACGGCAAGTTATTCGAGACCACGGTGGGGCGCCTGATCTTCAACCAGGTGATCCCGCCGGAGCTTGGCTATATCAATGAAATAGTTGGCAAGAAAGATCTTGCCAAGATCGTCGGCAAGTGCTACCGCCAGCTCGGCTATGAGCGCACTGACACTCTGCTGGACGGGATCAAGAATTTGGGGTTCAAGTACGCCACCAGGGCGGGGATCACCGCCGGGATCACCGACGTCGAGATCCCGGCAGCCAAACAGGCGATCCTGGCCCAGGCGGATCTGGACGTGGAAAAAGTGGAGCAACAATACCGCCGTGGCCTGATCACCGAAGAAGAGCGCTACGAGCGGGTGATCGCGTTCTGGCAGGAGGCCACCGATAAGGTGACCGACGCTCTGATGCACAGCCTCGATCCCTTGAATCCGATCTACATGATGGCTCAGTCCGGCGCCCGCGGCAATGTCCAGCAGATCCGCCAGTTGGCCGGCATGCGCGGTCTGATGGCCGACCCTTCCGGGCGGATCATCGATGTTCCCATCAAAGCCAACTTCCGCGAGGGGCTGACGGTGCTGGAATACTTCACCTCCACCCATGGCGCCCGCAAGGGACTGGCGGACACCGCTCTCCGTACTGCCGACTCCGGCTACCTGACCCGGCGGTTGGTGGACGTTGCCCAGGACGTGATCGTCCGGGAGGATGAGTGCGGGACCAGGGAAGGGGTTTATGTCAACGAGGTTGCTGACGGCGAAGATGTGATCGAGCCCCTGGAGGAGCGCATCATCGGGCGCTACACCATTGAGCCGGTGCTGCATCCGGAAACCGGCGAGGAGATCGTCCCGGCAGACCAGGAGATTTCTGAAGAGGATGCCGAGGCGATCAAAAAAGCCGGGATCACCAGGGTGCTGATCCGGACGATATTGACCTGCAAGACCCGCTATGGCGTATGTCGCAAGTGCTATGGACGCAACCTGGCCACCGGCTTCCAGGTGGAGATCGGGGAGGCGGTGGGGATCATGGCCGCCCAGTCCATCGGCGAGCCGGGCACCCAGTTGACCATGCGCACCTTCCACACCGGTGGTGTGGCCGGCGAGGACATCACCCAGGGCTTGCCCAGGGTGGAGGAGCTGTTCGAGGCGCGTCGGCCGAAGGGCCAGGCGATCATCTCGGAGAACGACGGCGTGGTCACCATCGGCGAGAATAAAGGTAGGCAGGAGATCGAAGTGGCCGGCAGCGATGGCGAGAGGCATACCTACCAGATCCCCTTTGGATCCCGGATCAGAGTGGCCCGCGACCAGTCTGTGGAGTCCGGCGAAGAGTTGACCGAGGGTTCCATCAATCCCCACGAGTTGCTGGATATCAAGGGCATTCCCGCCGTGCAGCAGTACCTGCTCCGGGAGGTGCAGCGAGTCTACCGGATGCAGGGGGTGGATATCAACGACAAGCACATCGAGGTGATGATCCGCCAGATGCTGCGCAAGGTCAAGGTGGAAGAGTCCGGGGATACCGATCTGCTGCCGGGGGCGCTGATCGAGGTCTTTGACTTCGAGGACGAGAACAGGCGGATTATGGAGTCCGGTTTTGAGCCGGCCATAGCCAAACCGGTGGTGCTGGGGATCACCAAGTCCTCCCTGGCTGCCGATTCCTGGCTGTCGGCGGCCTCCTTCCAGGAGACAACCCGGGTGCTGACCGAGGCGGCAATCAAGGGCAAGGTCGACCCGCTGCTGGGACTGAAGGAGAACGTGATTATCGGCAAACTGATCCCGGCGGGCACCGGTACCGCCTGCTACCGTTCGATACAGGTGAAAGTGGTGGGCGCCCCGGATCAGTCCGGGGATACTGCGGCGGCGCCCGGCGCGGTGGACGAGTCGTGGCCTGACGAACAGGGCGAGGCCGGCTCGGTTGAGGAATTCTTGGAGCCGCGGGTGCCCGCTTGCGGGCGCGGAGACGCAGTCGCCCAGTAAAATTTGTGAGTAAATAGCTGGTTGTAGCACCTATAACCCATCTTGAACAGTGATCCCGCCAATAAAGGGACGCGTAGGGACGATTTTCACTACGCGTCCCTCAAGATCATCGCCCGTTAACCCCTTGAAAATGACACTGTAGGGCATCTGCAACACCTCCATTAAAAAAGCCGCTGAGGAGTTGACCCCAACGGCTTGATCAGTTCATCTACCAAATTAGTTAGATTGCCACGCGGCCAGCTTGCTTCTCTTCGTTTTGAATCAAAACTCTGGGCTTACTGTTTGGCGCCGGAACAGGGAGTTTTTGCTCCTTCAGTAACGCCACGTGATCTTGCATGCCCCATTTTGCCTTATAGAGGCAGTCTTCAATTGAGTGGCCCACTCCGGTAAACCCTTCTAGACTCAGGTGAATAAAAGCTGAAGAAGCTGGGGTCCTCCGTTGCCTCAATAACTATGGAATACGGCAAGTCTATCATCGCTTTGTCCCCCTTTTTGCCTTAATACCGGCTGCTTTCAAAATAGCCTCGCATGTTCCTTTTGGAACTTCATGCGTCCCGTGATAATCTACTCGGATCAGTTTTTCACAACCTGGCTTGAAATAATAGCGAACCGATCCCTTTTCTCTGATAATGGCATATCCTTCTTGCTCTAATAGTTGAACGAGTTCACTGAATTTCATAGCCTCACTTCCTGACAATATTGTACCATATCTAGCCAATCACATATCGTCTCAAAATATCCTGCCCACCAAAAAGAAACTCAGAAGAAAAGCGAACAGCACCGGAATCTCCAGCGCTCCACCGGTCCTCACCGGACCTCGTAGATGAAGTTCGAGTGACAGCAAACGGCCTGATCCCGGAGACCGTGCAGGCGTCGAGCACCAGGTGGGTCAATGCGCCTAAGAGAACCAGCGTGCCTACAAGCCAGGCCGCAGGCCAGGCACTAAGGTGAAAATGGCGCATGACATAGACGCCAGCTACCGGAGAGAGCGCACCCAAACCGAGCGAAGCGGCCAGGCAGAACCAGACCGTGTGGGTGACTCCCCGGTGCCTGGCAGTTGCATTGACAAACGAGGACACCGGCCAGACCCGGCGGCCAATCGTGCTGCCCGGGCTGTCGATATCCGGCAGCAATCCGGCCAGGGCACCTACGCCCATGCATAAAGCAAGATTGCCTCCCGTCATATGAGCAACGGCAGCCCCGGTCAGCGCCCCGGCAGCGGCATGTGTGATACCCATCATCGTTCATCCCTCTTTACCTTCATGATATAAACTTGCTGGTAAAGAAAAACGGCCCTGTGCTAAATTACAGGGCCGCCTTCCCTTTTTCGCTTAATAATCCGGCGCCCACTCCCAAAGAGTGACCGTTACTCGGTATGGTTCCCCGCCGTCAGCTCTGGGAAGATCACGCCATCGCCATGCTGTGTAGGTATATGTCTCATCTGTCGGCCTTAGTTCGGAAACAGGGGTGGCAACAGTGCCAGGCCCTCCACTGCATGAGCAATACTCCGAACCTTTGCTGTATTTGCTACTCCTGCCACGAAATGCCGAAAAGTTGAAAGTGAGCGAAGAGCTTTCCTCGCACTCCTCATCGGTTACGCCGTCGATGATCCCGATAGATCCTGCCGGCAGCATTCCCCATCTCCATGGTGACGTCAATCTGACAGCATCCACCTGGCACACAGTTTTCAAGGCATAATTTTAGGTAACAAAATCGGTAACATGAGTTATTTTTAGGTCACAGGATAGGTAACAAGACTAGGCTAGAACATTTGATATTGCCTGGATTCTTTTAGACTGTTTAAGACACATTTTTTGCAAGCCTTCTAATGCTAAAACCCGCCCGGCCTTGGTATTCTTGAATTTTTTAGAAAACGGCCTACTACACATCATTGTCGGTAGCGCGCCAGGCATCCTGACCTGCCGTGAAAAGGGGTCAGACGCCATTTTCCCGATGCCCCGCTTCTTTGAAGCGGTGGGATCAGAGCGACCGGTGCAGCTTCACTCGGTTTTTTGGTCAATGATGATGTACTGATAAAAAAACAGAACTACAAACTGGCAGTTAAAACAAACCAATTCTCCGTGGTTGCGGGCATTGCCGCAGATCGGACAGCGCAGGAAAAACGAGGGCAGGTAACAATCTTCCCTTCCATCCTCATACCAGCAGCGATAGCACTGCGGCGCCCCCCTGAAGAACTCGCCGGCGATGCACTTGTATTCATCATGCCCGTTCAGAAAATGACAGAACTTCTTTTTGGATGCCATCGTATCACCAACCATCTTTCCGGCTTCCCTAATAGTGACCCAGCAGTGTACAGAAAGTGAGGAACAATGCTAAAAAATTAAGGGCTTTGATGACTTATGCTGAACTGGATCGAGTGCTAGGGAATATCGCTGCCGGGCACCCGCAAGCGGGCGCGGGGTAGTTTTTCGGCAAGCATACCGATATAGTATGCCATCAAAATGGTATATGTTACCACGCTAATAACCCTCCATAGGAATCCCCCAAGCAACTGCCCAATTAGGACTATATACCCAATTGAATTTACAAAACATCGTTGTTGTGGTATTATTTTGTTATAAAAATTTAATATTGGAGAGAAAAGCTATGAGCATTCGCAACTGCCCGGAATGCGGCCGAATTTTCGAATTTGTTTTTAATGATCTGTGCCCGGAGTGTTTTAAAAACGAGGAGAACGAGTCCGAGGCGATCGTGAATTACCTGAAGGACAACCCCGGGGCTGGAATTTCTGAGATCAGTCAGGCCACAGGCATCGGCGCAGATAAGATCATCAAGATGCTGAAAAGCGGCAGATTGATCAACGTATGCGAACAGCATGACATCAAACTGCTCACCTGTGAGCGCTGTGGCAAACCCATTGCAAACGGGAGCTTCTGTCTGCAGTGCCGCGACTCCATGACCAGGGTGTTAATCCAGGGGACCAGGGAATCTAGCAAATACCCCGGCGAGAAACATGATGCCGTACGTGATGCCAAGAGGGAGACCGGCAAATCAAATCTCTTTACTGCCCATTTCAAAAAATAGCGACTCAATGCTGTTCAACCCCACGCCCGCCGTGCACCCCGCCCTCGCCACACCGCGCCGCGCCCAAGGGGCACCCGGCGCCCGGCACCCGGCACCCAGCACGGCGCCCCGGCCCGGCGCCAATGAAATGCCTCTGTCATACTCGTCCGTGTCAAATATGTATAACCATTAAGATAGATAAAGGATCGGTTTGGTTGCGTTCCGGCTCACCACCACTGAGGTGGCCGGATCATCGAGTCAAGGCGCGCCCCAGACTTTACCGATGGCTACCCGCTCTAATGCCCCCGCTTCTGAAGCGGTGGGATAAGAGTGGCTACGCCCCTAATTAACTGGCTCTAAGCTTCAGTGGGGGAAAAGCAATCCCCCTCTGAAGCCAAGACCCAGTTGAATGGCAGCTTTGTGTTTCCCATTTTTTCGGGATATCACAATATACAATAATTCTCTCGATATAAAATTTTTACGCAACAGATGAAAAAAGAGGAATTTTATGAAAAGATGTCGTAATGAATAATAAATAGGTTTATCGAGGGGGGCTTGATCGTGAATTTCCTGAGTGATGAAAAGACGTTTTTAAAGAAGTATCATCTCGATGAAGCCGAATTCAACCGGACTGGCTTGAAGTGGGAACAACTGGGAAATATCTTTGAAGCGTACCTGAAAGAGATGCCCCAGAACAGGGCGTTGGAGAATTACTTTTCAGACTGCCTGAGAACCGTGGAAAATGTTCATTCGGTGATAACGAGGCTAAAAGACCCGGAACGCTTGATTGAAATGCTGATCAGAAAAAAAATCGAAAATAAGGAGTTAGAAATAAGTAGCAGGATCTATAATGAAGTAGTGACCGATCTGATCGAGATCAGAGTCCTTCACCTGTTCAAAGAAGACTGGGAATACATACATGAATATATCACCAATAAATGGATCTTGAAAGAGAAGCCGATCGCTTACGCCCGGGCAGGAGATGACCGCGAAGAAGATGGCAGGGATCTGCTGGCAAGGTTCCAGGAAAAGGGATGCGACCTCCGGTATCACGAACTCGGATATCGTTCGATCACTTATTTGGCTATATCCAGCATCGATAACAAAACAAACTATATAAAAATACTGTCCAGATCCATATTCGAAGAGGGATGGAACACCATCGACCACGTCATCAGAGATTCTCGCGACATAGACAGCCCCGTCCTGATGCAGTATTTATCGCACTTCAGCCATCGCATGGCAGACATGGCCGATGAGATGGGTTCATTCTTGCATAAGTATATGAATGAGGAACAGGAAAGGAACAGCAAATTAAAAAAGGAACCGGAGAAAAATGGCAAGGGAAACGATAGGCCGAAACACCAACCTGAAGAATTGAAGTCAGACAGCAAAAGCAAAGAAAATGAGAAAGCGCCTTCGGGCATGGAGAGTGCCCTGATAGCAGAAAGCAGCAACGGGATGGGCATTGACGAATCAACAGCCGCACCGCCGCAGGAATTCCTGGCATCACTGAGCAACATCCTTAAAAAGCGAGACACACCTCAAGATGCCAAGCAGGACGAAAACGCCAGAAAATCAGAGGGTCTACCGGATACCCTGCAGGCAAGCCTTCCCGAACAACAACCG
Source organism: uncultured Peptococcaceae bacterium (assembly GCA_963768335.1). Lineage (GTDB taxonomy): Bacteria > Bacillota > DSM-12270 > Thermacetogeniales > Thermacetogeniaceae > Palsa-1188. Next base: position 187,463 of record CAVYHR010000008.1, read on the forward strand.
GCAGTTCCGGCAACGCCCGCAAAAGCGTCAGTCGACCCCAAAATTCAACCAGGAATTCTGGATGCCCAGAAGAACGGCAACCTGAATGAACAGGAAAATAGCCAGAAGTTTACTCTCTCGAAATTGAAGCAGGCGATTCAAGGCATTGCCCCCAAAAACGTCTATCAAAACGTGCAACATGTAAACAACCAATCCAATAATGGTGGGGATGCTAAAGAATGAGCAGGCTGTGGCTTCCGGCTTTCTCGAGGTTCGAAGTTCGAGGTTCGAAGTTCGAAGGAAAAAGACGAACATCGGATTTCGAACTACCAACATAGCAAGGATTGTGGAGACAGTAGGTTAAAAAAGAAGGCCTTCAGGGAGTTGTGCCTGAAAGGTCTTTTTCTTCTTGAAGGCGCATGGTCATGAAGTACTCCAAGGCTGCTCAACTACTTAGCTATTCGTCCCCGGATTGAAAAACAGGGCATCTTTCAACGAAAGCAACCATTCGGCTAGCTGATTCCATCGGATTACTGACCGGGTGCCTTCTGGGCGCGCCGGAATGCAGCCAGCCTCTCACATGTTCGTTTATTTGCTGGTGACGTCAAGTCTCTGCGATAGACTGACTGAGTAGCGTAGTTTCGAACCCTCGAACCTCGAATCTCGAACCTCGATTAGGTGACCCTGCAGGCCATGACATAATGCTCTTTATACCAGGGATCGTCGAGCGACGTGATGGTGACCCCCTGAAAGCTGGCATGGATGAAAGAATTGTTGCCGATATAGATCCCGACGTGAGTTATGTACCCGTCTCTCCTGTCGGAGAAGAATACCAGGTCACCCGGTGCCGGAGACGACACCCTCTTGCCCGCCCGGGCCTGGTCGCTGGCGACGCGCGGCAGGCTGATCCCGTAGCGGGCATAGACATAACGCACATAACCGGAACAATCGAAACTGGCAGTCCCGCTTGCGCCATAACAGTAAGGAGTGCCCAGAAAACGCCTGGCAATGCTGATCAGATCGGATGATGCCCCCCGGGCGGCTTCAGGCATCCCCTGTGTCCCCGTGTCCTGGCCGGATTCCGCCACCATGTACGACGCTTTACCGGGAGCATGATAGGTTTGAACACACCAACCGGCGATCCAGCCCGTTCCCGTCTGAAAAGCTACCTGGTACCAATCATCACTGCTTTTTGCCCTTGTCTGCAGGACGTCTCCGAAATGCGCCCGCCCGATCTCCGGTTCATTCTTGCCGGGCCCCGAGCGCACGTTGACGATATTTTCTGTCACCTGCAATTGACAGGCAGTCTCCGCAATGGCGATCGGGTTCGCTGCGCCCTGCGCGGGGGCAACCTGCTGCCAGACCGGTTGCAAAGAACTTTCCATTGCCGCCTGCTCCCCGGTGTACTGAACGGCATGCTCCGGCTGAATCTGTGTCAGGCAACACGTCCGCGCCCAGGGGGCACCCGCCAGGATCATAAAAGCCAGTATGGCGCCGTAAAACCCCGGTTTTTTCCAAATACCAGGGCCTATGACGGGCCACCGGCCACTGATCGCCGACCGGGTAAAACAGAGGCCTCCGGCAAGCGCTTTCTTGAAATCATTCTGCATCCAGAGCCAGCCCTCAACCCCCCACTCCCGGACGGACCGCCCGGACTCAGCAAGGCAGGGCCTGGCTGCCGCCAATGTTTTTTTCCAGGTCCGAGCCATACTGTCACACCTGGTAATTACTCCAAGTTGGCGGCTTGATAATAAGAAACGGCACCCCATCCGCTTTTTCCCCATTTTCCCTCTCCCATGAGGTTCCCCTTGAGGATTGGCTCTTCAAAGCCACCGGTGCCAAAAATCCACTAAGTTTCAATGCCTTGCAGGTACTCTGAAAACCCGGCAGGTGATTCAACGAGTTCTTGGATGATTGCCTGTTTTAATTGTAGCACATGGACAAGTTCTTCTTAAAACTCCAAATACCGGGATGATTGTCTACGCGCAAAGATTACACCCCCTGGGCGTCTGATTGCTCCCAATATTTTCTTTTGTAAATTTTTTGGGGGTTACCCTATTGCCAGCGCCAGGTGGTATGCCGCCAGCGAGAGCAGCGCCGCCAGCGCCAGGGTGCAGACAACGGAAAAGACCGTCCACTTCCACGAACCGCTCTCGCTATGCACGGTGAAGGTAGTGGCCAGGCAGGGGATATAGAACATGGAAAAGACGAAGAAGGACAGCCCCGAGGCAAAGGGTATGCTACGGGTGAGCACGGTGCCGATGTTGGATTCGTTGGCGTGATAGAGAACGCCAAGCGTGGCCAGAGTAGTCTCCTTGGAGGCAAACCCCGAGATCAGGGCAACGAGCAGGCGCCAGTCAAGGCCAAAAGGACGTCCCACCGGCGCGATCCAGTTCCCCAGCGTGCTCAGAATACTGTGGTTGATCGAACCGCCTGGGAAATAGGCCAGTGCCCAGACCAGGGCGCTCATCGCTGCAATGAGGGTACCGGCCCGCTCCAGGTAGCCCCTGGTCTTTTGCCAGGCGTAAGTGGCAATATTTTTCCAGTTGGGCCAACGGTACATGGGCAGCTCGATGTAGAAGGGTTTTTTATCGACTTTCAATACCGTATTTTTCAGTACGACACTGACCAGGCAGATCAGGGCAAAACTGAATATGTACAGGCCGAGCATTACCCAGGACGCATACCTGGGCAGGAAAAAGGCCCCGATCAGAGCCACCGCCACCACCTGCCGGGCCGAGCAGATGGTCAGCGGGGTGACCAGGATGGTCAGCAAGCGCCCGCGGTCGTTTTCGGCGGTGCGGGCCGCCATGATCGCCGGCACGTTGCAGCCGTAGCCCATGAGCAGGCTGATGAAAGCCTTGCCGGGCAGGCCGAGAGGCCCAGCCAGCGGTCCATGACAAAGGCCGCCCGGGCGAAGTAGCCCACGTCCTCCAACAGGCCGAACAGCATAAAGGTGATGGCGATCAGGGGCACGAAGCTCATGGCCGTGCCCACGCCCGCCAGCACGCCGTCAGTGAGCATCCGCACCAGCCAGCCCGGAAGAACCGGCCCCAGATCGACCTGGATCAGATGGCTCAACCACGAAAAGAGGTTGCCGATCAGGTCCTGCAGCGGCGGCGATAGCTTGAAAATGAGCGTAAAGGTACCGGCGAGGACGGCCAGCAGGATGGGCACGCCCACCCAGCGATTGGTAAGCAGCAAGTCCACCCGGTCGCTGGGAGACAGTTGACCCAACTGGTCGCGTCGCACGGAGGCATCCAACACCTCGTTGATCCAACGGTAACGTTCCTCGGCCAGGTGGGTGGGGCCGTCCGGCATCTGCCTTTGAATCTCTTCGTCCAGGGACGGCGATACCCGTCTCCCCGATGGCGGCAGCCACCAGTTCCCGCGCCTTCTGATCGCCCTCCAGCAGCTTTATGACCAGCCAGCGCAGCGGGTAAACGCCGAAATCATGCGCCTTTAACCGTCCTGTAATATTCTCGATTATCTCTTCCACCAGCGGTGAGAAGTGAAAACGTCCCCGGCCCTGTTTGGCCTCGATGATCAATTGATCCAGCGACTGATAGAACTCGTCCAAGCCGCTTTTACGGGTGGCGACAACCGGTGCCACCGGCAATCCCAATGCCCCTGCCAACGCCGGCAAGTCGATGTGGTACCCCTTTTGCTCGGCGAGGTCGGCCATGTTCAAGGCAATGATCACCGGGCGTTCCAGGTCCATTATTTCCGTGGTCAGGTACAGGTTGCGCTCCAGGTTGGAGGCATCCACCACGTTGATGATGGCGTCAGGCTTGTTCTGCAGGATGAAGTCGCGGGCGACGATCTCCTCGATCGTATTGGATGTGAGGCTGTAGATACCGGGCAGATCGATTAAACAGGCCGTCTGTCCACCGGGTAAGTTAAAGAAGCCCTCTTTCTTTTCCACTGTCTTGCCCGGCCAGTTGCCCACGTGCTGACGCAGCCTGGTAAAGGCGTTGAAGATCGAGGACTTGCCCACGTTGGGCTGCCCGGCCAGAGAAAGAACCGCCATGGCTGACCACCCCCCCTCTTGAGCAGTATTCACAGAATTCAGTAGTCAGAATTCAGAATGGATCCAGTGCATGAAGGTTCCCTTTGACTAGCTAAGTGCTTCACGTAGTAGCACCAACTCGTAAGAGCGCCCATATGGTACCGACCTTTACTAAATGGGGTTTTCGTAGGAAATCAAGTTATTCGTAATGGTAAAACGTTTTTATTCTGGCTCCTGGCTCCTGGCTCCTGACTCTACGCTGTTCTGTAAGTGATCCTGGATGCCACCTCCGGGCTCAGCCCCAACCTGCTGTCCCGTACGGCAACAATCATCCGGCCCTTCTCGTTGCTGATCACTCCAATTTTGGTGCCACACGTCAATCCGAGAGAGAGCAGGCGTTTTTTCTGCGCCAGCGGCAAGAATATCTGCTCGATGTGGGCCCTGCCCCCCACCGGCACCATGCTCAATGTTGGCTGATCGGGCTCTGCAACGGCAACGCTCTTGCCTGCCTCCGTCCATTCCTTCATGGCGCACATTTCATTGCCGGAACAGGAGCATTCTTCATCCGGGCATGCTCCCTTACTACAACTGCAGGCGCCTGTCTGCAATAAAAAGTCCAGCAAACGCCCCGGCCATGATTTGGAAGAGCCGGACATGCACTTGCTGCAGAGATCTTTCATCAGAATTCCCCCCTCTTTATCAATATCTTGCAGGCATGTATCCGACATTACTCTAATGAGAATTATTATCATTGCTCCATTTTTATTCTATGATAATCATTCTCAGTAGTCAATACCCCTGCCGAAATAAAAGAATCTTTGATTCTTATTTCCTCGGGCATAAAGCCCGAGGTATTCAACTGGGTCTTGGCTTCAGGGGGGGATTGCTTCCCCAACTGAAGCTTAGAGCCAGTTAATACAGTGGCGTAGCCGCTCTTATCCCCCCGCTTCTAAGAAGCGGGGGCATTAGAGCGGGTAGTCATCTGTGATAAAAAAGGTAGATTTTTTGAAACTTTGTGCGGCATTCATCCTGACCGGACCCGCTAAAGCGGGTACCCCGGGGTCAGGTATTCTGCCGCAGTCGTTTTAAAAGAATCTTGATTCTTATCCTCGGGTATCAAGCCCGAGGTATTTTACGGATGCTGCCAGAGCCTTGCAGCAGTAAAGCGAGCGCTCACACCGGCAGCCGTTCGGAAGCCGTCAGATAGTGATAGGTATTATCAATGACTGGACGGGCCTGATTCTCTGCCATGTGGTGGACCACAACAAAACCCCCAAGACCGGATCGATCTTGGGGCTGCCACAATTTCTCGATAAAACGCTCTTACGACATTTTTGGTTTGAAGGTCTCGCAGCAGGTATTCTCGGACATGTTGCACCGCTGGTCGGCAACGCTCGAACGAACCTGTATGTTGCTTGCGCGGCACGTACCGGCTCCATCGTTATGATGGCATTCTTCGATCATGCAGTTGATACCTCCGGGCATAGCGCTCACCCCCTTTCCTTGATTGAAGCTTTTGCGGGTGCTCATGGACGATATGCAGCCCTGCAGACAAAGTCTCCGGTCAAGCAGTCTGCCATCCTACGTGCCTTGAGTACCGGGAAACATCATTGCCGCATCCTGTCTGCCGCTTTTGCGGGGCGCGAGGTTGCCAATTCTATGTTAACCAACTTCACAAAGTTTATCCCAAGTAAACATGAGGATACCTGCGTTTTACTCCATTATCAAGCTTTTCAGATATAATTAGACCCAAATGTAAAATATTTCTAGGTTATGAAGCATCCCCTACTAAATGATATAATGGCTATAAAATAAGATTTGGGCTGCCTAAATCGCCAGTAGTTATTCCGGCTATACTCTTGCTTGTAGTGCGCTAAAAAGCGCAGTCTATAGAATCCTGGAGGGAAAAAGATGAGAGTCGCCTACGTTTTTGCCACCACCACCGCCCAGAAGATCCTTGATACGATGATCATTCCGCAGTTGGAGAAGGGCGGGCACGGCGCCGAGGTGGTCGGGATGTTCTTTTTCATGGACAACACCTTCTTCCTGCTAAAGGGGACGAAGATGGGAGAACAGTTGCAGGCGCTCCAGGAGAAAACCGGGATGCTGCTGATGGCCTGCGACCAGTGCGCCGAGGAGAGGGGCATCACCAACGACCTGATCCCGGGCGCCCACGTGGGCTGCTTCCCCAGTCTCTATGTGGCCATTGGGAATGCGGGCGGCGTCGACCAGGTGATCACGCTGTAAACAGATCAGAGGAACGGCCATCTTGTTCTCCTCTTGAACTCATGGACCGCTTCCCCCTGCATCTGCGTACCCTATTCAACGCAGGACTGGACCGGCAAAAGGACGCGCCAGGGAAGCTCAAACCACTAACTCAGCCCCTGGCAACAATGCAGTGGGCGGAGTTAAGGCATATCCCCGACGCTGGTTCTCCATGCCTCATGGCAGGCGCTTTAGCGCCAGAGAGGAGGTATATCCGAGTGGCCAAAGTCACCGTCGAGTTCATCAATACTTGCCCAAGCTGTGCCGGTTACGAGGAGGCCGTCAGGTCGGCGGCCGGCCGGTTCGGAGATGCCGTAGATGTGAAGATCTATCATGCCGGCAAGGACTTCGACTACCTGCGCAAGTATGGGCCGGTCAGCAAGGGGACGCTGATCATCGATGGCCGGAAGAAGTATGACAATCTGAGCAACGACCTGATCAGGCAGGTAATTTTCGAAGCTGTGAGCACCAAGGAAACCGGGGAGATATGAGCGCCCTAGAAAACATTGTCTACCAGGCACTGGCGTCAGCCGCGGTCTACCTTAACATTTCTTCGGACTGGCTATTGCTGAGCTTTCTGTTGGCCGGGCTGCTGCATAACATCCTGAGCCCGGACCGGCTGCAGAGGATGCTGGGCAACAAGCAGGCTTCAACGCTGGGAAAGGCGATCGCCTCCGGCCTGCTGCTGCCGATCTGCAGTTGCGGAGTAGTCCCCCTGGGCCTGGGGCTGTATTATTCCGGGGCCTATCTCGGCCCGGTATTGGCATTCATGACCGCCTGTCCGATCATCAACCCCGCCGCGGTGATCATGGCCTTCGGGCTGCTGGGCCCCAAGCTCGCCAGTTGCTACCTGGTGACCGGCCTGGTGTCGGCCTTTCTGATCGGATTGATCGGCAACGCCCTGGCCGGCCGGGAGTTGCATGCGCCGGGGTTGGAGAGCCTGGTGGAACAGGTGGTCCTCGAGGACGCCAAACCAGTTCCCCTCTCGGGCAAACTGCTTTCAGGACTGCAGTGGGGGTTCGGAGATCTGGGGGTCCAGGTGAGCAAATACGTGGTCCCCGGGATACTGCTGGCAGGACTGATCACCGCAGTCGTGCCGGCATCCCTGATCCAGCGCTACCTGGGCAATCCCGGGCTGATCTCCATCGGTGGCGTCGCCCTGATCGGAGCGGTCATGTACGTCTGCGCCGTCGGGCACATCCCCTTTGTCGCCGCCCTGGTCGCCTGCGGCGCCGCTCCCGGTGTGGCGATCACCTTCCTGATGACCGGAGCCGCTACCAACCTGCCGGAACTGCTCAGTATCTACAAGCTGATCGGCAAGCGGGCGGCGATCACTTACAACGTGGGGGTGGTAGGAATGTCTCTGATCGCCGGATACATCACCAACCGCATCCTGACGCCGGGATTCACCCCCTACTTCAGCCTGTCTGCCAGCAGGCAGGCGATCAATATGGCAGGCAAGCTTACGCTTGCCTCCCCGGCGCCGATCCGTTACTTGTGCTCTCTAATCGTAGTCAGTCTGTGCCTATATGCCCTCTGGCCGGGGCTGAAGCAGTTGGCCGGGAAAGCGCAGGCCGTCCTGGCCGTGCTTTCGGTCCTGCCGTAGTGACAACGAGGTGAATACGATGAGGAAGCTGGGATTGATCTCCTGGGTATCCGGCGCCCTGTTGGTCCTGCTGCTGGCGCTGATAGCCATCCACGGCGGCCAGTGGCCGGCCAAAAAGACACCCGGCAATCTTCCGCCGCCGCCCCCCGCAATGGACACTGCAACGCCGCCCCCCGCCGTGGCCTACTGGCAGCAGAAGTTTCCACAGTACCAGCTTGTCACATGGGCGCCCGGGTATCTGAACGGGGACGACCAGGAGGACGCGGTGATCATCTACCGGTCCGGCGCCAAGTGCTCCATGGTGGCAGTGACCAACCTGCCCAACAGTGGATTCCAGGTCACGGACCCCGTGGCAGCTCCGGTGTCGGATCAGCAGATCACCATCGGAGACGTGGAAAACAAGAACCCCAACGAGATTATCGTTTCCGGCCAGAAAAACGGAGCTTATGGCTACGCCATCTTTGTGCTGGACAAGAACCGGCTGCTCAACCTGTATTCTGCAGGGATGGACCAGTGCTGCTGAGAACCGATCCCCATCTCTAACCGTCAATGCCCCAAGGCACTTGCCCCGGGCGATCGTTCCGGGGTTTTCATGGATCCTACCCCCCTCATCGGCAAGCCGGTGCCCGGCAATAAGGCACCGGCTTGCTCGCCTTTCCGGCGGTCGGACACCCCGGACGATATCCTCCCCACCATGAACCACCACCCGCTCCCGACTAATCCTTGCGATTTTTTTAAAAAAATATTGGACAGATGCTGGAAACTATGGTAGATTATTAGTAGCTGGTCATAACATAAGGTCATAAACAGAAAGGTGCCTGGTGATGCATAGAAAATACCTCACGCGGACCGAGTTTGATTCGTATGAAGATTTTAAGGAGAATTACCAGGTCAATATTCCGGCTAACTTTAACTTTGCCTTTGACGTGGTCGATGAAATCGCAGCCAAAACTCCTGATAAAATAGCCCTGGTCTGGTGCGACGACCAGGACGACAGCGCCACATTCACTTTTGCAGATCTCAAGCGATTCAGCGACAAGACGGCCAACTTCTTCAAGTCGCTTGGAATTCAAAAGGGCGACCCGGTAATGCTGATCCTGAAAAGACGCTACGAATTCTGGTTCTGCCTGCTGGCGCTGCATAAAATCGGCGCTGTCTGCATCCCGGCAACGCACCTGGTAACAGCCAAGGACATTGAATATCGAAATAGATCGGCAGCGGTAAAAATGATCGTCTGCGTAGCAGAGCAGGACCTGGTGTCATATGTGGAAGAATCCCAGAAAAACTCGCCATCTCTGGAAGCTGAAGGTCTTGGTCGGGGGCAAGCAAGCCGGATGGTACGATTTCCATGAAGAGATGTCATCGGCGGATGATCAATTTGCCAGGCCAACCGGAGCAGACGCCACCAACAATAACGACCCGATGTTGCTGTATTTCACCTCGGGAACCACCGGGCTGCCAAAAATGGTGCAGCATAATTTTACCTATCCGCTCGGGCATATCGTCACCGCCAAGTACTGGCATAATCTTCAGGACGGCGACCTTCACCTGACGATCTCAGATACCGGATGGGCCAAAACCGCCTGGGGCAAGATATATGGGCAATGGCTGTGCGGTGCTGCAGTCTTCGTCTATGATTATGACAAGTTCAATCCCAGGAAACTGCTCAAAGCAATCTCACAGTACGGGGTAACCAGCTTCTGCGCTCCACCCACGATCTACCGGTATCTGATCAAAGACCTGAAGCGTTACGACCTGTCCAAACTCAAACACAGTAGTGTTGCCGGCGAACCGCTGAACCCGGAGATCTTCAAGCGGTTTTACGAGGCCACCGGGCTCAAATTGAGAGAGGCTTACGGACAGACGGAGATGACCGTGACCATCGCCAATTTCCTCTGGATGGAGCCAAAACCAGGCTCGATGGGGAAACCTGCGCCCGGCTATGATATCGACCTGGTCGATGAGAACGGAGAGCCATGCGAAGTACGACAAGCAGGGCGGATTATTGTCCGGACCGGTAAACAAAAACCGGTCGGCATCTTCGATAAATATTACCAAGACGAACTATTGACGAAAAAAGTCTGGCATGACGATATCTATTTTGCCGGTGATATGGCGTGGCGGGACGAGGACGGATATTACTGGTTCGTCAGTCGATCGGACGACATTATCAAGAGCGCGGGATACCGGATCGGGCCTTTTGAAGTGGAGAGCGCCCTGTTGGAACATCCTGCCGTCCTCGAATGCGCAGTGACACCCGTGCCCGATCCGGAGCGGGGACAGGTTGTCAAGGCAACCATCGTCCTGGCAGAGGGCTATCAACCAAGCGAGGGCTTGAAAAATGAGCTGCTGGAACACACGAAAAAGGTGACCGCAGCCTATAAATGCCCCAGAATAATCGAATTTGTGACCAGTCTTCCTAAAACCATCAGCGGCAAGATTCGTCGCATCGAAATCAGAGAAAGCGAGTTATCCAATGTAGATTCCGAGAAAGCACCCGTAGCATTGTAACAGAATCTTTGATTCTAATCCTCGGGCATCAAGCCCGGGGGACTTTAAGGAAGATTCTTTTGAAACTTGGTGCGGCATACTGCCGCAGTCGTTATAACAGAATCTTTGATTCTAATCCTCGGGCTTGAAGCCCGAGGCAGATGCCCTGGAAACTTGTGCGGCATTCATCCTGACCCCCTAGTGGGCTAGGATGAATGCCGCAGTCGTTATAAGATTCCCTTCCGGCAGCAACCGGTTCTCATGTTCACAGCTTCTCACGGCACACTTTGTCGAAGGACATTTTTAGCAGCCGCTCTCATCATTGAACCGCTCTTTAATATACGGTATAATCTTTGAGGGTGCCGACGTAGGCTCAGTTGGTAGAGCAGCGGTTTCGTAAACCGCAGGTCATCGGTTCAAGTCCGATCGTCGGCTCCATAGAAATGTAAGCCCTGCAAGGTCTGCAGGGCTTTTGATTTTATACAGCGAGTGCATAAAAGAAAGCTGTTGGGTCTAGTTTTGGGTCTAGCTCCCCCAAATGACACCGAATTAGACCGCGAAATACCTTACATTACCTCCTTATGAAGGTGGGAAAATTTAATGGGCGACATTGGGATCCGGTACTACTTCTTTGACGGCGACGAGATAATGAGGGTTGGAGTTGACACGGAGAAGCGCTTCCCGAAGCTGGCCGGCCGGCAGGTACCCTGGGTAACGGTATTTTTCAGTAGGAGCACCAAAGAAATATTGTCGGTCCGCTTTGACCCGGCCAATATCAACCCTGCCGGCGAGTGGACAAGCGACATAGAGGATCACTATGCTGCCCAGGCTCTTGAGGAATTTTTCACCGTGGGATCCGGCAAGGTTGCTTCCCTCAGGCCCTCCTACATGTCAAGCATCAAGCTGACTGATTCTCAGAAGGAGATCCTACGCAGCCGGATAGACCGGGATTTCGGAGCGGGAAGCTGGAACAGCATCCCGCCAAAGAATAAAGCCCTGCTGTGGTCAACAGGGCGCACTTACGAGTGAAAACATCCGGAAGTTGATCAGGGGTCAATACTGCTTGAATAATGCCCGGTCAGTTGCCGGGGCGGTTTGAAGTGCAGCAGCCGCAGAATCTTTTTACTGAGGGGACATGCCTCTTTAGTTACTATTCCATCCAGGTCACCTTGCTGTCCAGGTCTTTTCTGGCCGGAGCAGTGGCCTCCATGTCCGGGTAGCCCAGGGGAGTGAGGGCAACAATCTCCTTGTCAGGCGGTATCTCCAGAATGCTGCGGATCGCCTCCTCTTCGAGCAGGGGCCCCAACGCCCAGCAGGTGCCCAGACCCTCGGCGCAAGCAGCCAGCAAGAGGTTCTCGAAGGCGGCGCTGACGCTTTCCACGTGCATCTTCTGCACGAAGGGATCGTCAACCTTCAGCGTCAGGGCGACGATGACATGTGGCGCCCAATTGAACTTCCGGGCGGCTGCCAGGGTCATTTTGCGCTGTTCTTCAGTCCAATCGTGTCCTATCTTTTCCATGGCCTTTGCATACGGTTCTCCCAACTGCTCTTTCTTGCCTCCTGAAACCACGATGAACTCCCACTGCTGCAGGTTCATGCCCGAAGGCGCCCAGCGGGCGGCATCCAAAACCCTTAAGATAACATCCCTGGGCACCGCCTCCGGCTTGTACTTACGGATCGATCGCCGCTTCTTCACCACGTCGTAAAACTCCATAAAATCGCCTCCTTAGTAATAAAAATCCGTCAAGATAGAAATCTTTAATAATCCAATTGAGGTTTGATTTTGTATTTCTTGACATAGAAAGTTCAACTTCATTTAATAAGCCCAGTAATATTCAGTAATATATGAGTAGCTTCAAGAAAATCATAGGCGGCAACATATGAATCCTTTTCGTTTATACTTAATCTAATTTCACTATCCACAAATCGCCACCTCCTCCATCAATGCACATTGTTACCATCATTCCCAGATCTTAAAATGAAAATTCGCTATTCACAATTCTATTCCTGCTTTTTCTTATTATTATATAATAGAACATTTGTATTGGTAAAGGATACCCCGATAGGTCAACAAGTGCAGCGACTGCCGCTTCTTTATCACCATTCAAGGCACCCCCGAGAAGCGTTTGGCTGCATCGTGGACGTCCGGAAGTATCAAACGCTATCCGTTCGGGGTGCCGGCCGTGATCCACGTGATGGAACTCATGAGATCGGAGGGCAAGGAAAGGCTGGGCAGGATCCTGGAGAAGGGTAACCCAGGGACGCAGACATGCGGGGTGTGGCTGCCAAAACAAAAGTAAAAACCCCGGACCGAAGCCCGGGGATGGGATGGCTAGTATGGCACTGTATTAGTTAATCCCAACCACAAGCAAAATAAGAATTAAGAACAGAACGAACACCAAACGACCACTCCAAAATCCATCAACACCGGCTCCTGCTCCAATACCTGCGCCCATTCTTATCCCTCCTTATCCTAAATGTAATCCAAAAGGTTACTACATAAATATTCCAACCTATCTAGAATGGTTACAAGCATGGAAAATAAAAACACCGGCAGCCATCACGGCTTGTTCGTTGGTTGAACAACAATATTGGTGTCAATAACGGGCGCACATACGCTGGCGGATTGACCAAGTTCGAACCGAAGGAGATAGAGCGTCTGCGCATCCCTAGACTGGAGGCCCTAACATGAACAATTTACCCCCTCAATGGTCAGATGAGGAACTATCCCAGAATGTCCTCATTTCTGCGGATAATTTTCGAGCAGAGCGACTTGCTGCTTCGGATGCCTGGGCAGCACATTATAAAGATGCCCGCGCCAAATTCGATTTGCTGTTTTAAAAGTTAGGGGATTCTTTAATACTTGATGGACACAAAAACCTGGCTAACATATACCAAAGCGGTTTCGTAAACCGCAGGTCATCGGTTCAAGTCCGATCGTCGGCTCCACTTTTTATTTCCCCCCTCCTCTAATACCACAGTACGAACCGTTCGGCCCCTTTCACCCCATCCCACAGGGGATAGTTTTTCATGCGAGGAAATATGCGGCAGAACTTCTGGTTGCAATCATGCACTGTGTGCTGGAAGCCAATCAGCGCCATGTCTGTATGAATATGCTTCAACCGGTATTTACCTTCCTTTTTTTTAATAATGCAGCAGGATTTTCTTCTATACTTACGAATATTTACACGAATCAACATCTTAAAAATATGAGGGGGGACAGATTTGCGAAGTGTTTGGAAGGTATTGCTGGTCGTTATGTTGGTTGGTTTGATCGGTCTGCTGGTAGCCGGCTGTAGCCAGAAACAGGCAGCGCAGCCGCAACCGCAGCAACTGCCCCAGTACAAGGTGGCGTCCGAGATCGACTACCCGCCGTTTGAGTTCCGCGACACATCGGGCACCGTCACCGGCTATGACATCGATCTGATGAACGCCATCGGCAAGGTTGAGGGTTTTCAGCCGGTCTTTCAAGACATGAACTTTGACGGGATCATCGCTGCCGTGCAAGCAAACAGTGTCGACGCCGGCATTTCGGCTTTCAGCATCACGACCGATCGCGAGAAGACGATCGACTTCTCCATACCGTACTACAAGTCCGGCCTGAGCATCTGCGTGGCGGCGAACAACACCACCATCAAGAGCATCGACGACTTGAATGGCAAGAGGATCGCCGCCCAGAACGGCACCACGGGCTATGACCGGGCGAAGGCTGTCCCGGGGTCGACGGTCGTACCGTTCGACCACGTCCCGGAGGCCCTGATGGATGTCAAGAACGGCGACACGGTCGCCCTGATCAATGACCTGCCGGTCAACCTCTATTACATGAACCAGGATCCCGGCGACTTCAAACTGGTGGGCAATACTCTGGACAGCGAGTTCTACGGCATCGTCGTGGCCAAGAACAGGCCGCAGGTCGTGCAGCAGATCAACGACGGCCTGAACAAACTCAAGGCCAGCGGCGAGTTCGCCACCATCTACAAGAAATGGTTCAGTGTGGACCCGGAACCCTACCTGCCCGGCCAAGCACCACAATAAAGTCATCAAGGGTGCGCAGTACAGCCACTGCGCACCCTTTCTCATTTCATGCATAAAACTGTGAGGTGCTCTCAGACTTGGACGTCGTCTTTCAAAACCTGCACTTCTTCTTCGCCGGATCACTGCAAACAATCAAGATCACTATAGTCGCGGTATCGCTGGGTATCCTCATCGGGCTGTTCGCCGGCATGGGCCGGCTTTCCCCGATCAAGACAATCAAAATGCTCGCCACGTGCTACATTGATTTCTTCCGCGGCACCCCCCTGCTGGTGCAGATTTTTATCGTCTACTTCGGATTTCCCCAACTGATCGATGAGGCGCAAATCTTTCTTTACACCCATTGCGGCATCGGATCGGCTATGGCCAGCACCAACATCCCGCCGTTCGTGGCAGCGATCATCGCCTTCAGCCTGAACAGCGGAGCCTACGTCGGCGAGATCTTCCGGGCCGGCATCCAGTCGATCGACAAAGGACAACGGGAAGCCGCCCTCTCCCTGGGCATGACCCCTCGGCAGGCGATGTTCAACGTGATCCTGCCGCAGGCTTTACGGGTAGTGGTGCCGCCCCTCGGAAACGAGTTCATCGCCATGCTCAAGGACACCTCGCTGCTGACGACGATCGGTTACATCGAGTCTGACCAGGCAGGCCCAGATCCTCGACTCCACCTACTTCAAGCCATTCCCGATCTTCGTCAGTGCTGCCTTTTTCTACCTGATCATGACCCTCGTCATCTCGAGGCTGGTTGATCTCCTAGAAAGGAGGCTTGGTGTCCATGCCCATCATCACGATTAGAGGTCTGAAGAAGAACTTCGGCCGCCTGGAGGTGTTGCGCGGCATCAACCTGAGCGTTGCCGAAGGAGAGAAGCTGGTGATCATCGGGCCCAGTGGCTCCGGCAAGAGCACCCTGCTGCGGTGCCTCAACCAACTGGAAGAGGCCACCGCCGGCACGATCGAATTCGCCGGCGTGCAGCTTACAGATAAAAAAACGAACCTCCCGAAAGCCCGGGAATCAATCGGCATGGTCTTCCAGAACTTCAACCTGTTTCCTCACAAGAATGCCACCGAGAACATCACCATGGCCCTGCTCAGGGTCAAGAAGATGGACAGGAACGAGGCCGAACGGCGCGCCCTGGCCCTGCTGGACAAGGTCGGGCTGAGCGACAAGGCCCGCACCTACCCGCAGCAACTCTCCGGCGGGCAGCAGCAGCGGGTGGCCATCGCCCGGGCGCTGGCGATGCAGCCCCAGGTAATGCTGTTCGACGAGCCCACCTCAGCCCTCGACCCGGAGATGGTGGGCGAGGTGCTCGAAGTCATGCGTGGCCTGACCAGGGAGGGTATGACCCTGATCTTCGTCACTCACGAGATGAAGTTCGCCCAGGAAGTGGGTGACCGGGTGATCTTCATGGATGATGGGCTGATTGTGGAGGAGGGCATACCGTCCCAGATCTTCACCAAGCCCGCCAACCCCCGGACGCGTTCCTTCCTGACTAGGGTGATGCAGTAGGTTATCGCAGGCGCCTCTCCATCACCCGGTGAGCGTTGATTTCCAACGTATCGTCCAGGAGTGCCAGGTCAACGCTGCCGTGCTGCCTCGACAGGGCGCGGGCGATGAGCAGGTCGGCGAAGTGGGGGTTCTTGGACAGGAAGGGGCCGTGCAGGTAGGTGCCAAAAGCATTCTTGTAGTTGACGCCCTCGGTGCCATCATCCCCGTTGTTGCCGTTGCCCCGGATCACCCGGGCCAGCGGCTGCACTGTCTCTCCCAGAAAGGTCCGCCCGGAGTGGTTCTCAAAGCCAACCAAGGTGGTCAACTGTCTGCTCTGACGGCCATCAACATCCTTCCGGAGCGCCGGATCCAGTTCCAACAATATGTTCCCCTTGAGCCGGCGGCGGCCGGCCTCGGTATAGAGGTCGAACAGGCCGACCCCGGGCAGGGTGGCGCCATCCTGAGCGCGGTAATAGCGCCCCAGCAGTTGGTAGCCGCCGCAGATGCAGAGCAGCGCCACCCCCTGCTCCACGGCTTCGATCAGCAGGGGACCCTTCTTCTCCAGGTCTTTGCTCACCAGCCCCTGGTCCAGGTCAGCCCCGCCACCGGTGAAGATGAAGTCGTAATCGGTGAACCGCACCCGGTCGGGCAGGGAGATCAGGTCGAGCTGCACCTCGATCCCGCGCCATTCGGCCCGGCGGCAGAAGATCAGCACGTTGCCCCGGTCGCCGTACAGGTTCAACAGGTCCGGATAGAGGTGGCACACCCTAATGCGCACGCCGTTCCACCACCCTTCCCAGGCGCCCGAGCAGCCTGGCATAATCAAATAGGTTGGTATAGGTGGCCAGCACGTACAGCTTATCTGCCTGCTGGGCCGCCAGGCGACTGAGGCTGGCGGGACGCTCCGGCGCCACCTCGATCCGCTCCAGGGGCACCCCGGCATACTTGAGGCAGACCGCGAAGTCCGCGGCCCTCAGCCCGGCACAGATGACCTTGCCGACAGACGGGTCTGCCAGGCAGGCGAAGTCCGCGTCCCACAGCCAGGAAACATCCCGGCCGTCCGCCGCCAGGTCGTTGATGGCGATCACCAGGGCCTTGGCGCCGCCGGTCTGGATCAGGGTCTTCAGCACCTCGTTCGCCCCTACCGGGTTCTTGATCAGGGCCAGGGTACAGCGTCGCCCTGCGAACTCGAAGTCCTCCATCCGGCCGGTGGCCGGCTTGTAGCACCGGGCAGCGAACTGAATGACCTGGTCGCTGACACCCAGTTCCTGCGCCGCCGCAGTGGCGGCCAGGATGTTATAGACGTTGTAGAAGCCTCGCAGTGGTGCAGTCAAGTTCAACTCACGACGCTCCCCCTCCGGAGCCGCCGACCCGCTGAAGCGGGTACCCCGCCTGGATTTCCGTAGGGGTGCGGTACCACCCGCGCCCAGAGGCGGTGCCATGTCGGGGTACCCATCCGGTCGGGTGCCCATCCACCCGGGTGCCCGTCCGAAGGGTGGGCGTGGCGCGGTCGGACATGGCGCGGCTGCCGCTTCTTCATCATAGTCTGGAGCAGAAGTGGATGCGCCACGAATGCTGATGGACATGCGGAGCAGTTCGTCCTCGCTGATGCTCCGGGCCGCATAGTCCAGTTCCGGTCGCCGGAAACCACAGTTGCTGCAGAAATAGTCTCCCAGTTGCCCGAAATGAAAGTAGTTGTAGGTGAGGGCAGTCCCGCAGCGCTGGCAGAACCGGCCCTCCCTGGTCTCGCAGGAAATGGGAGGGGTGACCGGCCGGCTTTCCTTGAGAACACCGAAATATCTGACCTGGGCCTGACCCTGGCCGACCACCGCCACCAGCGGGTCGTCGGCGTTGAGAACCAGGGTCACCCGGGGCAGCCCGGCCACCGCTTCACGCAGCAGAGCCGTGGTGCGCTCCAGCTCCCAGTAGCGGTCCAACTGGTCCCGGAAGTAGTTGGTGACGATCACCAACTCCGGCCTGGCAGCGGCAAAGACCTTGCCGACGCTGCCCTCATCCACCTCCAGCAAGGCAATCCGGCTGCGCGGCCGGCCGCGGAACTGCCGGTCCCGGAACAGGGCGGTGGCCACCCCCGGCAGCATGTTGGCGCCCATAGCGTTGTGGGCTACCGGGTGGCCTGCGGCGCGCAGGAAGTGGGCCAGCAGGTTGGCGGTGGTAGTCTTGCCGTTGGTACCGGTAACGGCCAGCACACGTTCGTAGGCGGGCGTCATCAGGTTGACCGCATCCGGGCAGACCTTCAAGGCAACCACCCCGGGCAGGGATGTGCCCGGATAGTGGAAGAGGTGGCAGCCCCCGGCTACCAGCCGGGCTGTCAGCAGGGCCAAGTTCAGGCGAAACCGGGCACTCATCTCGCATGCTCCCATCCAATTATAAAAGAATCTTTGATTGAATCTCAAATCTCAAACCTCAAGGAGAACACTCTCGCCTCATCTTAGTTTATCTTGTCGTGAGCAAAATGCAACAATCCAGCCGACACCTTTCCCGACGGCAGCAGCAGGGTGACCAGCAAGGTTGGCGGTACCAGCGCCGCCATTATGGCCAGGGCGGCAGGCACACCATGCAGGTCTGCTATTCTTCCCATCAGCAGGGTGCCCAGGCTTCCCAGTCCCACCCCAAGGCCCATCACCAGGGATGCCGCCAGCCCCACTCTTTGGGGCAACGCATCCTGGGCATAGACGATGGCAATCGCCGTGGAGAGATACAGGGCAAATCCGGCCCATCCCGCCAGGACCAGGCTCCAGATCCCACTGACGTGGGGGAAGAGGATAAACGGAGGGATCAGGACGACAAAGGACAACCCCAGGGTGGCCTTTTTGCCGATACGCTCCGCCAGTGGCGCCCCGGCTAAAGTTCCCAGTGCGCCGGCGAGCAGGAATACCGTCAGCCAGATGCCCGCGTAGGCGGGGTCGCCCTTGAGATAGTTGACGAAGTAGAGGGGTATGAAGGTGGTCACGCCGTAACTGATCCAGGAGCGAAAGGTGACGAACAGAACCAGCAGCGCTAAGATGTACCAGGCTGTCCTGGGGTTATAGCCAGGCGCCGCTGAACGGTTACTGGCGCCTGCTCCGGGACGGGAGTTGAACCGGGACAGGGCCGGCTGAGAGAACTGGATCAGCAGGGCGGTAACCGCCGCCGGCAGCAGCATCGCCGCCATCCAACAGCGCCCGCCGCCCGCCAAGAGCAGTGTCGCTGCCAGCGGCCCCAGGCCGTAGCCGATACTGCCTCCTGCCGAGAAGATCGAAAGAGAGAGCGCGGCCTGACCCCGGTCACTGGCCAGGAAGGCCTGCTTGGACGACTCCGGGTGGAAGGCCGCCGTGCCCAGCCCATTGATTAAAACACCCAGCAAGATCATGGCAAAGCTGCCGGCCCAGCCCACGATGGCGAGGCCCAGTGCAGACAGGAAACAACTGGTGGAGAGCAGCCAGCGGCTGGAGATACGGTCGCTCCAGATGCCGAACAGGGGCTGGGTGAGGGTGGCGCTCAGGTTAGCCACCTGGACGATCAGGGTAATCGCAGTATACGAGAGATGGAAATCGGTTTTCAATACCGGAAACAGCATCGGAAGGGCGCCGCCGCTGAACTCGGTCACCAGGTGGCCCAGCCCCATCAGAAAGATCAGAAATGACTGCAATTATGTATCCTCTCCCGGGATGCGACTTCGTCAAGGCATGTTTGCATCCCCCACCCTAATATATTAATGCGCCCGGCCAGAAGATTCAATGCACAACTGCCAATCAGAAAGCGGTAGCAACGCTGCTGCCTAATGCATACAATGGTGGTAAATGATGGCACCAGCCGGCGATGTATCGGGCACGCTGTCATGTTTATGGAATCAAGTAAGTCAAATTCAGCAAAAGGAGTTGTTTCCGATGGCAAAAACACGAAAGAAGGACGGTGAGGCGACGCTGGAGGGCTATCCGAGGCCCGGCTACCCCGGCAGTCCCGGCTACCCCGGAATGCCCGGCTACCCCGGCATACCCGGCTACCCCGGGAATATGAATATAGCCCTCGCCACCGCCTATGTCCCGCCCCAAGTTTTCAGCAACAGCAGCATGTATGCTCTAACGGACGCCCTCAATAACGGAACACTCTTCCCTGAACTATACCGGCCCTATCCCTAAACAGAAGCCGGAGGTCGGATGTCAGATAACATTTGCCAGCTTTAAACGACTGCATTTTAATCTTTTTCAGATTTCTGACCTCTGACCTCTGTGACCCCCTAGCAGGCACAATCCTCTTGTCTCAGGCATCTGATGCGCAAGCCAAGTTTTCTCTATATTTCATGATTGGAGTGATCGCTGTGGCCAAGCAAAACGTGAACCCTTTACAAACAGTCCAGGAGATGGGGTTTGCCCTGGTGGAGATGAACCTTTACCTGGACACCCATCCCAACGACGCCAACGCCCTGGCTGTCTTTAACGACCTTGCCACCCGTTATGCAACGGCACGGTCCAATTATGAGGCTCAATACGGTCCGCTCATCAACTTCGGCACTTCGGGGCCCGCCTCATCCTGGGCGTGGATCCAAGAGCCCTGGCCGTGGCAGGTTTAATTCAAGAGATGGGGACGCGGGGCTAAAGAAAGGAGACACACCCCCTTCGTGGGAATGTCCTCATAAATATCCCCGCTGAAACGTCCCTTAAGGAGGAATTGTCATGTGGTTATATGAAAAGAGGCTGGAATATCCGGTCCGGGTCTCCAAGCTCGACCCCCAAATGGCCAAGTACCTGTACACCCAGTTCGGCGGACCCAATGGCGAACTGGGTGCTGCGGTGCGCTATCTCTCCCAGCGCTACACCATGCCCACCGGACGGGGCAAGGGTGTGCTGACCGATATCGGCACCGAGGAACTCGCCCACTGGGAGATGATCGCCACCATGATCTTCAAGCTGACCCAGGGCGCCACCATCGCCCAGATCGAGGCGGCGGGCGCCGGCGGGCACTACGCCATCTGGGACAGCGGCATCTTCCCCAGCGACAGTAACGGCGTTCCCTTCACCACCGCCTACATCAACACCATGGGCGACCCCATCGCCGACCTGCACGAGGACATGGCGGCGGAGCAGAAGGCGAGGGCGACCTATGAGAACCTGATCAAGCTGACGGACGACGTGGATTTGCAGGACGGACTGAAGTTCCTGCGGGAGCGGGAAGTGGTGCACTTCCAGCGCTTCGGCGAGACCCTGGACTACATCCAGGGCTACATGGACAGCAAGAAGATCTTCTAACCAGGATGTAAGTTTCACATAAGTTTCATATGCGAAAAGCGGCTCCTGGCCGCTTTTTTTCTATGCTTCGGGATATAAAAAAGCCGAAAAAAACCGGAGTAGCTGAATACCCAGTTTGGTTTTAGTCCAACCATTCCATTTTATGGTAGGTTGCTTCAACATCAAAGTTAATAAGGTCTCCCTACAATGCTTTCTTCTACCAGTATTTATCAATGGCAGACCGGATAATTGGGCAACTCGTCGTCCAGTATCTTGAAGAAGTAATCTATTTTCTCCCTGTCTGCTGCCGATCCATAAAGATTGACGCTGAAGGTGATCTCCTCATCAAAGGTGGTCAGTGCCAACTGGAAATAGGGCAGCTAATAGTGAAAGGCGGCCCGGATTTCATTCTCTGATCCGGAGCCGCCTCTTTATGTACCTTGATTCCTACTTGTTCACGCTTAGGAAGTTCTCGATCATGGCGCAGGCCTCGGCCCTGGTGGCAGGGTCCTGCGGCCGGAAGCTGCCGTCCGGGTAGCCCTTGAGCAGTCCGTCCTTCACCGCCACCGCCACGCAGCCCCGCGCCCAGGCGGAGATATCGGCGTCATCGGTGAAGCCTGTCTTCGTGCTGGCGCTCGCCAGCGCCTCCTTCTGCTGGCCGAGGGCGGTAACCAGGATGCAGGCCAACTCCTCCCGGGTAATGGGATCGCCCGGCCTGAAATCGCCGCCGTAGCCCTTGACGATTCCGGCGTAGACCGCATTCTCCACCGACTGGTAGAACCAGTCCGCCGTGGAGACGTCGCCAAAGTCCGGCGCCTCCGGACTGTAAACCGGCAGCTTAAGCACCTTGTCCATGATGGCCACTAACTCCGCCCTGGAGATGTTGTTCTCGGGCTTGAAGGTGCCGTCCGGGTAGCCGTAGGCGTAGCCGGCGGTGCTGAGTGCCGTGATATCGCCGTACGCCCAGTAGGACGGCGGCACGTCGGAAAATACGGTTGGCGCTCCCGCCGTGAAGCTGAGGATTGCCCCCTGCCCCGGCCCTCGCTGTTATTGGCGTAGGCCTGGAAGAAGTATTTCGTGCCCGCCGTCAATCCGGTCAGGGTGGCCGAGTAACTGCCGGAGTGGTTGTCCGTTCCCGCCTGGAGCGTGTTGGTGAGGGAGCCCGGGTCAGTGCCCCAGCGGAAGCCGTACCCGGTGACGGCCGAAGCTCCCCCGGAGGTGATGTCGCCGTTCAGGACGGCGGAGTTGGATGTGACCCCGCTGGCCGCCTCCGTCTGCACGACCGGGACAAGGACCGTCTGGCCCTTGCCGCCGCCGCCGGCGCCGTTCGGCCCGACGGGGGCGGACCCGGCCACCGTCTGGAAGGTGAAGGTCAGCGCCGGAAGGGGATCTCCCTGGGTGTCTTCCAGGGCACCGGCAGGGATCTGCAGCGTGTAATCCGTACCATAAGCCAGCGTGGAGAGGCTGAGCTTGAGCATATTACTGACTATGGTTGCCGTCATGCTCTGGGGATCGGCCGCCTGCTGGAGATTGATGCTCCCGAAGTTCGCCCCCGGCTGGATGTCGCCACTGAACGGCAGGGTGAGGGTGCCGGACACGGGCACCCCGACCAGGCTGCTGACCAGCAGGGACGGGATCCGCCCGGCGGTGGTGAAGCTGGATACGAAATCCGATGTCAGGGAGCCGTCTGATTGGCCGGTCACCGCGTTCTTGGGGACCGTCAGGGTGTACCCGGTGTCATAGGCCAGCGGCGCATCGGGAGTGATCGTCAGGCTGTTGCTCGTGATGCTCGTCGTGATCCCGACCTGGCTGCCGCCGGAGGTGAGGCTGACCGCCCCCGCCCCTGGCGTGATCTGGTCGTTGAAGTCCAGTTCGAAGGTGCTGGACGGAGCGACGTTGGTCTCGCCATAGGTGGGACTGAATCCGGTGATGGACAGAGCCGGCGTTTGGATCGCCACATAGCCCGTGATGCTCGCCCCCGAATAGAACTGCATCCCTGACGGCGGGTCGATCTCGCCCGTGACCAGGATCTCCCCGTTGTAAACGGCGTCGCTCGTCGACTGCCACAAGACCGGTATCCCGGTGGACTGCCCGGCCTGGAGGCTAACCGGCACGGGGGCCGTCGTGATCGCCACCGGGTTGCCCGTGGTTTGGTTCAGGTAGCTCAGGGTCAGGGTGGCGCCGGAGATGTCGATGCCGCCGGTGTTGGCCACGCTGGCCGTGATGGCGTACTTGCCTGCTCCCGTTGGCTGGTAGCTGAGCGCCAGGGACAGGTCGGGCAGCACAACTGGTAGGTAGGCCTCGTTGCTCGTGGCGTTTGTATCATGGGCCACGGCGTAGACATCGTGCGTGGTGTTGCCCACCGGCACCGTCCAGTTGAACTGCGCCTGTGCGTTGTCCCCGGGCGCCAGGGGGCCGGCGATGGCGGCACTGCCGATCTGCTGGCCGCCGCTAGCCGGGTTGCCGTCGTAGAAGGCGACGTCGATATTGGATTCGGCGAAGAGGCCGGTGTTGTAGACCTGGGCGCAGACGGTCGCCGTGCCGCCCGGAACCGCGTTCCCCTGCAGTACGCTGAGGCCGGCGGCCGGGATGGCCAGGCCGTGCGCCACCTGCAGGTCGGCCGAGTAGAGGTCGGTGTTCCCCACCGCCTGGTAGACCTGGCCGCTGACGCTGGTCGCCGGTGTCAGTTCGTCGCTGTCGAACACGGTCACCAGGTCGCCGTTGCCCGAGAAGGCGGCGCTGGGTGCACGGTTGAGGGCGCCGCTGCTGGCGGTCAGCCTGGTCTCGCCGCCCCAGAGTCCGCTGGCAACATCGTACGGCAGGCAGTAGAGGTCCTGCCCGCTGTCCGACTGGCCGGCCCCCACCACTGCCAGCGTGCTGCCGTTGTTGGCCAGGGTGAAGTCCTGGGACATGGACGGGCTGGCGTCGGCAACCTGTATGGCCAGGGTGTCCAGATCGTCGCAGTAGTCGATCTGGCCGCCGGACCACCAGACCAGCATTGGATTGCCGTTGATGTAGGTGACCTTGGGGTTGGCATTGACCACGTTGTTGTGCGTGACCTGGATCGGGCTGCCCCAGTTTGTCCCGTCGTACTTCATGATGTAGATCTGGTCGCTGCTCACCGCCGGGTTGTTCTCCGGGGACATGGCGAAGGCGTAGATCCCGGTGTTGCTGTCCGGGTCGTAGGCCAGGGAGGCGCCGTCGATCTCGCCGAGCCCGCCGTAGACTGCCTGGGGCACGCTCCAGGACGAACCGTCGTACTGGGAGCAGATGATATTGCTGTACACCGCCGCGCTCGTGCTCTGCGGGCTGTCCACCCAGGTCAGCAGGCCGTGGCCCCCGCCGCCGGCGATGCAGGGCAGCGCCTCCACGTCGTTGCTGCCGTAGACGAAGCTCTGCACCGAACCCTGCAGCGTGCCGTCGGCGCCGTAGTTCCCCACCTTGATCTGCGTGCTGTCCATCATCTGCTGCGGGCTGGTGGTGTCGGTCACGTTGTCGCCCGGGATCAGGTTGATCCAGGCGGCCGAGAGCGTGTTGTCCGACACCTGGGCGGCCACCGGGTTGAAGTCGCCGGTGGTCTCGGTGGAGTCCAGGGGCAGCGGCTTTGACCAGCCCGTGGCGGCGTTGTAGGTGGAGTAGTCGGCCTGCGTCCGGTTGTTGTCGTCCCGGTTAGGATTGTCCTGGAGCAGCACCATGAAGGCCCCGCTGCCGTCACCGGTCACGTCCTGGGCGGACTGCGGGAAGATGCTGTACAAAAGCGGTGTCACGGTGATACCGTAAACCAGGCCGTAGACGCTGCCGGACACCGTGCCGCTGATGCCCGCAACCAGCGGCTGCACCTGCCCGGTGGCAGCCGCCAGGCTCCGGGGGGCCGGCCGCCATCCCGACTGGCGCTGCAGGTAGGAGCGGTCGGCTCTGGTGAACGGCAGGCTGTTCAGGATCTGCATGGTGCTGGTGCCCGGGGCCGGGGCGAACACGGCCAGCGCCTTGGCCGTCTGTGCATTATCCGGGTCGGTAATGGGGGTGCCCCAGGTGTATGTCAGGAGTGGGTAGGTATCCGTGTATGCCCCCCAGGCATACGATACTTTTGCGCCGCCGGTCAGGTCGAGGTAATGCTGCTCGCTGCTCCCCGGGAAGGTCCAGACCACCTCCGAGGCGCCCCCCAGGTCCAGGTAGGCGTAGGCGTTGGCGGCGCCGCAAAGGAAGCTCAATCCGCCGTCGAGCTCCGCTTTGGGGATCTGCAGGACGACCTGTCCGCCGTCGGGGACCAGGACGCCGTCCTGGATCAGGGTCTCGACGATGCTCTGCAGTTGCGCTTCCAGAGTGAACTGGCATTCCAGGCTGGCGATACCGGGGATGATCGGGTAGTTGCTGTCCAGGTAGCCTTCGGTATCGACGATGTAATCGGTGTAGCCGTCATCATAATCCCAGCCCTGAGTCGCCTGATCGTAGGTGTACTCAGACAGCGAACTCTGGGAGATCTGGAGGGCGAGCAGGCCCATGCAGCTGGCGGAGGCGGCGCTGCTCAGGCCGCTGCCTTGGATCAGGCCGACGACTTTGGAGATCATGCCTGGCGCCTTCACGAGAACCTTTTCGCCATCGACAATATAGCCCATCTGCTTGGAGGTCAGGCTGGGGTTGTCGGGGATGCTGATCACGAGCACGCCTCCCGTTCCCAGGGTGGCCGTGCCCTTGGTCTGGCTCCCGGTGATGGCAGCCGGTGACCCGGCAATGATCGGGATGCCGGTGACCTGACTGCTGGCCATCGAGGGCGGGCTCATCGTGGCAGGAATCTTGTACCCCTCGCCGGCGGTGTACGTGGCCTGCGACGCCTGCAGGCCGAGGGGGAGATTGCTGCCGCTGATAATCTGCACTCCCGAGTCCATGGACTGTGACCGGGAGCCGTCGGCGGAGACCGCGGTCGCCGTCAGGCCACCCAGGGGGAGGTCCTTGGCCAGGTTGTAGGTGTGCTGCATCTGGGCGTCATTGATTTTGTTCCCGCTGCCGTCCAGAAATTCCACATAGCCGGGGTCATGCGCCTTCCAGTCGATCTGGGTCTGGAACGTGGCCGTCAAGTCCGGCCCGTCCTTCAGGAAGTCGTATTCAATACCGGTGTCGGTATCGGTGTAGTCCGAGTAAACCCGGTACAGCACCGGGTTGACGGAGGGAATGTACTTCACCAGGGTGATGTTCTGCACGGTGTTCTGGCTGGACAGCGTCACCGTCATCGAGGCCGGATAGTGGTCGTTGTCACTCGCCGTCAGGGTGTAGGTGCCGACGCTGAGGCCGCTGATGCTGTAGAAGCCTGTGCTGTCCACGGTCGCCACCTGGCCGCCGATGCTCACGGTGGCACCGGCGGGAGTGTTCCAGGTATCCGTGATCGTGACGTAGCCCGAGATCCCCACCAGTCCGGTGGCGTTGTTCAGGATCCGCGTCGTCTCCAGGTTCCCGGCCTGGAACTCCAGGATGTACGAGGCGGTATCCGCCGGGAGGCTAGCCTGGTAGGAGGCGTCGCCCATGGCGTCGGTGGTGAGGCTGGTCAGCAGTGCGGGAGGCGTGTTCTCGCTGACCGGGAAGGCGTGGTAGACGCTGATCGCCTGGCCGGGCACCGGGGTGGCGCCGTCGCTGAGGTTGACGGTGAACGTGACCGGCTGGCCGGGAGCGACGGTAGTCATGCCCGCCGGCAGCACAGTCAGGGAGGCGGCGGCCGGGTTGGGAGCGGCCAGGATGGAGACCTGCTGGCTGACGGCGTAGTCTCCGGCGCTGTCCGTGAGCACCAGGGTCACGGTATAGGGACCGGCGGCGGAGTATGTATGCTGCACCTGGGCGCCCGTCCCGGTGCTCCCGTCGCCGAAATCCCAGCAGTAGCCTGTGGCGGACGCCAGGCACCCGGAGGCGTCGAAGCTGACCGGGCTTCCCGCCACCAGCGACTGGGGTGTAACGTTAAAGGCGTTGATTGCCTGCGCCGCGCTGCCGGTGGTGAAACTGAAGGTGCAGTCGGTGTTGGGGGCGCCGTCCTGGGTGGTGACTGCTCCGGCAGGAACATCCACCGTGTATTGCTCATTGGCGCCGAGGTCCTGCAGCGGGGCGATCAGGATGGTGTCGCCGCAGACGAAGCTGCAGGCCGTCACCTGGTTGCCGCCGCCCTCGATGGTGATCCCGCCCAGTGGCGATCCGGTGATCGCCTGGTCAAACACTACCGCCGGGGCGGCGTTGACCGGGACGCCGGTCGCACCGCCGGCGGGGCTGGTGGCGGACACCAGGTTGCTCCCCGTGGTGAAGCTGAAATCGTAGGCATCCTTCAGCAGGTCGCCGTAAACCGTGTCCTGAACCGATCCGGCCGGGATGCTGACCGCATAGGCAGTATTGTAGGACAGCGGATTGGCCGGGGTGATTGTCACCTGGTCGTTGCTGATCTGTGCGCTGATGGCGACCGGAGCGCCGGATTGGGTCATGGCGATGCTGCCGTAGTCCGGCCCCGCGGCGACATCCTCGTTGAAGGTGACGCTGACCGCCTGGTCCGGGCTCACGCCGGCGGTGCCATTGAGCGGCGCCGTCAGAGGACCTGGGGCAGGGTCACGGACTGTTCAGTCTGGAACTGGATGTCACAGGCCGCCGCCGCAGCAGCGGTGAGGGGATTGCCCGCCAGGTCCTGCACCGCCCCGGCGGGGACATCCAGCTGGTAACCGGTGCCCAGCGCCAGAAAGACCTGATCAGGCAAGGTAATCGTCATCTGGGTCTGATTACCGCTGCTGACAGGGGTCAGTTGGACCGGGTTCAACGCTACCGGCGAACCGGGAGCACCGGTGGGATACAGGCTGATCTGGCTGAAGGAGGGACCTGCTGCTACCACATTGCTGAAGGTGACGGTGATCGGGCTGTCGATGGACACGCCGGTGGCGCCGTTGGGCGGGTTGGTGCTCACGGCGACGAATTCGGTCGTGAAGCCGAAATCGTAATCGGCGGCAAGAGGATTGCCGGACGTATCGTCGATAGCGCCCGCCGGTATGGTCACCTGGTAAAAGGTGTCGTCAGCCAGGGTCTGCGGCAGGCTGATCGTCAGGGTTTCTCCCGATACCGCCAGGCTGGATGACGGCAGGGAAAAGGGGGCATACACCGTTCCCGTCACGCCGCGGTCCTGGATGTTAATGCCGCTGAAGTTCGTTCCCTGCGCGATCGCCTGGTTGAAGGTGGCGGTGATGGTGTTGATGCCGGGTCCACACCGGTCTGGCCGGCCTGGGGAGTGGTCCCGGTAACCGCCAGGGGCTGTGACACCGTGAAGCCCAGCGAGTAGGCATTGTTTGACATGCTGCCGTCGGTGCTCTCGATGGCACCGGCCGGGATCGACAATGTATAACTCCCGTAGTTCAGGCTGGCTGTGGGAGTGATTACCAGGTTGTATCCGGAGACGCTGACACTGGCAGCAACCGGATTGTCTGAGGCATCCTGAAGTGTGATATTGGCAAAGTTCCAACCTTCAGCGATCTGTTCCTCGGTCGAACTGCCAAAAGTGACATTGATGCTGGCATTCGCAGCTACACCGGTCGCACCCGGAAGCGGGGATGTCGTGTAGACGGGAAGCGGCTGGTAGCCCAGCAGGTAGCCGCCGCTGGTGACGACCAGGGCCCTGCCGTTCATATACAGCGCCTGGGTGCCCGCCTGGGCGGACAGTTGCCGCCAGTTCACGCCGTCCACCGAGGCCCAGACGCCCGACGTCCCGGCGGCGATCCACTGCTGGTCCGCGGTGTCAAAGATGACGCTGCTCAAGGAAGGGCTGCTCCCGAAGATATTAAGAAAACTGCCGTTCAGATCTTTTGCACTGCCGTTGAATCCTATATCATTCCAGGACACGCCGCCCGTGGTGGTGGTTCCCAGGGCAGTCGCTTTAAAATCACCTGGAGAGACGGCAACGTAATTGACGCCGGAAGCGGTGCCGTTGCAGGCAATACTGCTGTAGCCCACGAAATCTGGTAAATTGAGATTGGCTTCGGTTTCGTCGTTCCAGCTGCTCCAATGAACTCCGTCGGTCGAGGTG
>CAVYHR010000009.1:0-15753 GCA_963768335.1 uncultured Peptococcaceae bacterium
GTGCACGGTGTAGTTGAAAACGGTGGTGTCCTGAATTGCCAAAATAACCGGATGGCCCTTTATTGCCTCCAAAGTGGCGTCGCGATGGGAATCGTATATGGCCTTAACCGTTACCTTGTCATTGTCGAAGAAACGGTAGGCCGCCTTGGTGGCATTCCACTGGCCGAGCGCTTCGGGTAGAGATTTTTCCGGATGCTCAACGAGGCTGTCAACCAAGGAGATCAGGCGCTGGGTGAGGCGAGCGTCACCGAACTCGGCTCTGCCGCATTCCCTGGCTGCCCAGAGCATCACACGGCCACCTCCCCGGTCAGAATACGGCGGAAGCGGTAGTTCAAGGGGTACAGGTAGACATCTTTGACGGGGATGTTCCGGCGATGATGAGTGTCCAGCTTTCCCCGCCCCGTGGTCCGGCCGGCGCGGATCCAATTGGCGGCTTTGTAGCAGGTGCCGGCAAACCGCTTCCTTTCTACAAATGTCTCCAGCAGCACCGGCTGATATCCATACAGTTCCGGCCAGTCGCGATAGACCTGCCGGGCAGCCAGGCTGAGGATACGGGAGGCGAGGTTGGGGATGTGAATCCAGGGCAGAATCAGGAAGCGGGCATTGTTGACCACCAGGTGGAGCCTGGCTGTCCGCTGATCGGGTGTCCATCCGATGAATGAGTCACGGGCCGCCACTTTCCAGGCTGCGGCGCCGAAACCAAGAGCGGCCAGCAGCGTTTCTCCGTGTTTGACGATGTATCTGATCTGGGCGCCTGGCAGGGGCCGGTAGCCCAGGTAGTGGTAACGGGCCACCAGTTCGTTCCACAGGTGTGAATCCGCCCTGGTAGCAATGCGGTTTAGCTTGATATCAGTTTTCGGGCAGGGGCAGCGCAGTTCGGGCTGAGGATCGGATGCAGTTGTAAAGACCGCCCCGCGGGAGGGAGTGTATGAATGTGTGGCTGCAGGCAAGGTCAAGAGACCGTCCTGCTCCATTCGCAGCAGGGCCACCCTGGCGGACATGTCTTTGGGCAATCCGTCAGGCTTGTACCAGGCAAGTGCGGCGCACACAGCCCGGGCAATGGCTGCTCTTGTCGGATATTCTTGTGGCAAGGCGATGATTTGCCGGATGACCTCGATCTCGGGCCCGGTAAAAAATCGTCCGCAGTATCGATGCCCTGGACACCCTGATGGTAATTGGCTGCTCATGAGCCAAGTGTATCGAAATTGCGACGATGTGTCCAGCCATTCAAGGCCGGATTCTGGGGCATGGTAGCCCATTGAGACTGATTACAGGTGATTGTCACAGAAAATCGTTAGGTGCCCCAGTCTTTCTATTACATTTATTCCAAGAGAGAGACTTATGGGTAATGCTAAGGTTTGAAAACAGGGGGATTATAGCCCCCTCAGGCTCCCCAATTATCTAAAAAGGGTCCCAAAAAGAATCAGAAAAATAAGGACGAGCAACAAAATAGCAACACTTCGCCCGATCAGCAACTTTGAGCAGCAAAACAAAAACCCCGCAATCTCTATATAAGTATCAAGAATAGGGATAGACTTCTTAGTATTCTAAGAATGGATCTATCCCTATTCTTTTTGGTAAAATAATATATAAAGGTATTGTTATAATATAGTCTATGTAGTATCATCATAGCATTAGATCCTAGTACTGGGTGGTGATTCATTGAGAGTTGATACTGTGATCACCCAAGATGGTAGGACGCGCTACATGTTGGTTGATTCAAACTGTGATCCTGTCTTGCCCGTGCTGAGATTTTTGAAGTTCAAGGATAACGGAGAAACAGCGAGAAACAGTCTGCGAGCATACTGCCAGCACCTTAAGCTCTATTTCGAGTTTCTGGAGCAGGAGAACTTGGACTACCGCCAGGTCAACATTGACGATATGGCCAGCTTCATGCGCTGGCTCCAGAACCCTTACGGAAACTTGAAAGTAATCCCGGTGGCGCCCGTAACGGCGCCACGTAAGCCGGCCACTGTGAACATCGTCATCTCCACGGTCCTCAATTTCTATGACTACCTCATGCGCCATGAAGATTACAACGTCCAACTTTCCGAAAGGCTAAAAAAGACAATCCCCGGGAACAGACGAGGCTTCAAAGAC
This sequence comes from uncultured Peptococcaceae bacterium, assembly GCA_963768335.1. Lineage (GTDB taxonomy): Bacteria > Bacillota > DSM-12270 > Thermacetogeniales > Thermacetogeniaceae > Palsa-1188. The sequence continues at coordinate 2,101 of CAVYHR010000009.1, forward strand.
TTTCTCTACCACATCAATAAGGACAAGGAGTATCCGGCCAAGATTTTGAAAATCAAGGTCCGCCGATCCCGCCCCAAGACCATTGCCAAGGAACAGGTGAACAAGCTGATTGCCGCGTGCTCGAACATACGGGATAAATTCTTGGTCCAGCTTTTATGGGAGAGTTCCATGCGGATCGGCGAGGCCCTGGCCCTGTGGCTTGAGGACTTTGAGCCCGACGGACAGAAAATCCACATCCGGGACAGGGGCGATCTTCCCAACCTTGCTGAGATCAAGACCATCTGCAGCCCCCGGACGGTGGACGTTTCCCCTGATTTAATCAACCTGTTTTTCGACTATGTAGCCGAATTCCACACGGAGGAAGTGGACACGAATCATGTTTTCATCAAGCTGTCTGGAGAAAACAGATACCAGCCTATGGAGTACCAGGACGTTGCCTCCCTTTTTCGCAGATTGAAGACCAAAACTAGCATCGATGCCACTCCCCATGTACTCCGGCACAGTTCCTTGACCGAACTACGCCGGGCAGGATGGAAACCAGAACACTTGCAAAAACGGGCCGGACATGCCCAGGTTCAGACCACCATGCAAACTTACATGCATCCGAGCGACGAAGACCTGCGCAAGGACTGGGAAAAAGCAGAGGAGAAGATGCGCCTTAAACGGCAGAGAAAGGAAGACACCGAAAAGTGAGTACGGTTTACAAGCCTGTCCCAACGCTGGCAAAACAGCGGGAAATCGAGGAAACCCTGATGGGCTACTGGGAAAGGGATAAGTGGGATATTGCCGATCCCGTCTTCGACGAGTTTCGGCCTCAAAGATGGACAGCTAACAAAACTATTGACTTTTCCCGCCTGCAGCCAGGTATTAAGGATGAGGTCAAGTTTTTCCATGTTCAGCGTCTCCGGGAACACAGCTTACGGCTCCAAACGGCGGTCATTTACGGAGTTTGCTTTTCTCGCCTGGCTGCCTTTTTGGAACGGACCTATCCTAGAATCGGAAGCTTTACGGATTTAGAGATAGAAAAGGCTATTACCAAGTGGCGTTCTTACCTGATTGAGCAGGGGCTTACGGTCAATAAGCAAGGCCGTCTATCCTCCCGTCATTACGAAACACTGTTCCAGCAGACATACCATTTTATGGTCAACTTCTATGATGACCGAGAGGAGTTTGAAAAGGACATCTGGGATGCGCGGAAAATTCCGGGGGCAAGATTTACTCAAAACAAGTCCGATTACCTGCTTTCCTTTAACGACATCCCCGCTTACTTTCGACCTCTAGCTAAAAGATACCTGAAGCTTCGGATAGGCATCCGGTCATACAGCCGATGCTATGCTGATTTGATGGCTTTGCGTTTGTTTCTTTGTTTCATCCAAAAGCAATATCCTCATTGGAAAGATCTCAAGGGATTCTCCCGTAAAGATATGGAAAATTACCTGATGTGGTACCGGTCTTACACAGAGGGCTTGCAAGAACGGCATTATGAATATTTAGCCAGCCTGCGAAGCTTTTTAGATTACATACAGCGGGCTGGCTACCCGGAAGCACCAGAAAAACCCCACCTATTACTGTTGTTCAAGGAAGACTTTCCCAGGCTGCCCCATAGGTCGGAAGACGACATTAAATACATTCCCGAAGGGGTGTTAAGGCAACTCGAAGAAAATTTGGAGCATTTAACACCTGCAGAATACATACCTATCGTCTTACTACTTCGTGCTATCGGCTGGCGTATATCTGACATCTTAAACATCAGTTATGATAACTGCTTGGAACGTACCGTCCAGGGCTGGTGGCTCTGCGGTGATATTCCTAAAACCCAGGTGTTAAACCACCGCGTTCCTATTACCGATGAGGTAGCCGCGGTAGTTCAAGCTGTAGTTGATAAGGTTAGGGAAAAAAGCACGCCGGAAAACAACCCCAATAAATTACTGTTTGTTCGCCTAGACGGAAAACGCAAAGGTCGCCCACCAAAAGGGCGGTTAATTCAAGAATCACTCAATCGTTTGGCTAAAAAATGCAACATCATAGACGACCAAGGCCAATTATTTCATTTCGGTAACCACGCCTTCCGTCACACTAAAGGTGTGGAGCTGATTAATAACGGGATGAACCTTGTACACGTCCAAAAGTGGATGGCCCACGCTTCCCCGGAAATGACCCTGCGCTATGCTAAGATTCTCGATACAACTATGCGAAAATCTTGGGAAGAGGCTACCAAGAATGGTCTCTTCCGGATTGGTCCTGCAGGTAAGCCCGTGAAGATTGACCCTGCCGACCTCAAGAATGAAGACCTGCTTGAGTGGGAGTACATTCGCTACAACCTGGACGCGGTGAGGACACCACTAGGATACTGCCTCAAGCCCAACAAGGTGGAGTGCAAACACCAACTGAACCCCTGCCTGACCTGCCGCAATTTGTGCACCACCCCTGATTTTATCCCGCAGTACGAGGCGGAAATCAGGGAGGTAAAGGCTGCCATCGAACGCGGCAAAGCCCAGGGCCGGACCATCTGGGTGGATAAAAACGAGGCCCTTCTTGGACATTACGAAGCAATTCTGGCCGTTCTAAAAGAAGGTCACACCCACCACCTGGCGGGCAAAAAGGGGCGGGAATACGTGGGGGAGGAACGCACACATGTCGGGAACTCATGAACGCAACACGAATGGTCTTGCCAACCATGCTCACCGCAAGAGCCAAAAAACCGCAGAAAAAGTGGATGAAGCCATTCAACGCCTGATAAAGAACAAGGAGAAAGTTAATTTCAACAGCGTCTCCGAGGAGTCTGGGGTGAGCAAGGCTTATCTTTACACCCATCCTGATATCCGGGATCGCATTGATGCCCTCAGAAAACAGCAGGAGGGACTGTCCTCTCCGAAGCAGATTAAACGGGAAATGACCGATGCCAGCAAGGACATAGTCATTGCCGCCAAAAACAAGCGGATCAGAGAACTGGAAGAGGAGAATAAATTATTAAAGCAAGAACTTCAAAAGCTCAGAGGTAAAGTTTACGATTCTCTGGGCTAAACTTCTCGAACGCGGAGTTACATTGTTCTTACGATTTAAACCCGGGGTCTAATCTGAGTACGAGCAAAGGAAGTGGTTACCTGGGCCTCTTTGTGAGAGAGTGTGGACCCAGCCATGTCCCGGCGGTTGTGCTGTTGCATGGTGGGGGAATCAGCGGCTGGATGTGGGACAGATGCGCTTCCCTGTTGAATGATTATCATTGCCTGATTCCCGACCTACCCGAGCATGGTCACAGTTGCGACATCAAACCTATCACCATCGAAGACAGCGCCCGGCGAGTGGCGGACTTGATTCGGGATCGGGTTCCCGGTGGCCGGGCGCACGTGGCGGGACACTCGCTGGGAGGTCAGGTATTGGTGGCTCTTCTGGCTATGGCGCCCCAGGTGGTAGATCGAGCGGTAGTTTCAAGCGCCCTGCTGCGGCCGCTACCTATGACCGGCCTACTGTCTGTGGTATCCCGCGCTGTGTTGCCACTGGTGCGGAATCGGACATTCCAGCAACTGCAAGCGCGGTCATTTCACATCCCCGCTGCCGACTTTGAAATCTACTACCAGGATACCCAGAGGCTTTCAGCAGGTGCTCTAAGCCGCATCCTGAATGAGAACAGTTCTTTTCGGCTGGTGGTGGGCTTGCAGAGAGCGACGGTATCTACCCTGGTGTTAGCCGGGCAAAAGGAGTTAGGGGTCGTGTTTGATTCGGTGCGCGAACTTACGGCGGCGCTCCCTAATGCTCAAGGGTACCTGATCTCTGGCGCCGATCATGCCTACCTTTTTGCGGAACCAGAACGGTTTGCCAGTATCCTACGGGCATGGTTTAGCAACCAGCAACTGCCGGAGGATGTCCTGATCCCAGTATCTTAATTAAACTGATACGTTGTTAATATGTAAAGAAAGAGAGAACCCTTGATACTTCAGGTTTCTCTCTTTCTTAGCCCAGATAAAGCGATTGCGGGGTCTATCTTTCATATGGAGCGGAAGACGGGATTCGAACCCGCAACCCTCGGCTTGGGAAGCCGATGCTCGACCATTGAGTTACTTCCGCCCGTAAACTGCTTCTGACTTTGTAACGTTCATTATAAACGGTGGCCCAGCGTTTGACAAGGCACGGAAGTCACGGACCACAGTTCGTCAAACTATAAACCCCTGTCACCATTTTGCCTCTTTAGGATTCAGTTCCGGATATATCAAACTCTGAACAGAGATGTCCTCGTCGAGATCGTCCCAGTGAATCCCGATACCACGCCCAATTAATCTCCATTTTGAAAGAGTTTCAAGTGACGCTCTGCGTAACCGGGGAAACCACTCCAGAGGCACGCCGATCTCTCTCCCGTCGCTTAGGCGGGCATAAAGCATCTCATCTTTAAACCATACATCATTGGCAGCCACAGGCACAAATCTATCACTTAAAAAACTCATCCCATGACCTCCTTAAAAGCTCGACGTTCTCTTCAATGATCCTACCTATTTTTCTCAACTCATGGGAGTTAAATCCGTAAGAAGCCGCTAGCTGGATTGGATTCAACCAGAATTTGGCATAACTTTCTTCTTCCTCAACATGAATATGCGGAGGTTCAAGTGATTCGTCTATTACTTGTTGATCATTTCGTTGATCAGATTATAACATCACTCACGAGAAAATGCAGCATTTACCATCTTCCGCCAAATTGGTTGGATAACGGGAGACTATCCCGGCAACCCTATTTAGCGAACCATCGCCGTCATGACCATGGCAACGTCAGATACCAGGATCGCGGGGTGCCCGATGGCAGGTCTCAGGTTCGAAAACCAGGGTCAGGCCCTCAGCCCGCTGCTGCAGGCGGTCGAGGACAGGCTGCAGGAGATGGCCTCGGACCAGGCCGGGGCGCTCGGCGTCTACGCCGGACACGTGATCCGGGCCGGGGGCAAGCGCCTGCGCCCGCTGCTGGTGATCCTCTGCAGCGGCATCGACGATCCCGCCTGCCAGCCGCTGATCGACATCGCCGCCGCCGCCGAACTGATCCACACCGCATCGCTGATCCACGACGATATCCTCGACCAGGCTGCCACCCGCCGCGGCGTCCCCACCCTGAACCGCCTCCAGGACAACCACACCGCCGTCCTCGCCGGGGACTTCCTGTTTGCCACCGCCTTCGGGCTGTTAGCGCGCGGCCATTGCCCCGAGGCGCTGGCCGTGATGACCGATGCCATCCGGGACATGTGCCAGGCGGAGATCGAACAGAAAGAGGCCCTGTTTCAGTTCTCCGTCACTGAGGACATGTACCTGAGCCGGATCGAAAAGAAGACCGCATCACTGCTGGCCGCCTGCTGCAGCGCCGGGGCCCTGGCGGGAGGCCTGGCGCCGGAGGCCGTTGCCTCTCTGGCCGCCTATGGGCGCAACCTGGGGCTGTGCTTCCAGATCACCGACGACCTGCTGGATTTTACCGGGGACAGCGCCAGCCTGGGGAAACCCGCCGGCTCCGACCTCGCCCAGGGCATCCTGACCTTGCCGGTGATCTACCTGTTGAACAACATTGCCTTTGAGCAGGGAAGCGAGATTGCCATCGAGCGCCGCCCAACTTCATTTCCAGACCAGGCCCGGCTCCAGGAGATCACCAGGCAGGCGCCTACAGGCGGGCGCGGCTGCAACCGTTATGACCAGGACTATGACTATATCAAACAGGCGGTTCGCAGCACCCCGGCCCTGAGCCTGGCCTACCGGAAAGCCCTGCACTTCTCCCAGGAGGCCATAGGCTGCCTGGACAGTGTCACCCCGGAAACGAGGCGCACAGCCCTGCTTGGCCTGGTGGGCCAGGTACTGCAGCGGCATCGCTGACCGTACATCATGCTCTTCCCTAATAGTTGGACGTGACGCGTCGATTTAAAAGAAGCGTTTATCATGTTGTGTCTCTCCAATCCTTTGTCCAGGAATTTCTTATATTGTTCTCAGGTTCTCATGTTAAAATAGAAGGACAAGGGCTATGTTAACTGGACGGAGGGTGTTTTTTGAGGAGGCAGTGCAGATGGATTGCCCTGCTCATGATGATGGCCACCCTGACGCTGATGCTGTCTGTGCAGCCCGGGTTGGCAACGGTGACATCATTGTCTCCGCCCGACATCTATCCGGATGGCGGCACCTACGATAACTTCCTGGACGTGATCATCGACAACATCCCCAGCGGGGACACCGCCTACTACACCACTGACGGCTCTGATCCCAGAAGCATAAACAGCGGCTCCTCTTTTCCCTACGGCATTCCGTTCACCGTAAACCATTCCCAGACAATCGAGGCTGCTGTCTATGACTAGACGGACGGCTGGAGCGGCGTCAATTCGGCGGTTTTCACGATTGTCTCGACCACACCGCCATCGGCGCCGGCCATCTCTCCGGACGGCGGCGCCTTCACCACGGCCCAGAGTGTGACTCTCAGCAACATCCTCAACGCTGACACCGCCTACTACACCACCGACGGCTCCGATCCGACCAGCAGCAGCACTGCCATCATTTACACCTGGACGTTCACCGTGAGCCAGTCCGAGGTCATCAAGGTTGCCGTCCATGACCCGGTAGTTGGCTGGAGTGGCATCTCCCTGGCTGCATTCACGATCGACTCCTCGGCCACACCGCCCTCGGCGCCGGCCATCTCTCCGGACGGCGGCGCCTTCACCACGGCCCAGAGCGTGACCCTCAGCAACATCCCCAATGATGGCAACGCCTACTACACCACCGACGGCTCCGATCCGACCAGCAGCAGTACTGCCATCGTCTACAGCGGGGCGTTCACCGTGAGCCAGTCCGAGACAATCAGGGCTGTTGTTCATGATCCGGCGGCCGGCTGGAGCAACACCGCCTCGGCTGTGTTCACGATCAAAGACGGTTCTCAGAGCGTTTCGGCCTTACCCTTCACCGATATTCCGGCAGGCTACTGGGCTTACGACGCCATAGACAATCTTTATACAAAGGGATTGGCCAGCGGTTATCCGGACAGCACCTTCCGGCCTGACGAGGCTATCACCAGAGCGGAATTCGTTGCCATGCTCGTCAAGGCTCTCAATCTCTCCGTTGTCAAGCCTGATATGCCGGCATTCACCGATGTCGCTGCCGGAGACTGGTATTACGGGCCTGTCGAGACGGCCGTCAAAGACAACCTGGTAAAGGGATACGCAAACAACGAGTTTCTCCCAAATTCTCCGATATCCAGGCAGGAGATCGCAGCCATCCTGGCACAGGCATCGGGCAAGGCGGATGATGCTGCAGCCAACGCCAGCGCCAATACCGGCTTTACGGACGATAGCAGGATTGCCGGCTGGGCGAGGGGCTTCGTCGCCGAAACTGTCAAGGACGGATTGCTCAAGGGATACCCCGACGGTTCTTTCGGCCCCATGAGCAATGCTACCCGGGCCGAGGCCTGCGCTATGATTAACAACTTCCTGAATCTCAACAAGTAGGGCTCTTACCTCCAACCCCTGAAATCAGAGCTTTCCCAACCGCCGCAGCAGCCGGCAGATCTGGTACATGAACCTGGTCTCCCTTCCCCCGCCCGCCAACAGGAGGCCTGCGGTTTCGTCCAAGCCCTGCATCTGCGCCTTGGGATCGGACAGGTATAAGGCCGGCAGGCCACGAACCACCGTGGTGTGGAACCAGGGGTCCGGCAAGGCGGCGGCACAGTCCAGCGCCCTCTTTAAAAACAGCAGCAGCCGCTCCCGGCATTGCCCCTCGCCGGCATAATAGGAGACGAAGTTGAGGTCGGCGGCGGCCTCGTCCTCCGCCTGGTCGATGAAGTAATCGAGCAGGATGTGGAGCCCGGAGATCCAGGGGAAATAGCCGGCGGACAACTGGTCCACGGACTCCGGCGTGAGCCCCGGATCGGCAGCGGCGGCACAGAGGGCGAAGATCCCCAGGGTCGACCCGCTGGCGGCGGCAAACTCCCACCAGTTAAGGTCACGATACGCCCCGGCTTCTGTCGCCGCCCAATCTTGCAGCAGGCCCTCCCGCAGATGCGAAAAGGTGTGTTTGAAGGTTTGCAGATCGCTGTATAGCCTGGCGAAACGCAGCGCCTCGCCCTGCACCAGGCGCCAGGACGGCAGCCGCTGCAGCACCTCCCGGCACTGCTTCACCAGGGCCGCCAGGTAGCCCCCGTCGTCGCGGTAAGGATAGAACCGGTAGTAATCGTCAACGCCTCCGAACGGGTCGAGGGCATCCGTATAGGCCAGGTGCAACTGCCGGAAAGCGGCGGTTTCCAGGCATCCGGTGCGGTCGCAGAGGTTGTCCAGGTAATCGCTGATGGTCTGGAAGGCCACGATAAAGTCAACCAGACGCCGCCTCCTGTCATCCGTCCCTGTGTATCCGGCAGGCCCGCCGACGGTCCCGGACAGGGCATAGAAGCCGCCCCCCTGTGCATGAAAGCGTTTCTTGCCGATACTGGCCAGGCCCTGCCGGCGCAGTTCCGGGTCCCCGGCCGCCTCCAACTGCTGCCGCCAGCGCTCCAATCCCTCTCTACCTCGGGAAACACCCGGACCAGGAAGCAACCTATCAGTCCGAGGCGGCGCATTCCTGCCCCGAGGCGCGGCTTGGGCGGCGAGGAAACCTGTCCGGGTCCACCCGTCAGTTCTTTCAAACCCTGCACAATCCCCTCATCGAGCAATCATCCCGTCAACCTATATATACCAGCATAAACATTTTAATCCTTTTCCGGCCGTCCTCTATTCTAGCACACCGGCCTGAAAACATACAGGCAACTGCACGAAACAGGCGACATAATTCGTGCCAATGCTGCGATAATGTGGTAAAATGGGCACAGAAACGCCCGAGGAGAGGGGAAAACCGATGAAGAGGAAGGCAGTCTCCCTGTTGATGTTTGCAGTATTTCTGCTCCTGCTGCTGCCCGGAGCGGCGCCAGCCGCAACGCCGTCGTTCACCGACATTCAAAACCACTGGGCGAAAAATTACATTCTCGACTTTGCCTCCAAGGGGTTCGTCGAGGGCTATCCGGACAAGACCTTCCGGCCTGACCGGCCGATCAGCCGGGCGGAGTTCACCTGCATCCTGCTCAACAGCATGGGGATCACGCCGTCTGCGAATACTTCCGTCCAGACTTTCAGCGATACCGCCACACATTGGGCGCACGCCCAGATTGCCGAAGCGGTCCAGCGGGGTATCCTGGTCGTCAGCGAATACCCGAACGGCCTCAAGCCGGATGGCGCGATCCTGCGTAGCGAGGCCGCCGCCATGATGGTCAGGGCGCTGGGCATGAGCCCGGACAACACAGCGACCACGTTCAATGACCAGGACCAGATAGCCAAGAGCGAGTACAGCGGCTACATCAAGGCAGCCTCTGACGCCGGACTGATGAACGGCTACCCGGATGGCACGTTTCGCCCCTTCCAGGGTGTGACTCGCGCCGAGGCCTGCGTCATGCTGTCCAACCTGGTGACCAAGCTGGGCGGCGCCACCACTCCGGCCGCGCCGGCCACCACGGGTACCGCCTCGAACAGCAGCAGCCTGACCGGCCTGGTGGTGCAGGGCAACACCTATAACCTGGCGAACACCCAGATATACCTCAGACAGCAGTGGGCCGCCAACGTGCCGATCTCCTCCATCAGCCTGGCCGGCGGGCTGGTATTACTTAACAATACCCCCTTCGTCCTGAACGGCGACAATAACAACCCGGACCTGGTCGTCAACAACGCCCGCTACGTCAACTGCAAGCTAAGCGTCAGCGGCAGCGACCTGGTGGCCACTCCCACCGCCCTGGAACTGGACTCGCTGACCTATAACGGCTCCACGTACGGCGCCGATTACACGCATCTCTATATCGGCGCCAAGAACAGCACTTACTACCTCTCCGACGCCGAACTGGTGGACGAGCACACCGTGCAGATCGCCGGTGTCAACTACGATCTTGGCAGCACGCAGATCTCCGTCAACCTGGGTGACAACAATTTCTACGCCATCCAGGGGATCGATATCGGCAGCAGCGGCATTAACCTCAACCTGACTGCAATCGCCCCGGTGGTGATGAGCAACCTCGATCTGTCGGATATCTCCGCCATCTTCGTGAACTCCCAGTCTCTGAGCCTGAATACCGTCAGCACCTTGTCTTTCATCATTGGTAACGGCAATTACACTCTCTCTCAGGTGACCATCGACGCCTCCGGCAACTTTACCGCCAATGGCAGCAGCTACACCTCCGGCCAGGTGACCATGCTCATCAACAACAGCTTCTATCAGTTGCAGAGCGCCAGTTCCCTCAACGGCAAATTCATCTTTTACTGCACCGCCAGCAGCGTGACCGCCTGGGCAATAGTGAACAACAATTACGTCGATGCCAGCACCGTCCAGATCATCTGCGGAGCCGGCGTCTACACCCTCAACAACGTTCTGGTGGTAAGTGACAATTTGATCCGCATCAATGGCCAACAGTACAACGCCGACGACGCGAGCTGCCAGATCAACGGAACATACTATACCATTGAGGATATCAACTACAATGACTCTCTGAACATACCGACGCTGGAGACCGGCGAAGCCACCGGCGCCCCGGTAGGCGCCCTGTCCAGCCAGCCGGCGAGCTACGTATTCTATCTCAACAACTCCGTCTATCAGAATGGCGCCACCAACGCCACCATCAATGCCGGAGGGACTTGGGCGCCATTTGGCAGCATCACCTTCCCCGACTCCTCCCATTTCATGTACAACAGCACGACCTACAGCCTGGTGGGAGCGCAGGTGCAGATCAACGGCACCCAGTTCGTGATCTCCGATACGGCCTTGCGAGTCAGCTCGCAGGTCCTGGAAGTGTACCTGCAGGCGGCATGAGAAGGATGAACTGATCTTTTTTGCATGACATCCGCCTCCCACCCGGGGCTTTTACACGAAAAAGAGCGCCCTCCGGCGCCCACTTCATTAAACTGAATCGTTCGGCAACTACCATCCATCACGACAACTTCAGCATCGTCGTCAGAGGCTGGCTGCATTCCACCGGGTACCGGGCGCCTTCCTGGCGCGGCAAGATAGAACAGGGTCGAGCAGTTTCTGCAACCTTCGAATCTCGAACATTTAACATCGAGCAGGGTCAGGCCATCTTCTCGAAGGCAACCAGGTAATACTTGTCGCCAAACTTGCGTTCCAGGTCCTGGATTGGCGTTCCTCGTCCTTGTTGATGCTGGCTATCGGCATTGCACTGAGTCGGTTTTTGAGATCATCCATCAGGCACACCCCTTTTAAAATTTTTACCACTCTCTATTTTACCCAGGGCGGCCTGCTTTTATAGATCCTCAATCCTGATTCTTGCACTACAACTCCACACCGATGCCGTAATCTTCGTGTTCGGTCAGAGGAGGGTCTTCTTCTTCGAAAACCTCGCTGTGGTCCATGTGCGGTTTGGCCATAACCGATCTTACGGCTAGAATGCTCTGCTTATCGGCGTCGCTGAGACTCCCGGAACTATACAGCGCCTGCAGTCTCCAGGCGGCATTGCGCGCCGTGTGCCCGTTTCCGATGTGCTGAAATTCGGTGAGCGTGAAAATGAGCGGCTCGACAGTTGCGGCGCCCAGTTGATCCACCTGGTCCCAGTCTCCCACCTCCACAGCATACCACGCCAGCATCAGGGGGTCGGACGGCAGGCCGATCTGCTCCAGCGACCTGGCGGCAGCCTTGCGCAGATAATGATCCCTGTCTTTGAGGACAGATACCAGCGACTCTGTCGCCCGGGCAGACCCGACCTCTCCCAGGACCCTGGCGGCGCCAACCTCACCATTCCTAGGGCGGCGATCAGCGGTTCCACCGCCGCCTCGCCCAGCGAGACGACCCGGTCCCATTGCTCCAACGCCACCAGGTACCATGCCAGGGACTCCGGGTCGGATGAGGGGCCGATCTTCGACAGGGCCTCTGCGGCAGCCTTGCGCACGACCTTCTTGCTGTCCCTGATCAGGGCGGTGAGCGGCTTGACAGCCCGTGCATCCCCGATCGCCCCCAGGGCTGCGGCGGCATACGAGCGCACGCCCCAACTACCGTCCTGAAGGGCGGCGATGAGCGGCTCCACCGCCCGGGGATCGCCGATCTCCCCCAGCGCCTCGATGGCAGTGAGGCGGATGGCCCTCTCCTCGTCGTTCATGGCCCCGATCAGGCCTTTGACGTCTCTCTTCTTCAGCATCCGCTTGACATTTGGCCTGAAGAGCCGCATGCGATCACTCCCGTCAGATCTACAATTTCATTATATATTCTTGAATTTCTCTGATCTCTGATGAATTTCCTGCCATTCTCAGGTCAGGTATTCAGAATTCAGTAGTCCACCGCATCCGGGCTTACGCCCGGCCTGAACGCGGCTCAAGGCTCCGCCTTGGCTCCTGTGCGCCGCATTCTTTCAGGCCAATCCGAAGGACTGGATGCGGTGGAAAGCCCGCCGGCACACCGGGAATGCGCGCACGGGAGAATTCAGAATTTTTTCGAGACCTTGTACATAATGCTGGTTGAAGGTCTCATTCTGACTTCTGACTCCTGACTCCTTATTTTTTGGGCACATTCCGGGGCGGGGCCGGCGGTAGTTGCTGCTGGTAGTCATAGGCGATGCGTGATATTTCGGCGATATTGTGAAAGCCGGTGTCCTCGTCGGTTGTCCCCTGGGACATCATGGTCAGGATAAAGGGGCGTTGGCTGAACACGATCCCCATATCGTTGACCACCCCGCTGATGCTGCCTTCCTTGTGGGCAACCACAGGTCCGGGGGCAGTTCCCCAGGCAGGCCGATGTGGAAGATGGAGTTGGCCAGGTCGCTGATCAGCCTCCGTCCCTGGGCGGGGTTTTGCTGGGCAAACTGGTACACCGCATCCATGAACGCCCCCAGGTCCTTGGCCGTAGTTGTGGCGCTGCCATATGGCCGTGTGGTATCAGTGCCGCCGATGCTTTTGATAAAATTCATGACATTATCGGGACCGAAATAGCGCACCAGCATATTATGGGCGATATTGTCACTGATGGTAATGGCTATCGTTGCCAGGCAGCGCAGCGAGAAGGTGTTCCCGTCTTCAGCCGTCATCTGCAGCGCCCCGGCGCCCGACTCATAATCGACAGCTTGCTGGTAGGCGACCCGGTCCCACCATCCCTGTTTGCCTGCCGCCACTTGTTCATACAGGTAGAGCACGACCGGCACCTTGATGCAGCTCGCCTCCGGCACGGGAGTATTCTCATTGATCCCGAACTCCTGGCCGGAGGTGAGGTCCTTGAAGTAGACGGAGAAGGCGCCCGGCTGCGCTGCCGTGTAGTTCATGATCGCCTGCTTGAGCGGATCGTAGCCGGGCGGAGCGCCAAGGCTGGTGGCCTCCGGGCGCGGCGCCGGCAGGGAGCGCGGACCGGCGGGTGCTCTCCTACAAAGGCCATCAGGGCGATCACGACTGCGAACAGGGCAACCGCAGTGAAGAATCTGGCATAACTGTTTCTCTTATATGCATGCCTTACACTCGCGCTTCGGGCTTTGATGAACTGATCCAAGCGCTCTACAAGTGCATTAAGAGTGTGTTTTAACATTGTCCATTGCCTCTTCCTGCGTTCAACAATCCACCGGTCAGGCCTATTTTCCCCCTGGCCTGAAATAATAATCCGTGAAAAACGGCCGCGCAAGCCTCTTTGAGTGAGGCTGCCGGCCGCAGAATGCTC
>CAVYHR010000010.1:0-30270 GCA_963768335.1 uncultured Peptococcaceae bacterium
ATAGAGATGCGGGGTTTTTGTTTTTCCACATGGGCGGGGCCCTTGTCCTCAACTACGCCTTGCGCCGCCGGCCGGAGCTGGCGGGCGTCATAGCCGCCGGTCCCTGGCTCCGGCTGGTCCGGGGGCCAGGTTATTTCCTGACCGACCTGGCCGGGGCGATGGGCGTGCGCCTCACGCCGTAAGGTGGCAGGGGTAAGGATCCACAGTCCCGGGTGATTACAACCGGTTGTCATGGAGCATGGCACGGATACCGAGGTCTCGAGTGAGTGGCGGCAAAGCCTTAAAGAAGAGCATAGCGCCCTAATGGGCGATGGCGTTGAATTGCGATATAATGGACATAACATTGAACAGGCAACTGGAGGCGAGGGAGACGGACATATTCGCTGCTATTGGCAACACGCCGCTTGTGGAACTGAAGGTTCTCAACGGGGACAGCAGAGTCAGGATTTTGGGGAAGCTGGAAGGAAATAATCCTGGTGGCTCGGTCAAGGACCGCCCTGCCTATTACATGATCAAGAAGGCGGAAGAATCCGGCGCCCTTGCAAAAGGCCGGACGATCCTGGAGCCGACCTCCGGCAATACGGGGATTGCCCTGGCAATGATCGGGGCGGCGAAGGGGTATGCTGTCAAGCTGGTGATGCCGGGCTGCGTAAGCGTGGAAAGGAGCCGCATCCTGGAGGCTTTTGGGGCGGAGGTGATCCTCACTCCTGCAGAGGAAGGGACGGACGGGGCGATCAGGGAAGCTCTCCGGATCACCGGCGAGGAGCCTGACAGGTATTATATGCCCAATCAGTTCACGAACGAGAACAATAGCCTTGCCCACTACGAGACGACAGGGCCTGAAATATTGTCCCAGACGGCAGGGGAGATCGATGTTTTTGTCGCCGGCATGGGAACTACCGGAACGTTGATGGGGACAGGCAGATACCTGAAAGAAAGAAAGCCCGGCATTAAGATTGTCGGGGTTGAGCCTCTCAGGGGCCATACAATTCAGGGGCTGAAGAATATGGAGGAGGCTATCGTTCCCAAAATCTACCACCCGGAGCAGATGGACGAGAAGATCAATATCGAGGATGACGAGGCTTACGAGACTGCGAGGCTGTTGGCCACCAAGGAAGGGATCTTTGTCGGCATGTCCAGCGGGGCGGCGGTGGCGGTGGCCTTGCGCCTGGCAAAAGCGATGGATACCGGCACGATCGTGGCCATCCTGCCCGACCGTGGCGATCGTTACCTGAGCACCACGTTATTCAGGTCGATCTGCGCCAAGTGTTCGCCCTGATCCCTCGCTAGTCTTTTACCGCCATCTTTCTGACTGCTGCCAGAGGCCGATGCAGGCAGCACGCCCCGCAGGGAGTATCGTCTGATTGAAATCTGAGCATTGGAGTACGAACAAGCGGAGGGCTTAACGATGGAGAGCAAGGTAGTTTATTTCGAAGGCATGGACCCCGCCAATACGGAGATCGTCTTCAAACTGGCCCAGGAGAGGGCAAAAGTATTGGGAATCAAGAAGATCGTGCTGGCTTCCACTACCGGCGCCACCGCCAGGAAGGCGCTGGATTTTTTCAAGCATGACGGCATCCAACTGATCGTGGTGCCTCACCAGTGGGATTTTCACCGGCCCGTCAATCCCTTCCCTCAGGAACTGGTAGCCACACTGAGAGAGTCCGGGCATGCGGTGCACTTCGGCACCATGCTGTTCCATACGGACAATCTCTATGGGTCATCGGCGCCCACACTGATGGCCAACCTGTTGCGCTGCTTCAGCCAGGGGTTCAAGGTGTGCTTCGAGATCGTGATGATGGCCACGGATGCGGGATTGTTGAAAAGCCAGGAAGACTTGATCGCCATCGCCGGTACCGCCCGGGGATCTGATACCGCCCTAGTGATGCAGGCAGCCTCTTCACAACACTTCAACAAGATCCGGGTCAACGAGATCCTCTGCAAACCTCTGAAACCGTTGACTATTGAAGAGGTGCACGCAAGGATGGCCCAGCAGGAGAAGAGCGGCAGTTAGCCAGTGATCGGTGAGTCGATCATGAAAAATGTCCACCAGCTTGTGCTGTTGCTATCCCTACCGGTTTTTGCGCCGCAATCTTTCTGACTACGGCCAGGAATGTCCGGGCAAGGGGAGAGAGATCTTCGACCTCGTCATCGATGATTATCGTTCGGCGGTCATCATTGCTTAGGACACGGATCGTGGTGATCATTATGATGCTCCTTTCAGGCTGAGAGTCGGATCATCCTTTAATGTCATGTTATTACCATTTCCTTAAGATAACCTGAAAAAAATGTAAGATTTCCATAAGAATGATTTGGAAGGAACTTCCGAATATCGCATTCTTACAGCCGGCAGATCATGTTGCCGGTTGTTTTTTTTGCTGATTCAGGCTCTGTGTGAGGCGATTCATCCGCAGGGCAAGCCCGCCTGGCTTTCGTGCCGCGTTCCCTCTGGAACATCCTGAGTCAAACTGCATCCTTGTCGGCGAGCGAAGCGAATATCAGTGGCGCCAGGTGCTCTCTGGCGTTTCTTATCAAATTATGGGAATACTGGGTGATAAAGGATTCGATGCTTTGGAGAGATTAATGAAGGAGAGTGAGTGACATAGTATTTATGCTAAGGCATATAATAACCGAGAACTAATGCCCAAAGCATTGGTATTGTTGCTCTTGAAGCAACCGGACATTTCTTGACTCACTAACTTTCATGCATCATGTGTTATCGCCACGGAGGGGGTGTATTCTTTGGCCTCTGATATCATTATAGGCACTATCACTTATCCAGACGAAGTGAAGGAAAGGTTGAACGCGGAGCTGAACTTTTTGACCGGTGAAGGTCTGGCCTTGGAGTTGGAAGAATCGGTAAATCCTCCATGGTCTTTTTTTATTCTGCACGTGCCGCGGGGCAGGCGGCAGGGCGAAAAGGGGGTCGCCTGCCGCTTTGCGGTTGCCAAGGCGGTCTCCGACCTATTCGTCAATCATGTGGAATCAAACTTCGTCAAAGAGTTTATCTCCAGAAGCTACAACTACTGGTCGGTAAACGACCGGGAGGACCTGATCGAACGCAACGCCGAAAACATGAACAAGCTCCGGATCGTCCGGAGAAACCGGATCTTGCAGAGCCTTTACGATTACCTGGCCGACTCCCAGGTGCTGATGATCGAGGGATTCGCCAGGTTCCGTCTCAAAGACTACTGGAAGCAACTGCAGCGCATGGTCAAGCGCACCAGCCAGGAGTTCATGGCGGCCAAGGATTACCTGGAGTTCGTGAGGCTGCTGCGCTGTTTTATCGACATGCAGGAGCCCAAGATCGGCGAGGTGCATATCTTTATCAATGCCGAGGGGACATTCTTTCTCTGCGACGAGGCCGGAGAGGTGATCCGCAGCGAGCACCTGCGCACGCCTTCGTTTACCGTGAACGACGGTGAATTCAACTACAAGGACTACCTGCTCAGCATGCTGATCACCCTGGCGCCAAAGTCGATCACCTTCCACGTCTCTGACCTGATCTGGGACTGCGACCCGCTGCAGACGATCCAACAGGTATTCGGGGAGCGGATCACCCGCTGCCCGGGATGCGCCAGGTGCAAGCAACTGCATGCTCACAAGAAGTGAGTCCTCATGCCTTGAAAAACTGAAATGAGACTGAAAAACGCCCGTTATTTTCAACGGGCGTTTTTTAACCTTGATGCGGAGGAGCGTACCCGTCCGTTCTGGGTGATGGTTCTTGCATGAGGATACTGCTTGTGGAAGACGAGGTCCGGCCGAACATGAATCATGATGGCCGGCGCCAGCCGGGTCGTTGCGCGGTTGACAGCATCCCTGCGGCATCGTATAATCTGCCTTAGATGCATAGAGGCAAGGCGATGACAGGAAGAGTACCCTTGAACAGGTTGCAGAGAAGGGGCGCCGCGGCTGCAAGCGCCTCTACCGGAAGGTAAGGGGAAGACCACCCTGGAGCATTCTCCGTCCAAGGAGAACGGCGGCACACCGGTAGCAGTGCGGACGAGAGGACGAATGCAGTAATTCGTCAACAGGGGTGGAAACGCGGGAAGATCTCGTCCCCGAAAGGGGGATGGGATTTTTTATTTCGTTGCCCGCATGGCGACTCTTGAAGAACGATGCATTATGGAGGTGCGGCATGAGTACCATTACGGTGATGTTGAAGGACGGCACCAGGCGCCAGGTCGAGGAGGGCAGCACCTGGGGCCAGGTGGCGGCGGGGATCAGCAGGAAGCTGGGCAAGGAGGCCCTGGCGGCCAAGGTGGACGGGGAGATGGAGGATCTTCAGAGCCCGGCCCAGGCCGACCGCCAGGTGGAGTTCCTGACCTTCGGGGACGAGGAGGGCCGGGCGGTGTTCCGGCACACCTCATCCCACATTCTGGCCCAGGCGGTGCAGCGGCTGTTCCCGGGGACGAAGCTGGCCATCGGCCCCGCTATCGCCGACGGCTTCTATTACGACCTGGACTCGGACCACGCCTTCACCGCCGAAGACCTGGCGGCGATCGAGGCGGAGATGCAGAAGATCGTCAAGGAGGATTACCCGCTGGTGCGGCGGGAGGTCTCCCGCGAGGAGGCGATCGAGTATTTCACCCTGCGGCAGGAGCCCTACAAGGTGGAACTGATCCAGGACCTGCCGCCCGATGCCCAGGTCAGCCTGTACAAGCAGGGGGAGTTCATCGACCTCTGCCGGGGGCCGCACCTGCCCAGCACCGGAATGGTGGGCGCCATCAAGCTGCTCAGCGTCGCCGGCGCCTACTGGCGGGGCAGCGAGCAGAACAAGATGCTGCAGCGGATCTATGGCACCTCCTTCCCGAAGCAGAAGGACCTGGATGAGTACCTGCAGCGGATCGAGGAGGCCAAGCGCCGCGACCACCGCAAGCTGGGGCAGGAACTGGACCTGTTCGGCATCGCCGACGAGGGCCCCGGTTTCCCCTTCTTCTATCCCAAGGGAATGATCATCAGGAACGAGTTGGAGGATTTCTGGCGCCAGCTGCACCGCCGGTGGGGCTACCATGGAGATCAAGACGCCCGATGATCCTGAGCCGCCAGCTGTGGGAGCGCTCCGGACACTGGGACCACTACCAGGAGAACATGTACTTCTTGAAGATCGACGAGGATGACTACGCCGTCAAGCCGATGAACTGCCCCGGCGGCATCATCTGTTACAAGACCAGGCCGCACTCCTACCGGGAATTCCCGATCCGCTACGGCGAACTGGGGCTGGTGCACCGCCACGAGCGCTCCGGCGTGCTGCACGGCCTGATGCGGGTGCGCTGCTTCACCCAGGACGATGCCCACATCTTCATGCTGCCGGAGCAGATCACGGACGAGATCATCAAGGTCATCGACCTGATCGACCATCATTTACAAGACCTTCGGCTTTCCCTACCGGGTGGAGCTGTCGACCAAACCGGAGAACGCCATGGGCTCCGACGAGATCTGGGACCTGGCCACCGATGCCCTGAAGCAGGCCCTGGAGCAGAAGGGGCTCGACTACCAGGTGAACGAGGGGGATGGCGCCTTTTACGGCCCCAAGATCGACTTCCATCTGTCAGGACGCCCTGGGCCGGAACTGGCAGTGCGGCACGATCCAGTTGGACTTCACGATGCCCGAGTGCTTCGACCTCACCTACATCGGGGAGGATGGCGAGAAGCACCGCCCGGTGATGATCCACCGGGTGGCCTTCGGGAGCATCGAGCGCTTCCTGGGCATCCTCACCGAGCACTATGCCGGGGCGTTTCCGGCCTGGCTGGCGCCGGTGCAGGCCCGGGTGATCACCGTTGCCGACCGGCACCTGGCTTTTGCCGCGGAGGTGGCCGCCAGCCTGGAGGAACAGGGCTTCCGGGTGGATGTGGATGGGCGCAACGAGCGGGTCGGCCACAAGATCCGGGACGGCGAGCTGGAGAAGATCCCCTACCTGCTGGTGGTGGGCGACAAGGAGACGGAAGCCCGGGCGGTCAGCGTGCGCAAGCGCGGCCAGGGCGACCTGGGCCGGATGCCGGTGGCGGAATTTGCCGGGCAACTGGCCGGGGAGATGGCGCAAAGATATAGGTGAGGGTGACTTCGAAGGACTCATGGGCTCTGTGGGGGAAAACAAGCCCCCACAGAAGCTAAGAACTAGTTGAACAGTTGCGAAGGTCACCCGAAAGTTACAAGAAAGTTACAAAAATGTTGACAGCGGCTGGCGGTTATGTTAAGCTTTATCCAGATTTAACTAAATATAGGCACGAAGTAGAAGCCACTCGCTTCTCACCCTAGGGCTCATAATGCTGCTGGGGTTGCGCCGAAATTATTTTTGGACTAAAAGCGGGTGGATTGCCCGCTTTTTCTATTTGCGATGCCGACATACTGCATTTCACTATCTGAACTTCCAGGAGGTGGCGAGATAATTAATAAAGATTTACGGATCAATGAGGAGATTCGTGTCCGGGAAATCCGCCTGGTCAGCAGCGACGGCCAGCAGCTTGGCGTCGTGCCGATCAAGGAGGGCCTCCGGATCGCGGTGGAGCAGGGTCTCGACCTGGTCGAGGTGGCCCCGCAGGCCAAGCCCCCGGTGTGCCGGATCATGGACTACGGCAAGTACAAGTATGAGCAGAGCAAGCGCGACCGGGAGGCGCGCAAGAAGCAGAAGATCATCAAATCAAGGAACTGAAACTGAGGCCGAAAATCGAGGATCACGATTTTCAGGTCAAGGTAAAGAACGCCCAGCGCTTTTTGTTGGACG
Source organism: uncultured Peptococcaceae bacterium (assembly GCA_963768335.1). Classification (GTDB taxonomy): domain Bacteria; phylum Bacillota; class DSM-12270; order Thermacetogeniales; family Thermacetogeniaceae; genus Palsa-1188. The sequence goes on from CAVYHR010000010.1 coordinate 6,726, forward strand.
GGGACAAGGTGAAGGTTACCCTGATGTTCCGCGGACGCGAGATCTCTCATTCCGAATCTGGGGCGCTCTCTCAGCCTCAAGTTGTTCAAGATGCTGGAGGACCAGGCGATCATGGAGAAAGAGCCCAGGATCGAGGGACGCAACATGATCATGGTGCTGGCCCCGAAGAACCAGGAGCAGCCGAAAGGAGAGTAGCATACATGCCGAAGATGAAGACGCACCGGGCAACAGCCAAGAGGGTCACGCGTACAGGCAGCGGACTATGGAAGCGGGCGAAGGCCGGCAAGAGCCACCTGCTGGCGCATAAGTCCAGCAAGCGCAAGCGCGGTCTCCGTCAGCCGACCATCCTGAGCGCCGCGGACAGCGGGCGCATGGCCCGGCTGATGCCTTACTCATAAGCAGAAGTGGGAAGTGAGTTATTTAGCAGTGGGAAGTGGGACAGCGGTATGCCGGGAATCAGAATCCTCCCTCCTAACCTCTAACCTCTCACCTCTCAAATATAGGAGGAAAGTGTTATGCCTAGAGTAAAAGGCGGAACGGTTTCCCGGCACCGCCATAAGAAGATTTTGAAGTTGGCCCGTGGTTATTGCGGAGCCAAGAGCAAGCTCTTCCGCCCGGCCCACGAACAGGTGATGAAATCGCTGCATTACGCCTATGTTCACCGGAGACTGCGCAGGAGAGATTTCCGCAAGCTGTGGATCACCAGGATCAACGCTGCCGCCCACCTGAACGGCATATCATACAGCAAGCTGATGAACGGGCTGAAAAAAGCGGGCGTGGCCGTCAACCGGAAGATGCTGGCGGAGTTGGCCGTCAATAATGAGACTGCCTTTACGCAACTGGTCGATCTGGCCAAGGAACACGTCCAATCTGTTCAGAGGTCAGAGGCCTGAAGTCAGAGGCCATGCTGGAGAACATCTGTCATCCGACTTCCAAAAAAGTATGGTAGCAATGACCATGCTTTTTTTGTGCAAGAAGGGAATGGTATGGCAGTCAGGACAGCCAGGCAGGCTGTGCAACTAGCCCGCAGGTTGGGCCGGCGCAAGGCCCGGGACGCAGAGCGGCGCTTCGTGGTCGAGGGGATCACCTTCGTGGAGGAGGCCCTGCGTAGCGAGTCCGCGGTCGACTGCCTGGTTTACACCGATAAAATGCTGCAGCACCGGAAGGGGCAGGCGCTGCTGGACCGTGTCCGGGAGCGGGGGGTGCCTGCCTTTTTAGTGGACGAGCGCCTCTACGAGGATCTGACCGCTACCGAGACTCCTCAGGGGGTTCTGGCGGTGGCGCCGAACCGGCCTGGCGGCAGTCAGAGCCTGCTGCAGCGGTCCACCAGTCTCTGGTCCTGGCCCTGGACGGGCTGCAGGACCCGGGCAACCTGGGCGCCATCCTGCGTACCGGCGACGGGGCCGGGGTGGATGGGGTGTGGCTCGGCCAGGGCACCGTCGACCTTTACAATCCCAAGGTGCTGCGGGCGACCATGGGCTCCGTCTTTCGCCTGCCGGCCTTTGCCGGAGTTGACCTGGCCCTGCTGCTGCCGGAGTTGAAGGCTGAGGGCATGCAGGTGGTGGCCGCCGTTCCCCACGCCGGCCAGAGCTATTTCCAGGCGAACCTGAAGCACCCCCGGTTGCTGCTCCTGATCGGCAACGAGGCCCATGGCATCAGCCGCAGCCTGGCTCGACCTGGCTGACCAGGCGGTGAGTATCCCGCTGCGGCCGGAGGTGGAGTCGCTGAACGCGGCGGTGGCTGCCGCCCTGCTCATCTACGAGGTCCGGAGGCAGCGGCTGGAGAGGCTAGGCGGGGCTGGCCGGCAACTTTACCGGCTCGGTGGGCACTATAAGAACGGCACGATAATGTTTGATTGCGCGGGTGAACAGGATGCAGCAGGAGAACGGGCAACAGGTAATCATCGTCGGCGGCGGGGCCTCGGGCATGGTCGCCGCCATCGCCGCCAGGCGGGGCGGGGCCGGGGTCACACTCCTGGAGCGGAACCCGCGGATCGGGAAGAAGCTTCTGGCGACCGGGAACGGGCGCTGCAATTTTACCAATCTCCATGCCGATGTGCGCCACTACCACGGCGCCAACCCCAAGTTTGTCTACAGCGCCCTGTCCCGGTTCGGAGTGGCGGAGACGATCGCCTTTTTCCGGCAACTGGGGATCGACCACAAGGTGGAGGACTGCGGCAAGGTCTTTCCCATGTCTGATCAGGCCTCCAGCGTCCTGGACGTGCTCCGCTACGAACTGGAGGACCTGGGGGTGACCGTCCGGTGCGGCGCCCTGGTGCGGGAGATCCGGCGTAGCGCCGGCGTATTTCGCCTGCAGTTGGATGACGGCGCCACCGTTAGCGGCGACCGGGTGGTCCTGGCTGCCGGCGGCAAGGCCATGCCTGCCTCAGGCTCCGACGGCAGCGGTTTCGAGCTGGCCCGGCAGTTGGGGCATACTGTCGTCGATCCTTTTCCCGCCCTGGTGCAGTTAAAGTTGGAAGGCGGCTTCTTCAAGCAGGTGGAGGGCCTGAAGTTTACCGGGACGGCGGAGATCCTCCGGGAGCAGGACCAGGGCGGTTTCAGGGTGGTCGCCCGGGACCAGGGCGAGATCCTCTTTACCGTCCTACGGGGTATCCGGCCCGCCCGATCCTGCAGATCAGCAGGAAGGCGGGGGAGATGCTCCAGGCAGGGGAGCGGCCCTGGCTGAGACTCGGGGTGTTTGACACCATGACCCCGGAGGAGACAGACCGGCTGCTCGGCGAGCGCTTCCGGAACATGCCCAGAAAAACCCTGGAGATCAGCCTGGTGGGCCTGATCTCCAAGCGGCTGATCCCGGTGCTGCTCAGGGAGGCCGGGGTTGCCGACACGCGCTGCCGGGTGGCCAACCTTGCCTGGCGGGGAGCGGGAGAAGATCGCCGGCATCCTGACCGGCTGGAAGCTGCCGATCCGGGGAACGATGTCCTGGCAGAACGCCCAGGTGACCGCAGGGGGTGTGTCCACCGCCGGGGTCGAACCCCGCACCATGGAGTCCAAACTGGCGCCGGGGCTGTATCTGTGCGGCGAGGTGCTGGACATCGACGGCGCCTGCGGCGGCTACAACCTCCAGTGGGCCTGGTCCTCCGGCTATATCGCCGGGAGCAGCGCGGCAGCGGGGGAAACATAGGACGACGCCGCCGCTTCTGTGAACTTCCGGCGCCGGACGACACGACCGTACCGGGTGTCTGGCGGGCGAGTGTCCTGCCTTTCCGGGAGCTTCAGCCGGCGGGGCGTCTATTGGCAAAATGGGGTGGAAAAGCGCATGTTGAAGTTGCCTCCGATCAGGCTGGAACTGCAAGAGGACGAGTCTGACCTGCGCCGGAAGATCGTCTCGCTGCTGGGGATCAGGGATGGAGACCTGATCGGCTACGAGTTGCTGCGCCAGTCGATCGATGCCCGCCAGCGCGGGCGGGTGTCTATTGCCTATACTGTGGCTGCCGAAGTGCGCCACGAGAACCGGGTGCTCGCCACGAGGCGCCCCGGTGTGTCCAGGTTTGTGCCCGAGACGTATAGCTATGTGCAGCCGGGGACGGAGCCGCTGGTGCGACCCGCCGGTGATTGCCGGTATGGGTCCAGCCGGCCTGTTCGCCGGGCTGGTGCTGTCCCAGATGGGCTACCGGCCGCTGCTCCTGGAGCGGGGAGAGGACGTGGAATCCCGGAGGCGGCAGGTGTCTGCCTTCTGGCACGGCGGCCAGTTGGACGGAGAGAGCAATGTCCAGTTCGGCGAGGGCGGTGCCGGGACGTTCTCGGACGGCAAGCTGACGACCCTGATCCGCGACCCCAGGTGCCGCAAGGTGCTGGAGGAGTTGGTGGCGGCCGGCGCCCCGGAGCAGATCCTCTACCTGAACAAGCCCCACATCGGCACCGATCGCCTGCAGGCGGTGGTCAAGAACCTCAGATCGCTCGATCGTGAGCAACGGCGGCACCGTGCGCTTCAGGGCACGGGTCACCGGCCTGGCGCTCACCGGGGGCGAGGTCCGGGGCGTCATGGTCAACGGTTCCGGGCGCATCGACTCCCGGGTGGTGCTGCTGGCTACCGGGCACAGCGCCAGGGACATCTATGCCATGCTCGATGGAGCATGGCGTCGCTCTCAGTCCGAAGCCCTTCTCCGTCGGGGTGCGGATCGAGCATCCCCAGAGCCTCATCGACGCTGCCCAGTTTGGTCCCCAGGCCGGCCATCCCCGCCTGGGGCCTGCGGATTACAAACTTGCCTACCATGCGCCTGGCGGACGTTCCGCCTATACATTCTGCATGTGCCCGGGCGGCCAGGTGATCGCCGCCGCCTCCGAGGCTGGCGGGGTGGTCACCAACGGCATGAGCAACTACCTGAGAGATGGCTCGAACGCCAACAGCGCCCTGCTGGTGGGGGTGACGCCGGATGATTACGGCGGCGATCACCCGCTGGCCGGCATCGATTGGCAGAGGCGCTGGGAGCGGCTGGCCTTCGCGGCCGGCGGGGGTGGCTACCGGGCGCCGGTACAGTTGCTCGGGGACTTCCTGGCCGGCCGGATGAGCCGCGGTTTTGGCCGGGTGGCGCCCAGCTACAGGCCGGGGACGGCCTTTGCTGAGTTGGACGGCTGCCTGCCGCCGTATGTGACGGCCACCATCCGGGAGGCCATCCCCTTCTTCGATGCCCGGGTGCAGGGCTTCGCCATGCCTGAAGCGCTGCTGACCGGCGTGGAGACCAGAAGCTCCTCACCGGTGCGGATCGACCGGGACGGGCAGTGGGAGGCCAGTGTCCGCGGCCTCTACCCGGTGGGAGAGGGGGCCGGCTACGCCGGCGGGATCATCTCCTCGGCGGTGGATGGCATCAGGGCGGCGGAGCAGGTGGCAATCCGTTATAAGCCGTTCTCATGAAGTGCGGGGTCAGGGGTGGAATGTGCTAAAAAGGGATTGTTGTAGGGCATATGGCCTTATGATATAATGCTGACTGGAGTTCTAAATCTGCCCCGCAAAGGTGTGTGACGCAAGTGTCTCTGCCGGCTCGCCTGTGTTGGCTGATTTTTGAACAAACTGGTTCTCTTTGCGCCTTTATCATGTACCGTAGATTTATGCTCCAGTAACCTGATTGGACGCTGCAATGGACGGAGAGCAAACTGTGCCTGGAAAAATCTCAAATTAGAAGAGGGATCATGGCCTGATCGTCGATTAATAGGCTGGAGTACCGTGGCTCTGTTCAAATACGTTATCGGTGATTGACCTGAAATGGAAAGCAAATAAAGATAGCAAAAAGTGATGCACAGGAGAGTAGGAACCAGGGGGTTCTAGCAGGGAGGCCGTGCCGTGACTGGGAGCAGGCCAGTGCCCGGGTTCTGAAGTTCACCTGGAAGTTGCTGCGTTGAAGGCTTGCATTGGCTGGTAGGCGCCGCCGGGATTTCCCGTTACAGATCGATACCCCGAAGTGGGCCAGGCGGCCAAGCAGGGTGGTACCGCGCAGGTTGCAACAGCCTCCGTCCCTTAATGACGGGGGCTTTTTATATGATGCAGGCAGCGAGAAGGTTCAATGGTACTGGCAGGGGAGCTCCACTGATTGACCATTATACAGTGGAGGTGCGCTCGTGAGTGGAACAGGAGATTGAAAAGATCAGAGGAGGGGCGCTTAAAGACCTGTCAGCGGCACAAACTATGGAGGCGCTCCAGGAGTCAGGCTGAAGTACCTCGGCAAAAAGGGTGATCTGACCAGGGTGCTGCGGGGTATGGGCGGCCTCTCTCCGGAAGAGCGGCCGCGGCTCGGCCAACTGGCCAACGAGGTGCGGCTGCTGCTGGAGAGCGAACTGGAACAGAGGCTGGCGGTCTTATCCAGGCAGGAGCGGCGGCGGCAACTGGCGACCGAGGCGGTGGACGTCACCCTGCCGGGGCGCCCGGCGCCCCGCGGCCACCGGCACCCGCTGACCACGGTGCTGCGGGAGATCGAACGGATCTTCACGTCCATGGGTTTTGAGGTGGCCGAGGGCCCGGAGGTGGAGTGGGACTATTACAACTTCGAGGCCCTGAACATCCCCAAGGAGCACCCGGCCCGGGATATGCAGGACTCTTTCTACATCACCGAGGAGATGCTGCTGCGAACCCATACCTCGCCCGATGCAGGTGCGGACGATGGAGAAAGACGGTGCCCCGGCTGCCGGTGCGGGTGATCGCCCCGGGCAAGGTCTACCGGCGGGACGATGACGCCACCCATTCCCCCATGTTCCACCAGGTGGAGGGGCTGCTGGTCGACCAGCGGTGCACCCTGGGCGACCTCAAGGGAGTGCTGCTGGCCTTCGCCAGGCAGATGTTCGGGCCCGACCGGGAGATCCGGATGCGCCCGAGCTTCTTCCCCTTCACCGAGCCCAGCGCCGAGGTGGATATCTCCTGCATCAACTGCGGGGGAGAGGGCTGCCGGGTCTGCTCCGGCACCGGCTGGCTGGAGATCCTCGGGTCTGGCATGGTGCACCCCCGGGTGCTGGCCAACGTCGGCTACGACCCGGAGACGGCGGTCGGTTTTGCCTTTGGCATGGGGGTGGAGCGGGTGGCCATGCTCAAGTACGGGATCAACGATCTCCGCCTGTTCTTCGACAACGATGTGCGGTTTCTGCATCAATTCTAGAAACAGCTAGTCAGTAGCCAGTAGTCAGGAGCATAGAATGCGTGGCTGCATCTTTGGAAACGGGGTAGTTGGCCCTCCGCGAAAGCCCGCCGGCACACCGGGAATGCGGAGTACATGGATACTGACTACTGAATCCTGAATACTTGAATAGTAAATTTTGCCCTGAATTCTGAATACCAGCAGGTTACGATAAATGTTGAGGGGGAAGAGGTTGTGCGGGTTTCTTACCGGTGGTTGCAGGAATATGTGAATGTCGACCTGCCGGCGGAGGCGCTGGCGGATAAGCTGACCATGGCCGGGCTGGCGGTGGAAGGGATTGTCGAGCCGGCGCCCGGCCTTGACGGCATAGTGGTGGGCCGGATCATCGAGATGAGGCGGCATCCGGATTCGGAGCACCTCCAGATCTGCCGGGTGGACACCGGGGCGGAGGTGGCGCAGGTGTTGAGCGGCGCCCCGAACCTGGCCCCGGGCGCCAACGTTCCCTACGCCCGTCCGGGAGTAGTGCTGCCTTCGGGACAGGAAGTCGGTGTGCGCCGGATCCTGGGAGAGCCATCAGAGGGGGTCCTCTGCTCCGGGGCGGAGCTCTGCACCGAGGAGTGGGGCTTCGGGGATGCCCTGGGGGTGCTGATCCTGGAGCCCCGATGGCAGCCGGGGACCGGCCTGGTTGAAGCCCTGGGGCTGCATGACCGGATCCTGGAGTTCGAACTGACCCCGAACCGGGGCGACTGCCTGGCGGTGCTCAACATCGCCCGGGAGGTCCGCGCCCTGACCGGGGGTGGGCTTACCCTGCCGGAGACCTCGGTCCAGCGAGACCGGGGAGCACACCGAGAGCCTGATCGGCGTCCAGGTAGAGGAGCCGGATCTGTGCCGCCGCTATGCCTGCCGGATCGTCCGCAACGTGAGGCTGGCCGCCTCCCCCGGATGGCTCTGCTACCGGCTGCGGGCTGCGGGCGTCAGGCCGATCAACAACATCGTCGATGTGACCAACTACGTGATGCTGGAGCTGGGGCAGCCCCTCCATGCCTTCGATTACGACCGCCTGCAGGGCCGGCGGATCATCGTGCGCCGGGCGCGACCGGGGGAAGAGATGGTCTCCCTGGACGGAGACAGGCGTGAACTGGATGAGGAGATGCTGGTCATCGCCGATGCCAGGGAACCGGTGGCCCTGGCCGGGGTGATGGGCGGTCTGGCCAGCGAGGTGACGGAGGAGACCCGGACGGTGCTTCTGGAATCGGCCTATTTCAACCCCCAGAGCATCAGGCGGACCGCCCAGAAGCTGGGAATGCGCACGGAATCCGGGCAGCGGTTCGAGAAGGGGATCGACCTGGAGGGGGCGGTGCGCGCCGTGAACCGGGCGGCGCACCTGATTGCCGAATTGGGGGCCGGGGAGATCACCTGCGGCGTGGTCGACCAGTACGTGCGCCCGGCGGCGCCGCTGGCCATCCGGGTGCGTACCCCCCGGGTCAATCAGGTCCTGGGGACGCACCTGAACCGGGCGGAGGCGCAGGAGATCCTCTGCCGCCTGGATTTCGTCTGCGAACTCTGCGGGCAGGACAGCCTGCTGGTCAACATACCGCCATACCGCCAGGACCTCCTGGAGGAGATCGACCTGATTGAAGAGGTGGCGCGCCTCTACGGCTATGATCAGATCGCCGCCACCGTCCCGGTAGGGGCGCTTGCCCAGTCAGGCCGGCGCCCGGCGCTGGCCCGGGTGCGGGAGCTCGCCGGCAGATGCCATGCTGGCAGCCGGCCTGGACGAGGCGATCACCTACAGCTTCATCGGCGGGAGCGACCTCGACAGGCTGAACATCCCCGGGGACAGCCCCCTCCGGCAGGTAGTGCCGGTCCAGAACCCGCTGCGGGAGGAGCAGGGGATCTTGCGGCCGCTGCTGCTGCGCCTCCCTGATGGAGGCCCTGAACACCAACTACAAGCGGAAGCAGACCGGGGTCGGGCTGTTCGAGCTGGGGGCGGTGTTTTGCCCGTCCAGCCCCGGCGCACTGCCTGAGGAGCGGCTGCATCTGGGGTTCGTGGCCTGCGGGGATGTCGACCGGGGTTGGCAGGAGCCGGCCCAGGCAAGAGACTTTTTCTATGCCAAGGGGATTGCGGAGAAGCTTCTGGAGGCGCTGGGCATCAGCGGCGTCTCCTGGGAACCGGTGACCGGCAACCCGACGCTGCACCCGGGCCGGGCCGCCGGGATGCTGGCTGCAGGGATGACCGTCGGCATGGTGGGCGAACTGCACCCGGAGGTGCTGCAAAACTACGAACTTCCTACCAGGGTGGTGGCCTGCGAGATCGACCTGACATCCCTGTTGCCCATGGCGCAACTGGATGCCAGGGCCCGGGCGCTGCCCCGCTATCCCGGCAGCGCCCGTGACCTGGCGCTGCATCGTGCCCGTGGGGGTGACGGCCGGCCGCGTCCGGGAGATCATCCTGAATGCCGGAGGGGACGCTGCTCCGGGAGTGCCGCCTGTTTGACGTCTACCAGGGCTCCCAGGTGCCCGCCGGCTGCACGCAGCTTGGCCTATAGCCTGCTGTTCCAGTCCCTGGAGCGCACCCTGACCGAAGAAGAGGTGGCCGCAGCGCTCAACCGCATTCTAGCAGCCTTGGAAGCCCTGGGGGTGCGCATCAGGTAGTTGAATTTCAGAGTCTGCTGGTCGGGCACGGCAGGTCGGAAGCCATGAGGCCGGAAGAGATCCGTAGGCCTCCGGGCATCTGACTTCACAGATCTGGCAGGATTTCCATAACTGGTAGAGAACACTGTAGGAGCAGGTAAATTCCACAGATTCAAGTCCGGAGAGGAGACCGCTGATGAGCGAGGCAGAAGAAAAAACCAAGGTCACCGTGAAGATCTACGGCGAGGAATACGTGGTCAAGGGCTACGCCAAACCCGACTACATCGAAGGGATTGGCGCTTACGTGGATAAGAAGATGCAGTCTCATCGGGCAGAAAAACCCCCACCTGTCGCTCACCAAGGTGGCCGTGCTGGCTGCTCTGAACATCGCCGATGAGCTGTCCAAGCTCCAGGAGGACTACGACAGCCTGGCCAAGCTATTGGAGGAAGAGAAGTACATTAAATAGAGCGAGGCGTCAGCGCCGCATGACCAACCGGGAAGTCTGCGAGATTTTCAACGAGATTGCAGAAATCCTCGAAATACTCGGGGAAAACCCCTTCAAGTCCAGGGCCTACCGGAACGCGGCCCGGGTGCTGGAAAATGCTGCTGTCGACGTCCAGGACCTGGTCCGGGAGGGCCGCCTGGAGGAGGTCCCGGGCATCGGCAGCGCCCTGGCGGCCAAGATCAGAGAACTGGTGACCACCGGCAGGCTGGCTTACTACGAAGACTTGAAGCAGAAGGCGCCCCGGGATGTCCGGGAGATGTTGAAGATCCCCGGCGTGGGGGCGAAAACGGTGCAGGTCTTCCTGCACCACGACATCACTTCCCTCCAGGAACTGGAGGCGGCTGCCCGGGACCAGCGCCTGCGGGAACTGCCGGGCATCGGCAAGAAAACCGAAGAGGAGATCCTGCGCTCGACTTGGCGCCATGCAGGAGCGCCAGAAGCGCTGGCTGTTGAACGTGGCCTCCATGGCGGTCAAAGAGATCGGGGGCTACCTGGCAGGTCTGGCAGACGGCCAACAGGTGGAGGTGGCCGGGAGCTACCGCAGGGGCCGGGAGACCGTGGGCGACCTGGACTTCGTGGTGGCCTCCGGTGATGCCCCGGCGGTGATCGCCCGGTTTGTAAACGCCCCGTGGGTGCGGGAGGTGGTGGCGGAAGGTGATCTGAAGGCCACCGTCATCACCGTGTGGGGGATCCAGGTGGACCTCTACGTGGTGCCGCCGCACCTCTTTGCTTCCACCTTGCACCACTTCACCGGCTCCAAGGAGCACAACGTCGCCCTGCGGGAGCGGGCGCGCCAGCACGGATGGAAGATCAGCGAATACGGGATCGTCAAGGAAGAGTCGAAACTCTTTACCCGGCCAGCGAGGAGGAGTTTTTCCAGATTGCTCGGCCTGTCCTATATCCCGCCGGAGCTGCGGGAGGACCGGGGTGAGATCCGGGCGGCGGAGCAGGGGGAACTGCCCATCCTGGTGGAGACCGGCGACATCAGGGGCGACCTGCACGTGCACAGCAGCGCCAGCGACGGCGCCAACTCCCTGGAGGAGCTGGCGGCTGCGGCCATGGCCCGGGGCTACCGGTACCTGGCGGTTACGGACCACTCCCGCTCGCTGGCCTTCACCAACGGTCTGACCGAGGAGAGGCTGAACGCAGCAGCGGTCACAGATCGACAGCCTGAACCGGGAGTTTGAGAACTTCCGGCTGCTGGCGGGAACCGAGGTGGACATCCTGTCCGACGGGAGGCTGGATTTCGACGACCGGGTGCTCTCCCAGCTGGACGTGGTGGTGGCCTCGGTGCACTCCGGGTTCCGGCAGGACCAGGAGACCCTGAACCGGCGCTTCGAGGCGGCCCTGAAGAACGAGCACGTGGACATCATCGGGCATCCCACCGGGCGCCTGATCGGCAGGAGGGATCCCTACGCCCTGGATGTGGGCAGGGTGCTGGAACTGGCGGCAGACACCGGGACCGCCCTGGAGATCAACGCCAACCCGGAACGGCTCGACCTGAACGACACCTACGTCCGCCAGGGCCGCGACCTGGGGGTGAAGTTTGCCATCAATACCGACGCCCACCACGTGAACTCCCTGGATGACATGCGGTACGGGGTGCTCACCGCCCGGCGGGGCTGGGCCGGGAAGCAGGATGTGATCAACACCATGGACCGTGGACGAGCTGGAGGAGTGGCTGAAAAAGCACAGGTGATGAGGCGTAATCATTGGGAGCGTCGTTGATGTCAATCGCTAAATGGATCGATCATACTTTACTGAAAGTTGATTCGAGGTATGAGGATATTACACGTTTGTGCCAGGAAGCTATCGATCTGGGCGCTTATGCAGTATGCGTCAATCCATATTGGGTGGCGACAGTTCATGAATACCTCGACGGCACAGGCATCAATACCTGTTCGGTGGTCGGTTTCCCCCTCGGAGCTACTTATCCTGCAGTTAAACTCCAGGAGGCGGAACTCAGCTCTGGCGCATGGAGCAGAGGAAATTGACATGGTAATGAATGTGGGTCTCTTTAAAAGTGGGGATTATCAGCGTGTATTGGCTGAGGTCCGAGACCTGAGCACGCTAGTGCACGGCATCGACTCCAGTTATCTGGTCAAGGTCATTGTGGAAAGCGCGGTGCTGAGTGTTGATGAAAAGAAGAGAGTCGGCGCACTGGTAGCTGATTCCGGAGCCGACTTCTTAAAGACAGCAACCGGTTTTGTTGGCAATGACCGTTTGGTCGAGGACGTCAAGTTTTTCCTCGATGTGTTGCCACAAGGTTTCAAGGTGAAAGCGGCAGGGGGAATTAGAGAATATAAAGTAGCCAGACAATTGATCGACCTGGGAGTGTCCAGGATAGGCGCCAGTGCGACCAGGAAGATAGTTGAGGAGGAGAGGGCTGCCGGCAGCACTGTCCAGATCGTTCCATAGGAACCAGGTCCCCGGGGCCATGATAGACGTTGCCAACCGGTAATGCCTTACGTCTACCAGGGGCTTTTTCGTATCTGGAAGCAGGGGCTTCATGATCCGTGGAGTCTGGTATAATAAGGGTGGCAGAAGCATAAAGGGGGTGGGCTTGCCGGAGATGGCGCCGCCCCTGGCGCCGGGCGCCCTCTGGGCGCGGCGGTCTGAGATAGGGATTATTGACGGCAAACAGGGGGAGAACTATAAAGAGACGCTTGTGGAGGTGGATTTGATGAAATTCCGGGAGATCTACGAGCTGGCGGTGAAGAAGGGGATGGCGGCCGACCTCAGGGGCGAGGCCGAGATCGCCAGACTGCTGGAAAAGCAGCGCAAGGAATACGAGGAGATGAAGGAGAGCGAGAAGGCCGAGTTCGATCAGGAAAGGCTGCGCAACCCCTTCAGCGACACCCGCATGCTCTACGGGGACGAGAACCTGGAGATCAAGAGCGTGCTGTGCGGGATCGACATGGAGTCCGGGGAGGTGCTGCTGGCCGACCGCCTGCGGGAGAAGGGGCAGCAGATCGATCTGATCATCGCCCATCACCCCGAGGGCAAGGCGATGGCCGCCCTATACCGGGTGATGCATCTCCAGGAGGACCTGCTGGCCCAGTTGGGGGTGCCGATCAACGTGGCCGAGGGCATCCTGACCGGAAGAATCGCCCAGGTGGAGCGCAGCCTGATGCCGCTCAACCATAACCGGGCGGTGGACGCGGCCCGGCTGCTGGACATTCCCCTGATGTGCGTGCACACCCCGGCAGACAACCTGGTGACCAGCTTCCTGACCAGGCTCTTCGAGGAGAAGAAGCCGGAGACGGTGGGAGAGGCCGTGAAGGTCCTCAAGGAACTTCCCGAGTATGCCGCCGCCGTCAAGCTGAACTCCGGCCCCACGGTCGTGGTCGGCAACGAGAAGCGGCGGGCCGGGAAGATCTTCGTGGACATGACCGGGGGCACCGGGGGCGCCAAGGAGGCCTACGAGAAAATGGCCATCGCCGGGGTTGGCACCGTGGTCGGGATGCACATCGCCGAAGAGCACCGTAAAGAGGCGGAAAAGTACAACATCAACGTGGTGATCGCCGGGCACATGGCCAGCGATTCCGTGGGCATGAACCTGTTCCTGGACGACCTGGAACAGCGCCAGGTGGCCATTCTGCCCTGCTCCGGACTGATGCGGGTCAGCCGCGCCCCTGCCGTCCATTCAACTGCCCGGCGCAAGCGCTGAGACCCGGCGGAGTCCAAGATGCCCAGGGAGCGCACGTCATGGAGCGAAGAAGGGAACACATGACTGAAGGCAAGCCGGAACTGCTGGCGCCGGCGGGGAATCCCCAGGCGCTGAGGGCGGCCGTGGAGAACGGGGCGGACGCCGTCTACCTGGGGGGCAAGTCCTTCGGCGCCCGCGCCTACGCTGAAAACTTCACCGGCAGGATTGGGCGAGGCTCTGGCCTACGCCCACCTGCGCGGGGTCAAGGTGTACGTGACTGTCAACACGCTGGTAGACAACGGGGAATTCGGCGACCTGTCCGAGTTCCTGCTTTTTTTGTTCCGGGAGGGGGCCGATGCCCTGCTGGTTCAGGACCTGGGCGTGATTGCGTGGGCGCGGCGGGTGCTCCCGGATTTCCCCCTGCACGGCAGCACCCAGATGACCGTCCACAACGCCGCCGGGGTGCGGTTCCTGGCAGGCCTGGGGCTGCGCCGGGTGGTGCTGGCCCGGGAGACCTCGTACCAGGAGTTGTTGGAGATCAGGCGCCAGTCCGCCCTGGAGTTGGAGGTGTTCGTCCACGGCGCCCTCTGCATCAGCTACTCCGGCCAGTGCCTGTTCAGCAGCATGGTCGGGGGGCGCAGCGGCAACCGGGGCAGTTGCGCCCAGCCGTGCCGGATGGCCTACTCCCTGGTGGACGACCACGGGAGCAACCTGGGCGGCGACTACCCCGGCCAGCACCTGCTGAGCACCAGGGACCTGATGCTGCTGGAGAAACTGCCGCAGTTGGTGCAAGCCGGGGTGGCCGCCCTGAAGATCGAGGGGCGCATGAAGCGGCCTGAATACGTGGCGACGGTGGTCCGGATCTACCGGAACGCCCTGGACCGGGCCTGGCGGGACCCGGAGCGCTACCAGGTCTCCGAAGAAGAGGTGCGGGACCTGGCCCAGGTCTTTAACCGGGGCTTCACCACCGGCTACTTTGACGGCAGGCCGGGCGGCCTCCTGATGAGCCACACCAGGCCGAACAACCGCGGCCTGTACCTGGGGCGTGTGCTGAATGCGACTCCCGGCAAGGGAGTGGTGTTCAAGACGCGCCTGCCGCTGCGGGTGGGGGACGGTATCGAGTTCTGGATGCAGAAGGGCGACCGGGAAGGGATCACGGTGCACAGCATGCTGCTGCACCTGCCGGGGGCGGTACAGGTCCAGGAAGCGGAACCGGGCAGCGAGGTGGAGATCGCCGTGCCCTTTGCAGTCAGGCCCGATGACCGGGTGTTCAAGACCCACGACGAACGGCTGATCAGTGAGGCCCGGCTCAGCTTCACGGGTCCGGGGCGGCGCAAGGTGCCGATCCGTGTTATCGTCCGGGCGCGCCGGGGTGAGCCCCTGGAGTTGGAGGCCGTGGATGCGGACGGCGTCCGGGCGGCAGTGAAGGGGACGCTCCCGGGGGAGGCGGCCCTGAAGCACCCCCTCACCCCGGAGGTGGCCCAGGCGCAGATAGAGCGCCTGGGCAACACCCCCTTTTCCCTGGCCGGCCTGGACTGCGACCTGGACGGGGTGGCCATGTATCCGCTGAGCGAGACTCAACGCAGTCCGGCGCCACCTTACCGCAGCCCTGGAGGAGGCCCGCCTCGGCCGGTTCCGGCGGGTGCTCCCGGACGGAGTCGCAGGAACGGCAGCGGCGTTCCAGGCATCCCTGCGGCAGGATGCGGAGCGGGTCTCCCGCCGGCCTGCGGCCAGCCCGCTACTGGCAGTGGCGGTGGCCGACTACGCCGGCCTGGAGGCGGCAATCGACGGGGGCGCCGGTGCCGTCTATTTCGGCGGCCTGTCCTACCGGGGACGGGAGGCCTGGAACCCGGGCGCGGCTGCCCGGGCGGTGGACCTGTGCCGGGCGCACAATATCCGGGCCTACCTGATCTTACCCCGGATCTGGAAGGAGGGCGAGCCCCCGGCGTCGCCGAATGGCTCGATACAGCCGTAAGGTTGCAGGCCGACGGGGTGGTGGCCGGCGACCTGGGGGGACTGGCCCTGGCTCTGCAGTCCGGGCTGGAGACGGTCACCGATCTCTCCATCCCCGTCTTCAACGACCTGGCGATCCAGTTGCTGCTGCGGCAGGGCGCGGCCAGGCTGACCCTGTCGCCGGAGTTGAACCGGGAGCGGTTGCGGAACCTCCGCTTCCGGGGGGCGCCGTGCCTGGAGACTGGTGGTGCACGGAACGCTGCCCCTGATGGTCAGCGAGCATTGTCCGGTGGGGGCGTTGACCCAGGTGCCGCGCCCAGACGGGTACCCGGCGCGGCGACTGCTGTCCGGGGAACTGCAGCAGGACGCCCTGCTTCCTGGAAGACCGCCAGGGCTACCGGTTTCCCCTGCAGCTCGACGAGCACTGCCGGATGACCCTGTACAACGCCAGGGAACTATGTCTGATCGAGCACCTTGGTGATATAATACAGGACGGATACGGTTCCCTGAGGCTGGACCTCCGCAGCCGCGAGGCGAATGCGGTGCGGGAGATCACCGGGTTTACGGTCAGGCCCTGAAGGCCTGCGCGCCGGCGCCTGGAACGGGAGCGCCGCCAGGCAGGCCTGGGAACGGCTCGACCGGCTCTCCCTGCAGGGCCTGACCCGCGGTCATTATCTGCGCGGCGTCATTGAGAAGTGAGAAAGGCAGGATAAGTTTGGACCGGTATTCCCTCAAGAAGTTGGAGTTTCACAAGATCAGAGAGATGCTGGAGGCCTGCTGTCATACCCCCCTGAGCGTTCCCCACGTGCAGGGCCTGGAGCCGTCGGCGGATGCCGCCGGCATCAAGCGCTGGCAGGAAGAGACCTCCGAGGCGGCCACCCTGCTCAGGATCCTGCCGGACCTGGGTTTTGAGGGTATCGCCGACCTGACGTCGATGCTGAGGCGCGCATGCGATAGGCGGGGTGCTCGAACCCCGGGACCTGCTGCTCTGCCGCCAGACCCTGGCGGCTGCCGGGCGCATCAGGCATGCACTGGCCCGGGTGCAGCACGATCTGCCGCACCTGCAGGGGTACGCGGCAAGGATCCAGGACTGCCAGCCGTTGCAAGAAAAAATCGACGCCTGCATCCTGCCCGAGGGGGAGATCGCCGACAGCGCCTCCCCGGACCTGGCCCGGCTGCGCCAGCAGATCCGGAGCCTGGAAAACCGCGCCCGCAGTCAATTGGACGATGTCCTGACCAGGCCGGAGTGGCAAAAATACCTGCAGGAGCCGATCTACACCGTGCGGGGCGACCGCTACGTGGTGCCGGTGAAGCAGGAGTGCCGCAACCAGTTTCCGGGCATCGTCTACGACCAGTCCGGCAGCGGGGCGACGGTGTTCATGGAGCCGCTCCCCCTGGTGTCGGTGATGAACGACCTGGCAGTTTCCCGCAGCCAGGCGCGACCAGGAGGAACTGCGGATCCTGGAGCAGCTTCCAGGTTGCTGGCGGCCTATCATGACGAGATCCGTTCCGACCTGGAGATCCTGGGGCTGTTGGACTTCGCTTTTGCCAAGGCCCGCCTCAGCATGAAGATGAAGGGACACCAGCCGGAATTCAGCGACGAGGGCTGCGTGGTCCTGCGCGGCGGGCGCCACCCGCTGCTCAAGGGGAACGTGGTACCGCTCGACCTCAGGTTGGGCAGGGAGTTTGATTGCCTGGTAATCACCGGGCCGAACACCGGCGGCAAGTCCGTGAGCCTGAAGACCCTTGGTCTGCTGGGACTGATGGCCCAGGCGGGCCTCCACATCCCCGCCGGGGATGGCACTGTTCTCCCGGTCTTTACCGATATCTATGCGGACATCGGGGATGAGCAGAGCATCGAGCAATCCTTGAGCACCTTCTCCGGACATATGTCTAACATTGCCCGCATCCTCAGGGGGGCTGAGGATGCTTGCCGGGTGTCCGGGCGCGGCTGCGGCTGCCTGGTGCTGCTGGACGAGTTGGGCGCCGGTACCGATCCGGAGCAGGGGGCGGCCCTGGGCATGGCGATCCTCCGCAACCTGATGCGCAGCGGCGCCCTGGTCGTAGCCACCACCCATTACAGCGAGCTGAAGGTCTTTGCCCATACCGAAGAGCGGGCGGAAAACGCCTCGGTGGAGTTTGACAGCGAGACGCTGCGGCCCACCTACAAGCTGTCCATCGGGACGCCGGGCGAGAGCAACGCCTTCGAGATTGCCGGGCGCCTGGATCTGCTGCCGGAGGTCATCGAGCAGGCCCGGGCCTTCTTGAGACCGGAGCAGCGGCAGTTGGCCGACCTGATCAGGCACCTGAAGGAAGACCAGGCAGCCGCCTCCGAGGCCCGCCGGGAGGCCGAGCACCTGAGCGCCGATGCCCGGCAAGTGCAGGCCAGGATCAGGGATGAGGAGGAGCGGCTGCGCCAGAAGGAGCGGGATGTCCTGGCCAGGGCCGCCCGGGAGGCCCAGGACCTGGTGCGGGCAGCCCGGAGCGAGGCCGAGCAACTGATCCGGACGCTCAGGGAGGAGCAGCGCAGCGCCAGCCTGGAAGAGAGGCGGCAGGCCGCCCTGGCGGCGCGCAGCAGACTGGCCGGGGTGTCCGACCGGATCGAGGAGCAGATCGCCTCCATCCTGCCGGAGCCCGCGGGTGAGGTAGTGGAGAGCGTGAAGAGCGGCGACCTGGTGGTGATACCCCGCTTCAACGCCGAGGGGTACGTGCTGGAGGGGGCGAACGGCGGCAGCGACGTCCTGGTCCAGGTGGGGGCGCTGAAGGTGAATCTCCCGCTGCACGAGCTGCGCAAGGGCGCCAAACAGAAGCAGGCGGGCACTTTCTCGAATCAAGGCCCCGTCCCTGGAGCAAAAGGCCGAGGTGTCACATGAGCTGCACCTCCGCGGCCTGCGGGTCGAGGAGGCCCTGGAGAAGGTGGACAAGTACCTGGACAGCGCCTACCTGGCCGGCCTGCCCAACGTCAACCTGATTCACGGCAAGGGGACCGGCGCCTTGAGGGACGCTCTCAGGCAATACCTGACCCAGCATCCCTTTGTCGGTTCATACCGCGCCGGCGGTTATTACGAGGGGGGTACCGGGGTTACCGTGGTCACCTTCAAGTAGTTAATATGCCTGGTTGAAGATGTTGGTGAGGTTCTGAAGCACGTTAATTTTCCTTACCTGGTGGTCGGGCAGCGGGTCGTACAGGTCGGGGACCTGATTGGCCGGGAACTGCTCTTCTTGAATAAATTGCGGTGGGGTGCCACCTTCCTCTAAAAAGCCGGGGACGTTGGCCAGGTAGGGTATGCCGTGGTTCCGGGGATCGGTGCAGATCTTGACGGTCACCATCTGGTTCGCCAAGCCGGCAGGTATCGGAGAGTACTGCGCGGGCAGCGCCTCTTTCATGTCCAAGGGCTGGTACGGGCCGCTCACCGGCGGGCGTTTCAGGAACACCTTGGTGGCCGTATGCTGTGAATAGGGAGTGGCCAACAGTCCGGTATCAGTGTCGATGGCGGCCTTGACGTAGACGTCGTCGATATCGGTCGGCGCCGTGCCCTGGACGAAGATGTCGTTTTCCAGTTCGTCTTGCGGGCAGAAGGCGTTGGGCAGCAGTCCGGACTTGCTGCAGACGGTGGCCTGCACCAGGCCGGCGGGCATCGGGAAATCGGATACCGGCATATTTTCGACAGCCTTCTGCATGACCTGCTTCCAGATCAGGGCCGGGTAGGTCGCCCCAAACACGTCAGACATGGTTTCCATGCTTTCCTCTTTGTCGAACCCCATCCAGACGGCTCCGACAAACTCCGGGGTATATCCCATGAACCAGGCATCCACTTTATTGGTAGTGGTACCGGTCTTGCCGGCAACCGGGCGATCCAACTGGGCGTTGGCGCCGGTGCCCACCTTCACCACACTCTCCAGCAGGTCGGTCATGATGTAGGCTGTCTGCGCTGATATTACCACTCTCTGCTGGGGCTGGGCCTGGTACAGGAGCCCTCCGTTGTTGTCCACGATCTTGCGAACAGAGTACGGTTGGATGTAGATACCCTGGTTGGCGATGGCGCAATATCCTCCCGCCATCTCCAGCGGGGAGACGCCGTTGGTGATCCCGCCCAGGGCCAGGGACAGGTTCTTGTCCCTGTCGGGGTCCAGGCTGGTGATGCCAAACTTGGTGGCGAAGCCGTAGCCGTAGTCGACCCCGATCAGGTTGAGCAGCTTGACGGCATAGGTGTTGATCGAGTACTCGAGGGCGGTACGCATGGTGATCAGGCCGCGGTACTGGTCATCGTCGTTATAGAAGGTCTTGGGGCCGAAGGTGGCCGGCACGTCATCCTGCACGAAAGCTTCGGTGTAGCCCTTCTCGATGGCCGGACAGTAGACCGCCAGCGGTTTGATGGCGGATCCGGGCTGGCGCTTGGCCTGGGTGGCCCTGTTGAAGGCGCGCATTGTCGAGTACTTGCGCCCGCCGACCAGGGCCTGGATCTGCCCGGTGTGCTGGTCGACGAGCACCATCGCTCCCTGGACCTGCTGCCCCTTGTAGTCTGACGGAAAATTGGCGCTGTTGGAGAACACGTCCTCCATTTTCTGTTGCACCGGGGCGTTCAAGGTGGTATAGATCTTCAGCCCGCCGTTATAGATCAGATTCTGAGCGGCATCACGGGACATCCCCTGCTGCTGCTGCAGGATACCCTCCGTCTCGGTGATCACCTGGTCGGTGAAGTAGGGGAACTGGTAGGCGCTGGTGGCGCCCTCATGATACTGCAGCTTGGCCTGCTTGGCCTGGTTGGCCTGATCCTGGGTGATCTTGCCGTACTTGACCATCTGGTCGAGCACGGTATTCTGCCTGCGTTTGGCCATGACGGGACTGGCAAAGGGGTTGTAGTTGTTGGGGCTGCGCACGATCCCCGTCAGCAGGGCGCTCTCGGCCAGGGTCAGGTTCTTGGCGTCCTTGTCGAAGTAGAGTTGGGATGCTGCCTGGATGCCGTAGGCACCGTTGCCGAAATAGATCCTGTTCAAGTAAAATTCGAGGATCTCCTGCTTGGAATAGTGATGCTCCACCTCCAGGGCGAGGATCGCCTCCTGGATCTTGCGCCGGAGGGACTTCTCATCGCTGAGGTAGGCGCTCCTGACCAGTTGCTGGGTGATGGTGCTGCCCCCTTCGGTTGCAGCTCCCCCCGCAGATCCACCCACAGCGCCCTGGCGATCCCCTCCGGGTCGATCCCCGAATGCTCATAGAAGCGATTGTCTTCGGCTGCCACAAAAGCATTGGGCAGGTAGGGAGGCAGTTCGGCAAGAGGCACCGGCGTGCGGTTCTCATTCGCATAGACCTGTGACGCCTGTTGATCATAGCGGTCATAGATGATCGTGGATTGGGAGCCTGTCAGCTTGTTCGGATCCCATGACGGCAGCGTGACCACCGCCCAGGCTAGGTTGCCGCAGCCCACTAGCAACAGGCTGATGACGATCAGCAGGGCTATGAGCAAGACAACTCTTGACGGCTTCAACCTTCTCTTTCTCGTGCGCTTGGAGAGATAATGATCCATCTGTCGGCTGGACATGGGCATCCCCCTCTTTTGGAACGCGGGAGGCTAGGGCGCTTCCCGCATCACGGTTCATTCCGTGGTTTGCGGCGGATGGCCCGTGAGGATGGTGAGGTTCAGGCTCTGGCTTTGCTCGATCGCTTCGGGGGCGCGATGACGGTCAGGACATCCCCGGCCTGGATGATGGTACCGGCCTCGGGAGCGACGATCTCCTTGGTGTGGCGCTGCACTGCCAATACCGTACCACCGGTGCGGGAACGGAACTGGACCTCACCCAGGCTTTTTCCGACCATGGGCGAGTTCGCCTCGACCC
This sequence comes from uncultured Peptococcaceae bacterium, assembly GCA_963768335.1. GTDB lineage: Bacteria > Bacillota > DSM-12270 > Thermacetogeniales > Thermacetogeniaceae > Palsa-1188. Next base: position 27,883 of record CAVYHR010000010.1, read on the forward strand.
TGAGCTCCTGAATGCGCTGCAACCTGGTGGCCATCTTGAAGGTGTAGTCCAGCAACTCGTCAGTCAACCGCACGATCTCGTTATCCAGGCGGCTGCGCTCATCCAGGTATTGATGCAGGCGCTGTTGAATGTCGGACAGGATCTGGCGCTGGCCGTATTCGGCCAGATAGCCCTCGGCATTGGGCTTGGACTGCACGGTGACCCCGATGCCCGGGTGCAGTTCCACGATTCCTCTTTCCTCGAGGATGGCCAGGGCACGCCGGATGGTCTCCGGAGACACGTTATACCGGCCCGCCAGGGAGGACCGCCCGAAGATCCGCTGCCCCTCCCGGTATTCCCCGCGGGCAATCCGGGTGGCGATGTCGACGGCGATGTTGATGTAGCGCGCGAAGTGACTGTGGTGGCTGTTCTCTGTCAAAAAGGTCATCCCCTCTTAAATGGTAGTCGGTGGTGGGTGCCGGGTGCGCTGTTGAAGATCCCCAAGCCAACGGCTGATTGCCTCGATGACTACCCGGAAGCTTCAGAACCATCTCCTGAAGATACCGGCAGCGCGTCTCCGATCTTATGGATAATATCAATATTTTCCTTGTAAATTATAGCATATCGAGTATGGGGCTGAAATAGGTGGTCACACGGGAATGCCTGTGACAATGGAAGACTGCCCGCCTCTTTAAGAGGTCTATGCAGGTAAATGGGATTTATGACAAAATATAGGGGGGAGCCTCCGTCAGCACTGATTGGGTAACACGCCTATACGTGTCAACTCATATAAAAATCTTACCCAAGCGCTATATTGACATGTCAGACCGATGCGAGTAATATTACTTTGGAATTTATTTCGGAAACCTAAGTTATTGCTCTGCAGGCCCCGGAAAAGGGAAGAGATTGGAGGCAGGCACATGGCTGAGACAGATATTGTGCAGGTGGAGAACCTGACCAAAAGATTCGGCCACAAGGCAGCAGTTGACCACATCAGCTTCAGCATCCCCCAGGGGGAGGTGTTCGGGCTCGTAGGCCCTAACGGCGCCGGGAAGACAACGACCGTCAAGATGCTGACCACGCTGCTCCCTTCCAGCGGAGGCAGCGCCCGCATTCACGGCTACGACATCAGGCAGCAGCCGGGTCAGGTGCGCCGCTTCATCGGCTACGTGCCCCAGGCCCTGTCCGCGGATGGCGACCTCACCGGCTACGAGAACCTGCTGATGTTCTGCAAGCTGCTCGGCATCTCCGGGACCGAGCGCACCCGGCGCATCCAGGAGATCCTGGAGATGATGGACCTCACCGAGGCCGCCCACCGGCGGGTGAAGCAGTACTCCGGAGGCATGGTGCGCCGCCTGGAGGTCGGTCAGGCGATGCTGATGCGCCCGAGCGTCCTGCTCCTGGACGAGCCGACTGTCGGGCTTGACCCGGTGGCCCGGGGGACGGTCTGGGACCTGCTCAACAACTTCAAGCAGCAATACCCGCTCAGCATCCTGATCACGACCCATTACATGGAAGAGGCGGAAACCTTATGCGACCGGGTGGCGATCATGAACCACGGGCACATCGCCGTCCTGGACACCCCCGCAGCACTCCGGGCGGGGACCGGTAATCCCGAGGCCACACTGGAGGATGCCTTCCGCTTCTACACCGGTGGAGATTACGAAGAGGAGGCAGAGTATCGTGACATTAAGCGTACTCGCAAGATCGCCAGGCGTCTCGGCTGAGAATATGCCGGAGGGGCAGCAGGAATCTTGGCTGACCGTCTGGCTGCGCGGCATTGCAGGGGTGGTGGAGCTGGAGGTCCGCAAGCTCTGGCACGACCCCACAGAAGTGTTCACCAGAGCGGTGCAGCCGGCCCTGTGGCTGCTGATCTTCGGTGAGGCCTTCAGTCGCCTGCGGGCGATTCCGACCGGGGGCATTTCCTACCAGACCTTCATGGCCCCGGGCATCCTCGCCCAATCCATGATGTTCATCTCGATCTTCTTCGGGATCGCCATCATCTGGGAGCGCGACCTCGGCCTGATGCAGAAGATGCTGGCACTGCCCCTGCCCCGTAGTGTCTTCATCCTGGGTAAGGCCCTGGCCGCCGGCGTCAGGTCGCTTGCCCAGGTAGTGGTAGTCGTCATCATCGCCCTTTTAATCGATATTCCCCTGCGGTGGCAGTTGGTGCCACTGCTCGGCGTGATCGCTACGATCATGATCGGCGCCATGATCTTTGCCAGCTTCTCGATGATCCTGGCGTCTATCGTCAAGACCCGGGAGCGCTTCATGGGCCTTGGCCAGCTCTTCACCATGCCCTTTTTCTTTGCCTCGAACGCCCTCTACCCGATCAGCATCATGCCGCCCTGGCTGCAGGTACTGTCGCGCATCAACCCCCTCACCTACGTGGTGAACCTGCTGCGCGGC
>CAVYHR010000011.1:0-33922 GCA_963768335.1 uncultured Peptococcaceae bacterium
GGTCAACGGTATCGATCGGGATGACCGATGATTACACTGTTCTCAAGCGCTGGTACCAGGCCTGCGGTTTTACGGTGACTGGCGCCAAAAGCTTTCAGCACCTGGCTTTTAAGGTATGTTTCCTGTCAAGAACGGTTTAGAATCCACTGCCCGGGTCTGGTGATTAAGCACCAACTACCGGCAAGCAAGTTCTTGGTTGCCGCCCGTAGAGCCTCCCGAACGGCGTTACTGTCCTATGTTGTCCCCTCATCATTTGCCTCTCTGGCCCTCGGGAATTTCCCGGTGCCTGACGTCGTCCGCCCGCCCGCAGGAGAATTCCCCCTCCCAGCAGATCCCCTCGGTCCTCGCAGGAGGGTCCCGCCAGGGCAAACAGCACCGGCGCCACCTGCCGCACCTCGTCTCTCATCACATATGCCAGATCCCGGATCTCCCACTGGGCACGCCGGCAGCAGCGCAGGCGGAAGAAGTTGTACAGCGAGCGGGCGTTGAGGGTACAGACCAACTGGGTCTCCGTGGCGTTGGGCAGCAGGTAGCGGGCGTCCTCCCGGGGCACCGTCCCTGCCAGTTCCCGGTAGGCATTTTGAATGAGGGCGATCTGGGCGTGGAACACCGCCGCGGCCTCCGGGTTGGCAGCGATAGACGGCGGTGTGACGTACGTGAAATCCTTCTCGTCCACGTAGCGCTGGGACTTCTGGGAATAGGAGGCGATCCGGGGGCGCACCAACTGGTGCGACAGGGCGCGGCTGATCCCTGCGATGGCAAAGGTAAAGCTGGCGTGCTCGGCGGGAGAGAGGTGTCCAACTGCCACCAGGTGCCGCAGCAGCGATTCCACCTCGCTGCGGCTCAGGTTGTCTCTCAGCTCGGTGACCCCCCGGGCGGAATAGCAGAGGCGCGCCGCCAGGGCGACGGTCGCTTCCGGCTCCGGTGTATAGGCTACCAACTCCACATGCATACGCTCACCAGCCTTTTTGGGATGTGTGAGGTGAGAGGTTAGAAGTGGGATCTTGCAGGTATTGGCGGAGCCAATACCTTTCATGTCTCACTTCCGCGCCCGGCACTCAACGGATATCCTGGCACAATATATTGCAATGCAAAACCTCAGTTTGAGCGCTGGGCACCCGCTCGTTTCTCACTTCTCATTAGACCAGGCGCCAGCGCGCTCCCCGGGTCGTATCCTCAATCAGGATCCCCGTCTCCCGCAGCCTGTCCCGCAACCGGTCGGCCAGGCGGTAGTTCTTATGTTTTCGTGCCGCCTCCCGCGCCTGCAGCAGCAGGTCCAGCAGCGCCCTGGGTTCGGTGGGCAGTCCTTCCGGCAGCAGTTGCCGGTCGCCCGGCGCCAGATCGGTGATGACCTGCAGCAACCGGGCGGCGTACTCCCCTCCCAGGTCCCGGCCCTCTCCGGGAATCAGGCCGAGCACACCCAGCAGTGAATTGAAGTAGCGGCTGACGTGGATCAGGATGTGCACCACCGCCGGGGTCTGGACAAAATCATCCCGGTTGATGAAGCTGTTGACATCCCGGCCCAGGCTGAACAGGGCGGCCAGGGCAAGCGCGGTGTTGAAGTCGTCGTCCATGGCATCCTCGAACTCCGCCACCCGGGCCAGAACCAGGTGCCGAAAATCCCCCGCCTCCCTGGAGAGCCTGCCGGCAGGCACCACATCCTGCCCCCCGGTGATCTCGTCGATCAGCTCCAGGGTGTTGCGCAGGCGGCTGAAACTGCGGCGGGCCAGGTCCAGGGCCTCGGTGCTGTAATCCAGCGGGCTGCGGTAGTGGGTCGACAGCAAAAAGAAGCGCAGCACCTCCGGCGGCCATTCCTGCAGCAGGTCGCGGACGATGAAGAAGTTGCCCAGGGATTTGGACATCTTCTCCTCGTTCACGGTCACAAAGCCGTTGTGCAGCCAGTAGCGGGCAAAAGGAGAGTCCCCCTGGTAGGCCTCCGCCTGGGCGATCTCGTTCTCGTGATGGGGGAAGACCAGGTCGCTGCCACCGCCATGGATGTCGAACCCGAACCCCAGGTACTTGCTCGACATCGCCGAGCACTCCAGATGCCAGCCCGGCCGGCCCGGTCCCCAGGGGCTGTCCCAGGAAGGTTCGCCGGGCTTGGCGGCCTTCCAGAGCGCAAAGTCCAGCGGGTCCTGTTTGCGCTCGTCCACCTCTACCCGGGCCCCGGACAGCATCTCCTCCAGGGTGCGCCCGGACAGCCTGCCGTAGCCGGGGAACTTGCGGACCGAGAAATAGACATCCCCGTCGAGGGCGTAGGCCACCTGCTTGGCCAGCAAACCGCGGACCATCTCCTGCATCTCCGCGATGTGCTCGGTGGCCTTGGGATGGACGTCCGCACGCAGCACCCGGAGAGCGTCTGCGTCCCGGAAGTACTCCCGGGTGTACCGGGCGGCCAGGGCGGGGGGATCTTCCCCTCCTCCGCAGCCCGGTTGATGATCTTGTCGTCGATGTCGGTGAAATTCTGGACGTAGGTAACCCGGAAACCCCGGTAGATCAGATATCGCCTGATGGTGTCGAACACCACCAGGGCGCGGGCGTTGCCCAGGTGGATGAAATTATAGGTCGTCGGCCCGCAGACATACATCTTGACATGATGAGGGTGCACCGGCACAAACTTTTCTTTTTTCCTGGTCAAAGTGTTGTGGACTTTGAGTTCCAACCTTCATACACTCCCGAACAAAGCAAATCCTTTCGCTCAGAGACGAAAGGATTGCTATTTTCTGATGTGCCATTATTATACTGATTAATGCAAGCCAGAGTCAACCACTTCCGGGGCCACTTCAACGTTGAACCTAACGGTCCAATAAGGTGACATTTTGTCAGTCCAGATAAAGCACTTTGGGGGTGACATTTTCTCAGTCCATTGACACCACTTCCGGGGCCGAGCAGGGGTATGACCCCAGCACCTTGAGCCACAGGGTCCGGAAACCGACTCCCGCCAGGGCATCCTGCACCTGTGGCAAGCCGGTGGCCCCCATGAAATCGATAAAGAACAGGTAGTCCCCCAGTCTCTTCTTGGCCGGCCGGGACTCGATCCGGGTCAGGTTGAGGCCGCGCCTGGCAAACTCCCCGAGGATGTGGTACAGGGCGCCGGGCCGGTCCTTGATGCTGAAAACGATGGAGGTCTTGGCGCCGGCGCCTGGGCTGCTAAGCGGCTCCCGGCCGATGATCCAGAAGCGGGTAGAGTTTTCCGGGCAGTCGTTGGCCTCGGGCTCCAGCACCTCCAAGCCGTAGTTATCTGCCGCATCGGCAGGGCCAAGCGCCGCCCAGGGGTTGTTGCAGCCTGCCACCTGATCCGCCGCGGCAGCCGTGCTGGGGCACTCGACGGTCAGGGCTTGGGGAAGCCTTTGCTGCAGGAAGTTGCGGCATTGCGCCAGCACCTGGGGGTGGGACAGCACCCGCACCACCTGGGCCATCCTCACCCCCGGCCGGGCCATCAGGCAGTGGGAGACGGGCAGCACCAACTCGCCCCGCACCGCCAGATTATAATGCAGGGCCAGCAGGTCGAGGGTGACCCCCACTGCTCCCTCGCTGGAGTTCTCCACCGGCACTATCCCCTCATCCAGTGCACCCGAGGCCACCTTGCCCAGCACCTGCTCCAGGGAATCGCAGGGCAGGCGCTCACCCTCCCGGCCGTCCAGAAACACCCGCGCCGCCTGCTCAGAGAAGGTGCCCGGCGGCCCCAGGTAACCAATCCGGTATGTTGACTCACTCATACAGCCACCTCCGTGTCATATCGTAACTGACTCCTTGTATTCAGGCGCTTCGCCCGACCGCTGCCGCCACCGCCCGGATCTCTTTCATCAAGACGGAGAATTCGGCAGGACTCAGGGACTGGGGGCCGTCGCTCAGCGCACTGGCGGGGTCCGGGTGCACCTCCACCATCAAGCCGTCAGCGCCGGCGGCCACCGCCGCCCGGGCCATGGGCGCCACCAGGCGCCGCGCCCCGGTGGCGTGGCTGGGGTCGACGATCACCGGCAGGTGACTCAGCTCCTTCACCAGGGGGACCGCGCTGAGGTCGAGAGTGCTGCGGGTGGCGTTCTCGAAGGTGCGGATGCCGCGCTCGCAGAGCACCACCTGGTCATTGCCCTCGGAGACGATGTATTCCGCCGCCATCAACCACTCGTCGATGGTGGCGGAGAGGCCGCGCTTGAGGATGACCGGCTTGCCGGAGCGCCCCACCATCCGCAGCAGGCTGAAGTTCTGCATGTTCCTGGCCCCGATCTGCACCATGTCCACGAACTCCAACGCCAGATCCAGGCTGGGCTCGTCGATCACCTCGGTCACCGTGGGCAACCCCGTCTCCGCCGAGACCTCGGCCAGCAGCTTCAGGCCGTCGTTCTGCAGGCCCTGGAAGCTGTAGGGCGAGGTGCGGGGCTTGAAGGCGCCGCCCCGCAGCAGCCCGGCCCCGGCCCTGCGCACCTGGGATGCCGCCTCCAGCAACTGTTCCCGGCTCTCCACGGCGCAGGGCCCGGCAATCACCACCAGTTTGCGCCCACCGAAGAGAGCGTCCCTGACTCCCACCCGGCTCCCCTCTTCCCGGGCCTCCAGGCTGACCAGCTTGTACGGCTTCATGATCGGCACCACCCTCTCCACCCCCGGTAAGGCCTCCAGGCCAAGTGTCCCCGGGACTGCCCTGCCGTCTCCCACCGCCCCCATCACCAGGCGCTTCACCCCGTGGATAAAATGCACCTGAAAACCGGACTGCTCCAGGCGCTGACGGACCGCCGCCACCTCTGCCTCTCCCGCCGACAACTTCATCACCACAACCATCGCTCTACCTCCTTCATTAAATGAACACGATTACAACGAAAAAAGCCCGCTGCTCTCCCCTGCAGGGACGAAAAGCAGCGAGCTTCCGCGGTACCACCCTGGTTGGCCGGACAACGGCCCACCTCAATTCAAGATACGGGAATCCCGGTTCCTTCAACCGGCCGGTGATGGCGCCCGTCAAAAAACCTCTCACCCGCTAGGGACGAGAGGCGTTTGCCTGCCGTGTCACCACCCTGGTTAGCCCGGATTGAACGTTCCGGGCTCACTCATCGCCGGGTACGAGGAACCTGGTTCCGATACCCTCCCCTTGTAACGCCGGGGCTTACGGCCCTGCCTACTTGCCGCCGACGGCGGTTTCAGCCGGCATCTCCGGAGCGAACTTCGGCCGTCCATATCCCGGCAGCGCTCACAGTCAACGGCGCTCCCTCCCTGATGGGCTGGGTTCGACTTACTTTTCTCCTTCATGGACTTTACAAATTTGATTTTAACTTATTATAGGCTGGCGCATGGAAAAATGCAACATCTATTCACACCTATTCACAACTGGTCTATCACTTGTAGCCACCGCTTTTTTGCTGGCTTCGGCTCCGGTGACTGCCTTCTTTACGACCGCCTCCGCTGCCCCGGGGGTATTTTCTTTGGGGAGGCGTTGCGCTGCGAGGCACCACGGCTCTCGGCTTCTTCACCCGGCGCGGCGCCTCTTCAGTCAGTTGGACCGGGGTGGTATCGTGCTCCCGGGTGAGTATTTTCAGGGCAGCAGCCAACAGGGTGACCGAATCGGTTTCCTCCAGCATTTCCCGGGCAAATGCACGGTATTGCTCAATTTCCGGTGATTCCACCATCTGCAGCAGCTTCTCCATGGTCATCCGCTGCAGGCCGCTGACTGCATCAGTACTGGTGGGCACCGGCTTCCTCACGATCTTGCGACTGGTGACGGACTCGATCACCCTCAGGTAATCGATCTCCCGGGGCGTGACGAAGGTGAGCGCCTGCCCCGGCCTGCCCAGGCGTCCCGTCCGGCCGATCCGGTGCACATAGCCCTCCGGATCCTGGGGGATGTCGAAGTTGTAGATGTGGGTCACCCCGCTGATGTCCAGACCCCTGGCAGCCACGTCAGTGGCCACCAGCACGTCGATGATCCCTTCCCGGAAGTGTCGCATCACTGTATCCCGTTGGGGCTGCGACAGGTCGCCGTGCAGCCCCTCCGCCGAATATCCCCTCTTGTCCAGCGCATCTGCCAGTTCACCCACCCGCCGCCTGGTGCGGCCAAAGACTATGGCCAGATCCGGCGACTGGATGTCCAGTACCCGGCACAGCACGTCAAATTTTTTGTTCTCGAACACTTCCATGTAGTACTGCTCGGTGCTGGGCACCGTCAGTTCCTTGGCCTTGACCCCGATCATCACCGGCTCTCTCATGAACCGCTTGGCAATCTCCTGGATCGGCTGCGGCATGGTGGCTGAAAAGAGCATGGTCTGCCGCTCCTTGGGGATCTCCTCCAGGATTTTTTCGATATCTTCGATGAATCCCATGTTCAGCATCTCGTCGGCCTCGTCCAGGACCACCACCTCGATCTCCTGCAGGCGGATAGTGCGGCGCCGCAAGTGGTCCAACAGGCGTCCGGGTGTGCCCACGATGATCTGCGGACGCTTGTGGAGAGCCCTGATCTGGCGCTCGATATCCTGGCCCCCGTAAATAGGCAGGGCCACGATTCCCTTAAACTGACCGATTCTATTCAGCTCCTCGGCCACCTGGACCGCCAATTCCCTGGTTGGGGCGATCACAATTCCCTTGATCTGATCCTGGACTGCGCTGAACCGTTCCGCCATGGGAATTCCGAAGGCTGCAGTCTTGCCGGTCCCTGTCAGGGCGCGTCCGATCAGGTCCCTACCTTCAATGGCGACGGGAATGGCCAACTCCTGGATCGGGGTCGTCTCCTCGAAGCCCATGTTGTTAAGCGCTTGCAGGACCGGATCGCTTAAACCCATTTGGTTGAAAGATAACAAATTATTTCCACCCTCCTTTGTGCGACATACATTATATCACCCATCTCTATCTTTGGCAAATTTAGCCGGCAACAACCCGGCAACAATTGGCAACGACACTGTTCCTGAGCCGCAACGCAATCTTCATGACTAAAGGTCTTGAAATCATCATCGTCGGCATTCGAACGAAGCCTGCCCGCTGATCTGCAGCTTGCTGCGCAGATATGCTCTGGCCTCGGCCACCATGTAGAAGGAGCCGGTGACGCAGACCAGGTCCTCACAGCCGGCCTCTTTGAGGGCGGCATCCACGGCGGCAGTGATCTCCTCGACCTGTAACACGTGGTCCACGTAGCGGCGGGCCTCGGTCGCCAGCAGTTCCCAATCCCCGGCCCGCGGGCTGTTCGGCCTGGTAATCACCACCACCGACGCCAGCGGCGCCAACTCACCAACCACTTTCTCCCGCTCCTTGTCCCCCAGCATCCCCAGCACCAGGATCAACCGCCGGTAATGGTAGACCCCCTGCAGGGCCTCCCGCAGCTTCCGGGAGCCGTCGTGGTTGTGGGTAACATCCACCAGGACCGCCGGCCGCTCGGACAGCAGTTCCAGCCGGGCCGGCCACCTGGCGGCGGCAAGGCCCGCCCTGATCTGATCTGCAGTAATCTGCACGCCTTGGTGCTGGCGCAGCACCTCGATCACCCCAAGGGCGGTGGCGGCGTTGATTGCCTGGTACTGGCCGGCCAGGGGCACCCGCTGGGCAGGGTAGTCCCCCCACGGGCTGCGCAGGTTGAAGCTCGTCCCGGAGGGCGTCGACTCGATCAACTCATAGGCAAGGTCGACCCCGACCCGCAGCAGGGTGGCGCACACCTCGCGGCACCGGGCCCCGATCACTTCCAGGGCATCCGGTTCAGTGGCGGCCGTAACCGCATGCCCGCCCTGCTTGATGATGCCCGCCTTGACTGTGGCTATTTCCTTGATGGTGTTGCCCAGGTAGTTCATGTGGTCGAAGGCGACGTTGGTGATCACCGCCGCCAGGGGGGTGGGAATGACGTTGGTGGAATCGATGGCGCCGCCCAGGCCAACCTCCAGCACCAGGAAGTCCACCTGCTCCTCGGCAAAGTACAGGAAAGCGATGGCGGTGCAGACCTCGAACTCGGTGGGGTGTTCGTGCCCGTCCCGCACCATCTGCTCCAGGTGCGGCCTCACCCTGGAGATCAGCTCGGCCAGGTCCGGCTCGCCGATCGGAACCCGGTTGATCAGGTAGCGTTCGGTGTAACTGTCGAGATGGGGCGAGGTGAACAGCCCCACCCGGTATCCGGCGGCCTCCAGGACCGAAGCTGTCATCATGGCGGTCGACCCCTTGCCGTTGGTGCCGCCTACGTGTACCACCCGCAGCTTCAGGTGCGGGTCTCCCAGGAGGCGCAGCAGGTATTCGATCCGCTGCAGTCCGAAATTGAAACCGAATTTGGTCAGGCCGACCAGGAAGTCCAGCGCTTCGTCATAGGGCATTACATTATCCAACCAGAAGTCGCCTTCCTCTAAAGAGGGGAATGAATTGCTCTTTTTCATGTCTTGTTAATTTTCAAGTATTCATCATTTCTCTTATTCCTCCGCATCCAGGCCTCCGGCCTGGCCTGAAGAATGCGGAGTACATGAATCCTGACTCCTGATTTTACACGTTGAGATCCTTGCGTTCTCCCTTGACCATGAAGTATACCGCCTCGCCGAGGTTGGTGCAGTAGTCCGCCATGCGCTCCAAGTGCCGGGCTACGAACAGGAGATGGGTGGCTTGCCTGATCGTCCGGGGATCTTCCAGCATGAAGGTCAGCAGCTCCCTGAAGATCTGTTGATAGAGGGCGTCCACCTCGTGGTCGTATTCGATCAACTGCTCCACCTCGGAGGCATCGCGGCGTATAAAGGCATCCAGGCTTATCCGCAGCATCTTCTGGGTGATCTCGGACATCCTGGGTACATCGATCAGGGGCTTGATCAGGGGCTGTCCGGAGATGCGAATGGTTACCTTGGACACATCCGTCGCATGGTCAGCTATGCGCTCCAGGTCGTTGGAGATCTTCAGAACAGCGCTGATCACCCGGAGATCGCTGGCCATCGGCTGCTGTAAAGCCAGCAGCCGGATGCAGTTATCCTCGATCCGGACCTGAAAATCATCGATGGCGTCGTCCCCGTCGATGACCTGCTTGGCCAGGATCTCATCACGGGCTTTTAGTGCTTTGATGGCGTTGAAGATGGCCTGCTCCACCATCGTGCCCATCGTCAGGACTTCTTGTTGCAGTTCATCCAACTGCTCGTGAAACGACTTGCGCGTTACCAAGTTTGCCCCCTCCCCCTGGTTGCGTCCGTTGCTCAACCAAACCTTCCAGTGATATAATCCTCGGTTTCCTTGTTTTCAGGATATGTGAACAGTTTATCGGTCCTGCCGAACTCGATCAGCGAGCCGTTCAGGAGAAAGGCGGTAAAGTGCGATACCCGTGCGGCCTGCTGCATGTTGTGGGTAACGATGACGATGGTGTAGTCCTGCTTCAGCTCGTCGATCAGGTCCTCGATCTTCGAGGTGGAGATCGGGTCCAGGGCAGAGCAGGGTTCGTCCATCAACAGCACCTCCGGCTCCACGGCCAGGGCCCTGGCGATGCACAACCGCTGCTGCTGGCCGCCGGAGAGATGCAGCGCCGACTTGAAGAGCTGGTCCTTGACCTCATTCCAGAGGGCGGCCTTTTTCAGGCTCGTCTCCACGATCTCCGCCAGGCGGTACCTATCCCTGAGGCCATGCCGGCGCGGCCCGTAGGTCACGTTTTCAAAAACAGACATCGGAAACGGGTTCGGCCTCTGAAAGACCATGCCCACCCGTTTGCGCAAGTTTACCACATCGACGCTAGGATTGTAAATATCCTCGCTGCCCAGCAGCACCTGCCCCTTGATGACCACACCCGGGATCAGATCGTTCATCCGGTTGAGAGTGCGCAGCATGGTAGACTTGCCGCAACCCGAGGGGCCGATCAGGGCGGACACCTGGTGCTCGGCCATCTCCAACTGGATGTTGTGCAGCACATGGTTGGCCCCGTAAAACAGGTCCAGGTTGTGGACCTCGAACTTGGGTTTCGAATGACTCGCCGGGGCGCCGGCTTTCAACTGGTATAACTCTCTGGACAGCAGAGTCACCATCCCTCCATGACACTCCCTCTCTCTATACAGATGTCCTTACTGGACAGGTATTCAAAATTTGTTATGGCCTCTTGCCTCCGGCCTCTAACATCGTGAAGTAGAACGTGGAGCCCTTGCCCAGTTCGCTCTCCACCCAGACCCGGCCGCCCTGGGCTTCCACGATGTGCTTGACGATTGCCAGCCCGAGACCGGTGCCTCCGAGCTTGCGGCTGCGGGCGCGGTCGACCCTGTAAAAGCGCTCGAAGATCCGGGGCAGGTCATCCGGGGGAATGCCGATCCCGGTGTCCCTGACACTCACCACCACCACGCCCTGTTCCTCCTGGACTCCCACCTCTACCCGCCCGCCGGAAGGCGTATACATCAGGCTGTTCTCCAACAGGTTCAGCAGCACCTGCTCCAGCCGGTCCCGGTCGGCCAGCGCCACCACCGGGTGGCCGGGGTCCGTCACGCCCAGGGCTAGTTCCTTTTTCTGAAACCGCGGCTTGATCTTGTCCACGATCTGCTTGATCTCAGGCCCCAGTTCGAGCGGCTCCAACTGCAGTTTCAGCTCCCGGGACTCGATCCGGGAGAGGCTCAACAGGTCGTTGATGAGGCGGTTCAGGCGCTCCGCCTCCTCTCCGATGATGCTGACGAACTCCTCGCAGGCCCGGGAGTTATAGAGCGCTCCTTCCAGCAGGGTTTCTGCAAATCCCTTGACAGCGGTGACCGGAGTCTTCAGTTCATGAGAGACGTTGGCTACGAACTCCGCCCGCACCCGCTCCAGGCGCCTGATCTCACTGATGTCGTGCAGCACCAGGACCACTCCCCGGGGCTCCTGCCACTCCCCGAAGACCGGAGCAGCATGCGCCTCCAGGATCAGCTCCGACGGAAAGATCAGGGCGATCTCTCCGCTCTGGGGTTTGCCGGACTTGAGCACCTCGTCGATGATCCGGATCAGGGGATAGTTTTTCAGCGTCTCCACGTAGGTTCGGCCGAAATCATCCTGTTTGCTGATGCCCAGGATGCGCTCTGCGGAAGGGTTGACCAGATCTATGCGCCCGCTGCGATCAAACAGCGCCACGCCGCTCTCCATGTTAGCCAGGACTGCTTCCAGGCGGCCCTTGCTTTCCGTCAACTGGCGCGACTTCTCCCTGATGGCGCTGGAGATAGCATTGAGAGCCAGGGCCAGGTCCCCGATCTCATCGCCGGTGGGATGGCGCACCTCCGCCTCCCAGTCCCCGGCGGCGATGCGCCGGGCGACGGCGCTGATCTCCGCCAGCGGTCTGCGTATCCCGCCCGCCAGGCGGATGCCCAGCAATGTCCCGGAGAGCAGGATCAGGCCGAATAGGCCGAGCAGGTATTGCCAGACCTGGAGCAGGATGTCCTGCCTGCTCCACAAAAAATAAGTCAGCAAGCCGCCCAGGATCACCAGAGAGGCGCACATGTAGGAGATATAGCCGAGGGTAAGCCTCTGGGTAATCCGGCGCATCAGGCTCCTCTGCTTTCCTGAGAGGTGGTCTGAAACTTGTAGCCCACTCCTCGTACGGTTTTAATGTAATGGGGTTGTGTGGGGTCTCCCTCCAACTTCTCTCTCAGGTGGCTGATGTGCACATCGACCACCCGGGTGTCGCCATAGAAATCATAGCCCCACAGCTTCTGGAGGATGTACTCCCGGCTCAAAACCAGGCCGGCGCTGCGGCACAGCAGGAGCAGCAGTTCGAACTCCTTGGGGGTGAGGAATAACTGGGCGCCGTGCAGGTCCACCTCGTAACGCCCGGGGAAAACCACCAGATCGCCGAACTCCAGCCTCTCTTCCTGGCCGTGGTCCTTCTCCCCGGAGCGGCGCAGGATCGCCCGCACCCGGGCCACCAACTCCCTCGGGCTGAAGGGCTTGGTCAGATAGTCGTCCGCCCCGATCTCCAGGCCGAGCACCTTGTCGATCTCCTCGTCCTTGGCAGTGAGCATCATGATCGGAATGGTCGACCCCTCCCGCCGCAGCAGGCGGCACAGGGAAAAACCATCCATCTCCGGCAGCATCACGTCCAGGACGATCAGGTCCGGCTTATCCCGCTGGATGACCTCCCAGGCCTCGTTGCCATCCCGGGCAGCGATGGTCTGAAATCCTTCCTTGCTCAAATTGAAGGAAACAAGCTTGACGATTGACTCCTCATCGTCCACCACAAGTATCTTAGCGCTCATCTGCCAGCCTCCACCGAACGTATTCGACAAACACGACAGGCATCCTCTGCCATCATTATTAAGATATTGTTAAGATCGCCAGCCGGCGGCCTATGGCGACCAGTTTCCGGTCCAGGTCCGCCTCCTTGTCCCGCTCCTTGTCGATCACTTCGGGAGGCGCCTTGGCCAGGAAACTTTCGTTGGCCAGCTTGCCCTGCACCCGCTCCAGTTCTCTGGATACCGCGCCGGACTCCTTCTCCAGCCGGGCGATCTCCTTGTCCAGGTCCACCAGCCCGGCCAGGGGGATGTAGACCTCTATCCCCCCGGGTGCCACGTCAGCTCAAAGCCTGTGTCGGTTTAGGCTGCTCCGGGCTCGCAAACTCCAGGGGCTGGGCGCCGGCCAACTGTGCAACGTAGGATATGTAGCGTTCCAAGAGCTGCCGGGTGGCGTTATCTGCGGCGACCACCACACACCTGGCGGGCTTGCCCGGCGGCAGGCCCAGCTCCCCGCGCAGGTTGCGGATACCCCGGATCACATCCATCAGCAAGGCCATCTGAGCCTCGCTGACCGGGTCTTCCAACTCCGGGCGGCGTTCGGGCCAGGGAGCGACCATAATAGATGTGGGATGTGGGATGTGGGATGTGGGATTCTCGTTGGCATTGGCTTCGCCAATGCCTTCTTTTCCTCCGCATCTAGGTTGCCGCCCGGCCTGAAAGAATGCGGAGTACAAGACTCCTGACTACTGACTACTGAATTCTGACTACTGCCTGCGGACGCAGGCAGGTGTTGCCAGATCTCCTCGGTCAGGAAGGGCATGAAAGGGTGCAGCAGTTCCAGGGTGTGCTTTAGCACGTACCACAACACCTGCTGGGCGGCGCCCCGGCTGTCGGGCGTATCCTTGCCGTACAGGCGCGGCTTGATCAACTCGATGTACCAGTCGCAGAGTTCGTCCCAGATGAACTCGTACAGCACCCGGGCCGCCTCCCCCAGTTCATAGGACTCCAGGTTGCGGTCAACCTCCCCGACGGTCCGGTTGAAGCGGCTCAGGATCCAACGGTCGGCCAGAGTCAGGGCTGCCGGGTCAAACTGTTCCACGTCCGCCCAGCACTCAACCGTTGATTGATTCGTTTTTTCTCCGACGTCCGACGTCCGACGTCTGACGACTGACATGTCCCCCAGGTTCATCAGGGCAAAGCGGGAGGCGTTCCATACTTTGTTGGAAAAGTTCCGGGACCCCTCCACCCGCTCCTGCTGGAAGCGCATCTCGCTGCCCGGCGTATTGCCGGTCAACAGGGTGAAACGCAGGGTATCGGCGCCGAAACTGTCGATCACCTCCAGGGGGTCCTTGATGTTTCCGAGGGACTTGCTCATCTTGCGCCCGAGGTGGTCGAGCACCAGGCTGTTGATCAGCACATCCCTGAAGGGCACGTCCTGCATGAACTCACAGGACATGAAGATCATCCTGGCGACCCAGAAGAAGATGATGTCCCGGGCGGTGACCAGCACCGAGGTGGGGAAGTAGTAGTCCAGTTCCGGGGTGTGGTCGGGCCACCCCAGGGTGGAAAAAGGCCACAGGGCAGAACTGAACCAGGTGTCCAGCACGTCCGGGTCCTGCTCCAGGCTGGCGCCGCCGCACTCGGGGCATGTAACCGGTTCGGACTCGGGGCAGATGGCGGCGCCGCAGGATTGGCAGTACCAGACCGGGATCCGGTGGCCCCACCAGAGTTGGCGGGAGATGCACCAATCCCTGATGTTCTCCAGCCAGCCAAGATAGATCTTGGTGAAACGCTCGGGGAAAAAGCGGATGCGCCCCTGGCGCACCGCTTCCAGAGCAGGTTCGGCCAGCGGCTTCATACGCACGAACCACTGCTCGGAGACCAGCGGCTCGATGATGGTGTCGCAGCGGTAGCAGTGCCCGACAGAGTGGGCGTAGTCCTCGATCTTGACGATCAGGCCGAGCCTCTGCAACTCCGCCACCACGCCCTGCCGGGCCTCCAGCGCGGGCAGTCCGGCAAAGCGGTAGACCTCCGGGGTCATCACGCCGTCCTTGCCGATCACCGTTATCTCCTGCAGGCCGTGGCGGCGCCCCATCTCGAAATCCGCCGGGTCGTGGGCCGGGGTCACCTTGACCGCCCCGGTGCCAAATTCCGGGTCCACGGCCTCGTCGGCGATCACCGGGAGGCGGCGGTTCATGATCGGCAACAGCACCTCTCTGCCGATCAGGTGCCGGTAGCGACCATCATCCGGGTGCACCGCCACCGCCGTGTCGCCCAGCATGGTCTCCGGGCGGGTGGTGGCCACAATGATACCGCTTGCCCCGTCCAGCCCTGGATAACGGATATACGTAAGAGTTCCCTGCTCCTCGGAATGCTCGACCTCTATGTCGGAGATGGTGGTACGGCAGCGGGGGCACCAGTTGATGATGTAGCTGCCCCGGTAGATCAGCCCCTTGGCGTACAGGCGCCGGAACACCTCCCGTACCGCCCGTGAGCAGCCCTCGTCCATGGTGAAGCGCTCCCGCTGCCAGTCGCAGGAGGCGCCCAAGCGCTTGAGCTGCCTGATGATCGTCCCGCCGTACTGCTCCTTCCAGGCCCACACCCGCTCCAGGAACTGCTCGCGCCCGAGGTCATCCTTGGTCAGCCCCTCTTCGGCCAGTTGCCTCTCCACCCGGGCCTGGGTGGCGATCCCGGCGTGGTCGGTGCCCGGCACCCACAGGGTATTATCCCCCCGCATCCGGTGCCAGCGCACCAACACGTCCTGCATGGTGTTGTTTAAAGCGTGCCCCATGTGCAAAATGCCGGTCACGTTGGGGGGCGGGATCACAATGCAAAAAGGCTCCCGCTCACCGCCCGGTTCGGCGTGAAAGAAGCCCTCATCCAGCCAGTATTGATACCACCGTTCCTCCACACTGCGGGGGTCGTAGGTGGTGGCCATGTCCAGTGCTGAGTTCTGAGTGCTGAGTGCTGAGTCGGACTCCACGCTGCAGGGAACATTCTCCTGCTGGGGCTGAACTTGATGGGCGTTGTCCTGCCGGGGTTCATCCTGTCGGGCGCTGTCCTGTTCTTCCGCCATTTCTGCCTCACCTCAAGACCTTCGTCATATAAAACTCCTTTTACCCCCGTGCGGGACAAAAGGAGCCTGTCAACCACCTTCCATTTTACGGTCCTGCCCTGATATTTGTCAACTTTCCTGCAGTATTCAGAATTCAGTAGTCAGAATTCAGAATTTTCGAGAATAAATTTCAAACGCTTCGCACAGGAACAAGTACGCTTCTGTCGGCGACTAAATGTTCTCGTCGGTCCTCTTATTCCTCCGCATCCGGGCTACGCCCGGCCTGAAGAATGCGGAGCACAGGTCGGCTGAAAGCCCGCCGGCACACCGGGAATGCGGAGTACATGACTCCTGACTCCTGACTCCTGCCTGGCAGACATTTCTCGCTTGACGCCTATGATCAATCAGCGTATTCTCACTACAATAATATATAATATATCTATATTACTATATATTCCGGACACCCATCCCACTCAGAATGTCTTCAGATTGGGGAGATTTAGATGCCCTACCGGCAGATGGAATTCCCTTCCAAGAAGAGGAAAAAGAAAAAACTCAAGCCGTTCCGGGCAGTTTTGCTCCTGGTAGAACTGCTCGTCCTGTGCCTCCTGCTGATCGGCAGCGTGAATTTTGCCTGGGCTGTCGTCACCCTGCCCGCCTGGGACCCGAGCAAGCTGACGGGCTCGCAATCGACCACGATCTATGATCGCTATGACCAGGCGGCGTCCGAGGTTTTTGTCGATCAGAACAGAACCCCGGTGGCGCTTGCCGATTTGCCTCCCTATCTGCCCCAGGCTTTCGTGGCCGCTGAAGACAACCGCTTCTATGAACACATGGGCATAGACCCGGTGGGAATCGCCAGGGCCTTGTGGACGGACCTGCGGTCGGGCAGCGCAGCAGAGGGGGGCAGCACCATCACCCAGCAACTGGTCAAGAACGCCTTCCTCAGCGATGACAAGTCCCTCCGGCGCAAGATCCAGGAGGCGATCCTGGCCCTGGAGGTGGAGCACCACTACACCAAACAAGAGATCCTGGAGTTTTACCTGAACCGGATCTTCTTCGGCAATGGTGCTTACGGCATCCAGGCAGCGTCACAGCTCTACTTCAACAAGGACGCCAAGGACCTTACCCTGGCCGAAAGCGCCCTGCTGGCGGGGATCGTGCGCAGCCCCAGCAACTACAACCCCTTCACCAACCAGAATCTGGCCAAGAGCAGACAGGAGACCGTGCTCGATCAGATGGTCAAGTACGGCAATATCACTGGGCAGGATGCCACCCAGGCCAAGCAGGAAAAGTTGCCATACCACGAGGGCGCCAAGAGCGCCTACCAGTACCCGTACTATACCGACGAGGTAGTCAACGAGACCGAGAGCATCCTGCAGCAGCAGGGGATGACGCTGGATGCCGCCCAGAACCTCATCTATAATGGCGGCCTGCAGATCTATACCGGTTTAAACATACCGGCGCAGCAGAAGATGGAGTCGGTCTTTGCCAACAAGGCCAACTTCCCGCCGGATTACAAGGGTCAACAGGTGCAGGGGGCGATGGTGCTGATCGACCAGCACACCGGCCAGATCCAGGCCCTGGTGGGCGGGCGCCAGCATTCGGTGGCCCGCCCGTTTAACCGCGTCACCCAGGCCGAGCGCCAGCCCGGTTCCTCCATCAAGCCGATCGTGGTCTACTGTCCGGCCATCGAGAAGGGCTATACCGAAGCGTTGGTGCAGGACGACGAGATGGCCACCTTCGGGACCATGACCTTTCACAATGACGACGACACGTACCGCGGCCCGATCACCATGCGCACCGCCCTCGAGTATTCGATCAACACCTACGCCGTCAAATTGCTCGATCTGATCGGGGTCGACTACGGCTACGACTTCGCCACCAAGTTTGGCATCACCAGCTTGGACCCGGACAACGACAAGAACTTGTCGCTCGCCCTGGGCGGGATCACCAATGGCATCTCCCCGCTGGAGATGGCAGGGGCCTACGCCGCCATCGCCAACCAGGGGATCTATATCAAACCTTACTGCGTGCGCAAGATCCTGGACAGCAGCGGGGGGCTTCTATACGAGGCCAAACCACAGCAGCAGGTGGTAATATCGCCACAGACGGCCTACATCATGACCGACCTGTTGGAGAGCGTGGTACAAGTGGGCACAGGCACCAACGCCCAACTCGATCGTCCGGTGGCCGGCAAGACCGGTACCACCACTGGCAAGGCTGACGCCTGGTTCATTGGCTACACCCCGGAGTACACCGCCGCTGTCTGGACCGGGTTCGATCAACAGGAGAACATGGAAAATATACCAGGTGTGTTCGGCGCCACCTACCCGGCCCTTGCCTGGAAAGCAGTCATGCAAACAGCTACCCAGGGTCTGCCGGTGACTGCTTTCCCGATGCCTGAGGGCCTGGTTCAGGTCACCGTCGATAACAAGACCGGCCTGTTGCCCAGCGCCGATGCTCCCGCCGGTGAGTTGGAAAATGATGTCTTCATGCAGGGCACGGCGCCCACTCAGTACTCGATCAGCACATACAACGATAATGGCGCCGGCATCTCCACGGATGGCGCCGGCACCTCTACAGGGGCCGGCGCAAATGGAGCGAATAACTCCGCATAGGGGCCTTTGATCTCAGATGTTGGATGTCAGTTTTCTGCTGGCATTCCTTTTAGATTTTTCCTGCTTCTGGTTCAAGCTTTTTCCTGCATCCGACCTCCTGCCCCTGGCTTCTGTTACCCGCAGGTTGGCTCCTGCCAGGGCCGCAGCGCAACTCAGGCCGGCAGGCAGCAGGCCGTAGGTGAGCAGGTCGCCGGGACTCAGGCTCTCCGGGGCGATCAACGCCAGCAGCACGATCATCAGACCGCCCCCCAGCACCCCGATCTGCCCGGCCGGCCACCAGACCCCGGGGCCTCCCCGCAGCCCGGTCGTCAGACCACCGGCGCAGCAGCTCAGGGCAATCCACCAGGGGATAAAGGAGTCAGCCAGACGCTGCCCCGGTCACAGGAGAGGGCATACACCAGCGCTCCGGTCAAACCGGTGACGATCAGCAACAAAGAGGTCGCCACTCCTCTTTTCAGAGGAGCGGCGTCTCTTCTATTCGCCCCAGATTTGGATTGTAAAGGCAAGGGTTTCATTATTATTCCTCCCCTGCCCCTATTTTACGCGCCATCCCTTACGGTTAGAATCGGATGCCGGAGGCCCCGCGCCCGTCTTTTTAAATCTTTTCTCCGGCCTTCTCCGCATCCAGGCCTTCGGCCTGGCCTTGTACTCCGCATTCTTTCAGGCCGGGCGTTAGCCCGGATGCGGAGGAGGAAGAATGCGGAGTACATGACCCATTGCTTCCAGCCTCTGCCGGGAGGAGGGCCTCCCGCAGCACCTCGTCCATGTTCTCCACCAGCACGAAGTCGATCTTGCGCCGCACGTTTGCCGGGATCTCTTCCAGATCCTTCTTGTTCTCCTTGGGAATGAGCAACTTCTTGATTCCGGCGCGGTGGGCGGCCAGCACCTTCTCTTTGATACCCCCAACAGGCAGCACACGGCCGCGCAGGGTGATCTCCCCGGTCATGGCCAATTCCCTGCTGGTGCGGCGCCCGCTCAATGCGGAGGCGATGGCGGAGGCGATGGTGATCCCCGCCGACGGGCCGTCCTTGGGGATAGCGCCCTCGGGGATGTGGATGTGCAGGTCGGACTTCTCGTGGAAGTCATCCGGAATGCCCAGGTCCTGGGCGCGGGACCGGACATAGCTCAGGGCTGCCTGGGCGGACTCCTTCATCACTTCCCCCAGTTTCCCGGTAAGGGTGATGTTCCCCTTCCCCTTCAGGACGCTGACCTCGACGCTGAGCACGTCGCCGCCGACCTCGGTCCAAGCCAGTCCGGTGGCCACCCCCACCTCGTTCTCCTTCTCGATGGCGCCCCAGTGGTAGCGCGGGATACCCAGGTAGCTCGCCAGGCCGGCGGCCGAGACCCGGGCCTGGTGTTTGCGGTCATTGACCACCGCCCGGGCCGTCTTGCGGCAGATGGTAGCGATCTCCCGCTCCATGTTGCGCACCCCCGCCTCGCGGGTGTACTCCCGGATGATCGCCCGCACGGCGTTCTCCGAGATCTGCAAATTGCGCTGCTTTAAGCCGTGCTCCTTGAGCTGCTTGGAGATCAGGTGGCGCTCGGCGATCATCACCTTCTCCTCCTCTGTATAGCCCGGCAGCTTGATGACTTCCATGCGGTCCAGCAGCGGGCGCGGGATGTTATACTCCACGTTGGCCGTGGTGATGAAGAGGACCTTCGACATGTCGAAGGGCACCTCGATGAAATGGTCGCTGAAGCTGTGGTTCTGCTCGGAGTCCAGCACCTCCAGCAGGGCTGAACTGGGGTCGCCCCGGAAGTCGGCGTTCATCTTGTCCACCTCGTCCAGCAGGAAGACCGGGTTCTTGGTGCCCGCCGTCTTCATCCCCTGGATGATGCGGCCGGGCAGGGCGCCCACGTAGGTGCGCCGGTGGCCGCGGATCTCCGCCTCGTCCCTGATGCCGCCCAGGGAGATGCGCACGAACTTGCGCCCCAGCGCCCTGGCAATGGATTTGGCCAGGGAGGTCTTGCCCACCCCCGGCGGTCCCACCAGGCAGAGGATTGGTCCGCGCATTTTGGTGGCCAGCTTGCGGATTGCCAGGTATTCCAAGATGCGTTCCTTGGGCTTATCCATGGCGTAGTGGTCTGCCTCCAGGATCTTCTCAGCCGTTTTCAGGTTCAGGCGGTCCCGGGTCTCCTGGTGCCAGGGCAGAGCCAGCAGCCAATCCAGGTAGTTCCTGACCACCACCGCCTCCGCCACCATCGGCGGCATCTTCTCCATCCGGTCGAGTTCCTTGAGGGCCTTCTCCTCCACATCCTTGGGGAAGTGGGCCGCGGCGATCTTCTCTTTCAGATCTTCCACCTCGGAAGCGCGCTCGTCCTTCTCGCCCAACTCCTTCTGGATCGCCCGCATCTGCTCTCTTAAATAGTACTCCTTCTGGGTCTTCTCCATCTGCCGGCGCACCCGGGTGTTGATCTTGCGCTCCAATTCGAGCACTTCCATCTCCCGGTTGAGGATCTCGTTCAGCTTCTCCAGCCGCTCCTTGATGCCAAAAGCCTCCAATATGGCCTGCTTGTCGTTCACCCTCAGATTGATCTGCGACGTGATCAGGTCGGCGAAACGCCCCGCGTCCTCCACAGCAGATATGGAGACCGCGGTCTCCGGGGAGATCTTCTTGCCCAGCTTGACATACTGCTCAAACAGGTTGCTGACGGCCCTCATCAGGGCCTCGATCTCCGCCGTCTTCTCATCGCTCTCCTGATGCTCCTCCACCAGGACCCTGATAAACGGATCCGTGGCCACGTAGTTCAGGATCCGGCCGCGGCTCAGTCCTTCCACCAGGACCCGGAAGGTGCCGCCTGGCAGCTTCAGGAGCTGCTTGATCACGGCGATGGTGCCCACCTGGTAGATGTCCTCGGTACCCGGTTCATCGGTCTGGGCCTCCTTCTGAGTCACCAGGAAGATCTCCCGGTCGCGGAGCATCGCCTCGTCGATCGACCTGACCGACTTCTCACGTCCTACGTCCAGGTGGATGACCATGTACGGGAAGACTAGAATACCCCTCAAGGGGAGCAGGGGGAGGATGCGTTCTCCCTGTGCCTGGATCTGTTGCTGCTCTTCATACTGTCGCTCTTCACCGGTCTGTTGTTCTGTATGGGACATTTGAGATACCCCCTTATTTGGGATGTGAGAGGCTATCCACACCATTCAACTGCTTGCACAGGAGCCGTGCCCATTCCTGTATTTCTTGCCTGCTTAATTCTACCCCATCTTTCATAACTTCTGCAACAAGCCGCCCCCCATCCATCTGTAAGCGGCAGTAATGTCAGGTTCAGGAAAGGATAAACGAGGGAATGATCGGCCAGAATGTTAACTATAGGTAAATTGGTGGTTAACTGTTAGTGGTTAGTGGTTGGAAAAATACCGGAATTAATGTAAAGCATGCAGAAAGACATGCAATTCCAACGACCAAAGGCCAATGACCAAAATGCAGGGATGGAGAGAAAATTGTCTAACTTATTTTAGAAGGATCAATCACACAGACAAGCTGGAGGTACACCCTTGCTAATTAAGCTGAACAAGAAAGCCATAATCGCATTGCTGGTCCTGGCAGCGGCAGCGATAACCATTGCCATCAACGCCGGGCGATGGAGCGCCAATGCGCCACTCGCCAATGGCAACTCTTCTTCAACCGAAGGCCGGTACCGGGTGGCCTTCAGCGATGTCACCGTGGCCGGTGACCTGGTCATCAGGCCACTGCCCGATGTCGCCGATAACGGCAGCCTGGTCTACCGGGTGCTCACTCCCCAGGGAGCGCCTGTGGGTACTTTCGACTATGTGCCCTGGCAAGAGAAGAACCCGCTCTTCCAGGAACTGCCCGGAGGCGACCTGATCTTGGGCAGCCATAGTCTTTACCGCAAGAGTGACCAGAAGATCCACAACCTGGGAGAAGGCGCCGGCCTCGGCTTCGTCTCCGATTACTCGGTAAACGGCAGCAGGCTCGCCCTGGAGGGCAAGAGCAGCCAGGAGAATGACACCCTGATCTATGTCTACGTCGGGGATCTGACCGGCGACTCATGGACACAGGTGGACTCCTTCAGGTATCCGGACTACCTGGCTGAGCAGCAGGTCTACCTCTGTTGGGTTGGCGGAAAGCTCTACTACGACTGCTGGCAGGGCAGCAGTCCGGTAGTCAAGGTATACGACCCTGCCGCCAACCAGTCATCGGTTTTTAAGGATAACGCCATGAACCCCCTGGCCTCCCCGGACAGCCGCTATCTGGCCCTGTTCGCCCAGGACTCTCCGACCGGCAAGGCAGGAGCCGGGATGGGGCTGGAACTGATAGATCTGGAGAGCGGCCGGGTAACCGGGTTGGATGGATCGAGCCGGGTGTTCTGGAGCCCCGGCTACGTGACCGTCTGGGACGGCCTGAACCTGCAACTGCACGTCTACGATCTGAACAGCGGGGCCAAGGTCAGAGATGTGCCCACCGACAGCCCGGTGGCCGACCTGGTCATCGACAACGGCGTCCTCAGGTGCACCAGTTACCACTTCGAGAACAGGCAGATCACCCGGGAGCAGTTCGTAACAGAGATCGGAGACCAGAGGCCTTGACAGACTCGAGTTTCAGGCGGAAACCTGCCCGGCTGTGCCGGTTCTGTTGGGCCCGGCGCTGCGGGCGCGACGTTGCGGCAGCAGGCCGAGCTTGAGCACTTCCTTGATCTGTCGCACCGGGATCACCTCCAGCGGCAGTTGGCTGAAGAGCTCCTGCCAGTTCTCCTGGGGGATCAGCACCCGCTCCGCTCCCGCTCTCATCGCCGCCTCCACCTTGGCTACCACCCCGCCCACCGGCTTCACCTCTCCCCGGATCGACACCTCGCCGGTCATGGCTACCCGGTTGTCCACCAACCGCCCGGTAATAGCGGAGTAAACAGCCAGGGCGATGGCCACGCCCGCCGAGGGGCCGTCGGTAGGCATCGCCCCCGGGATGTTGATGTGGATGTCGTAGGCCCGCGGGTCCACGTCCAGCAGCCGGCGGATGGCAGTCAGCCCATTCTCCACCGAGCCCTTGATCATGCTCTTGCGGCGCACGCGTCTCCCGGACAAACCACCCAGTTCTTCCTCCTCGACGACACCGGTGACGATCACCTGGCCGCGCTCCTGGCCGGACGGACTGGCGCTGGCCTCGATCTCCAGCAAAGTGCCGATATTGGGACCGCTCACCGCCAGGCCGTTGACCAGGCCGACCTGCGGCTCCTCGGGAACCCGTCGCTCCAGGCGGGGCGAGTAGTGACCACTATTGACCACCCACTCCACGTCGGCTGCCGTGATCTCCTGCTCCTGGCGGGACTGCGCCAGACCGACAGCAATCTGCACGATGTTGACGGCCTCGCGCCCGTTGGTGGCGTACTTCTCGATCACGTCCATGGCCCCGGGCCCAAAGTCATAGCTGATCTTGAAAGCGGCGTTCTCGGCGATCACCCTGATCTCCGGCGGCAGCAGAGACCGGAAGAAGATCTCCACGCACCGGGAGCGAATGGCCGGGGAGATCTCCTCCGGCAGCCTGGTGGTGGCGCCCACCAGGCGAAAGTCCGCCGGCAGCCCGTGTTGGAAGATGTCGTGGATGTGGGCCGGGATGTGAGTATCCTCGGAGTTATAATAGGCGCTCTCGAAGAAGACCTTGCGGTCCTCCAGCACCTTCAACAGCTTGTTGAGCTGGATCGGGTGCAGCTCGCCGATCTCGTCCAGGAACAGGATGCCGCCGTGGGCCTTGGTGACCGCCCCTGGTTTGGGCTGGGGGATACCGGCCATGCCCAGCGGCCCCGCCCCCTGGTAGATCGGGTCGTGCACCGACCCGATCAGCGGGTCGGCGATTCCTCTTTCGTCAAAGCGGGCGGTAGTAGCGTCCAGCTCGATGAACTTGGCATGGGCGCCAAAGGGCGACCGCGGGTTTTTCTTGGCCTCCTCCAACACCAACCGGGCGACAGCCGTCTTGCCCACGCCCGGATTGCCATAGACCAGGACGTGCTGGGGGTTGGAGCAGCAGAGCGCCGCCCGCAGCGCCTTCAGCCCGTCCTCCTGGCCGATGATCTCCTCGAAGCGCCGCGGGCGCGTCTGCTCGGACAGCGGCTCTGCCAGGGAGATCCGCCTGAGCGACTGGATCTTCTCCAGCTCCTTTTTGACCTCGCGGTCGACCGCCACCTTCACCCCCTGCTGCGATCTGAGCAGATTCCAGAAGTATAGGCCGATCACAATGATAAAAAACAACTGGATGAAAGTCAGCAGGCCGTTCAGGCCGAAGATATTGCCCATAGCAACCACGGCTCCTAACATGATCAGATTCCGGCAACGCTTAAAAGCTTGGTAGCAAAGATACTGCCAAAAAAAGTATTGCCCTAAACCACGGTTTTTAACCAAGGGCATGTGTCAAGGGGACGGGGTTCATGACAATTGCGGGCGGCCCCTCTGTTCATGGGGCCGCCCCTGCCGTAGGTTTTTCGCTTCCATTGTCTAGAACGGGGTGAGGGTTGCCTATCTTGTCCAACGGCGCCAGGCCCACCAGGCCAGCAGCAGAATGACAGCGGCCAGCAGCAGCAGGTCGAAGCGGTGGAACTAGGAGCTGACGATCTCCCAGTGTGCGCCCAGCACGAAGCCGACATAGACCAGGAAAAGGCTCCAGATCAGGGTGCCCAGGAAGGTATAGAGGGTGAAGAGCACGATGTTGACCCGGGCGACCCCGGCGGGCAGGGAGATGAAGGTGCGGATCACCGGCAGCAGGCGGGTGAAGAAGACGGTAAAGATGTCATAGCGGGCGAACCAGGACTCGGCAAGGGCGAGGCGGCCCGGGGTCGCCCCCAGGTACCGCCCGTAGCGGTCCAGAAAGGGCCGCCCGCCGAAGAGGCCGATGTAGTAGGAGACCAGCGAGCCGATGGTACCGCCGATGGCGCCGGCCAGGGCGGTGCCAAAAAAAGTCAGCCTCCCGATAATACCAGGTAACCGCCGAACGGCAGCGTCACCTCGCTGGCAAAGGGAATGTTGCAACTCCCGATCGCCATCAGGATGCCGATCCCCCAGTAGCCCATGGAGGCGACCAGGGTAAGCAGTCAGCGCCATTGCTGTCAATAAGGCATTCCTGTCATACAACCCATATGACCAATGCGAGGCACCCACTGCGCCGGGGAACCGCATAAATAGGTCGGGCACCCGGGGTCTGCCGACCACCAAAAGGGGGTGCCTACCAGCACCCCCACTCTTCAACAAATGCAACCACACAACAGGGCGCCAGAGGAGCATGCCACTTTAACCGGAGTCCGACGTCCGGGTCAGGCTGTCTCCTCCCGCTTCTTCTTGCGGTCGACGGTGACCATGATCGGCTCCTCTTTCTTGGCGATGACCTCCTTGGTGATCAAGCACTTGGTGATATCGCTCCGAGACGGGATCTCATACATCACCTCGAGCAGGATGTCCTCCACGATCGCCCGCAGTCCACGGGCGCCGGTGTTCCGCTTGATAGCCTCCTTGGCCACCGCCCGCAGGGCGTCTTCCTTGAACTCCAGGGTCACGCTGTCCAGCTCGAACAGCTTTTGGAACTGACGCACCAGGGCATTGCGCGGCTCGGTCAGGATCCTGATCAGAGCATCCTCGTCCAGGGCGTCCAGGGTGACGATCACCGGCACCCGTCCCACAAACTCCGGAATCAGTCCATACTTGAGCAGGTCCACCGGTAGGATCTGCTCCAGGATCACCCCGATCTGCTGCTCCTTCCGGGAGCCCAACTCCGCCCCGAAGCCGATCGTCTTCTTACCGATCCGGCTCTGGATCAGCTTGTCGATCCCCTCGAAGGCGCCGCCGCAGATGAACAGGATGTTGGTGGTGTCCAACTGGATGAACTCCTGGTGCGGGTGCTTGCGCCCGCCCTGGGGCGGCACGCTGGCCACGGTCCCCTCCAGGATCTTCAGCAACGCCTGCTGCACGCCCTCGCCGGAAACATCCCGGGTGATCGAGGGATTCTCGGACTTCCGGGCGATCTTGTCGATCTCGTCGATGTAGACGATGCCCTTCTCAGCCTTCTCCACATCGTAATCAGCCGCCTGGATCAGCTTCAGGAGGATGTTCTCCACATCCTCGCCAACGTAGCCGGCCTCGGTGAGGGAGGTGGCGTCGGCGATGGCAAACGGCACATTCAGGATCCGGGCCAGGGTCTGGGCGAGCAAGGTCTTGCCGCAGCCGGTGGGCCCCAGCATGATGATGTTGCTCTTCTGGAGTTCGACCTCGTCAACCTTGAGGCCGAGGTTGATCCGCTTGTAGTGATTGTACACCGCCACGGACAGGGTTTTCTTGGCATGCTCCTGGCCGATCACGTACTGGTCCAGGATCTCCTTGATCTCCCTGGGCTTGGGGATATCGCTCAGCTCGAAACCCGCCTCTTCCCCCAGCTCCTCCTCGATGATCTCGTTGCAGAGTTCGATGCACTCATCGCAGATGTACACTCCCGGGCCAGCCACCAGTTTCTTGACCTGGTCCTGCAGCTTGCCGCAAAAAGAGCACTTCAGTTGCCCCTTGTCGTCACCAAATTTGTACATGGTCGCACCTCCTTGGGAACTAGCCCACTTTCTCTCCCGGCCGGGAAGTCATCACCTCGTCGATGATCCCGTATTCCTTGGCTTCCTGGGAACTCATAAAGAAGTCGCGATCAGTGTCGTGCTGGATCTTCTCCAGCGCTTGACCGGTCAATTCCGACAGGATATGGTCCAACTGCTCACGGACCCTGATGATGTGCTTGGCGTGGATCTCGACATCCGTGGCCTGCCCCTGGGCCCCGCCCGAGGGCTGGTGGATCAGGATCTCGCTGTTGGGCGTGGCAAAACGCTTGCCCTTGGCGCCGGCCGCCAGCAAGAATGACCCCATGCTTGCCGCCAGGCCCATACAGATGGTGGACACATCCGGCTTGACATATTTCATAGTGTCGTAGATGGCCATCCCTGCGGTGACTGAACCACCCGGAGAGTTGATGTAAAGATAGATATCCTTGTCCGGGTCCTCCGCCTCCAGGAACAACATCTGCGCAATCACCAGATTTGCCACATGGTCGTCAATCGGTGTTCCCAAAAACACGATCCGGTCCTTCAAAAGCCTGGAGTAGATGTCGTAAGCCCGCTCGCCCCGGTTGGTCTGCTCCACCACCATCGGGACCAGGTACTGCCCGGTAATCATGATCCTTCACCTGCTTTCTAACTATCTATTGTATTCAATTCAACTTGCGGAAAACCTTCTTTTAACTTTCTTTGACTAATACTATACCAGATTTTTATTTCAGGTAAAAGGGGCCGCGAGGAAAAAGTCTCGCGGCCCTGCTCGCCACTTCAATCAAACAGCTTATGAATTCTCGCCCGCGGCCGGTTCCGCAGCTTCTGCAACTCCCCCGGCCACCGCCGGTGCTTCCGGTTCTGGCGCCGCGCCCTCTTCCTCCGCCGGTTGGGGCAGCATGGGCTTAGCATTGTCCGACAGGAATTTCTGCACTTTATCAAACAGCAGGCTCTGTTCAAGGGCCCCCAACTGGCCTTTTTCTTCCAAGGCCTTGCGCAGCTTGGCGTCATCCGTGCCGTACTGGGCTGCCAGGTCCTTGACTTCCTGGTCGAGATCTTCCGGGGCCACCTTGATACCCTCGGCCTTGGCTATGGCGCTGAACACCAGCCGTCCCTTGATGACATCCCGCGCTCTATTGTGAAGATCCTGTTTCAGGGCTTCCGGCTCCTTCTTTACCAGGTGCAGGTAGGTATTCATATCCATCTTCTGATTGGCCAGAGTGCGGGCAAATTCGTTGTACTCTTCATTCAACTGCTCCTTCACCAGGGATTCCGGCGGTTCCACCTCCGCCTTGGCCACCACCGCGGTGACCACCCTTTCGGT
Organism: uncultured Peptococcaceae bacterium; assembly: GCA_963768335.1. Lineage (GTDB taxonomy): Bacteria > Bacillota > DSM-12270 > Thermacetogeniales > Thermacetogeniaceae > Palsa-1188. Next base: position 27,619 of record CAVYHR010000011.1, read on the forward strand.
GAAGATACGCTTAGCGTTATAAAGACCCACTTCTTCCAGGTTCTTCTTGATCTGTACCTTGAACTCGTCAAGGGTGGCGCAATCGCTGACATCTCTGGCAAACTCGTCGTCAATGGCGCTCAGTTCCTTATGCTTGACCCCGGTCACCCACACTTTGAACCGGGCCTCTTTCCCTTCCAGTTCGGCTACCTGGAAGACTGACGGCAACTGCAGGGTGAACTCCAACTCCTGGCCGGCCTTGGCGCCCAGCAGCTCTGCGTCGAAGCCCGGGATGAACTTGTGGGCGCCCACCTCGACGGACCTTTCCTTCCCCGTCAGGCGGGACTCCGGCCTGTCGTCGACCATCGCCTCGTAGTCGATCACGGTGACGTCGCCGTCGCCCGCCGGTTCGTCCCCGGCGTCAATCAGCCGGGCGTGGCGATGCTGGAGCATATTTAAGTGGGCTTCGACCTCGTCGGCGCCCACCTTCACCTCTGGCATCTCCGCCTCGATCCCTTTATAATCCCCCAGCTTGACCTCCGGCAGCACCTCCACCTTAATCTTGAAGATGAGGGGCTTGCCCTTCTCAAATTGGACTACGTCCGTCTCCGGCTTGCCGATTGGCTCGATAGCATGCTCCTTGACTGCGTCCTGGTACGCCTGGGGAAGCAGGATGTCCAGAGCGTCCTCGTAGAGCGCTTCCTTGCCCAAGTGGGCCTCGAGGATCGGGCGCGGCACCCGCCCTTTGCGAAAACCGGGAATATTGACACGCTTGACTACCCGGTAGTAGGCCTTGCCCAGGGCTTCGTCCACCTGGTCTGCGGGCACTTCCACCTGCAGGGCGACTTGATTGTTCTCTAGCCTTTCCAGAGATGCTTGCATTTATGCTCCTCCCAATTCCGCCCGGAGTGATGAGTGATGAGTGCTGAGTGATGAGTATATTCATCACTACTTCGTCTTTCGCTTCTTTGCTTTAGACTCATTACTCATTACTTCGTTTTTCGCTTCTTCGTTTAAATTTACTACCCATTATTTTTTTAGATTCATTCATCGTTTCTTCTTTTTAAACTCATTACTCATTACTTTTTTTACTCATTACTTTTTTGGGATGGTGCGGGAGAAGGGACTCGAACCCTTAAGGGAAATCCCACCGGATCCTAAGTCCGGCGCGTCTGCCAATTCCGCCACTCCCGCGGCTCACGTAGCCATAATAGCACCCCTCCTATGTTTCGTCAAGCAAACCGGGGCTGGCGCAGCGCATCTTCACAGGCCGAAGCGGGAACATTAAATTAGCGGTTGGTAGTTTTGTTCCTATCGTGAGTGGCTGGCTTACATGAGCCGATATGGCTTTCAGTAAATTGTACGCAGATCATTCAGCATTCATGAAATTTGCCCGCATGACAGCAATAACCCCCCCATACGGAAGGTGGATGCGATGTACGAAAAATTGCTGGCGCTTCTCCTGCTGCTCCTGCTTGGGGGCACTCTGCTCTATGCTGTGATCACCAGGGTCATCGTGCCCCTCTGCAAACCTCCAAAAAATTGATCCCAACCGGCTTCATCAGTGAAGAGATGGGTAGCGTTCAATCCACACTCAGCCCGCAGGCGCCAGATCGGCGGGCATGTACGCCGGCAGCCCGGTGCCTGCCTGTGTGTTTTTTATAGTAGCCGCATCCATTCATTAACACTCAGGCTTGCAATAGCATAATATGGGAAGGAGACCACCTCAGTGGTGACATCAAGCATCGAAAGGAGGCAGTTCAAATGGCTGAAGCAAAAGGTGCCGGGTTTTTTGGTGGTTATTGGATTTTCTTTATTTTCCTGATCCTGATCCTGTTACTTTTTATCAACTAGCCTCGCCCATGAAAACCTACACCCGTCCCTCGCGGGGTAGGATGAAAGGGACGGTCTCCCGGGTTACCCCCTTTCAGCAATCACGCTCCGGATTTTTGTCCGGAGCCTTTTATTCGGCAGGTACCAGTGCCCGCTCTGGCGGGCACAGAGGTCGGAAGCAATAGTTTTTCGTTTTTCATGCCCGTAACCATTCTGGTTGGTCTGGAATATTATGTATTGACCTTTGGGTTAATCTTGATAATAAGGAGGAATCAGAATGGGTGCAGGTGTTGGAGTAGGACCCGGTGTTGATGGGTTTTGGAGTGGTCGATTGGTGTTCCTTCTGTTTTTGATTCTCATTCTGCTTCTGGTTGGGATCAACTAATTCAGCGAGTTGTACTGCGTGCACGTCTCCATACTGCAGCCCCGGGCCTCGGCCCGGGGCTCGATATTTGCAACGGGATGTTTCAGGCGGCACGCCAGCAAAAGGCGAAGGCCGGCTGAGCCGGCCTTCTTCGGCTGTTTTTCCTCCGGCCACTGGTTAATAGCCGATCGAGAAGGAGCCGCTGGTGCTTGTTATGCCCGGGTTGCTAGTGCTGGTGATCCGCACCTGGAAATTGGAGCCGCTGTTTTGGAAGCTGGATATGCGCCAACTGAAATAACCGCTTCCATTACTGCCTATAGAAGCGCTGGAGGTGATCGTCTGGTAAAGGCTGCCTCCTTTGAGCAGATCGATCCTGACTGCATGACCGGGGTTGCCGGTGTACTTCCAGGAGATGAGGTAGTACTGCCCCCTGGATAAACTCACGCCACTTTTGGGGTAGGTGACGCTGATGCTGGATGTGGGAGCAGGGGCCGGGGCACTGACGGTGAAGCTGTTCGAGGTGCCGGTGCAGGACGATGTGCTGGTGCTGGTGACCTGGACCTGGTAGTTCGTCCCCGCCGCCAGGCTGGCAGGTATCGCCCAACTGTAGCTGCCCGCACCGTTGCTCCCGATGGGTGCGCTGGAGGTGATGGTGCTGTTCAGGGCGCCGCCCTGGAGTAGCGCCAACTCAACTGTTGATCCGGGGTTGCCGGTGTAGGTCCAAGAAATCGTCTGCGTGCTGCCTGTCTGCCAGCTCGTCCCGCTTGCCGGCGCGGTGACGCTGATGGTGGTGGTCTGTGAACCACCGCCGGCCTGGAGGTTGATCACCTCGGGTTGCATGGAATCGTAGCTAAAATTCTGGCTTGCCGGGGTGAAGGTGTAATTGGCGCTGCTCGGCGTCAACTGGTAGGGAGTTCCCTCTTCAAACCCGGATTGTCTCCACTGGCCGCTGGAATTGGTGGTCACTGCCGCCGGGACGGCGTCGGTGCCGCCCTGCTTGGCGAAGGTGATGGTCGCGCCTGCAATAGCTTGCTGGTTCTGGTTATCCACTGTCCCAGAGAGGGAGTAGGTGTCCGTAGCCGGCTTATCGTACATCACTTCGGATTCGAAAAAGTTGTTCTGTACGTAACTGTAGCTGATCCAGCCGTAGCCGCCGTAGTTGCCCCAACTGGCGCCCCAGGAGTTGATGAACTTGAAGGCGCCGGGTCCGTCGTCCGTCTGGTGGCTGTCGTCGTAGCCGACGATGCAGATGGCGTGGCCGCCGGCACTGGTTCCCGAGACATCTTTTTGGGCAATATTGCCGCTTGTTTCCCAACCGGCGCTCCAGTAGACGTCTGTTCCGGCTACAATGGGGCCGTTGGCCAGGGCGGACTTCATGGCAGTGACGTTGGGTGTTCCCTGGAAGATCGGCGTCCAACTGAGGGATGGAAAGTAGGATGCACGCAGACGCTGTGCCTGGGTTGGCTGGGTGGTGTAGTCCTGGTCGTTGTAAGGCATGTCGTCGAGGGTATCGCATCCCTGGCTATCCAGCAGGTTCAAGGCATCGGAGATCGCTGCCCCGTCGTCCTGGCCGCCGTCGATCTGGTTGTAGATGTATGCGGGGCTGAACAGGTTATGGGTCGAGCTCAGGCCCCAGTCATGCTGCACTTGTTCCTGGTAGGACTTGTAGTTGTAGCCGGTGGCCCAGGCCACGCAACTGCCTTGCTGCCCCTGGTCGCCGGGCTGGGGCATGTTCGCCGACCAATCGATCGCGCTGGAAGTGCTGGCATTTTGGAGTATGCCGCTGATATAGCCGGCATTGTAGTGGCTCTGCAAGACAGTTTCAGAAGACGGCCTGCACCCGAGCTCATGTTGGAGGGGATTGGCAGATGCGGTCCCTGCCAAGGTAAACAGACCAATCGACACGAGTAGGCCGAGTAAAACCAGTTTCTCCTTCGTTTTCATAAGGTTTTTTTATCCTTTCTCAGTCTTCTCCTCCGGATCTTCTTTCCATTTTCATTCTGACTGGCTGATACGCCATGCCTGGGGAGTACCACCTCCAGTGCCTGAATTTTGACCTGCAAGTGTGGTGCAAGCAGTTTAAATAATATTGATTCGACATCAAGTTCCTTTTTCCTTCCTTATTCGTCTATTTATTTCATATCTGTTAATGGCTTATATTTCTGCATCTTCCTTATAATAATGGGATATCCTCAATGGGGGGTCATTAGGGACGGTGTCATTACACTATTTACATGTTTTTGCTGGGTGCTTCCATCGCGATGCGACGGGCGCCGTGCGATTTCCACAAAGCTCGCTTCGCTCACCCATCAGGGCGTCACCCACCCGGCGGGTACCCGGAGTGCCCACGATGCCAGCTTCGCACGATGTGCAGGCGTGCTTTCCTGCGCGCTGTTCTGGTAACACTTTCTACTACGGGCGAATAAGATGTGAACAAGGTAATTAATAACAGAGGAGGGATTACAGATGGACGCAAAAAGTAAATCCGGGTTATCTCTATTTGACCCCTTGTCTTATTACCACCAACGCCACCATTTCCATCACCCCCGCCCGGATGGCGTGCCGGAGGAAGAATGGGATGAATGTGCAGTGGCAGAGGGCGTCGGGCATGGCTACATGTGGATCTTTGTTATTTTCCTGATTTTTATCTTGCTTCTCTTTATATAAATTTTAACATCGTTCAGCCAGAAGTCCCTCCTCCTCTAAGGTGAGGGACGAATCGCCATACTTAGAAAAACTTGTTGACAAATCAAACGTATGTGCGAGATAATATAGTTAGTTCTTTGACAACCGAAACTATAGGGCTAGTTCACACGACACACACACCTGCCAGTATTGGCATATTATGGTATATGACTCTCCCTGAAGCGCCTCCCTTGTAAGCGGCTAGAGACAGAGAGCCGCCGGTGGGACCGGCGGCTCTCTGGTTGAAGCCCTCCCTGCACTGAAGCCGCCCATCCGGGCGGCTCGTTGCTTTGATCTCCTTACTATTTCTTGACAATATTGTCTATATAAGTCACCATCGCAGAGTAAACCACTTGTCCTTCCTGAACAGCAATCCCATATTTGATATCCAGGACGTAGTTGAGACCTGCAAGTCGTCTTAAAAAGTCATTCAAGTCTCGCTCGAGGGTTGAAACATCAGTTTCACTGAACAGTTTCACCATGCAGGATTCTGTTTTCGGCATGTTATCCATCCTCTTTTAGATATTTATTATATTTGTCGGGACACCATATAATCCAACGAAAATATATCTTTTCCAGGTATATTTGTGTTACTTTTTGTGTTAATCCACTGCCCTGTGAGCAGTATACTAAAAAGGATGAATTTCGGCCAAAGAGATGAGTTGTAATCTCCACCTAAGCCCCTGCTATGAATGAACTACTTGGTAGCTTTATTTTCCTTTCATATACTTCTTTAAAGCATCATAAAAGTTTTCTCTGCTGCCTGCCATAATTATTACTATGACTTCTCCTTGTTGATTTTCTCCTAAAGTATATGCTATTTCATAATTTACATTATCGTAGTCTACATCATAGCAATATATTCCATCCAAATCTCCTTTTTTCACTTGTCCTGCATCAGGATTTTCTCTGATAAGTTTTATGGCATCTTCATATATTTTCTTTAAATGCTTGTCTTTTATTATTTTTAGATATCTTTCAGCAGCTGGTAAAAAATCAATTGGGAGCATTTCTAGTCCTCCAGGTCCGAAAATATTTCCTTAAGTTTTTCATCTCCGGACCCTTCAAGCTTGCTTGCTATTAACCTAGCTTCTTCTAGCATTTTTTCAATGGCAGGTTTAACCTGAGCATGCATTTTTTTAAATTGCTCTACTAGCCTCTGCCCTTCATAACCTTGTCTTACAAGATCCTCTAAGATTACTTCTGCAAACTCTGTGTCTTTGGGCACTGGTCGGATAATTATCATTGTTGAATTAGGCATTATGCATTCAACTTCATCACGTATGTTGAGCTTATTAAAAAAATCAGCAGGAATAGTTATTTGCCTTTTCTTTGAAACACTTATTCTCTTAGTCCTCACGTGTCCAGAATCCAAAATATCACCTATTCTTGTTTTCTTAGGTACACGTTCCAAAGTATTTATTGACATATTATATGCTCCTT
>CAVYHR010000012.1:0-42299 GCA_963768335.1 uncultured Peptococcaceae bacterium
AGCTTTGCCTCGTGGGCGTGGCATGGTAAAATATAGCCAGGGGTGTTTTTATGGCGCCTTTTGATCAGGTTTTGGATGCGGATGCATGGCAGGTTTGCTCGTTGATAGGGAACAGCAACCTTGGGCGTGATTACTACCTGGCCGGCGGAACTGCGTTAGCCCTTCAGATTTGCCACAGAAAATCAAACGATCTGGATTATTTTCAACGAGGCGATGAAGAAAAAATCAACTTCGATCAGATCTACAGCGAGATCATCAATTATATTCCGGGAAAAACAGCCAGGATAATTTCCGAAAAACAGATCGGGCGACTATGTCGGTTAACAATACAAAGGTAACTTTTCTTGCTTATCCTTATCCTCTCATGGAATCACTTGTAGCTGGAGAGAAAATCTCCAAGGGCCGGTTAAAAGGCATAAAGCTTGCGTCCCCTGCAGAAATTTCCCTTATGAAGGCCTATGCCATAGGAAGGCGGACGAGGCTGCCGGGATTACGTAGATGTTTATGAGTTGTTACGCAGGGCAAGGTTACCCTTGATTACATATTAAAGAAGGCGCAGCAAAAGTATAATACTGGAGGGGAAGATCTTATTTTCTCCCAAGCCTCTTCCTGCAGCAACTCGTGTACACCAAGGACGTTAAGGATAAAGATGTTGCCCTGCAATCAGTTCTTGGTAGCACTGTAAGCAGCGAGGCAATAGATGAGTTTTTCGGTCGTATTGTTTCTGCCGAATTAAAGTCCCAGACAACCATCACAAGGAGGGGGACAAGGCCTTGAAGCTGCCTAAGATGTTGGCGCCCCTTTTTAGAAACTATCAGATTGGCACAATAAATCCCAAGCAGCATATTGACTTGATAGTAAAAACTGCGTTAGTGCACGGCGCCTGGGATCACATTTTATGGCTTTTCGAATATTACGGATCAGACCGAATCAGCGAGGTATTCCTGGAGGATTTCTATGGAATGCGAGAAACTCCCTGAACCTGTTGTCAACTTATGGGGGCTGCTCTTTCTTAGTAGCACTGATTATTGGATGGAAAGGAAAGCCCGGGAGAGCGGAGTCCGAACATTTAGAGGCCGCAGGTCTATTGTATCGCCAGAAGAGACCCCCTGACATCGAGGCGCGGTAGTCCATCGACAATACCGGGTAATACCCGGCGTGTTCATGTTTTTTGGTATTTGACACAAATTCTTTAAAAAGAGGATGATATAACTCATAGTTTCCCCGCTCTTGTTTCGTTATCAGTCCTTTTTTTAGTAACCTGTTAAGTAAACCGGAGCCTTTTTTTCCTACTGTTTCGACTAGGGATTCCTCCTTGCTTTTAGCGGCTAGGGCCAGTAAAACATTACGTTCCGCAGGAGTAGCATTTTTCCATTCCATGTGGAACTTGTCATCTTGTAAGTGGGCAAGGGTTTCCTGCCAATTTTCCATTACATCCTTTAACCTTATCGGGCTGCGTTTTTGCAAATAGAGATGCCGATTGACGAGATCCCGCATGATAAATGTCAAGAAAAACGGGTGGCCAAGGCTCTTTTCCCATATCATCGTTATTGCGTCTTCCTCAACGGATATTCCAGTATTCAACTGTCTCAAAGGTGTTTGGATAGCTTCTTTTGTGTCTTCCAGAGAAAACATTCCTAATTTCATGCGTTCGAAAAACCTGGTCACCGGTTCTGCCACGTCCCGCGTGGCTTCAAACATGTCTTCCGGTCCATGTGATTACCAATGGATATTTTGCTCCGATTCCTTGCAAGTCCTGAAAAACACCTCTCAACACCAAAAGGGTTTGCGGATTAAACTGCAATAAGTTCTGGGCATCATCTAAGAATATTACAACTCCGGACACTTGTCCCTGTAAGATGCTTTCCCAGAGTCAGAGGAGACTATCAAGGCCGCACGCATTATCTGGCACGTCAGCCGGACATTGTAGCGGCAGTATTTTCGGGTCTCTGCCGCCACCTTATCGATGCTGGCGCCCAAGGCAATCCCCCACTGAAGCCAAGAACTCGTTGAACCCGGCGACCTGTGGCTGCTTGCCGGCCAGGTATTCTACGGTGCGGCGCAGCCCCTCTTCGAAACTGACCTGCGGCGCCCAGCCCATCTCCTGTTGCGCCTTACCGGCATCCAGGTAGACCCGCCTCATCTCCCCCGTTCTCTCCGGGCCATATGTGGCCTCCCTTGAAATCCGGTGATCTCTTTAAGGATGGCAAACAACTCGTTGACCGAAGCGCCACGCCCGGTGCCGATGTTGAAGGCGAAGTCGTTGATGGCGCAGCCGCCCGGGGCGGCGCCGCAGGGGCTTCCGCTCAGGAGGCGCTCCAGGGCCAGCAGGTTCGCCCTGACCACATCGCCCACGAAGACGTAGTCCCGCAACTGCTCCCCGTCGCCGTAAATCACCGGGGTCTCGCCCCGGAGCAGCTTCTGCCCGAAGATGGCCACCACCCCCGCCTCCCCGTGCGGATCCTGCCGCGGCCCGTAGATGTTGCCGTAACGCAGGGTTACGTAGGGAATGTTCATTACCTGGGCGTAGTAGCAGAGGTAGAACTCCGAGGCCAGCTTGCTCACCCCGTAAGGAGAGAGCGGCCCCTTGGGAAAGGTCTCGGTGGCCGGCAACTTGGAGGGCTCACCGTAGACCACGCCGCCCGAAGAAGCGAAGACAACCCCTCTGACCCCGTAGCGCCGGCAGTTTTCTAAAATGTTGAGCAGCCCCAGGATGTTCGTCCGTGCATCGCCCTGCGGGTCCGCCACCGAGTGCCGCACGTCGATCTGGGCAGCGTGATGGTCGACCAGATCGGGGCGCTCCCGGGCGAAAACCTCATCCAGCCCCGGGTCGCAGATGTCCAACTCGTAAAACCGGGCCTGGGGGTTCAGGTTCTCCCGCTTGCCGCTGCTCAGGTTGTCCACCACCACGACCTCGTAACCCGCCGCCAACAGCCCGTCCACCAGGTTGGAGCCGATGAACCCGGCCCCGCCCGTCACCAGTATCTTCATGTCAAGATGCCCCTTTCTGCCATCAGATCGGATAATCGTCCGGGAATAATTATACCACGCAAATCCGGCTGTGTGCCCTTCCGTCACCAGCAGCATCGTGGTATTCCCATTTTGCAGCCATTTCCGGGCAGGGACCGCGCATGAAATTTGACTGCACCGGATTCAAGCATCTAGCACATTGGTCTCTTAATCTGTGGGCCTGCCTGGACGAAAACATTTGCGGGCTTATTGACGGCATGGTAAAATTCAGGCAGGAAATGCCAGTGGAGGGAAACGGTTTGCTGCCACCAGAGGAGATTATCAACGCCACGTCTCACTATCTTGCATGTCAGCCGGACATTGCTGCGGCTTATATTTTCGGGTCTCTGGCGCGCGGCAAGTTCCACGCCGGCAGTGATGTCGACATCGCCATTCTATACGATCCGGATCATGCCGATAAACTGGCCAGGTTTGAGAGACGACTCGACCTGGAGATCGCCCTCGAGGAGATCATCCACCGCCCCGTTCAGGTTATCGACCTTGAACAGGCAGGGCTTCCACTGCAGTACCAGGTACGCAAATACGGCAAAGTTATTGTAGAAAAGGACAGGAAACTGCGGGTCAATTTCGAGGTGAACACCCGCCGCCTCTACTTTGACATGCAGCAGTTTTACCGGCTGCGCAACGCAGCCATCCTGGAAAGGCTGGGTGAAGAGCGTGGTTGACGAGATGCTTCTGCAGGAAAAGCTGGCGTTGCTGGCCGAGTACCTCGAGGATCTCGAAAGGGAAAAACAGATTACCTTAAGTCCTGGACGCACTAAAGCATTTACCTGCAAACCAGCATTCCCCGGTTGATAACGGCATATTATTGGCAATGTGAAATGTGTGGCTGCTCGCCGGCCAGGAATGACACGGTACAGCGCAGCCCCTCTTCGAGGTTGACCTGCGGCACCCAACCCAACTCCTGCTGTGCCGGCTACGGTGAGAGCGAGCATAGACCGCGCATAGACAATATTCATCCCTGCCCTACAGGAAAACCTTCTTCCTGAGCCCACAAAAAGGATCTGCGCCCTTTTTCCAGAATCTTTATGATCAGAGCGAGGAAGGGCGGTCAGCCTGTGAACAAGGTCTATGTGGGCCTCCCCCAGAGCGGGAAGACAACGAGGCTCATCGATGAATACCGCAAGCTGGTGGAGGGCGGCGCCAGGACGGATCACATCCTCGTCCTGGTCATGAGCCTGCCCCAGGGCCGAAAATGGCGTAAGGCGCTCGATCTGCCCGTGACCGGCCCCATCCAGGTACTCACCTTCTGGGGCTTCGTGCAGAGAGAACTGCTGCGGTTCTGGCGCCTAGCGCTGCCGCGCCTGGGGGATGGGGAGGCGGTCATCCAGCCGGTGTTCCTCAACGCCGAATCCGCCCACTACCTGATGACCGTGCTGGTCGACGAGGCGAGGGATGCGGGGCGCTTCGCCGACATGGTGGCCACCTCATCCCGGATCGCCCTGCAGATCCTGAACAACCTGAACCAGGCCGCCATCCACGGCCTGGATCATGGAATCTGCCACCGGCAGGCTGCTCGCCGCCTGCAGCGGCGACACCAGGAGGATGTCCGCCATCCGGGATGCCCTGGAGGTGGCGAACTCCTTCCGGCAGCAGTGCCTGCAGACCCGGTGCCTGGACTACTCCCTGTCGGTGGATGCCTACTGCCGGTGTCTCCTCACGGAACCCGGGTACCGGTCGGCCCTCCAGGACACATACCGCTACCTGATCGTCGACAACCTGGAGGAGGCGGTCCCCGCCCAGCTCGACCTGATCGCCGGCCCTGCTTGGCTCTGCCGACAGCGCCTGCCTGGCCTTCGATCCGTCGGGCGGCCATACCAGGGGGTTCGGCGCCGACCCGGAGCAGGCCGCGGACCGGATCCTCCCACTGTGCGCGGTGGAGCGGCTCGACACCCTGTACGGCTGCAGCAAACAGGCAGCAAGCCTCGCCGCGGCGCTGTACGACAACATCCGGTCCGGCACGGGCAGGACGGCGCCTGCCGGCGCTTCCGCCGGCGTCATCGATGACCGGACGATCAGCCCCGATTTTCGCGCCGAGATGATCTCCGACCTCGGCCAGAGTATCATCGACCTGCTCGAACAGGGCCTGCCTCCCGGCAGGATCGCCGTCATCGCCCCGGCGATCGACAGGGTGCTGGAACACACCCTCACCCGGCAGCTCGCAGATGCCGGGCACAGGCTGCAGAACCTGACCCGGCGCCGGTTGCTCTCGGACGAGCCCTATACCCGGTTGATGGTGAATATCGCCTCGCTGGCCAGGCCCGGCGCCGGCTGGCCGAGCAACATCTCGTCCCTGGCGCACTGTTTCCGGACGGTGCTCGGCCTGGACCCAGTCAGGAGCGCCCTGCTGGCCCGCCACTGCTTCCGGGACGGCGCTCCCAGCCTGCCGGACCTCGACGAGTCAGGCCTCCGGGCGCGGCTCGGTTTCAGCGCCGGCGACCGGTACGACCGGTTCAAGCAGTTGGTAGCCAGGCTGCAGCAGGTGGACGAGACCGAAAACCTGTTCCAGCGGATCTTCAGCGAGGCTCTGGCGCCCTTCGTGACCGGGCCGGAGGACATCGTCACCTCCAGGCAGGTCATCGACACCGCCATCAAGTTTGCCAGGGCGCACCGGAACCTGCCGAAACTGCAGGAGCGGTCCCTGGTGCACGGCTTCCTGCAACTGATCACCCAGGGCACTGTGGCGGCCGAGGTCTTTCACAACCAGGAACCGGAGCCGGGAGCGGTGATCCTCACCACCCCCCTCGGCCTGTTTCAGTCGGGGCTATCGTTCGACCACCAGTTCTGGGTCGACTGCTCCGACGCCTCCTGGTTCATGAAGGACTACCGGGAACTCAGCAATCCCGAGGTCATGAGACAGGACTGGGACGGCGTCTGGAACGACGAGGCGGAGCAGGCGATCATCCGGCTGGGCGCCGCCCTCAGGGTGAGAGGTCTGCTGTACCGCTGCCGCGGCCGAGTGACCATCGTCCAGAGCGACTACAACGGCCTGGGCTACGAACAGCAGGGAATCCTGCCGGAGATCATCCACGGATAGAACTCAGAACAAAGAAGCCAGGAGTCATGAATTCTGAATTATACTAGAGGCGACCCTCATGCATGATGACTCATCACTCAGCACTCATCACTCATCACTGGTTTTGAGGCCCGGTCAGGACCGGGTAGCCGCATACGAGGGCGGGCGCCTGGCGGTACCCGCCGTTCCCGGAGCGGGCAAGACCACCTGCCTGGCCTACCTCGCCGCCAAGCTGCTGGCCGGTGAGCCGGTGACGAAGATCCTCATCCTCACCGTCATGAACTCCGCCGTGTCCAACTTCAAGCGGAAGATTTCCGGCTTCCTGGCCGAGCGCGGCCTGCCTCCCAGGGGGTACCAGGTCAAGACCCTGCACTCTCTGGCAGCCATGATCCTCAAGGAGAGGCCGGAGTACCTGATGATCAACGAGGCCTTCGAGATCCTGGACGAGCAGCAGCGCTCAGACATGCTCAGGGGTATCGTGGAGGGGTGGCTGGGCAACAACCGTCACCGCTGGAAGATCTTCCTCGACAGCGGGCACCTGAACGAATACTACGAAACCAAATGGAGGGATCGCCTGACCGGCACCATTCCGGAGATCATCAAGCTGATCGAGCTCCGGGGGTTCACCCCCGGCGAGCAGGATGAGATCCGGGCTCGGCTCCAAGAGGTGCCGGACGGCTTCCTGCACTGGGCCTTCGAGGTCATGGACAGTTACGAGAGGCGCAAGCGGCGAGAGGCGGCCGTCGATTTCGACGACCTCATTCTCTATGCCTATCGCCTGTTGAGGGATGACGAGGGAGTGCGTCAGCGCCTGCAGGAGCGCTGGACACACATCTTCGAGGATGAGGCCCAGGACTCCAACCCCCTGCAGGAGAAGATCCTCGACCTGCTCTGTGCCGGACACGGCAACCTGATCAGGGTGGGCGACACCAACCAGGGGATCATGCGCTTCAGCGGCACCGACCCCGAACTGTTCAGGCGATTCTGCCTCCAGCACCCCCGGCAGCCGATCGAGGTGGCCAGCCGCAGCACCGGGGAGATCATGGGCCTCGCCAACCACCTGGTGGACTGGGTGCGGTCATCCTACGTCTACAGTCCCTGCCGGAACGCCCTCGAGGACCACAAGATCAGGGGTGTCGACCCCGGCGATCCCCATCCCAACCCCGTGGTGGACGGGCCCAGCATCCACACCTTCCTCTGCGACGGCAACGACAGGAAAGAGGAGATGGCGGCCGCCCAACTGGCCATCGACCTCGCCCGCAGCGACGGGGAGGCGACCATCGCCATCCTGGCCAGGCAGAACGCTTCTCTCGGCAGGATCGCCGACCGGCTCAAGCAGGAGCGGGATATCGAGTTCGATTTCGTAGGCGGGCGCCCCGATGACCTCGAGGACTTCCACCGGGTGGCCGCCATCTGGACCGTGCTGCGTTTCCTCGCCGAACCCTTCGACGGCGACCGCCTGCAAGCCGTGCTGGGCGCCCTCATCCCGGGGATCGGGGACGACGCCGACGGCCAGGTCCGCCAGTTCGCCGCCGCGATCAGCCCGGAGGACCTGCTCTACCCCGTCGGTGGCGAGCTGGACTGGCCGGCCTTGGCCGAGGCGGTGCCGGCCAGCCTGCTGCCCCGCCTGCAGAAGGCGCTGCAGCAGATCAGAGGCTGGCTGGAGATGTCCCACCTCCGGCCCGACGAACTCGTCCTGTACCTGGCCTCGGAACTCGGGTTGGAGGGGAGCGAGCGCGACCTGGCCAACAATCTCTGCGCCCAGGTCAACATGCTGCTCAGGCAGCACCCGGGATACGGCCTCTTCGAGGTGGTCGGGGAGCTGGGGCCCACCGTCAGGGCGAACCTGCGCTACATGGCCGGCGTCCTCCGGGACTACAAGGGGTACGAACCCCGTCCGGGGGTGATCTCCCTGGCCACCCAGCACAAGGCCAAGGGCCTGGAGTGGGATAACGTGATCGTGGCCGGCCTGGCGCCGGACCTGTTCTTCGAACACCCCGGACAGTTCAACCGGAGCGAGGCCTGGTACCTGAAAGAGGAGTACCGGAACCCGCCGGCCATGGCCCGCGCCCAGTTGATGTACCTGTCAGGCGAGGAGTATCCGGGCAAGAGCAGGATCAGGCAGTGGGCCGACATCAACCAGATCTCCGAGGAACTGCGCCTGCTCTACGTCTCCCTGACCCGGGCGCGCCGGCGCCTGTGGATTGGGTCGCACAGCTTCGACTACCGGAACAGGAAACTGCCCCCGAGCAAGGTGTTCCAGGAGTTGCAGCGCTACATCAACGAAGTGATGGGTGCTGAGTGAAAAGATAGAGAAATTCGCAGGACTTGTTGGCATGGCATGTACTCCACATTCTTTCAGGCCAGGCCGAAGGCCTGAATGCGGAGGAAGGCACGGGATTTAACACGTTTATCTGTTACACAGGAGGCGTGACGTAAAATGAGCAATCACTCATCCCTCAGCACTCAGCACTCAGCACCGGATTTCTATTACAGCCAGTTGGCCCTGTCCATCTACCAGTCCTGTCAGCTCAGGTTTCGCAGGCGGTACCTGGACGGCCTCTACTGGCCGCGACCGCTCAGCGAGCAGGTGGAGCTGGGCAGGGACTTCCACCTCGTCACCAACCGGTACTTCGCCGGCGGCCAGCAAGAGAGGTACGGCGGAGACCTCGGGTCATGGCTGGAGGCGCTGTACCGCTTCCGCCCCCTCGCCCCGGGCCAGGTCTTCCTACCCGAGCAGGAGATCAGGCTGAAGGACGGCCCCGTGCGGCTGGTGGCCAAGTATGACCTGGTGGTGCTGGAACCTGACAGGGTCGTCATCTACGACTGGAAGACCGACCGACGCAGATTATCCGGCAAGACCTGCGATCACACCCTCCAGACCCTCGTCTACCGTTACCTGATGGTCAGGGCGGGGGACGGCTACTGGGACCGCCGGATCACCCCCGCCGATGTGGCGATGATCTACTGGAACCCCCGCTACCCGGAAGGCGCCGTCACCCTGCAATACGACGAGAGACGCTTCCGGCAGGACGAGGAGTGGCTGCAGGAGGCGATCGCCGAGATCGACGGCAAGGACCGGGACAGCTTCCTGGCAACCACCGACGAGAGGACCTGCCAGACCTGCGAGTACTCCCCCATCTGCCGCGGGGCATCGTCAGCCGAACCGGAAGAGGACGACTACGACGACCTCTCGCTGACCTGGGACGATATCGATTAGAGGAAGTTGTTGTTCAGTTAGCCGTTCCTTTCTTCAAATACCTTGCTAGATCGCGATAGAAGTTTTCATGCTGGGCGAAATGGAGCAGTTGAACGACACCGTCCTTCTCCAGCACCCGGTAGGCAAGAAGCCACTGTTTATTGGCCGCCTCGAACTTCTCGACCAGAACATTACGCAGGACACCCTTCTTGTAGTCCCCTTTATAAGGGTCCTCGACCAGCCTCCTGACCTCGCAATCAAGAGCCTGCTTCACGATCGGTTCGAGTTTCTTCGCCAGCCGGTTGAACCGTGGAGCCGCCTCGATCTTCACTGGCCGCCGCCATCCCCGAACTCATACGGTTCGGACAATCCCGCATCCAGTTCCGCCTGTGCCTCCAGGATGCCCTCAATGAACGAGAATGGCAGGTCAGGGTTGTCCTCGGCGATAATAGCCACCTCCAGGTACCGCCGCACCTGGTCCGCTGGCTGACGGTGCTGGCCTTTAGCCCTGGCGTCGATCAGGACCTTTAACTCGTCTGGTATACGTACGGATAATATTTTCATAATACTAACCTCCTGTACACTTTAGATAACATTATCATACAGCGTATACGCAAGCAGGTCAAGGATATCTCTCTGGATCACAAAAAGGATCTGTGACCTTTTTCAAGAAATGATTATTGATGAAACTGGGGATGGCTCTTCACGACAAATTCGCTTTTGTTTGTAAGATTGGTGCGGGAATACCCATTTCCTACGAAGGATTGGGAGACATCACGGCATCAAAACCGTCCCTCTTGACAACAGTGGAGGTCTGCCATGTTCGGATCAGAGAAGGAAGAGATCGACCCGGGACATCCTGGAACTGACCAACGACCCGCTGGTCGCCCGGATCCTCTGGAACCGGGGCTACCGGACACTGGATGCCGCCAGGGCGTTTCTATACCCGGACTGCTATACCCCTGCCGACCCCTCGGCGCTGCCGGGCCTGAACGAAGCCGTCGAGGTGCTGGCGGACTCCCTGGCCTCCGGCGACCGGGTGTGCGTTTACGGGGACTATGACGTGGACGGGGTCTCGGCCACCGCCCTGCTGGTGCGCGTCCTCAGGTCGCTGGGAGCGGACGTCGTCTACCATGCCCCGAACAGGTTCACCGAGGGGTACGGCCTGAACGGCGACGTCATCAGGGATCTCGCAGCCCACGGCTGCCGCCTGCTGCTGACCTGCGACTGCGGCATCGGCAGCCGCGCCGAGGTCGGGCTGGCACAGGACCTGGGGATGAGGGTGATCGTCACCGATCACCATGACATCCCCGAGGACCGGGTCACAGGCTGCGCGGTGGTGAACCCCAAGATGCTGGACTCCGGCCACCCCTGCCGGTCGCTCCCCGGTGTGGGGGTGGCCTACTTCCTGGCCGTCTCCCTCTGCAGGCGCCTGGCACAACCAGTGGACGGCCGCCTGTTGCAGTTGGTCGCCCTCGGCCTGGTGGCGGATGTCGTCCCCCTCCTGGGAGAGAACCGCTACCTGCTGCAGCGGGGCCTGGCGGCGATCAATACCACCGAGCCCCTCGCCGGGATCGCCGCCCTGATGAAGCTGTGCGGCATCACCAAGTTGGACGAGGAGGGCATCGGCTTTCAGATCGCCCCCCGCCTCAACGCGCCGGGACGGGTGAGCGCACCCGATATCAGCGTGAACCTGCTGCTCTGCGATGACCCCCGGGAGGCGGAGTTGTTGGCGCAAGGGGTGGATGACGACAACAAGCGGCGGCGGCAACTCGTGGAGTCTGTGCTGGACAGCCTTGAGGGTAGCGAGACCGGACGGCTCCCTGGTCCTGTTCGATGAAACCTGGCACCAGGGGATCATCGGGATCGCCGCCGGCCGGCTGGTGGAATCCTTCCAGGCGCCGGCTGTGCTGATGACCCTCAGGGAAGACGGGGAGACCGTGGTCGGGTCCGCCCGCTCGATCGCGGGGGTCGACATGTATGGCTGCCTGTCCCGGGTCGCCGGGCGCCTGGCCAGGTTCGGCGGACATGCCGGCGCCGCCGGCTTCTCCCTGCTCAGGGACGACCTCGCCCCCTTCTGCCAGGCCCTGAAGGCAGAACTCGATCACGCCCTGGAAACGACGGCTGCGGCAACAGCAGACCGGCCGGGTGTGGACGCCGAGGCCCCTCTCGCATGGGTAGACCTCGATAACTTCACGAAGCTGCGCCTGCTCGCCCCCTTCGGAGAGGGCAACCCGTCCCCCCGGTTCCTCACCACTGCGGCCAGGATCGAGGCCTGCAGGAGCATCGGCGGCGGACGGCACCAGCGCCTGGTCCTGAGCAAGGAAGGCGCTTCCCGGACCGCCCTCTGGTGGTGGAACAGGGAGGCGCCAGATGCCAGTCTGCCGGTTGACGTGATCTACACCCTGAACCGTAATGATTACAACGGCACGACCGGGATCCAACTGGTAATCGAGCGGATGGCGGCAGCGCAGTGCCGGGAAGAGCTGTTACCGGTGCTTGGCGAGCGGCAACTCGAGATCGTGGACCTGAGATATGCGCCCGGCGGCCAGTTGCCGGTGCTGCCCGGGGGTGACACCTGCCTGTTCGGGGAAGGCGCCCCGCCGGCTGCCGGCCGCGCCAACAGGTACTCCATCAGGGTCTGCGATACACTGGCGCTCACGACCACCCCGGCCCACCTGTCGGTGCTCAGGGAGATGCTGGCCATTGCCAGGTGCCGCAAGCTGGCGCTCGCCTATCCGGCAGGCGCCGCCCCGGCAACTGCGCCACTGATCAGGAGGCTGATGTCCATCCTCAAGAATATGGCGGGCCACGGCAGCGGCGCCACCCTCGAGCACCTGGCTTCGAGCGCCGGTGAACTGGAGATCACCGTGATCCTCGGACTTGAGAGTGCTCAGGGAATCAGGTTACCTGGAATGGGAGTCGTCCGGCAGCCAGATCCAGTTCTCGCTCCTGAATGGCCGGCGGATCGATCCCACCACCAAAAACTACGGGAGGATGGCTGAGGCGGAGGCGGAGACCAGGGCCTTCAAAGATTTCATGTCCACCGCCAGGACTGAAGCAATCTTCAACCTTTTGAAGCCCGACCTGGTGGATACTTGCTGGTAATTTACAGCCATGGTAAAATATTGAGCAGGAAGCAAAGGCTGAAATACAAGCAATTGGAGTTATCCGCTATCAAGGAAACGCGGACTTACCGTAATGATCGCGCAGGTTATGGAAAAGGGGTGAGCCGTTCTGTACCGGAAACACTTCCAGACCATTCTGAATGCCCTCAACAAAACCGTGCGAGACGTCTATCAAGACAGGTTAGTAACACTGGCCGTCTTTGGCTCGGTGGGGCGGGGCACCCCACGCCCGGATTCAGACATCGACATGTTGGTCGTCGCTGAGGATCTTCCCGAGGGGCGCATGAAGCGGGTAGCCGAATTTGCAAAGGTGGAACAGAAACTCACTCCGCTGCTGAACAAGATGCGTGAACAACATGGCATTGATACTTCCCTGTCACCCGTTTTCAAGATGCGGAGCGAGGTGCTGCAGGGAAGTCTGCTTTTTTTAGACATGTTAGATGACGCCCATTTGCTTTATGACCGTGACCACTTTTTCAGCCGGTACCTGGCGGCGCTCCGGGAAAGGCTGGAACTGATGGGGGGGCGCAAGGTCCCCCATAAGGGCGCCTGGTACTGGGTACTGAAAGAGGAATATACCGTAGGGGAGGAGTTCGAGCTGTGATCAACCGGACACTGGCTGAGAGCTACCTGCTAAAAGCGGTCAAGCGGCTGAAAGTGCTGGCGCTGCTGCTCCAGGAAGAGGCTTACTCGGACGTGGTGCGCGAGGCTCAGGAGTTGGTAGAGTTGGCGTTGAAAGGAGTGTTGCGCCAGGTCGGTGTTGAACCCCCCAAGCAGCACGACATCGGTGGCCTGGTCCTGGATTTCAAGTCCCGGCTACCCCGGGAAGTGGCCATGGAGGCGAAGAGACTGGCCGAGATCTCCAAATGGCTGCGCAAGGAGAGAGAGTTCTCATTCTACGGTGACGTGGACTTCATCCCCACTGAGGAGTACCACCGGGAAGACGCCGAACGGGCGCTGCATGACGCTGAGTTTGTGGTAAGAATGGCCACTCTGGTGATCGCACCGGATCCGGCTATCTCTCCCGCAAGGCTCAAGCAACTTGAGGCTGAAAGCACTCAACTTGCGCTGGAAGAGGAACCTGCTTCACAGACAAAAGATTAGATAATTGGGGGAGCCTGAGGGGGCTATAATCCCCCGTTTTCAAACCTTAGCATTACCCATAAGTCTCTCTCTTGGAATAAATGTAATAGAAAGACTGGGGCACCTAACGATTTTCTGTGACAATCACCTGTAATCAGTCTCAATGGGCTACCATGCCCCAGAATCCGGCCTTGAATGGCTGGACACATCGTCGCAATTTCGATACACTTGGCTCATGAGCAGCCAATTACCATCAGGGTGTCCAGGGCATCGATACTGCGGACGATTTTTTACCGGGCCCAGATCGAGGTCATCCGGCAAATCATCGCCTTGCCACAAGAATATCCGACAAGAGCAGCTATTGCCCGGGCTGTGTGCGCCGCACTTGCCTGGTACAAGCCTGACGGATTGCCCAAAAACATGTCCGCCAGGGTGGCCCTGCTGCGAATGGAGCAGGACGGTCTCTTGACCTTGCCTGCAGCCACACATTCATACACTCCCTCCCGCGGGGCGGTCTTTACAACTGCATCCGATCCTCAGCCCGAACTGCGCTGCCCCTGCCCGAAAACTGATATCAAGCTAAACCGCATTGCTACCAGGGCGGATTCACACCTGTGGAACGAACTGGTGGCCCGTTACCACTACCTGGGCTACCGGCCCCTGCCAGGCGCCCAGATCAGATACATCGTCAAACACGGAGAAACGCTGCTGGCCGCTCTTGGTTTCGGCGCCGCAGCCTGGAAAGTGGCGGCCCGTGACTCATTCATCGGATGGACACCCGATCAGCGGACAGCCAGGCTCCACCTGGTGGTCAACAATGCCCGCTTCCTGATTCTGCCCTGGATTCACATCCCCAACCTTGCCTCCCGTATCCTCAGCCTGGCTGCCCGGCAGGTCTATCGCGACTGGCCGGAACTGTATGGATATCAGCCGGTGCTGCTGGAGACATTTGTAGAAAGGAAGCGGTTTGCCGGCACCTGCTACAAAGCCGCCAATTGGATCCGCGCCGGCCGGACCACGGGGCGGGGAAAGCTGGACACTCATCATCGCCGGAACATCCCCGTCAAAGATGTCTACCTGTACCCCTTGAACTACCGCTTCCGCCGTATTCTGACCGGGGAGGTGGCCGTGTGATGCTCTGGGCAGCCAGGGAATGCGGCAGAGCCGAGTTCGGTGACGCTCGCCTCACCCAGCGCCTGATCTCCTTGGTTGACAGCCTCGTTGAGCATCCGGAAAAATCTCTACCCGAAGCGCTCGGCCAGTGGAATGCCACCAAGGCGGCCTACCGCTTTTTCGACAATGACAAGGTAACGGTTAAGGCCATATACGATTCCCATCGCGACGCCACTTTGGAGGCGATAAAGGGACATCCGGTTATTTTGGCAATTCAGGACACCACCGTTTTCAACTACACCGTGCACCGATGTCAATGCCCTGCTCGTTCGGGAGGAAGCGCCACCCGCAGGGGTTCAACCGATAGAATGGATGCTCCTCACCACCTTGCCCGTCGCCACCTTCGAGCAGGCTTTGCAATGCCTGATTTGGTACACCTACCGTTGGCGGATCGAGCGCTATCATTACATCCTTAAAAGCGGTTGCCAGGTGGAAAAACTCCAGCTGGAAACCAGAGACCGTCTCATGCGTGCCCTGGCGGTGTATAGTATGGTAGCGTCACAACTGCTCTGGCTCACCTATCATGCCAGGCAGACCCCCCAGGCGTCCTGCACTGTTGCCCTCAGCAACAGCGAATGGAAGGCCCTGTATGCCGCTACCCACAAGACGACCATCCTTCCCGACTGCCCACCGGATCTGCAAACGGCTGTCTTATGGATTGCCAGACTGGGCGGTTTCCTTGCACGCAAGGGAGACGGCCTGCCCGGAGTCAAAGTCCTCTGGCGTGGTTTTCGGCGCCTCCAAGATCTAACCGCTATGTGGGAAATCTTTAATCCCTGACATAACCAACGACCCCGGCATCACCCAGTCTCGCCAAGCATTTTCCGTCTTGCTCACCCAGCAAGTGGCCAGCACCGCTGCTTTTTGCCCCTTCACTGCTGAAAGCTGAACGGCTTATCCCATAACCATGCTTATCAGGTGTGGGAGGGCGGGTGGAGACAAACTTCAAGCGCCATTGTCAATCACTAGAGTTCACCTTTTTCTTAACGCTATCTGTTGCCACCGACCCGGCAACACTCCTTAGCAAATTATGGTACAATCTAAGGGTAATGCTAAGGTTTTCAAACAGGGGATGCATGGACCCCCTCAGCTTTTCCCCTTATGATCAGTAACCAAGTATGGTATCATTATGGTATGAAGCATAATAGTTGGAAGTCAACCGGAAACGCAGTCTACCTGACATGGTACCACTTCGTATGGTCAACCAAGTACCGCCGCAAGGTGCTCACCGGCGACGTAGCGGAGACAGCCAAAGCCGCCTTGCTGAACATCTGTGATAGGCAGGGGTATGAGGTGCGGGCCACAGAAGTGATGCCTGATCACATTCATCTGTTCATCTCTGTCGAACCAAAGATACCGCTCACCGTTGTAGCGAAGTCTTTGAAGGGAGGCTCGGCCAGGACCATCTTCACCCGGCACCCCGAGATCAGGAAAAGGCTCTGGGCGGGACACCTGTGGAATCCCTCATACTTTGTGGGGACAGCCGGCGATGTGTCGGCTAGTATCATCCAGCAATACATCGAGTCACAATGGGAAGGAGGTGAATAGAACGTCGCTTCGAGTTATAGCTGCCAAAATAGTTATGAACAACGAAAACGAAGAACTTCTGAGAAGCACCATGCTATCGGCTACCAAGGTATACAACGGCCTGATCTGGAACCTGCGCCAGGAGTATGAGGCAACCGGAAAGAGCAGAGTCTCGCGGAAGAACCTTAACGGCATTCTGAAGACTCTCCCGAGGGCGAAGGCATATTACTCACTGGCAGTGCAGTCCACCCGTGATGAGGTAATTGGGGCTCACAGGTCATTCTTCGCCCTGCGGCAGTCCGGCCACACCGAGCATCATAGCCCAGGCTTCCGGCGCAAATCCTATCTGAGTCCGCTCAAATATCTCCAGAGCGGGTTCTCTGTCGAGAATAACAACCTTGTTCTGAGCCTGGGAAACAGCCGTGAGGATGGCGCTAGGTCTATCGCAATGCAACTGCAACACCGTCCTGATGTCTCCCTGGATACTCTGAAGATCAAGGGCGTGACCATCACCTACGCCAAACACTTTGGGTTCAAGGCCCACCTGGTGATTGAAACGCCACCTGTGGAGACTGTCTCCGGCGATATCAAATGCGCCGTCGATCTGGGAGAGACTAACCTGATTTCCGCTGTCTTTTCCGATGGCAGCACCGCTATCCTGTCCGGCAGATTGCTCAAGGCTTGCCGCCGCTTCTGGCAGAAAATACGATCAAGGGTCAAGCCACCATCGAAGGACAACCCCCACCTTTCAAGGAGATTCGAGGAGATATCCCACCGGGAATCGGATTGGACAAATAATTTTTTGCACCAGGCTTCCCGGTGGTTCGTCGATCTCTGCAAGGAGAAAGGGGTGTCCGAGATCGTGATCGGTGATTTGACAGACATTCGGGAGGAGATCGATTACGGAGACCGTCTCAACCAGAGGCTCCACGCCTGGCCGTTCGCCAAGCTGACAGAACTGATCCGGTACAAAGCCGAGGATGCCGGAATCGCTGTCCGGCAGGAGTCCGAGGCCTACACCAGTCAAACCTGCCACGCTTGCGGCAAGATCAGCAAGTCCGCCAGGAAGCACCGTGGCCTTTACTCCTGCACCTGCAGTTACCGAGCAAATGCCGATCTCAATGGAGCGGCCAACCTATTCAAGAACGCCTACAAGGTATCTCCCTGGGGCACTGCCCTGCGGAGTAGTGGGGATGTGACTTCCCCCTCGCTCGTGGCCAGATTCACCGGCCATACGGTGCGCGAACTTGCTCTCTGAGCCATCCTTCGGGATGCCCCTCATTTCAATGAGGGGAGGATGTCACCAGGTGCAAAACTTCGCCGACAAGCAAGCCGATGGCGGCAGCGCAGGGCCGGGAAGAGCCGGAACCAGTCCGGCAGCAGCTTGCAAAGGGTAGATTCATGCCAGAAAACCTCAGAATTCACTCTTGAGAGCCGTCATCGCCAGGAAGGATTTGTCCCATCACATCAATAAAAACGATGGCGTCTTTTTGGAATTGTTTGACAGCATTAGGGAACTTCTTTAGAAGATCCCCAATTCTAGTTGAGGAAAGGTTGAACCCATATACATTACGAAAGACGTGACGGAAAGCGCGGAATTCGTCCAGTAAAACAGCCGTATCTCTTTGCAACAACGGAGGCCTTACTTGAGGCACACTAAGCGCCATTTGCCTGAGCAGTTCCTGGTGCCAGTTTTCTCCAGATGGCAATCTCTCGTCAATATCCCTGGCTATAACCTCGAAAACGTTCTCAATGACCACATAGAAATCGTGAAGCACCGACCCGATTCCTCGTATAGCAAAAGAATCAGCTTGGGCAACAGCAAGCTTGACAGCGCGGCGAAGATCCCGAGAAACCTTTTTCTTTGAGTTCATTCTGAAGGTGGCTGATGTTCAATAGCTCTTCCTTAATTCTGGCGGTTATCAAAGCAAATTGTTTGCATGTCATAGTTCCTTGCCTCCTGCAAGCACTTTTTCCCGAAGCGATGAACAGGCGTCCTCTTCCAAAACAACGCTTATCTCGAAGGGTGATGTGCGCTTCTCCAATTCCACAAGTAAACGCCAGTAGGAGGCCTCAATGGGAAATCCACTGATCAGCAGGTCTATATCCGACCGGGGCGTGAAATGTCTGCCCCAAATAAGAGAGCCGTAAAGATACACTTTGCATTCCGGGTATTGTTCCTTAACGTATTTAGCAACTGCCGTCGCTCGCTCCAGAGCACAGCGGCGCCGTTCCCCCTCTTCCCGCCGCTCCGATTCCACTCTCTCCCGCCACGCCTGCTTCATACTTTCAAGCATTGCCTGTTCCACTTACAAACCCTCCCGCCTTCAACATACCGGTACTACAATTATACCAGATATTAGTAGCAGCGAGCAGGCGCAAAACCTCGCCGACAAGCAGCTTCAGATAGAGAAAACCGTTACGCATAGCAGACTGGAGCAGGAAAATCAGGAACTCGTCGCCTGAAGAAATCCTATCCAGGTAGGTCACGGCGCCGGTTTTCAGTATGGTTCAGGCAGGTGAAACCGTTTTTTCCGTCTGGCAGCAGGCGGATGGCTGGCTGGCCGCAGACCGGACAGACCGGTGTTTCCAGGCGATGGGCAAACGGGTTATACAGCAAGGTGGCGTTCAATGTCTGGTCCCTGTGCTGCAACTCCAACCTGACGTGCAGGCGCGGCAGGCGATACTCCACCAGATGATCGAGATAGAGTTCCACTTCCTCTGCATAGCGCTCCAGGGTATCCCGTTCCCGGCGTTGGCGGTCAGACTGCACCGCCTCCAACTGTTTCTGCAGGCGTCCTCTTTTGGCCTCATCATCGGTGGCAGCCATTTTTTTCTCGATCTCTGCAGCGAGTTCCGCGTAATAACCGCTGACTTTGGCCAGTTCGCCGGAACGCCTGCCTGCCGTCTGGGCCTGGTCAGCGGCAGCATGCTCCCTGGCCTGTCTTTCTGCGTCCTGGCAGGCAGTTCGGTACAACCCCATCCAGTCCAGGGCTTTTGCCCTCGGCAGGGCGACCTGCGGCTCCTCGGCGGCCACCACCCCATTCCACCAACCGGCAAAATCGGGCGCCACCAGACCGGTGTGGCTGTCCACCACTACCGCCACCATGTCCTCCATCCTCTCGTAAGAGCGGAATACGGCGCGAAAGTAGAAGCCCCGGAAACTGTGCTCTTCGAGCCACTGGTGCACTACCTTCGGCGGGCGGCAGCGCACGAACTCCACCCGGTCATGGATCTCCCTCTCCAGACGCCCTCCCGGTTTACTGCCCGGGGCAGGACCGTAGATAATGGTATAACGCCCATAATCGGCGGCCAGCCTGGCCAACTCGTCCAGGAAAACGCTGCCGTAAGTGACCAGGATGGCTGACGGGTTCTCCCTGGCAACTTCGGAATCGAAGGCCAGCATTAGATGACCCTTGAAGACGGGGCTCAGTTCGTGATCCAGCAGTACCTCCACCAGTTCGTAGCCGGCATCCTCGAAAACGGCCCCGGACCGCTCCAAGTAGGAGGTGACAAACGAGCGCAGGTTTATTGTGCCGTTCGGCATGTATGGTCGCTCCTCCTGTGCATAACCCGCTGACAGGCTACTCCTTGTCAGGCAGCAGCGCTCCCAGCAACTTCTCGTCGAGCGTCTTCACTGCCAGGTACTGTTCTTTGGCAGTGAACAGTCTGTCGCCCAGGTCTGTCAGTTGGGACTGCAGGCTGATATCGTCGAGGGCGCTCGCCCAGATATCCATGATGATGTCTTCGAAATCCCGCTTCTCGCGCAGGTTGCCCAAGATCATGTCCAGCTCGCCCACCACTAACTGGAACATGTTGATCTTAGCATCCAGCAGTTCCAGGATGTGGGCCTCAACTGTTCCGGCAGCCGACAGGTTGTAGATCGAGACGTCTCTGGTCTGACCGATCCGGTGCAGACGCCCGATCCGCTGTTCGATGCGCATCGGGTTCCAGGGCAGGTCGTAGTTGATGATCGCGTTGCAGAACTGCAGGTTGCGGCCCTCGCTCCCCGTTTCTGTAGAGATCAGGATCTGGGCGTCACCGGCAAAGGCCTGTACCTGTTGCTCCTTCTCCGCCCGCCGCATCCCGCCATGCAACTGGGCTACCCGGAATCCCTCGCCCTGCAGGAGGTCGGCCAGGAAACGCAGGGTGGCCCGAAAGCAGGTGAACACCACGGCCTTGTCAGGAATGGTTTTCAGGAGGCGCACCAGGGTGACGGCCTTGGCCCGCGTCGCCACTCCCCTGGCCTGTCTGGCCAAAACTCCACAGACCTGGCGCAGGGATTGGGGATGCGCTTCTTCTGCGGCGATTTTTTCCAGCGTGGGCAGCACCGCCTCGATGCTGCTACCCACCTCGCGCTGCAGCGTTTTCAGCACGAATAGGGTCACCCCGCCGGACAGGTGCACGCTTGCGGGCGCGGTGGACTCCGTGGTGTAGTGACCACGCACGAAAGCAGTCAACCGTTGATAGAATGCTGCTTCATCCGGCGAGAGGGCGACCTCGATCACCTCGGCGCGGCGCCTGGCTGTGATGGCGCCGGTGTCGCTGCGTCTGTTCCGGATCATCACCTCCCGTACCAGCTTCTTCAACTCCTCAGCGTTTTTTGGCTGGAGCGGGTCACCCCGGGTGAGATACTTGCGTTTGAAGGTAGTGGATGTTTCCAGTTGGCCTGGCTGTAGTAGCGTGATCAGGTTGAACAGTTCTCCCAGGTCATTTTCCACCGGTGTGGCGGTCAGCAAGAGGATGTATTTCTTCTTGAGCCGGCTGACCAGTTGGTAGGCCAAAGTTTTTTGCTGTTTCAGGTGGTGCGCCTCGTCAACGATCACCAGGTCGTAGACCGGTTCCAGCGCCATAGATTGGTGCGGTTCCCGCTTGGCGGTGTCGAGGGAGGCGATGATATACGGGAATGTAACCCAGGGGTTGGCGGCAGTCTTGAACTGGGGAGTGTCGTAGGTGATGAAGTCCAGGTTGAACTTGGTCTGTAATTCCAGACGCCACTGCTCCACCAGGGAGGGCGGCGTCAGCACCAGCACGCGCCGTGCCAGGCCGCGCAGGATGTATTCCATCATGATCAGGCCGGCCTCGATCGTCTTACCCAGGCCAACCTCGTCACATAGCAGAGCGCGCCCGCGCAGATTTTTTAAAACGTGGCGCACTGTAGCCAACTGATAGTCCAGCAGCCGGATGTCGCGGGCAACGCCCGCTGAGAGCAGCGTGTCGAAACCAGGCGCCAGGAGCAGGCCAAGCGCCTGGCGGTGCAAGAAGAGGTCAGCAGCCGGGTGCCCCACCCGTTCCGGGTACCGGGTACCCTCTGGGTGGGGCGCGGCGGCCCTGCTTGCAGTCAGGCTTAAAACAGCGGCGTCAGCCTCCGGGTCGAAAGTTACCTTGATTGGCGGTGCTACCGGTGCCGCCGTCGCCGCAGCTTCCTTCCGTCCAGCATCAGCAACGTTGTCTGCTTGCTTGGCGTCCGGCTGCATCGGGCGGCCTCGCTGAATTTCTTGTGCGTTGCTTTTGTCCCGCCGCTTCAAGTAAGAACATCCCTCCATAGATTGAACCGGTGCACGGCCATCTGAAAACATTCTGCAGACTGTAAGACCATCCACGATATTCTCACATAGCACATCTTGCCAGACCTCTGAAGGTAGATTCGTTTTATCCCGCCGAAATCCTTTTCCGGTGTCATGGTTTCAACGCCCGGTAAGCGAAGTAGAAGGCGTAAGGCTGACACGTTATGGTTGACAAAAGAGGCTCTCTTGAGTATTATATGTATCAAAAATGCATATAATAAACGTAATTTCATACGATATTTGCAGGATGGTGAAGCATAATGCAAAGATTGCTGCTTGCCAAATTAATAGAATGGAAGAATAAGCAGGACAGAAAACCACTTGTGATCAAAGGTGTGCGCCAGTGCGGAAAGACCTGGCTGCTGAATGAGTTTGGCAAAAAGCATTACCTGGATGTCGCCTACTTCAATTTCGAGGGGAACACCGCCCTGCAGCAACGGTTTGAAACAGATCTCGATGTCGTGCGAATTATCACCGAACTGGGAGTGCTGCGCGGCAAGGTGATTCAGCCAAAGGAAACGCTCGTTATCTTTGACGAGATCCAGTTCTGCAACCAGGCGCTGACCTCCTTGAAATACTTTTGCGAGAATATGCCGGACTTTCATATCGTCTCTGCAGGCTCGCTGCTGGGTATGGCCTTATCAAGACCGCTCTCCTTTCCGGTGGGCAAGGTGGATTTCCTGACACTGAGACCGATGTGCTTTTATGAGTTTCTTCTGGCAAACGGCGAGGAGATGCTCTGCGATTATTTGCAAAAGCTCTCACCCGAGGACAGGGTTTCCGGCCTCTTTGCAAATAGATTGGAGACCTATCTGCGCACCTATTACATCACCGGCGGCATGCCGGAAGTGGTTGATCAATGGACCAAGACCAGGGACATATCCGCAGTAGAAGAAACACAGCAGAAAATACTCGACAGCTATGAACTGGATTTTGCAAAGCATGCGCCGACAAAGGATTATCCCAAGCTGTCCCTGATCTGGCATTCCATCCCGGCACAGCTTGCCAGGGAAAACAGTAAATTCATCTTTGGCCATGTAAAGCAGGGACTGCGCGCCAAGGATCTGGAGGACGCCTTGGAGTGGCTGATCAGCGCGGGGCTTGCTCACAGAGTTGTCAAAATTGAAAAGCCCTTCTTGCCCCTATCCGCCTATTCTGATCCGACTTATTTCAAGCTCTATATGGCGGACATCGGTCTTTTACGCAAGATGTCCAGGCTTCCTGCCCAGGCCCTGCTCGACAGAAGCGATACCTTTAAAGAGTTCAAGGGAGCGATCACCGAAAACTATGTACTCTGTGAGTTGGTAAGCCTGCAGGGTGAGGTCCCGTTTTATTGGAAGTCAAACAACACCGCCGAGGTGGATTTTGTGGCGCAGTTCGGTATGGACATCGTGCCCATCGAGGTCAAATCTGAGCGCAATGACAAAGCCAAGAGCCTCGCAGAATACCGCAAGAAGTATGAGCCGAGAGTTTCGGTAAAAGCTTCCCTGAACAACGTGAGCGGTGACCAGGTGCGAAATGTGCCCCTGTACCTGCTCTGGAAGCTGAACGAATATGTGTGGCGCTTCCTCCCGAACGAGCAGGGCATTGACATCGGTGCACGGTGTAGTTGAAAACGGTGGTGTCCTGAATGGCCAAAATAACCGGATGGCCCTTGATTGCTTCCAAAGTGGCGTCGCGATGGGAATCGTATATGGCCTTAACCGTTACCTTGTCATTGTCGAAAAAGCGGTAGGCCGCCTTGGTGGCATTCCACTGGCCGAGCGCTTCGGGTAGAGATTTTTCCGGATGCTCAACGAGGCTGTCAACCAAGGAGATCAGGCGCTGGGTGAGGCGAGCGTCACCGAACTCGGCTCTGCCGCATTCCCTGGCTGCCCAGAGCATCACACGGCCACCTCCCCGGTCAGAATACGGCGGAAGCGGTAGTTCAAGGGGTACAGGTAGACATCTTTGACGGGGATGTTCCGGCGATGATGAGCGTCCAGCTTTCCCGCCCCGTGGTCCGGCTGGCGCGGATCCAATTGGCGGCTTTGTAGCAGGTGCCGGCAAACCGCTTCCTTTCTACAAATGTCTCCAGCAGCACCGGCTGATATCCATACAGTTCCGGCCAGTCGCGATAGACCTGCCGGGCAGCCAGGCTGAGGATACGGGAGGCAAGGTTGGGGATGTGAATCCAGGGCAGAATCAGGAAGCGGGCATTGTTGACCACCAGGTGGAGCCTGGCTGTCCGCTGATCGGGTGTCCATCCGATGAATGAGTCACGGGCCGCCACTTTCCAGGCTGCGGCGCCGAAACCAAGAGCGGCCAGCAGCGTTTCTCCGTGTTTGACGATGTATCTGATCTGGGCGCCTGGCAGGGGCCGGTAGCCCAGGTAGTGGTAACGGGCCACCAGTTCGTTCCACAGGTGTGAATCCGCCCTGGTAGCAATGCGGTTTAGCTTGATATCAGTTTTCGGGCAGGGGCAGCGCAGTTCGGGCTGAGGATCGGATGCAGTTGTAAAGACCGCCCCGCGGGAGGGAGTGTATGAATGTGTGGCTGCAGGCAAGGTCAAGAGACCGTCCTGCTCCATTCGCAGCAGGGCCACCCTGGCGGACATGTTTTTGGGCAATCCGTCAGGCTTGTACCAGGCAAGTGCGGCGCACACAGCCCGGGCAATAGCTGCTCTTGTCGGATATTCTTGTGGCAAGGCGATGATTTGCCGGATGACCTCGATCTGGGCCCGGTAAAAAATCGTCCGCAGTATCGATGCCCTGGACACCCTGATGGTAATTGGCTGCTCATGAGCCAAGTGTATCGAAATTGCGACGATGTGTCCAGCCATTCAAGGCCGGATTCTGGGGCATGGTAGCCCATTGAGACTGATTACAGGTGATTGTCACAGAAAATCGTTAGGTGCCCCAGTCTTTCTATTACATTTATTCCAAGAGAGAGACTTATGGGTAATGCTAAGGTTTTCAAACAGGGGGATTATAGCCCCCTCAGGCTCCCCCAATTATCTAAATTTATGGTATCGTAGGTAGGGAGTGAACAGAGATAGGCTGGTGGATAAAATGACCATAGCCGAGGTCGTCAAATTGACACAATCAAAAATGGTTAGGATATGCCCACTATGGGAAAAAAGTCCTCGTCTTCTTCCAGGGTCTGCTCCTGAAATGCCTCGGCCTGTGGCGCCACTTCTTCTTGATAGATAAACTGCATATCCAGAGCTTCCAAAACCGCCCGGATGTAGGTACGTACCGTTTGCGACCCCAACTGGCAGATCAGAGACGAAACATTCACCTCCGGGGACCACTGATAGGCCTGGGCATGCAACTGGACAACCTTTTCCAGCAAGCATACCAGTCCTTCCTCCGTGGCCGGTTCGACAACCGGGCTTTCCTCGCTGATGGCGCGTTCAAAAAAGGTTTCCATTTCCAACCTCGCCTCTGTGCCAACCCGCGATTCTGCCAGGCGGGGCATGATCGTGCGGTCATCCTTCGTCCGTCCGTACCAGATATCGTCCTGAAGCCGGGTCGCTGCGGCGCCCACCGTATAGATCGGGTAAGACATCGTCGCCGACCAGTTCAACAGCCAGTTCAGATGACGATAGGCCTGGAGCCGTGCTACTACGCCCAACCTTCCCAGCAGTTCCACTTCATCGATCAGAATCACCCATCCCCGGTATCCACACCAGCGGATGGCATCAGCCATCAGTCCGAAATATGCGGCTGCATGTTCACGCAATCTAAAATTAGTGGCAAATTTAGGCATTCTCTCCTGGCGACTGGAATTGTGAATCTGCTTTAATTTTGTTTGCGGTAGCCGGACCCCCAGCAGATCGCCATAGAGCAGATCCTGCTCTT
Organism: uncultured Peptococcaceae bacterium; assembly: GCA_963768335.1. GTDB lineage: Bacteria > Bacillota > DSM-12270 > Thermacetogeniales > Thermacetogeniaceae > Palsa-1188. The sequence goes on from CAVYHR010000012.1 coordinate 25,566, forward strand.
CACCGGTTGTATAGTAATAATCTTCAAAAACAACAGCGGGCAGGGGGTGCGGATAGCGATTGGGATCGAGAATCGGACTCTCGGGCAAAGCTGCCTGGCTTTTTTTATTCATCGCCCACCGCAGACCGGAAGCACTCGAATCTGGTAGACGGAGTCGCGGGGCCACCCGTCCATAAAACTGGAAAAGGTTATGACATGAGACTTCCCGGCTCAATGACACCATACTCACCGCAAAGCCCAGATCGAGGGCGATATGTTCGATGGCGGTCAGGGCATGCGTCTTCCCCTGCCCGTACTGGCCCCAAACCAACCTTCCTTTGGGAATAATTTGAATATCGTTGTCGAAGCCTTGCAGATCCAACCGGATCTGCTCCGTCATATTCTGGCGCAGATCTGGCAATTCCCTGGTGGTGGCACGGGTTGGAACCCCGGCCCGCAGCGATTCGACCACTGCTATGGCGCCTAGGCGGTCTGCTTCATACTTCTTCATGGGCACCCTCGCTTTCTCGCCCCGGCGCGGCAATTCCTTCAGGATAGTCAGCCATATGGGCGCTTCCGATAACTGTTGCACGCAAGCCTGAAGCCGAGATCAGGTTCGGAGGGATCTCCTGAAAACGGCGCTCACAGCCCCACTCTGCAAACTGCCGGATCAGGTGCTGGGCCAGCCGCTCTGAAAAATCAGCACCCATCACGGCCAGATATTTGTCAACATCTACGATATCGGCGAACGGGTTGAATCGGGTACCGGGCACCAGACCAGTCTGGAGCCGCATCCACAGCGCTTCATAACTTTTGAAACCCCGTTTCTCATCATCCACAATTTCCCGCCGGCCGGCCAACGCCAGTAAAAAACCGTTTAACAATTCCACATCATCGATCATCTGGCGAAATAATTCACAGGTATCTTTGATCGCCCCTGGCGTATATAAAAACCGGTTATTGTCACAGGAGCGTTCCGTCAGTACCTCCAGATCGTCGATCAGCACCAGCAGACCGGCCATTCCCGCCAGATTCAAGAGCCGGATCAGAGAATTCAACCAGTACCGGGCATTCGCTTTCTGGAGAGTTTCAAAAAAACCGGTCTGCTGTCGTTCATGCCGCTCCAGCTTTTCTCCCCGCAGCCACTTCCAGGCCAACTGCAACCCCTCGTCATTCCCGTCAATCATTCTGGAGCGTGCCACAGTATAGGCAAAACTGGTGAAGGAAGCACCGAAATCTGCATCCCGAAAGGCGCGGCCGGTGGCATTACGAATCTCCCGTTCGGCGTCGTAGCGGGACAGGCCTTCATCCATGATCAGCGGCAGCAGCCGCTCCGTCCCCCGATAGCGCCCTGGCCCATATCCCAGCAACTGAGCCACTCGCCGGCAAAGACCACTGAGTATCTGTTCCTGGTCTAGCCGCTCAACGATAGTTCGATAGAAATTGGGCAGATCATTCAGGCGACGCGCCAGCTCTCGCGCTGAAAAGTAGACGGTCATGTAGCCTAAAGCCCGGGCATCGCTCTCCAAACAGCGCAGCAGGTGTGTTTTTCCGGTGCCCTCACTGCCTACCAGGACTTTCACTTTACTGCCGCCATGAAAAATATAATTGAATAGGTAATGCTCCTGAAAGCGATCCAGCCAGATTTCCCGGCACAGTGTCATGTCTGCCAGAATTTCCGCGCTCCCGGGTGGTTGTCCGGCCCGTAGCGCCTCTAAGTCCTGTCCTGTCATCATGCCCCTGCCTCCTCCTCAGTGGCGATCTCCTGGGGCGCTTTATGGTGGATCGTCAAGCTGCTTAAATGGCTTTCGCGGCCCTGGCTGTCCACAATGAGCAGCGCCTTGAACTGGTCGCGGGCAAAGCCCATCTCAAAACGATACTCTCCAACTTGCGGGTTAAACAACTCTTTCAATCTCCCCAACTCGAAAAGGTAGAGCGGTCTGGGGTATTCCACCCGCGCCGAGCGGCGCAGGGTCAGGAGTTTATAGATCATTTCGAGGCCAACCGCCTTGCCCCAAAGCACCTTTTCTTGCCGGAAGATCATCTGATTGGCAATCTTGTAGGCATCCAGGAGATCATTCATTAACCTGTCGGCATCAAATTTTCGTCCCACCACGGCCTGGTATTTTTTATTCACCCACTTGCTCAATTCTCGCGGCTCCAGCACTCCGGTCCTTTCCTGCCTACGCCCCATTTGCAGGCGGGCCTCCCCTGCGCCGGCCGCAATCGTCAGCTTGAAGGGAGGAAATTCATACACCGGGAAACTACCCTGCAGTGGAATTCCAGCTTCCTGAAGGCGCTGATCGACCAGGCGCCCGTACTCCTCGCTCTCCAGATACTGTCGCACCCCGGCAATATCATTGGTGATCTGTTCCCGGCATGGCGTCCATTTTTCCATCAGGCCGGTCACCGACTGATCGCACGCCGCCAGAGAGCGCTCCCGTTGCTTGACGTTCCACTCCCGGTCCGCTTTCCGCTCTGCCGACCAACTTTTCAGCAGCGCCTTGTTCAAGCCATCAACCACGGCCACAACCGGCTGAACCGCCGGTTCCTTTCCTGCCTCTCCGGTATCCGCTCCTGCTTCAGACAGTCCATTCAGTTCAGGCGATTCCAATTTTTCCCCGATCACATCCATGTGCTCCCTGCTCCCTTCCAGAATTTTTGGAGTGATGAGTGATGAGCATACTCATCGCTTCTTTTTCACTCATTACTCATCACTTTTTTACTCATCACTTTTTTAGCAGTTCCCCTGTCCAACAAGACTTCAGCATCCTGATGATCGCCAGCACATCTGCAACGTGTCCAACCGTCTCCGTCGGAGACAACTGCCGGATATACCGGGCATAGCGCTCCTGCTGTTCCGGCGGCGCCAACTCAGCCAGGACGCTCAGACAATGATCGAATGCCCGCTTCATGCGGCCATCCATCAACAAGCATTCGGCCAGCCCGTTGCCGCCTGGAGTAGCATCCAGCACCCGCAAACAGCCCGGCAGCACGGAAAAATCGATCTGTAGATTGGCGGGATTGGCATCCACGGCATCGGCGATAAACCGGGACAGCACCGTTTTGACCACCTCCGCCGTCTCCATCGCCTCCGCATCCGCAGGCCACCCTTGCCCCGGCGCCGTCCCGGCCACAAATCTCCACGACCAGCCGAATGTCCGGTAGGTCAGCGGAAATAAAAAGGGGAAGTCTTCGCCCTGATCAACAGCTTCCCTGAATCGTCCGGCAATCTTGTCCAGGGTGACGTACTCCTCGCTGTGAGTCTGGAGATTGAGCTGGCGGTAACCCTTGAACTCCCTGCTGTATTCAAAAATCCCATACTCCAACTGGCCGGCGCCTGGTCGATCCAGGTTCGCCGGGGGCGTCATGAGCCGCACCGGGGAGAAAGAGTCCTGCCAGCAGCCGCGCGTAACTACGGGGATTCTCTCTTCTTCGACATAGATAACCCCGATTCCTTTCAGGTATTTCATCAGCACATCCGACCGATCAGAGTCCTGCTCCGCCCAGAACCGCTTCCGGTTGCCATAGGCGACCACCCGCCAGCGATGACCCTGGTCGTCCAGGTAGACCGCCTCCGGGTGGGCATCCCGAAAAATATTGACATCTTCGATCCAGGCCACATCCGACCGTCCGCGACTGGAACGCAACGGGATTTTCGCCTGGCTGGCGCCTGCGCGAAAGCCTTTGTAAGTCCAGCCCCTGTCCGTTTCATCCACCAGCAGGCCATAGCGTCCGATCAACTGCTGTTTTGCCTCCGTGGATTTCAGGCATTCGCCGAAATACTTCTCCAACACCGCCTCATACTCGTGCCAGTTTGGCGTATAGCGACCGATCGGTTCTCCCCCGGCGAATTCCCACATTTCATTTTCCAGGGTGATGATGCTCTTCAGACGCAGGATGTCCAGGTTACCGGGAATTGGCGTGGGCTGGATCTCCGCTGTCTCAAAGGCCGCTCCGGGGTTCACGGCGACATACCGGTCCTGCGGAGCGGCGGACAGGTTGAGCAACACCAGGCCTGGCCGGTCCGGGCGCCGGCCCACCCTCCCCAGACGCTGCAATAAAGCCGCCCGTTTCGGCGGCAGGGTATCCAAAACGCAGAGATCCAGATTTTCAAGATCGATTCCCAGCTCCAGGGCGCTAGTGGCAATCAGGGTTACCCCCCGAATGCGGCTCTGATTGAATTTCGCCTCGATTTCCCGTCGTCTGAGCGGCGGTAGATCGGCGTCATAGATCATGGTAAGCCGCTTTTTGCCTACCACCCGGTCGATGTCCCTTTTCAGAAAGCGGCTGCGAAACTTGCTGTCGGAGAAATACAGGACATTCAGGCGGCTGCCGATCAGCTTTTCCTGGCTCAGGAAATCCACGCAGTCAAGCGATCCGGTTAAAGAATCGTGGAAAACGGCAACCCGCAACAACCCCTGCGAACGTCCGGTATCCAGAATTTTTTGCGCATCGGGTAAGGAGATCACTTCGATCTCCGGGCTGGTGGCATCCATTTCATGATGAATAGCCCGTTCTGGGAGGGATGTGAGTTTTGCAGCAAAAGACCGGGCTCCAGCAAGCGTTGCTGAGGCCATAAACACCTGCGGCGGGGACAGGCCGACACTCTCCCTGGCCGCATACAGGCGTTTCAGCAACTGCGCGACATTGGCGCCGAAAATCCCGTCATACTGGTGGGCTTCATCCAGCACCAGGCAGGTCAGGTTCCTGGTGAATTCGGGATAACCCTGAATCAAGCTGTAGTGAACCTTATCCAGAGTCGCAATCCGGATCCGGGAGCGCAAGAAATCATACGTCTGCTCATGTTTCTTCATCTGGGTATCGACCGTTTCTCCCCAGCCTGTGCCCTTCCAAATCGTCCACCCGATCGATCTCGCTCCAAAGGATAGGGCGCCGCTATAGGCCAAACCCAGTGCTTCATCGTAAATCCGCCGGCTGGATGGCACGGAAATCTGCGCCAGCCTTTCCGCCTGCCCCCACATCAACGCCTGGGTAGGGAAGCAGACGAGTGCAGTTGCTCGTGGGTCGCGGAGCAATTGATCAATGATCCATGTCCAAAAACACAGGCTTTTACCCGATCCAGTCGCACTGGTCATGATGAAATTTTCTGCTCCCAGCCGGTAGGCCTCCAGGATTCGCCACTGGTGAACAAACAGGCCGGTGATTGCGGTCCGGGGTTCATAGCGTTTGATGAATTCCACGGTTTGGCGGGGCATGTCCAACTGGTCCAGGGAAATATACTGGCTAAAAGGTGTGAATAGAGAAACGGCCTGTGGTAATAAGGATGGGTAACGGGCCTGCAGGATTCCCACTACTTCAGCCACTGATTGAGGGCCGACCACAGGCCGGGCTGTTCCTAAAGACATATCTCAACCTACCTACTCCGATGATGATGTAACGATGACGTCATACAAAGTAAATAAGCCTTTCGACGAATACCTTGAATTTTCCTGTTTATCCGGGGTATCGAGTGCGAAGGGTGATCGTCAGGCGTGTGGAATACGCTGAGGAGTATGATCAGAGCTGGGTTATTAAATTTTTTGGTTTATCAATCAACTGTACCGTCTTAATCGGCCTCGCTAATACCAAGACTCTAATAATTTTTTGATCCAGTTGATAACCTTCTCGGCCATTTGAACAGCCTCGTTATATTCATTCTCATCCACTGGCTCATAGTCTCCAGGATAGCGAGCGCTTACTGCATATTCAGTAAGGATTACAGCATCCTTGATTTCATCCGGAATATTTATCCCGGCAGCCGCAATAAGTTCAAGCAATAGAGAAATCGAATGAGTTCTGGGAAATACTACATTATGATAAACCAGCAAGGCTTTCAAGGATTTTTCAACCGCCTGCTGACAATCAAAACACAGATCTTCGTAGACTACCTCCTCAGAAATCTTACCCGCTTTCACTCTTTCCAGATTGCTATTTGCTCTTCTAAGCCAATCTTTAAACAGCGATTGGTTTTTCATAGAGCACTTTCCCCCGTTTCTCTATTTCCTTATAAATCAAAAAGGGGTTATTTTTCAGTGCTTCGAATCGATCAGGTGTCTCCACAATAATGTCGACGGCAATGCCGATACCATAAAGAGATCTGTAAATCTGCTGAGCAAGCTTCCTTCTATGTTCAGCTTCTTTTTTGATTACAAACAAATCATAGTCGCTGTCCGGCTTTGATTCACCAGTTGTTCGCGATCCAAACAGGATAATCTTTTCAGGCTCTACAGACTTGACGATAATCTCTAAGGCTCTGTCAAGTGGAGTGTCCATTCTTTTTCCCCCTTTCCCTGTTGTCTTCAATGCTTTAATTATACCATATATTAGCAACATCAGCCATGAGATTGCCGGCCAAATCGGTAAATAGGGGCGCGTCAAGCTGATCCGCTGGTCAGGACCACTTGCGTAACAATTTATGCAGGTAATTGAGGGTTTTTGTAGAAGAGACCTCAAGCAAACGGCCATCCGGAAGGATGAACCCCGCTGGATTGGTCGTCATACAAAAAATTAGAGGTGACTATTGCGGATGATATTTGAGTACCCGGACGCCCGCAACCACTTGAAGGGATCGATAAAGGAGTTAAAGAGATCAAAAAGGCGGCCGGCAAGCCCCGTGAACCTGCTGCCGCTTTGCTTCAGCCTGATTGCCCAGCCAATGAAGAGAATGCAGATCACCACCAGCAGCGCCAACACAACCAAGGCCTTCCTGGCGTTTTCCGGTGAGATTCCCGGTATACCCAAGGCAATCCCGGCGAGGAGCAAGAGCGCCACAGCAAAAACATCGTACATGCGCACGATCATGATCGTAGACAAACTGACCATCCCGGAAATACTGGTGCGCGCCGTCAGGTAATACGCCCACACTACCTCCCCCGCCCGCAGTGGGAGAAGATTGTTGCCCATATACCCTACCACAACACCTCCAAAGAGCGTGGACAGGTCCACCCTGCCGAAAGGCCTGGTGGTTACCCGCCACATCAGGGCACGGAAGAAACAATAGACCGCAAAAAGCACGATGCACAGTCCGAGGCAGTTCAGGTCGATCTCCCTGAAAGCCAGCGCCAATTGGCCGAACTGGATACCATGGAGAGCAATGACCAGAAAGACAACGGTCAGCGCCAGACCCAATCCTGTCTGCAGGTATTTACTTTTCTGCAATTGAATTACCTGGTTCACAAGAGACCACCATTCTACTTTCTACTCGCTATCTGGCAATCAGGCAACAGGTAGCATACCGCATAGGGCCGAGGCCTGCGCCATGATCAACAACTTCCTCGGCATACTCAAGTAATTGCGGAGCCCGCCAGCAGACGCCTTGCAGTGCGCCGCCCGAAGTCGATGAAGAACCCCAGTTCCGGCAGTCTCAACAGAAATGAGACTATCCCGTAAACCACGGCTCCAACCAGGATCGTGGCTGCCAGGCAACCCGCATTCCAGATGAAGCCCCTCCCCTGGCAGAGATGTGCCAACAGCGCCCAGGCGATTGTCACCACCAGGCCCATCACCCCGCTGGCCACGCAGATCCGCCAGAAACCGTCCAGCATCTCTTTCCCCCCCAGTTCTCCGATGCGCCGCCTTAAAACCACAAAGAGGAGAACCATGGCAAACAGGGCTGCCAGAGAGGTTGACAGGGCGAGGCCTCCGTGCGCCAGCGGCCTGATCAGCAGGAGGTTCAAGATAATGTTCACGGCAACGGCGCCGATGCCGAGCAGCATCGGGGTCAGGGTATCCTGCAGGCTGAAATAGACCCGGCTGATCAGGCTTTGCAACGCCATCGGCACCAGCCCCAGGCTGAAAAAGAGCAGGGCATCGGCAGTCAGGCCGGTGGCGCGGGGATTGAAAGCGCCCCGCTGAAAAAGAACTCTGACCATCGGCTGTTTCAATACGACAAAGGCAACCGACACCGGCAAGACGATGAAGAGAGTGACGCGCACCCCGGCTACAAGGGCGCGCCGGAGCCCTGCCAGGTCCTTTTTGGCAGCGTATTCCGAAAAAGTCGGGTAGATGACGGTGCTCACCGCCACGGCGAAAATCCCCAGGGGAAACTGTGACAGCAGGTATCCGAAGTTCAGGGCGGCAATGCTGCCCTCCGGAAGACCGGAAGCCAGCATCCGGTCCACCACCAGGCCCAGTTGGCCGGCCCCGGTTGCCAGGATGACAGGAATGATCATTCTTCCGACCATGATCATTCCCGAGTCCCGCAGATTCAAAAGCCACCGGTAATCATAATGCACCTCCCTCAGGCCGGGCATCATGATCACAACCTGACTCAAGGTCGCCAATTCCATTCCTATGGCTACCGCCGTGATGCCAAAATGCCTTCCGCCCCACAGGATTGCCGTAATGAGCAAGATGTTGTAAGGAATGCCGGTCAACGCCGGGAGCGTGAATCTCTGCTTCGCCTGCAGCAAGCCCGTGACCACGGAGATGGCGCACTGCAGCACCATGGTGGGAAGCAGAACCCGTGTCAGTAAGACCGTTAGGGTATAGGTGGCGCCCTGAAATCCCGGCGCCACGATCCTCACTATGACAGGGGCGGCCAGCAATGCGAGGCCGGTTATTACAAGGCAGGCAACCAGAGCGAGGTTGAGCAGCGAGTTGATAAACTGCCAGCCCGCCTGCTCCCCCTCTTCATAAACACGCCGGGTGTAGACCGGAATCAGCGTTGTCGTCAAGGCCGTACCGACAGTGGCAAAAAGCATCCCGGGAATGATCAGCGCCACCAGGTAGGCATCGGTGGCATGGGAGGCGCCGAAGACGGCAGCCATGGATGTTTCCCGGAAAAACCCCAGGATCTTGCTTAAAATTGAAGCGGCAGCGATAATGCCAGCCGCTTTGAACAACTGTTCCTTTTTCATCGTGGCCTCTTATTGGTGGAGTTCTTTGAGACTGGAGCACCCTGCGTGTACCTGGTCCCGATCCGCCGGTTTGCCGGATATTCCCATGGCTGCCTCCGGGATCAGCACCACCCGCAGCGTCTGGAAAATGATCTGCAGGTCGAGCAGCAGGGAGTAGTTGCGGATGTAGTAGAGGTCGTAGCGCAGCTTGTCGGCGGCATCGGTGTCGTACTTCCCCTGCACCTGGGCGAGGCCGGTGATCCCCGGCTTCACCTTGAGGCGGTAGTGGTACTCGGGGATGTCCCTGCAGAACTGCTCCACGAAGAAAGGCCTCTCCGGGCGCGGCCCCACGAAGCTCATCTCCCCTTTCAGGACGTTGATCATCTGCGGCAGTTCATCGAGCCGGAGCGGCCTGAGCAGGCGCCCGACCGGGGTGATCCGGGGGTCGTCGGCGGTGGCCAGCACCGGCCCCAAGTCCTTCTCCGCATCGTCGAACATGGTACGGAACTTGACCGGGGAGAAAGTCTTGCCGTTCAGGCCGACCCGTTTCTGGCGGTAGAAGATGTGGCCGGGGGTCGAGAACTCCACCACGGCGCTGATCACCAGCATGAACGGCAGGAACACCACCAGGCCGACCAGGGAGAATACCAGGTCGAACAGGCGCTTCGCCTGCTGCTGCCCAGGTGTCAACGTCAGGCTCTCGATATGAAAGACGGCCAGGTCGTCCACCCGGTTGAGGCTGGCGTTATGGAGCAGGATATCATACAGTTCCGGGACGAGCAGCACCTCTTTGTCCTCCTCCAGGCACCTGGAGATGAGTTCCTCCCTGGCCTCCCTGGAGATGGAGGCGTTGACACAGACCACCTGCGCCCTGGCGAAGGCGTCGTTGAAGGCGTCGCCTTCCACCTCCTCAGCGGTACTGAAGTGTCCGAGCACCTGGTAGCGCCTACCGATCAGGGAACCGAGCTTGTTAGCGATATCGTGGCCGTTGCCGCCGGCGATGACCACCGTCTTCGCCGCCTCACTGCGGTCGAGGATCGCCTGCCAGAGTAGTCTCCAGCCTCCGAGCAGACAGATCTGCAAACCGGCAGCCATGACGAAGGTCAACCGGGGGAAGGCGAAGCCGCGCAGCATGAAGGTGATGGCCATGGCGGAGATATTGGTGAACAGCACCGTGATGACCACGCTGTACAGGGTCTCCAGGCGCCGCTTCCAGGTGTGGGAGTATAGCTCGAAGAACCAGAAGAACACCAGCACGCAGAGGCTGATGTAGGGGATCAGGTCGACGAACGGGCCAAAATTATTGGACGGTATCGCCTGGCCGAACCGCATCAGGAAAGCCAGCAGGTAGCCGAGGTTGATCAGACCGGCGTCTATTATGAACAAGAAAAACCACAGCAGCCACGGCTTGCGCATGGCAGCCTCCTTCAAGCAGCATGATCTGCGGTGCAGAAAACGGCCACAATCTTACCCCGCACCGGCAAGGTCTGAATTATTATACTATACACTTCGACGAATACTTTGAATATTCCTGTTTATCCGGGGTGTCAAGCGTGAAGGGCGATCATTGGTAGGAGTGCCGGCAGTCAGCGGCTTTGACAAGCTATCGCAAAAAACGGCGGTAGACGGCGTCCATCTCCTGCAGTACCCGCTCCAACGCATACTCCCGGATCATTTCCCTCCCCGCCGCTCCCATCTCGGTAGGCCATGCCCGGTCGCCGATCAGGCGAAGCAGCGCCTGCGCCAGCAGGTCCGGCCTTTCCAACGGTACCAGTAGGCCGCTCTTCCCGTTCCGCACCAGGTCGCGGTTGCCCCGCACGTCCGTCGCCACCACAGGCTTTGCTGCAGCCATCGCCTCCATGACCACCCGCGGCAGGCCCTCCTGCCGCGAGGCCAACACCACAACATCAGCTATGGCCAGCAGATCGGGGACATCGGTGCGGTAGCCCAACATCCGGATGCTCCCGTCAAACCGGCAGCCATCAGCTTCCCGGCGTAACTGTTGCTCCAATTCCCCGGTTCCCACCACCAGCAGCACAGCCCGGGGGAATTCACGGTGCACATCAACCCACGCCTCGAAAAGCTGCAGGTGATTCTTCCTCGGTATCAGTTCGGCGATGCAGGCAACCACCGGGGCATCCTCCGGCAACCCTAATCCCATTCTTATATCAGCCAACCGGCCGGCCTTTTCACAGGGAATACTCATCCAGGTCAACACCCACCCCATGCACCAGGAACAGGCTCTCCCCCTCGATCAGGCCGAACCCCCTGGCCGCCAGCAGGTCCTCCCGGTTGAGGACGATCAGTCCGGCCGTCCAGCGGCTGGCCAGGCGCTCCATGTTGTAGTATAGCAACTGATAGAGCGGCGGCGCCCCCCAATAAAAGTGAAACCCGTGTGCCATGTACAGCACGGGTGTTTTGACGCCTCGCCTCGCGGCGATATCCATATTTACCGGCTCACTATTGTGCGCGGTTTCTTCCTGCGTCCCTGTATATCGTGCCGTTGTCTTCCCGTTAATGCCTCGCGATGCCGCGTCTTGTGCCGTTGCATTGCGGCACGCCAGCCTAGTTATAAAAGCGGCCGCCGGAGTGTTGACGTGCACCAGATCATAACTCCGCTCAGCCAGCAGTTTTTTAATCCGGTAATATGCCGGGACATTCTTCAGGCTGTAGGGCGACCTGGCAAAGGGGATCTCCCACACCGGCATCTCCACACCAGGCAGCGGGCTCTCCAGCGGCACATCCAAGCAGCAGGCCACCTCTACCTGGTGCCCCTGCTCCTGCAGCATCTTGATGAACGGAAGGTGGAACGCCCTGATGTGGGTGGCCACCGTGGCTACGAACAAAACTCGCCCCAAACAACCGTCACCTACGCTTTACCCAGTTTCTGCAGCAGCCCGTAGGCGATCACCGCAGCCTGCGCCCTGGTGGCAGCGGCGTCCGGCGCCAGCGTGGTGCCGGTCAGACCCCTGATCAACCCGGCGCTGTATAGCGTGACCATATCCGGATACCACCAGGCCCCGGTACTATCTCTAACATCGGTGAACTTATCCAGAGATTCGGGAACTACCGTAATTTTGGATCCGGCGAGAATGTTTGCCGCCATCGAGGCAGCCTGCTCACGGCTCAGAATGGCATCCGGTCTAAAGGTGCCATCCTCGAATCCCTTCACCCAGCCTGCTTGGAAAGCGCTTTCTACCGCATCATAAAACCAGTCGCCGGCAGACACATCCTTGAAATCGCTCTTGGCCGGAGGAGTCATGCCCGTTTTCAGCAACCCGGCGATCATGGCCGTAAATTCCGCCCTGGTGACCGGTTGATCAGGCCTGAATGTGCCGTCGGGGTAGCCGCTGATGACACCCCTATATACCAGCGCCTGCACCTGGTCGTCGGCCCAGTTCCCATTCATGTCGGTGAAGGTGCTGCTCCCTGTCCCCGTCACCGTGACCGCGCACACGGCCTGAAAACCCCCGGCCGATGCCGTCACACTGGCCGTGCCCGGCGCCATCCCCTGGATCGTGCACTCATAAACCAGTGAATACTCATTTTCCCCCAACTGCAGTTTTAGAAGCAACTCCCGGTTCCACGGTCACGATCCCGGTATTGCTTGATGCCCAGGTTACATCGTCAGGCGTCCAATCTACGTCGCTCGTCAGGTTCCTCGTCGCTTTCAGTTCCGAACCGGCGCCGACCGCAATGGTAACAGCAGTTTTGTCCAGGCTGATCCCGGAAACGGCAATGATCGGTGGTACCATCACAGTGCCTTGATCCGCGGCAACAACAGTTCCGGGAGAAGACTATCATCGCCAGAAATGCGATACATAAAAACACGATCAAAGGCCTCTTCAAAATATGCGCACCACCCTTTCTTATCAAGTTAACATCCATTATAGCACATATGTATTTCCATTTTTTTCAAGTTCGACCGGTTTCAAGAAAAATCGTAGTTAATGTGTAATAAATATATTCTATCATAGCCAACTACAAGGAATTATTTACTAAGCGCATCATTCCTGCCCTGCGTCACAGAAAAGGCAGCTTTTCCACAAAGGTCGGATTTATAAAGGGAGAGGGCGGAAAAGTGAGAAAATTTTTGATTTTATTTTTTACTAGCTTGTTGTTCTTGGCTGCCACGTCGAGTGCATGGGCATCGACGCGGCCTGCGTCTCCTAAAGGCTGGCAAGCGCACCACCCGATCCATATCCGCGGCGGAGTTCACAAAGGGGCACATCCGTATTCAAGTACTGGTGGCGGCGGCTATTCTCCAGCACAGATCAAGCATGCCTATGGAATCGATCAGCTTTCGAATACCGGAGCAGGGCAAACTATCGCCATTATAGATGCTTATGGAAGTCCGACAATCAGGGCCGACCTGGCAGCCTTCGACAGCGAGTATGGGCTTTCGGCTCCTCCCAACCTGACCATCGTCACCCAAATGCGGCTCAGCCTGCCAACCATCCACCACAACAGATGAGAGGGCTGGGCACAAGAAACCTCCCTCGACGTCGAATGGGCGCATGCCCTGGCCCCTAATGCAAATATCTTACTTGTTGAAGCCAGATCTGATTACAGCGACGACCTTTATAGCGCGGTACAATACGCCAACACGCAAAATCCCCAGGTTGTGTCCATGAGCTGGGGAGGTTCAGAGTATTCCGGTGAATCGTCTGATGATACAACATACTTCAGTCATTCCGGCACATTATATCTCGCTGCATCCGGAGACCAGGGCGGAGCTCAATTACCCGGCAGCGTCTCCAAATGTCATAGCTGTCGGCGGCACCAGCCTTCCCCTCGATGCCAATGGAAATCTCACGGGACCGGAAACAGCATGGGATGATTCTTCGGAAGTTCAGGAGGCGGCATCAGCAGCTATGAACTCAGCCCGGCTAGCAGACCAGCTTCGGCATTTCTTTCTCCAGCAGCAACGCTGTATTCCAGATGTGGCCTTTGACGCCGATCCCGACACCGGCGTCAATGTATACTTTAACGGCAGCAGCTTCGGGGAACTGCAGGATGGTGGACTATAGGCGGCACCAGCGTGTCGGTCCATGCTGGGCAGCGATCATCGCCCTTGCCGACCAGGATTCACATATAACAAACGCCAGCCAGGCTCTTTATAAACTGGCCGGATCTCAAAGCAATTATAACCCGCGGCGCATACCGCGATATTACCAGCGGAGGCAATGGGACATATAACGCAGGTGCTGGCTATGACTTGGTGACAGGTCTTGGCAGTCCGCTTGCAAATGTTTTAGTTCCAGAAGTTAGACCTTGAAGCAATAGGTAAAACTCCGGTGGCCATCACTTCCTTCACCCCTTCTGTGACTAGCCCGCAGACACTAGGGACTCCCATCACCTGGACCTGCGTAGCCACCGGGGGGACATCGCTGGAGTACGAGTTCCTGACCGAGTTGGGATCGGGTGGATTGCAGGTGGCCCAAGGATACGGAACTAGCAACACCTTCGCTTGGACACCCCCGCTACGGGAAGCTACACCATCTGCGTCTACGTCAAGGACACCTCTTCGAGCACCTATATCTATGACACACTGGCCACGTTCCCCTTCACCGTCACGGCAGGGACAGCCACCCAGTCCATCTGGCATGCAGCCCGGCCCGGCCGCTGCCGGAGGGACTCTCAACCCCCAGCCGGTTCTCTACCTCGAAGACGCCAACGGTAATTTAGAGACCGCAGACAACTCCTCTACAGTCACTCTATCCTTGACCATTCCAAATGGCGCGACTCTGGGCGGCACAAATAAGGTGACGGTAAACGGCGGCATCGCCACTTTCACCAACCTGAGCGTGAACATGGCGGGCAGCTACACCCTGACCCCGGCCAGCAGCCTGTTGGGGATCACCAGCCCGGCCAGCAACAGTTTCACCGTCACGGCAGGGACAGCCACCCAGTCATCTGGCATACTCAGCCCGGCCCGGCCGCTGCCGGAGGGACTCTCAACCCCCAGCCGGTTCTCTACCTCGAAGACGCCAACGGTAATTTAGAGACCGCAGACAACTCCTCTACAGTCACTCTATCCTTGACCATTCCAAATGGCGCTAACTCTGGGCGGCACAAATAAGGTGACGGTAAACGGCGGCATCGCCACTTTCACCAACCTGAGCGTGAACATGGCGGGCAGCTACACCCTGACCCCGGCCAGCAGCCTGTCAGGGATCACCAGCCCGGCCAGCAACAGTTTCACCGTCACGGCAGGGACAGCCACCCAGTCGATCTGGCATACTCAGCCCGGCCCGGCCGCTGCCGGAGGGACTCTCAACCCCCAGCCGGTTCTCTACCTCGAAGACGCCAACGGTAATTTAGAGACCGCAGACAACTCCTCTACAGTCACTCTATCCTTGACCATTCCAAATGGCGCGACTCTGGGCGGCACAAATAAGGTGACGGTAAACGGCGGCATCGCCACTTTCACCAACCTGAGCGTGAACATGGCGGGCAGCTACACCCTGACCCCGGCCAGCAGCCTGTCAGGGATCACCAGCCCGGCCAGCAACAGTTTCACCGTCACGGCAGGGACAGCCACCCAGTCATCTGGCATACTCAGCCCGGCCCGGCCGCTGCCGGAGGGACTCTCAACCCCCAGCCGGTTCTCTACCTCGAAGACGCCAACGGTAATTTAGAGACCGGAGACAACACTTCGACAATAACTGTGGCCCTGACGAACCCCAACGGGGCGACGCTGGGGGTACAACCATAGAGACCCTGAATGCTGGGATAGCCACTTTCACCAACCTGAGTGTGAGCCAGCCGGGCAGCTACGCCCTGACTCCGGCCAGCAGCCTGTCAGGTATCGCCAGCCCGGTAAGCAACAGTTTCACCATCACGGCAGGGACAGCCACCCAGTCCATCTGGCATACTCAGCCCGGCCCGGCCGCTGCCGGAGGGACTCTCAACCCCCAGCCGGTTCTCTACCTCGAAGACGCCAACGGTAGTTTAGAGACCGCAGACAACTCCTCGACAGTCACTCTATCCTTGACCATTCCAAATGGCGCGGCTCTGGGCGGCACAAATAAGGTGACGGTAAACGGCGGCATCGCCACTTTCACCAACCTGAGCGTGAACATGGCGGGCAGCTACACCCTGACCCCGGCCAGCAGCCTGTTGGGGATCACCAGCCCGGCCAGCAACAGTTTCACCGTCACGGCAGGGACAGCCACCCAGCTCATGTGGCATACCCAGCCGGGCCGGCCGCTGCCGGAGGGCAAGAATCTCAACCCCCAGCCGGTGCTCGACCTTGAAGACGCCAACGGTAATTTAGAGACCGCAGACAACTCCTCTACAGTCACTCTATCCTTGACCATTCCAAATGGCGCGAAACTTGGGGTGGCAGCAATAAGGTGACGGTAAACGGCGGCATCGCCACTTTCACCAACCTGAGCGTGAACATGGCGGGCAGCTACACCCTGACCCCGGCCAGCAGCCTGTCAGGGATCACCAGCCCGGCCAGCAACAGTTTCACCGTCACGGCAGGGACAGCCACCCGCTTCACCGCATACTCAGCCCGGCCCGGCCCGCTGCCCGGACGGCACTTTATCCGCCAGTTTCTCTACCTCGAAGACGCCAACGGTAATTTAGAGACCGCAGACAACTCCTCTACAGTCACTCTATCCTTGACCATTCCAAATGGCGCGACTCTGGGCGGCACAAATAAGGTGACGGTAAACGGCGGCATCGCCACTTTCACCAACCTGAGCGTGAACATGGCGGGCAGCTACACCCTGACCCCGGCCAGCAGCCTGTCGAGCCATCACCAGCCCGGCCAGCAACAGTTTCACCGTCACGGCAGGGACAGCCACCCAGGACCATCTGGCATACTCAGCCCTGGCCCGGCCGCTGCCGGAGGACTCTCAACCCCCAGCCGGTTCTCTACCTCGAAGACGCCAACGGTAATTTA
>CAVYHR010000013.1:0-32927 GCA_963768335.1 uncultured Peptococcaceae bacterium
CAGCAAGGCCTACCTCCCTCTCGGCGACCGGCCGTTGCTTTTGCACAGTATCATCACCTTTGAGGCTTCGACTATGGTGGATGCCTACGTAGTGGTGGCGCCCCCGGAAGAGGCGGCCTTCTGCCGCGTCCTCCTGGCGCCCTACTGCTTGCAGAAGTTGGCTGCCGTAGTGCCTGGCGGCATCTCGCGGCAGGATTCGGCAGCGGCAGGAGCGCGAGCGCTGTCCGAGGAGTTTGGCCTGGTGGTCGTGCATGATGCCGCCAGGCCATTGTTATCTGTCGGGCTGCTGGATGGGGCGGTAAGGCGCGCCGCCGGGCACCCGGGGGCGGCCCTAGTGGTGGCGGTTCCGGTCAAGGACACCGTCAAAATGGTGGATTCATCAGGGGTGGTCAGGGAGACTCCGGCCCGGGAAGGATTGTGGATTGCCCAGACCCCTCAAATCTTCCGGCGCGATCTGCTGCTCCGGGCGTATGCCGAGGCGGAGCGGGACGGCTTTGCGGGCACCGACGACGCCTCCCTGGTGGAGCGCCTGGGGGTGCCGGTGGAGATCTACCCGGGGGAGCTACGACAACTTCAAGGTGACCACCCCTGAGGACTTGAGGATCGCCGAGGTAATCCTGGGGCAGGGCGCGGGGCATTCCGGGCGCCCGGCGCCGGCGCCGGGCGCACTGATGGCCGGGGCTTCATCCCCTGCAACTGTACCGGCAACACCGGCTCCTAGCGTGCGGGTGGGGATCGGCTACGATGTGCATCCCTTCGACCCTGATCGCCCGCTATTCCTGGGCGGCGTGGAGATCCCCGGCAGCCCCGGCCTGTCCGGCCATTCAGATGCCGATGCGGCGTTGCACGCCCTGATGGACGCCTGCCTGGGCGCCGCCGGACTGCGGGACATCGGGCGCCATTTCCCTCCGGGCGACCCGCGCTGGCGGGATGCCCCCAGCCTCGCCCTGCTGGCCGACGTCAGGAGCATCCTGGCTGCAGCGGGTTACGCAGTCTGCCAGGTTGACCTGGTGATCGCCGCCGAGATGCCGCGCCTGTCGCCGTACATCGACGCCATGCAGCAGCGGATCTCAGTTGTGCTGGGGATACTGCCGGGCAGTGTGGGGGTCAAGGCGACTACCACCGAGGGACTGGGCTTCGTCGGGCGCAGGGAGGGCATCGCTGCTTGGGCGGTGGCCACCGTTCAAAGAAGTGATGAGTGATGAGTGGAAAGTGCAAAGAAGTGATGAGTGGACTTATTGCTGTAGTATTCACTCATTACTCATTACTCATCACTCATCACTTATTTTGGGCCTGACAGCGAGGAAAGCAGAGAGAGACGGGCTTAACTGGTGGCGGAGCCGGTGGCAACGGCGATAATCGCTGCGATGATGGCGATGATGATGACGATGATCATGATCAGCCCGAACATGGCCGCTACGGTGATCAGCAGCACGGCGATGGCCTGCCCGGTGTCGAGGCGCTGGCTCTCCCTGATCGCCAGTATGTCCAGCACCAGGATCCAGACCCACGCTACGAATCCTGGTACGTAGCTGACGAAGATCCAGGCCGGGCCGAACAATAGAGCCAGGGCCGTGAGCGGGGCGCTTACCAGCGAAGGGGTCTCGGCAAACCCCAGGCTGGCCAGCATGCCCGGCAGACTGCCCTGACCCTTGAACAGCCTGCTGAATCCGTAGTAGATGGCTCCGGCAATGAACCAGCTTAAAATACTGCTAAGCAGTATAAAAGGCAGAAAAACAGCCGGAGAATAGAAAGTTGAGAGTAAGTGCGCAACCGTGGGGTCAGATGACAGGTTAGAAGTTGCAGCCGGGTGTACCTTGAGGGAGACGATGCTGACCGCTCCTCCGATCAGGGTGATCACCACGACCAGCAGCAGACTCTCTTTCCACAACCGCTTCTCGGCAACCTCGCGCAGAGTTCGCACCGGCTCATTGATAACGCCTACCAGGTATTCCCACATTCCACCAGGCCCTCCCCTAAAATTTCAGCGTGGTATAGGCGGGCGGCAACTGTTGCAGATCATTGCCCTGCAGCAGCCTGACCGCGGCCACGAATTCCGGCACGTTCCCCAGGGATGACAGTCCTCCGAGGCCTCTCAGCAGGTCTGTCAACCCCGGCCGGTGGTATTCCACCGCCTGTGGTGATGCAATCCCCGCCATCTTGCCGGCCAGGTCCACAGCTTCATGCAGTCCTCCCAATTCATCGACCAGCCCGAGTTGCTTTGCCTGGTCCCCGGTATAAACCCGCCCGTCTGCCAGCTTCAGGACCTGGTCAACCGGAAGGCCACGGCCCTTGGCCACGGCCTGCACGAACTGTGCGTAGGTATCGTCGATGATCCCCTGCATGATCTGTGCCTCTTCAGGGGTGATCGGGCGGCTTGGCGAGAGCATATCCTTGTGGGGGCCGCTCTTGAAGACCTGCTCCTTGTAGCCGATCTTGCTGTAGAGGTCCTGGAGGTTGGGGACGGTGGAGATCACCCCGATGCTGCCGGTGAGGGTGGCGGGATCGGCGACGATCTTGTCTGCCGCCACTGCTACGTAGTAGCCGCCCGAGGCCGCCAGGTCGCCGCAGGAGACGACCACCTTCTTGCCGGACTCCTTCAGGCGCTGCACCTGGTCGTTAAGCTCCTGTGAGGCCGCCGGACTGCCGCCGGGGGAGTCGATCCGCAGCACCACCGCCTTCAGCCCCGGGTCATCGGTGGCCCGCTCCAGGTCCTGCATGGTCTGATCGGTGCTGGAGCCGCCGGTGAGCGAGGATGAGCCGCCAAAACCGATCTCGCCGGTCAGGTAGATCACCGCCACCTCGTTGCTGCTGCTGCGCCCGGCCCCGACCGAACCCGCCTGCTGTGGCGTCCGTAAGCTGGCGACCACCACGGCGATCAGGGTGACGGCGATGGCCGCTATAAAGATGATCATTCCGGTATGCTTGGAATTCAAAGAAAAACCCCCCCAAATCAGATGCCGGATATCAGACAGTTTTCATCATAATTATTCCTTTTGCTTTTTCTGAACTCCGGACTCTTGCTTTCGATCTTCATGCTGGATCTTGCAATCCCTGTGATAAATATTATGAGCAGGTCCAGGCGGCAAATACCAACTGAAATATTCCCAACTCAGAACGGCGCCATCCAAAACGGATATCAGATGCCAGAGGCCGGATGTCAGAGTATTTCCAGCCTGGCACTAAGTAACTTCAGGTCAGTCCGTGGGTAGGAAATCGTGCAGCAGCTTTTGGCGGGACATCCAGATGTACTTGATGGTAAGATCCTGACGTCCCTGCCATAACCGGGAGATACCTGCCGGATGATAGATGACGAGCAAAAACCCCTCTCCCAGGGTGTACAGCCAGCGCTGCACCCGGTTCCTGAACTCCCGATCCTCGAAGCCCAGGACTCGTGCGCCGTGGTACAGCATGGTGATGGAATAGAGGGCCTTGACCTCCGCCATGCCCGGTTCATGCTCCACCAATGCCGCAAGGCAGACCAGGTCCTGTGTCAGTGCCTTCCTGGCGGCGATGGCTACCTTGACCCGGCTGCTGTACTTGAGCTGCAGTTTCAGGGCGTCGCGGCTGGAAAGGTGTATCTCGCCCACCAGGTCGCCCGGCCTGACCGGGGTGCCATCATTGAGCTCCAGCGCAGGCCCGTGATAGAGGTGAATGCTCAGGCGAAACAGTCCATCGGGCCGGATTTGCTGTATATGGTTCAGTTCACCGAAGAACCTCTCCCAGATCTCCCAGACCGACAAAAATTGTTTGCGCCAGAATGACACTTCCATGAGAACACCTTCTTTGCCAAATGTTAGAAGCCGGATGCCCGCTTGAGCGGGTGCGTCGGAGGCCGGAAAAAGACCACAGCGCACGCCTGCACTTTGGCAATAATACCCTCAAAACGACAGCTTGTGACTCGTTATAATCTTCCATATTCGTTGCCCTGGGAACGAACTCCTGCTTTCACCAGCATTCAGCAAAACACCGGCTGAAAATTCCAGCCGGTGCTCTTGTGCGCTTGGATGGGTTGGTCGTAGATTACTGCCGTTCCTGGGGAGATTTCTGGGACTGCCTCATGATGTCCAGGAACGGGGCGATCAGGTCAAGTGGCAGTGGAAAGACGATGGTGCTGGACTGGTCGGAGGCAATCTCCGTCAGGGTCTGCAGGTAGCGCAACTGCATTGTTCCCGGTTGCGAAGAGATTATCTGCGCTGCCTCGGCCAGTTTCGCCGACGCCTGGAATTCCCCTTGGGCGTGGATCAGCTTCGCCCGCCGCTCCCGCTCCGCCTCGGCCTGGGCGGCCATGGACCGCTGCATGGCGGGCGGCATCTCGGCATCTTTCACTTCCACCAGGCTGACCTTGATGCCCCAGGGCTCGGTGCCCTCGTCGATGATCTGCTGCAGCCGGTGGTTGATATCGTCCCGCCTGGCGATCAGTTCGTCCAGCTCGGACTGGCCCAGCACGCTGCGCAGCGTTGTCTGGGACAACTGCATGGTCGCCCTGATGTGGTCGAGCACCTTGATCACCGCGTCCACCGGGTTGACCACCCGGAAGTAGACCACGGCGTTGACCTTTACGGTCACATTGTCCTTGGTGATGACCTCCTGCGTGGGGATGTCCATGGTGATCACCCGCAGGTCGATCTTCTGCATCCGCTCGATGAACGGGATCAGGATGATCAGGCCGGGCCCCCGGGCGCCTACACAGCGACCCAGGCGGAAGATGACACCGCGCTCGTATTCCTGAACGATTCTGATAGCGGCAGCCAGGAAGATCAGGATAATGACCACGATCGGAAACCATAGCATAACGTTCCCCGTTGAAGGACTGCCCGAACTTCCTACATCTCAAATGGCAGCCTTCGCGGGATTCACCCCTTTCTGTTCCGGTTTTACTTATTATATCCAGGATCAGTATTGCCAATCATTTAGACGCCAGAAGCATGTTGGTTCTGCCCACCGGGCCGCATGACGTCACCTCTGGCGCACCCGCAACCTCAGCCCATCGACTCCGGTAATCACCACCTCTTGCCCCCCGGGGATGTTGCCTGATTCGGAGACTGCATTCCACAACTCACCGGATACAAAAACCGTACCGTCTGGATGGAGTTCCGTCCTGGCGACTGCCTTCTGACCGAGCATGCCCTCCTTGCCTGTCCTGACCGCCTGCCGCTGTCCCCGTACTACCAGGTTGACCAGCAGTGCCAGCAACAGGGCGAAGAATAGAGCGGTGCCGGCGATCAGCCAGGCGCTCACCCTGGGCCCATAGGGCTGGTTGCTGAACAGCAGCAGTGAGCCGATAACCAGGGAGATCACGCCCCCGGTCCCCAGAGCCCCGTGAGTGAAAGTAAAGGCCTCGGCGACGAAAAAGCCGAACGCCAGGATGATCAGCATGATGCCTCCCCAATAGGCGTTCAGTGTCCCCAGGGCATAGAGCCCCAATAGCATGCCGATGCCGCCGGCAACCCCCGGCAGGATGAGGCCCGGGTGGTAGATCTCCACCATCAGGCCGGCCATGCCGATGATCAGCAGGAGGTAGGCCAGGTTGGGGTCGCTGAGAACCAGCAGGAACTTTTCCAGGCCGCTCATGGGCAGGTTGACCACCGGGGCGCCCAGCGTCTGCAACTCAACCTGGGCACCGCTGCCCAGGGTCACCGTCCGGCCCTGCAACTGGCTGAACAGATCGGGCAGGTCCTTGGCTCGCAAGTCGATCAGGTGCTGTTCCAAAGCCTCTGTGTCTGAGAAGGATCTGCTCTCCCGCACTGCCTGTTCCGCCGCCACCGGGTTGCGCCCGTGGACCTCGGCCAGGGAGCGCACCCAGGCTGAGGCGTCCTCGGTGATCTTCTCGTAGGGGATGTTCTGAGCAGTATCCGTAGGGTTCTGTCCCGACTGGTTCAGAATCGGATTGCCCTCGATGACCGGGTGGGCGGCGCCGATCCGGCTGCCCGGGGCCATGGCCGCCACGTTGGCGGACAGGGTGATGAAGGTGCCGGCAGAGCCGGCCCAGCCTCCCGCCGGAGACACGAACACCACCACCGGTATCTGGGCGTTGGAGATGGCGGTGACTATATCCTGGGTCGTGTCATAATCCCCGCCGGGGGTGTCCAGCATGATTACCAGGGCATTGGCCCGGTTCTCCTCAGCGATTCCGATCACCCGGGCGCAGTACCGGGCACTGATGGGGGCTATCTGTCCGGTCAGGTTGGCCACGTAGATCGGGGCCGCCTGCGCCGTAGTTGTGGCAGCCAGCGTTCCAGCCACGGCTGGGTCTGGTGCGGGGAAGACCCACGGGCAAACAAAAATGGCGGCCAACAGGACGGCCACGAGGAAAAACGCCTGCCGGGCTGCAAGCCCGGATGCGCAGGAGGGGGAATGCTTTCTGATCATGCCAGGTCCTCCACTCCCATGTTTTGCTGGGACACAATGCAGTTCGCGCCGCAATGCAGCTTCGAGCCTGCAGGTAGTCGTCGTGGGTAAATAAATACCCGCCGGGCTGCGGCGGGTCATTCTGCCGAACGGGAAAGCTGCTAACTGGTCTTAGCCGGGGCTTCCTTCTGCTCAGAAGCCTGTGCGACCTGGTCCTGAGCCGGCCTGGTTTTCTCCTGCAGGTCATCCAGAGTCGTGCTAGAGGCCTGCCGGAACTCTTTGATGGTTTTACCCATGGCTTTCCCGATATCAGGCAACTTGCCGGGTCCGAAAATGATCAGAACAATGGCGAGAATGATAATCAGGTGCCATGGCTCCAAGGCGCCCATGATGTTACCTCCTCTGCTGGCGTTCTTGCCGTAATTATATCACATCTTGTCCACGTCAACCACTAATAATTTAGATACTATCGCTGAAGTACCTACAGGATGAGCGAATATGGTGTGTCAAGCTTGGGTGGCTATCATCCCTAAAATAATTCATTAAAAATACTTAAAATGGAAAAGGTATAAGAAAAAGGATGGTGTAGTGATATGGAACTGAGCGCACGCAACCAGTTGAGGGCAAAAGTCAAGCAGGTGAGGTCAAACGACATCTCCGCCGAGGTGATTATGGACATCGGAGGGCAGGAGATGTGCTCCACGGTGACTGCCGAGTCGGTGAAGAAGCTCGGACTGAAGGCCGGCGACGATATCACCGCGGTGGTCAAGGCCAGTTCGGTCATGCTGATGAGGTAGGCAGGCGGTGGCAAGAAAAACCTGGTGGCTTTCCACCAGGTTTTTTATCATTGATGGCTACCCGCCCTAATACCCCCGCTTCTTCAAAGCGGCGGGACCGGTGTGTCGGCGGGCTTTCAGCCGAGGCGAAGCCTCGAGCCGACAAAGGGCGGCTATGCCACAATATTAACTGGCTCCTCCGCATCCAGGCCTCCGGCCTGGCCCGAAGAATGCGGAGTACATAATCTTCAGTGGGGGAATCAATCCCCCACTGAAGCCAAGACCCAGTTGAAAGGCCCCACGCCGGCCGCAGGTTGTCGCTCACAAACGGCGCCGGCCTACCGATCTGTCTGAGACTGAGTCTCCTCGAGGGCATCTTGTCCGGCCTTGACCAACTTTCTGACCATGTTGCCCCCGAGTTTTCCTGCTTCCCGCACGGTCAAATCATCCCCCGGATTAGCCAGGTCGTCTTCCAGGCCGAGTTCTCTGGCTGTCTCCCACTTGAGATTGTTGTTGGCGTCCTTATTGCTTTCCGGCCCTGCTTCTTGCTTGCGGGCATCGGCATCACCCCCTGAGGCTATCTTTCCTCAGAGGGGATAAAAATATCACTTCCGCGCCAGCCAGGGCGGGCACCCGCTAGCATTACATATAGTGAGGGCGATGGCAGCGGCTGCCGGGATCTTGATCAGTTCGCCGGGGATGAAGGGCAACAGGCCGAGGCTGAGAAGCTTTACTCCCCAGATGCCTGTAATGTGGCCGAGCCAGAGCATACCCAGGGCGTAGACCGGCAGCAAGCCGGCCACCAGCATGACCGCCATCAGGCCCGGCAGACGGCGCGCCCATCTAAACCGGTCATAGCAATAACCGACAGCGTATGCCGCCACCACGAAGCCGGCCAGGTAGCCGGTGGTCGGCCCTGCCAGGTAGGACCAGCCGGAGCCGGCTGCGGCGAACCAGGGCACTCCTGCCGCCCCCAGCAGGAGATAGAGCAGGATGCTGCCGGCGCCTGTCTCCGCGCCCAGCGTGGCGCCCAGTGCCAGCGCTCCAAAGGTCTGGCCGGTGATCGGAACCGGCGTCCAGGGAAGGGGAATCTTGATCTGCGCCGCCAAGGCCATCAGCGCTGTGCCCAGCAGCATAAGTGCGAGCCGCGCCGGGATGGACGTGCTCCTGCGCCAGGTGCCAATGCCGCCGCGCACACCGTCGATCGTCTCCACTAGGCTAGCCATCGATTGATCACTCCTCAATTTTTCTGTAGTACTCAGGAGTCAGGAGTCAGGAGTCAGAATGAGAGAACGGTTTATCATCCAAGAATTCTAACTACTGCATTTCTGATGACCTGAGTAACATCTTTTCTTGATTTTACCGGAATGAGCGTAAATGTCAACCACATAATAATTATCGGTTGACATTATACCGATGGCTACCCGCTCTAATGCTCCCGCTTATGCAAAGCGGTGGGATAAGAGCGGCTACGCCCCTAGTTAACTGGCTCTAAGCTTCAGTGGGAAAAAAAATCCCCCTCTGAAGCAAAGACCCAGTTGAATCAGTAGTCAGCAGACAAGGCAGGAGGCCTGGATGCGGAGGAATAGGCAGGTGACCGCATCGCGGGCGCGGCTTTATGAAGGATTGGTATTCTGAATTCCGACTCCTGAATTCTGAATACCTAAACAGTAGCCTAGATAGATAAAAAAGAACCCCCTGCAAAGGCAGAAGGTTCTTTTCATCCAAATCGTGTTTTTAGTAATCCATACCGCCCATGCCGCCCATGCCGCCCGGCGGCATCGAGGGCATCGCATCTTTCTTCTGCGGGATCTCCGAGATCAGGGCCTCGGTGGTCAGCAGCATCGAGGCGATGCTGGCGGCGTTCTGGAGGGCGCTCCTGGTCACCTTCAGCGGGTCAACGATACCGGCCTGGATCATGTCCACGTATTTCTCCTCCAGAGCGTCGAACCCGATGCCCGGCTTCTCGTTCTTGATCTTCTCGATCACCACGGAGCCTTCCCACCCGGCATTCTCGGCAATCTGCCGCAGCGGCTCCTCCAGGGCGCGGCGCACGATGCGGACGCCGACCAGTTCGTCGCCCTCGGCCTGGATCTCGTTCAGGGACGGGATGATGTTCACCAGGGTGACGCCCCCGCCGGGGATGATTCCCTCCTCGACTGCAGCCCTGGTAGCGGACAGGGCGTCCTCGATCCGGTGCTTCTTCTCCTTCAGCTCGGTCTCGGTGGCAGCGCCTACCTTGACCACGGCCACGCCGCCGGCCAGTTTCGCCAGGCGCTCCTGGAGCTTCTCCCGGTCATAGTCGGACGTGGTGTCCTCGATCTGGACCCTGATCTGGCTGACCCGGGCCTTGACATCCCCGGACTTGCCGTAGCCCTCGACAATGGTGGTCTTCTCCTTGCTGATCTTGACCTTCTTAGCCTGGCCGAGCATGTTCAGTTCGACACTCTCCAGCTTGTATCCCATGTCTTCGGAGATGAAGGTGCCGCCGGTAAGGATGGCGATGTCCTCCAGCATGGCCTTGCGGCGGTCTCCGAAGGCCGGGGCCTTGACGGCGGCGCCGCGTAGGATGCCCCGCAGCTTGTTGACCACCAGGGTGGCCAGGGACTCGCCCTCAATGTCCTCGGCGATGATCAGAAGCGGCTTGCCGGAGCGCACGACCTTCTCCAATAGGGGCAGGAAGTCGTTGATGGCGCCGATCTTCTTCTCGTAGATCAGGATGTACGGCTCCTCCAGTTCGACTTCCATGGTCTCGTTGTTGGTGACGAAGTAGGCGGAGATGTAGCCGCGGTCGAACTCCATGCCCTCGACCACTTCCACTATGGTCTCGATCCCCTTGGACTCCTCCACGGTGATCACGCCGTCCTTGCCAACCTTGTCCATGGCCTCGGCGATCAGTTCGCCGATCTCCTTGTCGTTGCCGGCGATGGCGGCCACGTGGGAGATGGATTCCTTGGTCTCCACGGTGATGCTGTGTTTCTTCATCTCCTCGACGGCCTTCTCCACCGCCTTGTCGATACCGCGCTTCAGGAAGATCGGGTTGGCGCCGGCGGTGACGTTCTTCAGGCCCTCGGTGACGATCGCCTGGGCGAGCACGGTGGCGGTGGTGGTGCCGTCCCCGGCGATATCATTGGTCTTGGATGCGACCTCCTTGCAGAGCTGGGCGCCCATGTTCTCATAGGGGTCTTCCAGCTCGATCTCCTTGGCCACGGTGACGCCGTCCTTAGTGATGGTCGGGGAGCCGAATTTTTTCTCCAGCACGACGTTCCGGCCTCTAGGCCCGAGGGTGGTTTTAACCGCCTCGGCGACTATGTTGACGCCTCTTTCCAGCTTGCGCCTGGCGTCGAAGTTGAAAATGATTTGCTTGGCAGCCATTAATTTTTACCTCCTTGTAGGTTTGCGTTTACTCAGGTTCGAGGACAGATGCCCAGTTACTCTTTGATGGCGAGGATGTCAGTTTCCCGCAGGATCAGGTACTCGTCGGCTTCGAGTTTGATCTCCGTGCCACCGTACTTGGCGTAGATCACCTTGTCGCCGGTCTTGACTTCCGGCTGGACTCTGGTTCCATTTTCGAGGAGCCGTCCCGGCCCGACTGCGATCACTTCCCCGGCCTGGGGCTTTTCCTTGGCGGTGTCGGGAAGGATGATTCCTCCCTGGGTCTTTTCCTCCTTGGACAGAGGCTTTACCAGCACATGGTCACCTAATGGTTTGAGCATTTACAACAACCCTCCTCAAGATGGTAAGAAATTGTAACTTGTTAGCACTCAACCTTAACGAGTGCTAACAACCTATGATAAATATACTAATGGAGGCACTGATTGTCAATACCTTTTTCACAACCTTAACACAAGTTTATAGAAAACTTGGCTGGCGCCAAGCGGACGGAGCACCCGACCCAGAGGGTACCCCGGTCGGGTGCCCCGCGCAGGCGAACGGCTGCACGTCGAGCGAAGCGAGCATAAGTGGCGCCCGCCGGGCGGGCATTCCTTTACTATGAGCTCAAAACCAGTATAACCAATTTTATTGTAAACTAACGAAAATATTGGAGACATCTGAATTGGTGGCGTAGATATACGGGTGGGCAGGAATGCAGGGGGGTGCGGAAGGCCTGGATGCGGAGGAAAGAATGCGGAGAACCTAGCCTTGAGGTTCGAGGCGGGGCTCCAGGTGAGCGAAGATCACTGTCTGATTGCCCTTTTCCTTGCTGCACGAGGGGCAGTTGGCCAGGCACAGGTAGAGATCCCGAACCTTGTGCCCTTTCTTCTTGAGATCCCGAAGCAGCTTGTCGACCACGGTGCCCATCTGGAAGGGCGGCGCTTTGGTGATTACCGTGTAAAAGGCGCCCTGCAGCTTGCGGCAGGCAGAGTTGTCGCCATCATCCCGGCAGGTTGCCAGGTCTTCCGGCGGGTTGATCTCCAGTAAGATCTCGCCCCGGAACAGGCCGCTCTTCAGCAAAACGAGGGGGTCCTGCTTGATGATGTAGCCCTGGGTTTTGGCTTCCATCATCGCCCTGGAGATATCCTCGCTGTAGGTGATGGGGCTGTGAAGGGCCATGCGGGTGGTAACGCGGTAAAAGTAGCGCGCCTGTTCCCAGAAGCATTCCTTATCTTGCCAGGTCTCGCTATCCATCGACTGGCAGTAGCAGCTCTTGAGCATGGTTCCATCTCCTCAGCGCAGGCGTGCCTTGAGAACTTTAGATCAATTATACCCCAGATGCTTTATCCTGCATATATATTCTCGCGTATTAAGCATTGTGAGCCGGAATAAAATATTTGTAATGGACAAGGGGGTCTTGACAGTGCGTTGGATAGTGATAAGGCGGCGTGACCTAATCAGGTGGGGGCTGTTCGTGGCCATTTTCGGCATCGGGCTGCTGCTGGCTAGCGGCCTGGCGGGCCGGGTGGGCGGGGTAAACGCCCGCCCACAGCGTGATGTGCCGATCTACTCGGTGGACACCAGGGAGAAAAAGGTGGCCATCTCCTTTGACGCCGCCTGGGGCGCCGACGCCACACCGAAGCTTTTAGAAATTTTAAAACAGCACAACGTCAAGGCCACCTTCTTCCTGACCGGGATCTGGGTCAAGAAGTACCCGCAGATGGTGCAGGCGATCGCCGTCGCCGGGCACGAGATTGGCAACCACAGCCTGACCCACCCGCACTTCGCCTCATTGCCGGAGTCGGAGATCAAACAGGAACTGGCGGAGAACGACGCCCTGATCTTCAATCTCACCAACAAGCATACCCGGCTGTTCCGGCCGCCTTTCGGGGAGTACAACAACTTGATACTGCAGACCGCCCGCGGCATGGGCTACGAGGTGATCCAGTGGAGCGTGGACTCCCTGGACTGGCAGGATATCGGCAAGGAGGCGATCATCGACCGGGTGCTGAAGAATGTTCAACCGGGGGCGATCATCCTCTTCCACAACAATGCCCAGTACACCCCGGAGGCCCTGCCGGTGATCCTGGATACCCTGCAGCAGCAGGGCTACCAGATCGTACCGGTCTCCGACCTGCTGCTCAAGGGGAACTATTACGTGGAGCAGCATAGCGGCATCCAGAAGCAAAAAGGGAACCAGGCGCCGGAAGCCAAGCCTAGCCTGGTGCCGGTGACACCCCTCCCGCTGTTCCAAGTTGGAAATTCGATCTTCGATTAGAGGGAAATTCGAACCTCGAACCGCTAACCGCGATCAGATCTCCCGGGGCTTGCAGATGATCTCCTTGACCTTGGTGTCAAAGAACTGATTGGAGTGGGCGGGCACGATCACCACCGCCGTATCGGCCCCGGTGGCTGATCCGGCCACGGCGACGATTTCCTGCCCATAGGGGATCAACCCGGCGTCCAGGGCCATGCAGGCGATCTCCACACATACTTTGACTCCCTGGCCTAGCATCCTGAGCGATTGGGCGATGATCTCCGCCGGGTAGAGGCCGCCGAACTTGTTGCGTACTGCCCGGTCGACCCCGGCCAGGAGGTGGGTGGTGGTCAGCAGCTTGACTCCCTTCTCCGTCAGCTTCTGCCGCACCTGGGACGGCGTCTCGTCCTCGCCGGGGCTCATGAAGCCGATGTGGTGGGTGACGCAGATCACCTCCACCCCCTTGTCCAGGAACTGCTCTGCAGTGTAGCCGCTGTTGGATGCCACCACGACCTGCTTGATGCCCAGCTCTTTTGCCCGTTTCAGGGCCAGGTCGACGGTGGCGGCGGTGTTGGCCCTTCCCTTCTGCTCCCAGTACATGTCTTTTCGCTCCTCTCTTTGATTTCTGCCGGTTCACATCAGATTGCCATATATATGCTGCTTAATATAGTTTGTACAAAAAATTACCCGGTAGTCAACAGCAAATTATCGGATAGCCGGCCGGAGTGCTCGCCATACCGGAGAGGATGCTGCAGGGGGACGAAGATGAGCGTGATTGTTCCTGGGTGGTTGACATAGTTGGACTTGTTGCTGCGCATGGTATAAATGATATAACATCGCTTAAATGTCCCCACCTCTGTAGGTGGCGGGTTCCACAAAGGAAATCAGTTGAGTTCAATCTCCCTCTGATTGGCGATGTTATATGATTCATCTGCCGTGCCATATGTCCAGCACTCAAAACTATTGTTTCGCATGTTGCGCATGCTACAATATGAGTACTGGACAGGCACATGGCTTTCAAACTTCGCTTCGCTTCGTTTGAATAGAAGATACAATATCCGGTTGGAGATGGTGACGATCTTGCCCGGGCGCCTCTGTCCTGCAAAGAGATACAATGCCCCCGGCTCACCCGGACGATTGCCGGTTATGGCCTGGGCGGCCATGCTCTGTGTGCTGATATTCGCCTTTTTGGCCTGGCGGCTGCACGCGGGTGGCCTGGTGGCCTTCGACAGCGCTATCACCGGTTGGGTCCGGGCGGACATCACTCCTGGCTTGACGTGCTGGATGATCCTGATCACCGGCCTGGGCAACCTCGACTTTGCGACCGCCCTGACCACCCTCGCCACCCTCTTCCTGTTCGCCTGCCGGGAGTGGAGGGAGGGGCTGGGGGTGGCAGCGGCCTCTCTGAGTTCCTGGTTGCTGTATTCATGGCTGAAACCGGTCTTTCAACGGCCGCGCCCGGACCTGCCGCACCTGGTCCCGGCCGGCGGCTACAGCTTTCCCAGCGGCCATGCCACGGCGACGGCAGCGCTCTTTTTCACCCTGGCCATGATCTACTGTCATCACACCGGCTACCGTACCGGAAGGGCGCTGGTACTGGCTGTTGCAGCGCTGCTGGTGCTGCTGGTGGGGGTCAGTCGGGTCTACCTGGGGGTGCATTACCCCAGTGACGTGCTGGCCGGCTGGGCGGCGGGCGGGTTGGTGGTCATGGTGATCGCCATGTTGTTGCATCTGGATTCCAGGGCGAGTTGATCGCTTGCTCAAGGAGTCAGGGGGCGGTTGCCTGACTTACTTGGCCTAGTTAATGGCAGCGCGGACCACGGGGACGGTTCTCGTGGCACGATCATGCCACGGGGACGGTTCTCGTGGTTGGATGGATGTCAATATTTATGGAGAGTGTTGATTTTGAAGCGTGGCCTGATTTGTTACCTGGCACAGCGTGAGGATGAGGATGAGATCGCTTACGATGTGGCGGAGCTCAAGGAACTCCTGTTCAATGTAGAGATCGAGGCAGTGGCCGTGGTGGTGCAGCGCCGCAAACCGGACGTCAACTACCTGTTTGGCGAGGGCAAGACGCAGGAGGTCAAGCAACAAGCTGCCGACGCCTCGATAGAAGCGGTGATCTTCAACCGGGAACTGTCGCCCCGGCAGGTGAAGGCCCTGGAGGACATGTTCGAAGAGGCGGAGATCTGGGACCGTACCCAGGTAGTGCTGGAGATCTTCAGCCGCCGCGCTCGCTCCCGGGAGGGGAAGATCCAGGTCGACCTGGCCCGCCTTTCCTACCTCTACCCGCGCATGTTGGGGTTGGGCGGTGTGCTCTCCCGCCTGGGGGGCGGCATCGGCACCCGGGGCCCCGGCGAGACCAAGCTGGAAGTGCTGCGCCGGGCGGTCCGCGACCGCATCCACGACCTGAAAGAGGAGATGGCGGCTGTGCGCCAGAGCCGGGCGGTGCTGCGGCAGCAGCGACAGAGCGCCGGCATCCCGGTGGTATCGCTGGTGGGCTATACCAACGCCGGCAAGTCCACTCTGCTGAACGCCCTCTCCCAGAGCAGCCAACCGGCCCTGGCCGAGGACCGGCTGTTTGCCACCCTTGACCCGCTTAGCCGGCGTATCCACCTGTCATCGGGTAGGGCAGCGCTATTGACCGATACGGTGGGTTTTATCCGGGACCTGCCGAGGAAGCTGAAGGAAGCCTTTGCAGCCACTCTGGAGGAGTTGCAGGAGGCCGACCTGCTGCTGCACGTGATCGACTTGACCAGCCCCTATATGGAGCAACAGGCGGAAGCGGTGGATGAGATTCTGGGGGACCTGGCCCTTGATGACCGCCCGCTGATCAAGGTTTACAACAAGCTTGACAATTTCCAAGCACCGCCTCCTGCGGACGGCGTGGCAGTGTCGGCGCGGCATGGCGCCAATCTGGACCTGCTGAGGCAGTTGATCGAGAATGCCCTATTTCCTGAGCAGGAGTTGGAGATCCTCGTGCCCTACAACCGGCTGAACGAGGTTGGACGACTCCGCGACTATCTCAAGGTCATGGCTGAGGAATACCTGGGGGATGGGGTGCGCTTCACCGTGCGCGGCCGGCCGCAGGACCTGGAGCGGCTGCGGTCGCGCCTGACGAAATGAAGACGTCGGAAGACGTCGAAAGAACCGTCCCGCTGACACTACCGCTTGCGCATCCGCAGCGACTTGGGCGTGACCTCAAGCAGTTCATCGTCTCCGATGAACTCCAGGCACTGCTCCAGGCTCATCTGCCGGGGTGGGGAAAGCTTGATCCCGAGGTCGGCGGTGGAACTGCGCATGTTGGTCAGGCGCTTCTTTTTGCAGACATTGATGGGCAGGTCGTCGGTGCGGGCGTTTTCACCCACGATCATCCCGGCATAGACCGGCACGCCCACCCCAACAAACAGATCGCCCCGCTCCTGGGCGTTTTCCAGCCCGTAGCCGGTGGTCTCCCCATCCTCGAAGGCCACTAACGACCCCCGCAGACGTGACTGAATCTCCCCGGCCAGAGGGGCATAGTGGTGGAAGGACTGGTACATGACGCCGGTGCCTTTGGTGTCGGTTAGAAACTCCGAGCGGAAGCCGAACAGGCCGCGGGTGGGAACGTGAAACTCCAGGCGTACCGGGCCGTTGGCGTCGGGCTGCATGTTCACCATGGTGCTCTTACGGGGCCCCAGGCGCTCCATGACGATTCCGATGTAGCATTCCGGCACCTCGATGACCACCTCTTCCACCGGCTCGCAGACTACTCCCTTGATCTCCCGCTCGATCACCTGCGGGCGGGACACCTCGAACTCGTAGCCCTCACGGCGCATGGTCTCGATCAGGATCGAAAGGTGCAACTCGCCGCGCCCGGAGACCAGGAAGGCATCGGGTGAGTCGGTTGGCTGCACCCGCAGGCTGACGTCCGACTCCAACTCTCTCAGCAGCCGCTCCCCGAGCTTGCGGGAAGTGACGAAATCTCCCTCCCGGCCGGAGAAGGGACTCTTGTTCACCAGAAAGGTGACGGCTACGGTCGGCTCGTCGATCTGCACGAAACTCAGCGGTTCCGGATCTTCCGGGTCGGCGATGGTCTCGCCGACGTTGATCTCATCCAGCCCAACGACCACCACGATCTCCCCGACGGCAGCCTCCTCCACCGGGACCTTTTTCAGTCCGTCAAAGACGTAGAGGCCGGCCAGGCGCTGTCGCCGCGGCACGCCGTCGACGCCAAGCACAACCACATCCTGCTTGTTGTGGATGGCGCCCTGGTGGATGCGCCCCACGGCCTGCCGTCCCACGTAGGTATCGTAGTCGATCAGGGTCACCCCCAATTGAAGATGTTCCCGGGGGTCACCGGAGGGAGCGGGAATCGTGGATACGATCAGGTCGAACAGCGGCTTCAGGCTGCTGCCCGGTTGTCCCGGGTCAAGGGCGGCCGTGCCTGCCTTGGCATTGGTGTAGACCACCGGGAAGTCCAACTGGGTGCTGTTGGCGCCCAGGTCGATGAACAGATCCAGCACCTCGTCCAGCGCCTCGCCGGGGCGGGCATTGGGGCGGTCGATCTTGTTGATCACCACGATCGGCACCAGCCCGGCTTCCAGCGCCTTGCGCAGCACGAAGCGGGTCTGGGGCATCGGCCCCTCGGAGGCGTCGACCAGCAGCAGGACGCCGTCGACCATCTGGACGATGCGCTCCACCTCGCCACCGAAGTCGGCGTGGCCGGGGGTATCCACGATATTCAGCTTGTAGCCCTGGTAAGTGACCGCGGTATTCTTGGCCATGATGGTGATGCCGCGCTCCCGCTCCAGGTCGTTGCGGTCGAGGACGCGCTCCTCCACGGCCTGCCGCTCGTGGAAGACCCCGCTCTGTTTCAGCATCCCGTCCACCAGGGTGGTCTTGCCGTGGTCAACGTGGGCGATGATCGCCAGGTTGCGGAGATGATCCTGCCGGACGCTATCCATTTTAATTGTTCCTTCCATGACTATTCACCATCTTATTGTTCTTTAGAATTGTTCTTGCCAGTTAGGCCGTTACATATTCTTAAATATTCTTAGCAAAGCTTTAACATTAAAGCCCTATTGCCGCGGAAAAGCCGTCTCACAAACCGGAATGAGGCGGCTTACTTGGGTCGCAGATGTAAATTGGACTGCAAGTAGCACTAATATTGTACTCAGTGTCCGGCCGGTTTGTCAATCTTAACCTGCCGCCACTGCAGCGGACTTTGCCGCGAGCATGCCGCCGGAGGCCACGGCTATTCTAAAGCAGATCCAGATAGAGGCTTGATTGCTTGCTTGATTGTGTCTTGGCATTCTACGTGATCAATATAGCCGCATTTTTCGATCAGTCTCTCTTTAGAGATTGACCTGATCTGATGAGCCATGGCAATTGATGGCTGGGGCAAGTGTGATTCCCGGGGATCAAGCAAAACTTCGATGGGATATATTTTTCGGCCCGGTTTCCAGGAAGTGAGACAGATGATGGTGACGACAGGGAGCGCCTGGTTGACTGCTTCTTCGGAAATAACCAGCACGGGCCTTGTGCCGGCTTGCTCGGAGCCCTTAATAGGGTTGAGGTCGGCCCAGAATATACTCCATTGATAATCCATTATTCTTTATGCTCCTCTGTTGCCTCGAAGTCGGGATAAGAAAAATCGTGCATGGATTCTTCCAGATCTTGCATAAAGATCGGATCTTGGGCAGCAGCTTTCATCTGATTATAGAGATCCTGTTTTTCTATTTTTGCTACATAGGATTCCAAGGCCTCTTTTACAGCAGCATTTACCGAGGAGAAGTACCCGTCATTAGAATATTTTTTTAAGTTGTTCAGTAAATCAATTGGCAAAGAAAAGGTAAAATTCTTGACTGGTTGGCTCATCGCATACAACCCCTTAGTTTTATTGCATATCTATATTGTATAATAAACAATAATAATTTACAATACTAGTCATTTGTATCGATTGGTTCGTGATGAAAATTGGCGGTCATTGCAAGGCTCATTGGGAGACAATACAAACATGAAGTTTCCAGATCCGAACATCGGCTATCTACTCGGATATAAAGGCGAGATGGCCAGTATTGACAGGCTGCTGGCAAGTCAAATATAATGATAAGTAAGAATAAGTAGGAAAATAGGAAAGAGGGAAAGAGTATGGCTGATACTGATAACCCGGAACTTATCAAAGTGCGACCGAAGGGGCAAGTGACTCTGCCGCAGCGCCTCCGGGAATCGCTGGGCGTCCAGGAGGGCGACTACCTGGTTTGCGAACAGGAGGAAGACTACATTATTCTTCATAAAGCGCCGGTCTGGAAGCGAGCCAGTTTCAACGACGGCATCTGGAAACTGATCGGCACGGCGGAGGACAAAGAGGGCAAGACAGACGTATCGTCAGAGAAACATAAATACTTGGGTGATCAGGGTTGAGAGTGTTTGTGGATTCCAGCGCCATCGTCGCTCTGTTAGTGAAAAATGATCGTAATCACGAACAGGCGGTGGAAGTGCTCAGTCGACTGACCAGACAGGGTGCGGAACTGGTACTTTCAAATTTCATCATTGCCGAGAGCTACAACCTCATCGCTGTCCGCGCTAATTCATTCAAGGCCAGAGAATGGCTGTTGACCAACACCTGGCCAGTGGAACGTGTGGAGCGCCTTGATGAGAAGAGAGCGTTGGTAATTATCAGAACATACGCCGATAAGGATTTCTCATATACCGACGCCACCTCCTTTGCCATGATCGAACGCTTCGCCATCGACCTCGCCTTTACCTACGACCGCCACTTCCAGCAGTATGGCATTTGCACCATCACCTGAGGTCAACCACCCCGGGGCCAAAAGCCCGGGGCTGGCAACAGTCCAGCAGAATATTTCTGGTTCAGAGTGAAATAGCAGTAACTGGTAGTATATGTTATAATAAACACCAGGCAGGGCAGTATTTGTGAATTGTTTCCACGTTTTCAGAGAGAACCAGGGGGGAGAAAGATGCATAGGTCACCCCAGGAAGAGGGCAAGCGGTGGCTGGATCAGGCGCTGGAGGATATGGATGCAGCCCGTTACAACCTGGCGGGAGACAAGTTTTACCTGGTCTGTTTCCTGTGCCAGCAGTTGTCCGAAAAGGCTATCAAGGCTTTCCTATACTCCAGGGGCGAGGAGATCGTATTGGGGCATTCGGTGGTATGTCTGTGCGAATACGCCTCAAGATATGACTCCGGATTTTCAGAACTGCGTCGTGAAGTTGGCTCTCTGGACGGTTATTACATACCGACTAGGTACCCTAACGGATTGCCGGACGGTATTCCTGCCAGAGCGTATGCGCAAAAAGATGCCCTGAGTGCGCTTCGGGCGGCAGAGCAGGTGGTGTCATTTGTCCGCCAGCGGATGCAGGCGCCATAGATGTGTTCAACCGGGTCTTGGCTTCAGAGGGGGATTGCTTTTCCCCCACTGAAGCTTAGAGCCAGTTAATTAGGGGCGTAGCCGCTCTTATCCCACCGCTTCTGAAGCGGTGGCATTAGAGCGGGTAGCCATCGGTGAAGGAGTTGAGCAAGGTGCAGGCTGGCGCCGGATCAACGGACGCATATCTCGATCAGTTGATCCGTGACCTGGTGGCTAAATACCGGCCGGAGAGGGTCATCCTTTTCGGGTCGCGGGCGAGGGGCGATGCGATCCGGACCAGCGACATCGACCTACTGGTGGTGAAAGAGACCGATCAGCGCTTCGTGGAGCGGATCGTTGAGGTCTTCCGACTGCTCCAACCGAGGGTGGCCCTAGATGTGCTGGTCTACACCCCTGCCGAGTTTGCCAGGCTGAAAGAGAGCAATCCTTTTGTGAGACAGGCAGTCAGTGAGGGCAGGGAAGTATACAATCGGAGGCAGTATTTTTTACAAAAAGCAAATGATAGCTTGCAAAAAAGCCTTTGAAATGGGGGCCAGATTTGCCGGAAGCGGAACTATTAAGAATCGGAGTGGAGATCGATGCAAGTTGTGGGTATTAACGGTAGTGCGCGAAAAGACGGAAACAGCGGTTTGCTATTGAAGTTTGTTCCGAGGACGTAATGGGCTGCCTGATTGATGCCAGGCAGCCCATTGTTGTTGACTTCATCGATTGCCGTGCTACTTGCCGTTCACCTCGAAGAACAGACCGTCGGGGGCGCCCTTCAGGGTGACGGTGCCACCCTGGCCGATCTCGCCGGCGATGATCTTGCGGGAGAGCGGGGTCTCTACCTCCTGCTGGATCAGCCGTTTAAGCGGGCGGGCGCCGTAGGCCGGGTCGTAGCCCTTCTTAGCCAGGTAGCCTGCCGCCTCCTGGTCCCACTCCAGGACGCTGCCCTGGGTCTGCTGGATCCGGGTTGCCAGGCGTTTAAGCAGCAGCCCGGCGATCTCCCGGATCTGCTCCTGCTCCAGGGCGTGGAAGACGATGATCTCGTCCACCCGGTTCAGAAATTCCGGGCGGAAGTGCTGCCGGAGCAGACCCAGCACGGTCTCCTTCATCCGGTCGAAACCGGCGCCTCGCTCCTGGAAGATCAGGATCTCCTGGCTCCCGATGTTGGAGGTCATGATCACGATGCTGTTCTTGAAGTTGACCACCCGTCCCTGGCCGTCCGTCAGGCGGCCGTCGTCCAGGATCTGCAGCAGGGCGTTAAATACGTCCGGGTGCGCCTTCTCGATCTCGTCGAACAGGATCACGGAGTAGGGCTTGCGCCGCACCGCCTCGGTGAGCTGGCCGCCCTCCTCGTAGCCCACGTAGCCGGGAGGCGCTCCGATCAGCCGGGCGACCGTATGCTTTTCCATATACTCGGACATGTCCAGCCGGATCATGTTGCGTTCGTCGTCGAACAGCGTCTCCGCCAGGGCGCGGCACAGTTCGGTCTTGCCGACGCCGGTCGGCCCCAGGAAGATGAAGCTGCCTACCGGGCGGTTCGGGTCCTTGAGGCCGCTGCGGGACCTCAGCACGGCGTCAGCCACCGCATGCACCGCCTCGCCCTGGCCGATCACCCGTTGGTGCAGGATCTCCTCCAGGTGGAACAGTTTCTCCCGCTCACCTTCCATCAGACGACTGACCGGGATGCCGGTCCAGCGGCTGACTACCCGGGCGATGTCCTGCTCATCCACCTCTTCCTTGAGCAGCATGTTGCCCTTCTCCTTGCCGGCGATCTGCTCTTCTTCTGCCTTGAGCCGGCGTTCCAGTTCATGCAGGCGCCCGTATTTCAATTCGGCTGCCCTGTTCAGGTCGTACTGGCGCTCCGCCCGCTCGATCTCCGTGCGCACCGCCTCGATCTCCTTCTTGATCTCCCGCAGGCGGGTGATCCCCTGTTTCTCCTCCTGCCACTGGGCACTCATGGCGTCGGACTGGCCTTTCAGATCGGCCAGGTCCTTCTGGATGTGCTGCAGCCGTTCCTGAGAGGCCTGGTCGTGCTCCTTCTTCAAAGCGGCCTCCTCGATCTCCAACTGCATCACTCGCCGGGTGATCTCGTCCAGGGCGGTGGGCATGCTGTCGATCTCCGTACGCAGGTGGGCACCGGCCTCGTCCATCAAGTCGATCGCCTTATCCGGCAGGAAGCGGTCGGAGATGTAGCGGTCGGACAGCACCGCCGCCGCTACCAGGGCGGCATCCTGGATGCGAACCCCGTGGTGCACCTCGTAACGCTCCTTGAGGCCGCGCAGGATGGAGACGGTGTCCTCCACCGACGGCGGGTTGACCATCACCGGCTGGAAGCGGCGCTCCAGGGCGGCATCCTTCTCGATGTGCTTCCGGTATTCGTCCAGGGTGGTCGCTCCGATCGCCCGCAACTCGCCCCGCGCCAGCATCGGCTTCAGTAAGTTGCTGGCGTCCATGGCGCCCTCGGCGGCACCGGCGCCCACCACCGTGTGCAGTTCGTCGATGAACAGCACGACGCGGCCCTCCGCATCGCTGACCTCCTTCAGCACCGCCTTCAGGCGCTCCTCGAACTCGCCGCGGTACTTGGCGCCAGCCACCAGCGAGCCCATGTCCAGGGCGATGATCCGCTTCTCCTTCAATCCCTCGGGCACGTCCTTGGCCACGATGCGCCTGGCGAGACCCTCCACGATGGCGGTCTTGCCGACACCCGGTTCGCCGATCAACACCGGGTTGTTCTTGGTGCGGCGGGACAGGATCTCCATCACACGCCGGATCTCCTCGTCGCGGCCGATCACCGGGTCGAGCTTGCCGTCGGCCGCCAGTCTGGTCAGGTCGCGGCCATAGCGTTCTAGGGCTTCGTAAGTGGCCTCCGGGTTCTCGCCGGTGACCCGCTGCGATCCCCGGATCGCCTTCAGGGCGGAGAGCAGGCTGTTCCGGCTGACATTCCGCCGGCGCAATAGATCGTGGAGATCATCCTCTCCCTCGTCGATCAGGGCGAGCAGCAAGTGCTCCACGCTCAGGTACTCGTCCTTCAGGGATTCCGCTTCCTTCTCCGCCCGGGCCAGCACCCTGGCCAATCCGGCGCCGAGGTGCAGAGAGCCCTCCGGGCCGTAGACCGCCGGGATCTTGCGCAATAAGTCGTCCAGCCCCCGCTGAAGCGAGGGGAGATCGGCGCCCGCCCCGGTAAGAAAGCGCCCCGCCAGGCCGTCATCCTGCCCGATCAGGGCGGCCAGCAGGTGCTTTGCCGTCACTTCCTGGTGGTGCATCCCGGCAGCCAACTGCTGGGCTGCCGCCAGTCCCTCCCGGGCCTTCTGGGTAAACTTGTTGAGATCCATATATAACACCTCGTTAAAAAACAGTGCTGAGTAATGAGTAATGAGTAATGAGTAATGAGTAAAAGATTGACTACCGAGTAGAACGGACTGGCCAACGTCCAACGTCCAACCACTAATGACCATTTAGGATGAGTGATGAGCGATGAGTGTGAGCATGCTTTTTATACTCATTACTCATCACTTTTTTACTCATTACTTTTTTAGGCGGTCGACATCCGCCTGTAAGGCCTCGATCCGTTCCAGCAGGTCGAGGATGATGGCTGCTCCGGGCAGATTGACGCCCATGGTCTGCCTCAGGCGCAGCATCCTGTAGACTCGCTGCAGTTGCCGCGGCCGGATGGTCTCCTCCCGGATCTCGACGATTCCCAACTCCTCCAGCATCCGCAGCAGTTCGGGGTGGAGGTCCAGTTCGCCAAGCGGCAGACCTTCTTCGTCGTCTTCATTAAAATAATACCAGCGCACGATGCTCATGGCGATCCGCTACCCTTTCCTTAGGTTTTGCAACTGCCGGTACAGGTCTTTTTCCTCCTCGCTCAAGGCGGGAGGGATGTCGATCACCAGCCGGACGTATTCGTCGCCGCGTTGGCCACCCTGATCAGGCAGGCCCTTCTCCCGCAGTCGCAGCCTGGTTCCGGCGCGGCTGCCAGGGGGCACGGTCATGATCACCGGCCCGTCCAGGGTGGGCACCTGTACTTTGTCTCCCAGAGCCGCCTGGTCCGGCAGCAGCCTGACTTCCGTTTCCAGGTTGCTGCCCTTCACGGTGTACACGGAATGGGGCAGCAGACGCACTTTTAGGTAGAGGTCGCCTCTGGCGCCACCACCGGTTCCCTCGCCGCCCTGGCCGCGCAGCCGGATGCGGCCGCCGTCCCGGATGCCTGCCGGGATCTTGACCTCCAGCGTCTTGGTGTCCGGGACCTGTCCGGTACCGCCGCAGCGTGGGCAGAAGCCGCGCTCCCCGGTTCCGGTGCCGCCGCACTCGGCGCAGACCGCTCCGGTGGACAACTGGATGTTCTTGCTGACACCGTGGTAGGCTTCCTCCAGGGGCAGCTCGATCTCTGTCTCCACGTCCTGGCCGCGCTGCGGCCCGCGGGTTCTGCGCCGTGTGCCTGTGGCGCCGGCAGTGGCACGCCCGAAGGCGCCGCCTCCTCCGAACAGAGTTTCGAAGAAGTCGCTGAAGCCACCTGCACCCTGGAATCCGCCCTCCCCGCCGGGGAAGTCCGCGCTGCTATAGAAGCGCACGTTGTCACCCCAGTCGGGCGGTGGCTGAAAGTCCTGGCCATTGCGCCAATTGCTGCCCAGGCGGTCGTACTTCGACCGCTTCTCCGGGTCGCTCAGCACCTCGTAGGCCTCGTTGATCTTCTTGAACTTCTCCTCGGCCTCGGCCTTCTGTTTGCCCATATGCAGGTCGGGATGCCACTTGCGGGCCAGCTTCCGGTAGGCGCTCTTGATCTCCTTATCAGCAGCCTCCCGTTTGACGCCCAAGATCTCGTAGTAATCCTGAAATGCCACCGCCATCTATCATATCTCCCTCAAGTATTCAGAATTCAGAAGTCAGAATTCAGAATGGTCTACCCGAGGCTACGCCTCGGCGCTCGTTCTGTTTTCCTGGCGTGCCTTCAGCCTGAGGCATCACTAGAGTTTTTTCGCTGATTCTATTATTCTGTCTCCTGACTCCTACTCCTGACTCCTGTCTCCTGACTCCTGGGTAATTACTTCACTTCGTATTCGGCGTCCACCACGTCGGGTCCACCCTGGTGCGACCCCGGGGCGGCGCTGCCGGGTGTGCTGCCATAGCTTTCTCCTGCCCCGCCGGGCTGTCCGCCCGCGGGCCCTCCTGCCGCCTGGGCCTTCTTGTAGGCGGCTTCCGACAGGGAGTAGGCTGCCTGTTGCAGGTCCTCCTTCAGCGAACGGATCTTGTCGACCGGGGCGTTCTCCTTCAGGGCTGCCTTGAGGTCAGATGCCAACTGCTCCACCCGGGCCTTCTCGTGCACCGGCACCTGGTCGCCCAGGTCCTTGAGCTGGCGCTCCACCTGGTAGACCAGGCTGTCTGCCTCGTTGCGGGCCTCGATCTCCTGCCGCCGCTTCTTGTCCTCCTCGGCGTTGGCCTGGGCATCGTTCACCATCCGGTCGATCTCGCCCTTGTCCAGGTTGCTGGAGCCGCTGATGGTGACCGCCTGCTCCTTGCCCGACGCCTTGTCCTGGGCGCTCACCTTCAGAATGCCGTTGGCATCGATGTCGAAGGTCACCTCCACCTGGGGGATGCCCCGCAGCGCCGGCGGAATGCCGTCCAGCTTGAACTGCCCCAGCGACCGATTGTCCCTGGCCATCTCCCGCTCGCCCTGCAGTACGTTGATGTCCACCGCCGGCTGGTTGTCATCGGCGGTCGAGAAAACCTGGCTGCGCCTTACCGGGATGGTGGTGTTGCGCTCGACGATCCTGGTCATCACACCGCCCAGGGTCTCGACGCCCAGGGACAGGGGAGTGACGTCCAGCAGCACCACGTCCTTGACCTCGCCGGCCAGCACGCCGGCCTGGATGGCAGCCCCGATGGCCACCACCTCGTCCGGGTTGACGCCCATGTGCGGCTCTTTGCCCAGCAGTTCCCGCACCAGTTTCTGAACCGCAGGTGTACGGGTCGAGCCGCCCACCAGGATCACCTCGTCGATCTCCTTCTCAGTCAGTTTGGCGTCTGCCAGGGCGGCCTTAACCGGTCCCCGGCAGCGCTCCACCAGGTGAGCGGTCAGGTCGTCGAACTTCGCCCGGGTCAGCTTCATGTCCAGGTGCTTCGGCCCGGTGGCGTCGGCGGTGATGAAGGGCAGGCTGATCTGGGTCTCCACCGTGGCGGAGAGTTCGATCTTCGCCTTCTCGGCCGCCTCGATCAGCCGCTGCAGCGCCTGCTTGTCGGTGCGCAGGTCGATCCCGTAGTCCTTCTTGAACTCGCCGGCCATCCAGTCGACGATCTCCTTGTCGAAGTTGTCACCGCCCAGGTGGGTGTCGCCGTTGGTGGCCTTGACCTCGAACACGCCGTCGCCCACATCCAGGATCGAAACGTCGAAGGTGCCGCCACCCAGGTCGAACACCAGGATGGTCTCGCTGGCCTTCTTGTCCAAACCGTAGGCCAGGGCGGCCGCCGTCGGCTCGTTGATGATCCGCAGCACGTTCAGGCCGGCGATCTTGCCGGCGTCCTTGGTGGCCTGGCGCTGAGCGTCGTTGAAATAGGCCGGCACCGTGATCACGGCGTCCAATACCTTCTCGCCCAGGTACTTG
Organism: uncultured Peptococcaceae bacterium; assembly: GCA_963768335.1. GTDB lineage: Bacteria > Bacillota > DSM-12270 > Thermacetogeniales > Thermacetogeniaceae > Palsa-1188. The sequence goes on from CAVYHR010000013.1 coordinate 26,717, forward strand.
GAAGCGTCATCCACCAGTTTCTTCAAGATCTGCGCCGAGATCTCCTCCGGGGCGTACTTGTTGCCGCGCACGTCGAAACGCACGGCGTCGCTCGGCCCCGCCACCACCTGGTAGGGAACGAGTTTGCGCTCCTCGGCCACCTCCGCAAAGCGGCGTCCGATGAAGCGTTTCACCGAAAACAGGGTGTTCTCGGGGTTCAGGGCTGCCTGCCGCTTGGCGATCTGGCCGACCAGGCGCTCCCCGGACTCCTTGAACGCCACCACCGAGGGGGTCAGGCGCGACCCTTCGGCGTTCAGGATCACCTCGGGCTTGCCGCCCTCCATCACTGCTACGACCGAGTTGGTGGTTCCCAGGTCGATTCCTACTGATTTCGCCATTTTGAAAACCTCCTTTTATATAACTCAGTTTTAAGGTTGCAAATCAGTGATACCGCTATTAGTCAAATAATATCAAACCTAAATATAAAATGCAATATGTTAAGTGTTTTGTCAAGAGTCACCAACAAATTTCTGAAAATATTTTGCCCCCCGGGAATAGGTTCATGCCTGAACCGGAGGTGGGGATGACGGATTGGGTGCGGTGCGGTTGGAAACTGGGGAATAATTATTCAAACGAAGTGCCATGGCGGGTGGATGTTGGATAGGCAAAAACTCTAGGTGTCATTGGTCAGGAGTTGTATTCTAATGGCCAATAGCTGGACTGTTCCAACGACCAATGGCCAATGGCCGAATCAGGCAGACATGCGAACTCCAAAAACGGGGCATCCACTGTGCCCGCTTGACGGGCACAGTCGGTCGGCCCATGATCGACAATCAAAAGAGACGGTATCGGCAGTTCGAAGGTCCATGACGAGGTGCCTGTTGAAGGTAAATATACTGATCGTCAACGGCAGATTGCCTAGGCTTCGCCCTCTAAGCGGACCATCTGCCCGAACATTTTCCGGTAGTGGAACCCGTAAACCGAGAAAATCACTGCTTGCGGAAGGAAGCGCGGGTAGCGGAAGGTGGTCTTGAACAGCAGTTTCCAGTAGTGGCGCCGGCCCTTCTGTAATACGCCCAAGTAGAACATCGCCTGCAGCAGGGCCTTGATGTAGACCAACTGGAAGCGCTCGGCACGCCTCCGCTTGATCGGCTTGAACTCCTTGAAAAATTTGTACACCCGCTCGTAGAAGGCAGCCGGATCGTAGATGGCGGCGACGATACTCCGGTAGCCATCCACCAGCTTCTGGGGGTTCATCTTGGGGATGAAGTTCAAAGAGAAGTCGGTGTTGTTGCCGGTAAATTCGGACAGCAACCGATCCTCCCGCTTCAGGCGCTCGAACAGCCGCGTCCCCCTGGGGGCGCTCAGCAACCCCACCATGGCGGTGATGATGCCGCTCTGCTGGATGAAGCTGATCTGCCGCTCGAAGATGGAGGGGGTATCGCTGTCAAAACCGACGATGAAGCCGGCGCTGACCTCCATCCCGTAGTTTTGGATGCTCTTCACTGCGGCAATCAGGTTGCGGTTGACGTTGTTCAACTTGTTGCACTCCTTGAGGCCCTCCTCGCTGGGGGTCTCGATGCCGACGAAGACGTGATTGAACCCCGCCTGCCGCATCAATACCATCAGGGCCGAGTCGTCCGCCAGGTTGATGGAGACCTCGGTGATGAAGGTGAAGGGGTAGCGGTGCTTTTCCATCCAATCGATCATCGACGGCAGGACCTCTGTTTTCAGCCGGGTCTTATTACCGATGAAGTTGTCGTCCACCACGAAGACCGAGCCCCTATAGCCGGTGTTGTAGATAGCATCCAACTCCCCGATGAACTGGGCGGTGTCTTTCAGGCGCGGTTTGTGTCCATAGAGGGAGGTGATGTCGCAGAACTCGCAGTCATAGGGGCAGCCCCGGGAGTACTGGACGCTCATGCAGGCATAGTCCTTGCTGTTGAGCAACTCCCAGGCGGGCACCGGCGTGTTGTTCATGGGCGGCCGTTCGCTGGTGTTGTAGATATGCCCGGCCGTGCCCCGCTCCAGGTCATCGAGGAAGGGCGGCAGGGTAGCCTCTGCCTCGCCCAGCACCAGGTGGTCGGCCTCGGGGAACTCCTCCGGCTCCATGGTGAACAGCGGCCCTCCGGCCACAGTCTTCACACCGAGGGCCTGGCAGCGGTTCAAGATCTCCTTGACCGAGGCTTTTTGGATGCTCATGGCGCTGATGAAAACGTAGTCGGCCCAGCGCAGGTCGTCGTCAGTAATTTTTTTGGTATTCAGGTCGATCAGCCGCTTGTCCCAGGCTGCGGGCAGCATGGCGGCCACCGTCAACAGCCCCAGCGGCGGGTGTGCCGCCTTTTTGTTGATGAAAGGCAGGGCATATTTGAAGCTCCAGAAGCTGTCCGGATACCTTGGATACACCAGCAGTACTTTCAAGATCCCATCTCCTTGGTTTGAACTGAACTTATTACCAGGTAATAACCTAGTACTATTTTACCATATGGATGCGGATATGCATAGCTTATCATTATTAAATATTTGTTAATCCAGTGTACCATCTTATGGCATTGTCCGTCCAATGCTTTACTTCTTCTATTGTTATTATGGCAGTTTTAACAGAAAGTTTGCATGGGCGCATCATGGCTGCTTGTTTGCCGGGAGTGGCTACTGCTACAATAGGTCTACGGCAATAAAAAGTTGCCACTTTGAGAATAGCACCGGAGGAGTGATCGGGTTGGCCCTGTCGGCGATTTTGCTGGTGTTCGGTTCCGTGGTGTTGTCTTTTTTACTGGCGCTGCAGGTAAAGCTGATATCACCGGGGAGTGTGCCCGGTCTGGTGGGCGTAGCGGTGGTCCGCTACAACCTCTACGTCCTGCCTCTGATCTTCCTGGCCAACACCGCCCTGGGAATGAGCTTTGTGCAGGCGCACCAGACTGTCAAGAACCTGCCCCTGCTGGTGGCTGCCCAGACCTTCATCTACTACCTGTGCCTGTTTGTCTATTCCTGGTTCGGGCTTGGTGACCGCATCCCTCCGGTCAGGGCGCTGCTGGGGCTGGGCCTGCTGGTGACGGGGGTTTTCGTGCTACGAGGCTAGCATAGGTGATGTGGGATGTGTGATGTGGGATTAATAGGCGTTGGCAGTTTATGAGGCGGTAACCTCAAGCCTGCGCTCAGGCCGGCCAATGCCAACCAAAATCTTACATCTCGCCTCTCGCCTCTCACATCTCACTTCTCAATTCAGCAGGCCGGCTGGTAGATACCTCTCACGATGTCCAGGAACATGTATACCAGTTGGGTGTCGTACCGGGAGCCGGCGTAGGCTTTCAGCTCCGCGCAGGCCTCGTCCAGGGTCATCACCCGGCGGTAGGGACGGCAGGTGGTCATGGCATCGAAGCTGTCGGCAATGCGGATGATGCGCGACAGCAGGGGGATGTCCTCGCCCAGGAGGCCATCCGGATAGCCGGACCCATCGTAGTTTTCGTGATGCGAGCGGATGATCGGGACCAACGGCAGGTAGGCAACCAGGGGTTTGAGCAGTTCGCTTCCGTGGACCGGGTGGTTCCTCATGACCTCCCACTCGGCCATCTCCAGGTCCTCGGCCTTGTTCAATATGGAAGTATCGATCTCGATCTTCCCGATGTCGTGCAGGTAGGCGGCGAACCTGAGCATGTCCATTTCGAACTCGGTCAGGCCGAGCCGGTCCCCAAGGGACAGGGAGTAGGCGATCGCCCGTTCCGAGTGGCCGTGGGTGTACCGGTCCTTGGAGTTGATCAGGGTTATGAAGGTATGCAGGGTGGGGAAGGCGTCCCTGATCGACAGGGTGCTGATCTCGCTGACCACGGAGTGGTACATGTAGTCCGCTTTGCTGTACCTGGCCCTGAGCAGGTCGTCTTCAGCCGACCGGATCAGCGGCAGTACGGCATCTCCGCCATCCGGGCAGCAGGCCAGGCCGGCGGAGATGGTGAAGTCTCTCCAGGAGGCGGTGGAGCGGTTTTCCAGCAGCGCTACGGTGGCCTGCCGGACCAGCTTTTCGGTGATCCCCCCGGCAATCCTGCGGGCCGCTGGTTTGTCCTGCCCCGGCAGCACCAGCATGAATTCATCACTGCCATACCGGGCGGCGTAACAGGGCTCCCGGACATCTTCCTGCAGCAGCCCGCCGATAATCCTCAGAATCTCGTCCCCTTTGTGGTAGCCGTACACCTGGTTGTAGTAGTTTAACTGGTCGATGTCCAGCAGGGCCAGGGACAGCGGATGCGCCCCGGCGACCGCCTGCCGCAGGGAGACAGCCAGCCTCTCCTGCAGGAAGCGGTAGTTGATCAGGCCGGTCAGGGGGTCGTAGTCGGCCAGCTTGAGCAGTTCCCGCTGGGTGCGCCGCTCCACGTCGATCAGGCCGCCCACCAGCCAGGCCATGAGCGTGGTGACCCCGGTGATGATCAGGTTGGCCTGGAAGACATCTGCCGGAATACTCCTTCCATGCAAAACGTAGTCCAAGAGAAAGAGCAGCCCGCAGGTAAGCAGGGCCTCCCCGACGCCGGCCAGCTTCCCGAAGGCGATGGCGGTGATGATGGCCGGGATGATCAACAGCACCTTGCCTCCGATAAAGCCCTTGCTGTACCAGAGGAAGGCGAAGGTGATGGGAGCATGATTACCAGCAGCAGGATCTCGTCGATGCGGGACTGGTCGAGGAGGGTGAACTTGGGCCAGCAGCTTGCGGGCGATATAAATGAGTATACCCAGGCAAAAGACGATGAATATGATGATTGACGGGTATTGGATCTGTATTTGCTGTCCCAGCGGGGCGCCGAAAAAAGTGAAGATGATCATCAGAAAGATGAACAGGCTGATGATGTGGGTGACCAGGATGTTTTCCGAAATCTCATCGGCTCGCTTGGTTTCCCAGTCGCGCATCTTGCTCTCCCCGCCGTTTCCGGAGTGGCCTCAAGCTGGCTGTTAAATCCTGCTTCTATTATAGCATGGTTTCCAGGGGAACCGGCAAGAAGAAATAGGGCGGCGCCCAAGACGGGCATCGTCCTGAGCGCCGAGAGTCCGGGGCGATCACTGCTGCGGTGTCGAGTGTCTACTTCTTGAGGGCGGCGGGCACTTCAGGTTGGTACATCAAAAAACCGCACATTGGACGGACGCCTACCAGGGCTGCAGCGACAAGAACACTGAAGAGAGCCGGCAACAGGGTACTAATTAGACGCTTCATCTAAATTCCCCTCCTTTCTGGTAAAGATGTTGTCCAACAACACGGCGAACCGGTGGCCGGCCCCCGTCAGGGTGAAGGCCTGCCACCAGAGGCCGAAGCTCATGGCCAGCACCACCGGATAAGCCTGCGCCCCGGTAAGCAGGAGCGCCGACTGGCCGGCCGTGATCAGCAGCACGACGAGGAGCGAGTACAGGCGCAGCCGTTGACGCTCCTCGCCTGCGGTGACCGGCTTGGCGGGGGAATCGGCGGGCGCCAGGCGCCAGACGGCGCCGATGACGACGAGGAACCCGAGGGCGACAACCAGCGACAATTCTGCGCCGGAGAAGAGAGGGGCGGCGAGTACCGCGGTCTTGCCGAGCGCCGGGACCACGATCACGCCGAGCAGGGCGCAGGTGAGCGGAGTTCTGCTGTGCGCCCCATGGGCAAAGAGGCGCAGCACAAACGCGGCCAGGGCGATCGCGACGGTAGTGGCGAGGCAGCCCAGCAGCCAGCCGGCCAGGCAGAAGCAGAGGAAATCCAGGGCGGGATAGAGGAGCACCTGCAGGCCGTAGACGGCGACCGCTTCCTGGTCCGGGGTCAGGTCGAGTTGTTCCCTCAAGTAGGCGGCGACAGGCCGGATGACTTCAGCCTCAACGATTAGCCCCCTCTTACGGTTGTAGTAGTTCTTACCCAGAGCCGCCAGCAGCAGAACAACCTCATAGGGCAGGGCGAATGCCGATCTCAGGAAGGGATTGGCATAAACGGCAGTGAAGGATAATCCGGTAATCTTTAACAGCGGGAGGACAGTTGCTGCTTCCACGATGATTAAAACCAGGTAACTGATCAGGGCTGCCAGCAAGGAGCGGCTCAGGAGGGGCCGGCGAAGACCCGGATGTAGATGGCCAGGGAGACGATCATGATGGCAACGTGGATACCGGAATTGATGTTGAAAAGCTGCAACTGGTTGGTGACGGCCTGCAAGGCGGCGATGGTTAAAATCTTTTTAGCCTGGAAGCGAAAATTGAGCAGGCTGAAGGCCAGCATGGCGACCACCAGGCT
>CAVYHR010000014.1:0-201761 GCA_963768335.1 uncultured Peptococcaceae bacterium
GCAACTAAGAGTAAGGGTTGCGCTCGTTGCGGGACTTAACCCAACATCTCACGACACGAGCTGACGACAACCATGCACCACCTGTCTCTGCGCTCCGATATCTCTACAGGCACCCCCATGTTTCCACGGGGTTCGCAGGATGTCAAACCCTGGTAAGGTTCTTCGCGTTGCATCGAATTAAACCACATGCTCCACCGCTTGTGCGGGCCCCCGTCAATTCCTTTGAGTTTCAACCTTGCGGCCGTACTCCCCAGGCGGGGCACTTAATGCGTTAGCTGCGGCACGGAAGGGGTCAAGACCTCCCACACCTAGTGCCCATCGTTTACGGCTAGGACTACCGGGGTATCTAATCCCGTTCGCTCCCCTAGCTTTCGCTCCTCAGCGTCAGGTAAGGCCCAGAAGGCCGCCTTCGCCACTGGTGTTCCTCCCGATATCTACGCATTTCACCGCTACACCGGGAATTCCACCTTCCTCTACCTACCTCAAGCACCCCAGTATCAAGCGCAGTCCTCCGGTTAAGCCGTCGGCTTTCACGCCTGACTTGAGATGCCGCCTACGAGCTCTTTACGCCCAATAATTCCGGACAACGCTCGCCCCCTACGTATTACCGCGGCTGCTGGCACGTAGTTAGCCGGGGCTTCCTCGTAGGGTACCGTCAGCTCACCATTAAGCGCGAGGTTTCGTCCCCTACAACAGGATTTTACGACCCGAAGGCCTTCATCATCCACGCGGCGTTGCTGCGTCAGGCTTTCGCCCATTGCGCAAGATTCCCCACTGCTGCCTCCCGTAGGAGTCTGGGCCGTGTCTCAGTCCCAGTGTGGCCGGCCACCCTCTCAGGCCGGCTACCCATCGTCGCTTTGGTAGGCCGTTACCCCACCAACAGGCTAATGGGACGCGGGTCCATCTGTAAGCGGAAGCTTGCGCTCTCCTTTCCTCACCGGAAGATGCCTTCCAGTGAACACGTCCGGTATTAGCACCGGTTTCCCAGTGTTATCCCGGTCTTACAGGCAGGTTACCCACGTGTTACTCACCCGTCCGCCACTATCCAGCATCCAGTCCTGCTGACCACCAGCCGGTTGTGCCCTTCTGTCTTGAAGAAGGAACCGGATTCGGTGGTGTGACACTCCAGCCCGTGATCGCCAGTGACTGGGTGCTGAACCGTTCGACTTGCATGTGTTAAGCACGCCGCCAGCGTTCGTCCTGAGCCAGGATCAAACTCTCCAAATAAGCTTTTTAGAACTTAACGCTCTGCACGGCTATTCAGTTTTCAAGGACCTGCGTTTTCGAGCCGGCTCTCGACCGGCTCTACAACATAATCTTAACACAGTCTTAACATATTGTCAATTCAGCATTCTTGATTTTCTTGATTGTCGCAACTACTTTCTCTTTCCGCTTCCCCACCGGGCTCGTTTTGAAACGTGGTCCGTCGGGTCGCAGCAAGATGTAATTGTAGTGTAAAGACCTGCGATTGTCAACCCGTTTTTGGACTTTATTTTCACTTTCATATCTCGTTTCGGGTCAGCAAGACGATATATTAGAGGAAACCGTGAAGAATGTCAACACCTATCGGCGTAATTTTTTAAAGCTTTTTAACCCCAGATGGCTGGTTGAAGCCTGGCGCAATCGCCCAGCCACAGCCGGTTTTTTATGTTGGACATCCCAAAACTAGTCCTCGCGGGGGCGCATGGTGGGGAAGAGGATGACATCCCGGATCGAGGGGGAGTTGGTAAGGAGCATTACCAGGCGGTCGATTCCGATACCCTCGCCTCCGGCCGGAGGCATGCCGTACTCCAGGGCATCCAGGAAATCCTCGTCCATCACGTGAGCCTCTTCATCCCCGTGTTCCCGCTCCCTCGCCTGCTGTTCGAAGCGCAGGCGCTGGTCGACCGGGTCGTTCAGCTCGGTAAAGGCGTTGGCGATCTCCCAGGTATTGATGAACAGCTCGAAGCGTTCGACCAGCAGGGGGTGCTCCTTGTTCCGCCTGGCCAGGGGAGAGATGTCCACCGGATACCCGGTGATAAAGGTGGGCTGAACCAGTTTGTCCTCTACAAAGGATTCGAACACCTCATTGAGGAGCTTGCCCCAGGAGGCGCCGGACTCCACATCCAGCCCCAGCGACCGGGCCTGGCGATAGGCTGTGGCGGCGTCGAAATGGCTGAAATCCTGACCGGTATGCTTCCGTACCGCTTCCAACATGGTCATCCGTTTATAGGGCGGGGAGAAATCGATTGCTTGCTCCCCATACCGCACCTGTAAGTTTCCCAGCACCGATTGCACAACATCGCCAAACATCTGCTCGGTAATCTCGATCATATCCCCCAGGTCTGCATACGCCTGGTAAAACTCCAGCATGGTGAACTCGGGGTTGTGCTTGGTGGAGATCCCCTCGTTGCGGAACACCCGGTTGATCTCGTAGACTTTCTCGAAACCGCCTACGAGCAGCCGCTTCAGGTGCAACTCCAGGGCGATGCGCAGGTAGAGGGGCATGTCCAGGGCATTGTGGTGAGTGACGAAGGGACGTGCTGTGGCTCCACCGGCAACCGGCTGCATGATCGGCGTCTCCACTTCCAGATAGCCCAGGCTGTCCATAAACCGGCGGATCTCCTTGATGATCCGCCCCCGGACCAGGAACACCTCCCTGACCTCCGGGTTGACGATCAGGTCGAGGTAGCGCTGCCGGTAGCGCAGGTCCACATCCTTCAAGCCGTGCCACTTCTCCGGGAGGGGGCGCAGCGACTTGCTGAGCAGGGTGAGGGAGGTGACGGCCACCGTGATCTCCTGGCGCTCGGTGCGGAATACCCGTCCCCTGATTCCGATGATGTCGCCGATGTCCAGCTTCTTGAACAAGCTGTAAGCGTCTTCTCCCAGGTCATCCAGCTTGGAGTAGATCTGGATCTTGCCGGTGAAATCCCTCAGATCAGCAAAAGAGGCCTTGCCGTGGCCTCGCTTGCCCATCAGGCGCCCGGCAATGGCGACCTCCTTGCCTTCCAGTTCGTCAAAATGGCTGAGGATCTCCGCTGCCCGGTGGGTGACCGGGAACCTGCCTCCATAGGGCTCGATGCCGCTGGCCCGGAACTCGTCCAGCTTTTCCCGCCGCACGCTGAAGATATCTGCATCCTGTCTGGACTGCACAGGCATCAAAATCCCCTTTCCTTAATTGTTCCCCGGCACCGAAAGTGCCGGGGAACAAGGCCCGCCCCACGCCCCGCATACATGCGCGGGGCTGTTACTTACGCACATTAAGTATGCCGTATTTTAAAACACCCGCGGGAACCTTGACCTCCACCACGGAGCCGGCCTTCTGGCCGAGGATCGCCCGGCCCACCGGAGATTCATTGGAGATCTTGTTGGCTGTAGGATCGGCCTCCGCCGATCCGACGATAGTGTACTCGATCTCGTCGCCATATTCCAGGTCTTTTAAAAGGACCGTCGCTCCTACCCCTACCGTATCTTCGGGAGCATGGGTGGTATCAATGATGCGGGCATGCCGGAGCATCTTCTCCAGGGTGATAACACGGCCTTCGATGAATGCTTGCTCGTTTTTAGCTTCTTCGTATTCTGAGTTCTCTGTTATATCCCCAAACTCGATCGCCGTCCTGATGCGCTCGGCAATCTCCCGGCGCTTGACAGATTTCAGATAGTGCAGTTCTTCTTCCAGTTTTTTGATTCCGTTCCCCGTCAACAGAACCTCTTTTTCTGGCAATAGGCTCTCTCCCTCTAAATTAATCGTCTTCATAGTGGCTTCCAAAATCTTATGCTAATAATCTTATGATGTGCACTATTTTTTTATACGATGGCTACCCGCTCCCTAATACCCCCGCTTTTTCAAAGCGGCGGGCGCCCGTATCCGGGCTAACGCCCGGCCTGGGAAAACGGGCACACAGGTAGAGCGGCTACGCCCCTAGTCAACTGGCTCTAACCTTCAGTGGGGAATACAATCCCCCCTGAAGCTAAGACCCAGTTGAATCGGCCCGCCGATGCGCCGACAACTGCCACACTGCTGCCCAACTTATAACAGACGCTACTTTTGATTCATCTCAAATTCTGCTGCGACTGGAATCGACTTGGATCGACATTGCCTTTAATTAAAAGAATCCCCCGCAGTCGTTATAAAAAAGAGACAATGACCGTTGGAGATGTCCTGCCTACCCGCATTTTCAGAAGATATGGATAAAGAAAGAGAATTAAGAAATCCAGCCTTGTGCTGGACCTGCGCTGTGTAACTTTATTCGCTATTATATGAATGCCTTCTCGGCTTGTCAAGGAGTTCATCTAAAAAAAATCGCGCAGACGACCTTCCCTGGAATGCCATCTAGCGCCGATCCCCAGCAATCATCCATTTGTCAATAGACCTCATTATAACAAGGAGCGTTACTGCCCGGGCGTCAAATGGTTGAAGAGATCTCGAGCGCAGTCCGTACAGACTTTTTTGCCCCTGAAATCCTGTACATTTTCCGCATTGCCGCAGAAGATGCATTCCGGTTCATACTTTTTGAGAATGATACTGTCCTCGTGCACCAGGATCTCCATCGGAGCGTTGCTGCCGATGCTCATGGTCCGGCGCAGGTCTTTGGGCAGCACGATTCTTCCCAGCATGTCCAGTCTTCTCACAACCCCAATCGACTTCACAATCTCTCCTCCTCATTAAAATTTCGACATAATTCGTCATTATTGTATCATTGCTTGCATAGATTTGCTAGAAGAGGAAAGAAAAATTTTTAGTATTTATTTTTGCCACAGATGACTGCCCCATCTTCCGATTGCTCAAGGTTTCCCCGTCTGAAGCAAGTTTCGCTTTATCTGCAGCCAAGCGTACTTTTTCAAGGTCTGAGGGGCTCAGAGCACGTTCAAAGCTGCGCCAGCCAGCCAGTTTGAAACCGTGCTTGTGACCCAGGGCAGCGATCTCCCGTACCTGTTCAACCGTCAGGTCGCGCCCCAGGCTGAAGCTTTCTGCACGGTTCTCCATGGCCAGGATCATGGTCTCGGCCATGCAGGCATAGGCGGTCTTGGGCGGGAAGCCGAAGTTGTAGTGGAAGTCCACATCCCCTGGCACCTCCACCACGCCCCCCTCGATCACCAGCACGTCCGGGCGTACCATGGCCACCTGGCGGGAGACATCCCGCGGCCTGGCGACATCGCAGACTACCGCACCGGCCTTGAGGAAGGATGGTTCGATCACTGTATCCACCGCCGAAGTCACGGTAACCACCACGTCGGCGCCCCTCAGGGCATCCCGGATGTCCGTCGTCAGCCGGGGGACAACCCCGGTATCGTTCAGGATCTGGTGGGCAACCCGCTCCAGGCGGTGGCGCTCCTTGGCGACCAGGGTCATGCCGCCCGCATCCGGCGCCAGCATCCGGGCGCAGACGCTGCCGATGGAGCCCGTGGCCCCCACGACCGCCACCTCTGCCCGGCTCAGTTTGATCCCCATGAACTCCGCTGCCTGACGGGCGCCTTCCAGGGCGGTGGACACAGTATAACTGTTGCCGCTGGTAACGGCGATGTCCAGGTTGTTGGCGATGGTGATCCCGGCGTCGCCCACCACTGATGTCATCGCCCCCAGGCCGACGACATCGGCGCCCAACCGTTCGGCCAGCTTGCCGGCCTCGATGATCCGACCGGTTACGTAATCGACGGGCAGCTCCAGCATCTGGCGTGAGGTAAGCGGGCAGGCGATGAACCAGCCCTCGGTTTCCGCATAGGGAGAGCGCACGCCGGTGATCTCCGACGCTTTGAATACCGGCAAATGCCGGGTGAACCACTCCGCCATGGATCCGGGAAGCAGCCTGAAGGGCTTGATCCGCCTGGTGATGTCCTCGAGACCGATCGGGTGGATGATAAAGGCGAACTTCATTGATAATGCCCCTTTTTATTATGTGTCTGTTAATGCAACTGACATCTACGATTGGGTCCTTTCCCACTGGAACTCCACCCGGGTTTCAAACCCGGGACGACCCGGCAGGTTGCTCAATCCTCCGGCATTCCCCCGGCCTCTCTCTTGCCTTGCCCGATACCGATCTTCCAACCTCACCTGACAGCCATGATCAGCGAGCGCAGGCGCCCGGGGTCTACGTATCTATCCTCGGCGATCGGCGTTTCCCCCAGGTCGTAGCCGACCACTTCCTTGTCGATCAGGGCGGCGCACCACTTGATCCGCTGCCTGGAGCCGATGAAGACCACCACGTCGAAGGACCTGGCTTTGGCCACCAGGCCCATGATCTCGTTGAACAACTCGATGCCGGATTTTTCCTGGACGAACCGCCAGCGCTCATCATTGGACATGATCAGGCTGTAGTCCACCCCCAATTCGGCAAGGAGGGACAGGATCTCTTCCTTGTTCTTGACTGGAAACCCGATCACCGCCAGGCTGGAACCCTTGCGGACAGCGCCCAGCCCCTCCAGGCGCGACACGAAGGTGCGGTCGACTTCGAAGCGATCGGCCACCTCCTGCTGGGACAGGCCCCGGCTGCGCTGCTCCAGGATCTGTTCGATGATCCGGTGCAGCTTTTCCGGACTGATCAGTTTCTCGCCGATGCGGATCAGGTCTTCTGGCAAGGTCCGGCACTTCCTTGTGCACATTATTGTGTACATTAATTTTACCAAAATGTATCCGCAAAAACAACAAATGTGAAAGCACCGGTTGCCGGAGAAAAAATAGACCCCAACTGTTGTTGGAGTTCTATCTCAAAAACCCTGGTGAAAGTGAGTCAGACGCACATGTTTCAGGACTACTCCGTTTTTTCTTTGGGATCCGCATCCGCCGCCAGAGCAACCTTTAACAGATCCCCCAGGTTGCTGCCGATCGTCTCCTGATCGCTGTACTGGGCGATCAGCCTCTGATTGATCCGGCTGTCTCTTTCAGAACTCTTGAAACCGCCGAACCGGCCATCATCCACCGGCTGCCGGTGCCCACACTCCCGGTCTTGACAGATCAGCATCTGGCCGCGCTTGCCGCTGACCAGCAGCATGAACTTGCCACAGGCCGGGCACTTGGTTTTGGAGACGTTGTCAGGATGATAGACGGTGGTGCTGTCCAGTCTGACGCCTTTCACCAGTTCCTCGGCATGCTGCCTGATGGAGGCCAGGAACTTCGCCTTGTTCTCCTTACCCTTGGCGATACCGGCCAGGGACTGCTCCCAGCGGGCAGTCAGCTCGGGGGTCTTCAGGGCCGGGGCGACCAGGTTCACCAGTTGACTACCTTTGGTGGTGGGGACCAGTTCCTTGCCGTTGCGCTCGATGTAGAAGTGACCGATCAACTTCTCGATAATCTCCGCCCTGGTAGCCGGCGTTCCCAGGCCGCCCTGCTTGACGGCCTCTCTCAATTCTTCGTCCTCGATCAGCTTGCCCGGACTCTCCATGGCAGTCAGCAGCGTGGCTTCCGTGTAGCGCCCCGGGGGCTTGGTCTGCTTCTTGCTGATCTTGCAACTGCTGACCTTTTTGACAGCGCCCTTCTGCTGTAGGGCCAGGATCTGCTCCGGCAGGGCCTCTTCCTCTTTTTCCTCTCGCTCCGCAGCGTTTGCCGTCACCGCCCGCCAACCCATGCTTTTGACCACCCGGCCGCGGGAGTAGAAGCGCTCCCCTTTCACCTCGGTCACCAGCGTGGTCTGGTCGTAAGTGTAGGCGGGGTATAACACGGCGATGAAGCGCCTGGCGATCAGGTCGTAGAGGTTCCTCTCCTCCCCGGTCAGGCCGCCCAGTTGCAGCGGCTGCTCGGTGGGAATGATGGCGTGGTGGTCGGAGACCTTGCTGTCGTCCACGAAGCGCCTGGTCGGAGACGGGGGTTTCTGCAGCAATGGGGCCACCAGTTGCGCATAGGGACCCACGCCCATCGACCGCAGCCGGGCCGGCAGCGTGGGCACGATGTCGGTGGTAATGTAGCGGGCATCGGTGCGCGGGTAGGTGACCAGCTTGTGCCGCTCGTACAGAATCTGCAAGACCTCCAGGGTTTTCTGGGCGGACCAGCCATGACGGCGGTTGGCATCACGCTGCAGCTCCGTCAGGTCATAGGCCAGGGGCGGCGGCTCGCTCTTGCCCTCAGTCTTCACCTCGACGATCGTGCCGGACTGGTCCCTGACCTTGGCCGCGATCTCTTCAGCTTTACCGTGGTCAAAGACCCGTCCGCTGCCTCCCGGCGCCCGCCAGTCGCCGAAGTAATCCCCGAAATCCGCCCGCAGCGTCCAGTAATCCACCGGCACGAACTCCTTGATCTCTTTTTCCCGCTGCACGATCATGGCCAGGGTGGGGGTCTGCACCCGGCCGGCGGTGAGTTGGGCGTTGAACTTGCAGGTCAGCGCCCGGGTAACGTTCAGCCCGATCAGCCAGTCCGCCTCGGCCCGGCAGGCAGCAGCATCGTAAAGGTTGTCGTAGGCAGCACCGGGTTTGAGGTTGGCAAAGCCGTCCCGGATGGCAGCATCAGTCTGGGAGGAGATCCACAGGCGTTTGAAGGGTTTCTTCCAGTTAGCCAGGGCCATGATCCAGCGGGCGACCAGTTCCCCCTCCCGCCCGGCATCGGTAGCAATCACCAGTTCACCGATGTCCGAGCGCTGCATCAGCAGTTTGACAGTGGCAAACTGGTGTGAAGACTGCCTGATAATTTTCAATTTCATGCGCGGCGGAATCATCGGCAGGTCTTCCAAACGCCACTGCTTGTATTTCTGGTCGTAGTCCTCGGGTTCGGCCAGGGTGACCAAGTGCCCCAGCGCCCAGGTGACCACATACTGCTGGCCCTCGAAGTAACCCTTGCCTTTAGTGGCGCAGTTCAAGACCCTGGCGATTTCCCGGGCCACGCTCGGTTTCTCCGTCAATACCAGCCGCTTCATCCATCGCCCGCCTCGATTCTGGTTAATACTATTGTCAATATTGCGTTCGCTTAAATTATAGCACATCGATGGCCTGCCAAATCTCGCAGCCGCTGGCGCAGGGATGCCTTGCGGTACACCCGCCAACTCTGCGATAATTAAACAGCGTTCATGCTGCCAAGGATTTAAAAACAAAGTACCTTAGCCCGAAGGTGGCCGGGATAGAGTTTCATCTCCTAATGACACCGACAAAAGCTTAACAGTGGTACCTGAACAGTTACGTCATGCCACAAATTGAAACGAAAAGGGGTATGCACCATAGCTGCAGTAGATCTGATCGCCACCGCCACCTTCGGACTGGAGTCGGTGGTGGCGCGTGAGGTACAGGCACTCGGCTATGACACTGAGGTGGCCAATGCCCGGGTTACTTTCAAAGCCGGCCTGGAGGCGATCTGCCGTGCCAACCTGTGGCTGCGCAGCGCCGACCGGGTCCTGGTCAAACTGGGCGAGTTCACCGCTCTATCCTTCGATGAGCTGTTCGAACAGACCAAGGCTCTGCCCTGGGCGGATTGGCTCCCTGCTAACGCCACCTTCCCGGTGGAGGGGAAGTCGATCAAGTCCAAGTTGTTCAGTGTGCCTGACTGCCAGGCAATCGTCAAGAAGGCGGTGGTGGAAAGCCTGAAAGGCCGCTACCACTGCCAGTGGTTCGAGGAGACCGGCCCCCGCTTCACTATCGAGGTCGCGCTCCTGAAAGACATCGCCACCCTCACCATCGACACCACCGGCCCCGGCCTGCACAAGCGCGGCTACCGCAAACTGATCAGCGCCGCCCCCCTCAAGGAGACCCTGACGGCTGCCATGATCAGCCTGAGCCACTGGCGCCCGGAACGGATGCTGCTCGATCCGCTGTGCGGTTCAGGCACCATCCCCATTGAGGCCGCCCTGATCGGGCTGAACATCGCCCCGGGGATACACAGGGATTTTGCGGCGGGGCAGTGGCCGATAGTGCCAGAACGCCTGTGGCAGGAAGCCCGCCAGGAGGCCAAAGACCTGATCCGCCGCGATGTGAAGCTGCAACTTCGAGGCACCGATATCGATGCGGAGGTGCTCAGCCTGGCCCGCTATCATGCCCGCCAAGCCGGGGTGGCAGAGCAGATCTCCTGGCAGCAGGCGTCCCTGGCGGAGTTGCACACCCAGCAGAAATACGGCTACATCATCTGCAACCCGCCCTATGGTGAACGCATGGAAGATATAGAGAGCGCGGAACACCTCTACCGGGAGATGGGACAGGCGTTCCGGCCGCTGGACACCTGGTCCTTCTACGTGCTGACCGCCTATCACGCCTTTGAGAAGCTGTTCGGCCGCCATGCCGACAAGAAGCGCAAGCTCTTCAACGGGCGCATCGAGTGCAACTATTACCAATTCTTCGGTCCACGCCCGCCGCGCTCTAATCTGGAAGCTTGAAGTTTGGCAGCCGGCGACAGCCACCTTCACCCCGCCCGATTATTTGCGCAGTGCCCCGGCTGGATCTTGCCAAGCCGTACCTGACCAATCAGATTCTGCAACTGGGACAGGAGCATGCCCGCGAACATCAGCGAGCACCCCGCAATCCCCCTGGCGCCCAAGCTTTCATGCAGGATGATGAAGCCGCCGAGAGCCGCAAACACCGTCTCCAGGCTCAGGATGATGGCCGCATGAGCTGGCTGGGCATGCTTCTGGCCGAAGATCTGCAGGGTATAGGCAATGCCGACTGATAAAATACCGCCATACAGAATAGGGATGGCGGCTTCCCGGAGGCCGGTCGGGGTGATTGTCTCGAACATCAGGGCGATTGCCAGGCTGAGCACTGAACAGACAGCATACTGGGTACAGGCCAGTTTCAAAGCATTCACTTTTTTATTGGTCAGGTGATCGATCAATAGGATATGGCCGGCCCAGAAAAAAGACCCCGCCAACTCCAGCAAGTCTCCGGCGGAGAAGGAAAGCCCCTGTCTGACGCTCAGGAAATACAACCCCACCAGGGCGACCACGGCGCCCAGCCAGGTACTGGGGCTGATGTACTGTTTCCACAAGATTCCCAGGATCGGCACCAGGACAATGTATAAGCCGGTGATGAACGCCGCCTTCCCGGCCGTTGTACCGGCATAGACCAGCCCCACCTGCTGCAGCGAGGCGCCTGCAAACAGTACCAGGCCGGCGGCCAGGCCGGCCGGAACCACAACCCGGAGATTCCCCCGGTCAGGTAAATTGCCCTGCGACTCCCGGGACGAGGGCTTGCTATCAAGGTATGGGGGCACACCCCCTTCGGGGGAATGTCCTCGATGGAACAGGACCAGGGGAACCAGCGACAGGCTGCCCAGCGCAAATCTGATGCCGTTGAAGGTAAACGGCCCGACATAGGCGGCTCCGATTCGCTGCGCCACGAAGGCCAGGCCCCAGATGATTGCGGTCAGCAAAAGCATCAGGTTGGATCTGAGAGTCTGCGTGTTCATACTATACCCGGTTCGCCTCTGCCCGTCTTTTTCCTGCTGTAGAGGCGCTGATTTTGGGGCGCAGACAGGGCCGTGCTGCTCGAGACCATTCTTTACCTGATACCCCAAATTAGTTATAATCAAATAGTAAGGTTGGCTGATTAAAGGCCTTCGGACAAGGTGAGCATTGTCTCATTATACCTTGCAGGGAGGGCTTTTTCCTTTGTTTTCCACACTATTTTTTATTAATGATCGGCTCAATGACATAAGATAATTCGTGAGGGAGCAACCCCAAGGTCATCCTTGGCGCCGAAGAAAGCCACTATACCCCTGAAGTCTGGAGCTTTATCCAGAGAGCGGACAACGGGGAATCCTTGAAACGTTAGGACTGAACTTTCAACCTGAAATGAAAAAATCATGGTCTCTCATAACAACCCTATGCCTGTTGTTGATGTGCATCTTACCGGCGTTTCCTGCTTATGCAAGCGATTCCGGCTCCGGGCAGGCGCCGGTCATCTTCCCCGGTAGCGGCAACTACCTGGGCGTTCCGTCCGTAACCATCACCAGCCCCTATGGCGCCGTCTACTATACCACCGACGGCTCCAACCCGGCCAACAGCAACACCGCCATCGCTTATAGCGGCAGCTTCCCGGTTAACCAGCCGGAGTTGCTCCTGGCCGCCGCCCACACCTCCTCGGGCTGGAGCAGCGTCGCCTCGGCCCTGTTTAACATCGGCGGTCCGGTGCCGCAGCAGTCGAGCGTTGCCGATTCTCCCGTGCAAGCCAGCCCTTGGGAACTCACGTCGTTATATAACAAGAAGGGGCAGGCTGTAATGTCAGTGGTTTATAACGGTAATCTGGACAGGGATGCCTCGTATATCGTGATCATATCCGATCAAGTCGCTTGGAATGTGGTAGGCGGCAGCGAAATAACTGCGGACAACACGGGGGTTGTGATTGTTCCCGTCGAAGAAGGCCACGCCTACCAAATATCCATCAAGCAAAAAAGTAAAATGGATCAATATTACGGTACCTTTTCCGTTCAAAAGAATGCCCTGGATAAGGAGCAATTGAATGTTGATCAGAAGTTGTTTTATGTGAATGAAAATGGCGTTACCAGCAAGGTTGCCGTTCCTGCCAGTCCGGCTCAGACTGTCACATATGCTGGCTTTCATGGCGATGGCAGCCTCATTTTTAGTGGTTTTAGCAGTCTGTTCAAAGCGATTGATTCTATCTCCACCTGGGAAAATGGAGCATATGTTTTAGAAAGTGATAACGGCGAGCATGTATTTACAACAACAAATAACGTCTCAACATTTTATCTGTATCAATCCACCGCATATTATGGCAGTTCGACTTCACTGGAGGCTGCCAACGCCTGGATTGAGGATTTTGCATGTTCGCATGTTATTTATGGTAATGGCGCTTTCTATAAAAATAGCCATGCTAGCACCAATCAGCCCGATTATTGGGCTTTGGAACCAAAATCCGGTGGATACTTCTATAAATATTCATATGCTTCGAGTACCTATAAAGCAGTATATGAAACACTCGATTTCACTCAAGCCAAATTACGAGAATCAACAGATACCGCCCGGCGATATAATGCTTATGTTTATATATCATCACAAAACGACAACGGCTCCGCCGAGGGCGGAATTGTTTGTCCAGCCTCTAGCCCCGGCAATTGGTATTTGTACTATAAGCGTACCGACAACTCTCAGCCAACCATAACATCCAGCCTTGTTTGTGGTTCTACCCAGGTTGACGGCGTGTATACGCCCAATGCCAATCTTGAATTGGTATATTCTTATGCCAATGGCTCATTCACGATAAAAGTAAAAAACCTGTCAACAAATCAAGTCTACTCGTCCAATGCCATTACCGACGGGGGTGTTGGCGGGGCGCCAGTTCTAATAAGCGCGACGTCCTATGTGCCCGTTACTCGAGACTTCAACCATACTCCCGACTACCAGGCCGGTGGATATTTCGAAGATGTGCGCTACAGTCAATGCTATCTATCTGACGATCATGGTAACTCCCTCAGCTTTTGGGCATCCAGCCGCCCCACTCACTATGCATTGGAATATAATGACGACTACTGCACTTATACCGAAGGAAACTCCTATGAAGATGTAAGTATCATTTACGATGGACATAAGCCATAGAGAGGCATCATGCCGTTGCCGTACTCCTTGGCAGTAGGTGACCGCCGCCACGTCGGCCAGGCGTCTGCCGTTCAATCAACTTGGGAAATCGCCTGCTTCAGGCTGGCGACCAGGGCGGATACCTGCTGCAGCATCATCTCCCGGTCTGCGGCGTGCTGCTCCACCAAGCTGACGATGGCGCTGCCCACGATCACCGCATCTCCCAACTTTGACATCAGGGCGGCCTGGACGGGACTGGCGATGCCGAATCCAATGGCCAGCGGCCGGTCGGTGCAGACCCGCACCCGCTGCATGAATTCTTCGATGCCGGGAGGCAGCCCCTCCCGGGCGCCGGTGACCCCGGTCAGGGAGACACAGTAGACGAAGCCCCGGGCCGCGCCCGGCGGGTGCCCGCTTGCGGGCGCGGACCCGGCACCGCCGACCCGGGCCAGGCGCTCCGGAGTACTGGTGGGAGCAGCGAAGGGGATCAGGTGCACTTGGTGTTGCTGCAACTCCGTCAGCAGCGGCCCGCTCTCCTCCACCGGCAGATCGGGAACGATCAGTCCATCCACACCCGCCGCGGCCGCATCTGCCGCAAAAGCCGCCAGGCCATAGTGCAGCACCGGGTTGTAGTAAGTCATCAGCAGCAGGGGGACCTGGGTCTGCCGGCGTAGCCAGCGCACCAGGCCGAGAATTCCGGCCGGAGTTGTTCCCCCCGCCAGGGCGCGCATGGAAGCCTGCTGAATCACCGGGCCGTCGGCCATCGGATCGGAGAAAGGCACCCCCAGTTCGATCAGGTCGGCTCCCGCCCGCTCCATAGCCAGTACCAGGTCGGCGGTAGCCTCATATCCGGAGTCGCCGGCGGTGACATAGGCGATCAGACCCTTCCGGCCTTTCAGGCGCAGCCGGTCAAAGACAGCGTCAATCCGGTTCCCGCTGCCGGTCGCTGCCGTCTCGCTACTAAAGCCGGCATCCACCGCACTCTCCCGGTCGATACGGGTTCCCGCACTCGCTTGCTTACTCATCTCTGCCATCTACTTTCCTCCCTGTGTGCAGGTGCACTGACCTCTGGCCACCACCTATCGTTGGCATTAGCTCCCCACCAACGCTAAATATGACCGTCGGTTATGGAATACAACTGTCAACCGGCGACCAGATCTTTTGTTTCTCCAGTCAACAACTGCCTGCCAACAGCCACCATTTGCGGCACGTCCTTGTCGCCCCGCCCGGAGATGTTGATGATCATGATCTTGTCGCTGCCCATAGTTGGCGCCAGCTTGGCGGCATAGGCCACGGCGTGGGCGCTCTCCAGGGCCGGCAGGATGCCCTCGGTGCGTGTCAGCAGTTGGAACGCCTCCAGGGCCTCCTCGTCCGTCACCGCCACATACTCCGCCCGCCCGGAGTCCTTGAGGTAACTGTGCTCCGGCCCCACCCCCGGGTAGTCCAGGCCGGCAGAGATGGAGTGGGCCTCCAGCACCTGGCCGTGTTCATCCTGCAGCAGGTAGCTCAGGGCACCGTGCAGCACCCCTACCTGTCCCGCCGACAGGGTGGCGGCATGCTTGCCGGTCTCGATGCCGTGCCCGGCCGCCTCCACTCCGATCAGGCGCACCGGGTCCTCCAGAAAGGAATGGAAGATGCCGATGGAGTTGCTGCCGCCGCCCACGCAGGCCACGATGCAGTCCGGCAGGCGCCCCTCCTGCTCCAGGATCTGGGCGCGGGCCTCCGTTCCGATCACCGCCTGGAAGTCCCGCACCAGCATGGGATAGGGATGCGGCCCCCCGACGGTGCCCAGCAGGTAGTAGGTGGTGCGGACATTAGTTACCCAGTCCCGGATCGCCTCGTTCATAGCGTCCTTCAATGTCCTGCTGCCGCTCGTCACCGGCGCCACGTCCGCTCCCAGCAGCCGCATCCGGAAGACGTTCAACTCCTGGCGCCTGATGTCCTCCTCGCCCATGTAGACGACGCACCGCATGTTGAACATGGCCGCCACGGTGGCGGTAGCCACCCCGTGTTGGCCGGCGCCGGTCTCGGCGATCACCCGCTGCTTCCCCATTCGCTTGGCCAGCAGGGCCTGACCGAGGGTGTTGTTGATCTTGTGCGCCCCGGTGTGGTTGAGGTCTTCCCGCTTCAGGTAGATGCGGGCGCCGCCCAACTGCCTGGTCAACCGCTCGGCGAAGTAGAGGGGACTCGGACGTCCCACATACTGTTTCAGGTAATACCGGAACTCCTCGTCGAAGGAGGCGTCCTGCCGGGCCTGTTCGTAGGCCGCGGTCAGTTCCTCCAGGGCCGGCATCAGCGTCTCCGGCACGAACTGCCCGCCGAAGCGCCCGAAGTGGCCGTGCGCATCCGGCATATCAACTCTGGTCAAACTCATCGTTCAACCTCCTCACCGTCATCAGCAACGACCTGATCTTATCGGGGTCCTTGATGCCACCGGTCTCCACCCCGCTGCTCACGTCTATGGCATACGGCCTGGCCTGGCGTATGGCCTGCTCCACGTTATCCGGGGTGAGCCCCCCGGCCAGGATGATGCGCCGGCCGGGCGCCGCGGCCTGGCGGGCCAGGTCCCAGTCGCAGCGCTGCCCGGTGCCCCCGGCCCGGCCGGGCACGTAGGCGTCCAGCAGGCAGGCGGCCACATCATACTGATCCATCTGCTCCAACACGGAGCCGTCCTGAAGGCGGAAGGCCTTGATCACCTGCTGCTGCCACCCCCGGCAATAGTCCGGGGCCTCACCGCCGTGAAACTGCAGGGCGTCCAGCCGGCAGACCCCGGCGATCTCCAGCACCTCCCGGCGGGGGGCGTCCACGAACACCCCCACCTTGCTGACGAAGGGGGGCAGTTCCCTGATGATCCGCTCCGCCTCCTGCGGCGTCACCCGCCGCGGGCTGGGGGCGAAGACGAAGCCCAGGGCGTGTGCTCCGGCGTCCACCGCCGCCTGGGCGGCCTCCGGCGTCCTGATCCCGCAGATCTTAACCCGTACCATCAGCCATCTCCTGCGAGCAGCGACTGTACCGCCGCCACCAGGTCATCCTGCTCCATCAGAGCCTCCCCGACCAACACCGCATCCACTCCCGCCGCCGCCAGGCGCATAACCTGCTCGTGAGAGCGGATGCCACTCTCGCTGACCACCGCCACGCCTGGTGGGATCAGGGCCAGCAGGTTGAACGTGGTGTCCAGATCGGTTTTGAAGCTTTGCAGGTCGCGGTTGTTGATCCCCACCAGATGAGCTCCAACCGCCGGGGCCAGGATCGCCTCGGAGGCGGTATGGACCTCCACCAGAGCGCAGAGGCCCAGATCCCCGGCCAACCCCAGGTAGTCCTCCAATTGGCCGGGAGCGAGGATAGCGGCAACCAACAGCACGGCGTCCGCCCCCAGGGTACGGGATTCATAGACCTGATAATCGTTGATGATGAAGTCCTTGCGCAGCAGAGGCAGCCCTGCCGCCCCCCGGGCCAGGGCGAGAAAATCCGGGTGCCCCTGGAAGAAGGCCTCGTCGGTGAGGACGGAAAGCGCCCGCGCCCCGCCCTGCTCGTAGGCCGCGGCAATGGCCGCCGGATCGAAATCCTGGCGGATCAGGCCGTGGGACGGAGAGGCCTTTTTAATCTCGGCAATCAGGTTAACCGGCGCCGCGCCCTCGCCTCTCTTCACCGCTCCAAAGAAGTCCCGGACCGGAAGAGCGTCCTTAGCCCTTGCCTTCAACTCCTGGATCGGCTGGCGGGAGCGCCGGTACTCCACCTCTTCCCGCTTCACCGTCATAATGCGGTCTAAAAACATTGGAGCACCCCATCTCGATCCTCGTTTACGCTGCTCCCTCGGCGCACCTTCTGGAGAAGGCGACCAGGCTGTCCAGCTTGGACATGGCCGCCCCGGAATCGATGACCTCCGCCGCCAGGCGCATCCCGTCCAGCATGGTGTCCACCTTGCCACCCACCAGCAGGGCGGCGGCGGCGTTCATCAACACCACGTCGCGGCAGGGGCCGGGGCGCCCGGCCAGCACTTCCCGGGTGATCCGGGCGTTATCCTCGGCGCCGCCGCCCACGATCTCCTCCAGCGACCCCTGGCGAATGCCGAGGGACACCGGCTCCAGGTAGTATGTCCTGATCTGGTCGCCGTTCAACTCGCTGATCCTCGTCCTGCCGGTGTGGGTGATCTCGTCCAGTCCGTCGCTGCCGTGCACCACCATCGCCCGCTGTGTCCCGAGCCTGCGCAGCACGCAGGCGATCACCCCGGTCAGGTTGGGGTCATAGACCCCCAGTACCTGCACCTGGGCGCCCGCCGGGTTGGTCAGCGGCCCCAGCAGGTTGAAGGCGGTGCGGATGCCGATCTCCCGCCGGGGGACGGCGGCGTGCTTCATGGCGGCGTGGAACACCGGGGCGAACAGGAAGGCAATCCCCGTCTCCTCCAGGCAGTGCTCTGCCTCCGCCGGCGCCAACATCACGTTGACGCCCAGCGCCTCCAGCACGTCGGCGCTGCCGCAACGGCTGGAAACCGAGCGGTTGCCGTGCTTGGCGACCGGGAGCCCGGCCCCGGCCGCCACGAAGGCCGCCGTGGTGGAGATGTTGAAGGTGAACCGCCGGTCGCCGCCGGTGCCGACTATGTCCACCAACGGCTGAAGCCGCGGCGTAATCCGGTTCATCTTCGCCCGCATCGCCCGGGCAAACCCGGTGATCTCCTCCACCGTCTCCCCCTTCAAGCGCAGGGCGGTGAGCAGGGCGGCGATCTGGGCCGGGGTGGCCTCGCCATCCATGATCCGCCCCATCACCTGCTCCGCCTCTGTCTCCGACAACTGGTAGTGGTTGACTACCTTCTCGATGGTCTGCTTCAGATCATTTTCCACACTCATTGTGCTTCCCCTCCCATACAGGTATGCTCTGAGTCTTGAGCAGCTTTTTTGATCTTAGCTGTATATGAAAGTAGCGCGTGCCCGCCTGGCAGACGCAGCGCACCGTAAGCGGGCGCCCGGTCACGCCTGGCGCTTCCCAATCGCCTGCAGCAGCGCCTCGGCCTTGCGCAAAGATTCCTCGTACTCCTGCTCCGGATCGGAGTCGGCCACGATCCCGGCTCCGGCCTGGATGTATGCGGTTCCCTCTTTGATCACCATCGTCCGGATGGTGATGCAGGCGTCCAGGTTGCCATTGAAGCTCAGGTAGCCGATGGCGCCGCCGTAGGGGCCGCGCCGGACCGGCTCCAACTCCTCGATGATCTCCATCGCCCGGATCTTGGGCGCCCCGGACAGGGTGCCCGCCGGAAAGCAGGAGGCCAGGGCGTCGTAAGCGTTGCGCCCTGCATTCAGCTTGCCCTGCACCACCGACACCAGGTGCATCACGTGTGAATAACGCTCGATCTCCATCAACCTGGGCACCTTGACGCTGCCGTATTCACAGACCCGCCCCAGGTCGTTCCGCCCGAGGTCGACCAGCATCAGGTGCTCGGCACACTCCTTGGGGTCGGTCCGCAGTTCCCGGGCGAGAGCGTCATCCTCGGCCTGGCTGTCGCCGCGCCGGCGGGTACCGGCAATCGGGCGCGTTTCCACGGTACCCTGCTCCACCCGTACCAGCATCTCCGGCGAGGAGCCGACGATCCGGATGCTCCCGAAGCGCAGGTAGAACATGTAGGGTGAAGGGTTGAGTGACCGCAGCCGGCGGTAGACATCAAGGGGGTCGGCGCCGATCTCCTGCTGAAAACGCTGGGAGAGCACCACCTGGATGATGTCCCCGGCCTCGATGTACTCCTTGGCGCGCCGCACGCTGCCCATGAACTCCTCCTTGGTAACGTTGGAGACTGGACTGCCGGACACCGGGCGCCGGGCGGGCGCTGCGTCTCCTGGCGGATGTGCCGCAACCCCACCCGGCGGCGGTGAAGAATCCGGCAACGCTGCAGTGATCCGGCGTCTCACCTGCTCGATGATCGCCAGGGCCTCGCTGTAGGCGGCGGCAGGGTCGCCACTTTTAGGCGCCAGGACGACGATCTTCAGGGTATGCCGGACGTGGTCGTAGATCAGCACCACCCTGGTGAGAATGAAGAAGCAGTCGGGCAACTCCAGATCATCGGCGGTCGTTTCCGGCAGCCGCTCATAGTGGCGCACCAGGTCATAGCCGAAATAGCCCACCGCCCCGCCGAAGAAACGCGGTTCGTCGGGCACAGGCCCCACTCGCAGATCCGCCATCACCTCCTGCAGTCGTTGCAGCGGAGCGCCGTCTTCAACGGTAGTGAACCCGCCGGCCTCGATAGTGATGGTTGATCCCCGGGCCTGGAAGACCACCAGCGGATCAAAACCTAGAAAAGAGTACCGGGCGAGTTGTTCGCCGCCCTCCACGCTCTCCAGCAGGTAGGTGTAGTCCCCGGCGGCAGCCTTCATGAAAATGGAGATCGGCGTCTCCAGGTCGACCAGCAGTTCCTCCCACACCGGGGTGATCTCGAACTGTTCGTCCTCGGCCGCTCCCAGGTATTCGTTGCGCAACGGGTAAGCCATGACCCACTCTCCCCCCAAATACAAAAGCCGGCACCCAAATGAGTGCCGGCCCGAATGCCCGATCAGCAAACAACCCTCGACTCATCTCAGCTCAACTCTTCTCGTCTCATCTCGTCTAGTCTCATGTTGCTATTAAGTTGTCACCCTTAGCCGCCCTGAACTCTGTTCTTGGAAGATAGTATACCGGCAACCGGCTTGTACTGTCAACCCATTTTTCAGACTCATCTCCCACCTCAGAGGATGTACATGTTGATACCATGGCTGCTGTGAGAGGATGCCAAGTTCTGAATCTCATGGATGCGCCTGACGCCCCCAGGATGACTCCTGGCGTCATCACCAGCCAACTCCCGGTTATTTATCCCCGACTACCTGGCAATGTGGTCAAGCTTGAGCCTGCCCAAAGCTTCCGGATCCGGCGAGGCGATGAGCAGGGCGGTGTCCGTCTGCAGCGGCACCAGCCCGGTCACCCGCAGACCCTCCTTTAAAAGCAGTTCCCGCACCCACTGCTCCGGGAAGAGACGTCCGTTGTAGGTATTGATGAACATGTTCAGGTCGAGCAGGGCGGCCTTGGCCGGGTCGTGCCCCGGGAAAAAGTCGTGCACCGCCAGGTATCCGTCGGGGCGCAAACACCGGGCCGCCCGGGTGAGAATGCCGGGCAGTTCCTGTTCGGAATAGACGTGGATGACGTTGGAGAGCAGGACCAGGTCGTAGCGCCCGGCAGGCGCCGGCCAGGGCTCCAGGATGTTGGCCTGGCAGCAGGTCGCCCGCTCCCGCAGGCCCCTGGCGTCCAGCATCTCCCCGGCGATGTCGAGCACGTCCCTCAGGTCGAGCAGGGTCGCTCTGGCAGCCGGGAAATATTCCAGGAACCCGGCGGAGATCGCCCCGGACCCGGCGCCCACGTCGAGGATCTCCAGCCCCGTATCGGCGCCCTTAAAAGCTCCCGCAAACAGTGGCAGCACCTCCCGCGCCTTCGCCCTGGCCACGTTGTCCATCGCCCGGATATAGCTGCGAATGCGCTGCTGCAAGCGGTCTGGTTCGTCGTCGGGCAGGTAGGAAACCCGCCCGCCGGACTGCAGGCACGATTCCAGTCCCCCCCAACTGTCTTTCAAATGCCGGCGCCAGAGGATGGAATCCCCCTGGTAGCCCTCTTGCCCCCTTACCAGGCAGGCGGCGGCGAGGGGGGCATTGCCAAACCGCTCCCCATCCCGGAGCAGCAGCCCCAGGGAACAGAGGACATGCAGAAAGCGCTCCGTCCCCCGGGACGACCACCGCAGGCGCTCCGCCAGCTCGTCTGCCGTCAACCCGCCCCCGTTCATTAAATTGAACACCCCAGCCGACACGGCGGTGAACAGGGCCTCCGAGAACCAGTAGCCAGTGGCCAGGTCCTCCAGGTACTGGGGGCCGTCCGACTGTGGATCAGATTGGAAATACGGGGGTTTCATGCGCATACTCCTTCATTTGGTCGTTGCCATGCGGTCGTCAGTCTTTCCTGAATCAATGTTCATTAGCTTTCCCCTTCGGACCTCGAGGATGTTACCCCGGCAGCCTCGAAGGTCAGCATCCCGCCGATCACCCGGGCCGCCGCCTCCACGATGTTCATGGCCAAGGCGCCCCCCGTCCCCTCTCCGAGGCGCATGTCCAGGTCCAGCAGCGGGCGCAGGCCCAACTCCTGGAGCATCTGCCCGTGGGCAAACTCCATGGAGCGGTGGGCGGCGATCATGTAGTCCACCACTGCCGGCGCCAGCCTCTTTGCCAGCAGGGCTCCGGCAGTGGAGATGAAGCCGTCTACCACCACGGGTACCTTGAAGTAGGCGGCGCCCAGAATGACCCCGGCGATCCCGCCGATCTCGAAGCCCCCCACCTTGGCCAGCACATCGACCGGGTCGCCCGGGTCAGGCCGGTTCAATGACAGCGCCCTCTGTATGACGCCGATCTTTCTTTCTAAAGTTTCGTCGTCGACGCCCGTTCCCCTGCCGGTCACATCGCGGGCGGGCAGGCCGGCCAGGGCCGCCAGCACGGCGCTGCTGGGAGTGGTGTTGCCGATCCCCATATCTCCCGTACCCAGCAGTTCCACCCCTTCCCGGACAAGCTGTCCGGCAACGCTGATGCCCGCCTCCAGGGCCTGCACCGCCTGCTCCCGGGTCATGGCCGGCCCTCTTGCCATGTTGCCGGTGCCCCAGCCGATCTTACAGGAGATGATCTTCCCCTGGCGGGCAAGCTCATCCAGGTCGGCCGCCACTCCCATGTCCACCACGACCACCCTCGCCCCCGCCGCCCCGGCAATGGCGTTGATCCCGGCGCCGCCGGCGACGAAGTTGTAGACCATCTGCGGGGTCACCTCCTGGGGAAAGGCGCTCACCCCTTCTTCCACCACCCCATGGTCGCCGGCCATGGTCACCACGACCTTGTTGCGTACGGAGGGCTTGAGAGTCTGCTTGATGGCGGCCAGTTGTTCGGCCAGGTCGAGGAGCCGCCCAAGGCTCCACGGGGGAATGGCCAGGCTGCTCAGGTAGGCATGCGCCCGGCGCCGCCAGTCTGCGCTCGCCGGCCCGATACCCTCGACTACCGCTTCCAGCTTCAGTTCCATATCTAAATCCCCTCTCACGCTTCCATCTCTTCCGCAGCCAGGCTGACGGGCGCCTGCGCCGGAACAGAGCTTCTCAACGCCCTGGTGGCAGCCAGGTAGACGGCGCCACTCACGATCATGCTGATGAAGTAGCTGATATCGGCCCCTCCCAGGTAGGTCTTGGCCAGCGACCCCGTATAGAGGGCCGAACTCATGAAGGGTATGGAGACCGCCACCCCGCATACAAAGGCCAGGATGCCGCTCCAGCCGTGCTCACCCGCCGCCGCAGCCCGACGGCGATAGAACTGGTCGATGATGATCACGCCCAGCCAGGGGGCAATCCAGTAGGAGAGTAGCAGCAGGAAGTTTTCGTAAGTATTCGCAAACTGGCCGGCGCCGAAGACTATCAGCAGAGCGGCAATCCCGCCGGTGACCAGGGCGGAGGTCCACCGCTTCATGGGCACTCCCATGGCCAGGGCGGCCAACCCGCCGCTGTATACCGCAATGACGTTGTTGGGCATGATGGAGAGCACCACGGTAATCAGGGCCGGCACTGCAAAGAACCCCATCAGCTTGGCAAAATCCATGGGGCTGGCTGCCTGCAGGCCAAGGGCCGCCATTAACGCCCCCAGGATCTCCAGCCAGATGCAGGAAACCACGTTGCCCAGGTAGGATGCCAGCCAGACCTGCCCTGCCGGTGTGTTTTCAGGCAGGTACCGGGAGTAGTCCGATCCGATAGGGCAATAACTGATCTGGTAAGAGAAGGTAACGGCGATAGCCAGCACGAACATCCAGGCGTTGAAGCCCCCAGCCGCAGAACTCGCCCCTGTAACGGCCGGCAAGCTATGAATGGCAATCACCGTCATTGCCACGAAGATGATTCCCATAACGATCGACATCCAGTAGGCGAAGGTATGGATGAAGTTATAGCCGTAGACGGCGATCAGGATCGTGGCCACCGTCAGGATCAGCAGGGCGGCATGATAGCCCAGCACAGGAACGAGCTTCTGAAAGGCCATCACGCTGAGCACCAGGTCGACGGCCAGCCAGCCGATGTTGTTGATGAAATTGATAAAAGACAGACCCCGAACCCCAGCCTTGCCGAAGGCCCTCCTGCTCCCGGGGATCAGCGGCTGCCCGATCCGCGGCCCGAAGGACAGGTCAGGGCCAACAGGACCCCTCCCAGCAGGTTGCCGATGATGATGGCCAGAACGGCGTACTTGAGCGACAGGCCAAAGGCGATGCCCAGGAATCCCGTGAACCAGGTGACGACATTCAGGTTGCCGGCAAACCAGATGGTAAAAGCCTTGGCTGATTTGCCCGTGGCGCTCCTCCTTGGGTATCGGCTCGATCCCGAACGGTTCCACCTCCAGCACGTTTTCCTGGTAAACAGTCTGTGATGCAGCCTGTGACACTTGAAGCTCCCCCTCTTCATTATTGAGATTAAGCAACTCGCTTCGCTCCGCAATTGGATTCGCAAATATATGTCAAGCATTGCGCCCTTTTCAAGGCAGCGCCTGCAAAAGCGTCACAATCAATCAAAAAGCCCACGCTCATTTACAGCGTGGACTTTACCTTCATCCAGCCTGTCGCCCGCCCTTCCCTCGAAGGCGGCACCAGATCTTCAGGCAGGTCTCCTGGCTCGGCTCATCGCTCCCTGCCCCTTCCCCCAGCGGAGTGGTTGACAGTTCGCTCACCATCACAGTGGCGGGTCCGCCCGGGACTTGCACCCGGTTCCCTATTCTCCCATACAGGCACCTGAAGAACATTGCTTTGCAATTACTTACATTATACAGGAGGCCACCCGGCCTGTCAAGGCAGATTTTTCTTGTCCTGATGTCAAATGGCTTTCTTCAAGGTAAGATTGCAGCAGGTGGCGCACCTCTTGCGGGGTGCGGGCGGAGTTGATGGCGGCGCGCCGCTGGGCGGCGCCGGGCAGGCCCTTCAGGTACCAGGCCAGTTGCTTGCGCATCTGCAGCAGGGCGGTTCCGGCGCCCTTCAAAGACAGCGCCAATTCGAAATGGTCGAGCGCCTGTTCAATCCGCTCCTGCGGCGAGGGCTCCGGAAGCAACTCCCCGGTCCTTAAAAAATGCACGGTACGGGTGAACAGCCAGGGGTTGCCCAGGGCGCCGCGAGCGATCATCACGGCGTCACAGCCGGTCTCGTCCAACATGCGCCGGGCATCCTGCCGGAGTGCAGATGTCCCCGTTGCCGATCACCGGGATGGAGACCGCCTGTTTGACCGCCCGGATGGCGCCCCAGTCGGCCTGTCCGGAGTAGAACTGGTCGCGGGTGCGACCGTGCACCGTCACCGCCGCCGCCCCGTTCAGTTCCGCCAGGCGGGCCAGGTCCGGAGCGACCAGGTCCCCCTCGTTCCAGCCCTTGCGCATCTTGACAGTCACCGGTACCGGGGAGACCGCCTCGACCACCGCCCTGATAATTGCCGCCGCCCGGGGCAGGTCCTGCATCAGGGCGCAGCCCTCCCCGTTCCTGACGATCTTCGGGGTCGGGCAGCCCATGTTGATGTCCACGATAGCGGCGCCAACTGACACCACTACCTGCGCCGCCCGGCCCATCTTGTCCGGGTCGGCCCCGAAGACCTGCGCCGCCACCGGCCAGTCCTCGCCGCTCAGGTCAAACAGGGCAAAGGTGCGGGCATTCCGGTAGAGAATGGCGTCACAGTTGACCATCTCCGTAAACACCAAACCGCACCCCGCCCGGTGCGCCAGGATGCGGTAGGCCTTGTCGGTGAAGCCGGCCATCGGGGCAGCCAGGACCCGGTTCGGCAGGGTCAGGCTGCCGATGGCCACAGACATGTCAGCCTGGTTGTTTTGAAACATCATTTAGCGAGAATTCCCCTTCTTCACCCTGGAGGATCATTCGCCACTACTAGAAAACACTTGCCGATATACCAAACACATTCTCTCGTTTCCCGTTGCTCACTTCCCATATCCCGGTCACTCGCCACGGTTGCGCTCGTAGATCAGCTTGAGACCGTACAGGGTCAGGTTCGGTTCGACATGGTCGACGGTGGCGGTGCCCTCACAGATCAGGCGCGCCAATCCGCCTGTGGCCACCACCACGGCATCCTGGCCGATCTCGGCCTTGATGCGGGTGACGATGCCGTCCACCTGCGCCACAAAGCCGAAGTAGATCCCGGACTGCATGCTGACCACGGTGTTCTTGCCGATCACCTGCGCCGGGCGGGCCAGTTCGACCCGCGGCAGCTTGGCCGCCTGCTCGAACAGGGCCTCGGTGGAGATGGCGATGCCCGGGGCGATCGCCCCTCCCAGGTACTCGCCATCACGCGAGATGGCGCAGAAGGTGGTGGCGGTGCCGAAGTCCACCACCACTGCAGGGCATCCATAGAGATGTACGCTGCCACGGCATTGACGATCCGGTCGGCGCCGACCTCCTTGGGATTCTCGTAGCGGATCGGCATCCCGGTCTTGACGCCGGGGCCGACCACCAGGGGTTCCTTGCCGAAGTAACGGCGGCACATGGTGATGATGATCGGGGTCAGCGGCGGCACCACTGAAGACAGCACCAGGGCCTCGATCTCTTTAAAGGAGAAACCACGATAGTCGAACAGGTTCTTGACCAGCATCCCCAGGTCGTCGGCAGTGCGCCGCCGGTCGGTGGCGGTGCGCCAACTGGTCACCAGTTCCTCTCCCTTGAAGATGCCCAGCACGATATTGGTATTGCCCACGTCAAAGACCAGGATCATGGCGTTCGCCCCTGACCACCAGATTTTGCTCAGTTCACATCCGGCAGGTTTTAGAACCTGCCCGAATCGGAAGCCGGATGCCGGGAGTCGGATGTTTTTTGCTTTGGCTTTTTCTGACTTCCGGCCTCTTGCCTCTACCCCTGTGCCCGCCTAGCGGGCGCCTGACTCTATTTCAACAGGGTGACCTCCCCGGCGATGCAGCGGCGGACCTGCCCGCCGTCAAGGCGCACCAGCAGGCTGCCATCGTCGTCCAGGCCGCAGGCCTCTCCGGTGAACTCCTCCAGGCCTGCCTGCACCCTTACCGCCTTGCCCAGGGTCACCTGGTATGACAGCCATGCCTGCCTGGCGGCAGCAAAGCCGTCCCGGCAGTAGCGGTCGTAGTCCTCCTCGAACACCTCCAGGAAACGCTGCGCCAGGGGCAGCCGCTCCACCCGCCGCCCGGCGATCATGCCGAGTGAGACTGCGGCCTCCCTGAGATCCGGAGGGAAGTCCGCCAACTCCTGGTTGACGTTGATGCCGATCCCGATCACCAGGAAGTGCACCTGCTCGGCCGCTGCCTCCATCTCCACCAGGATGCCGCACAGCTTCCGGCCGTCATAAACAATGTCGTTCGGCCACTTGATGCCCGTGCGCAGGCCGAGGCAGCCGTCAATCGCCTGCACGCAGGAAACCCCGGCAACCAGGGTGATCTGGGGCACCCGGTAAGGCGCCAACTGCGGCCGCAGCACCAGAGACAGCCAAATCCCCGCCTCCGGGGGCGACCACCAGGACCGCTGCCAGCGTCCCCGGCCGGCAGTCTGCTCCTCCGCCACCACCAGCGTTCCCTCGGGATACCCCCGGCGGCCCAGATCCTGGGCCACCTGGTTGGTGGAACCGACGCTGCGCAGGTGGTAGACCTGCTGCCCGAAGCAGCGGGTATGGAGGCCTTTTTGAATCTCCCGGGGATAGAGCAGGTCGGGCAGACTCTCCAGCAGGTAGCCCTGGTTGGGGCCGCCGTTGATGCCGTAGCCCTGGGTCCTGAGGGTTTCGATCTGCTTCCAGATGGCGCTCCGGCTGACCCCCAGCGTCCGGCTCAGGTCCGCTCCGGAAACATGGCGCCCCCGGTTTTGTTCGAGGAGATCCAGGATCTGCTCGCGGCTCATTGCTTGATCTCTCCCACATCCATGCTGATGTCCAGAGCCGGGGCGGAGTGGGTGATGGCTCCCACTGAGATCAGGTCGACGCCGGTCTCCGCCACCGCCCGGATATTGGCGGCATTGATGTTGCCCGAGGCCTCCAGCAGGGCGCGGCCCCCGGCCAGCCTTACCGCCTCCCGCAGCAGATCGACCGGCATGTTATCCAGCAATATCAGGTCTGCGCCTGCCTGCAAGGCTTCCTGAAGCTGGGCCAGGCTTTCCACCTCCACCTCCACCCGGACGGTATGGGGCGCTGCCTCCCTGGCGCGCCTGACCGCTGCGGTGATGCCGCCGGCCAGCTTGATGTGGTTATCCTTGATCAGGATGCCGTCGAACAGGCCGGTCCGGTGGTTGTGGCCGCCGCCAACCCGTACTGCATACTTCTCCAACGCCCGCAGGCCGGGCGTGGTTTTCCGGGTGTCCACCAGGCGCCCTCCGGTACCGGCGATCAGCCCGGCCAGGCGCCGGGTAGCAGTGGCAACACCGGACAGGTGCCGGAGAAAGTTCAGGGCGGTGCGCTCGCCGGTGAACAGAGCCTGGCCGGTGCCCCGCACCCTGGCGATCTTGCTGCCTGGCTCCAGATCGCTGCCATCCGGCAACAACCCTTCAAACACCACACCGGCATCCAGGATCTGAAAGACGCGCTCCGCCACCGGCAGGCCGGCTAGCACACCGGCTTCCTTGCTGTGGATCACAGCCACCACAGTCGCTCCGTCGTCAACCAGGGCCTCGGTGGTCAGATCCCCACTGCCCACATCTTCTGCCAGTGCCCGCAGCACCGCCTCTTCGATGATCCAGACCGGTAGCATAACCACGCCCGCCTTTCTTTCTAACTCTGGAAGATGATGTGGCGCAGCCAGTAGACGTCATCCCGGGATGGAAAATCACCCCGGAAGTGACCGCCCCGGCTCTCGGTGCGCATCTGCGCAGCGGCCACCGTGAGCCTGCCCAGGGTGAGCAGGTTGACCGCCTCCACCGCTGACCGGGTTGGCGTCAGGCTGGCGATCTCTCGATCGATCCGGTTCAGTTCAACCGCAGCCTGGGTCAGGTCCCGGCCCTGCCGGATGATACCCGACCTTGTCCCACATGATCGCCCGCACCCGCTCTGCGGTCTCCCTCCAATCGTAGAGGTCAGCCGTCAGGCTCGTCCAATCTTGCCGGCCATCAATTGAGGTGGGAGGTGAGAATCGGGAGGCGAGGTCTTGGTTGGCATTGGCAGGCTCTGAGGTTCCGGGCAGCGCTCCGGGCGCCCTCTGAGGCTGCGCCTCAGACTCAGAGCGCACACAGGAAAAACGACGCACGGGAAGGCACGCCTGCACGTCAGCTCCGCCAATGCCTTCCTCTTCCGCGCCCGCCAGTGCGGCGATGCCGGGTCCGGCGTACCGGGCGTGCCTACTGTTCACTTCACACTTCTCATTTTGCAGGTAGCGCCACCCGGCGGCCACCGCCCGCGCCCCGAAGACCAGGCCCTCCAGCAGGGAGTTGCTGGCCAGGCGGTTGGCGCCGTGCACCCCGCTACAGGCCACCTCGCCGCAGGCATACAGGCCGGGGGTGTTCGTCTCCCCGTCGCTGCCGGTCCTGATGCCGCCCATGATGTAATGAGTGGCAGGAGCAACAGGGATATATCCCTTGTCCAGATCAAGGCCGTATTTCCGGCAGGTGCTGCTGATGTTCGGGAACCTGGCCTGGAAGCGGTCCGGCTCAAACTGGGAGATGTCCAGCAATACGTGGTCGGCCTGGGTCTCCTGCATCTCCCTGATGATCGCCCGGGTGACCACATCTCTCGGGGCCAGCTCCGCCATCTGGTGGTACCGGGGCATGAAGCGCTCGCCGCGCACGTTTCTGAGCAGCGCCCCCTCCCCCCGTACCGCCTCGGAGATCAGAAAGTGGGGGGCGTTTGGCATGGCCAGGGCGGTCGGATGGAACTGCACGAACTCCATGTCCATCAGTTCGGCTCCGGCCCGGTAGGCGGCCGCAGCCCCATCTCCGGTAGCTACCGCCGGATTGGTGGTATTCCGGTACAACTGGCCGGCGCCCCCGGTGGCAACGATCACCACCGGCGCCCGGCAGACCACAAAGCCCCCGGACTGGCTGTCCAGCATCAGGGCGCCCACACAACGCCCGCTGTGAGGGTGCCTCAGAAAATCCACCAGGTAACAACCCTCCCGCAGGGTGATATTCGCGGTCGCTGCGGCACTCCCGGATCAGGGCGCGGGCGACCTCTCCGCCGGTGGCATCGCTGGCGTGCAGAATCCGGCGCCGCCGGTGGGCGCCCTCACGGCCCAGGTCCCAGGCGCTTCCCTCACGGTCGAAACGGACCCCCAGCTCCACCAACTCCATCACCCGCAGGGGACCCTCGGTGACCAGGATCTCCACCGCCCCGGCATCACAGAGGCCGGCTCCCGCCTCCAGGGTATCCTCCAGGTGCAGCACCGGGGAATCGGTCTCGTCCACCGCCGCGGCGATGCCTCCCTGGGCCATCTCGGTGTTGCTGTCTTCGGCCCGCTGTTTGGTCACCACCAGCACTGAACCAAGCTTCCCGGCCTTATAGGCGGCAAAAAGACCGGCGATGCCGCTCCCCACGATTAAAAAGTCTGACTCCAGAGTGGGCAGCCGATCCAGTTCCAGCGAAAAAAGATAATGAGGCGTCATCTGTCGTATCTCCCATCTGCCAATGCCTTCGATTCCCGCTTCCCACCTCACGCTTCCCGCTTCTCAGTTGATCTCCAGCATTCTGGTCAGAGCCTGCCGCGCCCGCTCCCGTACGTCGGGCTGCACCTCAACCTGGGGAGCCATGTCCTCCATTGCCCACCTGACCTTCTCCAGGGTGGTCAGCTTCATGTTGGGGCAGACCATGTGCGGGGCCGCCGGGTAAAAGGATTTATCCGGGTAAGCTTTCTGCAGAGAGTGCAGCAACCCCTGCTCGGTACCGATGATGAATGCAGACGCCTCCGAGGCGCCGGCGTACTTCAGCATGCCCCCGGTGCTGGAC
Organism: uncultured Peptococcaceae bacterium; assembly: GCA_963768335.1. Classification (GTDB taxonomy): domain Bacteria; phylum Bacillota; class DSM-12270; order Thermacetogeniales; family Thermacetogeniaceae; genus Palsa-1188. Next base: position 30,349 of record CAVYHR010000014.1, read on the forward strand.
ACATAATCCGCCATGTCGATCACCCCGGGGCGGCATTCCGGATGCACCACCACCGGCGCCTCCGGGTGCTTCGCCCGGGCAGCCAGGATCTCATCGGCCGTCAGCCGGTCATGGACGTGGCAGTAACCATCCCACACCTCCAGGTTGCGGCCGGTACGGCGGGCAATATAGCGCCCCAGGTTGCGGTCCGGCACAAACAGCACCGGCCTGTCAGGCGGCATGGCCTCGACCACCTTCAGGGCGTTGGAGGAGGTGCAGCAGAGATCGCTCTCAGCCTTGACAGCCGCGGAGGAGTTGACATAGGTGACCACGATGCAGCCCGGCAGCGACTCTTTTCTGGCGCGCACGGCCTCGGGCGCGGCCATGTCGGCCAGGGGGCAACCCGCTCCCTGCTCCGGAAGCAGCACGATCTTCTCCGGCGACAGGATCTTGGCGCTCTCGGCCATGAAGTAGACGCCGCAGAAGACGATCACCTCGGCGGAGGTGGCTGCCGCCTGTTGGGCCAGTTGCAGGGAGTCACCCACAAAATCGGCTACGTCCTGAACCTCCGGGCGCTGGTAAAAATGCGCCAGGATTACCGCCTTCCGGCTCTCCTTCAACTCCCTGATCCGCCGGCTCAATTCCTGGATCACTGTCTGCCGCTGTTCCATGCCACATCCCCGCTCCCCAGTTTTTCCTACTGATCCTGAGTTATCACATTTTTTCCTTCTATCTTACGGAAAACAACAGGAACCGTCAAGCAACGATCAGAACACGCCTGCACCAAGCCCCATCATCCGGGTCCCGGCAGGTGAGGTCGCGGGAGGTGGGAATCAGGCAAAAAAATGAGGAGTTGCCTCCTGAGACAACCCCCGCCCGATCCGGTCAAACTCCCAATTTTCGGCGCAAACCTCCGGCTGAACAGACTGATCAGCGCACCGCCTGCTGTTCCTCGTAAAAGCCTTCCTCGCCAACCGGAGCAAAGCCGTCGGCGGCCACGCCCTCCCGGGCTATCGCCCTGGCCGGGATAGCCTCGTCCAAGGACAGGCTGATGGTATACCTGCTGCCGGTGCAATTCTTAAGCAGCGCCCTGATCGCCTCGATACGCGGCTCCAGTTCGGCGCCACTGTAGGTGCCCTTGATGGACAGGGCGAGACCCCTGACCGCGGGCTCTGGAGCAGCAGCAACCTTATCGATGGCGCCCTGCATGGCCACGACTTTTTCTGTCCTGCTCCTGGCCTTACGGGTCGGCAGGCGGAAGGCCGGCGGCCACTTGTCCTCCTGGATCTCGGTGACATTGACGATGGTGCCGCTGTGATTCTTGTGGATCCCCAGGATCGACCGCAGCTTTCTGACCAGGGTAAAGTGGGTCGACCAGGCCCCGGCCAGTTTCTGATCGCTGATGGTCTTACTCAGGTCCAGCATCACTGCCTTCGCCTGGTCAACCGGAAGTGCCAGCAATTCTTCCAAAGCCAAAACTTCTCCCATCTCGTTAAACGCCTCCACTTTTTTGTAAATGATAACCGGCCCCGGTTTGCGATACTCCCGTCTGGTTTTTCTATCACCAAAGTCGCTCGGCATATAAATTTTTTTAGGTTTTTTCTTTGCTGCCGGCATAAGCTACCTCTCTTGAGATCTGTGTTTTAGAACCTGGACGGAGAAATATTAAACCAGTATCTGCGCACCCGATTACCGTCTAATACTATATATTCCCTGTTAACGTAAAAAATAATCACCAATAGGTATGTAAAACCAGTTTTTTTCTATCAGTTCTCGTAGAAGTTTGACATTAGATGCTCAATTTTTTATGGGATTGGCCTTTAGCCGACTCCCTTTTCAATCGAACTTCATACATCCTCCTCCTCCGCATCCGGGCTACGCCCGGCCTCAAGAATGCGGAGTGCGGGGAACCTCAACTGCAGTGATGGTATAATTGTAATCAAGCATGTAAAAACAAACCGCTGGAAAGGAGGCGTCAGGCGGGATGGAAGACCAAGAACTACTGTCTATGGCGTTGAAGGCGAAGGAAATGGCCTACGCGCCCTATTCCGGCTATAAAGTGGGGGCGGCGCTGGTAACGGAGAGCGGTAAAGTCTATACCGGTGTCAATGTAGAAAACGCCTCTCTGGGGGCAACCAATTGCGCCGAGAGAACAGCGGTTTTCAAGGCCGTGTCCGGGGGAGAGCAGAAGATCGTAGCCATTGCCGTCGCCGCAGACGGCAACACTATCCCGTATCCCTGCGGCATCTGCCGCCAGGTACTGGCAGAGTTCGGCGATCCCGGCATGCGCATCATCTGCGGCAACAGCAGCGGCAAGTTCATGATACACACCCTGGAAGAGCTGCTGCCCCACGCCTTCAAGTTCCGCTGACAAATTTCGCCCCGGACATGTGGAGGGAAATTGCTATGGCTCCGCATGATGCACATGATCCGCAATTGGATTCGCAATCTTCCACAGGCCTTACAACAGGCCTTTCTTTCTCAGTTCGATCTCTTTCTTAAACACAAAGGCGATTACTTTATCACGGTCATTCTCATAGATCATGACGAACACGATTCCCGCCCGGTAGAGTCCTTTCGCACCCAGGTACTCGATGCGCTCCACCCGGCCAGTGGCTTTGATGTGCTCCTGTTCCGATAAATAGAGTTTCAGCGGCAAATTATCGCCTACATCCAGTTTAGTGTTGGTGGACAGAAGCATCCCTCCGCCGCTGACATTGAGAGTCTGCCCTTCGTAATGCTGGGGTTCTGTGCTCTCATCGTCGTCTCTTTCAATATTGAATACGACCCGGAGCCTGGCCTGGATCCTGAAATAAGAACGCCGTTGCATTCTCTGTACTTCTGAGCATTTCTCAAGCGTGATAGTCGGCGCTTTCCCGTTTGCGGAAGCGATCACTTTTGCTTCAAATGCATACTGGGCCATACTGTCCCAATAAAACATGTGAATTTTATTGCCCACTTTGACCAGCGCCGCGGAACCGTCTGCAACAGGCGGCGATGCCACGACAATGATCTCGTCAGCGGGCAGATCTTCTATCCTGCTGTAGTAATTACCCTTGTATTCTCCATCCAGGATATCCAACTGCACTGTCTGGCCAACCTTGAACTTCTCTTTCAACGCTCGATCCTCTCCTTATGACAACTCCTATAGGTATCAATGCCCGACGCCGTCCCTAAAGCAGCTTAATAGAACGGTTTCAGGCACACTTCCACCGCATCGGGATCGTAAAGAACCCCCTTGTTATTCCAAATCTCGTCCAGCGCCATTTCTAACGGAAATGCCGGGCGGTAGGGGCGGTCGGATGCCATGGCCTCTACAACGTCGGCAATCGCCAAGATCCTGGCTTCTTTGGCGATCTTGTCTCCCGACAACCCCCTCGGATATCCGGACCCGTTCAGTCTCTCATGGTGCTGCAGGACAATCTCCGCGACCGGCCATGAAAACTCTATCGTTTTGACGATGTCGTAGCTGGCCTGGACGTGATTCTGCACCAGAGACCATTCAAGACCGTTCAGTGTTCCCGGCTTGCTGAGGATTTCCGCCGGGACCAGCGTCTTTCCGATGTCATGAACCAGGGCCGCCGTTTTGATAACTATTATCTGTTCTTGCGACATGCCAAGCTCGGATGCTATTTCACATGCGATACTGGCGACCCTGACCTGGTGGTCTGCGGTGCAAGGGTCTTTCATCCCTGCGATATAAGACAGGGACTTGACAGTCTGTTCGAGGGATCTTTCCAATTTATGATAATTCTCAGCCATTATAGACTCTACTTGCTTGCGTTCGGTGATATCGCTGATAAACGACACATTTGCACAGCCGTCCGGCAGATCGATTGAGGACGTCTCGATATAGATTGGAAATGTCGATCCGTCCTTCCGGAGCCCGACTGTTTCATGCATTTTGGATACATGCTCGCCCCGGTTCCGCCTGGCTATTCTTTCCATGACCTCCTGCCGGCAATGTGGGGCGACGCATTCCATCACAGACTGATTCTGCAACTCGGAGGCGTTTCTGAAGCCGAACATGAATGCGCAGGCCCTGTTAACAAAGAGAGTGCGCTCAGTGCGGGCTATGATAATACCCACCGGCGCATTCTCGAATAGGGTGCGAAACCTCTCCTCACTCTCTTTCAGAGTGTCATCAGTCCGCTGGCGTTCACTTTCCGCAGCGTCTTTCAAGTCCATAACCCGAAGGCTCAGGTTGTCGAGTTCAGTAATGAGTCGTTCCCAGGACGTTTGCGGTATTTCCACTGCCTTACCTCCCCAGGAAAAGCCCACCTAAATTTTAAGAGAACTGTCCGGCTTTCAACAGCGCCTTTCTTGCGCAGTTTTAAGCAGGCATGGCCAGGGTGGTTGACCATAAAGCTTGGTTCAGCATTGCCGCTGGTTCAGCGGTTAAGAAAAACAAAATATTTAATTTAGTTGCACAATTCGACATTAAATAGGAAAATCCTTCATGCAAAAAAAATAATAGGTCATTTTTTTACACAATTTTTTTGTATCTGCTCAGGGCATTTAGCCTTAAGCTTGTATCAAACGAAAACCATACTGAGGGAACAAGGCAGTTGGCTGGCTGATGGCAGTGAGCGACCTATTTCCTCGGGGAGCGAGCGTCATCAGCCAGCCAACCAAGCTACTATCTTCAGGCAATACGCTGTTTTAAATATTTAGGCTGAGCAGTTACATTTTTTTTCAATGATACCGTTTGCAGCAGGGAGCATACATGCCCCCTGCTCCGGGCTCCCTCTCGATGAAGGTCGACATTCGATGCCGATGATCTTCTGGCTCGCTGTTGGATCAGCCTTTCCTGACGCAGGCCGGCCTGAACGCAGGTTTGAGGCTGCCAGCCTGCCTTCGAGCCTCGAACCTCGAACATGATGCCCCGAATTCGGTCAGGACTTCACAAATATATTGACACCCGGAGCATGACATATTAACATGTTACTAAAGCAGAGTCATCATTTGCCAGAGTTATCATTTACCGGTCTGGCACCGGCTAAAAGAATAGGGATCGGATGAGGGATGCGGAAGAAATGGGGTGTCTGCCCCATACCGAAGGAGCAAGTCAACGCCTCCCCAGGGCAGTGGCAAATCTTTCAGGTAAAAGGACCGCATCCTGACAAACTCTGGAAAGTTGGACGCCCGCCCTGCGGGCGTGATGCGCCGAAGGGGCAAGCCCGGCGCCATGTCCATTAGGCATGGCGCGGGCGAAACTCTCAGGTAAGAGACAGAGGGCATGGGAACTGGTAGTTCCCATGCCCTTCTTGTTTTACTTGAGTTGAAGACCGGGAGCATAGCAAACCAATCGAGAGCGGAAACTGATTCAGGAGGGATGAGCATGCCATTGCAGAGGACTCCGCTGTATCCGATGCACCTGAAGTACCATGGCAAGATGATCGATTTTGGCGGATGGGAACTGCCAGTGGAGTATGAAGATACGGGAATCATCGCCGAGCATCACCACGTCCGCCGGCAGGCAGGATTGTTCGACGTATCGCACATGGGCGAGGTCGACGTCAGGGGAGCAAGAGCCGCGGCCTTTGTCCAGCACCTGGTGGTGAACGATATCTCCCCGCTGGCGGAAGGCCAGATCTGCTATTCGCCGATGTGCTACCCGGACGGCGGCTGCGTCGACGACCTGCTGGTCTATAGGTTTAGCCCGGACCACTTTTTCATCGTGGTGAACGCCGCCAACACAGACAAGGACTTCGCCTGGATGCAGGAGCAAGCCATTCCGGGCGCAACTCTCGCCAACCTTTCCAGCAACTACGCCGAGCTGGCCCTCCAGGGCCCCGAGGCGGAGGATGTGTTGCAGAAAATCTGCGATGCGAGCCTCAGCGCCATCAAGTATTACTGGTTCCATCCCCGGGTGAAGATTGCAGGAATAGACTGTATCGTATCCCGCACCGGTTACACAGGAGAGGACGGCTTCGAGATCTTCATCGCCCCCGACCGGGCCTGCGAAGTCTGGGAGGCGATCCTGTCAACCGGAGCGGGCCGGGTTGCCCCCATCGGCCTGGGCGCCCGGGACTCCCTGAGATTTGAAGCCAAACTCCCCCTCTACGGCCACGAGATCGACAGGGATATCACCCCCCTGGAAGCCCGGCTCGGCCGCTTTGTCAAGCTGGGCAAGCCAGACTTCACCGGCAAAGAGGCCCTGGTCAGACAAAGCCAGGCGGGGCCGCAGCGCCTGTTGATAGAATTTGAGATGATCGGGAGAGGCATCCCCAGGCCACACTATGAAATCCAGAAAGACGGGCAGGTTATCGGATGGGTAACCAGCGGCGGGTACGCCCCCACCCTGGACAAAAATATCGGCCTGGCACTGATCAGGCATGAGTTCGCAACCGTTGGCGAACAGTTCGACGTGATCATCCGCAACAAACCTGTCAGGGCCCAGGTTGGTGAAGGCATCTTTTATAAGCGAAAGAAGAATATCTAACGAGGAGTGGTGAACATGGAAATCAGGGAAGGCCTGTATTATTCCGAGGATCACGAGTGGGTCAGGGTTGAGGGAGACAGAGCCTATATCGGAATCAGCGATTTTGCCCAGGAGCATCTCGGGGACATCGTTTTCGTAGAGGTCCCGGACCTGGACAGCGAGTTCGAGGCCGGCGCCGCCATCGGCGTCATCGAGTCTGTCAAGGCGGTGTCGGATATGCACACTCCGGTGTCCGGCAAGGTGGTCGCAGTGAACGACGCCCTGGAAGACTCGCCCGGAGCATTGAACAAGGATCCTTACGGGCAGCAGATCGCAGTCCTGTCAATGAGCGACCGGACCGATCTGGACAAGTTGATGAACAGCGTCGACTACGCCGCCTTCTGCACCAGGGAAGCGGAGTAGACGGAAGGGAGGAAGAGCCATGGGATACGTGCCCAATCCTTCCCGGGTCGTCCGGGAGATGCTGGAGTCCATGGGATTGCAGAGCGGGGATGACCTCTTCGCCGATATCCCCGCCGGATTGAGGCTGAACAGGGACCTGGACCTGGAGGCGCCCCACTCCGAACAGGAGCTGCGCCAGTCACTGGGGCGGCTCGCCGCCAGGAACACCAGCGTGGACGACCGGCCGTGCTTTCTGGGCGCCGGCGCCTACGACCACTACATTCCCGCCGTGGTGGAACAACTGCTGCTGCGTTCGGAGTTCTACACCGCCTATACCCCTTACCAGCCGGAACTCTCCCAGGGCATCCTGCAAGCGATCTTTGAATACCAGACCATGATCTGCAACCTGACAGCGATGGATCTCGCCAACGCCTCCATGTACGACGGGGGCAGCGCCCTGGCGGAGGCCTGCTCTCTGGCCTGCGACACCACACGCCGCAGCAGGGTGCTGGTTCCGGATACCGTCAATCCCCGCTTCCTGGATGTCGCCAGGACGTATGCCGGCGGGGGCAAGATGGAGATCGTGGCCGTCCCGGGAAGCGAGGGAATCGCCGACGCCGCCGCCATCGCCTCGCTGGTGGACAGCCATACGGCTGCGGTGGTCGTCCAGCACCCCAACTTCTACGGCAACCTGGAGACTGACCTCCCGGCGATCGAGAAGGCAATTCACGACCAGAAGGGCCTCCTGATCATGTCGGTCGATCCGATCTCGCTGGGCCTCCTGAAGCCCCCGGGAGCCTGGGGAGCAGACATCGTGGCCGGAGAGGGGCAGGCCCTGGGCAACCCGCTCAGTTTTGGCGGCCCCTACCTCGGATTCTTCGCCGCCACCGAGAAACTGATGCGCAAGGTACCCGGACGGTTAGTGGGCCAGACCGTTGACCTGGACGGCCAGCGGGCATTCGTGCTCACCCTCCAGGCCCGTGAACAGCACATCCGGCGGGAGAAGGCGATCTCCAACATCTGCTCCAACGAGGCCCTCTGCGCCCTGGCCGCCGCCATCTACCTGTCCATAGTCGGCCGGGAGGGACTGAAGGAGATCGCCGCCCGCTGCCACCGCTTGGCCTGCTACGCCAGGGATGAACTGCAGACAAGGGGCCTCAGGCTGAAATATCAACAGCCATTCTTCAAGGAGTTTGCGGTGGCGATCCGGGACCCCGGCGCCGCCAACCGCGCCCTGCTCGAGGCGGGGATCATCGGGGGCTACGAACTGGACGGCGCCCTGCTGCTGGCCTTCACCGAAAAGCGCAACCGCGCGGAAATCGACCGGCTGGTCTCCGTGTTAGGAGGGGATCGACAATGAGTAAGCTCATCTTTGAAAAAAGCGTGCCCGGCGCCCGGGCGTTCTCGCTGCCCCCGTGCGACCTTCCCGAACCGGGCGAGCTACCGGACTCCTTCCTGCGGGAGGAGGACGCCTTGCTGCCGGAAGTCAGCGAGGTGGAGGTAGTGCGCCATTATACCGAAATGTCACGGAGGTCCTACGGGGTCGATAACGGCTTCTACCCCCTGGGATCGTGCACGATGAAGTACAACCCCAAGATCGACGAGTGGGCGGCCCGCCTGCCCGGCTTTGCGAACATCCACCCCTACCAGGCCGGGGAGACGGTGCAGGGCGCCCTGGAACTGATGCACGACCTGGAAGGGATGCTCTGTGAGATCACCGGCATGGACTGTTTCACCCTCCAGCCCGCTGCCGGGGCGCACGGTGAGATGACCGGGGTGCTGATCATCAAGGCCTACCACAACCACCGCCGGGATTTGCAGCGCACCAAAATGATCGTGCCCGACTCCGCCCACGGCACCAACCCGGCGACTGCCCACATGGCCGGTTTTGAAATGATCGAGGTCAAGTCGAGCGCGCGCGGGTTGGTGGACGTAGGCGACCTGCGGGCGCTCATGAGCGATCAGATCGCCGGCCTGATGCTGACCAACCCCAACACCCTGGGGCTGTTCGAAGAGGAGATCCAGGAGATCGCCGAGGTGGTGCACACCGCCGGCGGCCTCCTCTATTACGACGGCGCCAACGCCAATGCCATCATGGGGGTGGCGCGCCCCGGGGAGATGGGCTTCGATGTCTGCCACCTGAACCTGCACAAGACCTTCGGCACGCCCCACGGCGGCGGCGGGCCGGGGTCAGGCCCCATCGGGGTGAAGGCCTTCCTGGCCGACTTCCTCCCGGTTCCTGTCATCGTCAGGCGGGACGGCTGCTTCGCCCTAAACTACGACCGGCCCCTGTCCATCGGCAAGGTGCTGTCCTTCTACGGCAACTTCGGGGTGATGGTCAAGGCCTACGCCTACATCAAGGCTCTCGGAGCCTCAGGGATCCGGGAGGCCTGCGAGAACGCCGTGCTGAACGCCAACTACATTCGCACCAGACTCCGCGGCCACTACGACATCCCCTATGACCGGCTGTGCAAGCACGAGTTCGTGGCCTCGGCCAGGAAGCAGAAGAAGGAGAACGGCGTGAGCGCCCTCGACGTGGCCAAGTCCCTGATCGACTACGGCTATCACCCGCCGACGATCTACTTCCCGCTGATCGTCGAAGAGGCCCTGATGATCGAACCGACCGAGACGGAGACCAGGGAGCGCCTGGACGATTTCATCGAGGCCATGCTGGCCATCGCCCGGGATGCCGCAGAGCATCCGGAACAGGTCAAGGACGCCCCCCGGAAGGCGGTCATCCGCCGCCTGGACGAGACGAGAGCGGCGCGCAACCCGGTTTTGAAGTGGACGCCCGAATAAACCCGGAGACGGTCGACACCCGGCCTCAGTCCCGCTATTCCCTCAAGCCGAAGGACTTAAAGCCTCCCAATCCCCGGGAGGCTTGATTGTGCCGGTACTCCATGAGGAAGTCGAACCCCCAATAATGTGATTGGGAGTTGCCGGCAGCGGAGCGGCAGTCTATACTGCTCCTGATACTGAGAGACCATCGCCTGCCCGGCCTAATTATTTAGGTTTGTTCGCTGACACGATCGAAGCTATTGGAGCAGTGGCTTTCTTCTCAGCCTTCTTCTTCTTTTTTTCCTTATTCTTCGGACTCTTATCTCCCATATTAAATACCTCCAATCACATTTTTAAACACAATTATACCCTATTCCTGAAATCATCGCCATCAGCATTCAACAAGTTCTTGGCTTCCGGGGGGATTGCCTTCCGACATGCAATGGCTTCCCCTCTCGCTTAATTACTGTAGCCTGAGATTTTTCACTGAGTAACACTGAGAAGATCAACCGTAAAATTTAAGGTAGCATTGGGTGGTATGGGACCTCCCGGAGTGCCTTGAGATCCATATCCTAGAGACGGAGGAATAACAAGTTTTCTTTCTCCCCCAACCTTCATTCCCGCGACTCCCAAATATAAGAGGGGGACTCTTACATAAATAAGGTTACCACTGTCACCTTAAAGCAAGCTGAAAAGCAGGTTAAGATTGCGTAAATAAAATAAAGCCCACCGGTCGTCAGTTACAACGGCCGGAGGGCTGGCTTACAAATTACCTTAATTTATGCCTACCAGTAGCAGGATCAGTATCAGGAAGATAAAAAAGATCCACGACCCTCCGAAACCAGCTCCGAGCCCAACTCCTGCACCTTTTGCACCCATCTTATTTCGTCCTCCTCGTTAATGGAATTCCATCCCCCATACTATGCTGCACCACTGGAAGAGGTGCTAAAAAAATAAGCCCCAGGGTCTCCCCCGGGGCGTCAGAATATTTCACGTAAAATATTTTTAGCTCACAGCAGATAGAAAATAACCAGCGCCGCGGCCACCAGCACCAAAAGAATGAAAGCACCCAGGGCCTCACGGACCCCTTCTGCCCGCTTGCTTTCTCCTCGGAAACAGTAACAGTGATCCCAAACAGTGTAGACAGGTTGGCGGCAATGTTGACGAACAGGACCTTTAAGCCATAAAAGCCGATTGCGCCCCAGGCCGCCGTGATCATCCCTATAGTGGTGAATCCCAATCTGACGCCGCTGACTTAGGGTCATGGGAAGAGATCGAGACAGCGAGGGCGAAAGAAAAAACCCGGTTGAACCGGGTTTGCATGTTATGATTGGTTATATCATCAAGCTCAAGGCGTGTTCATAGGAAATTAGGTGGCCAGTTGGAGTCTGCTTCCATGCGTTCTCCTTATGAGAAAGATCCGTTAGCTTCTTTGCCGATAGCCTGCCGAAGTGTTTGGCAACCTCTCGTAATGTAGCAAATTCCTCTTCAGAGAATATATGCTCATCCGGTTCCATCTCAGCGCATATAAGGTCAGCTTCGTTGCCGTTCGAGAGAATCAAGGGTTCGATGGTTACAGCACCGGCGTCGGTGACAGCTTGCAAACAGAGCAGCCAGTCGTCCAATGCGGGGCCGTATGGCAGGGCAGCATATCTCGCTCCGCTTATTGATACGGCATGCTTCTTAAAGTGCATAAAATCAGCATACCAAAGAAGCTTCATCAGGGCGATCTTCGATATGCTCCTTGCAGGCAAAAAAGGCCATCATTCCCGCCAGTTTTTCAAAATCGAATTCCCGAAAGCCGTTTTCAAGGCTGGGCCGGGAACTGGCCCTCTTTTTGAGCGCCGTAAGGGGTGCCATTCTTCTCTCACTATCAAGCAACCCCGCCAGTTTTTGATTCAACCGGGAGCGCTCACGTGGAGAAAGGACGTTGCCTCGGCTTTTTAGGAGATTCGACACCTCAGAAGGTCCTGTCAGACCCTTGAGGATTTCTCCATGAGCAGGAGTAGGCACTGCCCCCTTTTCGTACCGATAAACGGTCGCAGGACTCCAGCCCAGCAACTTAGCCAGGGTACGCTGCCCCAGGCCGTATTTCTCTCTAAGAGCAATGATTTCGGTTGGGGAGAGCAAGCCTTTTTGACGGCGATACTCCGCGTAGGCGCGCTCCAGGTTGGCAGAGTCAAGATCAGGATCAAACACATCCTCACCGCACTGGCCACAAACAGCAACCTCAGCCTTGATTGTTACGGATTCACCCCGCACCGGATAGGTCTCATCAACCGTCTTGATCAACAATTTCCTATTCTCATTGCATTTTGGGCAATACCATGTTTTGGACACCCTTATCACCCTTCCCCCCTTCAGGCTTTAAAAGGATATATCAATGGGAATTCCGCCCGATGAAATGAGAGACATAGCATCTGCCCGTCGCCTCTGCCTCCTAACCTGCGTATTTTCAGCTTTATATAATGCTCTTGGTCTCTCGATCACCGCTCCAAAAATCCAAACATCCTCACCGGGGAAATCAATGTCTATATCCGGACCATTGACATAGTTCTCTGGAGTGAGAGTGCAGAGGCAATCAAACAGAATCTCCGTAGTCCAGCCCAGGAGGGCCAGCGCATCTAGGTTCTTCTTGCGCTTGATAAATGTGCAACTACCAGATGCAATAAGTTTTTTGGCCTCCACAAGGAAGAGCATTACTTGGGCACGGGCTGCTGGCACTGGCCTACCTCCATTTCCCTGACACTATTATCTCACAGTTTGTTAATTTAATGCAATCATTTGATTACACTTTTTATAAAAAAATTAGTAGATTAAGAAATGGAGAAAACAAGTGAACTTACCGATGGAACCGGCTTAGCTGGGATTCGTGGCTGAGGGACGAGCAACCTAGAACCGACGGTCCTACCTCCGAAGTAGCCGGAGGCTTTTTACTTTGAGGAAATGTTAGGTATTTTTCGGTCTTATTAAGTACTCTTTTGGATGAGACTATCCCCCAATTTCCCCCCAAACCGCCGATTTTATTCACTCGCTGCATAGAATTAAAAACCCCGCAAAGTTTGCGGGGTCTTGTTTTCTCTGGTGCGCCATGAGGGAGTTGAACCCCCAACCTTGTGATTAAGAGTCACCTGCTCTACCAATTGAGCTAATGGCGCATTTCAAAAAAATGGCTGGGGCGGAAGGATTCGAACCTACGCATACAGGATCCAAAGTCCCGCGCCTTACCGCTTGGCTACGCCCCAGTTTGAAATATTGGGGTGGATGATGGGGCTCGAACCCACGACCCCCAGGGCCACAACCTGGTGCTCTGTCCAACTGAGCTACATCCACCGTATTGTCCGGTGTCAAGCAACTAATATTGTAATCACAACCCGGTGCATTGTCAACACGCGGCGCGCTATCGTGCGCGCTATCGGCGGCGCAATCGGCGGCGATCACTCATGCAGTCGGATTGTTTAACAACCTGCCATGCTTCTCCTTCTCCTTATACATCGCCCTATCAGCCATCAGGACCAGGCTCTCCACATCAGGAGCCATGCCAGGCTCCCAGACCTCACTGCCGATGCTCAGTCCCAGGTCGCGGGTGGACTCGCCGGCGGCAGACCATATAAGGAAAGCCACGCGTATCCGATCTTCTACCAGTCTAAGCCCTTGCCTGTCAGCCCGAACTATGGCCGTGAACTCATCCCCGCCCAAACGGCAGGCGATATCCCTCTCCCGTAGCGACGACCGGAACAGTTCGGCAAAACCTTTCAGTACCTGGTCTCCAACCAGGTGTCCGAACCGGTCGTTGACCGACTTGAAATTGTCGATATCCATCATCAGCACTCCGAGTGGCAGACCTCTCTTCCCCGCCAGGTAAATCTCATTTTTGATCAATTCCTGGAAGCCCTGACGGTTGTATAAACCTGTCAGGTTGTCGGTCACGGTGCTGGCCTTCAGATCATGAAAGATGGTGTCGAATGGCGCATCCAGAACACGCAGCACCACACCTTCGTAAACCAACGCATAGGAAGCCAGTTTGAAAATGTGCCTGGCAAAGTTCATGACACCGTAGGCATCCACGTATAGAAGGCTCAATTCGGATAGAACAGTGCAAGCCATGGCAGCCATCAGGATGCGGTACAGAACCAGGTCGAGCTGGCTGCGCTGCCTGTAAAACAACATCATGGCAGCCAGTATGAGCAGGGAGATCAGGTAATCGCTCGCTATCTGGAAAACGGTAGGTCCCTGGCCACCGATGTAGCAGTCCGGAAAGATGTGCAGCCACATGATGGACAGCAGCAGTAGGCCGGTCACTGCGGCGTAGGTCCAGAGCTGCAGGCTGGATGAAAACCGGTGTCTGGCGATCACGGCCGCCAACAGGAAGGAGACAGCAAGCAGGTAGCGTCCGGCAATCCACAACTGGGCGGTGGTATTGATACCCTGGACCGGAAAGATGCCCATTCCCTTATAGGTAACAATGTAAAAAAAATCGATCACGGCGATGAACAGGTAGGCGTTGCCCAGGAAGAGCAGCAAGGCGTTGCCGGAATATTTATAGGTCCGGGTAGTCAGGACATAGATCAGGGCGGCCATGACGAGAGAGAATCCTTCCAGCAGCGTGCGATAGAGCAGGTAGTTGTTCCGGTCCACAACATAGAGAAGCAGCACCACCAGCAGGCCGGCGGCGAGCCTTGATGCCATGGCTAGAGTTTTACGTAAATCGTTGCTCATCGATTGTGCATCTTCATCCCGCCGAGCGCTCTCAAACTAAATGGCCACTGGACATCTTGCCGCATTGTGGCAATTCCGCAAACAGAGTGAACAATTCATACATACAATATATTCCTTCATGCCCACTTAAAATCCTGCTATAATGTTAGAAATTTGTCATTAAAGGGATAAAGAGGCGGCTCTCGAATAGTCTTTATAGTCTTTCGACGAGAGAGCAGAAACCGGCATGCCAAACAGTGCATGGGCCAGCACTCAATGAAGAGCGATCCGGCTTTGAGCGCCGCGCAAGCCGGCACTCACCGTACAATAGGGGGTTGCTGATCATTGTCCAACTCCATCGAGGTTGATCCCGGACCGCGCCTCAACCCGTACCTGGCAGTGATGCTGGGCGTGGTTGCAGTCTCCTTTGCGGCGGTCTTCACCAAGTTGTCCACGGCGCCGCCGTTGGCAATCGCCTTCTATCGGATGATATTCACGGCGTTGCTGCTGCTCCCCTTCGCCCTTGCGGGCAGCCGGGCGGAGTTCAAGACTATCGGCGGCCGGGACCTCGCCCTGGCGCTCCTGTCCGGGGCCTTCCTGGCCCTGCACTTCGCGGTCTGGAACACTTCCCTGCGCTACACCTCCGTGGCCAGCTCGACGGTGCTCGTGACCATGCAACCGCTGTTTGTGGTCGGCCTCGGCCTGGTTCTATTCGGGGAGAAGCTGGGCCTATGGGGGATTGCCGGAGCGGCGGTAACCCTTGCCGGGAGTGTCGCCATCGGATTCGGGGACTTCCAGGTCGGAGGCCTCGCTCTCCGGGGAGACCTGCTGGCCTTTTCGGGAGCCATCTTTTTCGCCATATACATCCTGATCGGGCGCAGCCTGCGCGCCCGGCTCTCCCTGCTGCCCTACGTCACCCTGGTCTATGGCGCCGCCTCCCTGGTGCTGCTATTCTTCATGGTGGTTGCCGGGACGCCTCTTTACCCGTACCATCCCATCGACTGGCTGCTGTTCCTGGCCCTGGCGGTCATCCCCACCGTCCTCGGGCACACCGTCTTCAACTGGGCGCTGCGCTACGTCAAGGCAGCGGTGGTCTCGGTGAGCGTCCTCGGCGAACCGGTAGGCGCGACCATCCTGGCCATCCTGCTGCTGGGAGAAAAGCCCGGCCCGGTACAACTGGCGGGTGGCCTGGTGATCATCGCCGGTCTTGCCCTGTTCATCACTGCCGGAAGCCAGGGCAACATGAAAAGTGAGCAACACCTCTCACATCCAACCCCTCATTCGCACATCATAAAAGACGTGCGCATAAGCTATTTACCAGAAGTTTCCGAACAGAAGGAGGGGTTTTGAATGAATACCGATGGCCTCAGCCAGCCACCACTCTTCGTTCCTCCCGGGCAGCACAAACTGCCGCCGCTGCCCTATCCCTATAACGCCCTGGAACCGGTGATCAGCGCCCGGACCATGAAGATCCACCACGACCGTCATCACAAGGCATATGTGGATGGCCTGAACAAGACAGAGTTGCAACTGGTGGAGGCCCGGAGCACCAACAACTTCGCGGAGATCAGGGGACTGGAGCGAAACCTGGCTTATAACGGCTCGGGACACATCCTGCACAGCATCTTCTGGACGGTCATGACCCCGGGTGGTACCGGCCAACCCTACGGTCAGACCGGGTACCAGATGACCAGGTACTTCGGCAGCATCCTGGCCTTTTTTAACCAGTTTACCGCGGCTGCCACGGATGTCGAGGCCTCCGGCTGGGGCGTGCTGGCCTGAATGCAAGATTTGCTAATCTCACCACACGACTCGCCATCTTCCAATAATTAACTCCGGCTTAGATGGCCGGAGCTGCAATCGTAAATTAATTGTTGCCTTCATCACAAGAGATTCGGGCTCCTCGCTATTTAGCCAATCCACCCTTTCCCTGCGTTCCCTGCGCTACAAGCCTTCGAGTTTTATTAACCATTCATTGAAGTGTGGGCAGCAGTCTCTCATGGCATCCAGACCAATTTCCAAAGCTAACAGGTTTCCATGGAGCACTTTTTCATATTCATGATAAATTTCTTTGATCTCGATTGAAGGAGGCATGTTTCTATTAATTTTTTCCGGCGTGCCATAAGCATCCCTGACTTCAAGTAATTTCTTGACTTTTTCTTGATCGGAAAAACAATACAAAAATTTTTCCGGGCTGCTAAACAAGAGTGCTTCAAATTCGTGCAAGAGAAGATTGGGGATCAGCCGATGATCCTGAATGTCCATACCCATCTGCTCTTCGGAGGTAGTGCACTTGAGAATAACAGTCACCTTCCGGCAATGTAGCGCGTCCAGACGCACCCTCAGGGTAACCGTAGAAATCCAACATTGTGGTAATCGCTACCACATCGCTATCCCTGCATAAATTGTGTAAATCTTTTCTGATCTTATCATATTGTGTGACGCCCCCACGATAGATCCGCTGTCCGCCTCTTCTCCTGGTAGTAACACGGGTTGTATGTGGATAAATATCATACCGGGCCAAATGTGCCGCGAGAATCCCATTAGAAAAAGTTTCTTCCGTTTGGCCTTCAACGAGGACATGAATTCTCTTAATCACTAACCCGGTCTCCCTCCAAGCACATTCTTCTCCCAAAGCTCTCCCAGGGTATAATCCTCAAGCCACGCTTGCAGTTCATTCATGGTTTTTCTCTCAAACTCAGAATGGCCGCCGATATAATCGACCACAACGATATTTTCAGGCTCCAGTTGGTCAACCAGCGGTGAAGACTGGGAAGACACAACGAGTTGAGTCCTGTGGGCAACGCTCTTAAACAACGAAGCCAGGAGCTCGATGGCATAGGGATGCAATCCCAGTTCCGGCTCATCGATCAGGATCGTTGGCGGCGGATCCGGCTGAAGAAGCAACGTTACAAGACATATGGAACGAATGGTTCCGTCAGAGAGTTGGCTGATATCAAAATAATCATCGGACTCCTTATGTTCCCAGGCAAATCGGATGGTCCTCTTGTTTTCCTCTAACGGTTCTAAATAGAAATCCTTGATAAAAGGAGCAATTAACTGAACAGTCTTCAGTATCTGAGAATAACAATTAAAATTTGTCTTCCTCAATTTATATAAAAAGGCGGCTATGTTCGCAGCATCTGCTCTCAGGAAACGATTGTCATCAATATTACAATTATCTTTCATGGGTGCCTTCTCACTTGTGTCGTTAAAATGATAAACATGCCATTTTTTAAAAGTATTCAGCACTTCATTGGCCACTCGCTTGGAATCAGACCATGCTCTTAGGTCGGTTTCATTCTTTCCCTTTGGGGGGAAAGCGGGGGCATTAGTTATTAAACAAGCGGCGTTCGATACATCGGGGCGATTGCTTAGTTCACTATAAGATACAGATTCATCCGTAAATATCAATTGATCAGCCACAGTTGTTGGCTCAAGAACACAACGGTAGGTGGTATCTTCAAAATCAATGTTGATCTTGATGGCATCAGTGACCTTTTTGCCAAGATACAACAATTTTGAAGCCCCACCTGACTTAGTCGTAAAAATACCTAAATGTTCGCTGCTAATTTCATTCAGCAGCTTAAATACTGACAAGAAGTTCGATTTTCCCGCCCCATTTGCTCCGACTAGCAAATTAAGATTGTTTAGCTCAAGATCAATATCTTTTATTGATTTGAATCCCTCAACCTTAATCCGTTTAATTGAGCACCTCATAAGTCCCCACCCTTTTTAACTCACACGCTTCACGCCGTTGGTGTCCAAGCTTAGTGAAATCCTTGAAAATATTTTACCACAACGTTCCATGCCGGAGAAAATTTTTTCTGCGCCCTCTGCGACAGAGTTACATCCGATCCCCTGGGCGTCCTCCACCGTAACAGGGGCTCAGTTACTGTCAATCGGGTGTATCAGCGAAAGGTTCCAGCTCCATCTCTTCCCATGTGATGCCAATTGGCGCACCACCTGAGGTATAGCCAACTATATAGTAAAAATATTCGTTCGAACATGGATATGGATCTATAATCTGGAGTCTTTGCTGTTCTTTAAGCTGCCGTCTGTGCTCATTTTGTTTGCGGCAGTTTTCTACGTCTTTCTTCAACTGCTGGATCCGAGATTCTGAAATTTCGATGCCAAGCATTCGTAGATCATATGCGGCGCAAAGCGGATGTACCTTGAAGTGCTTTCTGTAGCCCTTGATGATATTTTTACCAGTATATCCTGAAATCCAGCGGCTGGCCTGCCGGAATCTATCCTTTCTTTTCAGGGTTCTCGCTTTCATGACTGCCCCTTATCTAAGACATTCCTATCTACAGTTCGGCCTCATAACTTGCTTGTAATGTTGATACTTCTTGCGATAGCGAGTCTTTAAGCCTTTCAAGAATCTCAAACACTACCGGGCAGACTTCACAGTTCCAGATCAGATTGAGCAGCCGGGATACAAGTTAGTCCTTGTCTGTAAAGGGATACTCACGGCACATTTCAGGACGGTAATCATAAATGGAGCAGCCTTTTTCAGTAAGGAAGGGACAGGGCTTACTGTTAAACACCCATTCTTCATCAACATTTTCCAGGTAGCTTGTTCGAAAATCCTGCTCGGATAGGCCGAGCAAACGAGCGATCCGCGCAACATCATCGTTACTCAGCACAGGAACAATGACCTTGCAACAGTTGGAACAGGCAATACAATCAGCCTTGCCAAACAATTCCCGTTGCATTTCATGGACCAGCTTGTCAAGTTCATCTGGGTCCAGGCCCTTTAGAAACGCTCTGAATATCATGTTTTCTTCTTCAACTGCCGGGAAAGCCCTTTTTAACTCGTCAGGAGTCAGCAACTGCATCTCACCACCCTGATCAACTTTTTTAGGGGATTTCACATAGCCTGTCCTATCGCGGCCATGATGAAGGGATCCGTCCAAGCTCATTCGTCCCAATCCGGATACTGCGCCGGAGCATCGCCTTTTTTCTCCACGACCACCGGCCTCGCTGGCGGTACATCTGAATGGAGGATCTCGTCCACCCCGACCGTAAACGTCCACTCATCTCCAAAATCGAACAGGTAAATAAACTTCTGGCCTTTCACCAGTTCCAGCTTACCGATGGTTGCCCTGTCAGCGAATGGACTATCGCCAGTGTTCCTTTCCCAATAAGCATTTTGTGACCACGGCTTGCCGTCCATGAAGAAGGCATAACTATGGTCATTATCGAACGCGAAAGCATCCTGGATAGCTTCATGCAAATGATGCAGCGAATTGGCCGAGGATATCTTGATCCGACGCCAGACGTTCCTGCCGTATGACACTTTGAAGATATAGACGTTGCCGTCTCTCCCCGAAGTTGGTTTGTCCTCGATGCGCTTCAGTATGGCATCTATGGATTTGGCATCAACTGCCGGAAATATCTGTTTAAAAGCCTGCTCGAAGGGCTCGATTTTTTGTTTTGATGAAGGCCTTGCCAGGCCCAGCGTATCGATAATGGGTCTCAGGCTCTCATCGCTCCATTCTTTTTCCATCTGATTCTCATCCCGGCACCCATTGTAGAGCTCATAGGGACGCCGGCGACAGGCATTGATCATGGCAATGCCTATAGGGGTGGGCGTGACAGCCTTGATGTAGATCTCCTTCTTTGTCGCATGAAAAACTGGAATATTGGCATCCTCGTACTCCCAAAAACCGAAATCCCTTAAATGGTGAACAATCATCCCTGCTCCGACAAACAGCCTGTGGACAGGGTTGGTTCGATTATAGGCGTTATCAAAGTCCTCTACGTTCGCAAAAACTCTTTCGTTCGGCTGCGCATCTTTGAGTGTTTCAAAAGCAAGTTTCGCATAGATAAAATGATGGAAAAGGGCCGAAGAATCACAGTAGAGTTCATCAAAGTTTAGCCGTGTCCAATATGTTCGGAACAGCAGCATATACCGGGAAAAAGGATCTAATGCCTGGTATTTCTCAAGCTTGGGCGACGGCTCCAGGTATGTCGCTCCCCTGTTGCGGTTCTGCAGCATAAACAGTCCGGTGTCCAGGATGATGTGGAAGAACAGGTTGATGGTGGGATAAGAGGGTTGCAGATATTTCGGCCCATCCAGCTCTCTAGGCTTTGAAAGCAGGGCGTTTATTTCGAAGCAATCCTTTTTGCCGAGTTCGCCCCTGGCCTTGCTTAGCCTTGGTTTTCTTTCTTCGATGTATCGGCAAAAGATCTCGAAGTTGTTGATAGTGGGACGGATGTCCTTTTCCGTGGCAATATAATCTGTCATTTTGCAACTCCCATATACTGTACCAAATAATCACAATCTGAAAAAGAGACCGAATAAACTCATATTATACATGGACAGAAACTCTGGCAGCTTGCCTGGGGTTAGATTTTTCAAACCATGTTTTATTGATTTTGAAATGCTCGATCTGCTTTGTTAAAATCCCAAGCGACAAGGATTTGAGAAGATCAATGAGCTGCTCTTATTTTGATTACTTTCCATACCAGTTATCATCATCCTCATGGATTGATTCGATGAATATCCTTTGCATTCCTTTGCACTTCTTCAAGTATTTTTAGGGTTAATAAAGTCATGCTAAGCTGTCTGTTCTATGGAGCCCAAAACGGCAAATGAATCATCAGCCTGGTTGTCCTGACTAGATCAACATCTACATCCATGAATAATGTGGCTTGCTGTATCAGAACTCCAGGCGGTCGAATAATCTGTCTACCAGGAGTTTCCTACAAAAGGGGGTTCAAGCATGAGCACCAATAGCCTCAACCAGCCACAACCCTTCGTTCCTCCCGGGCAGCACCAACTGCCGCCGCTGCCCTATCCCTATAACGCCCTGGAACCGGTGATCAGCACCCGGACCATGAAGATCCACCACGACCGTCATCACAAGGCATATGTGGATGGCCTGAACAAGACAGAGTTGCAACTGGTGGAGGCCCGGAGCACCAACAACTTCGCGCAGATCAGGGGACTGGAGCGCAACCTGGCCTTCAACGGCTCCGGACACATCCTGCACAGCATCTTCTGGACGGTCATGACCCCGGGTGGTACCGGCCAACCCTACGGTCAGACCGGGTACCAGATGACCAGGTACTTCGGCAGCATCCTGGCCTTTTTTAACCAGTTTACCGCGGCTGCCACGGATGTCGAGGCCTCTGGCTGGGGCGTGCTGGCATGGGTGCCTAGCTTCGGCCACCTGGAGGTCTTTACCGCCGAGAACCACGAGAAACTGACGGACTGGGGCTGTATCCCGGTGCTGGTATGCGATGTCTGGGAGCACGCCTACTATCTTGACTATGAAAACCACCGCCCGGACTACATCAAGGCCTGGTGGGGACTGGTAAACTGGGACGTTGTGGAGTGGCGGCTCAACCTGGCCATGCAGGCGTACGTGCCGCTCACAGTACAAACCATGTCCGGGTTCTCAGAAGAGACGGCTACGTAGAGACCCCTCGCCTGGCGCCTCTCGCATCACGACTGCCCAATGACAAACAGAGCACAAAACAACATAATTTATCAAAAAGAGTAATTACGAAGCAGGATAATTTCATTCTTTAGCCAATATTATTTACATTGCTGAACGAAGTTGATAGCTGCAACAGGAGCGAGGCATACGTGAGAGCAATGGGGTTCTCCGGGGAGCGACTCCCGAAGGATCCTTTTGTATAAAAAAGGGGGGGATTGCTTGGTGAGGTTCAGGTGTAAGTCTTGGATGTTTTTCCTGGTGTTGGCTCTGGTTCTGGTAGTGGCGTTTGCAGTGGCTGGTTGTGCTCCGAAGACCAGCGCCGTGATCAAGGTGGCCAGTGTGAGTCCGCTGTCCGGGACGCAGGCAGCAGAGGGTGTGGCGATCAAGGATGGGGCCCAGATGGCGGTCGATGAACAGAAGGCTGCTTTCAGCAAGCTCGGTTTTACCCTGATGTTCGATCCGCAGGACGATCAGGCTGACCCTAAGGTAGGAGTATCTGTCGCTCATGAGTTGGTCGCCGACAAGGAGGTTCTGGCTGTTGACGGCCACTATAATTCGGGCGTGGCCATCCCTGCCTCCGAGGTATACGTTACGGACAACCTGTGTGAGGTTTCCCCGGCGAACACCAATCCAGCAGTTACCGACCGCAGGCTGCCCGACGTGAACAGGATCTGCGCCCGGGACGACGAGCAGGGGCCGTACGGGGCGGATTATGCCTTCAACATGCTAAAGGCAAAAAATATCTATATCATCGATGACAAGACAACGTATGGCGCCGGCGTCGCCGATCAATTCGAGAAGCGGGCGAAAGCAGACGGGGCTAATGTCCTCGCCCATGACGGTATCGATCAGGGTGATACAGATTTCAGCGCCGTATTGGATAAGGTGGGTGCCGCCAAGCCGGACCTGCTCTATTTCGGCGGCATGTTCCCCGAAGGCTCGCTGATCCTCAAGCAGATGCGGGACAAGGGAATCAACGCCATCTTCATGGGCGCCGACGGTATGGATGACCCGCAAATGGTCCAGATCGCCGGCAACGACGTGATTGGAGCTTATTACACTACGGCTGCCGGTGACGTCACGCTCACCCCGCAGGGCGCTGCATGGACTGCCCAGTTCAAGGCAAAGTTCGGCATTGACCCGGGCGCCTATGCAGTATACGGTTATGACGCCATGAACGTGATCCTGCAAGGCATCCAGACGGCGATCACCGACAATGGCGGCAAGATGCCGAGCAGGCTGCAGGTCTCCCAGGCTGTGCGCGCAACGAAGGATTTCCAGGGCATTTCCTCAAAAGTTACCTTTGATGACAAGGGCGATAACTTATACGCTATGCTGTTCATGAAAGAGTATAAGACAGCGCAGTACCCGCCTGCGATCATCGACACGTCCGTAGCCGCTACACACCTGCAGCATTAGGTGCTATCATCAGAACTGGTAGTAGAAGACCGGGTGTGCCCGGTCTTCTACCTGCCGGTCTGAGAAGTGAGATGCGAGGAAGTGAGAAAAGAAGGCATTAGCTTCGCTGAAGTGCAGGCGTCTTTCCTCCGGGCTAACGCCCGGCCTTGTACTCCGCATTCTTCAGGCCAGGCCGAAGGCCTGGATGCTCCTGTGCTCCGCATTCTTCAGGCCGGGCGCAGCCCGGATGCGGAGGAGAAGAGAATGCGGCGCACAGGAGCACGAGGCGAAGCCTCAGAGCCTGCATAAGTGTCCCGCCTCTCACATCCCACCCCTCATGTCCCAATCAGGAGGTTGGCCGATATTCATACACAATTAGCACAAATTCTGCCGCAGAGTCTAGTGGATGGATTGATACTGGGTTTTGTGTACGCCATGGTGGCGTTGGGCTATACCATGGTCTACGGCGTGTTGGAACTGATCAACTTCGCCCACAGCGAGATCTTCATGGTGGGCGCCTTTGCGGGGACGGAGACGATGCTCTACATGCAGAGCAAGGGCTACATGGGCGCCCTGCCCGCTCCCGTCGCCCTGATTATCGCCCTGATAGCAGGAATCCTGGTGAGCGGCACCCTGGGGGTGCTGATCGAACGGATTGCCTATCGTCCGATCAGGTATGCCCCCCGTCTGGTGCCCTTTATTTCAGCGATCGGGGTCTCCTTTTTCCTGCAGGATTTCGTGCGCCTGGTCGAGGGTTTGTGGAAGAATACCTTCTACCTGACGGCGCCATCCCTGTTTACCGCAATCATCACGGTTTCCCCCGAGCTGAAGATACCGCTCAAGTCACTGATCGTGATCCTGGCCGCCGTGGTCATGATGCTCGCCCTCAATCTATTTGTGACCCGCGGCAAGTGGGGCAAGGCTATGAGGGCGGTGGCGCAGGACAAGGATACGGCAGCCCTGATGAGCATCAATGTCAACAGTGTGATCGCCCTGACCTTTTTTATAGGCGCAGGTATGGGAGGAGCCGCCGGAACGCTTTTTGCCGTCCAGTATTCCCTGATCAACCCGTATGTCGGCTATCTCCTGGGCATCAAGGCCTTTACGGCGGCCGTCCTGGGTGGCATCGGCAACATTCCCGGCGCCATGGTCGGAGGCCTGCTGCTGGGCGTCCTGGAATCCACCGGCATCGTCCTCATCAGCTATATCACCCATGGGGCGATCGGAATTGAATATAAAGACGTCTTTGCATTCGTCATCCTGATCATCATTCTCATATTCAAGCCCGGCGGCATCCTGGGAGAAGAAGTGAGGGAGAAGGCGTGATGGCACAGAAAGGGCGGCTGTTCTTAACCGATAGAACAAGGATGTTCCAGGCGCTGGCCTGGGCTTTCATTGTCGTGGGGGGAGTTTCGTTTTACCTGGTGCCGGCTTCGCCGTTCACCTTTCTCTTGTTTATGGCATCATTACTGGTCCTGTATAAAGTGCCGGCTCCTGCGCGGGTCAAGCTGCCGGTGGCAGTTGTGCTGCTGTGCGGGATCATGCCGCTGGCGGGAATGCAGAATAACTTCTACCTGGATGTGGCAACCCAGGCAGGGATCTATGTAGCCCTGGCGATTGGACTGAACATCGTAGTCGGCTTTGCCGGATTGCTGGATCTGGGCTATGTGGCCTTTTACGCCTCCGGAGCCTACCTGTACGCCATCTTTGCCACGACGCAGGCCGGAAACTTCATTCACGCCCCCTGGGCGCACTTCCCGGTGTCCGGCATGTGGTTCTGGCCGTTTCTGGTCTTCGGCGCGCTCCTGGCGGCGCTGCTCGGGGTGCTGCTAGGTTTTCCGGTGCTGCGCCTGCGGGGAGACTACCTGGCGATCGTCACCCTCGGCTTCGGGGAAATCATTCAGATCGTATTGAACAACCTGGATAAGCCGATCAACATCACCAACGGCCCCCAGGGCCTGACCCCGGTTCAGCCCCCGGCCCTGTTCGGCTATTCCTTAAACCAACCGGTACACTTCTACTTTATTGTCTTGGTGCTGATCGTCCTGAGCGTCTTCGTGGCCCGCAGGCTGGAAACATCGCGGGTCGGCCGCGCCTGGGCGGCAATGAGGGAGGACGAACTGGCAGCGCGCAGCATGGGAGTGCCCCTGGTCAGGATGAAGCTGCTGGCCTTCGCTACCGGAGCCTCTTTTGCCGGGATGATGGGTGTGATCTTCGCTGCCAAACAGACCTTTATCGATCCCTCCAGTTTTAGCTTCATGGAGTCGATCGGCATCCTGGCGATGGTCATCCTGGGGGGAATGGGAAATGTCGCCGGTGCGGTGGTGGGAGCGGTGGCGGTCGTCGTACTGCAGCTTCAAATTTTGAAGCAGTTGTCTGATTATTTGAGCCAGCTTGCCGCCCAGGGCATCTTGAACATACCATCCCAGGCCGACCCGGCCGAATACCAGAGACTGATCTTCGGCCTGATCCTGATCCTGATGTGCATCTACCGATCACAGGGCATCCTGCCGGCCAGGCGTCGGCTGGCCTCCTGGTGGGGGCGGCAAACAAAAAAACAGGCGGGGGAGAACGTCGATGCTGCTGGAAGCTAAGGGTGTGACCAAGCGATTTGGTGGATTGATGGCGATCGACAAGTTCGACTTCAACATGGACGCCGGGCAGATCGCCAGCATCATCGGGCCGAACGGGGCAGGAAAGACCACGTTTTTCAACATGGTCAGCGGCTATTACCACGCCGATCAGGGCACGATCCGCTGCAACGGAAAAAACCTGACGCGCATGTCTCCCGAACAGGTGGCCGCCTGCAGCATCTCCCGCACCTTTCAAAATATCCGGCTCTTTTCCGGACTGCTGGCGATCGAAAACGTTCTGGTAGGCATGCACCTGCACCTGACCGCCGGCCTCGTCCAGATCGTGCTGAATACCGGAGGGGTGCGCCGGGAGGAGTTAAAAGCGCACGAAGAAGCAATGGAACTCTTGCGGTATACCGGATTGGAAGGAAAGGAGATGGAGCTGGCTAAAAACCTCTCCTACGGCGACCAGCGGCGTCTCGAGTTGGCTCGCGCCCTGGCCGTGCAGCCGAAACTGCTGCTGCTGGACGAACCGACCGCCGGGATGAACCCGAGAGAGACCGAGGAGATGACCAGGTTCATACGCAGGCTGCGGGACGAGAGAAACATCACCATTTTATTGATCGAGCATGACATGAAAGTGGTGATGGGGATCTCCGAGCGGATCACCGTTCTCAACTATGGTGTCAAGATTGCTGAGGGCACACCGAAAGAGATCCGCAGCCACAGCGAAGTGATCGCTGCCTACCTGGGAGAGGAAGCAGTATAGGCGCCTGAGTGATGAGTATGCGCCCCTTGAATGACACATCCAGTATTGGCGAGCGCTGGACACTTGAGCGCCAGGGACAGGGAGGAACTTAAAGATGGCGGCAGTGCTGAGCCTGGACAACATAGATGCCTATTACGGAGCGATTCATGCACTCAAAGGGGTCTCCCTGGAGGTCGGAGACGGGGAGATCGTCACCCTCATCGGCAGCAACGGTGCAGGGAAAACCACGACCCTGAAGACGATTTCCGGGTTGCTGAAACCGAAAAACGGGGAAATCCACTTCAAGGGGGAGCAGATCAGCGACCTGCCGGCGCATGAGGTAGCCGCCCGGGGTGTCGCCCATGCCCCGGAGGGACGGAAGATCTTCCCCCGCCTGACCGTTCAGGAGAACCTGGAGATGGGAGCCTTCAGAATCAATCAACAATCCAGGATCAACAGCAGCATGAACACGGTCTTCGAGTCTGTTTCCCCGTTTGAAGGAACGTCGCCACCAGAAGGGCGGCACCCTGAGCGGCGGTGAACAGCAGATGCTGGCCATCGGGCGCGCCATGATGAGTGAACCGGATATCCTGCTGCTGGACGAACCCTCGATGGGGCTCGCTCCGATGTTGGTCGAACATATCTTCCAGGTAATCAGGGAACTGAATGCGAGGGGGACCACTATTCTCCTGGTAGAGCAGAACGCCCACAAAGCGCTGAAAATAGCAAACCGTGGTTATGTACTGCAAAACGGTGAGATTGCCCTCTCCGGCAGCGGAGAGGAGCTGCTCAAAAACCCCATGGTGATCGACGCCTACCTGGGCTAGCAAGTATTCAGAATTCAGTAGTCAGAATTCAGAATGATTCTGGTAGCATGCATAATGCTTCGCATCGCAATTGACTTCATGCATAACATGCTCTATAGCCACTACAATGAATACAGGCCCTTGTAAAATGGGGTTTTGTCGCAGCGAAGTCGATAACTGTCAATAAAGGCGATAAACCTTTTTTCCAGCGGCATCCAGGCATTATTGCAGAGGCCTTAAGACTTCTTATTATTCATGACTCCTGACTCCTGACTCCTGACTCCTCTATGCAAAATATGTGGTTATTCTTGTCCACCAGCACCACTCTGGGCTGGTGGCTGCGGGCCTCGGCATCGGAAACTTGAGTGTACGTCAGGATGATCAGGATGTCGCCGGGCTCTCCCCGCCTGGCGGCTGCGCCGTTCAGGCAAACGACCCCCGAACCCCGTGCCCCCTCTATGCAGTATGTCTCAAACCGGGCGCCGTTGTTGTTGTTCACCACCTGTACCTGCTCGTAGGGCAGGATATCGGCGGCGTCCATCAGGTCCCGGTCAATGGTGATGCTCCCCACGTAGTTGAGGTTCGCTTCGGTGAGCACCACCCGGTGGATCTTCGATTTCAGCATCGTCCGGTTCATGGCTCAAACCTCCAGATAGATGTTGTCGATCAGCCTGGTCTTACCCACCCAGACCGCCGCCGCCAGCAAGACAGGCCCCTGCAGTTCTGCCATATCGGCCAGGGTCTGGCCGTCACAGACCTCCACGTAGTCCACCCTGAGGTCCGGGTTGGTTAAAGCGTTCAGAATTATGCCGCGCACCCGCTCTGCCCGCCGCTCCCCCTGAATGATCAGTGACTGCCCTGCCAAGAGCGAGCGGGGCAGAGCAAGGGCAGCCTCCCGCTCCGCAGGAGACAGGTAGACATTGCGGGAGCTGAGGGCCAGGCCATCCGCCTCGCGCACGATAGGGCAAGTGACGATCTCCACGGGCAGGTTCAGGTCTGTCGCCATTTTCCTGATCACCAGGGCCTGCTGGGCATCCTTCTGCCCGAAGTAGGCCCGGTCCGGCCGGGCAATCTGAAACAGCTTCATGACCACCGTAGTCACCCCGCGGAAGTGTCCGGGGCGCGACCGGGCGCACATCTTCTCTGCCAGCACCCCACCGACCTCTACGTGAGTGCTGAACCCCTCCGGGTACATCGAGGCGCCGGTGGGAGCGAAGACAAAATCAACGCCCTCCTCCCGGGCCAGAGCCAGATCGCGCTCCGGGTTCCTGGGATAGGCGGTGAAGTCCTCCTGCGGCCCGAACTGCAGCGGGTTGACAAATATACTCATGATGATCCGGTCGCACTCGGACCGGGCTACCTGCACCAGGCTCAAGTGCCCCTGGTGCAGGTAGCCCATGGTTGGCGCCAGGCCGATGCTCAGCCCCAGGCGCTTGATATCCCGGGCTATCTCCTGCATCTGCCCGGCGCTTGCGACGACTTCCATTATTCCAGCTCCTCCCGGCCATAGGGACGGTTCTCATGGTCATTGGGTTTAATTGGGACATTGGGGATAGTTCTCACTGTCAAATCATCTATGTGTCAACAGTATGTGTCAACAGGACCGTCCCTGTGGCATAGCAATGCTCCGGCGCCGGGAAACTCCCACCCTTCACATCCGCCTGGTAGGCCTGCGCCGCCTGTTTGACGATATCGCCCAGCGAGGCGTACTGCTTGACGAACTTGGGCACCCGGCGCGCCGACAGCCCGAGCATGTCGTGAACCACCAGCACCTGCCCGTCACAGTCGGGGCCGGCGCCGATGCCGATGATAGGCACCTGCAGCCGGTCGGTCACCTGCGCCGCCAGCGCCGCCGGAACGGCCTCCAGCACCAGGGCGAAGGCTCCCGCCTCCTCAAGGGCCAGGGCGCTATCAAGCAGGCGCCGGGCTGCCGCCTCGTCCTTCCCCTGCACCCGGAAACCCCCGAGCTGGTGCACCGACTGGGGGGTGAGGCCGAGGTGGCCCATCACCGGGATCCCCGTCTCCACCAGGGCTCGCACCACGCTCACCCGCTCGCTGCCGCCCTCCAGCTTCACCGCCTGAGCGCCGCCCTCTTTCAGAAAGCGCCCGGCATTCAGCACCGCCTCGGGCAGGCTGACCTGGTAGGATAAGAACGGCATGTCGCCAACCACCATCGCCCGCCGTGTCCCCCGGGCCACCGCCCGGGTGTGGTGGATCATCTCGTCCATGGTCACCGGCAGGGTGTCCTCGTAGCCCAACACCACGTTGCCCACCGAATCACCCACCAGCAGCATGTCGATACCGGCCTCGTCCAACAGGACGGCCGTAGGATAGTCGTAGGCCGTCAGCATCGTCATCTTCTCGCCCCTGGCCTTCATCTCCATCAGGGTTGCCGTTGTAACCCGCCCCACGCTGATCACTCCCTCACTGTTCGACTTTATATTGTTGCCGGGTTTAATGCCCACGATAGAACCCTCGCTCGAAAACTCACAGGTAGTCTTCCCGTGCCGGAGCAAAAGCATTAAGATCGTGCCGGTGTTTTCTCTTCAAGGCGGCCAATGTGGCTCATCAGCAGCGACCGCAGGTCTTTGGCCTGCTCAGGGGTGATCGTGCCCTTCGCCCTGGCGACGTCGACCGTCTTCAAGCCAAGGCTGAGGTAGATCCTGAGCTGCTCGGGCAGGCCCTCCAGGGCTGTCAGGTGCTTTTCCAGGGTCCCCGCATCGCCCCGGGCGATCGGCCCGGTCAAGGCTTGGGGAATCCCCAGGGTACGGATATTGTTCAGGGTGCCCGCCACCAGGGGCAGCAGTGCCGGCAGGCGCATCTCTTCGGGGATGTCCGCCTCCTCCAGCAGGTCCAGGCTGCAGGCCAGCAGGCCCACGAAATAGTTGGACGCAGCCACGCAGGCAGCATGATACAGTACCTTGGCGCCCGCATCCAGCAGGAATGATTGCCCCTTGAGCCGGGCTACAACCTCCCTGGCAAAACAAAAGCCCCGGTCATCCCCCTCGATGCTGAAATACGACCCGGGCAGAATGGCAATCGCCTGCTCCACGCTGGCCAAGGACTGGATCGGATGCAGGGACAGGGTGATCGCCCCCTGGGCCGCCGCCGGCGCCAGGGCTTCGGAGGTGAGGGCGCCGCTCAGGTGCAGCACGATCTGCCCATCATGGAAGGCCGCGACCCCCGCCAGGGCGGCAGATACCGGGGCTATCGCATCGTCGCTGGTGGTCAGGAACAGGGCGTCCGCCCGCCGGGCCACCTCAGGTCCGTCAAGGGCCGGACAGCCCAAGCGCTCCGCCAGGATCTCCGCCGAGGTCTGCCGGCGGCTGGCCACTCCGACCACTTCGTAGCCCGCCTGCTGCAGCAGCAGGGCCAGTGCCGAACCCACCCGGCCACAGCCGATAAAGCCGATCTTCTTGACTCCGAGTGCTGAGTGCTGAGCGCTAGTAATACGTGCCGAGTTATCGCTCATTTTTGCGTCACGCCTCCTTGCAACGGAAACTCACTGAATGCCTGTGATGAGGATGATTACTGAGTGCTGTGTAATGCTGGCGCCTCATCATTTTCTCGTTACTCGTTACCGATGGCTACCCGCTCTAATGCCCCCGCTTCCTCCGCATCCGGGCTTACAGCCCGGCCTGAAGAATGCGGAGTACATGAAGCGGTGGGACCTGTGTGTCGGCGGGCTTTCAGCCGAGGCGAAGCCTCGAGCCGACTAAGAGCCGGGTGCCCGCTTGCGGGCGCGCCCCTAATTAACTGGCTCTAAGCTTCAGTGGGGGAAAAGCAATCCCCCTCTGAAGCCAAGACCCAGTTGAATCGTTTAAAATAAGAAAACCCTCTGACGAAGGTCAGAAGGCAGCACAATTCCGGCTATTCCGGCATGGCGCCTTCCGTCTCCGTCCTCTCCAGGTACAAGCGGTTGGCTGAATTATATACGCCGTCATAAGCGGCGCCCGCTCCGGCAGCCCCCGGTATGGTCGTTGCCGATACCATCCGGTCTGCTCTCGGGCAGGTCATGATTGCAGTTTCATTTTATCATAACTGAGGTTGCTGGAACAATCTTATTTTTTGACCAGCCCCCAAGGCTTGCAAGTGTTCCAGAGTCGTTTTGCCGTCCGGGTGTACGTGATCCGGGGCGATCTCGGCCAGGGGCGCCAGAACGAAACTCCGCTCATAGAGGCGGGGGTGGGGCACGGTCAACTCCGGACCGGAAACCCAGATCAG
Organism: uncultured Peptococcaceae bacterium; assembly: GCA_963768335.1. Classification (GTDB taxonomy): domain Bacteria; phylum Bacillota; class DSM-12270; order Thermacetogeniales; family Thermacetogeniaceae; genus Palsa-1188. The sequence goes on from CAVYHR010000014.1 coordinate 61,830, forward strand.
CCTGGGCACCGGCCGCCAACTCCACCGCATGGCGTACTTGGGACCGGAAACAACCGCATCGCCGTAAAGCAGGAGGTCCAGGTCGATCACCCGGGGGCCCCACCTGATCAGCCGCTGCCGTCCGAGGTCCTGCTCGATCCCCTGCAGCACCCGTAGTAGTTTCCATGGGTCAAGGCCGGTGGCCACCTCGACCACCTGGTTGAGAAACCAATCCTGGTCGGTATAGCCCACCGGCTCGGTCTCATACAGAGAGGATGCCTTGCTCAGGTCCACGCCTGCGTGTTCTGCCAGCATCCGGCGGGCCGCTTCCAGATAGGCCACCCGGTCACCCATGTTGGAGCCAAGCCCGATAAATGCCCGCACTGCTTGCTTCAATGGCGCTGCGGCCCCCTGCGGATCTCCACGCCCACGTATTCAAAGCTGCCCCCCAGGGGAGCGTGCGGCTTTTTCACCCGCACCATCACCTCTTCCACCGAGTAACGGCTCAGCACCGCCTGGGCGATCCGCTCGGCCAGGGCCTCGATCAGGTTGCAGCGCTCCTCCGTCACGATCTTCTCCACCAGGCCATAGACCTCCGAGTAGTCGATGGTCTCCGACACGTCATCCAGGCGGCCAGGGTGTTCCAGATACGTGGCCAACTCCAGGTCTACCAGGAACAACTGGCCGATCTCCTGCTCCGCCGGGAGCACCCCGTGATATCCGTAAAATTCCATGCCCTGCATGATGATCTTGTCGTGACCGCGCTCCATCCAAACCGGCCTCCTTTCAACTCCTCATTATGGCATCGACCATGCGGACGACGCGGCTCATCTCCCTGACGTCGTGCACCCGGACGATGTCAGCGCCCTTGGCAATCCCCCAGCCGACCGTGGCGGCGGTTCCCTCCAGGCGCTGGTCGACGGGAAGGTTCAGGGTATTGCCGACCACCGACTTGCGCGAGGCGCCGAGCAGGATCGGTTTGCCCAGCGAGCGCAACTCGTCCATGCGGCGCAGCGCCACCAGGTTCTGCTCGGTAGTCTTGCCGAAGCCGATGCCCGGGTCGATGATAATCTGCTCCGGGCGCACCCCGGCATCCTCGGCGATCTTGACGCTCTGCCGCAGGGAGCGGATCACGTCCCCCATCAGGTCCTGGTATTCGGTCCCCTGCTGGTTGTGCATCAGGATTACGGGCACGTCGTAGCCCGCCGACACCTTGGCCAGGTCCGGCTCCCGCTGGAATCCCCAGACGTCGTTAATGATGTGGGCTCCGGCTTTGAGGGCGACCCGGGCGGTCTCCGCCTTGTAGGTGTCGATGGAGATGGGGACGTCGATCTCCTGCAGCAGCCGTTCCAACACCGGCATGATCCGGCCGAGCTCATCCTCTGCGGACAGGGGCGCCTCGTCCCAGGTCTGCGGGCGGGTGGACTCGCCCCCGATATCGATGATGTCCGCCCCCTCGCTTACCATCTCCCTGGCGTGGGCCACAGCGGCATCGAGCTGGTTGAATTTGCCGCCGTCGGAGAAGGAGTCCGGGGTGATGTTGAGAATGCCCATGATCAGCGTGCGCTCGCCGATCGTCAGCGACAGTTCCCGGCAGCGCAACTGGCGGCTATCTCGATGCTCCAGGTTGTCCAACACATCCTTGATCGACTGGGCCAGCCGGGCCAATCCGAAGGGCTGCATCTTCAGCTTGTGGCAGAGCTGGTCGTACTGCTTCAGGGTGCCCATCAGCAGCACATCGGTCACGTCCACGGAAAAATCACCGGCCTCCCGGCTGATTGCCGCCTCGCCCCCCTTGGACAGCATCTCCTGCTTGAGGATGATCGCTGCCCGGGTGGACAGGGTTGCCACCCGTAGCAGGCGGTGCACCGCCTTGGGCGCCATCCAGGCGATGCCGCCGGGATCGGAGCCGATCTCCTTGAGGGCGCGGCGTGCCTCGACCCGATTGGCGATCTCTACCACTCTCAGATTGTGGAGGTCATAGCTCTCCATCATCCCCCGCCTTTCGTAACAAAAGTCAGATGCAATTTTCAGGTCAGGTATTCCACCGCATCCGGGCTTACGCCCGGCCTGACGCCGGCTCGAGGCTTCGCCTCGGCTGAAAGCCCGCCGGCACACCGGGAATGCGGAGTACATGACTCCTGACTCCTGACATGCAATTTAATAGATCAGTACGAGATTGCCGGTCTCCATTCGGGAGAACTTGTAGCATTTCTCCTGGGCGCTGCACTCGTGGCAGGCTCTGGACAGGTTGTCCGCCCGGAACAGCAACTCCCCCAGCCGGGACATCGAAATGCTCTGTTCCCGGTGTTCAAATATGGCATGGGTGATCACCCTGATCTCCTGATGGCTGAAGCCGTTCCGCTCCAGGATCTCCCCGGCCATGGCCGACCCCAGCGGGGCGTGGTCCTCGCCCGTCTCGTACTCCCGCCACCTGGCGACGTCGTGCAGGATGCCGGCGGCGTAGATGACCTCCTTGGCAGCATCGGGTCCGCTCAAGCCGGCCTCCTTGATAAACTGCTGGATCTGCCCGGATTCCAGCATCAGAATGTAGGTGATCCGCGCCACATCAACAAAGTGCTGCAGGGTATGCTTGCAGAACTCCCGGTCCTGCTCGAACCTCTTGGTCCTGGCCAGGCTGTCCTGAAACAGGGGGTCCCGGACGATCGCGTCTATTCTTTGCATGTCCCTCTCCTATTCTGTAGTTAAATCCCTCATGTGCGCCTGATGTTCACAAATTCATGGCGGGCCTGATGCTCACTATCTTTGTACTCCTGATGTTCACCCTTCGGGTAACCTGATGTTGACTATCTGTGCAGGCTTGATGTTCACCGCCTTGATGTTCAGCGTCTTCGGGCAGTCCGATGCTCACCGGCAGCCTGATGTTCACTTCGCTCACCACCAAAGCAGCAAGATTTACTGAAGTCCCAAAACCTTCATACTACTGACTACGCCACTATTATAACCACTGCTCCCCGCTCCTGCAATATCCCCCAACCAGAACTTTCCACTGCTTTCAATCCAACGCCAACAGGGAGGCCAAAACCCACTGGATGCATAAACCCACTACGGCAGCACACAGGTCTAACCATATAGCGGCGTGCACTCAAAAAGGACCAGGGGGCAGGCGCCCCCTGGTCATTGAAAGCTTTATGACTTTTTAACCTGTTTTCGTGTTAGAACAGGCCCTGAACGTTGCCGGTCTTGAGGTCGACATCGATCCTCCGGAAGGCCGGGTCGGACGAGGTGCCGGGCACCAGGCGGATCTCGCCGCAGACAGGCACCAGGAACTTGGCGCCGGCATAGACCAGAACATCGCGGACCGGCAGCAGCCAGCCCTTGGGCACGCCCTTGATGCTCGGGTCGTGGGTCAGGGACAGGTGGGTCTTGGCCATCATGGTGTAGAAGTCCGGATACCGCTCCTCGTACAGCTTGGCCTTGGCCTCGGCAGCCGGGGCCCAGCTCACGCCGTCAGCGCCGTAAACTTCCCTGGCGATCAGGTTGACCCGATCCCTGAACTTCATTTCGAGCGGATAGAGGAACTTGAAGTCCACCGGCTCCTCGCAGGCGTCGATAACGGCGTCGGCGAGCTCCAGGGCACCCTCGCCGCCTAAGCGCCAGTGCCTGGACATGGCGCAGCGGGCGCCGGCCTGCTCGGTCATGGCGCTTGAGCAGCTTGTGCTCCTCCGGGGTGTCGGTCGGGAAGACGTTGATGCAGACGACCGGCTTGATCCCCGACTTCTTGACGATGCCGATGTGGTGCAGCCAGGTTGGCAAAGCCCTTCTCCACCAGCGCCAGGTTCTCCGTCTTGTAGGCCTCGTCCAGCGGACGGCCGGCCACCACCGCCGGCCCACCGCCGTGCATCTTCATGCTGCGGACGGAGGTGACGATGATCGAGACGTTCGGCTTGCAAACCGCTGACCCGGCTCTTCACGTTCCAGAACTTCTCGAAGCCGATGTCGCAGCCGAATCCGGACTCTGTGCAGTGGTAGTCGAACAGCTTCAGGCCGACCCGGTCGGCGATGACGGAGGACTGGCCGACGGCGATGTTGGCGAAGGGGCCGGCATGCACCATGCAGGGCTGCATCTCGGCCGTCCAGCACAGGGTCGGGTTGATCGACTCCCGCATGATGGCGGTCATGGCGCCGGCAACCTCCAGGTCATCGCAGGTCACCGGATTGTCATTCCGGTCATAGCCCACGATAATCGTGCCCAGTTTCTCCCGCATGTCTTTCAGGTCGTACACCATGGCCAGAATGGCCATCACCTCGGAGGCTACGGTGACCACGAAGCCGGACTGCAGCAGGGCGCCGTCCATGTTGGTGCCCATGCCGATGATGATGTTGCGCAGCGCCTGGGCGCCCAGGTCCATGACCCACTTCATCTCCACCTTCTTGGGATGGATGCCGAGCCGCTTCATGCCGCGCTTGGCCAGAAACTCGTCGGTGTAGTTGTCCTCGTGCTGTATCCTGGCGGTCGTAGCCACCATGGCCAGGTTATGGGCGTTCATGATGTTGTTGATGTCGCCGGTGAGGCCGAGGGAGAACTCGGTCATCGGGATCAGCAGGGCGTTGCCGCCGCCGGCCGCAGTCCCCTTGATGTTGAAGGTCGGGGCGCCGGAAGGCTGCCGGATGGCGCCGCCCACGTTCTTGCCCCTTTGGCAAGGCCCTCGATGATCCCCATGGTGGTGGTGGTCTTGCCCTCGCCCAGCGGTGTCGGGGTGATGGCGGTGATCTCCACGTACTTGCCTTGCGGCCTGTCCTTCAGGCGATCCAGGATCTTCATGTAATCGAGCCTGGATACCCGGCCGTACGGGATTACCTCGTCCTGCTTCATACCGAGCCTGTCTGCCACTTCATACGGCTTCGGCATGTTCTTCTCGGCTTCCTCGGCGATCTGCCAGTCAGCTAATTGTGTTGAATCCCAAGGCATTAAACAACATCTCCCTTCCTATTTTAAAGATTCTCTATACTTACCTGGACCACTCACGCTGCCTAACACAACTGACTAAAATCCGGCTGTTCTCAATCTCTCAGCATACCCCCTTACAAGCTAGACTAATGGTTAAAACCCCATTACCTTAGTAAATACTTTGGTCTTAGGGTAACCAAAAAAAACAAATTTAACAAAGGACCCCCTGTTTCCTTGACCGGAAACCACCTCTGTGGTAAAGCAGCAGGTTTTTCATCAACCCTAACTAAGATAATATTCGCTGTCTCTTCCTGTTTTCCTACTTTTGATCTCAATTATTTTTTTACTGGTTAACCAGGTAGCCGGATGAGCAAAATGGGCTCTTTTGCCAATCCATCCCCACAGAAAAGCAGATCCTCCTTCCGCTCCATCAAGTAAGGTACGCCCCACAAGGCTGGAACGAGGAACTGCTTGTAATGGGAACCGGCTACTTGTACAGACACTGGCAGATATCATCGGCTGGGGTTCGGGTAATTCATCTGTTATTCGCTACTGAACCTGAATTTCCTGCTCTAGGAATCATGCATACAATGATTCTCAGGCGGGGATCCCTCATTCGTAAATCCACTTATGGATGTCCAGGGCGTAATCAAGCAACTCCTCTTGCTTGAAAAATAGGGCGATCTCCCTCTCGGCGCTGGCCGGAGAGTCGGAGCCGTGCACTATGTTGCGCCCGATGTCGATGCCGTACCGGCCGCGGATGGTTGCCGGAGCGGCCTTGAGCGGGTCGGTCGCTCCCATCATCTCCCGGACCATGGCGATGCAGTCCTTCCCCTCCAGCACCATGGCCACCACCGGCCCGGAGGTGATAAAATCCACCAACCCCTGGAAGAATGGCTTGTCCCGGTGCTCGGCATAGTGCCGCCCGGCCAGTTCCGGGGTGATCAGGAGCAGCTTCAGACCGACGATCTTCAGGCCGCGGCGCTCGAAGGCGCCGATGATCCGGCCCGCCAACTGGCGCTGCACCCCGTCCGGTTTGACTATGACAAAAGTACGATCCATCTGTGGCATACCCCCAAGTATTCAGTATTCAGGAGTCAGAATTCAGAATTAATGCCCTGAGAATAGTATGCTTCCATCGGCGGGTGCCCTCTGGGCGCGATGCCCAAAAGCTCGCTTCGCTCGCAATCAAGGTGGCAACAATTTACAAACCTATTGCAAAAGAAGTTTTACTTCTGAAATATCACGAGAAGTTACCCCTCATACTTTGGAAAAGCCTCGGATAGACGTTAAACCCTTCTGCCATACGTCTTAAAGTGTTTTATCTCCTATTCTGACTCCTGACTCCTGACTCCTGACTCCTGATTTACGCTTCCTGCATCAGCGCCTCAAACTGGCTGCGCTCGATCGTCTCCTGCTCCAACAGAGTGGAGGCAATCCGGTGCAGCTTGCTGATATTGTCCTCCAGCAGCTTCTTCGCCTGCTGGTAAGAGTGATCGATGATCTGGTGCGCCTCTTTGTCGATGGAGTAGGCGGTGGCCTCGCTGTAGTTGCGGTCGCGTGCCAGGTCGCGCCCCATGAATACCTGCTCCTCGGGACGGCCAAAGGTGATCGGACCAAGTTCCTCGGACATGCCGTACTCGGTAATCATCTTGCGCACCAGGTCGGTAGCCCGCTCCAGGTCGTTGTGCGCCCCGGTGCTGATGTCCACCAGCACCAGGCTCTCGGATGCCCGCCCGCCCATGAGGGTGGTGACCAGGTCGAGCAGGTAGGACTTGGTGTGGACGCGCCGGTCCTCGACCGGTAGTGAGAGCGTGTACCCTCCCATGCGCCCCCTGGGGATGATGGAGATCTTGTGCACCGGGTCGGCATGGGGCAGCAGCCCTCCGACCAAAGCATGCCCCGCCTCGTGATAGGCAATCAATCTCTTCTCTTCCTCGCTCATGATCCGGGACTTTTTCTCCGGCCCGGCGATTACCCGCTCGATGGAATCCTCCAGCTCCTTCATGCCGATCTTCTTCTTGTCACGGCGGGCCGAAAGCAGCGCCGCCTCGTTGATCATATTGGCCAGGTCGGCCCCGGTGAAACCAGGCGTCCTGCGGGCCAGCACATCCATATCGACTTCGTCATCCAGGGGCTTGCCCCGGGCGTGCACCTTCAGGATCTCCTTCCGCCCGAGCAGGTCGGGAAGGTCAACCGTGATCTGCCGGTCAAACCGCCCCGGGCGCAGCAGGGCCGGGTCGAGAATATCCGGGCGGTTGGTGGCGGCGATCATGATGATCCCCTCATTGGCGCTGAAGCCATCCATCTCCACCAGCAACTGGTTCAGTGTCTGCTCACGCTCGTCGTGGCCACCTCCGAGCCCGGCGCCCCGGTGCCTCCCGACGGCATCGATCTCATCCACGAAGATGATGCAGGGGGAGCTCTTTTTGGCCTGCTCGAACAGGTCCCGCACCCTGGCGGCGCCCACTCCGACGAACATCTCCACGAAGTCGGAGCCGCTGATGCTGAAGAAGGGCACCCCGGCCTCGCCGGCGATCGCCCTCGCCAGCAGGGTCTTGCCGGTGCCCGGCGGGCCAAAGAGCAGCACGCCCTTGGGAATCCGGGCGCCCATATCATTGTAGCGCTTCGGATCTTTTAAAAACTCGACGATCTCCTCCAGTTCTTCCTTGGCCTCGTCCACCCCGGCCACGTCGGCGAAGGTGACCTTCTTTTTCTCAGGATCCTGCAGCCGCGCCCGGCTGCGCCCGAACTGCATCACCCGGTTGCCACCCCCCTGAGTCTGTTGGAGCATGAAAAAGACAAACCCCACGATCAACAGGATCGGCAGCAAGGTGGAGATCAGCCCAGCCCACCAGGGAGTAGTCTGGGGGGGAGGATAGGTTATAGTCAACTTGCCGGATGTGGCGTTTTCATCCAGCAACTTCTGCAAATCAGGATTGTTGGAGGGGATGTCGGTGCTAAAATCTTGATTGTCGGTGGTCGTGCCATCTACATGATAGCTCCCATCGCCCGATTTCAATGAAATTTTAGCAATTTTCCCCGCGGACAATGCAGAGATAAAGTCGTTATAATCCCAGGCCTTTTCGGTGGTTGGCGGGGGCATGAACAGCTTGATGGCCAGCACGGCAAACACGACAATGATCAGGTAAATAAATAAATTCTTAAGGAGGCGGCCCACATTAACCCTCCTAAACATATTTAGTGGTTAGTGGTTGGAAGAACAAAGGCTTCAGTCGCTAACCATCATTCAACGCTTGCGATCAAACGCCCAATTTCCCCGGCGCTAATGAAGGCGTTTATTGTGTCCGTTTTGGCAACCATATGTCACTACCGGGGATGCCACCAAATTACTTTAGCGCCGGGACACTGACCGGCACGAAGCTGCCGGATCACCTTGGTTCGAAGCCAACGACTAGTATGGACATGCAGACTGACATATATCCAACGCACAAAATCAGGCTCCGTACCGCATACGTTATATTTTAACATGACTTCTCAAAGGGATTCAATTTATTTTGCAAGAAGCAAGCCGACAAATCGGATGCCGGATGCCGGATGCCTTCACCACGCCTAGGGCGGAGCCGTCTCGGACACCCGCCTCTTACTTCTCGATCGCAGTCTCACTGCCTCCAGGATCAGCATGCGCCTGGTCTGTTCGGTAACCGGCGCCGCTTGACACCTCCGGTAGCCTGCCACCCAGATGATCTCACAGCCGGAGACCACCAGGGCGACCCTGTCGCGGTCGCCGGCTGAAATCCGTAGTTCGCCAAGGAGCTTCTTGAGCTTTTTGGCGCCCTGCATCCCGAAAGGCCGGAGGCGGTCTCCCGCCCGGCGGGTCCTGACGGCCAAAGGCACGGCCAACTGGTCGTAGTCGAAGCAGACCATTCTCGATGTTCGATGTTCGATGTTCGATGTTCGATGTTCGTTGGCATTGGCTTCACCAATGCCTTCTAGTTCCGCACCTGCTGAGGCGGGCACCCCCCGAGCCAGTTCCACCGCACCCAGCACTGTAGTTTCCCGCTTCTCAAGATTGACCACCCGCGCCCGGATTGTCAGCCCCAGCTCGGGCAGAAGCGTCTGGCCAGGCACCGTCAAGGCCACAGAAGTCGGAGACTGGAAGTCCTTCTCGATATTCGAAATTTCGAAGCTCGATATTCGATGCTTGACTAGTCCTTCCTCTTCTGGCCTCGAACCTCGAACCTCGAACCTCGAACCTCGAGGAATCCATCTCTGACCTCCGACATCTGATACGGCAGCCACCGTAAAGCAGGTGGAGTTTTTGCTGACCCGCACGCCGCCCGGCAACTGCACGGTTCCGCCCGGGACGTCCCGGCCCAGGAAATCCAGGCAGTTTGCCACATTCTGATACCCCAGGTGGCGCAGGCTGCCCCCCGCCCTCCGGACCGCCGCCAGCAGCAGACGCCGCCGCAGGGCCAGGGGCAGGCATACAAAAGCTGACAGGGGCAGGAGCACCGACCTGTACGGCGGCCTGACACCCGGGACGCCCGGAGCCGTCATTCGCCCGGACTGCCGTGAACATTTGCCCGTGCCTGGCGTCTGCAACTGATTGAGCAATCCTTCCGCATGGCTTCGGAACCAGCGGTCCTCTTCCCCGACGATCTCCGCCAGGCGCAGGACTGCCTGGTCGAAACGGGGGTTGAACTCTTTTCGGAGCAGCGGCAGCAGGCGGTGCCGGATCCGGTTGCGCAGGAACTCCGGGGAAAGGTTGGAGGCGTCGGCACGCCACTCCAGCCCGGCAACCTGGCAGAAAGCGGCGATCTCTTCCTTGGAGGCGCAGAGCAGCGGCCTCACCACCCGGCCGCGCCGCGGCGGGATGCCGGCCAGGCCCCTGGGCCCGGTGCCTCGCATCAGATTGAAGAGCACCGTCTCCACCTGGTCACCCGCATGATGTCCCACGGCAATCCGCTGGGCGCCGATCCGGTCCGCCACCTGCTCAAGCAGCCGGTAACGGGCCAGCCGCCCGGCCTCCTCGATCCCGGTCCTGAGCCGCCTGGCAATAGTGTCCACCCGGGCACAGCCGATAGTAACCGGCAGGCCAAAACGGCGGGCGAGCTGCCGGACAAATGCGGCATCATCCGCCGCTTCCGGTCGCAGCATGTGGTTGAGGTGCACCACGTGCAGCCGCAGGTCATGCTCCGGGGCGATCTGGCGCAAAACCTGCAGCAGGCCCACCGAGTCCGCCCCTCCGGAAACCCCGACCACAATCTTCATCCCGCGGCCAAACATCCCGTGCCTGGCGCTGAATGTTCTGATCTTGGAGATCAATGCGTGCTCCTGATTGTCCTGCGTTCCTGTTCACCCCAGTTCCTGCCCGTCGCCGAAGCGCGCCACCAGCACCGTCATGTCGTCCCTGTTCTGCAGCCCGACAGCCTTCAAGGCGTGCTTCAGGACCAGGTCGGCCACCGCCTGGGCATCCTCCAGGGGCAAGTCCTTGAGAAAGTCGTACAGCCAGTTGTCCGGCAGGAATGCCTCCTGGTCGACCTCGGTAACTCCGTCGGAGGTCATGATCAGCATGTCCCCGGGCAGTACCTGGCGGCGGTGCACTTCTGCCTCCACCTTGTCCAGGATGCCCGCCGGCCAGCAGTTCGACCGGATCATCTCGACGCTGTGGCCCCGCTTCAGAAAGCTGGGCGGCGCCCCCACCTTCAAGAGATCCACGTACCGTCCCTCCAGGTCGACCTCGGCCAGGTCGATGGTGGCGGCGCTCTCCTCGCCGCCCCGAAGGTACAGGGCGGTGTTGACGATTCCCGCCGCCGCCTCCGGGCCGATCCCGTTGCTGATGATCTGTTCCAGTAATTTTACCACAATCCTGCTCTCGCGCAGAGCATTGATCCCCGCCCCCATCCCGTCGCTGATAGTCAACAACAGGCGCCCCGGTTCGGGGAGGTGCGTCACGGCAAAGCTGTCGCCGCAAAAAACTTCCGTGGACTTGGATCGTTGCGAGAAGCCGATCTCCGCCTCCAGGGGCAGTTCGGGCAAAGCGGTCGTCTTCTCCCTGCCAAGCCACCGGTTGATGAAAGGGGATGCCATGAAGAAGATCGCCACGGTCAGCAGGCTGGCCTGCAGGTGCCCGGACACCCCGGCCGGGTCGCCGTAAAAGATGGAAAAGAGCAGGCTGGCCAGGAAGAACCCCACGATCACCCCGGTACGGCCAAAGCCCTGCAAGACGCCGGCAAAGAAGCCGATGCCGGCGTAGAAGCCGGTCCGGGGCAGGATCATCTGTAGATCGCCGCCCAAGAGCCCCAGGATCACCCCGGCCCCCGCCCCCCAGCCAGCGCCCCAGCCGTAGGCGATGGTGATCAGCACAAGACTGGCCAGCACCTCCCGGAGGGCGACCAGGCCGATGTGCAGGTCGCCCAGGCCGCACATCACAAAAACCAGGGCCAACAGCGCCTGCAATTCCTTGTGCCGCTCCTTGAACCTCGATACACCGGTAAACCCATAGAGCGTGAGCGGGGTGAACAGGCTGACCAGTGCGGACTCGCTTAACAGACTGAACACGCTCGCCGGATCGTGGCTCTGCCACAGCAGGAAGACGCTTTTGACCAGGATATTGATGCCGCCGGCGGCCAGGGCTCCGGAAAGCAGCGGTTGCGACCATCGGTCACGAAAGGACCGGGCCAGCAGAAATGCTGCAGCCATCGCCAGGGCACTCCCCACCGCCGGAATCAGCGGGTACCCGTATGCGGGCGCGGCGCCTGAATGGGTGAACACTCCCACCATCAAACCGATCGCTACCGCCCAATCCAGGGGCGCCACCAGGAAGGCCGCTGCCACCGCCATTGGCACTGCAAAGGGAGCGAGACCTCCGATCAGCGAGCGCCCGGCAGCGACGCCCAGCACCGCGTAGAGCAGAAACAGGGCAGCGCCCCTGACCTGGGACCACCTGCCGGAGATGCCATGACGCAGCCAGACGTATTCAGCGCCCATCTCTCGCCACCCGCCCTTCCTGAACAGATCTCAATCTGATCCATTATAAGGCAGGCTCTGCGGGAATCTTGGGGTAATCTGCGCCCGGGGGGGACGACTCTCCGACAAATTGGCCGCATTTAAGTCAAAACCCGCCTTGTAGGCGGGATATGATCTGGTGACCCGTGGGGGATTCGAACCCCCGTTACCGGCGTGAAAGGCCGATGTCTTAGACCACTTGACCAACGGGCCACTAATTTCCTATTGGTAGCGGAGGAGGGATTTGAACCCCCGACACTGCGGGTATGAACCGCATGCTCTGACCAACTGAGCTACTCCGCCTCTTGTTTAAATAAAGTGGTAGCGGGGGCTGGATTCGAACCAACGACCTTCGGGTTATGAGCCCGACGAGCTGACCACTGCTCCACCCCGCATCGCCAAAACCCATTATGCATGAAAAACAAAACCCTGTCAACACCTCTATTCCGGCACCTTGGTAACGGCCCCGGTGCTGGCGGAAGTTACCAGATACGCATAACGCGCCAGGTAGCTTTTCCCAGTCACCTTGGGAAGCGGGGCGGTCCATTTTTCCCTGCGGGCGGCGATCTCTTCATCCGAAAGCATGAGCATAATTTTGCGGCCTGGTATGTCTATCTCGATCAGGTCACCCTCCCGCACCAGGGCGATGGGACCGCCCTCCGAGGCCTCTGGTGAAACGTGCCCGACACAGGCGCCGCGTGTTCCACCGGAGAAACGGCCATCGGTGATCAGCGCCACGTCCTTGTCCAGTCCCATGCCGGAAATGGCGGCTGTCGGGCTGAGCATCTCCCGCATCCCCGGCCCGCCCTTGGGGCCCTCGTACCGGATGACTACCACGTCACCCTTATTGATCCTGCCTCCGGTAATGGCATTGAAGGCATCATCCTCACCGTCAAACACCCGGGCCGGCCCGCGGTGCACGAGCATCTCTTTGGCCACCGCCGACTGCTTGACCACCGCCCCGTCGGGCGCCAGGTTCCCCCTCAGGATGGCGATACCGCCTTCCTGATCGTAGGGGTCGTCCAGCGGACGGATCACCTTCGGGTCTTTGACCGCCGCCTTGCTGATATTCTCTGCCAGCGCGGCGCCGGTAACAGTCTGCTCCTTTAAAGATAACAGGCCCCGATCTCCCAACTGCTTCAATACGGCAGAAACACCGCCGGCCATGTACAGGTCGAATATCCTGTCGGTGCCGCCGGGACTTAGTTTGCAAATATTAGGAACGTGAGCGCTGATCTCGTCAAAGACCTCCAATGCGAGGGGCACTTCGGCTTCATTGGCGATCGCCAGCAGATGCAGCACCGTGTTGGAAGAGCCCCCGAGCGCCATGTCCAGGGCGATGGCGTTGCGGAAGGCGTTTGCAGTCATGATGTCCCGCGGGCGGATATTGTTGCGCACCAGTTCCATGACCTGCTGGCCGGCCTGCTTGGCCAGAGCCTTGCGCCTCCCGTAGGGCGCCGGGATGGTGCCGTTGCCGGGCAGAGCGATGCCTAGCGCCTCCACCAGGCAGTTCATGGTGTTGGCGGTGAACATCCCGGCGCAACTGCCACAGGTGGGGCAGGCGTTCTGCTCCATGTCGTCCAGTTCCTCTTCGCTGATCGCCCCCCGGGCAAACGTCCCCACGGCTTCAAACACCCCTCTCACCAGGTCGACCTTCTCTCCCCGGTGATCACCGGTGAGCATGGGGCCGCCGCCGACATAAGATGGCGGGGATGTTCAGCCGCGCCGCCGCCATCAGCATGCCGGGAACGATCTTGTCGCAACTGGCGATGAGCACCAGGCCGTCAAACTTGTGAGCCATCACCATGGATTCGATGGAATCGGCTATCAGTTCGCGAGAGGCCAGCGAGTACTTCATGCCGTCATGATTCATGGCTATGCCGTCGCAGATCCCGATCACCGGAAACTCTACCGGCGTGCCGCCTCCGGCAGCGACTCCCAACTTGGCCGCCTGGGCCAGATCCCTCAGGTGAATGTGGCCGGGGACGATCTCGCTGAAGGAGTGCACAATGCCGATCAACGGTTTTTTCAGGTCGTCCTTGGTGTAGCCCATGGCGTAAAAGAGCGATCTGTGCGGCGCCCGTGCGTATCCCTGTGTAACCTGCTCGCTGTTCAAAAATGATCCCCCCTGAAATTTTATAAGACTAAAAATCTGCCGCCTGCCTGGTTGCCAAAAAGTGTGCGGTCAACGGTTTGATGTGGCAGGTATCATTGAGGAGATAGATCATGAAGCCGTGTTGCTCGTCATGCTCGATGACATTGATGGCGCAGGTATCCTGGCGGATCGCCCAGAAACCGGATGCGCCCAGGCCGAGTATGGCGCAAACCAATAACTTGATGACCACCCGGTGGCTGACCGCCACCACATTATGATTGTGGTGCAGTACGGCCAAACGGTTGACGGTATCGAGGGCGCGGCTTCTGACATCAGCCAGGCTCTCCCCATGCTCGAAGCGCAATTTTTGAGGAGCGGTGAGCCAGACCTGGTATAACTCGGGGTACTGTTCCTTGACCTGTTGATGGCTGAGGCCCTGCCAGGAACCATAATCCAGGTCTGTCAAACCAGGTTCGCTGAGGACGATGAGCCCATGCGGCTCTGCGATTAGCCGTGCTGTTTCCAGCGCCCGGCCGAGCGGGCTGGAGTAAACTGCATCGATCGTCGCCTTTTGCAGCAACTTGGCAATATGTTTGGCCTGATCGATGCCGGTCTCGTTCAATGGCACTTCGACCTGTCCCCGAAAGATTTCCTCCTTGTTCCACAAGGTTTCACCGTGTCTGATCAGCAACAGGCGCATACCGCATACCTTCCCCCTCCTGAATCCAGTGAGTCGCGGGACGGTTCTCTGGCTCGCTCTCTGACTCATTGACACTTTGGTCTTACTCTTGTCCAGCAGCCTTCTGGATCTCAAGGTTTCCGTCCAACCAATCGGCGCTGCGGCCACTGTCAAAAATCCGCCGCCACTTTCTTTGACTGAAACGTGGCCGCTAACGTTTGAATATGGCTGGTATCATTCAGACCGTGGATTATGTAACCATGTTGTTCGTCCTCTTCAATCACGTTAATGGCGCAGGTATCCTGCCGGAGCGACCAGAAGTGGGAGTTGTCCAGGCCGAGCAGGGCGCACATGAGCACCTTGTTGACGACCCGGTGGCTCACCGCCACCACGTTCTGCCCCGGATGACGCCCGGAGATCTGCTTGAGGGCTTTCAATGCCCGGGTCTTGACGTCGTCCAGGCTCTCCCCCTCCTCGAAACGCACCTTTTGGGGAGCGGTGGTCCATAAACCGTAAACCCCCGGGCACGTCTGCTTGACCCGTTGGTGGCTCATGCCCTGCCAGGTGCCATAGTCGATGTCGGTCAGGGCGGATTCGATCACCACCGACAGCCCATGGGGCCCGGCGATCTGACGGGCGGTATCATAGGCCCGGCTCAGCGGGCTGGAATAGATAGCGGCAAGTTCCACGCCGCTGAGCACACCGGCGGTGAGCCGGGCCTGTTCCAGGCCGTGTTCGTTTAGCTCCACGTCAAACTGACCGCGGAAGACCTCGTCCTTATTCCACGCGGTTTCACCATGCCTGACCAGAAACAGGCGCACTTTCTTTTTTACCCCCCAGTAGTATAAATTGATTCTTTTCAAAATGTTAACACTTTCTTGAAGCCTGTCAACGCTTTGGAGATTTATTTATCCTGGTCAAGAACGCATTTAAAGAGGCGCCTTTTTTGACCGCGACCAGGAATTTGGCTCCATAACGTAGAATCTATCTTGAAGACTGGAGTAAGAAATCGACCCGGTGTATTCCAGCCGGTACGGGGAGGGCTGAGCAGATGGACTATGTCTGGGTGGGACTGGGCGGCATCATAGGGGCATTGTCCCGCTATTACATCGGAAATGCATTCGCGCTCTGGTTCGGCCTTACTTTTCCCTACGGCACCATGTTCATCAACATCACCGGAAGCATGCTGCTCGGCCTGATCCAGGTACTGGCCCTGGAGCGCTTCCTGTTCAGCCCCCGGTTCCGGTTATTCTCCGGGGTCGGCTTCTGTGGGGCATATACCACCTTTTCCACCTTCACGAGGGAAACCCTCAATCTCATGCCGGCGCACCCCGGAGTCGCCTTGCTGTACTGCGCAGGTTCGGTCATCTGCTGCCTGCTGGGGTCCTGGCTGGGAATGGTCGCCGGACGCCTGTTGTATGCCCGCCGGTCTATCCCTGGAAGAGGTTTGGATGCCGGGGCTTGAACCTCTATCCCTGCCTCGATGCCAGGTCGAACCGGGTACGCAAGGGTCGTAGCGCCGGGTGCCCGCCCCGGGTTCCGTTTTAGCGGAGGCGGGGATTGTTCCGCCCGACCGCGCCGGAAAGCCGGCTGAAAAACGATAACGAACCGAAGCGAGGAGAGGCCGTGCTGCCATTGCTGCTTGGCATCAGTGCCGGAGGGGTGCTCGGCTCGATTGCCCGCTACCAGTTGGGTCGGGGGATCATGGGCCGGTGGGGCCGGGTGTTCCCGCTGGGTACCTTCATCATCAATATTACCGGCTCTTTTGTGATCTGCTTCCTGGCCGGCTTGCTGGCAGCCGGGTGGCACTTTCCTGCCTGGCTGTATGCAGGGATGACCACCGGGTTCTGCGGGGCGTATACGACCTTTTCCACGTACGCATACGAAACCGTCAAGCTGGCTGAGGACGGCGAGCAACTGGCAACCCTTGCCTATGTGCTGGGCAGCGTGCTGGCCGGTCTGGCTGCAGGCTGGCTGGGCTTTCTGGCGGCAGGGCGCCTATAGTCCCACCTGTGAGGAGGTATGAAATTGGAATCGCAACCTGTGAAGCTATTGAAGATCTACACCGGCGAGAACGAGCACTGGCAGGGCACCGTCCTCTACCACGCCCTGACGCTCAAGTTCCGGGAGCTGGACCTGGCCGGGGTTACGGTCTACCGGGGTATGGAGGGATACGGCCCCGAAAAGCGGCTGCGGACCAGCCGCATTCTGGACCTGTCGACAGACCTGCCGGTGATCCTGGAAGTGGTGGAGACCGAGGAGAACATCAACCGCGTCCTGCCGCTGGTTAAAGAAATGGTAAAAAAGGGTATCATTATTATCCAGGATGCTGCAAAAATTAGTGAGGTCTAGCTTGAGCCAATGCAAAGTTGAGCGTATTGTCCGGCCGGGGGCCTGCGTGTCCTGGTCAAGCTGCCCCGCTGGCTTTTCAACTGGTACTAAGCTTCAGTGGGGGAAAGCAATCCCCCACTGAAGCTTAGTACCAGTTAGCACGAAAATAGCATACAGCCATTTTCATGTGCGGTTTGTGATGGACTCATCATGGCTGGTTAATACAGTGACGTAGCCGCTCTTATCCCACCGCTTCGGATGTACTCCGCATTCTTCAGGCCGGGCGTAGCCCGGATGCGGAGGAAGCGGGGGTATTAGAGTGGGTTGTCATCTGTGATAACTAACGATATTTTTTCAGCGGATTCTCAAAGACGGCAGCCTTGCCCAACTGTTGCTCGATCTCCAGCAACCGGTTGTACTTGGCAATGCGCTCGCTGCGGCTGACCGAACCTGTCTTGATCTGCCCGCCTCCCATCGCCACCGCAAAATCGGCCAGGAAGGCATCTTCCGTCTCCCCGCTGCGGTGGGAAACGACGTAGCCCCACCCCGCCCTATGGCAGCGATTGATCGCCTCGATGCTCTCCGTCACGGTGCCGATCTGATTTAACTTGATCAGCACGGCATTGGTGCTTTTCTCCTCGATGCCGCGATCGATAAACTTGACATTGGTAACATAGAGATCGTCGCCGACAATCTGGATTCTCTGCCCCAGAACCGCTGTCTGCCTCTGAAAACCGGCCCAGTCATCCTCGGCCAGACCATCCTCGATCGAGATGATCGGGTACTTGTCCAGCCAGTCCCTGTAGAGCCCGGTCATCTCATCGCTGCTCTTGATTCCCTGGCCGGATTTCGCCAGGTTGTACCTCCCGTTCTCATAAAAGGAGCTGGCCGCCGGGTCGAGAGCGAGGGCGATATCCCTGCCAGGCTGATAGCCTGCCGTTTCGATGGCCTCGACGATCACCTCGCAGGCCTCGTCGTTGCTCTTCAGGTTGGGGGCATAACCCCCCTCGTCGCCGACGCTGGTGGCATAGCCTCTCTTCTTTAATATTTTTCCGAGCGCATGGAAGGTTTCCGCCCCATAGCGCAAGGCTTCGGCAAAATTCGGGGCTCCCAGGGGCATGATCATGAACTCCTGTAAATCAACGCTGTTATCGGCGTGTTTTCCGCCATTCAGGACATTCATCATGGGGACGGGAAGCGTGACGGCCCCTGCGCCCCCCAAGTAGGCGTACAGAGGCAATTCCATGGCGTCGGCCGCTGCCCTGGCCACCGCCATGGACACCCCTAAAATGGCGTTGGCCCCCAGCTTGCTCTTACTGGGCGTACCATCAAGCTCGATCATCAGGTGGTCGATCTCCGCCTGGTTCGATGGGTCCAGGCCCACCAGCTCTTTGGCGAGCAGATCGTTCACGTTGGCGACCGCCTTCAGAACACCCTTGCCGCCATATCTCTTGTTGTCGCCATCCCTGAGTTCGATGGCCTCATTCTCCCCCGTCGAAGCACCGGACGGAACAGAGGCCGCCGCAGCAAAGCCGCTTTCCAGGCCGACAAAGACGCGCACGGTGGGATTTCCCCTGGAATCTAGTATTTCCATGGCTCTTACAGACTCGATCCGGTCGTTCATTTTCTGGCTCCTTTCTAAATTGATCCTGTCATATATAATTTTACTTGAATTATACGCAAAGACCTGCCGCAAATCAAAAACAAAAACCCCAGAGGCATCCGGGGTTGTCGTCAAGCTTACCGCCCTCGGGCGGCCGGTTGTTGCTTCCACTGGTTCTTACGTGTCTACGCCGGCTATTGAACCGGAAAGTTACGAGACCAGGCAATGTTCATTTCATCTGCAGCCGGAAGCCGCAGGTAATCCTGGGCGGCCTGCTCAGTCGTCTCCAATTCGATCATGTCAGGAGTGTAACCGTCATCCAATATCAACAACATCCAACATCACCTCCTGCCACTAGTTTGCTCCCCGGAGCCAATTTCTAACCGTGGCAGGAGAGATCATTTTCGCGATCTCAGGCGCCTCGCTTCTTGTTTGCCGTCTGTTCCGCCAGCCACTCCATCCAGCGGTCAAAACCCTGTCCGGTGCGGGCGGAAACCTGAAACATCTCGAGTTCCGGGTTGATCATGGCCATGTCCCGCTCCAGTTCCGCCATGTCACAGTCGGTGTAGGGCAGCAGGTCGATCTTGTTGATCAGGGCGGCCTTGGACAGGCGGAAGATCAGCGGGTATTTCATCGGCTTGTCGTTCCCCTCGGTAACGCTCAGCACCACCGCCCGGGCGTCCTCGCCCAGGTCGAACTCCGCCGGACAGACCAGGTTGCCCACGTTCTCCACGATCAGGAGATCTACCGCTCCCAGGTCGAAATCCTCCAATGCCGGCTTGATCATGCGGGCATCCAGGTGGCAGGCCCCGGCGGTGTTGATCTGCACCACCGGCACGCCCCGCGCCTCGATCCGTTCCGCATCCCTGGTGGTGTAGATGTCCCCCTCGATCACCGCCAGCCTCAGGCCCTCCGGCAAATGCTCGATGGTGCGCTCCAGGGTGCTCGTCTTGCCGGAGCCCGGCGAACTCATCAGGTTCAACACGAAGATCCGGCGCTCCCGGAACAGACTCCGGTTCTCCCGGGCCACCTCGTCGTTCTCCTGCAGCATTGGCGTCGCCAGCCTTACCTTGACCATCGGCCTACTCTCCTTCGTAATAATCGATGTAGAGTTCCCGGCCGCCCACCAGCTTGATGTTGACGCCGGAGCAGGACGGGCAGATAAACTCGTAATCCTTGATCTCGTAACGGTGTTGGCAGTCCTTGCATTCCCCCATCACCGGCTCCTCCCGGATCTCCAGCACCGCGTCATCCTTGAGCAACGGCTCCTGCTGCCGGAAGACCTCGAAGGCGAACTGCAGGGCGTCGGGCACGGCCATGGTCAGTTTGCCGACCACCAGCGCCACCCGGCTGATCTGCTTGATGTCGTTCTCGGCGGCGCTGGCCTTGATCTGCTTGACAACGCCTTCCACCAGCGAATACTCGTGCATGATCCACCCTCCTCGAGGTTCGAGGTTCTAGGTTCGAAGGAAAAACAATATGCCCGGCTGTGGCTCGATCCGGGTCGTGCTGCCACCCTGCGTGACCAGGCCGGGACTGCGCTCCTTCGACCCTGTAACACAGACATTTTACCGCTAATCTGTCAGCCTCCGCAACTTCCGTCTCCATAAGTAGTCGGAGTTCGCTCCCCGAGGCACAATATCGAACCTCGAACATTGAACTTCGGTCCTACGCGCCACTGGCGGGGCCAACCTTGACGGTGATTCCCAGCGTTGAGACCGACTTGGCAGACGGCTGATTTTCAGGCGTTGCTTTTCCGCTGGTATAAACAGACTCGTCCCCGGGGTAATCGGGCACCTCGATCACCGCCATCGAGGGCGCCGGGCCCAGAAATTGGGTCAGGGCATCCAGTGAAGCCCTCAGTTTCCCCCACCCCGAATCCCGCAGTTGCTCCCTGAGCGGCCATCCCGCCTTACGGATGCTGTCGCAGAAGTTGTCCAGGGATGACCGGTCTGCAGCGGTTGCCTGCCCCTCGGCCAAGCGCTGAGCAGCCGGAAGATAGACCGCATCCAGCCGCGCCTGCAACTCGCCCATCCTGCCGGCAACCGCTGCGGGATCCCCGCTGCTCAGCGGCGCCAGTTGGGAGGCGGCGGCGGATGCCTCCCTGACCTGCAGCAGGCTCTTGTAAAATGACAGGCGGAAGTTGGAGTCATTCCAGTTGGTCTGGTTGGTGTCCAGGTACACCGCCGAGTCCAGATCGGCCAAGGCAGAATCGACGTCCGTCCTCAGGGCGTTCAGGGCATCACCGCTTAATGACTGCCGGAGCAGGGCCTGTCCGGCGTTGAAGACGAGAGAAATCACCAGCCCCAGGCACAGCCCCAAGACCAGCCAGCCTTTTTTGTCTATTCGCATTAACGCGCCCTCCCCGTCATCAAGGTCTGAAATGAGCAATACGCAGATCTACATTTAATTCACTATCCAAGCCCATAATCCTGCCGGCCCCCCGTATCGTTCGACATGATAATGTAAAAATGTGCTTGCCGGCCCTGGGAATTTAAAATATAATTGTTCATAGGCTCGAAAAACTTAATAAACGGTAGGATGGGAGGATGGAGAATTGGTTTAAGCTATTATTTTGACCCTGTTGCCTGCTGTGGTCATTTTTTATTTATGTCCAAGTTTAGGGCACAGGTCGGAGACAGGCTCCGGGGAAACCATAATTACTCAAAGGAGGGGTTAAGATGACACATCCTGAGGAGTCCGTGCAAGACGGTTACCGCTGGGTAATGCTGACCTTATTCGTGCTCATGTCTCTGTTTATCTGGTCCGCCTGGTTCGCCCAGGCTCCGCTCCTGGAAACCTATTGGGGCAAGGTCTTCCACATCGGGGCGGCCACCGGCAACCTGCTGCTCTCGTTGCCCGGTCTGGTGGCCATCATCCTGGGTGTTTCCACCGGCCGCTGGGCAGACACCCTCGGCACCAAGAAACTGCTCGGTATCGGCGCTATCTGTGCCCTGATTGGCTTCGGGCTGCGGCCGCTGTTCATGACCTCATTTGCAGCCCAGGCTGTTTTGACCACCATCGCCGGCTACGCTATCTGCTGCCTGACGGCCTGTCTGGGCCCTTGATGATCCAGTGGTTCGGCCACCAGAACGCCCACACCTACATCAGCATCGGGGCGAGCGCGTTCTTCATCGGCGGCGGCCTGGGCATCATCGTCACCGTCGCCCTGCTGGGTCCGCTGGGCATCACCGGCGCCTTCTGGCTTTACAGCATCCTCATCCTGGCCATTACCGCCCTGTGGTGGATCCTGGCCCGTCAAAAGGAGACCGGGCCGGTGGCGGCCAAGCCCTCGTTTGCCAGTGAATTCAAAACCGTCATGCAGGCGCCTTCGGCCTGGATCAACCTGATCGCGGCCCTGTTCCTGGGGGGCGCCACTGTCTTTGCCATGGGCTTTTTGCCTGGTCAGATGGCGGTGGCCAACAAGCTGACGCCGGCCCTGGGCGGCACTATCGCCGGCCTGTTCCCGATCGCCATGGGCGTGGGCCTGATCTTGCTGGCTTCTCTGGCCGGCCGCTGGGGCCGAAGGTTTACCGCCCTGATTTTCTTGGTCATCACCCTGATCGTCTGGCTGGTCTATTTGAGCAGGGCATCATGGGGTATCGGCGCCCTGATCCTGGTCGCCATTCTCTTCGGTTTATTCTTCGAGGTCCCCTGGACACTGGCCTTCTCCTTGCAGGAGAGCATGCCCGGCGTCACCCCGGTCAACATGGGCGTGGCAGCCGGCGCCTACACGGTTGGCACCAACTTGGGCGTGTTCGTTCTGCCCCTCATCATGGGGTCGTTTGTCGATCACTTCGGACTTCCCGGTGGCAGTTGGTCACTTTTCGTTGCCTTGTTGGTGGCCCTGCTCGCCCTGCTGTTAGTTAAGGAAAAGAGGGCCTGAGGCAAACCGGAAATGCCGAGGCCAAGGATTTACGAATGAGTGCAAAACAACCTCGCTATCTGCGAGGTTGGTTTTTTCTATCTTCCCAGTTGCTGCCGGATCGCTTCCAGCACCCGCTCCCGCGCCCGGGGCACCGCCGCCTTCACCTCCGGGGTCAGGCCGACGTGAAAGGGCTCTTCAGACAGGATCTCCACCCCAATGATGGTCAGTTGGGTGGGGAGCCTCCCCATCAGCTTCCCCAGTTCCACAGCGTCGATGATGTTCACCCCGTGGGACGAGACCGGCATCACGTCCCGGGGAGGCAGCAGCGAGGCATCAAAGCCGTGGACCGTCCCCGGGGCGGCGCCGCTCTTGACCGCATCCACTATGATCACCCGTTCCCCTCTGTCCCAGAGATCAAGCAAATTGAGGCCGGGGGTACCGGCCTCAATCAGTTCCACTCCGTCGGGGAGCTCAACTTCCTTCGCTGCTTTCAGGTCCTTCAAGCTCCGGATCACCTGCAGCCCCACGGCGTCGTCTGACGCCCACTCGTTGCCGCAGCCGATGACGAGCAGATCAGCCTTCATTCACTGTTACTCCCTGCGCAGGTTGACCTTGATGGAATGGGTGGCGCAGGACTGGCACGGGTCGTAGTTCCGGATCATCATCTCGCACTTGAGGGTCAGGTCCTCGTCCGACAGGTCTAGTAACTGCGGCACGAAGGCCCTGAAGTCATCCTCGAGGGAGGCGATGTTCCGGGCAGTCGGGGCGATCAGGTCGTACTTCTGGATCACGCCGTTTTTGTCGACCCGGCCACCGTGGCAGCAGATGCCGCGGGCGGCCTCGGTGACGGCGTAAGACTCGCCGGCCTTGTACTCGTACTTGATCTCCTCCAGCTTCGGCTCGCCGAGCACATCGATCAGCTCGATGGAGGCGTCGATGGAATGGACGAGTTCCAGCGCCCGGGCGACGATGCTGAAGTACGGCAAGAAGCACGGCACCGAGAAGCCCACCTCTGCGGCAATCTTCTTGGCGTCGGCGGACAGGGTGTCGAAGTTGTTGTTGACCCGCATCAGCGGACCAACTACAAGATTGCCCTTGCCCTTGATGGTGGCGTGCTTGCAGTTGCAGCTCGGCACGTGCTTCTCGAGGATCCAGATCGGGTATTCCTCATCCGGCACGTCAAAGCCGTCGTTGGAATGGAGCCGGCCCTCGTTGATCGGGTAGCGCTTGGGATCGTACAGGGAAACGTACTCCGCCTTGCGCTCCAGCTTATTGTAGGGCGCGACGTTGCCCAACTGGACGACCAGCTTGACGGTGTCTATAGCGAACTCCTTGGCGGCCTTCAGGCGCTCCTTGAGGGCCTGCAGGGTGGCCTTGGACGGCACGGCGGTGTAGCCGCCGAGCACCGAGGTGCGGTTCTGGATCTCGTTGCCGCAGATAGCCACGATCATGTCGTTGCCCAGGCGCTTGAGGCCGAGGGCCTTGCCCACGATCGGCAGCAGGTCCGGGTTGCCGGCCATAGCGACCACGCTCTCGTAGCCCACAAAGTCGGGGGCGGCCAGGCAGTAAATGTGCAGGGCATGACTCATGATCCAGTCGCTGTAGTGCATCAACTCACGCAGCAGCCTGGTCTGCTCGCTGACCTTGACTCCCATCGCCCGCTCCATCGACCGCAGGGAGGCGATGTGGTGGGCGTGCGGGCAGATGCCGCAGATGCGCTGGACGAGTTCCGGCGCCTCTTCGACCTTGCGCCCGATCAGGAAGGCCTCGAAGAACCTTGGCGGTTCCCAGACCTCCCAGGCCGCCTTCTTGATCTCGCCGTTCTCGCCGATGACGATGTCCATCGCCCCGTCGCCTTCCATGCGGGCGAGATAGTCTACATACAATCTCCGGTCGCTCATAGCGCTGCCTCAGCTCCTTTGCTAAACTCCGGCGTGTTCCCCGCATACTTGCGGAACTTGCGCACCACGTCGTCCTTGGACAGGCCGAGGTCTTCCATAAATGTCTTGGCCAGAGAGGCCGCGTTGCAGTCGTTGGCAGGTCCGCGGCAACCCTCGCACTGCCTGTTCAGGCTGGGGCAGAGGGCGCCGCAGCCGGCAGCGGAGACAGAACCCATGCAGGGCTGGCCCTTGCTGACCAGCAGGCAGACGTTCTCCTTCAGCTTGCACTCGTTGCAGACGCTGTGCGGGCGGAACAGCGGGTCCTCGCCCTTGAGCGCCCTCTTGACCAGTTCTACAAACTCGCCCAGGTCATAGGAGCAACCACGCAGGTAGGCGTCCACCTTGACGTAGTGGTCTATGCCCTTGGCCGGGATCGAGGCCAACATGGGATCGTAGATGTTTTCTGCATAGACCGTCTTGGTCAACTGGTCCTGGTTCATGCCGGAGAAGTTCTTGATCGAGGGCACGCCGCCGGTGCAGGCACAGGTGCCCATGGCCACCACGATGGCGCACTCCTCACGGATCTTCTTGAGCTCCAATACTTCCTTCGGTGTGGTGACCGCACCCTCGACAAAGCCGATGGTGTACGGGCCGTGGTGGTTGTCCCGCTTGGCCATGACAAAGTACTCAATGTCGATGACGGAGAGGACCGTCAGCAGCACCGGCTCGATATTGATCACGTTCAGCAGGCAACCGGCGCAGGAACTGAACTTGAAAAACGCGACTTTCGGATTCGCCAATGATCACACCTCCTTATAAGGCCGCTTCGGGCAGGCCTTGGATGTCCGCTAACTTGAATACGGGGCCGTCCTGGCACACGAAGAGCGGGCCGATCTGGCAGTTGCCGCACTTCTTGATACCGCAACTCATGCGGCGCTCCAGCGACACGTAGATCTGTTCCGGGCTCCAGCCCCGCCCCAGCAGGCCCTTCACCGCGAACCTCATCATGATGTCGGGACCGCAGGTGATCATGACCGTGTTGTCGGGTGTGGAGGACATCTTGTCGAACAACGTGGTGACGACACCGATGTTGTGTCCCCATTCCATTCCCATGCAGTCGTCGACGCACAGGAGCAGCCTGGTGTTGGGGATCTTGCGCAGGTCCTCGAACTCGTCGGTGAAGAGCATGTCCTTGGGCGACCGGGCGCCATAGAGGATCTCCAGTGCGCCGTACTGATCGCGATGGTTGGCAATGTGCTTGATCGTGCCAAGCAGCGGGGCCAGGCCGACACCACCGACCACGACGAGCACGTTCTTGCCCTTCATCTCTTCCACCGGCCAGCCAAAGCCGTACGGACCGCGGACGCCCACGATGTCGCCCACCTGGATCTTGTCCAAAGCCTTGGTCACGTTGCCGACGGCACGGATGGTGTGGTCAAAGGTACCTTTCACATCGGCGCAGGAGCTGATGGAGATGGGCACCTCGCCGATGCCGAAGACGCTGATCTCGTTGAAGACGCCGTTGTCATAGGCGTACTTGTCCCGCACGGCAGGATCCACGAATTCGAAAGTGTAGGTCTTGTTATCATAGTTCTGCTGCTTGATCGCCGTGATCTTGGCCGGCAGTGGCTCCCACGGGTTGGTCTCCGGGGTGACCTTCTTCACCGGCGGGGTGTAGAGCTTGACTGCCTTCTCCTCGCCCGGGTCATCACGCAGGTCGGCCATTACCTCGACCGGGTCGATGGCCACGATGCAGTAGGTGGCACAACGACCACAGCCCACGCATCCAGGCGATCCGTCAAACTGCTGCGCAAAGTAGGTCAGCTTGTGATACAGGCGCTGCTTGATGCGCGCCGCCCGGTCAGGACGGAAGATGTGGTCCATGGCCACCCGGGAGAACTCCAGGTACTGGCAGGAATCCCAGTCCCTCGGGCGCTCGCCGGCAGCCAGGGTAAGATCGACCTGGTCCTTGACGGCAAAGCAGAAGCAGGTCGGACAGACGTTGGTGCAGGACCCGCAGGCCAGGCACCTCTCCTTGAGGTCTGCCCACACCGGGTTATCGACATTCTGGTGCATGAACTCGCCAAGGTTATCGGTATCGATGTGCCGCAGGATCTTCTCCTGGGAAGCCCGCAGGGCCTTGCTCTTGGCAATCCGGTCGGCATCTGCCGCCGGGGCCAGTCCGGCCGCCAGGGCCTTGCCAGCCTCGCTGCCCACACAGACGACGTACTTGTCGCCGATATCGGTGAGGGACAGGTCAAATCCCGTATCCATGCCCGGCCCGGTATTGAAGGAGGAGCAGAAACCGTTGTCACAGGGCTCGGTGCAGTTCAGGCCGACGATCACCGTGTTCTCACGGCGGGCCTTGTAGTAAGGATCCGGGTAGGTTCCCAGGAACACCTTGTCCAGGCTGAGCATGCCGTTGACGTCACAGGCGTGCACGCCGAACAGCAGTTGCTTGCCAGGCGCAGCAGGCTCCCCGGTCTTGGTCGCCGGCCCGCTGAAGGTCATCAGGGTCTCCTTCGGCGGCGCCAGGTATTTCTTATGCGGCGGCAGAATGGTGGTATCATAGTCAAGGCTTAAATCGGCGGCAGATCCGATCGGCGCAAAGACAAACTCTGTGTCCTTGGCGACAGGTCCGATTACTTCGTAGCCAGCCTTTAACTTCTCCACAAAACTGCCTAAATCTGCTTTCGGGAGAACAAAAGCTTCCACTAGCAAAATACACCTCCCACGAGAAATTCTTTTGGTACTCCAAAATCTGAACTTGCGGTATTTGTTTTACAAACCCCTCCCCTCACTACAACCAAACGACATAACAAACTTGGGGAACCATGCCAACCCTGGCGGGTGTCTTTAAACCCACGCCACACCCGCCGGGCAGCCACCCGTGCGGGGGGCGGCAGCATAAAAACAAAAACTGGGTGGAGAGACAAAACCATCCATAAAGCACGTGAAAAAGCATACTCCATCATCAGATTACTTCTACACCCAGCGCAAAAATCCTCTTGATGCCTAAAAATAATTGAATGACCTTATTTTTTCGCTTCGACATATCTGGTCGAAATCCTTATGTATCTCTATAATAAGAGATGAGAGGCATCAGGAGTCAGGAGGGACATGCATGATTACCTGTATCGGCATATCCTGCAGCCCGCGGCGCCGGGGCAACACCTCCCTGCTGCTGGAGCAGGCCCTGGAGGGGGCGGCCCGGGGCGGCGCCAGGACGGAACTGATCACCCTGTCCGACTGCAGCTTCAAGCCCTGCCAGGGGTGCAACGCCTGCAGCAGGGATGGGGAATGCATCCTCAAGGATGATATGCAACAGATTTACCAGAAATTACTTGCTGCCGACCGCTTGATCCTGGCCGCCCCGATCTTCTCCATGAACCTGAACGCCCAGGCCAAGGCACTGATCGACCGCAGCCAACGCTTCTGGTCGACCAAATTCATCCTCAAGCGGCCGGTCATCCCCGATGCCGCGGCCAGGCCGAAACGGACCGGGATCTTCCTCTCGGCCTGCGGCACTGCCTTTCCGGATATGTTCGACTGCGCCGTAAAGGTTGTCCGCTACTACTTCGACATGCTGGAGATAAAATATGAAGGCGGCCACTTCTACTGGCGGATCGATGCCAAGGGCGCCATCATCAACCACCCCACCGCCTTTCAGGAGGTCTTCGAGGCGGGACAGCGCCTGGTCTTAGAATAAGGAATATATAAAAACCAACAAGTCAGGAGGTGATCTATATTGAAAACCGTTGACAACCTGAAGGCTGCTTTTGCCGGTGAGAGCCAGGCCCGCAACCGGTATACCTTCTTTGCCTCAGTAGCCCGCAAGGAGGGCTGGCAGGAGATCGCCGGGTACTTCGAAGAGACTGCAGCCAATGAGATGGAGCATGCTTCGAAGATTATGAAACTGCTGGGAGAACTCGGGGACACCGGGCAAAATCTGCAGACCTGCATCGACGGCGAGAACTACGAGTGGCAGGAGATGTACCCGGAGTTCGCCAGGGTGGCGGAGGCGGAGGGCCAGACCAATGCGCTCGACTTCTTCAAAAGAGTGGCTACTGTCGAAAAGCAGCATGCCGCCCGCTTCCGTAAGCTATTGGAGATGCTGGAGAAGGGCGAACTGCTGAAGCGTCAACCGCCGATCAAGTGGCAGTGCCGGGAGTGCGGCTATATCTACGAGGGCGAAGAGCCGCCGCAGGTCTGCCCGCTCTGTGGCCACACCCACGAGTATTACAAGCCGTACTGCGAGTGTTACTGATTCCAGAAGCCCCGCGCCAGCAAGTTGGCGCCCCGGGCGCCCTTTGGGCGCGATGTTCGCTTTGCTCACCCGACAAGGATGCCAGATGCAAGAGGGGAGGGTTGGAAGTGCAGAAATACGAGTGCTCTGTATGCGGATACGTCTATGACCCGGCCAAAGGAGACCCGGACGGCGGAATCGCCCCGGGCACACCGTTCGAGAGCCTGCCCGACGATTGGGTGTGCCCGGTCTGCGGCGCCTCCAAGAGCGAGTTTGAGCCCCTGGCTGAATAGCTTCACCATACTGCCATTGCATGCCTGACTGCAGGGTTATCCCGGTCAGGCATGCTTTTTGCTATCCAGGTCTCCTGCTCCTCCAACCGGTGGCAGCGCCGGTATAATCGGGCCATGCCTGACATAATCATGAAGGAGGACATACCACAGCCTTTTGGCTTTTGGGCAGGGGGGAGTCGAGATGCCAGAGACGCAACACGAGTTGACCCTGACTGGGCGTTCCCGGTTGTCGGCCACCGGGGTGCTCCAGGTGATCAGCTTCGATGACGGGGAGATACTGCTGGAAACTGCGATGGGTACCCTGATGCTGCGCGGCGAAGAGATGAATATCACTCACCTCGATCTGACCGCCGGGGAGATTGCCGTCCAGGGCTCCGTCGCCGCAATGGAGTACCGGGAACAGCGAAGCAAGAAAATAAAGGAGAAGGGGAAGAATATCCTGGAACGCCTGATCAAATGAACGCCACCGTTTTGCAGGAATTTATGCTCCTCTTGATAGACCTCGCCATCGGGGTGGCGATCGGCTTCCTGTTCGATTGCTACCGTGTTCTCAGGCGACTCCTCAGGCCAGGCTGGCTGGTAACCCAGTTGGCTGATTTTTTCTTTTGGGTCTGCTGCGCCCTGCTCGCCTTCCGGGTCTTCTTTGTAGTGACCGGCGGCGCGGTGAACTTCTATAACATCCTGATCATTCCGATCGGGACGGCGCTCTACCTGAAGTCCCTCAGCCCGTCTGTACGGAGACCCCTGACGCTCATCTTCTACCAGTTGGGCCGGCTCCTGGGCTTGCTATTCCGGACCTTTTGCCACATAATCCGGCTGCTCTGGCTGGTCATTCTCCTCCCCTTCCGGGGGCTGTGGTGGCTGGCGCACACCTGCCTGCGGGTGGCATACGTGCTGCTGCGCCTTCTGTGGCTGCCCGAAAAGCTGCTGCTGCAGTGGCTGTGGCGGTCGCTCCGGGAGGGCTGGCGCAGTTTTAGCCGCTGGCTACGTCGTACACTGCGCCGCATTCTACACAGGAACTAATTTTTTTTAGGATATGGAGAAGGATTTTCTAGCCCAACGTAGAATGGTATTGTACATAATTTATCCACAATATGTCCACAATTTGTGGACAATCAGGTGAAGTGCAGTGCAACTGGAGATTCGCGGGGCTGAAAGGTTGAGTTTCAGGGAAAAACAGGCAGTCGTCCTCAAAGAGACCGGCCACAGCAACGAGGGAATCGCCAGGCAACTCGGTGTCAATGCCGCCACGGTGGCCACTCTGTTAAGCCGGGCGCGGGCCAAGGGCTACCAGGCAGTGATCATCATCCCCACCAACCTCGGGCTGTTTGATGGGGACACTGACGATCCCGGCGCTCAATCAGACAAATAAAAGGTAACTGCTCAGGAGTCAGAGCAGTTACTATGTGCTGCTCAATACGGTTGAGCGGCTGGCAAGGAGGCTTGAGATGTAGTGCGGCAGAGCCCGGTATCACGGCAAAACGCAACCGGAACAGCCGGAAAGACTGCGCAGCGCCGCCGCGCCAGGTCCTCCGTGCCGGGTGCCGCGCCTGCAAGCGGCGGCGCCAGGTCCGGTGAACCGGGAGCGGTTCACTACGCTCACATTCAAGGTGGCAAGGCGGCGCACAGCGCTCGCCGGAGTCATTGGAAGCGGCGGATGTTCTTTCTGGGGCTGGCCGCAGTGCTCCTCTGCGCACTGTTTTTGCCCCTACAGATCAAGGCCTGGAGGCTGCAGTCGGAGTTGAACCAGCTTCAGGGCGAGAAGCAGGCATTGCTGCTCCAGCAGCAGCAAATCCAACAGCAGATTGGATATTACAGCAGTGACGCCTACGTGGAAGAAGCGGCACGCCAGGACCTGGGCCTGGTGAAGCCCGGAGAGGCCCTGGTGTTGCCGGCCGTTCCCGGGGCGACCAAGCCATTGCCGAAGAACGATCACGCCAATACCACCGGCCCTTACGGGGATTAGGACATTTTAGTGGTTGGTGATCGGGTGCCCCACATAATAAGGAGGGTACCCGATAAGCGCGGTTTTGTTTTGTCCAACGACGGGGCACCCACCGAAGGTGGGTCTGCCAATTGCCAACGACCACTATGGAGGCTGCGTCAGCATGAAGGATGCCAACAACCGGTTTGCAGCGATAGACATCGGAACAAATTCAGTGCGGTTGCTAATCGCCAGGTTGCACAACCGGCAGTTGAAGCCCGAGCTCAGGACACTGCGGATGTGCCGCCTGGGAGAGGGGATGACCAGGGGGGAGGGCTTGCAGCCGCAGGCTGTTGCCCGCACCCTGCAAGCACTGCAAGAATTCAGCGGCCTGCTGCACCTTCATGGGGTTCACCATGTTAGGGCGGTGGCCACCAGCGCCGCCAGGGAAGCACCGAATGCGGCGCTCTTTGTTGAACAGGTGAGGGCACAGACAGGGCTGTCGGTTGACGTGATCAGCGGCGAGGATGAGGCCTATCTCAGTTTTCTCGGGGCCTGTCAGTCCCTGCCCGGGGTGAAGCAGGGCACGGTAGTAGACATCGGCGGAGGCAGCACCGAGATTACCTTTCCGTCTGCGCCCGCCGGGTGCCCTCTGGGCGCACCCGCCGGGCGCGGGACCCCGGCGCTCCGACCAGCCGCAGCATCCCACTGGGTGCAGTCCGCCTGACCGAGCGCCCGCTGCTGCTGTCGGAGATCCTGGCCAAACTGAAGCCCGCCCTCGAAGATCTTCAGGCCATGGGACCGGTCCCCCTGATCGGGGTTGGAGGCACCATCACCACCCTGGCAGCCGTGGACCAGGCACTGCCGGTCTACGACCCGGAGCGGGTGCACGGCTACCGGCTGTCCCGGGCCGCGGTGGAGAGAATATTGTTTTTCCTGGCGACAAAGACTAACCAGGAAAGAAAACAGATTTCCGGCCTGCAGCCGGAACGGGCGGATATCATCGTAGCCGGTACCACCATTCTCTGGGCGATTCTCGGCAGCTTGGAGGCAGAACAGATAACCGTCAGCGAGGCCGACATCCTGGACGGCATCATCCTCACCGGCTTGCCGCGATATTCTAATGGCGAGCAGTGATACTCCCGGCCTCGAAAGTCAATCGATCCAAAGGAGCCTGACACCCATGCCCCTTGCCTCGCTCTCCCTGCTTCTGGCCCTGGTGGCAGGAATAACCATGGCCTTCCAGGGCTCGCTCAATGCCATCCTCGGTAAGGCAGTCGGCCTGTTGGAAGCCACCTTCGTAGTGCACCTGGTGGGTACGATCACCGTGGTGTTAGCCCTGTTGCTGTCACGGTTGGGCAAGAACGGACTGGATCAGATCGGACAGGCGCCCTGGTATGCAGTGCTGGGAGGGGTGCTGAGTGTGCTGATCATCTATGCGGTGGTCGCCTCCATCTCCAAGCTGGGCGTGGCCCCCGCCACTACCGCGATCATCATCGGGCAGGTCTCCGCCGCGGTGATCATCGACCACTTCGGGATGTTCGGCCTGAGGCAGATCCCCTTCACCTGGTGGAAGCTCGCAGGGATAGCACTGCTCGCCACCGGAGCGAAGTTGATGCTGAGCACCAACCACTAAATGGTGGTTGGTGGTGGGTGGTTGGAAAAATTCCAAAGCTAAAAATGCATGCAGAACAGCATGCATCCAACTACCAACGACCAATTACCAACTACTACATTGCCCGGCGCACAGCAAAACTCTGGGCGCCCTGCAGGATGTTCAACATACTCAAAGCCTTGCCGGCGCCCAGGGCCACGCAGGAGACAGGGTCCTCCGCGATATGCACCGGAAGACCGGTCCTTTCCGACAGCAGCATGTCGAAACCATGCAACAGGACGCCGCCGCCCGTCAGCAGAATCCCCTTGTTGACGATGTCCGCCGACAGCTCTGGTGGCGTGCGCTCCAGCACCTCTTTTACGGAGCCCATCACCTGTTCCAGCGGCTCCTGAAGCGCCTGTACCACCATTGCGGAGGTGACGGTAACGGTCTTGGGAAGCCCGGAGATCAGGTCCCGGCCCCGCACAGCCATCCCCTCATTGGGGTCCTGCTTCCCTTTCAGGTAGGCGGTTCCAATGCTGATCTTCAATTCCTCGGCGGTCCGCTCTCCGATCAACAGGTTATACTCCTTCCGGATATACCTGATGATCGCCTCGTCGAACTTATCTCCACCGACCCGTAGCGACTTGGAGCAGACAATGCCGCCCAGGCTGAGGATGGCGATGTCGGTGGTGCCGCCGCCGACGTCAATGACCATGTTCCCGCTGGCCTCGGAGATATCGACCCCGGCGCCCAGGGCTGCCGCCAGCGGCTCCTCGATCAGGTAGGCCTGGCGGGCGCCGGCCTGGATTGCGGCCTGGCGGGCCGCCCGCTCCTCCACGCTGGTAACACCTGAGGGAATGCAGACCATGATCCGGGGGCGGAAGAAGAAGTGGCGTCCCACAGCCTTCTCTATGAAGTAGCGCAGCATCTTTTCGGTGACGTCATAATCGGCGATAACCCCTTCCCGCAGGGGACGCATGGCAACGATCGTCCCCGGCGTCCTTCCGAGCATCTTCCGGGCTTCTTCGCCAACCGCGATGATGTTTCCGGAGTCCCTTTCAATAGCGATAACCGAGGGCTCTTTCATGACGATGCCCTTGCCCCTGACAAAAACAAGCACGCTTGCGGTACCCAGATCAACCCCGATATCTTCCGCCCAGAACATCTGCTGTCGCCATTCCTTTCGTTTAGGGCTTGTCCCATCATAGGGAACATTCCCGAAAGGTGTGTCCCCTTTCCTTGATTGTTGCTCAGCACTTTCAGTGCTGGATAACAAGGCCTGCCCCGCGCCCCGCATGCATGCGCGGGGGTTCCTTGAAAAGAAAAAAATCGCGTTGTTAATTCAATTCGACATATTTTTACGTTATCCTGCATGTCTTTCTGCTATTTCCCTCGACACTATTAAAATTGCAAAAAAAAGAAGGGCTTACCTTTAAGCCCCTTCATCCCCCACGATATTTCTTGCGCGTCGCCTCTCCCCCGCGAATGTGACGCTCGGCTTTATTAAGTTCCAGGATACTGCGCACCTTTGAAGCCAATTTGCCGTCGATTCTGGGTAGCCGCTCCGTAACATCCTTGTGCACCGTGCTTTTACTGACGTCAAACACTTGGGCGGCCTGTCGGACAGTCGCTGACGACTCCAGGATATAACTGCTTACCTCCATAACCCGGCGGCGGATGTATTCTTGCATCGCAATCCTCCCCGTGTCCGGTTTTCTCTATCATTTATATGAGCGCCGCCAGGCCAAAAAGACTAGAGGACAGGCTTTAGTGAGACAAGGGATATTTTGTCTACAGAAGGATCGCCGTTCAATACAATATCTGAGCAAAATAACTGAAGGGAGTGAACGATCTGGCAAAACTTGCATTCAGGACTAATCGCCTGCACACAGGGATCTGATAGGATACCACCTGCACACCGCGGTAGTAGTAGGTGAGGATATCCTTGTAGGTCTTGCCATGCATGGCCATGCCTTCAGCCCCCCACTGGCACATGCCTACTGCATGCCCGTTGCCCCGGGTCTCGAAGACAACCCTGCCGCCCGCATCCTTGACGGTAAAATCTGTTGAACGGAGATTGAGGAGTTTCCTGATGTCTGTAGCCTTGAAGGTTTGGGCCGCCACATGCAGGTCCTTGACCCGCCCCCGTGCGGTCCGGTCAAGGATCCGGACCAGCCTACCAAGACCGCTACCCGCAGGAACCGCCTTGCCTGGAAATCAAGGCGCCGGTAAAGGTCGTCATAGGTGAAGGCCGCCGCCACCGGCTGCTGCTGCGATGGCGGATCCCAGTTGCAGGCCACCCCTTTCAGGTAGGGGACATCGTGGCCCCAGACGTCCGTGGCGTCCTCGGTCCCCAGGCCGCCGCAACTGGCGTGGTAAACCGGATCGATCAACTGGCCCCGGTAGACCACCACCTCGCCGGCTGTATCCCGGACCGCCGCTTCAATCTTCCCGTAATAGTAGCCGAAGGAGAGCGTTCCCCACCTCCGGCGCATCTCAGAGACCGGGATCCAGGCCTGGGAATTTTCCGGATCGGTGCTGAGGTCGGTGTCAGAAAGGCTGTGTCCCTGTTCCGCATTTGGCCTTAGAAAGCCGGCCAACCGGCGCAGGGTGTAGGTGCGGGCAGCCACCGCCTGGGCCTTGAGGGCCTCCGGGTGAAACTCGGCGGGCATCTCGGCGGCTACCACTCCGACCAGGTACTCCTCCAGGGGCAGGGTCACTACCTGCCCTGTCTGCAACTGCAGGCGTACCAGGGGGCCCTGCTGCTGCCGGGTCTGGGGAGGACCGCTCCAACTGCAGCCGCGCACCAGCAGGGCAGGCAGGCCGATCAGGGTCAGGGTGAAGAGCAGTATCCACGCACAACCCCAGATCAAGCCGTTGGCACACTGCTGCCACTTTCGGAGTAGTTTGGAAAGAACCAACCATTAAGTTGGCCGATATTAGCTGTGGCCCCGAATAAAAAATGCCCCTTTTCCCTATTTATGACAAGGAAGGGGACATTAGACCATCTCATACTCTATTCGGCTATAGTTACTCAGCCTGTCTTCTTTTTCCTGACCTCAGAACTCTGAGTTTATAGGTTCGCTGCCTGCTCCGCTTCCGCCACCCTCCTGACCCGCGCCCCGAGGCCGTTCAGCTTGTCTTCCAGATCTTCGTAGCCGCGGTCCAGGTGGTAGATGCCCTCGATCTCCGTCTCCCCCCAAGTGCCCAGGGCAGCAATCACCAGGGCGGCGCCGGCCCGCAGGTCGGTGATCTTGACCCGTGCAGGGCTGAAGGCCTTGATGCCCCGGATGATGATGCTGTCGCCGGAGTGCTCGATGCAGGCGCCCATCCGGCATAACTCCTGGGTATAGAGGAAACGGCTCTCAAAGACCGTCTCGGTGATCCGGCTGGTTCCCCCGGCGGTAGCCAGGAGAGCGGCAAACTGGGGCTGCATGTCCGTAGGGAAACCCGGATGGGGAGCGGTTTCAATGGCCAGTGGGACAAACTCCCGGGATGCCCGGACGAACAGTTCGCCCGTTCCCTCCTCAACCTCCGCCCCGGCCTCCCGGAGCTTGGCGGTGATCGCCCGCAGATGCTCCGGGATCACCCGCTTCAGGCGTACCTGGCCTCTGGTGGCAGCCGCGGCCACCATGTAAGTCCCGGCCTCGATCCGGTCCGGGATCACCGTGTGCACCACCCCGTGCAAGGGATGTCCTCCCTCGATCTGCACCACCGGTGTGCCCGCTCCGGTCACCCGCGCCCCCATCTTATTCAAGAACAGGGCCAGGTCTATGATCTCCGGTTCCGTAGCGGCATTGACCAGGGTGGTGACGCCCCGGGCGCAGGTAGCAGCCATGATGATGTTCTCGGTGGCGCCCACGCTGGGAAAATCAAGGCAGACTTCGCTTCCCTGCAGGCACCTGGCGCTAGCCGTGACCATCCCTTTTTCAATGCTGATCTCCGCGCCCAGCCTGGCCAGACCTTTCAGGTGCAGGTTCACCGGCCGGGCCCCGATGGCGCAGCCGCCCGGCAGAGGGAGGCAACCCCGGCCAGTCCGGGCCAGCAGCGCTCCCATCAATAAAAAAGAAGCCCGCATCGTCTTGGCGAGATGGCACAATTGGTCTCCGGGCTGCAGTTCCCGGGCCTGGACGGTCACCTGGTGGTCCTGGCAGCCAACCTGCGCCCCGAGTTCGGTCATCATCTTGATCATGTTGCCGTTATCGGACAGATAAGGCACTCCGCTGATCACAGATCTATCCGGTGTCAGGAGGGAGGCCGCCAGGACCGGCAGGCTGGCATTTTTAGAGCCGCTGATCGCTACGGTGCCGTTGAGGCTGGAGCCGCCCTCGATGAGGTATCTGTCTTCCAATTTTTCTCCTGCTTTCTCTAATATTGTGTAGATTATTTTTATAATTACTTGAATTGGTTGCTAAAGTCTATCTATTCTACTTATAATTCTTGGTCTCAGATCAGATTCCTGCTTAAACACTACATTTTACGCATTATCTAGTGGAATTACTGGTATCTCCCGTTCCCGGTCTTATTCCATCCCATGCTCGTACCATGGCTTTTACTATCATTATTTCCCCCGCTCTAAACGGGCAAAAGAGCGGTTAAGCCAGAAATAAATTGCCCTAATTCATGTGTGTGAAGCATTCCTGCT
This sequence comes from uncultured Peptococcaceae bacterium, assembly GCA_963768335.1. Classification (GTDB taxonomy): domain Bacteria; phylum Bacillota; class DSM-12270; order Thermacetogeniales; family Thermacetogeniaceae; genus Palsa-1188. Next base: position 98,854 of record CAVYHR010000014.1, read on the forward strand.
CCTGTTTCTGCAAAGAGTCCTAAATATACAGTAGTAATTACTGGAAATCTTCGTGGTTCTTCTCATCAAGCTGTTGGAAAAGGTAAAAGACCCCGGCTAGTCGTACCAAGGTATTTTTGAACCAAGTAGGGACCGGCCGGCATTTGTCTCAGTGATTCCATTTCAATATAAAGCAACTACTGTACTGTCAACTATCGAAACCGGAGAGGCTCTATCTGTTTTCAACTGGAGCGCCGCCGCCGGCGGGCAGGCATGATATTCAGGTCCTGCCGGTACTTGGCCACGGTGCGCCGGGCGATATGGAGGCCGCGGGCCTCGATCAGGCCGCAGAGGTCCTGGTCGCTGTAGGGATGGCCGGGTTCTTCAACTGCCACCAGCTCTTTCAGCATACGCTTGACCACCTCGGAGGCGACGATCTCACCGGTAAATTCGTTCTCCACGCCCCGGCGGAAGAAAAACTTTATGTCGAACAGGCCGCGGGGCGTCTGGACGTACTTGTTGGCGGTGGCCCGGCTGACCGTGGACTCGTGAAGTCCGGCCACCTCTGCCACCTGCCTGAGGGTCAGCCCCTTCAAATAGGCAACCCCTTTGTCAAAAAAGTCCTGCTGGAACTGAATGATCAGTCGCATCACCCGTTGCAGGGTGGCCCGCCGCTGTTCGATCCCCCGGATCAGCCACAGGGCGGCCTTCAGTTTGGTCTCGATGAACTGGATAGTGTCCGGGTCGCAGGCGTCGCGCCGCTTGATCAGATCGCGGTAGGTATTGTTGATCATCAGCCGGGGCACCATGGTATCGTTGACCATGACGACGTACTCGTCGTCCACCTGCTCCACCACCACATCCGGCACGATGTACCTGGTCTCGCCAGGGCTGGAGAAGTTGCGCCCCGGCTTGGGGTCCAGGCTCCTGATCACCTCCACCCGCGACTGGGCTTCCTGGTCGGTAATGCCCAGGTCCTTGGCGATCAGGGATAGTTTGCCGGCAGCCAGGTCATCCAGGTGCTGGTTTACCAATCGCTCCATCACCGCGTCCCGGAGACCCCGCTGCTCCAGTTGGATCAGCAAGCATTCGAAAAGGCTGCGCCCGCCCACCCCGGGGGGGTCAAAAGACTGGATCACCCGGAGCACCGCCCCGGCCTCCTCCAGAGAACACCTGCAGGCCTGGCAGGTCTCCTCCAGGTCGACCTGCAGGTAGCCGTGCTCATCGATATTGCCGATCAGAAACTCCCCAATCCTGATCTGGCAAGGATCGGACAGGGTGAGGTGCAATTGCAGGGTCAGGTGCTCGCCGAGGCCGGGAACCTGGGCCACATATCTATCCCAACTGTTGCGTTCAGGCTCCCCCTGATCAGCCGGCGTCTGCTCCGTATAGCGGTAGTCTGACTGCTCGCTCTCAGACAGGTAGGTGATCCAGTCGATCCGGGAGTCGCCCTCCTCGGGACTGGATTCGCCGGATTCCTCATCATTCTGCTCCAAGAGAGGATTTTCCAGCATCTCGTTATCCACGTACTGGGCAAGATCTACCGTTCCCAGTTGCAGGATGGCGATCGCCTGGCGCAGTTCCGGCGTCAACACCGGGCGCTGTGTTTGCTCCAAGTTGATCCCATGCTCCAGTAGCATTCACCACACCCCCGCTTTCTTACCTTGATTGCGACCCAGCGTATGCTGGGGGAGCAATGCCCACCCCGCGCCCGCGCCCGCAAGCGGGCACCCGGCATGCGTGGGGTACCTTAACAAATTCGCAACGATCGGCGGCGATTCCTGCTGCTCCTTGCTGGTAATAAGTCGTACTCCATGCTATGATCCGACCCCGGTATTTATGTCTGCCGCTGGTTCCGCGGCTGATCTCCGGCGCTCTTTCGCCATCCCGGACAGCAAGGATATTTCACCATATCATCTGTGGTGAAGAGGTGGGGGGCAAGCTGCGAAGGCATAGACAGGCTGATACAAAAAATAAAGAGGCAGACGCAACTGTCTACCCCAGGTCTCTCCGAATCAAAGCAGGTAAGATAGCTAGGTGCCCTTACCCTCTCCGGTAGCCGCCTTCAGCCGGGCCAGTGGAGCGCTTGAGGGCGAGCTCCGCCCGGAGGTAGTCCAAGCCTTCGTGCTTCTGCGCAAGGCGCCGCTTGGCCCGTTCGTAAGCCTCCTTCGCCCGGAGCACGTTGATGTCCTCGCCCCGCTCTGCAGCATCGGCCATGATCCGCAGCTTGTTCCCGCTCATCTCGAACACGCCGTTGTCGGTGGCCACCCAGTGCAGCTTGCCCTCCTTGCGGTACTTGAGCACGCCGATGTTCAGGCCGCCGATAAAAGGGGCGTGGTTGCGCAGGATACCGTAGAAGCCTTCCGGAGAGGAGAGCACCACGCCCTCCACCTCCTCCTCCACCACGATCCGCTCCGGGGTGATAATTTCCAGGCCAAAAGTCCTGTGCCTGGTTGACTCCTCGTGTGCCATCCTAACCAACGCCCTCCAACTCGCGACCCCGGGCCACCACTTCGTCGATGGTGCTGGCCATCAGGAAGCACTGCTCCGGAATGTCGTCGTGCCTGCCATCCAAGATCTCCTTGAAACCCCTGATCGTCTCCTTGATGGGGACGTAGACCCCAGCCCTGCCGGTGAAGGCCTCGGCCACGAAGAACGGCTGCGACAGGAAGCGCTGGATCTTGCGCGCCCGGGCGACGATCAGCTTGTCCTCCTCCGCCAGTTCGTCCATGCCCAGGATGGCGATGATGTCCTGCAAATCCTTGTAGCGCTGAAGCACCCGCTGCACGCCCCGGGCCATGTCGTAGTGCTCGTTGCCCAGCACCAGCGGGTCGAGGATGCGGGAAGTGGAATCCAACGGGTCCACCGCCGGATAGATACCGATCTCGGTCAGCGCCCGGTTAAGCACCACCGTACCATCCAGGTGGGCGAAGGTGGTGGCCGGCGCCGGGTCGGTCAGGTCGTCGGCGGGCACGTAGATCGCCTGCACCGAAGTGATGGAACCCTTGCGGGTGGAGGTGATGCGCTCCTGCAGCAGGCCCATGTCGGTCGCCAGGGTCGGCTGGTAGCCCACCGCCGAGGGCATGCGCCCCAGCAGGGCGGACACCTCGGAACCGGCCTGGGTGAACCGGAAGATGTTGTCGATGAAGACCAGCACGTCCTGGCCCTCTTCATCCCGGAAGTACTCCGCCAGGGTCAGCCCGGTCAGCCCGACCCGGAGGCGCGCCCCGGGCGGCTCGTTCATCTGCCCGAAGACCAGGGCAGTCTTTTCGATCACTCCCGGACTCCTTCATCTCCAGCCAGAGGTCGTTGCCCTCCCTGGTGCGCTCGCCCACGCCGCAGAAGACGGAGAATCCGCCGTGCTCATAGGCGATGTTCCGGATCAGTTCCTGGATGATGACGGTCTTACCCACACCGGCGCCGCCGAACAGCCCGATCTTGCCGCCCTTGGTGAAAGGCGCCAGCAGGTCGATCACCTTGATGCCGGTCTCCAGGATCTCCCGGGAGGTGCGCTGCTCCGAGATGGACGGCGCCGGACGGTGAATCGGGTAGTGCTTGTCGGTCTCCACCGGCCCCAGTTCGTCGATCGGCTGGCCGAGCACATTCAGCAAGCCGGCCCAGGGTACTTCCTGCCCACCGGCACCGTGATCGGAGATTTGGTGTCAGTAGCCCGCATCCCTCGCCGCAGGCCGTCCGTAGAGGACATGGCCACGCAGCGGACGGTATTGTTGCCCAGGTGCTGCATGGATTCCAGGGTCAAGTCGATCTTCTGGGTCAGGGTCGCCTTGATCTCCTCATCCTGGTCATCGCTGGTGATTTTAATGGCATTGAAAAAGATCCGGGAGCATGCCGGGAGCAAACTCGATGTCTACTACAGGGCCGATAACCTGAACGACATGGCCATAATTTTCGCCCTCCACCGTTCACCATACCTCCTAACAACTATTTATCCTTTTAGCGCATCGGCGCCGCCGACGATCTCTGAAAGTTCCTTGGTAATCGCCGCCTGCCGGGCCTTGTTAAACGACAGGGTCAAGTGGTCGATCATCTCCACCGCGTTCTCCGAAGCGGCGCCCATGGCGATCATGCGGGCCGCCTGCTCGCTGGCCTTGGATTCCAGCAGGGCGTTGTAGATCTGCCCGATGATAAACCGGGGCAGCAGCATGTCCAGTACCTGTTCCGGCTCCGGTTCAAATAAATAGTCGTTGATCAACTCCAGATCAGCCTCATCGACCGCGGGCGCCTCCACCGGCAGCAATCTGACCACCTTCGGGCGCTGGCGGCCGGTAGAGATGAACTCCATGTAGACCAGGTTGATCTCGTCCACCAGGTTCTTCTCGTAGAGATCGAGCAGGGCCTGGGCAATCTCCCTGGTCTGGGCGACAGTAGGGTCGTCCCCCAGGGCGATAAATTCGGCCAGCAGCCGGTAGCCGCGCCGCCGGAAAAAGTCGCGGCCCTTGCGACCGAGGGTGATCAGCGCATACTCTTTTTCCTGAGCCAGCAGCACCTGCGCCTGGCGGATCACGTGGCCGTTAAAACCCCCGCACAAACCCCGGTCCGAGGTCATCACCACGTAGCCCACCCGGTGGCCCTGGTGTGGTGTCAGCAGCGGGTGTGCGATATCGGGAATGGCCGGCATCAGCCTCCTGATCATGCCCTGGATCTCCCGGGCATAGGGCCGTGGCCGCCACCACCTTTTCCTGGGCGCGGCGCAACCTGGCAGCAGCCACCATCTCCATGGCCTTGGTGATCTGCTGGATGCTCTTGATGCTGCGGATGCGTCTTTTGATATCCCGTGCCTGTTCCGCCATTGGGCGATGTCACCTCTTTCTACAATTCTTCGTCGAATCAGGGTCGGATTCACTGATTGCTACAATGCTTATTCATTTTATTTGCGCTCTTTTGCTGGATGGAAAAAGCGGCGCCGAATTCCTTGGTGAATCCGGCGATCACCCTGTTCATCCGCTCTATCAGCTCGTCGGAGAGAGCCTTCTTCTCCCTGATCTCCGCCAGGATCTCCGGGTACTGGGTGTGCATGTAGCGCAGGAACTCCTTCTCGAACTCCTGGATGGAGTCCACCGGCAGCTCGTCGAGGAAGCCGTGCACCCCGGTGTAGATGATGGCTACCTGTTCCTCCACCGGCATCGGCACGTACTGTCCCTGTTTCAACAGCTCGGTCATTCTCTCGCCACGGGCCAGGGTGCGCCATGGTCGCCTTGTCCAGGTCCGACCCCAACTGGGCAAAGGCAGCCAACTCCCGGTACTGGGCGAGGTCGATCCGCAGCCGCCCGGCCACCTGGCGCATCGCCCTGTTCTGGGCGGAACCGCCGACCCGGGAGACCGAGATGCCCACGTTGATAGCCGGCCTGATGCCGGCGTAGAAGAGGTCCGGCTCCAGATAGATCTGGCCGTCGGTGATAGAGATGACGTTGGTCGGGATGTAGGCCGAAACGTCGCTCCGCCTGGGTCTCGATGATCGGCAGGGCGGTCAGGGAGCCGCCTCCCATCTCTTCGCTGAGCTTGGCCGCCCGCTCCAGGAGGCGCGAGTGCAGGTAGAAGACGTCGCCCGGGTAAGCCTCGCGGCCTGGTGGGCGCCGCAGCAGCAGGGAAAGCTCGCGGTAGGAAACCGCGTGCTTGGATAAGTCGTCATACACCACCAGGACGTCCTTACGCTGGTCGTACATGAACTCCTCACCCATGGCGCAACCGGCGTAGGGCGCCAGGTAGAGCAGGGAGGCCGGCTCCGCGGCGGTCGCCGCCACCACGATGCTGTAGTCCATCGCCCCGGTCTCCTCAAACTTCTGGATCACAGCTGGCCACCGTGGAGGCCTTCTGGCCGATAGCCACATAGATGCAGATCACATTCTGGCCCTTCTGATTGATGATGGTGTCCAAAGCCAGGGCGGTCTTGCCGGTCTGCCGGTCGCCGATGATCAGCTCCCGCTGGCCGCGGCCGATGGGGATCATGGAGTCCACCGCCTTGAGCCCGGTCTGCAGCGGCTGCTTCACCGGCTGGCGCCGGATCACGTTGGGGGCCAGAAACTCCACCGGGCGGAACTTGTCGGTCTCGATGGCGCCCTTGCCGTCCAGGGGTTGGCCCAGGGCGCTGACCACCCGGCCGATCAGAGCCTCCCCGACGGGCACCTCCACAATGCGGCCGGTGCTGCGGACGATGTCGCCCTCTTTGATGTGGGCGTAAGGCCCCAGCAGCACGACGCCGATGTTGTCCTCTTCCAGGTTGAGAGTCATGCCGTAAATGTTCGCCCGGGAAGAGCAGCAGCTCGCCGGACATCGCCCGCTCCAGGCCGTAGACCCGGGCGATGCCGTCGCCACCGAGATCACCGAACCGACGTCGGCAATCTCGATCTCCGATTGGTAGCGTTCAATCTGGGACTTAATGAGAGAGCTGATCTCATCAGCACGTATGCTCATGCTACGTTCCCACCTCTAGCTTTCCATGAGATCTTCCTACCAGGCGCATCCCCAGCAACTGCAGCCGCTTGACAGTGCTCCCGTCAATCACGCGATCGCCGATCTTGACCGCCAGGCCGCCGATCAACTCCGGGTGCAGGCTGACCTGCAACTCGATCTGCTTTCCGGTCAGCTTCGCTCCAGGGCCTTGATCAGATCCAACTCCGCTTGCTTGATCCAGGGCAAAGGCTGTCTTGACTTCGGCAACGGCGATGTTGCGGAGCTGGCGCACCTTTCCTGGTAAAGACATCATGGATCGCCTCCAGGAAACGCTCCCGGCGCTTATCGATCAAGCAGTTCCAGAAAACTTAAAAAAAGCCGGGAGACACGGTTTTGCCCACAATTCCCTGACTATTTCCTTCTTGCGGCGCATGGAGAGCCGCTGGTGCTGAAGCAGTTCCCCCAGCCTGGGGTCCTGTTGCAGAAAACTGTATCACCAGTTGCCAGTCAGACAGCACCTGGTCAAGCTGCCCGTTTTCCTGGGCGGCATTGAAACAGCGCATCGGCATAGCGCCGGGCGATCGCCTTCTGGATCAATGAATTTCCCCTACCTCATCCAAGAACTGGTTGACGATGCGGGCGTTATCATCCCCGGTGATATTCCGGCCCAGGATCTTGCCCGCCGCCATCATCGCCAGGGAGACCACCTCCTGGCGCAGGCCTGCAGGGCCTGGTCGCGCTCACGCTGGATCTCCTTGCGGGCGTTCTCCAGCAGTGCCGCCGCCTCATCCTTGCTCTGTGCCAGCAGCGCCTGGCGCAGATCCTCCCCGGCCTTGAGCGCCTTGTCCACGATCTGCTGCGCTTCCTGCCTGGCAGCCTGCAGTTGGGCGCTGGTAGTCGCTCAGCAGCTTCTTGGCCTCGGCCCGGGCCTGCTCCGCATCCGAGATGTTGCGTCCGATCTCCGCCCGGCGGTTGTCGATGAAAGTTGATCACCGGCTTATAGAAGAAACTAGTCAAGATAGCAAGGATCACCAGGAAGTTGAAGATCGTCCAGATAAAATCGTACAAACTGAATGACACGGTATCAGTCCCCTTCCGGGCATCTTGGTCGTTGGCCGTGAGTCGTTGGTGGTTGGAATTTGCATGCTTGTCTGCTTGACAAACACAGTAAACTACCTGCTCAAGTAATCTCCTTCCTGAACTAGCGAAGGGAAGGTAGTTGACAGCTTAATGTTTTTTCTCTAACCACCAACCACCAATTATCCCGGGGCGCCGCCGGACACATGTCCAAGCCCGCCCCGGGTATTACGGCAACCTTGGCGCCTTACTACATTTTCCCGAGCAGCATGAAAGCTATCAGGAGTCCGTAAATGGTCAACGCTTCCATGAAAGCCAGGGCGATGATCAGCGTGGTACGCAGTTCCCCGGCCATTTCCGGCTGGCGGGCGATACCCTCCATCGCTTTCGCTGCTGCCGTTCCCTGGCCAAGACCAGGCCCGAGAGTGGCCAGACCCATCACGATTGCCACCGCCAGGGCGATGATTGCTGATGTTTGAGACATTGTTTTCCCTCCTTTCTACCGGCGTCGACTTGTGGATTGCTTTTTAACCCTGCTATTTTAACCTCACACGAATAAATTCGCGTGATTCCTTATTCATCGTCTCGCTTCTTCCCCGGCATCACCCTGAAGACCGGGCAATCTCACCCCGTCCCGATCAGTGGTGATCGGCCGTGGCCAGGCTGATGTAGATCGAGGCCAGGGTGGTGAACACCAGGGCCTGGATAAAGCCGAACAGCAGGCCGAGCAGTTGCATGGGGATCGGAGAAAAATACGGAGCCAGGCTCAACAGGACCGCCACCACGGTCTCCTCGCCATAGATGTTCCCGTAGAGACGGAGAGAGAGCGACAGCGGCCTGACCAGCTCCTCGATCAGGTTCAGTGGAAACAGCACGAAGATCGGCTGGAAGAAGTGGTCGAAGTAGCTGCCACCCCTTTTCCCTGATACCGCTGACCTGGGTCAGTAAGAAGGAGATGATGCCTAAAGCTGCGGTCACGCTCCAGGTGCTGGTGGGCGGATGAAAGGCCTTAAAGTGCCCGGCGCCGGGGATGATCCCCGACCAGTTGGAGAACAGGATGAACAGGAAGAAGGTCATCAGGAACGGAAAGTACCGGCGGCGCTCGCTCCGGACCCAGGATGCCGCCAAAAAAATTGAGCATGCCCTCGAGCGAGTATTCTGCAAGCATCTGAAACCGATCCGGCACCTTTTTGAGGCTCCCCCGTACGATCAGGGCTATGGCGAGCAGGACCGCCATGACGCCCCACATCGTCGTGATATAACCGGTAACAGGGATGCCGAAGATATGGAATACAACAACGCTGCCTTGTTCCATTACTGCCTTGTTCCCTCCTGGTCAACCTGTTACAGCCGGCTGTTTGCCTCAGGCCCTTCCGGCTCCGGCCTGCGTGCCGGGGTGCTTTCCACCGCATCCGGGCTTTCAGCCCGGTCTGAATGAGTGCGGTTCACAGACGCCTGAGGCGAAGCCTCAGAGCCGGCCTTCGGCGCATCCTTCGGCCTCACCCTTCTCGGGCGTTTGGACACGTACGGATGCTTCCTGCTCTCTATGAACTGCATGACGATCGTGTACTTCAACATCACCGTCAGCCCAACGGCCGTCCCCACCAGCACCCACATGTGCTTGTAGAATACTGCCAGGGCCGCGATATTCAGGAAGTAGTGCACAAAACTGAGCATTCACCACAGCCAGCGTCGCCTTCTGGGTCGACTTGCCCGCGTTCTCTTTAATCACCCACTGGAGATAGCTATAATTGATGATGCCGATCAGCAGTCCCCCAGAGAAAACCGACAACCAGATCCAGCCATAACATTGATGTGAGGAGCACCGCGGATCATCACTCCTTACTCCCATCATCATCCAAGGTCTGATTGATGAGCCGGAACACGCCGCGGAACCCTGCCGCAATCCCGAACAGGGAAAAGATGAACGTCACCCAGAGCATTTTGGTCATGCAGTATCCACTTGTCAAGGTAGTGGCCGATGTAATAGCCGATGAACACAGAAGCGGCCATGGTGATGCCGAGACTTGTCGCCAGATTCAGCGCCCGCCATGCAGACGCACTCTTTTTCTTGGCCATGGTTCCTCCATTCAGGTGAAACGAGGCTCTCTAGATTATTCGCCCTACTGGATTATATTCCTGCCTTTACTCCCGATTTCCCAAAATAATTTCAAGTAAATTTCCTTTTTGCGGCCGCGTGCCCGGGCAGACGCCTGTTATATTGGGTGTGAGACTTCTGTTGGGCGCGGCGCCTATCACATCTCATATCTCGCGTCTCACTTCTCAAATAGGCCGGAATTCCTCAGGCGGCGGCGCCAGGCGAAGTAGGACAGGATCGCCTGGACGATGCGCGGCGCCGCCCGGCCGTCCCCGTACGGATTGACGGCATTGGCCATGGCGTCGTAGGCCTCCTTGCTGTCCAGCAGCAGGCCCACCTCCTCTTCAACCCGGCGGCGGTTGGCGCCCACCAGCCGGGCTGTGCCGAAGGCAACTGCCTCCGGCCGCTCCGTGACGTCCCGCAGCACCAGCACCGGCTTGCCCAGGGCCGGCGCCTCCTCCTGGATGCCGCCGGAGTCGGTCAGCACTAGGTGCGCCCGCTTCATAACGTTGATATGGGGTACATAGTCCAGGGGCTCGGTCAGGTAGACCCGCTCCACCCCCTGCAGCACCTGGGCCACCTCCTGGCGCACCTTGGGGTTCTTGTGCACCGGGAAGACCACCGCCAGGTCCGGGTAGCTGTAGAGCAGGTTGCGCAGGGCCAGGTAGATCTCCTGCAGCGGGCTGCCCAGGTTCTCCCGGCGGTGGGTCGTCAGCAGGATTACCCGTTCATTGGCGGCGAAGGCCCGCTCCAGGTCCGGCTCCAACCGGTAAGGATGCTGCAGTGCCAGGTGCAGGGCGTCGATCACCGGGTTGCCGGTGACGAAGACCCGCTCCGGCGCCACCCCTTCCTTGAGCAGGGCGCCCCGGGCCTGGCCGGTCGGAGCGAAATGGATGTCGGCCAGGTGTGTGGTCAAAACCCGGTTGATCTCCTCCGGCCAGGGAGCGTATTTTTCGTAAGTCCGCAGGCCGGCCTCCACGTGGCCGATGGGGATCTGGAAATAGAAGGCGGCCAGCGCCCCGGCAAAGGTGGTGGTGGTATCCCCCTGCACCACCAACATATCCGGCCGCTCCTTGTCCAGGACCGGCTTCAGTCCGGCCAGCACCGCCCCGGTGACATCGAACAGGTCCTGTCCCGGCTTCATGAGGTCCAGGTCGTAGTCCGGCTCGATGGCAAACACCCGCAGCACCTGGTCCAGCATCTCCCGGTGCTGGGCGGTCACCGCCACCCGGCTCTCGATCAGGTCGCCGCAACGCTGCAGTTCCCGGACCACCGCCGCCATCTTGATCGCCTCCGGCCTGGTGCCGAAGACGCTGAGGATCTTGATCTTTTTAGCCATTATGCCCCTCCGGAAGCAGGTGCCCGCCAGAGCAGGCGCGTACGGTTATATGCTTCCTATATTTAACCAACTTCATGCTCTGATGGTGATAATATCCAAACAAGGATGCCAAGGGAACGGTCCCCCTCGATCTATATCTTCTGTTCCCTTTTTTCATCCTCTGATCGTACCGCCAAGCGGCTTTGCGCCGGCCGATCGCGCCCCCAGGTCCGCTCTACTTTATTCTACCCGAAGGTAACCCTTGTCGATCAGCTTCTGCACGTGCCGCTCCAGGGCGCTGCCGATGTCCGTCCCGTAGCTCTCCTCCATCACGAACATCAGGGAGATCGCGGTCTGGGCTACATCCAACAACTCCTTCACAATCAGGTCGACCACCCGGCTCTCGTTCATCACTTTCTGTTCCCCGCTCAGGCCCCGGAACTTGCCGATGGCCTGGGCCAGCTCCCCTGCCTCCTCCATCAGCTTGAGGGTGGTGGACTCCAGGGTCGGGGTCAGGTTGTTCAGGCGCGGCAGGGCAATCTCCTTGGTCTTCAAGACATCCTCATCCTCCTAGCAACACTATCACTATTTATTCAAAATCAGTATCCCTCTTTCCTGGTCGCCCCGTCAAATATATTCCTGTCGACAGAATTCTTCAATCCCTGCCGGTTGCCAGTGCTGCCAGGCTGTCCCAAGGCGTGGGTCAAAACTATCGGCAGTCTGGTACACTGAAAATCAAACCCCACAGATTCTGCGGGGTTAACAGTATGTCGAGCAGTAAGATTCCCGGTTGAGGCTGGTCATTACTCCGGCGCATACAGCGGAAATGCCTTGCAGAACTGATGCACCGCCTGCCGGGCCTCCTCCTGCTTCCCGGTGTCCCCCGGATAAGACAGGACGCAGTGGATCGCCCGGGCGACAATCTCCATCTCCTGCTCCCGCAGGCCGCGGCTGGTCACCGCCGGGGTCCCGATGCGGATCCCGCTGGTAACTTTCGGGCCCTGGGTCTCCAGGGGGACGGTAGTTCTTGTTGACGGTCATCCCCACCTCTTCCAGCAGGGCCTCGGCGCGTTGTCCGGTGATGTTCTTGTTGCGCAGGTCGATCAGCATCAGGTGGTTGTCCGTGCCGCCGGAGACCAGGTTGAAGCCATAGCCGCTCAGGGCCTTCGCCAGGGTGCGGGCGTTGGCCACCACCTGCTCCTGGTAGCGGCGGAAGCCCTCGCTCTGAGCCTCCTTGAAGCAGACCGCCTTGGCCGCAATCACGTGCATCAGGGGGCCGCCCTGGATGCCCGGGAAGACCGCCTTGTCGATAGCCGGCCCAAAGCGCTCCTGGCAGAGGATGAACCCTCCCCGGGGTCCTCTCATGGTCTTATGGGTGGTCGAGGTCACAAACTCGGCGTGGGGGACCGGACTGGGGTGCAGGCCGGCGGCCACCAGACCGGCGATGTGGGCCATGTCCACCATCAGGTAAGCCCCCACCTCCCGGGCGATCTCCCCGAAGGCGGCAAAGTCGATTGTCCGGGGATAGGCGCTGGCGCCGGCGATGATCAGCCGCGGCCGCACCTCCCTTGCCTGTGCGCCGGACTTCCTCATAGTCCAGGAGGCCATTCCCGTTGACTCCATAGAAATGGCTCTCGTAGTAGGTGCCGGAGATATTGGCCGTGCTGCCGTGGGTCAGGTGCCCGCCGTGGCTGAGGCTCATGCCCAGGATGCGGTCGCCGGGCTTGAGCATGGCGAAGAATACCGCCATGTTGGCCTGGGTTCCCGAATGGGGCTGGACGTTGACGTGCTCCGCCCCGAAGATCTCCTTGGCCCGCCGGCGCGCCAGGTCCTCCACCACGTCCACGTTGGCGCAGCCGCCGTAGTAGCGGTGCCCGGGGTAGCCCTCGGCATACTTGTTGGTCATCACCGAACCCTGGGCGGCCATCACCGCCCTGCTGGCACGTTTTCCGAGGCGATCAGCTCCAGGCCTTGCTCCTGGCGCCGCTCCTCTTCGGCGATGGCCGCCGCCACCTCCGGGTCAACCGGCAGCACATACTTCTCGATGTAATCCATAATTTCCCTCCCATCCTCCTGTTCAGGCGTCATTATTTATCAAGCTTGTGAACATTTGCCGAACATTCAATCTTGTCATATTGCATTCTCACTGATCTTAACCTGTAGTATTTTTGCAGTATTTCTGTCTCCAATTCCCTGATCTTCTCCAACCGCCGGGCGTGGCGGCCACCGGCGAAGCGCGCCTGAAGCCAGGCATCGACAATGTCGCAGGCCACTTCCGGCTGCAGCACCCGCTCTCCCAGGGTCAGGACATTGGCATCGTTATGCTCCCGGGCAGCCTTGGCGGTGAAGACATCGTGGCACAGAGCGGCCCGGATGCCGGGCACTTTGTTGGCGGCGATCGCCATCCCGATCCCGGTCCCGCAGACCAGGATCCCCTGGTCGTAATCCCCCCGGGCTACCGCCTCACCGACGGCGGCGGCGATATCCGGGTAATCCGCAGGCTGCGGTGTGTTCACCCCGAAGTCGGTGAACTCCCTGCCGGGAGTGCTGAACCGTTGCTTGATGATCCCCTTGAGCCTGAATCCTGCATGATCACTGCCGATGGCGATGCGCATCCGGACGCCACCCCCAATTTTGGTCGCAGTCATGGGAAAAGCCGGGTATTAGAGTCGGTGGTCATCTGCAGCAACTTCTTAAAATGTAAAAAATCCCGAGGAAACTTTTCGTGATCAGGCGCTGTTTTTCCTCTTTTTGCGACAACCAGGATGTCTATCATTGATGGCTACCCGCCCTAATACCCCCGCTTCTTCAAAGCGGCGGGATAAGGGCGGCTATGCCACAATATTAACTGGCTCTAATCTTCAGTGGGGGAATCAATCCCCCACTGAAGCCAAGACCCAGTTGAATGACCATCCCGAAAGCCCGTCAGCCCCGGCTTTCGCCTCGCTTCAACCGGCGATGGACGTCGATGCAGACGTCGGCGACAGCGCTGGCCAACTCCATGGCGCACCGGCGGTAGACCTCCGTGGATTGGCCGAAGGGGTCCATGATGTCGTACCGGCCCGCCCGGCTCGTTCCCACTTGGGCTGCCGGCGCCTCGTCAGCCGGCGCCGCCACGTATTCCTTTAACACGAAGGCTTTGCCCACCGCCTCGGGAAACTGTTCCAGCAGGCGCCGTCGTCTGATGCTCCTCCATGGTCAGGATCAGATCGGCCCACCGCACCTGTTCGGTCAGTCAAGCAGGCGGTCTGGTGACCGGACAGGTCGATCCCCCTCTCTGCCATGATGGCGACCGCTTCCCGGCTGGCCGGCCCTCCGGCCATGGCGTTCAACCCGGCGGAGGCCACCTCGACCTCCTCCTGCAGCCGGAAGTGGCCGAGAAAACTGCGGCACAGCCCCTCGGCCATGGGGCTGCGGCAGGTATTACCGGTACAGACGAACAATATCCGAAGCACCGCCGATCATCCTCTCTATATGCTGCTATTGGCTGCCGCCCGGTAGAGGCGGTTCATCACTGCCAGCCCCATACCGGACAACGGGATCGCCTCCATCAGGATCACTTGCGCCCCGGCCTGATCACACCTCCGGAGGGCGTTGAAGATATGGCTGGCGATCTCCTCAGGACAGTTTCGGGAACCCAGGACCTCCACATGAATCGGTACCCCGCGGTGCCGTCCGGTATGCCCGACCGGCGCCGCATCTGCTGATAGACCGGGGCGTTTTCTGCCGTGGCCAGGAGCGCCACCATCCTGTCCGGATGGGCGGCCAGGTAATGCCTGACCTTGGCCTCCTGTTCCCGGCTGTCGCCGGTCACCACCAACGCCTCCGCCCGGGGGGCATAATGCCGGAACAGAGTCCCCGGGCAGGGGGCTGCTTCTACGCCTGATGATGCGCCCACAACCGCTGCCGGACCTTGCGATCGTCATGCCCGGCAGGCTCATGATCTGCAATGACAGAATCCGTTCCAGGCATGGCGGTATCGTGCACCAGCACCTTGCCCAGCACCTGCTCCAGGTCCTCCCGGGTCACGCCACCGGGTCTCAGCAGCACCGGCTGCTCCCCGGTCAGGTCGAGGATGGTCGATTCCACGCCGACGCTGGTGGGGCCGCCGTCCAAAACCAGGTCTATTTTCCCATCCAGGTCGGCCAACACATGTGCTGCCAGCGTCGGGCTGGGGCTGCCGGAAAGGTTGGCGCTGGGCGCCGCGATCGGCACTCCGCTCCGGTCAATCAGTGCCAGGGCTACCGGGTGCGACGGCATGCGCAGGGCGACGCTGGGCAAGCCCGGCGGTGACCACATCCGGCGCCACCGGCGCCCGGGGCAGGATCAGGGTCAGCGGCCCCGGCCAGAACCTGGCAGCCAATAGTTCCGCCAGCAGCCGGCCAGGCCGTCACCAGCCGGCGCGCCTGCTCAGTCGAAGCCACGTGCAGGATCAGCGGGTTGCGCTGCGGGCGGCCCTTGGCGACAAAGATCCCCTCCACCGCCGCCGGGTCGAGGCCGTTCGCCCCCAGTCCATAAACTGTCTCGGTGGGAAAGGCCACCGTCCCGCCGCTCCTGATCACCGCGGCGGCCGCGGTAATCGCCTCCGGGTCAGGATTGACGGGGTTAACCCTGAGGTAGCCTGTCTTCTTACATGAACTCACATCAGCCATCAGACCGGACCATCCCCATGCCTGGCAGACTGCCCCCGCCGTCATCATGCAAACCAACCGCGCCATGTCCGACCCCCATCCACCGGATGGGTACCCCGACATGGCGCCGCCTTTGGGCGCGGCGCCTGCTTCAAGCCTTTCTTTCATTTTAGGCATACACCGATTATAAGCACCCAACCACTGAAAATACCAAGCATTACGGCTGATCGACCATGATCGGCGATATGCGCGGCACTGCTCAAATACTATTGCTTCGCATGCTGGGCATGCTACGCAATATGAGCGCTGAACAGTCACATGGCTGATTCCGCACATCCGGGCTTGACGCCCGGCCTTGTACTCCGCATTCTTTCAGGCCAGGCCGAAGGCCTGGATGCGGAGGAAAGAATGCGGTACACAGGAAACTCCGCTTCGTTTGAATATTAACGGAGAAGGATTGCCGGCTCCGGATGTAGAAAAGGATTTTTAGAGGATTGGCAGCAAAAATATAAACAGACACTGTACGGATCACGGAAGGCTGGTGCATTATTCGTGGAACGTGATCTCATTCTCCAAGAGATTGCCTCGGCCATCATCAACGGACAGGCAAATGACGTCGTCAAATTTATCAAGGCCGGCATTAAAAATAGCATGAGCGCCGAAGAGATTCTCCAGGCCGCCGTAATCCCCGCCACCAAGCGGGTCACCGACGATTTTCAGGGCGCCGACTTCTACATCCCCGACGTCCTGCTTGCAGCCCGCGCCATCAAGGCAGGCCTGAACGCCCTGAAACCCATCCCCCGGCCCAGCGCCCAGGGCCAGAGGATCATCCTGGGTACCATTGAGGGGGACATCCACGACATCGGCAAGAATCTGGTAGCCCTCTTCTTGGAATTTGCCGGTTTTGAGGTCATCGACCTGGGAGTTGACGTGACAGTCTTCAAATTCCTGCAAGCTGCCAGGGAGCACAAGCCGGATGTGCTCGCCATGTCAGCCCTGCTTACCACCACGATGGGTTCGATGTCCAACGTGATCGAGCAGCTCTATATCCACCACATGCGAGATGAGGTTAAAGTGCTGGTGGGAGGAGGGCCGGTGACCAAGGAGTTTGCCAACAATATCGGCGCTGACGTCTATGCGGAAAACCCCCACGAGGCGATTGGGCTTTTACGCCAACTGTTCAGCAGGAAGAGAACTCTGTCTGAACTGTAGCCGTCTATCATTGACATGCGATGCGCGCCGTGTGGGAGAAGTTAATGAATTGCTCCAGAGAAACGGTTTCCCCCGGTGGGATGATCAGAAATTCGTCGTCCCATTCTCCAGCGATCAGCTTCTGAATATACCGCAAGGAACCTTCGATTTCAGTATGTTCCAACCCCAAGAAGTCCGCTACTTTCATGCGGTAACACCCCCCCTCATGGCCGACAAAGACCTGGCCAGTTGTCAGCCAGGTCCCAGGCTATTGCAGCAAGTGCTTCCTCCTGTATTCGTTCGGGCTGACCCCGGTGATCTGCTTGAAAACCTTGCTAAAATAGGTACGATCATGGTAACCCACATTTTGGGCTACCTGGCTCGCATTCTTGTCCGAATGCGTTAGCAGCAGTTTGGCCTGCTCCAGCCTGGTGTTCCTGATGTATTCCAGGATGCTGCAGCCCACCTGGCGCTTGAACATCCGGCCCAGGTAGTTGGGGCTGATGTAGGCAGCCTTGGCCACCTCTTCCACGGACAGGTCGGGAGAGGCATAGCGCTGCTGTATGTAGGCGAGCGCCTTTTTGACCACGGCCTCGTTCTCGTCGAACTCCTGCCGGGTCAGTGTATCAACGTAGGCATTGCCGATGGTCAGCAGCCATACGAACACCTTCTCGATGGTGTCAGCGTCCTCCAACTCCTTGAATTTGAGCATACCGCGCCGGAACGACTCCTCAAAGTTCACCCCGCACTCGGTCGCAAACCGCCCCAGCGTGATGATAAATTCGATGCTCAACCCCTTTAAAATCTCAAGTTGGCCCTTGCTGTGGGTGAAAAAGCGCAATGCCAGCTTGTCCAGCAATTGCTTGGCCTTTTCTGCGTCCTTGTCCCTGATTGCCTGGAAAATCCCGTCCTCCAGGTTTGCAAACCGGGGTTCCGTTCCTTCTGTCTCCTTTGCCTGGCGCTCCTGCTGCTGGTAATTGACCCAGAGCCATGAACCCATCGATCTCAGCTTTTGCTGGTAATTGAGCAGGTCGGTCCCGCTCTGTGCCAGATAGTTGGCAATGATGTAGAGCAGGTCGGCGGCCGCCTGGACCTGGGTGGCGGAGACAAACTCCAGCTTGTGGGCGGCTTTCAGAAGAACACCGTTATCTGGCTCCAGGTCTCTCGTCATTTCGGCAATCTCTTGCCAGAACAGGTCCTCGGGCTCCCAGATCATCGCCTGGCCGCAGATGATGTTGCCAACATGGCTGTTGTTGAACAGGATCGGGCACGCCCAGGCGATGAGGCCGGCATGGCACCTGAAGAAGTAAGGCTCATTCCACTTTTCTGCCTGCTTGCCGGCGCGGGCATAGGAACCCTGGCAGCGCTCCAAACCGAGCGGATTCGCCTTTACCAGGCGACAGAAGTCGCAGTCTCCCTTGTTCGAGGAAAGCATGCACCTGCCGTCGACGTCAGTCACTGCCACAAACAGCCTGGTGGCGGTGGAAAAGGAGTTCAACAACCGCTGCAGCAACTGCTTTTCGATGATCTTGTCGATGTTGAACTGGCCGTCGAGGCTCTCACCCATGCGTCCAAACAATCTCGTCCCCCCCCAAAGAAGCAGTCTCAACCAGGCGGTCCGAGTCTATTATACAGCTTATTGTTCCACCAGAAGATACGCAACATCTGGCAGTCCCTAATTTGAAGCTGGAAGCTGCCAGACGTTTGAGAATTAACCCAGCAGCTTGTGGCACAGGGCGACTGCTTCGTTGGCAGTTTCCGCCCAGCCGTCCGCCCCAATCTCGTCCGCCCAGCCCTGAGTGGTAGGGCCGCCACCGATGATCACCTTGTACTTCGACCGCAAACCCTTCGACTTCAAATACTCCACCAGTTCTTTCTGCTCGCCCATGGTGGTCGTCAGGAGAGCGCTGGCCCCGATGATCGCTGCCCCTGCCTGCTCAGCCTGGTCGACAAAAACATCCACGCCCTGATCAAAGCCGATGTCAAAGACGTCGAAGCCGGCTGCGGTCATCATGGCCGATACGATGTTCTTACCGATATCGTGGATATCTCCCTTGACGGTTCCGATCACGATCCGGCCCCGGCGATCGGTATTGCCGGCAGCGGCCTTGGCCTTGCTGAGCTCGGCCCCGAGGATCTCCAGCCCGACCTTCAGGGCATCCGCCCCCATCATCACGTCCGGCAGGAACATCTCACCCTCGGTCCAGAGACGGCCGATCTCCTCGATCCCCTTGATCAGGCCCTGTTCCACAGCCTCAACCGGGTTTAAATGTTCATCCAGCACCTTCCGGCACAGGACTGCCACCTGCTCGGTGTCGCCATCCATGACAGCAGCTTTGAGCTCTTCCAAAATCATGTCGCTCGTCATCCCCTTACTCTACAATTTCTTTTTTCCTGGATTCGATATAAGTCTGCAACTGCTTCTGCAGCCTTTCGTCGAGACCGGGGTCCTGGTACGAGTCGAGCAGTTTCTTCCAGAGCACCGTCGCCCGGGCTTCGGTGGTCAGCCTGTCCTTGGCCCACCCCTCAAAGGACTGCCTGTCACTCAACATGGGCTTGCGCATCTCAGCCTTGTGGTTCTGCTTGGTGTGTATCTGGGTGAGGAAATGTCCGCCAGGGCCGACGTGCTTGATAACGTCCAGCGCCAGGTTGTTGTCGTTGACGTCGATCGACCTCTTGTAACGGCGCAGCATACCGGCGATCTCGGCGTCCATGACGAACTTCTCGTAGGACATGCACAGCCAATACTGGAGGATCCCCGCCGTGTGCAGGATGAAGTTGACACCGGCAGCGATAGGGGACATCAACATCAGGCAGGACTCATAGCCGGCCTGGGCGTCCACCGCCTTGGAGTCGGTGAGGCCACCGCCGGCACGGCAGGGAACGTCATAGAACCGGGCCAACTGGGCCGTCGACGCGTTCAAGAGCGCACTCTCGGCATTGGCGATAGAAACACAGCCGGTGTGCATGTCGGTGATCGATGATGCGCTGCCGTACACCACCGGAGTGCCCGGGTTGACCGTCTGGGCCAGGGTGATCCCCGCCAGCACCTCGGCATTCTGGAGGGCCAGCGCTCCCGCCAGGGTTGCCGGGCCAGTGGAACCGGCCATCACCAGCGAGGCGATCACCACGGCCTGCTTCCAGCGGGCATATTCCATCAGGGCGCCGGTCTGGCGGGCGTCCAGTTTCAAGGGGCTGATGGTGTTGATCAGGGAGATCACCACCGGCTTCTCCTGCAGCATCTCCTTGCTACCAAAGACCGGCGCCAGCAACTCGACAGTGTCTCTGGCCCCGGAGGCGCCATAGCTGCTGCCCATCGGCACCTTGGTGCTGTAGCGGATATGCGCATACAGCACATCCAGGTAGCGGGTGTGGTCATCGAGATCATTCGGCTCCACCAGCATGCCACCGCTGAGATCCATCTCCTCGCAAGCATGCGCCATTTTGAGCAGGTTCAGGTAATCATCCCAGGTTGCCGGCCTGCGGGTACCCCCGGCCTCGATCATAAATGGGGCGCCATAGCCCGGCACGAAAGCCACGTCGTCTCCGCCGATATGCACGTTGTGCCTGGGGTCCCGGGCATACAGGGTAAAATCGTGCGGGGCTTCCGCCACCTTTTTTTGAACGTAGGCCGGGTCAAAGAAGACCCGCCGGCCATCCGCTTTCAGTCCGGCCTCCTGCAGAATTCTGACCGCAGGTTCGTACTCGACCTCGATTCCCACTTCCTCCAGCAACTTCATTGAAGCCTCGTGGATCTGCCAGAGGTCCTCATCTGTCAGTACCTTCAAACTAACCTTG
The DNA here is from genome assembly GCA_963768335.1 of uncultured Peptococcaceae bacterium. Taxonomy (GTDB): domain Bacteria; phylum Bacillota; class DSM-12270; order Thermacetogeniales; family Thermacetogeniaceae; genus Palsa-1188. The sequence goes on from CAVYHR010000014.1 coordinate 119,357, forward strand.
GACACTTTGGATTCACCCCTCGATTAATATTGCAGCATTCGTCTCGCTATCCGCAAACACCGGTCAATGGTCAATCTTTAAAAATCTTGAATAAGGGGTGGCTCTTGTCTTTAATGCGGACCCCCAATGCCTTCTTTCCGTACGCCATGATGGCGTCGGCAGTAGCCACTGCCGGGTAGACCCACCGGGCGTTGCCGATCGGCCCGTACAGCAGGAAGTCGGCGCCGTTGATCACCGGGTAGTTGAAGACCAAGTCGGCAACACTCTCGAAGACCGGGGAGCCCTTGGCTCGCATCTTTTTCCACAGGTAAACGGAATTCGACGGTGCGCAACCGCCGGGCAGCCCCAACTGCTCCTTGACCATGCCAATGGTAATCACAGTCCACGCCAGGCTGGGCACGTCCAGGACCCCGGGGTCGACCAGGCAATGCTGGATGCCGGCCGTTTTAGCCTTGTCCAGCAGGCCACCCGGCTCCGTGAGCAGCTTCAGCCGGGCCTGGGGCAGCAGGGCCATCTTGTCAAACGCCAACAGCACTGCGCTCCTGATCCCGTACTTGGCGATCGTCTCCAACTCATTCTCGGTGCTGTTGGGATCGAGAGAATTGTAAATGATCCTTTCGGCAGCAACTGCATCCGGCTGCAAAAGCTCCAGGGCCTCAGCCCGCGCCTTGGGGGTCAGGCTGTCGAACAGGATGGGGCTGTCGGTCTCTGCCAGCACAAATTCCGCATGTCGTGCCAAGGCCTCTCCAGTGTCGCCAATGACGTCGACGATCCTGGGATTCCCTGTCTCAGCAGAGATCGCGGCCTCCTCGTCCAGTAAAGCCCTGGCGGCTTCCTTGTCGAAGCTGCCCTTGAGATTGTCCCGGACAATCTTGTGGCCCCTGAAGAAGATGCTGCCACAGAGCACCGTGGCCCTTTCCCCGGGCTGTCCCCCAATCCTGACGTTGGCAACCTGATAAGTCTTTTGCTCACTGCTGAAGCTGTGCACAAACAGTCCCTTCTTTCGAGAGAATCATCTGCCGCAGCACCTTGTAGATACTGAAGCACATGGCGATCATGATCAACATGAATAGTGTCAGCTATATCAGTTGAGAGCCAGACGGGATCGAGTGCCAGGGATCTCAGCCTGTCCTGCAGTGTTATCTCCCCTGATCGGGCAACACTGTCCACCGGGTACTGTGACAGGCCCCGGTGGACAGGCTACTCTAGATTAAGAAGGGAGGTGTGATTACAGGACAAGTCTATATCATACTTCGAGTTTTGGGCTGTGTACATTTATGGATGTACAGTACACAAAACACGACATATGGTGTGCACTTTCACTATCAAAAAACGAGCGGGTTCACGGGCTGCCGCATTGCAATTCAATCTTCCTCCATGCCGAGATACACCCGTTGCACCATCTCGTTGGACAGCAATTCCTGGGACGTCCCTTCCAGGGCAATCTTGCCGGACTCCATCACGTAACCCCTGGTGGCTGCAGAGAGCGCCAGGAACACGTTCTGTTCCACGATCAGGATTGGAATCCCCTGGCGGTTGATCCCCTGAATGCTTTCAAAGATAGCGTCGACCAAGATCGGCGACAGACCCAGCGACGGTTCGTCGAGCAGGAGGATCTTGGGCCTGGCCATCAGCGCCCTGCCGATCGCCAGCATCTGCTGCTCCCCGCCGGAAAGGGTGCCGCCCTGCTGCTTGCTCCGCTCGCCGAGCACCGGGAAGAGGTTAAAAACCATCTCCAGGTCTTGCTTGACACCATTCGTGTCCCGCCTCAAAAAAGCGCCCATGTCCAGGTTTTCCTGCACTGTCATCCCTGAGAAGATGCGCCTTCCCTCCGGCACCATGGCCACCTTTCTGGCAGCGATCTTATCCGGCGGCTTCCCGGTAATATTCTCGCCATTGAACTCGATGCATCCCTTTACTGAAGTGTTGATCCCGGTGATCGCTTTCAAGGTGGAGGTTTTTCCGGCCCCGTTGTTGCCGATCAAAGCCACCATCTCCCCCTGGTTCACGTGCAGGGAGATTCCATGCACAGCCCTGATCGCCCCGTAGCTAACTTCCAGATCCTTAACCGCCAGCATTGTCACACCACCTTATTTGACTTGGGCGTACGTCGCCATACCACTCTTCCCCAGGTAAGCCTCGATCACCCTGGAATCGTGCAAAACCTGCTCCGGATCTCCGTCGGCGATCTTGCGCCCGTGATCGAGCACGATGATCCGGTCGGAGATCCACCGTACTACCCGCATGTTGTGTTCGATAACGATCACTGTTTTATGCATCTCGTCCCTGATCCGGGTGATGAACTGCATCAGCTTCTTGCCCTCGCCGATGTTCATGCCGGCCGAGGGCTCGTCCAGCAGCACGATCTCCGGGTCGCTGACCAGCGCCCGGGCAATTTCGATCCGGCGCTGTTCTCCGTAAGGTAGGGAAACTGCCTTCAGTCCGGCCTCGGGAAGTATGCCCAGCAGATCGAGCGCCGCTTCCGCCCGCTGCTTCATACTCTGCTCAACATGCCTGAAGCGGTTGGGAATAAAAATATCAACGATACCGGGCTTGAGCTTGGAATGAAATCCGATCATGACGTTCTCCAGCACCGACATGGTGGGGAACAGGCGGATGTTCTGAAATGTCCTGGCAATGCCAAGGCCGTGGATGACGTGCGGATGCATCCCATTCAGCGACCTGTCGTGAAATGTGATGGCGCCGCTGGTCAACTCATACGTACCGGTGATCAGGTTGAAGAGAGTGGTCTTGCCAGCCCCGTTCGGCCCGATAATGCTGGTGATCTTTCCTTCTTCTATATCTGCGGTAACCGCGTCCACCGCCCGGACCCCGCCAAAATGTTTGCAAGCCGCTTCAATCTTGAGGATGAACATGTCAGAGGCCTCCTCTACTTTCCCTGTGCAGCCAGGGCAGGGTCTACTTTTCTGATCCACGGCCACCGGATGTCTTCGGTCCAGATACCCTGCGGACGGTAAACCATCACCAACACCATGATCACGCCTATTACCAGCATGTCCCACTGCACCAGAAACTGAAAGATCTCCGGGAAAAGTATCAGCACCACGGCGCCGATCACCGGCCCGATCACCGTTCCCGCCCCGCCGAGGAAAACCATGGCCAGCAAGGTCTCCGAATCCACGTACGTAAACGTATCCGGGCTGATGAAAGTGATGTAGTGGGCAAAGAGACTCCCGGCCAATCCGGCAAAGATGCCGCCGATCACAAAGGACAGGATCTTGTACTTGGTAATGTTGATCCCCATGAATTCTGCCGCATCCTCATCATCGCGGATCGCCCGGAAGGCCCGTCCCAAAAATGAGCGGCAGAGGTGGAAGGCTACAAACAGGGCGATGAAAAAGATAAATACGATCATATAGTAGTACATGGTGCGGTCAAACATAACGCCGAAAAGGTGCGGGCGAGGGATGCCCGGCAGGCCCATCGGCCCGCGCGTCAGCGAATTCCAATTGTTCATGATCAGCCCGAAGATCTCCCCGAAGCCCAGGGTGGCAATGGCCAGGTAATCACCCCGGAGCCTCAGGACCGGGAAGCCTATGGCTGCTCCAAAGAGGGCGCTGGTCACCATCGCCCCGATCGTCGCCAGCCATATCGGCCATCCCAGCCGGAGCGCCAGAAGGGCGGAGGTGTAGGCCCCCATTCCGTAGAAAGCGGCATGGCCGAGGGAGAACAGGCCTGTCTGGCCTAAAATGATCTCCAGGCCCAGCACCAGAATGCCGTAGATGGCGAGCATGATCAGGATCTGCATCACGTAAGCGTCGTGGACGACCAGCGGCACCGCCAGCAGGATCGCTCCCAGGATAAGATACTGCAGTAATTTAGCGACTCTCAAGCTGCTCCCTCCTACACTCGCTTTTGATAGATGTAAGCGTTGAATAAACCGCCCGGCTTGAACAGGAGCACCAGGATCATCACCGCAAAGGCAATGCCGTCCCGATAGTTGGACATCACTGACGCCCCGAAGTTTTCCACCACTCCCAGCATCACACCGCCGATCATGGCGCCCGGAATACTGCCGATGCCACCGATGATCGCCGCCGTAAAGGCTTTGAGCCCGGCTGTAAAACCCATGGTTGAATAGACTGCGTCGTAGTACATCCCCACCAGCAGTCCGGCCGCCCCCGCCATCGCCGACCCCACAAAGAAGGTGACCGAGACCACCTGATCCATGCTGATCCCCATCAGGCCCGCCGTTTCGCGGTCTTCTGAGGCAGCCCGGATCGCCTTGCCGTAGCGGCTGCGGTTGACAAACCAGTAGAGACCGGCCATCAACACCAGCGCTGTTACCAGGACCAGGATCTGGGTAGTGTTGATCAGGGCGTTTCCGATATGATAAATCCGCTCTGGCAGCAGTTGCGGGAGAGGAAATGTCTCCGAACCGATCAGGAGGAGCGCCAGGTTGGAAAGGATGATCGACATTCCAATGGCGCTGGTTGTGACCACCAGGCGGGGGGCTCGCCGCAGCGGCCGGTAGGCCACCTTCTCCACGGCCATACCCAGCAGTCCGGTCAGCAACATCACCAGGGGAAGAACGACCAGGAAATGGGGTCCCGTATACCGGGCCAGCAACAACCCGAAGAAGGCCCCCCACATATAGACATCTCCATGGGCAAAGTTGATAAACTTCATGACACCGTAAACCATGCTGTATCCCAGAGCGATCAGGGCGTACACGCTGCCCAGCATGAGACCGTTGATCAGTTGCTGCAAAAACATGGGTTAACTCCTCCCCGGCCTCACGGCCATTTCTCTACTCCGGGCTTTTCAGAATGTGGATATGGCGCGGGGAAAAGAGCGGCTACGTAACTGGTTCAACTATTTCTATACTTCAGCGGGGAAAGGCACCCACTGAAGCAAAATAGTTACAGTGTCTGTTCCCCGGCCAACTTCCAACACCTTAGCCTTTTTCGGTCTCTATTGCTGATAAATCACCCACTGGCCGTTCTTGACGGTCAGTTTATTCACTCCCGGCCGCTGGCAATCATGTTGCGCGTTGAAACTCAGGTTGCCCGTTACGCCGCGTAGGGGGAGGGCATATGCTGCCAGGTACGCCTGGAGCTTCTGATGATCCGTGCCTACCGCTGTGATCGCCGACGCCAGCAGCTTCATGGCATCGTAATCCAGGGCGGCATAGGTGCCCGGCGTGGAATTATACGCAGCTTTGTAGGACGAAACAAATGTCGCCACCTTTGGATCCGTGCTATTCGGCAGGAACAGGCCGGATACCTTGATTCCCTCCACGGCGCTGCCGCCCAGTGTGATCAGGTCAGTTTCATACAGGCCGTCAGTTCCGTAGACGGGCAGGGTCATACCGAGTTGTTGCGCCTGCTTGCAGATCAGGGCGCCCTCCGTGTACAGGCCGCCGATGAATATGGCGTCCGCCCCGGAGCCCTTGATGCCGGTCAGCAGAGGCGTAAAGTCCTTGGTGGATCCAAGGTCGTAGCTATAGGTTCCGGATACCTTGCCTCCATCCTTGGCTATCTCACTCTGCACGACGTTCTTCAAACCGTTCCCGTAGTCGTCGTTCTCATACATGATGGCCACGTTTTTATGACCCTCGCTGTACAGCCAATCGGTGACAAAGCCGCCCTGGAAGGCGTCTGTCATTGAAATCCGGAATACATAGGGAAGGTCCATTGTGCTAAATTCAGGAGATGTCCCCACGTGAATGACGGGCAACATGGCCTGATCGTAAATAGGAGCTCCCGCCAGAACGCAGGAACTGTTATAGTTGCCCAGCACTGCCACAATGCTGGGATCTGCGGTGAACTTGGTAGCGATATTGGCCGCTTCCTTGGGGTCGGACTTGTCATCCTGGGGCGTGAGCACGATCTGCGCTCCGTTGATCCCGCCGGCGGCATTGATCTCGTTTGCTGCCATCTTGGCGCCGTTCAGCATCTGATTGCCGTCATCAGCGGCAGTACCCGTAAGTGGGGCCACCCAACCGATATTGATCGTCTTCCCACCGGTCGAACTGCCGGTATTGCTCTTACTGCACCCCGCTAAAACCAGGGCGCCGCACAACAGGATTACCAGGACTACACAAACTGGAGCCTTGCTCTTCATTCTGATCATACCTTTCTTAACCCCCTCTTTTAATGGTGCAGATTGGCATACAGCAAACACTGCTCTCGCCCCTTGGCCGTGGTCTGCCCACCGGCCAATAACCGGTCAATTCTCAGTTCCCCCAGCGCGGCCGGCCGACAGCAGTAACCTGGATGCGTGTTTCCACATACATCTCGTCACTGGTTCCGAAAGCCCGGCTGACTACCTTATCCTGCTTGACCACGACCTCCGGGTCGGCTGCCCCTGCCTGCAGGGCGCTTGACACCGCCTCCTTTCTGGCTTCTCCAGAGCATAATGCTCCGCCTCTTCCAGATAGAGAAACGACTTTCTCTCCCAGGGAGTATGGACCAGGAAGCCTCCCTGCTCCCCGGGCTTGATCAGCACGCGGACGTTTTCGATTACCTGGCCGGCAGCCGCCCCTACGGCATTGGCCACTTCGGCGTGTTCGGGAATTTCCAACTGTGCCCGGAAGCGCTCGCTGATAGGCGGAAGGTAGGCAGCAACCGGGGCGCCGATGGCGACAATCCCGTAATCGAGTTTCAGTTCGACGCCAAACCCCTCTTGAGGGTGACCCGCCAGGAAGCGCTTCAAGAAGATCTGGCTGCCGGCGTCATCTGCCAGATTCAAGCTGGCGCCCTCCCGGTTGATCAGGCTTTGCAGAATAGCCAGGCTGAGGTCTGCCTGTATCTGCTTTAGCACCAGGTCCAGAAACTCTTCGAACGGCGCCTGCATGCGCCTGGACTGAATTTTGGCGCCCTCGACCGCTGCCGCAGTATTCCAGGAAGCAAGTCGTCCCAGGGCATGCAGCACATCAGTGGGGGTCAGGGAGATCCGCCCGATCACCTGCTCCTGTTCCAGCCTTTTGAGCGGCAACAGGTTGGGGTCGCGACCAACCCGCTCGGCCAGGGTAAACACGTTGTGCGCCCCATCTTTGAGGGCTCTGATCACTTGCCGCTCATTTTCGTGCCATTCCGCCTCGTCGCCAGCTTCTTTAACGAGCATCCAGCAATCAACGGGCTGGCCATTGGCGATCTCCCTGAAGGGATCTGCCCTGCGCAATTCTTCGGTCAGATGGGGAAATTGCATTGCCATCATCGAGAGCGGCCAGACGCGGCGCGGCCCCACCTTCAGCCGGCAATCGCCGGATACTTGGATGTAGCTATCCCCTCCCAGGCCAAAAGTGCTGATATCCGCCGCTTCGACCCTGGTTCGCCAACCCCCTACGGTGGCGCCCTCATCGTTCAGGCGTGGCCGGCCATGTTCCACGATGGCGATATCGGTGGTTGTCCCACCCATATCTAGAATCAGGGCCCTGTCCCTTCCCGTCAAAAAGGTGGCGCCGACAATACTGGCGGCAGGGCCTGACAGGATGGTCTCGATCGGTCTCTGACGCGCTACAGCCTCGCTCATCAACGACCCGTCACCCTTCACCACCATCAACGGCGCCTGAATACACTCTGACCCGATCACATTCTTCACCGCTTCCAGCAACTCGGCGATGATCGGCAACAGCCGGGCGTTCAGGCAGGCAGTTACCGTGCGCTCGTAGAAACCCCAGGGAGGTCGTCAGTTGATGGGCACAGACCACAGGGACCGGCCATACTTGTTGCACTATTGCCCTGGCCTCCAGTTCGTGCTCGGGATTGCGCACGCTTAGAAAACCGGATATGGCCAGGGCATCGACCTGGCCTTGCAGTCTCCTGGCGGCTTGCTGCAGTTCATCATGATCCAGCGGGGCGAGCGGCCGGCCCTTGATGTCGTGCCCGCCCCTTACCACTACTATCTCCTGTGCCGGAAGGTTGCCGGAGGCTTCGTGCCCGATGAGGATCAGCCCGATGCTGCATCCCCGCCCTTCCACGATGGCGTTGGTGGCCAGCGTCGTCGACAGGGCGACCAGGCTCACCTGTTTCAGGTCATAGTGCCGGAGTCCCTGGATGCATTTGCGGATTCCTTCGGTCAGGTCTCTTCTCGTGGTAAAAGCCTTGGCCTTGGCCTTGATCTCCCCGGTCTCCAGTTCCAGCAAGACGCCATCGGTATAAGTGCCACCGGTGTCGATACCCAGCGCCAAAGACACATTGTCACTTCCTCATGAATCCTGCGCAAGTGACGGGGTTAAGGATGCTTGCGCTTCCTGACTCCGTCACTTGGCAGGTAAATAGAGGGGGTTCCGCTCACGCATACAAACCCTTGCGGTGAGCAGCCAGGTACTGCCCGCAAAACGGGTCCTTGCCCAGTAAAGCCTGGGACGCATAGACAAACCCCATGATTGTTTTATCCAGAGGGTCCAGGATATAGGCATCCATGCCGGCAGTCATGGTCTGCACCATGAACAGCCTGTTGAGCACCTGCCGGTTGGGGAGGCCGAAGGAGATGTTGCTCAAGCCGCAAATGGTATGGACCTCCGGAAATTCGTCGCGGATGAAAGAGACCGTCTCCAGGACCTCCAGCCCAGCTCCGTCACTGGTGCTGACGGGCTTTACCAGAGGATCCAGGTAGATGTCATCCTCCGGAATGCCGTTTGCTGTCAGGTCGGCCACCAACCGGCGCACGATGCCCTTGCGGTCATTCGCAGTCTCCGGCATCCCGCTGTCATCCATGCATAACGCCACAACTTTGGCCTTATGCTTCAACACCAGGGGCAGAATGGTCTGAAAGCGCTCCTTCTCTGCAGTGATGGAGTTGATCATGGGCTGGCCGTTCTGCGCCAGGGACAATCCGAACTCCATCGCCCTGGGATTGGGTGTGTCAATGCACAACGGCGCCGACACCACTGCCTGAACCGTCTCCACCAGCCACTGCATGGTCTCCGGCTCGTTATAAACCTTGGTGCCGCAATTTATGTCCACGTAATCCGCCCCGGCCTCAACCTGGCCGCGGGCTATTTGCTGTATGTAGGCGGCGTCCTCGGCATCTACTGCTTCTTTGATCAGCTTCCGGCTGGTGTTGATCAATTCACCGACAATCAACATCTTAAAATCCCCCGTTTTTTCATCATCACGGCTGGACACTGCGCTCGGCCCGCTCGACGATGTCGTGGATCTTCTGCTGCACGTCCTTGGGCAGCGGTTCGGGCTCGTAGTCCTCGATGATGGAGCGCGTCTTTTCATTGGCCCGCTGTTGCAGGGTCTTCGCTCCGTTCTCCTTCCAGATATCGTAGCGCTGCCGGTCGATCAGCGAAGGATAGTAGGTTTCCGTGCGGAAGTACTTGTAGGTATGGTCCTCCGCCAGGAAGTGGCCGCCGGGCCCCACCTTGTCGATGACGTCCAGGGCCAGGGTGTCGTCATTCACCGTGATCCCGCGCATCAGCCGGCGGGCCATGCCGATGACGTCGTTGCAAGTCACCAGGTAGTCCAGGGACGAGGTAGAGCCATACTCCACGTAACCCACGTCATGGTTCAGGTTCGGCCCGCTGAGAGAGGTCATGACGATGGAGAGGGCGGCCTCGATCCCTGCCTGCTCGTCCATGATGCAGGAGTCGGTGCAGCCGCACGTGCCGAACATCGGCAGCTTCAGGAAGTGGGCCATGTCCGCCAGGGCGGCCATTAATAAATTGAACTCCGGCGAACCGTAGCTGAAGATGGTGCTGGTCATGTCCATGATGGTGAAGACGCCGCCCATGATGAAGGGCGCCCCCTCGCGCGCCGTCTGGTTGATCACCAGTCCGCTCAAGGATTCTGCCAGGCCGTTGGTGATCACGCCGGCCATGGTGGCGGGAACAGTTCCCCCGGCCATCACGCAAGGGGTGTAGACCACCGGCAGGCCCTTCTTGGCCGCCAGCACCAGCTTGGTGGCCGCCTCCCAGGCGTGCTGCAGGGGGGAGATCGGCTCGGCGTAGAGGGTCATGAAGGGGTTGCGCCGCAGTTCTTCCTCGCCGCCGGCGATGATCTCGCACATCTCGATGATGTCGGCGTAGCCGTGGATATCGTGGGCGGTGATGACGATCGGCTTGCCGGTGTTCAGCACCTGGGCCTCAAACTGGTGGCGGTCGGAGATCAACAGGGGCACGTCCTGGACAATGCCCAGGGACATCACGAAGTCCAGGTTGGGCAGGGCGTCGATGCACTTGCAGGCCCATCCCACCAATTGCTTGGTGCCACGCTTGCGCTCCTGGGTATAGGGATCGATGAAGAACGGGGTGTCCGAACCGGTTCCAAAGTAGGCGTTGTAGCCCTCCAGGAGCACGTCCCGGGACCCGGTCCTGCTGTTGCAGAGGGTGACCCGCTGCGGCGCCGAGCGCAGCGCCCTCTCCACGATGGAGGAGGCGATCCGCACCCGCGCTCCGTCGACCCAACAGCCGGCCTTCTGCATGAGCTCCCGGGCCTCTTCGTCGTAAACCATGACCCCGGTTCTCTCCAACACCTCTTCGGCGGCGAGCAGGATCTCCTCGCACTGATCGGGGGACAGCACGTTGAAGATCGGACTAGTATTAGCAACGTAGTTGCTTTTTGCTGGCATCTTTTTACCACCCCTTCAATGTATGGCTAAGTATGGCTTACGACAACAGTTTCCGGCAGAGATCGACGGCGGAGGCGGCATCGGGGGCAAAGCCGTCGGCGCCGATCTCGCTGGCGAAGTCGTAGGAGATCGGCGCTCCACCGATAACCACCTTGACCTTGTCCCGCAATCCCTCTTCCTTGAGCAGTTCGATGACGTCTTTCATGACCAGCATGGTGGTCGTCAGCAGGGCGGACAGGCCGACGACCTGCGGCTGGTAGTCCTTGACGGCCTGGACAAACTTCTCGGGGGCGAGGTCGATGCCCAGGTTGACCACGTTGAAGCCGCCGCTCTCCAGCATCATCGCCACCAGGTTCTTGCCGATGTCGTGCAGGTCGCCCTTCACGGTGCCGATGACCACCTTGCCCGCCGAGGGCACTTCCTGTCCAAGCAGCAGCGGCTTGACCAGTTCCATGCCGGCGCCCATCGTCCGGGCCGACATCAGGACCTCGGGCACAAACATCTGGCCTGACTTGAAGCTGGCGCCCACAACGTTCATGCCGGCGATCAGGCCCTCGTTGATGATGGCCAGCGGCTCGACGCCACTGTCGATGGCCGCCTGGGTCAATTCCTTCACCCTGGCCTCCTGGCCGGCGATCACAGCCTGGGAAAGATCAGCAAAGTTAAACATCTCTCCGATATCCTCCTTATAGATTAATGGATTTATGCAAAAAAACCTGTCAGCATACTGTTTTTAGACACTAGAGCTGAGTATTAGAATTAGCTCAAATTAGCATTGAGTAGTCTATTTCCTGGCCGCAGGCTGGCCTCGCGGGCCTCGGCCCGGTCGACCACCGCCTGGATCTGGTCCAGGATCGGCTGGGGCAACGGTTCCGCCTGGTGTTCATTGATGATCCGCTGCGTCTTTTCTTTGACCCGCTGGCCCAGGGTCTTGCTGCCATGCATCTTCCACTCGTCGTAGCGCATGCGGCTGATCACCGTCGGCCACCAGAACTCCTGGCGGAAGCGTGCGAGGGTGTGCTCCTCGCCCAGGAAATGGCCGCCAGGCCCGACGTGGTCGATCACGTCCACCGCCAGGTTGTCGTCGTTGACCTCGATCCCCCGCAGGATCCGCTTCACCGATGCCGATGATCTCGTCGTCCATGACCATCAGCTCCAGGGAGCCGGTTGACCCGCTATCCATGTAGTTGCAGTCATGGATCAGGTTGGCGCCGCTCAGGCCGGCCACCAGGATCGAGAAGGCCGCTTCGATGGCCAGTTGGGTGTCGATCACCTTGGAATCGCCGCAGCCGGCCGTGCTGAACATCGGTATGCCCATGTAGCGGGCGACGTTGGTCAGGCCGGCGGACAGCAGGCTCAGTTCGGCGCCCCGTAAGCCAGAATGGAACTGGACATGTCCATGGTCGAGATCAACCCGCCCATGATAAAGGAACTTCCTTCCCGCACCAGTTGACCGGCCACAATCCCCACCAGGGCGTCGGCCACGGCGATCACCAGCGAGCCGGCCATGGTGGCGGGCGCCACTCCGCCGGCAAAGACGCAGGGCGTGTAGATGCAGGGCAGGTTGTTTTTGGCGGCGAAGATCGCCTTGTCGATGGCTTCGGAGGAATGGCGCAGCGGGGGGCTTGATTCTGAATAAAGAATCAGGAAGGGGCGCCTCTGAAGCTCGCTCAATCCCCCGGCCACCGCCGAGGCCATGTCCACGATGTCCTGGTACTGGTCGATCCCAAAGCCCCAGTGAACGATCGGCTTGGTGGTATTGGTCACCATGGCCTGGAAGGCGTGGACGTCGGCGAGGTTGGGGGTCACGTCCATGGGCGTGCCGTTGTCCATGCAGTAATCGATATTGGGCAGGGCGTCGGCCACGATGGCTGCCCTGGCGGCGTCCTGCTTCCGGGGCCGCCGGCGTTCTCCCGTAAAGGGGTCCAGGGTGAAGGTGTTGGTCGGCCCCGGGCCGTAATAGATGTTTTGCCCCTCCAGGTACATGCTGCGGTTGCCGTTCCGGTCGTAGATCGTGATCCGGGACGGGGTGGTGCGCACTGCCCATTCCACCAGATGTGACGGGAAACGGACTCTCGTCCCGTCTACCCAGCAGCCTCCCCGGCGATAGATCTCCAGCGCCTCCGGGCTGTTGACCTCTGCCCCGGTGTGTTGAAGCACCTCCAGGGCGCCCAGGTAGATCGACTCGCACTGGTCCTGGCTCAGCACCCTGAACTGAGGTGTGGCATTGGTTTCGTAGCTAGACCTGACATACTGACTTTTAGGCAATTAGAGCCCTCCTTTCTGTTCATCCTGCCAACTTGATGCGTATAGGTTTGTAGACTTACTCCCTGCTTCCCGGGTTGCCCCTCTTGAAATATTGCCTTCAGCCTTTCGCCTCCTCGCGCCGTCAACATAGTTTGTGCTGAACAGGTTTCCATGCTTTTTTTATTCTCCCTGCGCTGCAATTTCCACTCTGTAATATTTCGTACTCTCTAGAATTATTCGACACACTTGCCGGGACGGAGCCAGGGGCTCTATGGCTGAAGATCAGTTCTATCTGTCATGCCTGAAGTTTGCCCAGACAGCCCGTTCAATTATGCTCTGATTCTCGCCTGCACGTCGGCGCCAGTTTCTCCGAACGGGCGATGGCGTCCATCACCAGCAAGACATTCTTTGGTGACAACCCCAGCGAGGGCTCGTCTAGCAAAAGGTTAAAAAGTTGTGTAGGGATAAATATCAATTTATCCCACAATCCCAAGGTATGATTTCTTTATTTCCTTATTTTCTCGTAGCTCCTTACTGCTACCTTCTAAAACAATCTTTCCATGTTCTATAACATAGCCTCTATCCACCATTTTTAATGTGGTATTAACATTCTGTTCTACAAGCAGAACGGCTAATCCCCGTTTAGTTAACTCCCTTAGAGTCTCAAAAACTGCTAAAACCAGTTTGGGAGCAAGTCCTAAAGAAGGTTCATCCACTAGCATCAATTTAGATTCAGACATTAATCCCCGGGCAATTGCCACCATTCTCCGTTCTCCACCGCTTAATGTTGCTACCTTTTGGTTTTTTCGCTCAGCCAACGCTGGAAACAACTCTAAAACATAGTGGAGTAACCTTTTTATCTTTTGTTTATCATTGAATGGTATAGGCCCCCAACAAAATGTTTTCATATACTGTCATTCCAGAAAAAAGGCAACCGTCATCTGTAACAAAGGATATCCCCGACTTGGTTATGGTCCTGGACTGGTTTTCCATCAATCCTTTGATCCATGAACCATATTTCACCTTTGGTAGGTTTGATCAAGCCAGCAATTGTCCGCAATGTTGTTGTTTTACCCGCTCCGTTAGAACCCACCAACGCAACAAACTCGCCCTCACCTACATTGAAAGAAATGTCCCACAATACTCCCAATTTACCGTAGCCTGCATTGATACTGCTTATTTTCAACATATTTTCCTCTCCCAATCAACTCGTAATCATAAAAGCTGAATCTCTTCTTCTCCCAGGTAGGCTTCAGTAACCTTGGGATCATTTTTTATCTCATCAACAGTTCCTTCGGCTATTAGCTTCCCGAACTGTAAAACTGCAATTCGATCACAAACTCCCATGATGAATTTCATAACATGTTCAATAGTGATTATAGTTACACCACTATCCCTAATTCGCTTGATTAAGCTAATAAAATCGGGTATTTCCGATAAAGTTAATCCAGCAGCCACTTCATCCAGAAGAAGCAGTTGGCAATTGGTTGCTAGTGCCCGCGCAAGTTCTAGTCGTTTTAATTGCATTGTGTTCAAGTTTTCCGCCAGGATATCTTTAGCAACGGGAAAACCAACAAAATCCAATAATTCTTCTGCCCGTTTTTCCGGGTTTTTGTGTTTTTTTCCACCAAAAACTACACCTACTCTTACATTATCCAATGCACTCATTTTGTGAAAAGATCTTACTGTTTGAAACGTCCTGGCGATTCCTCTATGGCAAAGCTGGTGAGGCGCTAATCCTACAATGTTTTGCCCTTTAAAAATAACCTTCCCTTTTTCAGGTTTGTAAAAACCGGATATACAGTTTAGGAATGTAGTCTTTCCCGCACCATTAGGGCCAATAATACCAAATATTTCTCCCTCTTTTAGATTTATAGAAACGTTATTTACTGCCACCAATCCCCCAAAACGTTTTTCAATACCCTCTGTAATTAACACTTTTGATACCTTCTCTCCTTTAGAGCGCCATTTTGTTGGTTGGCTCCTACCTAAAATAGAGTAAATCCTGGCAACTAACCTTAGGGACTTTTTCAGGGGAATCTAATCAAGTCTGGAGTGAAGCCTACTACATTTTGCCTCGAAATGGTAAATGCAGTGGCACACACGATTTTTATAGCTGCATCCCTTGTACAACAAGGGATGCAGCTATTTTGGCTGTCTCAAGCTAAAGCAGGGGGCACCATAGTATTAACTCTTTAAATCAGCTTGTTTTTGATAATCTGGCCAAATAACAACCGGTTTTCCATTAAAATACTGAACAACAGAGAAAGTATATTCCCCATTCCCTACTATCGGATCAGGGGCGGAAGTGGCATCGAATTTATACTGTTTCATAAGATACCGTCATTAAAAGTCATCTTTCCGGTCATTACATTTTGTGTGGCATATTGGTAAAGATTTTGGCTATTCAGGGTGCCATATTGTTGCAAAGTTTATTAGCAACCTGAATAAAGAACCGGGTCCAATCATACACCAGACCAGCGGCTGACTGGGGATGGTGTTATATTATACTTCGCTTAAAATCTGAAACGAACTTGTTTGCTTTATCGCCGACAAAGAGTGGTTCACAATCCAGAACACCATCGGATGCGCTACCGGTCATTTTATACCAATCACCAATCCAACCCAAACCATCGGCAACCATAAGTGCATTTAAGTTGATTTCCTTAGACTGTTTGATCGCGGCCGCTTGTGTAGCAGGGGATGTACATGTTTCGAGAACTAGCGATGCATCTTAATTCTTGATCCTTGTCAGAACCGGATACAAGTCTGTTTCTCCAACTTTAACATACTGTTGATTTACTATATCCCATCCGGAACACTGAAATGACTGAGCTATAGCACCCGCGAAACTTCTACCCCAGTCGCTGTCCTCCGCCCAAATAGCAACTTTCTTGTTTTGTGGTTTCCAAGTGCCATTTTGTACGGCTTCATTAATCGCCTCAGCATAAGCAATCTCTAATTTTTCTGGTGATGGCCAGCCTTTCCCTATCCAATAACTATACTTGGGGTCAGATGCATATTTCTGATTAACAACATCAGTAGCTCCGAAGGCAAAGAAATACGGTATCTGGTATTTAGCTGCTACATCCATCAGCGCTACAGACACAGAACTATTCCAGTCCAAGATACCGCAATCAATTTTGTCCCTTTGTACCGCCTGGTCATAGGCTGTCGTGGCTACTTGCGGATCCGCTTGGTCATCAATCCACACCAGCTTTACCGTATAATCTCCAATTTTATAGCCCACTTCGGAAAAGGCCATGTCAACCGCATCTTTAAATTCCTGCCCCTGTTCGGGCATCAGTGCCTGTTAATGGAAGCATCCACGCCTACGGTCAGTACCTTTGCTGCAGATGTAGTATGCAGAGTTACGACTTACAACCCGTTAGCATTAACGATAGCTTACCGATGCCGCTAAGACCAGTGCCACTAATACCACGGCCAGCAGTTTTGAAAACCTTTTCATACTTTTCGTCCTCCTCAATAAAATTTGTTTTTCATTAGCTCATGAAACCCTTTCCTGCATGTAAGCTATATCAATCCACCTCCCAATAATTACTCGTGAAATTATGTTGTACCTCCTAGCTAGCTTCGAAATGGACTCCCAAACACCCAGGTACAGCAATCCGGCTATTCCCTGCTTATTAGGCAGAATTCAAGGAGTATCTGAATTGGAGTCATAATGTTTGGTTGAGAGATCTATTTGTTTGAGGAAACGGCTCCTTATTATCCGTTTTACAAAGTTGTTTAGACTTAGTCAATAAACCGGATATTCCACTGGGATAAAAAATCATTACCAATGATAAGCAGCAATCCGTAAATCACAAATTGATACTCCATCAAAAAGTCAAGATATGTAAAAACAGGGGTAATAATAAATGCAGAAAGCAATGGCCCCCAAATGCTCCCTCTCCCACCAATAAAAGCAATTACCAGTATTTCCAATGTGTGTTTGGTGCTCATGAGATCAGGAGTCAATATACCCTCGAAGTGTGCATAAAACCCACCGCATAAACCCGCAACAAAGCAGGATATGGTAAAATTAATAACCTTATATTTAATCGGATTTACACCCGAAGTCCGGGCAGCCTCTGGATCTTGCCCTATAGCATTAAAAGCCAATCCAAGGTTAGACTTTATGATCAATCTCAATGCAATAAATGTCGAGATACAAATAACAAGGATCACGTAAAAATATGGTTTAGCCCATGCGGTGGCAAAGAACAAATTTACATTCAAACCTAGCGCCCCTCGGGTTAATGGAACAAGGACTGTACAAATTGCCATGAGCACCAAACCTACAAACCAAGCTAAAATCGCTGCAAATATTCCTTCCATGTGCAGGGTAAGTAACCCAATGAACATACCTAGCAGCCCTGCAACCAAAGCTCCTGCAAAAATACCTATCCATGGGGTAACTCCCATTCTCATCAAGAGCAAAGCAGAAACATAGGCCCCTGATCCCATCAGCGCCCCATAGCCCCAATTGGCAACGCCGATAAATCCCGCAGATAAGTCAAAACCCATTGCCAACGTACCAAATAATAAACAAACAACTAACATGTGCATAGTATTCGCCGTTATTACGAGTGGCGCAAATCCCAAGAATATAAATAAGATTAAACTCAGCGGGGATAGCCCAATAATTTTAAGTTTCTCGGAAATTAGATTTATGAACCCTGATATTGAATTTATTGTATTTTTCATAATGATCCCCTTATCTTATACTTTTTGCCTTGCCCCGAATAAGCCAGCAGGTTTAAATAACAATATCAGTATAATGATTGAAAGACAAATTATATTCTGATAATTTGAACCGAAAGTGTAAGAGGATGCCATTTCAATTAGTCCAACTATAAGTCCACCTACAATAGTCGCCTCAATATTACCGAGCCCTACCAGAATGACTATAAACCATGACTCGTACAACGGCTCCATTCCCATGGTGGGATAAGCAGGAATCATTGATAAAAGTGCGGCCCCAGCAATTGCTGCCAGCATGCAGCCCAACGCAAAGGTCAAGGTGTAGATTGCGTTAAGGTTGATACCTACGAGCTTGGCGCCAGTTTCATGTTCTGACACAGCACGTATGGCATTGCCTGTCTTTGTTTTTTTCAGAAATAACCAGAAAACTGCAACGATTAACATGGCAATAACAAAACCGGCTACCCTGTCCATTGAAATTTGCATGCCCGCAATACCCAGGCTTCCTCCCCACAACTGCTTTACTCCTCTGAAGTCAACACCCAACCAAGCCTGTGCTAGATTTTGTAAGATAAAGGATATACCTGCCGTTAAAAGAAAGCTGTTAAGTATCCAATCCCTCTGGGTTCTTTGCCGTAGTGGATAAAATGTAATTCTTTCTATCAACGCACCGATTACAAACGCCCCTAAGGCAGCAACCATTAAAGCAACTAGTGCGGGAAGACCCCAGGCGAGACTAAAATAGCATAAATAAGCACCAATCATATAAAATTCGCCATGTGCAAAATTCGGGATTTTCATCACCCCAAAAACGAGGGAAAGCCCCATCGCCATGAGAACATACAAGCCGCCTCTCAAAATCCCTCCAATTAAAATATCTATGACTGCTGATGAAAGCACGACACCCTCTCCTTAATCATGATGTCACAGTTTGTCCTACTTATTTGTGTCAATGCACTATAACCATAACTATAGGGATTTCTCTTTATAATTCATTTATTTCTGGTTACGTTTGTAAATGAAACAACGCACTGCACAGAGGTTGGTGTTACACCTATATATACTTTGGACATTTTGCAGTGTTAGATGCTGAGATCTTGGCGTGGATACCAAACTATTTCTTGTCAGCTTCAGCCACGATTTTGGCAAGTTTCTCTTTCAATTCAGGCGACAATGGATCGGGGTGATGATTCTCTATGAGATATCTGACCTTGGCCAGGATACGATCCCCCATGGTCAGACTACCCTCACAGACCCAGTCGTCATGCCGCTTTTTATCCAGTAGGCTGGGATTCCATAACTCTCGAAAGTGTGTAAAAGTATGGTCTTCTCCTAAGAAATGTCCTTGTGGTCCTACTGATTTAATAATTTCCACAGCAAGTGTGGTGTCATCAACTTTTACCCCTCTGATGAACCTGCGAGTAAATCCAATTATCTCATCACCCATTACCATTTGCCTCAAATCATTGGTAGTGCCTCCTTCGATGAATCCCACATCGTGAATCAAATTAGCCCCTGACAGAGCCGCCGCAAAAATTGAAGCGGTTGCCTCAATGGCAGCTTGCTGATCGATAGTTTTTGAGTCAGTGCATCCCGCCGTACTCAAAAGCGGAAGTTTGTAATAATGGGCCATATCCGCGGCAGCAGCATGCATCAGGTCAAATTCCGGATTACCGTAACTCATGATCATGGTCCGCATATCAACCGGTCCGGGCACAACACCAATAAAACACGGAGACCCTTCCCTGACCAACTGACTGATCAGTAAACCACCCAAACACTCCGCCAGAGCTATGACCAGTGTTCCCGCCGGAGTAACCGGCGCCGTGCCACCAGACATCGGCGCTGATAGGTGGATGTTCGGGATCTGATTCTCGGCCAGATACATTAACCGGTCAATGTCATTACCTGTTTGCATAAGCGGTGAACTGGCGGTGGTAAAAAAGCAAACAAACGGATTTTTCTGTAGTTCTTCCAGCCCTCCGGCGATTTCCACGCACATCTTGACCATCAGAGCCTGATTCTCTACGGTTTGTGCCCAATGAACAACCGGTTTAGTTGTATTCTCCAACATTATTCTTAGCAGATGAACGTCATATGTCTCTGCCGGAACGTCAACAATAGTGCCGTAATCCATGGCAAAATCAATATTGGATAGAGCGTCAAGCACCCTAATGGCGTTGGCGGTATCTTCCTGGGTAGGTTTGCGGCGTTTTCCTGTATATGGGTCGTTGATATAGACATTTGTCGGACCCGCCCCGAAGTAAGAATTATTTCCTTCAAGAAACATCCGTCTGTTTCTATTCCTGTCGGACAAGACGATACGGGAAGGCGCAGAATTGATCGCTCTATCGATGAGGTGGCTAGGTATCTTTACCAACTCCTGATCAACAAATGCCCCGCCCTTCTTGAGAAGATCTAATGCTGGTTTTGATTTTACGACCATTCCGGTGCTCTCCAATACCTCTAGAACAGCACTATGGACATCAGTGCATTGATCCTGAGGCAAAACCCTGAACTGAACACCTTCGTTCACTTTACCAGCCCCTTAACCCTTAACGATAGTTCTATAGTATCTTGTATACTAGAACTATCTGATTCAGTTGCCTTAATGGGAAAGGCAAGGCGGGCGTTTCCATGCTTATATTCGCCCTGGCCACAATTTGCACTCTGTAATATTCCGTACTCTCTAGAACTATTCGACACACTTGCTTGCTTCAGCCGGCCTGTTCGACTATACTTCTGATTCTGGCCTGCACGTCCGGCGCCAGTTTCTCCGGTTCGTGATCGTCGATGATCTCCCTGACCCTGGCGTTCACTCTCTGGCGCAGCGTGGGGCTGCCGTCCTCAAGCCAGTGGTCATACCGCTGCCGGTTGATCAGAGACGGCATCCAGGTCTCCTTCCTGAAATGCTCAAAGGTATGGGTATGGGTCAAGAACTGGGCGCCGGGACCGACTTCCTTGATCACATCAATTGCCAGCGTCTCCTCGTCGACCTTTATTCCCTCTACGACACGCCGGACATGACCGATAATCTCGTCGTCCATCACCAGCAATTCCAGAGAGCTGGTAGCGCCATACTCCATATAGCCGCAGTCATGGATCAGGTTGGCGCCGCTCAGCGCAGCCGCCATGATCGAGCTGGTGGCTTCGATTGCCGCCTGCTCGTCAACCGCCTTGGAGTCAGTGCAACCGGCGGTGGAGAACATGGGGATCTTATAGTAGTGCGCCATGTCGGTAAAGCCGGCGTGCAGGAGATCGAACTCCGGCGCTCCGTAGCTCAGGATCATGCTTCTCATGTCCAGAATCGAGGGAACTCCGCCCATGATAAAGGGCGCCCCCTCTCTGACCAACTGGCATACCACCAGGCCGGCCAGGCATTCAGCATTGGAGACGACGATGTTTCCGGCCAGGGTTACCGGGGCGGTACCGCCGCAACTCGGGGCGGGAGTATAGATGCACGGAAGGTTGTTGCGAGCCATGAACATCGCCTTCTGGATCGCTTCAGGCGAGTGGACGAAAGGCGAACTCGGCTCCGAATATAAGCAGATAAACGGATTGCTCTGGAGATCCTGCAGGCTCCCGGCAATGGCCACGCACATGTCAACCATGGTCTGGTAGTTCTTGGCGCTGTAGCCCCAATGGACAATCGGCTTGGTGGAGTTGGTGAGCATGGCCTCGAGGAGATAGACATCAGACACCTCTGTGGGCACATCCCGGGGTGTGCCCAGATCCATCTGAAAATCGATATTGGGAAGGGCGTCGATGACCTTGGATGCCCGAAGGGTATCGCTGATCCGGGGAAACCTCTTCTCGCCCGTCAACGGATCAAGCGTGTATGTATTGGTCGGGCCGGGGCCGAAATAGGTCTTGTGGTCTTCCAGAAACACCTTGCGACCGCCGTTACGGTCGCAGAGCACGATCCTCGAGGGCGAGGTCCTGATCGCCCACTCTACCAGGCTGGCGGGAAAACGAACCCGGTTTCCGTCGACGAAGGCGCCGGCCTTTTTAAGCAGGGCAAGGGCATCCTCGTCATGGAACACCGCTCCCACACTCGCCATCACTTCCAGGGTAGCGTCGTGGATCTCCTGGCACTGCGACTCTGTGAAAACGCTGAATTGTAGAGTCTCGTTGACGTTGTAGTTGCTGCGCTTCTTCATTAATCTTCCCTCCAAACTGTTTTTAGCAGCGGTGCCGATCTCTATTGGCCAATCGGCGCTCCTTCATCTCCTTGGCGGTCAACCCCTCGCCGATAGAAAGCAAAAAAATTGACGACAGGCAAATCAAGATACCGTTTGACCGTTTAAACTCCAACGACCACGCATCCATGCGCCACTCCATCAATAAAACATGCTTCTGGATATCCGCTGCCCCGCCCCGGCTACTACAAACTGTTCATCCCAGGGTCCGTGCAACAACTGTTCCAGCAGCGCTGCCGTGCCCGGCAACAACTCGTACTGCAGTCCGAAGACCTCCGCCGCCCGGCGCGCATGCTCCTCGTATGCGCCCAGGTCGGCTCTGCCGGTATCGATAAGGGCAATCCTGGTATAATTTTTGATCATTTCCCGCGCCACCCATTGGGCAGTCTCCTGATCATATTTTTTCGTCCATTCATGCTGGCCCAGATACATTGCCAGCGGCCCCCAGCCCTTATCGATATTCTTACTGGTGTAATAATACGTCCCCGGCGCCTTCTGAAATTGTTCCCGGTAAGCCTTCGTCGATCCCAACAGGATGGCGGTGCAGTCATCCGTTCTCGGCGCCACCAGTTTTGCCCGGCTTGCCTCCAAGCCAAGGATGCTTTCGGAGCATAACCCGAACCCCAGCAGGATAGATTCGTAGCTATGGTCCTGCTCAAGACCGTTGATGACCTCCTGCAATTCCTGGTGTAATTTTTTTGGGTAATCATGCTGGCCCATTTCAATGACATGCGTTTCGACGTGTGCAGGCGTTCTTCCGGCGATCTCCCCGGTTAAAGCCTCGCAGACAACAAGCGCCGTTTTCTCTGCCATGCCTCTTCTCCTCTCCTGTGGTTGCCAGGGACAGTTTCTTTATCCAACGGCGGGGAGATAGCCCAACAGGCGCATGGCCTCTTCTGCTGCCAGGCGAAAGTCCGGGGCATAGCCGTCTGCCTTGATCACCCTGGCGTACTCTTTCGTGACCGGCCCACCCCCGATCATCACCTTTAACTGTTGCCGCAAGCCCTTTGAACACAATGCCTGCATCGTGGCTGCCATTACCGGCATGGTAGTAGTCAGCAGGGCGGACATGCCCAACAGCCTGGGCTTGAGATCGACCACGGCCTGGACGAATTCCTCAGGCTCTACATCGATCCCCAGGTCGATCACATCCAGGCCCTTGCCCCGCAGCATCATGACCACCAGGTTCTTGCCCAGGTCATGCAGATCACCCGCCACGGTGCCAACGATCACCCGGTCCGGCAGTTTAACTCCGGACTGAATCAAAAAAGGCCTCAGTACATGCATCCCGGCATGCACCGCCCGGGAAGCGATCAAGACGTCGGGAACATAAATGCCGCCGTTCCGGAATCGATCACTGACAAGCTTCATGCCGGCGATCAGTCCCTGATCCAGTATGTCACAGGGGGCCCAGGCCTCATCCAGGGCGGCCTCTGTCAAGACCTTTGCCTGTGAGGCCTGTCCCTTGATGACAGCCTCTCTCAGCTTCTCTAAACCCTGCATGCCTTCTGGCCTCCCGTATGAAAGGACCGTCCCCTGCCTCGCTGATTCATCAGCATCACGACTTGACGCTGCGCTCGGACCGCTCGACGATGTCATGGATCTTCTGCTGCACGTCCTTGGGCAGCGGTTCGGGCTCGTAGTCCTCGATGATGGAGCGCGTCTTCTCGTTGGCGCGCTGCTCCAGGGTCTTCGCCCCGTTCGCCTTCCAGATATCGTAGCGCTGCCGGTCGATCAGGGATGGATAATAGGTTTCCGTGCGGAAGTACTTGTAGGTGTGGTCCTCCGCCAGGAAGTGGCCGCCGGGCCCCACCTTGTCGATGACGTCCAGGGCCAGGGTGTCGTCATTCACCGTGATCCCGCGCATCAGGCGGCGGGCCATGCCGATGACGTCGTTGCAGGTCACCAGGTAGTCCAGGGACGAGGTGGAGCCATACTCCACGTAACCGACGTCGTGGTTCAGGTTCGGCCCGCTGAGGGCGGTCATGGTAATGGATAGGGCAGCCTCGATCCCTGCCTGCTCGTCCATGATGCAGGAGTCGGTGCAGCCGCACGTGCCGAACATCGGCAGCTTCAGGAAGTGGGCCATGTCCGCCAGGGCGGCCATATGCAGGTTGAACTCCGGCGAACCGTAGCTGAAGATGGTGGTGGTCATGTCCATGATGGTGAAGACGCCGCCCATGATGATGGGCGCCCCCTCGCGCGCCGTCTGGTTGATCACCAGTCCGCTCAAGAATTCTGCCAGACCCATGGCAAGTGAGCCGGCGCGGGTTATCGGCCCGGTCCCCCCGGACATCACAGCAGGGGTGTAGACCACCGGCAGGCCCTTCTTGGCCGCCAGCACCAGCTTGGATGCCGCCTCCCAGGCGTGCTGCAGGGGGGAGATCGGCTCGGCGTAGAGGGTCATGAAGGGGTTGCGCCGCAGTTCTTCCTCGCCGCCGGCGATGATCTCGCACATCTCGATGATGTCGGCGTAGCCGTGGATATCGTGGGCGGTGATGACGATCGGCTTTCCGGTGTTCAGCACCTGGGCCTCAAACTGGTGGCGGTCGGAGATCAACAGGGGCACGTCCTGGACGATGCCCAGGGACATCACGAAGTCAAGGTTGGGCAGGGCGTCGATGCACTTGCAGGCCCATGACACCAACTGTTTGGTGCAGCGCTTGCGCTCCTGGGTATAGGGATCGATGAAGAACGGGGTGTCCGAACCGGTTCCAAAGTAGGCGTTATGGCCTTCCAGGAGCACGTCCCGGGACCCGGTCCTGCTGTTGCAGAGGGTGACCCGCTGCGGCGCCGAGCGCAGCGCCCTCTCCACGATGGAGGAGGCGATCTTCACCCGCGCTCCGTCGACCCAACAGCCGGCCTTCTGCATGAGCTCCCGGGCCTCGTCATCGTAAACCATGACCCCGGTCCTCTCCAAGACCTCTTCGGCGGCGAGCAGGATCTCCTCACACTGATCGGGGGAGAGCACGTTGAAGATCGGACTAGTATTAGCAACGTAGTTGCTTTTTGCTGGCATCTTTTTACCACCCCTTTGATGTACTCCTTCAACAGGAGCTATGCTGCTGTTTGCTGGCAATTTTTCAGGCAATCCGGCTGCAGATTGCTAAGCTTATTCTTCTTTTTTTCATCGACTATTACTCTGTAATATTTGGTACTCTCTAGCACTATTCGACACATTTGCCGGGACAGGGAAGGGAAGGTAGAGGCCATGGCAGCAATGATTCCACTGGAACTCCTGGGCAAGCACAACCCATGCCACAAATTGAACATGGCGCCCGGTGGACGCGAATTAGCCGGCCAAGAAGCTATGCAGTCGATGATGACGCATAGACAGGCTGCCGGCTTCTTTTCAGAGATTATCGAGACTCTCTCCGCCACCGGTGGAACCCGACTGCTGGGGGCATGAGCAGACAGGATCCTTATCGGCAATACCGGTGCTCCCTAAATCGCTTTCTGCTTGTACTCACTGGGAGTGATCCCTTCGATGCGACGAAAAACCTTGCTGAAATAATTGGCATCCTCGAAACCGATCTCCGCTGCTACCTGCCTCACGGTATACTTCGGGTCGTGAAACACTTTTTTGGCCTCTTCAATTCGCACCTTGGTCAACAATTCGATGACGGTGCACCCGATCTCTTTCTTGAACAGGCGTGACAGGTAGGAAGGGCTGACGTAGACCTGCTGGGCGATCTTCTCCAGGGTCAACCGCCGCTGGTAGTAGGTCCTGATATAATCGACGGCGCTGTTCACTACTTGCAGATTCTTGATGCACCTGGCATCATCCATATGATCAAGGAAAACGCCCAACGCCTTCTTGATCCACAAACATACCTCTCCAAGCGATTGTATCCTGTTGATCTCTTCAATGTAGCGGGAATTGAGGGTCAAGAGTTCTTGGGGATTCGCTCCCCCCTCGATGGTGGCCCGCGACAGGATCACCAGCAGTTCGATGATTCTTGCCTTTATCTCATCGGTATTGCCAGGAAACTTCTCCAGCAGGTCAGCCAGAACACCGTCCAGCGCCTGGTGGGCTGCGTGGCGGTCGCCCTGGCGCACTTTCACGCTGAGATCCTGTTCCTTTTTCAGGAAATTCATCAAGCTGGAACTGACATTTAATCGCTGCATGGACTGCTCCAGCTTCCTGCCCCGGATCTCCTCGTTGATGAGCGCCTGATGGGCGGCAATTTCCTGCCGTTGGTACAGGCTCACCATTCCCGTGCGCAGGATGTGATTGGTGGTTTCGAAGAGCATCTCCGCTACCGCCTGAACCCGGTCAGCGGAAATAACCGCCAACTCCCCGGCTGTTGCCATCAAACCCCGGGAATCAAGCTCCAGCGGCCTGGTGTATTCCTCGATCTCTTCCCAGAAAAAGTCCTCCGGTTCCCACATCAGCACCTGGCCACAGATGATCGTGGCTACGTGCTCGCCTTCAACCATCAATGGAGCGGCCCATAACACCAGGCCGGCATGGCACCGGAAGATATAGGGCTCACCATACTTGGCGGCTTCCTTTCCCGCCCGTGCATAGCAACGCCTGCAGCGCGGCCTGCCAACCTGCTGCACCTGCTGGCAGAAACTGCTCATGCCTGCCGCATCGACCGGCTTGACAATCATTTCGCCTTCCAGATCGATAATGTAGACCCTCAGGCCGGTCGCCTTGCTGAAAGTCCCCAGAATGCGCTCCATCAAACGCATGTCGACGATATCTTCTATTGTATTTACATTTTGATAGGGGAAACCCTCAAGAGACATCATGATTAACCCTCCAATCTCCATGATGTTGCCCAACCTTGCCTACCTGGCACATTCTCTCTAAATGAGCGAAAAGAAGCATGGAGATGCACATCCCCATGCTCTGTTCATTAACCTGAGAGATTCACCCTGCAGCAGGCGGGCCTGTCAGGGTTTGCCCCTTTGGCGTCGCTTTAGACTTTCCAGAGTATCGTCGGAATACAGTCCTGGGACCTGAAAGTTTCACCGGTGCTCAAGGTTGGCACCGGCTTGCTTCTTCGGTAAGAGGGCGGTCAGGATCCGGAAAAGGGGCGCCCTCTTGTCTCCTGTATTCGTCATCCGCTATATTTAGTTGGAGATCAACGCCAGAGATTGTCTCCCTGTAGAAGAAAGGCGCTAGGAATCTGGAATTGATTGAGGTTAATTTTATACCATCCAGGGAGTCTTGGAGTGTGAACATTTCTGCATTATAAGGGAAAAAAACAACCAGTTTGTGTGCACTTTTTTTCTGCACTTACCTCTTCTGATCCTTCAGGGCGCAGCGCCGTCACCACACGCTCCTCGCCCCGGTAGTCCCTGATCAGGCGGGCCAGCCGCCAACTGTCCTGCTGCAGGAGCTGGATCAGCACCTCCGCCTGCCCGGGGCCGATCTCGCAGGCCAGCAGGCCGCCCGGGGCCAGCCAGGCAGCGGCCTGGGGCAGCAGGCGCCGGTACAGGTCGAGGCCGTCGCCGCCCCCGTCCAGGGCCAGGCGCGGTTCCCGCCGCACCTCCGGGGGCAGCCTGTCCCATGCTGCGGTGGGGATATAGGGCAGGTTGGCCGCCACTGCCGTCCCGGCCCCGGCATCCCCGCGCGAGTAGCGGAGCCAGCAGATCGCCGGCCAGAAAGCTGATCCGGTCGGCCAATCCGTGGCGGGCGGCGTTGACCGCCGCCACTTCCAGGGCCGCCTCCGAGATATCGATGGCTGTCACCTGCACTGCCAGGTGATAGCGGGCCAGGCTGACGGCGATGGCGCCGGAGCCGGTGCCCACGTCCGCCACCAGCGGCTGATCAAAAACGGTACCGCGCCCGCTGTAGCAGGCACCCGTGGTCCGCGATGCCAGCCAGCGGAGCACCTCCTCCACCAGCACCTCCGTCTCCGGACGGGGGATCAGCACCGCCGGGGTCACTGCCATCAGCAGCGACATGAACTCCCTGGCGCTAGTGAGATAGGCGGCGGGCACGCCCCCCGCCCGCTGTCCGGCCAAGGCCAGAAACTGCCGGGCTGCCGCCTCCGGGACCTCCTGTTCCGGGTGGATCAGCAGTTCCTCCCGGCTGCGGCCCCAGGCATGAGCCAGCAGCACCTCCGCCTCCAGCCGGGGCTGTTCAAGGCCGGCCTGCCGCAGAACGGCAGTCCCCCGCCGCAGCAGTTCGCCGCCGGTCACTCAATCCTCCGCGCCGGCAGCGGTTGCCCCGGGTCCAGCGAACCGGGTGCGGGGGCTGGCCTGATCGTTGTCCCCGCTGAGCTGCTCTGCCCGCTCGGCGGCGATCAGGGCATCGACCGTCTCGCCCAGGTCGCCCTCGAGGATGGTCGGCAGCCGGTACAGGGTCAGCCCGATCCGGTGGTCGGTCATCCGTCCCTGGGGGAAGTTGTAGGTCCTGATCCGCTCGCTGCGGTCGCCGCTGCCCACCATCGACCGGCGCATGGAGGAGATCTCCCCGTGCTGCTCCATCTGGGCGCGGTCTGAGAGGCGCGCCCGGAGCACCCGCAGCGCCTTATCCTTGTTCTTGTGCTGGGACTTCTCGTCCTGACAGGAGACCACCATGCCGGTGGGCAGGTGGGTGATGCGCACCGCCGATTGGGTGGTGTTCACCGACTGCCCCCCGGGCCCACTGGAGCAGAAGATGTCGATCCTGATCTCCGAGGGGTCGATGTTTACGTCCACCTCTTCCGCTTCCGGCAGCACCGCCACCGTCGCCGCGGAGGTATGGATGCGCCCGCCGGACTCGGTAACCGGGATCCGCTGCACCCGGTGCACGCCGCTCTCGTACTTCAGCTTGCTGTATACAGAGCTGCCGTTGACCTGGAAGATGATCTCCTTGAAGCCGCCCATGTCGGTGGGATGGGCGCTCATGACCTCCGTCTTCCAGCCCTGGCGTTCAGCGTAGCGACTATACATCCGGAACAGGTCGCCCGCAAACAGGGCGGCCTCTTCCCCTCCGGTGCCGCCGCGGATCTCCAAGATCACGTTTTTATCGTCCCGGGGATCCCTGGGAAGCAGCATGATCCTCAGGCGCTCCTCCAGCCGTTGCTGTTTCTCCTGGAGGTCTGCCAGCTCCGTTTCCGCCATCTGGCGCAGATCGTTGTCGAGCTGCTCGCGCAGCATTTCCCTGGTGTTCTCGATCTCCGTCCCGGTCCGTTTATAGTCGCGATAGGCGTTGACAATCTCGGTGAGATCCGCATGATTCTTGGCTATTTTGCGCCATTCATCCAGATTGTCCAGCGTTGCCGGGTCGCTGAGCTGCTGCTCCAGGTCCTGGTAACTGGCCTCAAGTAATTCCAGTTTTGCAAGCATGGGGCACACCCCCCTTCTTCAGAAGCATTCAGAATTCAGGAGTCAGAATTCAGAATGATTTGGCTCTTCAACTGGGTCTTGGCTTCAGTGGGGGATTGATTCCCCCCACTGAAGATTAGAGCCAGTTAATATTGTGGCATAGCCGCCCTTATCCCGCCGCTTTGAAGAAGCGGGGGTATTAGGGCGGGTAGCCATCAATGATAAAGATCTCTTTGATCAGCTATGTGATTCATGTAGTAGCACCAACTCGTAATAGTCACTATATGTGGTGCCGACCTTTATAAAATAGGGTTTTCGCAGCGAAATTAGAATTATTTTTGACAAACCGTTCTCTTTGCTCTTTTATTCCTCCGCATCCAGGCCTTCGGCCTGGCCTGAAGAATGCGGAGTACATGACTACTGACTACTGACTACTGACTACTGCCCGGAGGGCCGAGATCGCCACCTCCAGCATGCCGGCATCCGGCTCGCCGGTGGTCAGGTTCTGGAGCCAGAGGCCGGGGACGATCAGCAAGGAACACAGGCTTTGGCGATGCAGGCGGGCATAGCGGATCACCTCGTAGCCCAATCCGGCGATCACCGGCAACAACAACAGCCGGGAGCCGAACCTGTACCACCAGGGGCCGTTCCCCACCAGGGCGAAGATCACGATGCTGATCACCAGCACCACCAGCAGGAAGGAGGTGCCACAGCTCGGGTGCATCCGGGAGCGTTTGGCCGCCTCGGTCACCGTCAGGTTCGCCCCTTCCTCGAAGGTGTTGATCACCTTGTGCTCGGCCCCGTGGTACTGGAACACCCGCCTGATGTCCTTGAAGCACCTGATGCCCAGCAGGTAGCCAAGGAAGATGGCCAGCCGGACGACCCCCTCGACGATGTTCTGACCCAATATATTCAGCCCCCAGATCCTGGTTAGATGCCCGAGCCAGGCGGGGAGCAGGATGAACAGGGCAATGCCGACCACCAGGGCCAGGGTTACCGCCAGAAAGATGTCCCAGCCGCTCAGGCTCTCGCCCTCATCCTCCCCCAGGGCCAGGGAGGCGGACTGGTTCAGGGCGTTGACACCCATCACCATCGATTCGAAAAGCACCACCGTGCCCCGCACCAGCGGCCATTTCAAAAATCTCAGCCATGGGGAGGCATCGGCCCAGGAGGTATACTCCTCCCGGTCGACGATGATCTCATCGCCGGCGCGCACGGCCACCGCCACTGATCTGGGGCCGCGCATCATCACTCCCTCGATCACCGCCTGGCCGCCATACTGGAAACTGCCTGCCGCTCGTTCCGGCAAGTCCCTCACCCCCTTGAGGGCGCGAAAAAAGAGCAAGCCTGGCGCCTGCTCTTACTAACGCCCGTATTTCTGGCGGAATCGCTCCACCCGGCCGCCCTTCTCCACCAGCCGCGAGCGCGACCCTGTATAGAACGGATGGCAACTGGAACAGACCTCGATCCTCATGGCAGGCTTGGTAGCACCCAGCTCGATCTTGTTGCCGCAGGCGCAGGTAATGACCGCCGGACCATACTTGGGATGGATGCCTTCTTTCATCGCTATCACCTCCACAAAACAACAAAGCTGATTGACGCCCATCATTATAACATACCCGCAAATTCCTGGCAAACACTACCGTTCCTCCGCATCCAGGCCTTCGGCCTGGCCTGACGCCGGCTCAAGGCTCCGCCTTGGCGCCTGTGCTCCGCATTCTTCAGGCCGGGCGCAGCCCGGATGCGGAGGAGGAAAGCCCGCCGGCACACCGGGAATGCGAAGTACATGAAATCGGGGGCCGGTACAGTAACACTTGCGGCGCTCATCTCATAATGTGATATAGGATTACTGAGGTTATTCCTGCAGTGATACTGCCAATATTGAAAGGAGGGTTTCGGATGGAGACCAAAGGGGCAGAAGCAAGAGGCGGCGCCATATTTTTTGGTGGTTGGTGGATTTTCATCATCCTGTTCATCTTCCTCATCTTTTTCTGCTGCAACTAACCCGATCCGCAACCGGTCAAGCCACCCTGCCGCTTTCGGGGTGGCTTTCCATTTTTGACCGCAGTAACACTCGCCCCGGCGCTAACATATTTTGTAACAGGCATTGCTACTGAGAGGTGGTTGGAGCACGAGACGCCGTAAAGAACAGCAGGCATCAAACGACCAGCGACCAATTGCCAACGACCATTTTGCCCTTCAAGCCCTGGCAGATACCAGGTCTAAATAGAGATGGGAGGTAATGTGCGTGCCGGATATACTGATTGACGACCATTCTTTTCAGGTCTTAAAAAGCTTTCGTCCTTTCCTGGGTGATCGCGGCAACGGTTTCGTGACCACCCTGGAAAGCCTTCAGGAACTTCTCACGAGCGAGCCGGCCCAAAAAACTCTTCAAAGCTTCCGGCTCTTTGGGATCGCAGAGAAGTTCAAAACGATGGAAGTGGTAGCGGAGGCCGCGCCCAATCCATTCAACCTATTCCTGATCCTGATCCTGCTGCTCCTGGCCGATCTTCCCGCGGGCGCCGGTCCGCATGCCCGCACCTATGATCTGGAACCGGTGATTCCAGTGCAATTCGTCTAGTCAAACAAGATTGAACAGGCGCCGGACCTGTGCTCCGCATTCCCGGTGTGCCGGCGGGCCTTCAGCCAAGGCGGAGCCTTGAGCCGGCGTTCAGGCCGGGGTCCTGTGCTCCGCATTCTTTCAGGCCGGGCTGAAAGCCCGGATGCGCCTGTGCTCCGCATTCTTCAGGCCGGGCGTAGCCCGGATGCGGAGGAGGAGGAGGCGCAAACCTTTACGATAATAGCCGCTCGCACGTGGCTATTATTTGTTATTATTCGCTCAGGTACGGCAGTGGGTTGACCGACCGGTCGTCATACCGCACCTCGAAGTGCAGGTGTGGTCCCGTGGCGTTGCCGGTGCTGCCGACGTGGGCGATGACCTGCCCCTGTTGCACCATGTTCCCGGCCCGCACTGCGAAGTCGTGGAGGTGGGCGTACAGGGTTCTGAAACCGCTGCCGTGGTCGATGATCACCGCATACCCATAGATGGGCAGCCAGCCGCTGCTGACCACGATGCCGCGTTGGGCCGCCCGGACCGGTGTCCCGGTGTTGCCGGCGATATCCAGGCCATGGTGGAATGTCCCGTTAGTCTGGGGCCCGAACTGCTGGGTCAGTTCACCCAACAGCGGCCAGATAAGATTGCCGTTCCAGCCCCAGGCGATAGCATGGACAGCTTCCGGCTGTTGCCGAGTTCTGGCCGCCGCGCCCGCTAAAACGGCGGGGCCGGGTCCAGTGGACCGGGCGCGCCTCGCCCCGGGGATGACCAGGATTCTCCCCACACTGAGGCGGGTGGAGTCGCTGATCTTGTTGACGGCCATCAGCCGGGCCAGTTCCACGTGATAGTAGCGGGCCAGAGACCACAGGGTCTCCCCCGGGGCAACCCGGTGGGTCACCTCCGGAGCATTTGACTGCTCCTGAAATTGCCCCGTCTTGACCGGCTGCCCGGCAGGCCCCGGATTGATTGGCTGTGTGCCCTGCTCCCAGAAGGGGGCGAAGCTGTCTTCGGCAAAGAAGGCCTGGGCTTGGGAAACCGGATAGAGCATCATCCAGGCAAAAAATAACAGGGCAACACCCAGCATTGTGGTTGCTCTCATATTTACACCTCACGTTAATGCCGGTCAGTTACCTTGCTACTTTTACCCCTATTGCCAGATTTTATGCATCAGGCGCCAACTGGCCGCCAATCCAGGCGGCCAAAATATTGGCGGAAATCTACGCCCTGCGCACCTCCCCGTACAGGTCCTCGATGCGTTCCTGCATTGCCAGGATGATCTCGTCCTGGTAGGCCAGGTGCCGCATCAGCACTTCGATCTCCTTCTCAGCCTTGCGGTTGATCTCGAAGTCGTGCTGGGCTTGCAGGCGGTCCTTCTCGTTCTGGCGGTTCTGGCTCATCATCACCACGGGGCCTGTATAGGCCGCCTGGAAGCTGAGCACCAGGTTCAGCAGGATGAACGGATACGGGTCCCATGCCGCCAGGAACCCCGGCTTGCTGATCATCACCGCCAGGTAGACGTTCACTGCCATCCAGGCAAGCAGCATGAGGCTCTGGACGATGATGAAGGTCCAACTGCCGACTACGGTGGCCACCCGGTCGGCCACCCTCATTCCGGGGGTCATCTTTTCCGCATACAGGTCATTGACGTTCCTGACCGGTGGGTGATCATGCCGGTACTCAGCCGCAGGGCCGAGCCTGGGCTTGTCTGGATTCACGGACACGAAACCTCTCCCCTTTTTTAGCGCTGCCGGCGCGCTCCTATTAACGGCGCGCCAAAAACAGTATCGCCGCAGTAATGTTATTTAACCTATTTAAAGAGCTGGGGCAGGGCGCGCAGCAGATCTTTGTTGGATTTGGTCTTGGTCATGGCGTCGATCAGCATCTCGATGCTCTCGCTGTTGCCATAGGAGGCGAACATTCTCCGGAAGTTCCACATCAGATCCAGCTCCTCCTTGCTGAGCAGGAGCTCCTCCCGCCGCGTCCCGGAGCGCTTGACGTCAATGGCGGGGAAGATGCGCTTGTCTGACAGCTTGCGGTCGAGCACCAACTCGCTGTTGCCGGTGCCCTTGAACTCTTCGAAGATCACCTCGTCCATGCGGCTGCCGGTCTCGATCAGGGCGGTGGCCAGAATGGTCAGGCTGCCCCCCTCCTCGATGTTGCGGGCGGCCCCGAAAAACCGCTTGGGTTTGTGGAGGGCGGTGGGGTCGACACCGCCGGACAGGGTGCGCCCCGAGGGCGGCACCACCAGGTTGTAGGCCCTGCCCAACCTGGTGATGGAATCCAGCAGGATAACCACGTCCCGCTTGTGCTCCACGACTCGCTTGGCGCGCTCCAGCACCATCTCCGACACCTTGACGTGATTCTCCGGCGGTTCATCGAAGGTCGAGGCGACCACTTCCCCATTCACCGAGCGCTGCATGTCTGTAACTTCCTCCGGGCGCTCATCGATGAGCAGCACCATCAGGGTCACATCCGGATAGTTGGCGGTGATGGAATTGGCGATCTTCTTGAGCAGAAAGGTCTTGCCAGCCTTGGGCGGCGATACGATCAGGCCGCGCTGGCCCTTGCCCAGGGGAGCGATCAGGTCGATAATGCGGCAGGAGATATCCGGCTTCCCAGTCTCCATGGTCAGACGCTCGTTGGGAAAGATCGGGGTCAGGGCGTCAAAGTGCAGCCGCTCCGCCGCCTCCTCCGGCGCCACGCCATTGACCGACTCCACTCGCAGCAGGGCGAAGAAGCGCTCGGTCTCCTTGGGCGCCCGCACCTGTCCGGCTACCCGGTCACCCGTTCTCAGGTCGAAGCGCCGGATCTGGGATGGCGACACGTAGATGTCGTCCTGGCTTGGAACGTAGGCGAAGGGGCGCAGGAAGCCGTAGCCGTCGGGCAATATCTCCAGGATGCCCTGGGCAAAAAGGAGGCCATTCTTCTCGGTCTGCGCCTTCATGATCTCGAAGATCAGCTCTTTCTTGCGAAACCGGGAATAGTTGGTGATCTCCATCTCGCGGGCGAGCTTGAGCAGCTCCGCCATGGTCTTTTGTTCTAACTCTGTAACGCTCAAAAAAATCCCCCTATCACAATTGAAAAGTCAGTCATGCAGAACCAGACTACCAGGACCGTATCCTTGGGCACTATGGGAAAAATAATGAGGAAAACAATCCGCGAGCGGACACCGACGGGGTGATCACGCATTTGAAACGAAGCAATGAAGCGGCAGGAATTATACCATCCTAAAATATACCATCGTATTCAGAGGGAGTCAAGGCTTCCGTGCCTATTATTAACAAGGGTCGGAGGCAAGCGGTGAGAGGTCAGAAAAAATTTAACATCAGCAATCGAAGCATCTGATTTCCAGCTTCCAGTTTCTGTTCCGGTATCTGACTGCTATTCCGGCATCTGCTTTCCGGCTTCTGTCTTCTGTGCCGGCAGGGCGTAGTCGGGCTTGCGTGCATAGTAGTGCCGGGCGTCGATGAAGCGCACCGTGCCGGTCCTCCCTCGCATCACCAGGGAGTGGGTGCGGGCGCCCCAGGAGGTGTAGTGCACACCACGCAACAGAGTGCTGTCAGTGACACCCGTGGCCGCGAAGATCACCGATTCTCCCCGGGCCAGGTCATCCATGGTCAGCAAGCGCTTATAGTCCCTGATCCCCATCTTCTCAACCCGCGCCACGTCCTCTTCGTCCATCGGCCAGAGCCGGGCCTGCATCTCTCCCTCGAGGCAGCGAAGGGCGGCGGCAGCAATAACCCCCTCGGGCGCTCCGCCGATTCCCAGCATCATGTCCACCCCTGTTCCCTCGAAGGCGACGGCCACCGCCGGGGCCAAGTCCCCATCCGTAATCAACTGGATGCGGGCGCCGGTTTTTCGCACCCTCTTGATCACGTCCTCATGGCGCGGGCGGTCCAGGATCACCACGGTGACATCCTCCATCTGCTTGCCCAAAGCTCCTGCCACGGCCTTGATATTCTCCTCCACCGGGGCGTCCAGGCTGATCTTGCCGACAGCCTTCGGCCCCACGGCGATCTTGTCCATATACATATCCGGGGCATGCAGCAGGCAGCCTTTAGGAGCTACGGCCAGCACGGTAATCGCTCCGGTCAGGCCCTTGGCCACGATGTTGGTGCCATCCAGGGGGTCCACCGCCACGTCCAACTCCGGGGGCACGCCGGCACCCACCCTCTCGCCAATGTACAGCATCGGGGCCTCGTCCATCTCGCCCTCGCCGATCACCACCGTGCCGTCGATCTGCACGGTGTCGAACATCCGGCGCATGGCAGTGACGGCAGCATCGTCGGCCATCTCCTTGTTGCCGCGCCCCAGCCAGCGCCCGGTAGCAATAGCTGCCGATTCCGTAACCCGAACAAACTCCAGGGTAAGCTCCCGATCCATGACTTCTCCTTCCTCCCGTAAAACAAGCAACAACCTCACCGAGTGATGAGAGAAAAAATCAGGCCGGCATACAGGTTAACCAACTTCCTACGATCACCAGCGTCTCATCCATGTTGTTGCAGATTGAACCGCATTGCCGCTTGCCCTACTATTTCTTCGAACGCTTGCGGCTCCGCCCCTCTTTGCCGATCCCGATCATGTTGACGCTGCCCGGCCCCAGCACGATCTCCCAGATCTTTTTTACGGCATCCACGTCCTGACTGGTTTCGGCGCGGATCACCCCGAAAGCCCGCAGCCCGCGCAACGGAGCTCGATGCGGTCTGCAAAGATCTCCACCTCCACCTGCTGGTTGCCGCATTGGCAGGAAAGCTTCCCATCCTCTGCAATTTTATGCAGGATGTCCAGAATTTCATACATAATTTCCGGGTTGGCGAAATAGTCGGTATAGCCCAGGTCCTCCGCCATCTCCTGCAGCGAGCGCTCCTGGTCGGCGATACACTTCTTCACCTGGTCACGGGGACCGACGAAGCCGATCTCCAGATCTGTTTCGTCGCATACCAGGTTGAGTACCCGCCCGGACCAGATCTCCTTCAAAAAGAATTCCAGCAGGTGCTTGCCCTCGCACATCAGGCACTCCACCTGAAAATAAAAGACCTTGCGGTCCCTGGTGCTGATCAGCGCCAGGGGCGTGCCACAGGCACAGGAAAGACGCAGGGTTTTTTTGGCCGAAAAAGAAAAAAGAGAGAGCGAGTGGTATTTTATTTTACCGCATTCGGGACAGCGCAACGCCAGTGCGGTTATTGTCGTAATAAGCAACTCACAGACCTCCTCGACGAGTTCTGCTTGTATACTTCTCCTTTTTTAAACAAAATCCTCTAAATTTATCAAATTGCACAACCCATTCGAGGGTCGAGATTCCAAGGGAAAGGCCAATTTCATCATATTAGGCGCAGGAGACTCCCGCCTCTATAGGCGGTGAGAGGAATGCGCCGCTCCTCCTTTCGCAAGGTAATTAAGTGGCGGGAAGGGTCAGGCGATGGTCACCTCGGGGCTCAGGTACACGTCCTGGATGGCGCCCAGTAGTTCGATCCCCTCAGACATCGGCTTTTGGAATGCCTTGCGCCCGGAGATGAGACCCATACCCCCGGCCCGTTTGTTGATCACAGCCGTGCGTACAGCCTGGGCCAGGTCGTCCTTACCGGAAGCGCCTCCGGAGTTGATCAGACCCGCCCGCCCCATGTAGCAGTTGGCGACCTGGTAGCGGGTCAGGTCGATCGGATGATCCGATGTCAGCTTGGAATAGACCTGATCACAGGTCTTGCCGAATTTGAGCGCTCTAAATCCGCCGTTGTTTTCCGGCTGTTTCTGTTTCACGATATCCGCCTCGATGGTGGCGGACAGGTGGTTGGCCTGGCCGGTCAGATCGGCTGACACCTCGTAATTGGTCCCGCCAACATTAAAGGCATCGTTGCGCACGTATGCCCAGAGGATGGTGACCAGTCCCAGGCTGTGGGCATAGGCAAAAGCCTCGCTGATCTCCTGGATCTGCCGGGTGCTTTCCTCAGACCCGAAATAGATGGTGGCGCCGACTGCTAATGCTCCTATATCAAAGGCCTGGTCGACGCTGGCAAACAGGATCTGATCGTACTTATTGGGATAGGTAAGCAATTCATTATGATTGATCTTGAGGATGAAGGGAATCCGGTGGGCATATTGCCTGGCGATCGAACCCAACACTCCCAGGGTCGAGGCGACCGCGTTGCACCCGCCCTCAATGGCGAGCCTGACGATATTCCCGGGATCGAAGTAGATCGGATTCGGCGCAAAGGAAGCTCCTGCCGAGTGTTCTATGCCCTGATCGACAGGCAGGATGGAGAGGTATCCCGTGCCCCCCAGCCGTCCCGTGTTGAACATTGTCTGCAGATTGCGCAATACTGCCACCGGCCGGTCGGAAGGGATCATGATCCTGCTCACAAAGTCCGGCCCCGGTATGTGGATGTCTTCCCTGGCAATGGTGGCACACTTATGGTTTAAAAGATTGTCGGCCTCGTTGCCCAGTAACTGATCGATTTTGATCGTCACACCAATTCCCCCTTGAACATATAAGTATTCAGGAGTCAGGAGTCAGAATTTAGAATCTTCAAGATGATCAACCACAAACACGAATAAATAAGTCTTCTGCCGTACCAATTCCGGTTGTCTCATTCCGACTCCTGGCTCTTACATAATTTTCTATGTTCGCCATCATTCAGGATATTCCTGCAACAAAACCAGTGATGAGTGCTAAGTGCTGTGTGACACCACAGACTCCTGGTTCACGTAGACCCGCGGGACTGAGGCCTTGATGGCGGTGCGCCGGCCAGGCAGCCGCACCGGCGTTCCCACGCCTATTGCTGGTAGCTTACCCACGTCCACACAGGTTAATTCCATGCCCACCCGACCCAGGACGGGCGCTGTCCGACCGTTGATGCTGACGTGATGGATGCCCGGCAGCAGGCCAAAAAAGGTTCCGGCGGTCTTGGCCAGCACCTTTAACAGGTCGGCCACCCCCGCCGGGCGCGGTGTCACGTCCAGACCGAAGCCGTCGCTGTAACCGATCGGCAGCACCGCCAGCACCGTGTCCCTGGTGATCCGGTGCGTCCGGCCATAGCCCACCGTGTCTCCCCGGCGCACCGGCTGCAGGTGCACCACCCGCGTCCAGAATGACCAGGGGTCCTTCAGGACCAGCCCGTCAGGCAAGGCATGTTCCTTCACGCCCGCCGGCAGTTGGCCGTAGAGGAGGTTGCCCACTCTTACCATCTCCAGGTGCAGTTCCGGGTAAAGCAGGGTGGCGGCGCTGTTGCACACGTGGCGCAGTGGGATGTCGGACTCCCCACTCCTGCAGTTCCTCCACCACGCTGTTAAAGATCCGGTACTGGCGCCTGGTGTAATTCGGGTCGCCGGAGGCCGCCGCAAAGTGGGTGTAGATCCCCTCCAGTTGCAGGTACGGCAGGGACAGGAGCTTGTCCAGGGCGCCCCGCAGCGCCTCGGGGGTGAAACCGGTGCGCCCCATGCCGGTCTCGATCTTCAGGTGCGCCACCGCCTGCCGCCCGCATCCGGCCGGCTGCAGCGGACAGGCGCTGGGCCTGGGGCAGGGAGCCGACCGAGAGAGTCAGGCCGCACTGGACGGCTGCCTCCTCCTCGCCCGGCAGCAGCGGGCGGAAGACCAGCACCGGGGTGGTTATCCCGGCCTGGCGCAGCGCCGCCCCATCCCCGGGGTGGGTCACCCCCAGCATCTCCGCCCCCCGGGCGACGGCGACCCGGGCCGCCGGTACCAGGCCGTGGCCGTACCCGTCCGCCTTGACCACCGCCAGCAGTCTCACCCCGGGCTCCAGCAGTCCCTTGACCGCAGCCACGTTGCCGGCGATGGCGTCCAGGTCGATCTCCACCCAACTGGCAAACTCAGCAGCCTGCTCCACGCTCTACCTCCAGCCTCAGCCTGTCAATCGACACGATACTGGGCGCCAAGTCAGGCGCTTCTAATCCTGCCGGTCCTGAAACCGCCTGGATTCAGTTTGATCGCATAAGCATGCGCAGTCTCCGGGCGTGGGCAGGTGCCCGGCGCCTACAATGCTTCACCCGACCAGAGAATACGGATTTAGCCCGATTGACGACTAGAGTCTTCCTCGGTCTTGCGGGCTATCGCGGCGCAGCAAGCGGCGCGTCACCTGCTGGTAGGCTGGAAGCGCCCGCGTCCAGAGGAAATACCAGATGGGCGCCAAGATCAGGTCGTACTCCCCGATGAACTCGGTGAAGGCGGCGGCAAAGCCCTTCTTGAACCGGTACAGACCGGCCAGGTGGTCGTCCGGGTCGGCGCTGCCGGGCACTCCCCGAAAGTCGTACAGGTTGCAACCCTGCTCCTTTGCCCAGCGGATCATCGTCCACTGCAGCAGGTGGTTCGGCATCACGTTCCGGAAGCGGTTGGAAGAGGCGCCGTACAGGTACCAGACCCGGCCGCCGCAGCGGAAGGCCAGTGTCCCGGCAATCGCCTGTCCCCGGTAATCCGCCAGAAAGATGCGGGCGGCGCCCCGGTTGACAAACAGGTCCCACATCCGCTCGAAGTAGCTGAAGTTGCGGATCAGGAACTGGTCCCGGTCCGCGGTCTCGTTCAGAATGTCGTAAAAAACCCTGAGGTCTGTTTTGTCCTGGGCGGTACGCACACTGACGCCCTTGCGCTCCGCCAGGTGGATGTTGTACCTGGTCTTGCCCTCCATGGCCTCTAACAGTTGTTGTTCGGTGGGAGTGACATCCAGGCGGAAGACGTAGCGGGGCTGGACGCCCCCGAAGCCCGACTCGCTGCCGCTGGGCTTGAAGCCAGCAGCAGCCAGGCGCATCCGGTAGTTCCTCCGCGGCGGCGCCGGGTTCGGTGGGGATGTCCGGGTCGATCTTGATAAAAATGGCGCCATGCCGGTGCGCCAAACTCTTGACCGAATCCCAGAAGAACCTCTCCCCCTCCTGATCGCAGTCCTCGCCGATGATGGGGCCCCGTGGCGCATAGGCAATGGAGCGGTGTAGATAGCGGTAAAGCGGCAGGCGGCGCTTCAGGAGGGAGATAGCGGCCACCGGCCGGTCGTCACGCCAGACCAGCAGCCGGAGCGGCTCCCACCCGGTAATGCTCTTCAGCTCGCCCCACTCGTAGCTCTGCAGGAAGTGAGGCTTGCTTGACGAGCAAATAAAATCATTGAACAGGTCCTTGTCTTTTTCTTCGATCAATTGTGCCCGGTACAACTGCCCACCTCACGGCCTCAGATGTAGCTATTTTACCCAATTTGTCACGGAACAACGCGGCCTTCTTCAAAGCTGCTCCGATAAAGGCCTTGAACAGCGGATGCGGCCTGTTGGGGCGAGACTTGAACTCCGGGTGGAACTGGCAGGCCAGGAACCAGGGGTGGTCCGGCAGTTCCACGATCTCCACCAGCCTGCCGTCGGGAGAGGCGCCGGTAATCTGCAGCCCGTGGCCCTGCAGTCTGCTGGCGGAAGGTATTGTTGAACTCGTAGCGGTGGCGGTGGCGCTCCTCCACCGATTCGGCGCCATAGGCCCGGCTGCGCCAGGAACCTGGCTGCAGCACGCAGGTATAGTGTCCCAGGCGCATGGTGCCGCCCAGGTCCTCCACCGCCCGCTGCTCCGGCAGCAGGTCGATCACCGGATAGGGGGTCTCCGCGTCGAACTCGGTGCTGTTGGCGTCGTCCAGGCCGCAGACGTTGCGGGCAAACTCGATCACCGCGCACTGCATGCCCAGGCAGATCCCGAAAAAGGGGATTCCCTGCGACCGGGCATAGTTGATCGCCTTCACCTTGCCGCCGATGCCCCGGTAGCCGAAGCCGCCGGGCACCAGGATGCCGTTCGCCGCGCCCAGGATCGCCCCGGCATCGCCGTTCTCCAGCACCTCGCGTCCACCCAGTCGATCTTCACCGAGCCCGGTGGGCGATGCCGCCGTGGCAGATAGCCTCGTTGACGCTCTTGTAGGCGTCCTGCAGCTCGATGTATTTGCCGACCACCGCCACCCTGGTCTGCTGCCCGGGGTGGCGGCAAATGGCCACCATGTCCTCCCACTCCTGAGGTCCGGATTGCCGCAGGCAGCCCCAGGCGCTCCACGATATCGGCGAAACCCTGGGCTTCCAGCATCAGGGGCACCTCATAGATGGAATCGGCGTCCACCGCCTCGATCACGCCGTCCTTTTCCATGTCGCAGAACAGGGCGATCTTGTCCTTGAGGTCCTTGGAGAGGGGGCGTTCGGTGCGGCAGATGATGATGTCCGGCTGGATCCCGATGCTGCGGAGCTCCTGACGCTGTGCTGGGTCGGCTTGGTCTTCAGCTCCCCGGAGCCCGAGGTAGGGGACGATGGTGACGTGAATGTAGAGCACGTTCTCCCGGCCGATGTCGCTCTTAGCTGGCGGATCGCCTCCAGGAAGGGGAGCGACTCGATGTCGCCGACCGTGCCGCCGATCTCCGTGATCACCACGTCCGCTTCTCTTCCGCGGCGAGCGCTGGATCAGGTCCTTGATCTCGTTGGTGATGTGCGGGATGACCTGCACCGTGGCCCTAAAAAATCACCCTTGCGCTCCCTCCTGATGACAGACTGGTAGACGTGGCCTGCGGTTACGTTGCTGGTGCGGGTCAGGTTCTGATCGAGGAACCGTTCGTAGTGGCCCAGGTCCAGGTCGGTCTCGGCGCCGTCCTCGGTGACGAAGACCTCGCCGTGCTGGAAGGGGCTCATGGTGCCGGGATCCACGTTGATGTAGGGGTCGAACTTGTGCATGGCGACCTTGCAGCCCCTGGTCTTCAGGAGCCTCCCGAGTGAGGCGGAGATGCCCTTGCCCAACGAGCTCACCACTCCGCCCGTCACGAAGATGCACTTGGTCAAGCCTCTCCCCTCTTTCACTTGTTGCTCTTTTCATACACAAACACTAATTTAACGGCAGACCTTGAGCGGTTGTCAAGACGGAAGTCAGATGCAGGGTTTGAACATTTTCGACGTCCGAGCAAGTACCCACTTCCTCTGATGGCATCGCAGGGATGAATCTGACATTTCGTTTTAAGAAATACGTCTGTTGGCATGCTAAATCATACATTCTGACTTCCGCGCCCGCCTCCG
Organism: uncultured Peptococcaceae bacterium; assembly: GCA_963768335.1. Taxonomy (GTDB): domain Bacteria; phylum Bacillota; class DSM-12270; order Thermacetogeniales; family Thermacetogeniaceae; genus Palsa-1188. The sequence goes on from CAVYHR010000014.1 coordinate 161,891, forward strand.
ACCACCAACATCCACTTTTTATACTAACCACCAAAATAGTCTAGCACCACGACTTCAAGGGCACTCGGCAGGCTCGCTCCCTCCACCTGCAGCACCGCGCCCGCCGGAGCGGTGGCGGCGCCCGCAACAGCGTCGGCACCCGGCCGGCGCACCTGCCCGGGCTGAAACAGTCGCACAAAATCATCGACGCCGCCCAGCTTGAAAGACAGCACCGGTGTCTTGTAGTGCATGGGAATGACCAGGCGGGGTGGAATCTGGTCGACTACCTGCTTCGCCCCGTCGGCATCAACGGTGAAGACGCCGCCAACAGGTATCAGCAGCAGGTCAATCCGGCCAAGTCCTGTAGCGTCTTGGCGTCCAGCACATGACCCAGGTCGCCCAGGTGGCAGACCCGAACCCCGTCCATCTCCCAGGCAAAGACCAGGTTTGGTCCCCGCTGCGGGGCCCGGGCGTCATCGTGGAAGGTGGGAAAGCCCTCAACTCTCAGCCCCTTCACATCATGGACTCCGGGGTGTGTTGATCACCGCCGGGACGCCGCGCAGGGCGTTGACGTTGTCGTGGTCATGGTGGCCATGGCTCACGGTAACTAGGTCAACCTCCGACTCCGGAAGCTGGTAGCCCACCTCCCTGGCCGGGAGATAGGTAACCAGGCGGATTCCCTGGCCCTCGAACAGAAAACAGGCATGTCCATACCAATTCACCTTCATAGCAGCACCTCCTCAATTGGGAGGTGAGAGGTGTGAGGTGAGATGTGAGATTCCTGTTGGCATTGGCGGAACTGAAGTGCAGGCGTGCCAATGCCTTCTATTCCCACTTCCCGCTTCTCGCTTCTCACTTCTGACTTCTCATTCCACCGGCTGATCGATCTCTTCATCCAACTCATCCTTATCCTCGCTGTCGCTGTCCGAATCAGCATCCTCCTCTTCGAGCAGCTCCTTGTCAACCAGCGGTTCCTCATCCAGGTCATCCCTGGTAATAGCCCTGGTAGGACTGTCATCATCTCGACCGACTTGTGCATCAAGGTCAACAACGGCACCTGGCACAATGCCTCTCGGCGCCGGTCTGCACTCCGGCCGGCCCCAGCATCCCTGGCCTACGCTGGTAAAGCGGGCGTCCAGGTTGAGCCAGGTGTAAAAGTGGGCCCTCAGGCCGCGATCTAATAGTCCCTGTCGGCATAGAACCTGCCGGCAACGCGTCTAGCAGCACCGAATAATGTACGGGCTGCCCGTTTGCTTTTAGCAGTTCGTGCACAAAACCGAGGATTTTCTCCTTTTCTTCAAGGCTTTCAACCTCCGGCAAACCAACTCTCCCCCCTTTTCCAACTGATGAGTGATGAGTGATGAGTGATACTGCTGCAAAAAAGTCTGCCTTTCAACCAGCTATTATGCGTTTATTCAGCTAGCTGATTCCACTGTGAATTCAACTACGATATATTGTGTCAGAATTGTTGCATGAGCAAGGGTTCTTTGACATCGAAAAGTGCACTGTAATGATGAGATCCTCGAATTTCTTTATCTTTTCCACTCATCACTCAATCCTCATCACTCATTACTTTTTTCACATCTTCTCTGGTGCTGCCACTCCCACTAGGCGCAGAGTGTTGCGCAGAGTGATTCTGCAGGCGTTGGTCAGCGCTAGCCTAGCCTGACTCAAGTTGTGCTGGTCAGACAGGACGCGGCAGGTGGTATAGAATCCGTGAAACAGCGTGGCCAACTCGTTGGCGTAGAAGGCCAGCCGGTGTGGTTCCTGGTGGATGGCCGCATAGGCAATCTCCACGGGAAGCTCGGCAATCTTACGGATCAGGGTGAGCTGGGCCGGGTCTATGAGCAGGGAGCAGTTGACCTGCGCTGCGGAAGGCACCGTTTCCGCCTGCCTGAGGATGCTGCAGATCCGGGCATGGGCGTACTGAACGTAATAGACCGGATTCTCGCTGGACTGTTCCTTGGCCAGATCCAGTCGAAGTCCGGTGGCTGTCGGCGCTGCGCATGACAAAAAAGTAGCGGGCGAGCATCCACTCCCACCTCGTCCATCAGGTCGCGCAGGGTGACATATTCGCCGGTGCGCTTGGACATCCGCACCGGTTCGCCCCTTTGAACAACCGGACCAGTTGCATGATGATCACCTGGAGGCGGTCGGGGTCGATACGCAGAGCCGTCATCGCCCCCTTCAGCCGGGCCACGTGGCCATGATGGTCGGCCCCCCAGATATTGATCACCCGGTCGAAGCCTCGCCGGAACTTGTTTCCGTGGTAAGCGATATCCCCTGCGAAATAGGTGGGGATACCGTTGCCGCGAACCAGCACCTCATCCTTCTCGTCTCCAAGCAGGGTGGAACGGAACCACCAGGCGCCATCCTCCTCGTACAGGCAGCCGTTTGCCTGGAACTCCCTCAAGACCTGCTCGATTTCGCCGTCATCATGCAGGGTCTGCTCTGAAAACCAGATTCGTAATGCACCCGGAAGTCGGCCAGGTCCCGCTCCATCTGGGACAGCTTCTCCTTCAGGGCGTACTTGACCAGCATCTCCCGACGCAGCAGGGGATCGATCCCCAGATACTTGTCCTGATCTTGCGATCAGGCCCGCATGCTGTCGATCAGGTCCGGCCCGGATAGCCGTCATCCGGAAAGGGACGTCCTGGCCGAGCAGTTGCAGGTAGCGGGCCTCCAGGGAACGGCCGAAGGTCTCGATCTGATTGCCGGCATCGTTGACGTAAAACTCTCGCTGTACATTATACCCGGCTGCAGCCAGGAATTCGCCAGGGTGTCCCCGAGGGCCGCCCCCCGGGCGTTGCCCATATGCAGCAGCCCGGTGGGATTGGCGCTCACAAACTCCACCTGGACGCTCGCCGCCCCCCAGGTCGGAGCAGCCGTAGCGTTCTCCTAGGCCTCCACCTCCGGCAGCACCTGGTAATGCCAGGCCGGGTCCAGGTAGAAGTTGATAAAGCCGGGGCCGGCGGCCTCGGCCCGGGTAACGTACCCGGAAGGCGCTGAAGAACTCCAGCAGCACCTGGGCGAACTGGCGGGGAGAGGTCTTCTCCGACTGGGCCAGGACAGGGCCAGGTTCTGGCAAAGTTGCCGTGTGTCCGGTCCCTGGGCACCTCCACGGCGAAGGCGGGCAGGTCACGGTAGGTAAGGCGCCCCTCCTGGCGCGCCGCCTCTGCCGCCCGGGCCAGGGCCAGCACGATCTCTCTTCTGATACTCTCCAAAACCCCCATGGTTGGCTCCTTAATGGTCGGACATCTATGGCGATAATTTGTAAGATCCTATCGCTTCCTTTCAAGGTAGCTGACAGACAACAACAAAAGTGCCTCGACACCTGCTTATATTATTCCTCTCCAGAACCGGAGATTTCAAGTAGCTTTATTCATTATTTTTTCCTTCACCGGTAATTATCGCTCATCACTCTAATAATGGTACGGCTCCCGGCGCAGGATGCGGAAGGCCCGGTACAATTGTTCCAGGAGGACGACCCGGGCGAGCTGGTGGGGAAAGGTGAGGCTGGACAGGGAGAGGCGCAGGTCGGCCTGGGCCAGTATGGCCGGTGACAGCCCCAGGGTACCGCCCAGCATGAAGGTGAGACCCCCGTGCCCTCTCCCGTCTGCTCCTTGCTGCTGGCCGAGCCAGGCGGCAAGAGCCTCTGAGGTGAACTGATCGCCTCGCGAATCCAGGGCCACCAACAGGCAATCCCCCCCAGAGGCGGTGCCGGGTCGGGGTACCCATCCGGTCGGGTGCCCGCCGGGTGCCCCCTGGGCGCGGTGGCTCTGCAGCCGCGCCCCCTCCCGCAGTTTCACTGCCTGGCGCTGGCGATCTCCGGCGGGCACCGGCTCGTCATCAACCTCGATAATCTCCAGGCGGACGTACCGCTGCAGCCGCTTGGCATATTCCGCCTGGGCCAAGACAAAGCCGGGCTCCTTGATGCGCCCGACCGCCACGATCCTGATCTGCACGCCTTCCCCTCACCCCTCCTGACTCCTGACTCCTGGCTCCTGGCTCCTGAAAAGGTGATGGATGTCGATCTTATAGTCGGAGAGCAGAGGGTTGTCCACCGTGACCGGGATCATCCACCGGCGCTCCTTGAAGCCGGAAGCGACCAGCTCCCCCAGGAAGCTGAGGGTGGCCTGGCGCCCAGGATGGGCAAACAACAGTTGCCCGGACGCGGCCAGGTTGTTGGCCAGAATCCGTCCGACATAGGGGTTGCTCCGGGGGTTGTAGAGCACGTCCGAGCCGATGATCCAGTCGAACTGCTCTCCGAGAGGCCAGTCGCGCCAGTCCGCCAACTCGAAGGCAATCCCCTCGATCCCGTTGCGCAGGGCGTTGCGGATGGCTATCTTCAAAGCCTCCGGTTGGTAATCGCTGATCGTCACCCGGGCGCCCTTGCGCGCTGCCACCAGGCCGGGCAGGCCGAGGCCGGCGCCCAGCTCCAGCACCTTGCCCCCGCCGAAATCGACCTGCTCCCAGATATATTGGGCCAGTCCCCGGGAGGCAGGCCAAAGCTCCGCCCAATAAGGGATCTGGTCGTCGTCCTCAGGGTTGGTGACCAGGTCTTCCACGTTAACCACGATTTCAAAAGAGAGCGACAAGCCCGGAAGGCAGTACTGCAGGTCACTGGTGCTGATCATGCTCTCCCACCCATCTCCCTCCTAGACGCGCACCACCAGCACGGCGCACAGAACGCCGAGCAGCAGTCCCACCGACGCCTCGAGAGGAGTGTGCCCCACCCCGTTCTCCCAGAGGAAGGAGTCGTCAGCAACCCCCTGCAGCCTCTCCTTCAGGACTCTCGTATGCTCGCCGACCACCCGCCGCAGGGTGATGGCATCGTATATGACGATCCCACCGAGCACAGCAGCAACCTGAAAAGCGGGCGAGGCCAGACCGAGTTCCAGTCCGAGTGAGGTCGCGGGGGTGCGGCGACAACCGCGGCGTGTGAACTGGGCATCCCCCCGCTCTGGGAGATCCGCCAGCTAGGGAGTACGGTTATTTTCAGCTTTAGCCGTCAACGGCTTCATCCCCTGGGCGCAGTTATTGCTCAGCAGGCTGGAGAGAACATAATGGTCATGAAGGATCGGCGGCAAAAACGCCGCCTCCCCATAATACCGTGCTCATCAGCGCTATAATGTAAAATAAGCGGCGCTTGGCGATTCCCCACGCTCTCGTCACAACATTCCCGACAATCATTCCTCTTCCTCATCCTTTCCCCTTCATCCACCAACTCACTTACCGTCACGGGAACCAGTCCCCGTTCCAGCATACCTTCCAACAACTGCGGCAGTGCTTCCACCAGGGCCGCGGCATTGCGCCGCACCCCGGGGCCGTCATGAAACAGGATGATGGCGCGGGACAGACCCAGCGGAATACTTTCTTGACGATCACTTTGGCCGGAGTCATGAAGAACCAGTCCAGCGAATCCAGCGACCACGACGCGACCTTTTGGGCGGCCTGGCGCAGCCAGTAATGGGTGACCAGGTTGGACATGCCCCATGGCGGCCGGAAGCAGCGAACCGTAATTCCGCTCATGCCATGCAGCGTGGCTACCGACTCCTGGATCTCCAGGCGTGACCGCTTCGGCGACAGGAACCAGGATGGGGAGTGGTACATCCCGTGGCTCCCCACCTCGTCTCCCCCGGCCACGATCTGCCTCACCAGCTCCGGATACCGGCGGCATTTTCCGCCACCATGAAAAAGGTCGCCGATACGCTCCACCGGGCCAGGATATCCAGGATACGGGGCGTATAAACAGGATCCGGGCCATCGTCAAAGGTCAGGGCAACCTTATTGCCCACCTTCCTTTTCCGCAGCACCTCGCGGCTCTGCCACCGGTACCAGAGATCGGGCAACAGCGCCCACACCGCCAACAACCCCAGATAAGGCCCTCGAACAGCTCCAAGTTTATCGCTGCTCCCTAATCGACGTATTTTATTCTGCCTCCTAGAGCGCAAAACTTCTCCGTCACCTTTCGTAGCCCCGCTGAATCAGCTCTGCATGGGAGATCTCGGTCTCACCCTCGCCGGCCAGCCCGGCTACAATCGGGCAGCTCCGGCCCGAACTCAGGGGCTTTCACCTGGGCTCCCAACAGCCGGGTCGGCCCCTCAATCACGGCCGAATGCCCCTTGACCCTGAGCCTAGGCGCCCATACGCTTCAACTCGTCTGCCACCCGAAAGCGGTTATCGAAGACGTTTTCACTGATCACGCTGGTGCCTTGAGCCAGACAGAGCAAGGCCATCATCGGGGACTGCAGGTCGGTTGGAAAACCCGGGTAGGGCAGGGTCTTGATGTCCGTGGCCTTGAGCGGCCCAGAGCGCCTGACCGTCAGTGAATCCTTCCCCACCGCCACCTCCAGACCGACGTCCTGGAGCTTGGCGATCACTGGCTGCAGGTGCCGGCTGATCACGTTCTCGATGGTCACCTCATCGCCAGCCGCGGCCGCAGCGATCATCTGGTGCCCGCCTCAATCCGGTCCGGGATCACGCTAAACCGGGCGCCCCCCAGCGCCCCGACGCCTTGAATCTTAATCAGGTCGGTGCCGGCGCCCCTGATGGTCCCCCGGGGGCGCCCAAAAAGCTGGCCAAGTCGACAATCTCCGGCTCCTTGGCGGCGTTTTCCACGATGGTCTCCCGGGGACACCAACCACCGCCGTCATGATATTCTCGGTCGCGCCCACGCTGGGAAAGTCCAGGTATATCCGGGCGCCCCGGTAACCCGGGCTTTGGCGTTGATAAACCCGTGCTCCTACTCCACCTCAAAGCCCATGGCGCTCAAGCCTTTGAGATGGAGGTCCATGGGCGGAAGCCGATGTCGCATCCTCCGGAAGCGGCATCCGGGCCTGGCCAATCCTGGCCGCCAGGGCGCCCAGGAAGAGGTTGGAGCCCGCAGCTTCTTGGCCAACTGGTAGGGTACGTCCACGTCCAACCGGTCCGGCCAACTAAGCCGCACCCGGTCCTGCTCCTGCCATTCCACCCGCCCTCCAGGGCTTGAACAATCTCCAACTGGTTCTCCACGTCCGCGATACGCGGTACATTGTCCAGGATCACTTCGCCCCTGGCGATAGCGCTCACAGCAATCAAAACCAGGGCGGCATTCTTCGCTCCGCCAATCTTGACACTGCCGCGGAGGGTGTTGCCCCCTTGGATTACCAACTTCATCAGATTTTAGGCCAAGGAGACCCTTGCCTCTATGCAAAGGGAGGTTTGGCCCGCTCCTCCTTTCGTCTTGAATGTTCGGCGGTATTTTCGAGCTGGGATCTACGCCCGGTATTGAGATATGTCTCGGTATTAGCTGAACATTCCGGCATAAAGAGGGAGTTCGACTGTAGAAGTGGCGGTCTTTACTGACGGCCTTAGAAGCCGGGTTCCTACTAGCTAATGTTGATATATTCTCGATATCGTTGAATATTCCTTCATAAAAAGGAATCAATTGAAAATCTTCACCGAACAGGGCGCCGGAAGCCGTCCATATAGTTGTTAGCATCCGTTGGAAGAATTAGTCGAGGTTCGAAAGTCAGATCGGTGAGACAGCATTGTAGCTCCTTCATAAACTCATCGAGGGTGACGCCGTAAACTTGCACAAAGGCCTTGTCCATCGTTTGGCCGCGGTTGAGCGGATCCAGCAGCCGGGGATGCGCTGTGATCCGCAACTGCTAATCAGGTAGGAGATAATTATCCAGGGACACGGTATAACTATAGTCCTGCCACACCGGGTCGTCAAACCTTCTATCCAACTGATTCACCGGTTCGTCAACCTCAAGCCGTTCCCGGTCAGGCGGGTCACCCCCGGTAATGGTCTGCCTCGGCATACTGGGCAAGGCCCTCGGTCAGCCAGAGGGTGTAGTTGCCGCCGGTCTTGTAGTCCACCAGGAGGTGGGTGTATTCGTCAGCCACCGGCCCCTGCGACTGAAATACCTGCTGCTGCTGGCTAACCGGTGTATCCCCCATCCAGGCCCGGGGCGACAGCACCCGGATCAAGCCGGCCCAGATCGACCCCCATGGCGCTCTCATCACTGCCCCAGCCGAAGGTCCGGTTCAAAAGGGCGCGGTCCGGATAAATCAGGATGGGGACTCTCTGGTCGGGAAAGTAGCCGAAGTAGCTGCCCAGCGGCTGGTAGACCCTTTGCCGCCTCCGCCAGCACCATCCGGGCGCTGGCCTCGTCTCCGCGCTGGTACTTGACGATAAAATGCCTATCTTCGATACTTGGCCAATTGGCGGTTTGAATACTGACAATCAGGCGCTGGCAGTTCCTGAACATCTCGGAACCGTATATCCGCACCGGGTTCCGCAGACACAGGGTCAAAGCCAGATAGCCGGCCAGTCCAATCAGGATGCACGCACCCAGCAGGCGGTCCATCTCCGCTCCCCCTCTCTCCTCTCCGAATTATACTAAAAGAAAGAGGAATCTTCGAGAACCAATAAAAGCCATGCCCTTTCACCCTGCCGGCGCACGCAAAACAAGGCACCAGCCCGGCCGGTGCCTGCAAGCCCAACGTCTCACATCCTGAAATTCTATTGCTCGGACATGTTAGGAGCGCTCTGCTGCTGGGTCTGGGGTGGCTGGGGGCGCCTCAAGCCAAATGCTGCCCATCGCCCCGAACCAGGCAAGCATTCCCAGGCTGAGCATGGCTATCAGGACCCACAGCACGACCTTGGCTAAAGCACGCCGCCTGCGTAAGACATTCAACAATGGAGATCCCCTCCGGGTTCTATCGGGATCGGGCGTCGATCCTATTCTAACACGAATCCGGAGGTCTGGTGTCACTCCTCACCTCCCGTTTGCTCACATCAGAGGTGGAGGAGCAGGCGAGGACGCCGGCGATAGGAGGATCCAGAAGGGATTGGGGCGACGCCAGGCCATGACCGCCACGGTCAGCGCCGGCGATGACCAGCAACTGCCAGGTCAAGGGACTGTTGGCAGCCAGAAGCGGCCACGCTGGCCAGCAGGGCCACCGGGACCGGGTAAAGGCCCTGGCCAGCCTGTTGACCAGGCCTCGCTCTGAGGGCCAGCGGTAGTAGTAGGTTAACACCAGCATCAGGGTGAAGGTGGGCAGCACCACCCCCAGCACCCCCAGGAGCGCCCCCGCCAGGCCCGCCGTGCGGTACCCGACCAGGGTGGCGATATTCACCATGACCGGGCCGGGGTCATCTGGGCGAGGGCGAGCAGGTCCGCGAACTGGGTGGCTGTCAGCCAATGATACTGCTGGACCACGTCCGCAGTGATCGCGGGGATGACCGCATAGCCGCCTCCGAAGCTGAACAACCCCACCTTCAGGAAGACCAGGAACACATCCAGCGGCGTCGCGCTCATCGTTTGCATCCTTTGGCCTCCAATTACCGCCGCCGGACAGGAGCAAGTAGCCACACAGGCCACCGGCCACAATCACTGCAATCGGATTCCACTTCCACGACAGGGCGACCGCGGCCAGGGCGGCCAGGGTCAGGGACTTCGGGTCCCGCGGCAGGGGGCGCGCCCATTCCAGGGCGTAAAATATCAGCAGGCCGATGATGCCCGCCCGCAAATTCACCAAAGATGTGGGCCACCACCGGGTGTTCCAGGAACTGGAAGAGCACCAGGCCGAGCAGGACGATGATGCTGACCGCGGGCAGGATGCAGGCGATGACGGCCGCCGCCGCCCCCGCCAGGCCGGCCAGCCTGTAGCCGACAAAAACGGCCAGGTTGACGGCGTTGGCCCCGGGAGCAGCCTGTGACAGAGCGGTGCCCGCCATGAAGGTGTCCGGTCCACCAGCGAGCGCCGCTCCACCACCTACCGCGTAAATCGGGGCAAGGCGGCATTGCCTCCCCCACCATCAAGAATACAATCTTCAAAAAAGTCCAGAAAATCTCCAAGCAGGGTCGGCGCCCCCGGGCCCAGGTTGTCCCCAGCCGTCGCCTTCGGGCCATGGGTCTCAGCGATGCCCGGTTGTAAAGGTGGCCGCTGCTGGTCAGGCGGCAGGTTCCGTCCCCTCCCTCCGGAGGGTTCTGCCGAGGGCGAGGTAGTACAGAGCCCCTTCCAGGCGCGCCTGGACCAGTTTGCAGGCCAGGGAGTATGGCCTCCCCAGGCCCCGCCGGAGGCGGCCTCCCGTCAGGGCTGACTGGGCGTGGCAGCCGCCGCCGCATAGAAAACGCGCCCAGCAGGAGCGGCAGGCGGGTTTGGTAAAGACGTGCGCCTGCCGGAACTGGTCCTGGATGTCCGGGCGGGTGATCCCCCGGTCCAGGTCTCCCAGGCGGTACTCCGGATGTCCTACAAACTGGTGGCAGGGATAGAGAGCCCCGTCCGGCGTCACCGCCAGGTACTGGTAGCCGGCGCCGCAACCGGTGAGGCGCTTGGCGGCGCAGGGGCCGCCCGGCAAATCCAACTGAAAGTGGTAAAAGGAGATCCGGCACCCGGCCCGCTCCTGGTCCCGCAAGAAGCGCGCCAACCGGAAATACTCCTCCCTGATCCCGGGGACATCCTCCTCGTGAATGGCAAAGGGCTGCTCCGGGTCCACCACCACCGGTTCCAGGGAAATGCTCCGCACCCCCAGGGCGGCCAGGTAGCGGACATCCTCGGTAAAATCCAGGTTCCGGCGGGTGTAAGTGCCACGCACATAGTGCTCCTGGCCTGCAGCCCGCTGTAAATAATCCTGCAGGCGCCGGGCACATCTCACGTCGGGCGTCGGGCGCCGGCGTCGAGGCTCGGCCCGGCGCGGTGCGGCGAAATGTGTCGTGAACCTCCGGGCGCCCGTCGCAGCTTAGCACCAGGCAGAAGTTGTGGCCAAGCGTGAAAGAGAGGATATCCTGATCGAGCAGCAGGGTGTTGGTGGTCAGGGTGAACTTCCAGTCCCTGTCTGGACCACGGTCCAGGGCATAAGCCACCCCCTCCCTGATCCCTGCCCAATTGAGCAGCGGCTCGCCCCCGAAGAAATCAACCGCCAGAGGCCGGCGGCTGGATGATTTCAAGAGAAAGTCCAGGGCAGTCCGGATCACCGTCCCGGGCATGATCTCCCGTCCGGTGCGCACCTGGCCCGGAACAAAGCAGTAGCCGCAGGACATGTTGCAGTCGTGGGAGACATTGAGGCAGAGGGCTTTCAGATCGGGCCCGGGGCCCGGGGCATAGCGCTCCCAGCCGGGATCCGCCGTGAAGAGGTGGCCGGCCTCATGCAGGGCCTCCACCTCTGTTGCAGCAGCGCCTACCGTCTCCCGTCCGTAAAGCCGGGCCGCCTCCTGACGGCTCTGCCGCCAGTCGCCACTGTCCTGAAAGCGGCGCAGCAGGTCCCAGGCCACGGCGTCCAGTTCGTGGAGCGACCCGCTGTTGACGTCGAAGGCCAGGCAGCAGTCCTCAGCCTGGATCAGCCTTACTTCTTCAGGATTCCACAAGTCTGGTTGCCTACGGTGCAGGAAGTCTTGCAGGCAGACTGGCAGGATGTCTGGCAGGCGCCGCACTCCGGCGTCAACAGCGGCTTCCTCAGGCTGCCCGCCACGATAGTTCTGATGTGTCCGGTCTTCTTCATCTTTTTGCCTCCTTAACAGCACGATAATGTAATCCGCATCCAGGAATGCGGAGTACATGCCAACATTACCATCGTTTGTCTCTATTTTAAACCGGCATCGGGACAAGCGCAACTTTCTCATTTCTCACATCCCGCTTCCCTGCCTCTCAAAAGGTAGGCATTGATCAGCCGGTCGAGCCGCTCCGAGAGCCGCAGCAATTCCTTGCTGTCCAAGGGCTCGACCCGGCCGCAGCGCTCCATTTCCCTCCTCAGTTGTTCGATCTTCTCCAGAAGTGTGTTCTCATTCATCCAAGCACCCCGAAAGTTCCAGCCATTGTGCATGAAATCTATTTCAATCTATGGCCAGGAACTTGCCTTCATTACGGACAAATTAACCGATATTTTGTGTTTTCGGAATCTTTTTCACCTCGTCTCTCTCCCACAGCCACCGACCCGCTACGACTGATGCCATTCAGGCAAGCTTGTCCATACCTTGTTTCCGTTTTGTGGTATAATTTGTTACAAATACGCCGTGCCTAATTCCGGACTTCTGTTTAATGGCGACAATTGTTAATTGCTGTACAGAACAAAATCAGTTAAATTAGTAAAGGCGGATTTTAAACTCGCTTCAGGCAAACATCTTCTCAGAATCCTCCACATCAGGGCCTTCGGCATGGATGCACCTGTGCTCCGCATTCTTCAGGCCGGGCGCAGCCCGGAATGCGCCTGTGCTCCGCATTCTTCAGGCCGGGCGTAGCCCGGATGCGGAGGAGGATGAGGAGGAAAGCCCGCCGGCACACCGGGAATGCGGAGCCCCGGACGTAAAGCAACCATCAGGCCATATGCTCTCTCCTCTCCAAGCGGAAGCCGCTCTCGCTTTCCTTAAAAAAATCTTCTTCAGACCGTTGCACCAAGGAACTTTTTCCGCCGAAAGAGTGTCTAATAGTATGAGGAGAACCTGGGAGTGAAGCCTCCTTGAATTCAAAACCACAAATGAACAGTCCAGGCCTCGGGGCGATAGACTCCAGGTTGCTCATCCGCCAGGCACAGGCTGGGGAACTCAGGGCATTTGAAGAGTTGGTGGTCATCTATCAGGATAAGATAGTGACCCTGAGTTACTACCTGACCGGAAACCAGGCTGATGCCCAGGACCTGGCACAGGAAGTGTTTATGCGTGCATACACCAAGATCAGGAACTTCCGCCAGGAAGCCGACTTGGGTACGTGGTTGCACCGGATCGCCGTGAATCTGTGGTCAAATATGCAGCGGCGCCAGAAGTTCGCCAACCTGTTGTCCCTGGACGACCCGGTACAGACCGGGGAAGGGGAATTTACCCGTACCGTGGCCTCGGATGACCCGGAAGGGGATCCGGAAGAGGCGTTTGAGGGCAAGGAACTGCAGGAATCGGTGCGGCAGGCCCTCCGGAGCCTGTCCGAGGAGTACCGCATCGTCCTGGTGCTGCGGGAGATAGAAGGATACAGCTACGAAGAGATTGCCAAGATCACCGGGTGTTCGCTGGGAACGGTGAAGTCCCGGATGAACCGGGCACGGCAGGCCTTGAGGGAGAAAATCGAGGTTCGAGGTTAGAGGTTCGAAGGAAAGGCACAGGTCGTATGCACCGGCATTAAAAACTCATAAGATATTAATACGATTTCCCAGTCATGAGATGTATGAGATACAACATCGAACTTCGGGAAAGCCGCAGGGAGGTGAACGTGATGGGGCGCAAGAATGAAAAAGCCGCCGGGCAACCCGGTGAAATCAGTTGCAAGCGGGCTCGGGAGCATTTTTACGGCTTTGCTGCCTGCGAGTTGAGCAGCGAAGACAGGCGCGACCTCTCCCATCACGAGGCATCATGCCCGGCCTGCGGTCCTGAATTCAAGGAGTGGCGCAGTCTGCGCAGCGCCCTGCAGGGCAGCGGGAAAAATGCGGCCGTAGATTTCAAGGCCGGCGTGATGGCGCGCATCCGGGAAACCGGGCAGCAGCCGGCACCCAGGCGCTCCGTGGTCTGGGGCATGGTCCGGCAGCATGGCTGGGCCAGGAGCCTGGCGGCGGCGGCCGTGATCCTGATCATGCTGACCGGCGCCGTGAAACTGCCGGCAGTGGAGGGCGTGATCGCTCAACTGACCAGGCAGGCATACATCGCCTTCAACCCCCTGCCTGCCACCAACCCGAGCCGCAACCGGTCACACCACAACCGGGCGCCACCAGCCCTGGCAGCGCTGTATCTCCAACCAAGACAAATACACCTGGAACATCTACGTCCGATAACAGTGTTCCGAAGACGCTGCCTGTGCAGCCGCAGGCGCAGCCAAAGACAGGCGGCAACAACGGGGTTCAGATAGCCCGCAAGGGCCAGGGTAGCCAGGGGTCGGGCGGGTTTACGGTCAGCAACAAGCCGATGGTGATCAGCACCACCACGCTCAAGGTCGCCGTAGACGACCTGGCTCAGGCCCGCAGCGCCGCTCTGGATATTGCCGGCAACTGCGGGGCCGGCCTGACCTCGGAGCAGTCAGCCCAGGACGGACAGTCCAACCTGCTGTTCCTCCACTTCACCGTCGATCCTTCGACGGCCAGCGCCTTTTTGGACCGTCTGAGCAGCCTGGGCAGCGTGGTCAGCGAGGATGAGACAAACCAGGACGTCACCGGCAATTACAACCGCACGCTGGACGCATACAACGCCCTGCTGGCCCAGCAAGCGGCGGCGGATGACAGCGAACAGGACCAGTATACCAGCCAGATCAACTTTTTGGAGAGCGAGCTCCAGAACTGGAGCGACGCCTCCGGAAAACAGGTGGTCTTGCTCTGGCTGATGCAGTAACCTGGGATGTGGGCAAGGAAATAGCTAAAAAGCGCACCAATAAGCAGCAGGGATGCTAAAAGCACTCCCTGCTTTTCTGTTGATCCCATTTACGCCTGCCGGAAAACCTCCAGGAGGCGGTTGACGGCGGCGGCGGTCTCGCCGCGGGTCAGGAAGACAAGCGGGGCAAACTCTTGCGGAGTTTCCCCTTTCATTATGCCCGCACCGTACAAATTCGACACCGACGCCTGCGCCCAGGCGGGGATCTGTGCCCAGTCATCCCATGATGGCGCCAGGTCAGAAGTATTATCGGCCGCAGAGGCGAAGATCTTCAAGGCGTGGTCCAGGAGCACTGCGGCCTCGGCCCTGGTGATCAGGGCATCCGGCCTGAATGTATTGTCCGGATAGCCCGCGACCAGCCCTTGCCGCGCAGCGTAATCGACCGCCTGCCTCGCCCACTCGGGGATGGCTCCGGCATCGTCAAAGCGCACCGGCCTGCCGGTGTTGTCCGACCAGCCCAGCGCCCCGGCCAGCAGTACCACAAACTCGGCCCTGGTAATCGGGGCATCCGGCCTGAATGTATTGTCCGGATAGCCCGCGACCAGGTTCTGGGCGAGCAGGGCCTCCACATCGGCCTCTGCCCAGTTGCCCTTCAGATCGCTCAGGCTGGCGCCGGTCCGGGCGGGAATGGTGACAGACTCGCCGCTCACCCCGCCGGTGCCGGAATCGACAGCCACCATCCGGGCAACCAGGCTGCCCTGCTGGCCGGCCTGGCCTGCGGAGGCGCCGGCAGCCGGGCCCGGCACGGAACCCTGGGCAGTATCGCTCTCCAACTGGAAACGGTAGAGGAAGCGCTTTCCCGGCGTCACCGGAAGTGTCTGCCGGCCCTCGCCAGGCAGGTAGAGATAGAGCCGGTCGCCGGAAGTGATGCCGGAGAGAATCACGTAATCGCCGCGCCAGGGAGCGGCCACTTCCAGGGTCGGGGCTGTCGCCCAGGGTCTCGTCCGGGCAGCCACGGCGGCCAGCAACGGCCGGCCGTTCTCGCCGGCCTGCAGGGGTGTCAGCGTGACTTCCTCACCGCCCGCCAGGTCTTCAGGAGCGACCGGGTAACCGTTCTTGGTCACCATGGTCCGGTCCGTCACCCGGTAAGTTCCTTTGTCTGTCGTCATCTGCTGCTGGGAGGAGTTGTAGCTTCTAAATGTTTCCGTCGTTTCCGGGGCGGCTTCCGCCAGGTCGAGGCGCCAGACCTGGCCGGATCCGGGGTCGAGGTAGAGGCGCGCCCAACTTCCCGGCTCCACCGCATTCATCCCGGCAGGCAGGCCCCAGCGGAAAATCTGGGCATCTTTGGAGAATTGGAGGTCGTGGAACTCCTTGCTGTCATCGATCAGGTCGAGCGAGCCCTGATCGGCGCTGACGCTGACCACCTGGCCATAGAGCACCTGGCTGTATGCAGACATGGCCAGGACTTGCCGGGTTTCAGGCAACAGCACCGCAATGGCATGCTGTCCGGGGCCGAGATCCGCCAGTTCCACCGCCTGATCATCGAGCTGCACCGATATTCCCCGGCCTACCTCATAGGTGCTGCCGCTGCTCAGGGCAATCGTCCCGGCAGCCGCATCGACGCCGGTGATGGTGCCCACCGCCAACTGGCGGCATGCCCCCACGTACATGACCGCGCCGCTTTCCGGAGACAGCATCAGTTTCAGCTTGAGGCCCGGGAGCAGCTTGTCCCAGGCCGGGCTGGCCCCGGCCCCAAAAGGAATGTCCGCCGGATCGGCGTCGACGATCTCGTCAAGGTAGACCAGGGATGCATCGGGAGCAAGCGCCAGGGGCTGATTGGCGCCCACCAGGTACACCTCCTGCCGCTCCTGGTCGACCCGGTCGAGGAAGCCATCCACCTCCTGGCAGACCACATCTGCGCTCCAGACGGTTTGAGTGCTGGGGTTGATCACCGCCCGCACCTCGCCCCCCGGAGGCAGCTTCCCCGGGTCCTTCAATATCGTCCCGTTGACCGAGAGCCGGCTGCTCGCCCCGGGAGCGAGCAGATATCCACCTGAACGGTCAGCGGGATTGATCTCGGTAAACATGAAGCTATTGCCCACATCGACCAGTTGCACCCCCGGGGCCTGCCAGGTGCGCCCGGCCAGGTAGGCATAGGGCGGGCTGGCGGTTGTTGCCGGCGGCAGATAGATATCCGCCCCGCAGATGCTATTCTCCCCCGCCGGGCTCTGTGAGCCGCCGGTGGCGGCGGCGGGAGAATCCTGGGGCGGCCAGTTCACGAGTTGGCCGTCCTGTTCAAAACTGATCCGGGCGTTGTCGAGGCTGATCTCGCTTCCCGAGGCCAGGGTCACTGTCTTGGAAACTGACTGCACCACGTCCCGGACCAGGGGCTGACCGTAGACCAGCGCATAATCCTGGGATGTGTGGGCTGCGGTGGGCACTGCGTTCTGGACAATGCTCGTCCCTTTCACGTAGATGGTGTAGGTCCCCGCCTCCGGCTGTGGTATGTAGACCTCCTGCACATTGTTGACGTCATCCGGTTTGCCGGACGTCAGGAAGGAGTTGCCCAGCCATAACTTGCCGCCCGGGTCCTTGACCACCAGGTCCAGGTTGTTCACCAGCGGGTGGACGGCGCCCGGCGCCACCGAGGGATCGGTCCAGGCCAGGGTAGCCTTGAAGGGCGACCCGCTCCCCTGCACCTGGCAGGTATAGGCGCCCACCCCTCCGTCGGCTACCCCGTCCCGGTCATCCACGAACTCGAAGGTTTTTTCCTGCAGGCCCAGGATCGTGCCTCCCAGGTCGAGGGTGCCAAAACCAGCGCTGCCATCACTGCTGGGGCCCGCCGCCGGAGTGCGGGCGCCACAGATCAGGGCTGCCTTGAGCAGGGCTGCGGTCGGCTGAGGCGCCTGCTCGTATTTCATCAAGTATTCCCGCAGCAGGGCTGCGCTGCCGCCTGCCACCGCCGCCGCCATGCTGGTCCCCTCCATGTAGGTGTAGTAACCGCCACCCAGGTCGAAGTCGGACGCCACCTGGCGGGCCTTGGCCGAGATCACGGCCCCGGGCGCCAGCAGGTCCGGCTTCAATCGACCGTCGCTGGTGGGGCCGCGGCTGGAAAAGTCCGAGACCTGGCTGCTGTCCACCTGCTCTGGGTTGAAGGCCGGATGCGGGCTCTGGCTGGCGCCGACCACCAGGGCGTTTTTGGTATAAGCCTCCGGTGTCAGGCTCCCTGCCTTGGGCCCGTTGTTGCCTGCGCTGTATATCACCAGAAAATCCGGGTGTTCCCTGATGAAGTGGTCGGTCTGGGAGGCCGTGTCCTGATAGCCGCCATTGCCGGTACCGCCCCAGCCGTCCACGTGAATGCGGACCCCCGCCTCATAGGCCGGGGTGAACAGGTCGTCGAGATCCGGCGGCGGGTCCAGTTGGCCTTGGCTGTCGATCAGGCCCTGGAAGTAGATGCTGGCTCCGGGCGCCACGCCCTGGTACCGGCCCGAGGAGGCGGCGCCGGTACCGGCGATGGTGGCCGCCATGACGGTTCCGTGGCCGTCCGGATCCGCGGCCACGGGCGCTCCCGCCCAGGACCGCAGCATGACCACCTTGGGCATCTTTCCGGGCACACTGGCCAGGTCCGGGTGAATGTCATCCGTCGACCCGGTATCCAGGCCAGTGTCGGCCAATCCGATGATCTCACCGTCTCCGGTCAGACCCTGCTGCAAAGGAGACAGCCAACCGGTCACACCCAGCGGCGTGGCCGCCACCAGGTCGCGCGCCCGGTCGTTCATCGACTCGTAGCTCGTGGCCGGCTCGATGTAGACAACATCCGGAAGCTGCGACAGGTCTGCGAGGTGGGCCTGGGAAAGCTGCAGCCGCAGGACCCGGCCGGGATCGGTCCCGCCGCGCTGGACAACGCCGCCAAAGCAGAGGGCGGCCTGAGCGACGGATGCCTTGTCTTCAGGCTGAAACACGGTGACGTTGACGGAGATCAACTTTTCCTGGTCCGGGGATTGTTCACTGCCGGCCAGGGACGACGCCAGGCGCGCCGACGGGGCGTATGCCTGCAGGGCGCTGCCCGCCATCCTCTGCGCAGCAACCAGCTCGTTTGAAGGCACACGCACCAGGAGGCTGTTCCCGTCCAGCAGGTCTCCCTGCTCCACTCCCAGTCGGGCCAGAGACGTCAGGATATCCGCCGGGCTTTGCTCTCCAGGCCCGGTCGCAGGCGACAGGCGCAGCAGCATCACCTCGCCAGGCTGACGGCTGGCGCTGTCGCTTACGCTTGCCCGGCTGTCCTGGTGCTGCTGCGTCCGGAGGCCATCCCGGCCACTCCTTCCCGCGCCCGGAGGGCACCCTCCATCCCGATCGGACAGGGCTAATGTGCCGACTACCAGCAGTACGGCAAGAATCAGCACGATACCATGTTCAAGAAGGCGTTTCAGAAGGTTGCTGCCGTCCTTCAAGAGCATCCCCCCTCCGGAACAGAAGGCCCGCTCGAGGCTGGCGCCCCGGGTGCCCTTTGGGCGCGATGTTCGCTTCGCTCACCCAACAAGGAAGCCATCCGGCTTCCTTATCTTTTTCCGGCTTCTGACTTCCTGTTTCCGGCCTCCGTTAACACCAGGCCTATAAACCGGGGCAGCACCAACAGGCGCCGCCAACGGGCAGGCTCCTGGAAGGCCCGGTACAGCCATTCCAGCCGGAGCCGCTGTATCCACACGGGTGATCGGCGCAGCCTGCCGGAGATCACGTCGAAGCTCCCCCCACCCCGACCGCCACCGACGACCCCAGGTCCTGGCGGTGGTCCCGGATAAAGCATTCCTGCTTGGGGAAGCCCATGCCTACCAGCAGCAGGTCGGGGTGTGCCGCCCGGATCCGGTCGAGCACCGCCGGCAGTTCCGCGCCGGTAAAATATCCATGGCCGGTTCCCACCACCTGAAGACCGGGGTGCTGCCGCTGCAGGTTGACGGCAGCCGCTTCAGCCACGCCGGGCGCTCCGCCAAGCAGGTACAGGCGCCATCCGGCGTCCGCCGCCCGGACGGCCAGCGCCTGGATCAGGTCAATCCCGGGGACCCGTTCCGGAAAGGGACAGCCAAGACGCTCGCCGGCCCAGACGATCCCGTGCCCGTCCGGCACCACCAAATCGCCCCGGTTCAACAGCCCCCAGACGGCCGGGTCCTGCCGGGCGCTGCAAAGCATCTCCGGGTTCAGGGTGATTACCTGGCGCGCCAGGCCTCCCTTCGCAGATCCCGCTTGAGGCCCGGCCTGTTCGATCCAGCCGGCAATCACCGCTATGACCTCTTCTATTGTGAAAGGGTGGACACCCACCCCCATGATATCGACTTTCTCTTTCAGAGTGCCCGGTCAAACCGCTCACTCCAATTTATCCAACATCACCGCCGCCTCGGCCCGGGTCATGATCTTGTTCGGGCGGAAGGTGCCGTCCGGATAACCGCTGATCCCGGCGAGCGTCAGGCGGGCGATGGCCGCGGCAGCCCAGAAACTGCTGTTGACATCCGTAAAGCTGGTATTGGATGCCCTGCCGCTGTCCTGTATAGGGAAAGGCCTTATCCAGCAGCACCGCTGCCTCGGCCCGGCTGACCCCCTGCCCCGGGCGGAAACTGCCGTCAGGATAGCCCTGCAGGTATCCCGCCGCCTTGGCCGCCCCGATAGCCCCGGCTGCCCAGTAACCGGAGGGCACGTCCGGAAACACGGACGTTCCGGATCTGGGAGCGAGGTGCTTGGCCAGGGCCAGCATCACTGCCATATCCGCCCTGGTGACCTGGTCTGACGGGTGAAAGTTGCCGTCCGGATAGCCGGAGATGATCCCCCGCGCCTTCAGGGTCCAACACGGCACTGGCAGCCCAATGTCCGATCAGGTCCGGGAAGGGCGCCATCCCTTGAAGCGCTTGCAAGTCCTGGGATACCAGGTCGAGGGCGCGCCTGAAGGCTGTCCAGTTGCTGGTTCTCAGCTTTGAAAAGCTGGTTCAGGTGCTGCTGCAGAGAACTCGCGGAGAGCACCGGGTCAGCAGCCGTCCCCGGGTCACCGGCCGGTTGGTCCAAGGCCTCCGCAGGCCTGCCCACCCTGTTGTTGGCCAACGCCAGGCATACCAGGAGCAGGATGACTGCGCAGAAATACAGCCGCCACCATCTCTTTTGCTTGTCCATGCCTCTCCCCGATAATGTCGCCATCTGCCAATTGTTACCCCCACGCAGGCGGGGAGCGCCTCCCTCTGCTTTGCCAGATGGGGGAGGCTTCTGGACAGATTCGCGTTAAAGGTCTGTTCTTCGACGCTGTCTTTGCTAAACCCTGCCTAACCGCAGCAGGCAAACCTTAAAAGAAAATAAGAAATAAGCCTGGATCTCTATTTTCTGCCAGGCGGTATCAGAGGTTGCTACCCCAAGTCATGCCCGTCCAACTCGTCCGGCAGTTGACGAGATGGAGTCGAACCAAACTCCCGCAGCACCTGGTAGAGGGTCTTGGCCTGGGCGGCGGGAACGCTCCGCTCCGGCACCGCCAGCACCTCCACCTCGGTGGTCCTGCGCCCCCAGGTCAGGCTGACCAGGTCACCGACCTTGACCTCGCTGCCCGGCTTGGCCGGGCGTCCATTGATGCTTACCCGCCCGGCATCGCATACCTCCTTGGCATTGGCCCTGCGTTTGACCAGGCGGCTTACCTGCAAAAACTTATCGATGCGCAAAACACGTCGCTCCCTCCGGAAAAAGAAAAAAGGCTCCGGATGTAATGAGGCATCGGCAAGAGCCTTCTTTGACCAAGATGACCATATAACTACTAACCTGCTTCATCGCCTGATAGCTCCGCAGGCTGACGGCATATCCCGGTGACCCGGGCAACCCAACAATGAAGTTGTTAACCGATCGAGTCTCTTAGAGCTTTGCCGGCTCTGAATGCAGGTACGCGGGTGGCAGCGATCTGGATCTCTTCGCCGGTCTGTGGGTTGCGCCCGGTCCGGGCAGCCCGGTCGCGCACTTCAAAGGTGCCAAAGCCCACGAGCTGTACCTTATCACCCTTCGCCAATGCCCCTTCAATTACGTCGAATACTGCAGTGGTGACCTTTTCCGCATCCTTCTTGGTAACTTCAGCTTTTTCCGCCACGCTGCTAACCATTTCAGCCTTATTCAAACCAGATACCCTCCTTCGCAATTTATGAATTTAGGCTACCTATTCGCCAGAAGCCTTGTAACTCCTGCTAAATTGCAGGGATGTAAAAAATATTTTTCCTCACTATCAAAATATTAACATATAATGACGAATTTATACATTATTGGTTATTGGGTCGTTTCCTGCAACTTGACCTCGTCCCAGATGGCATCCAAGTCTGCCAGAGACAGTTCGCTCATTGTCAACCCCCTGTCGATAACCCTGGCCTCGATCCCCTGAAACCTCCGCATGAACTTATCCACTGCAGCCCGCAACGCCTCCTCCGCATCCACTTTCAGCAGCCGGGCGACATTCACCACCGCAAAGAGCAGATCACCCAACTCCATGCGGACGGCATCCTCGTCCCCTGCCGACCAGGCTGCCTGCACCTCCTGCCACTCTTCTGCCAGCTTGACGGAAGCACTGTCCGCATCAGGCCAGTCAAAACCTGCCAGGGCGGCTTTGCCCTGCACCTTTTGGGCCCTCTGCAAGGACGGCAGATGACGGGGCACCCCCGCCAGCAACGACCGCGGTTTTCCTGCGGCGCCTATTGCCTCCTCCGTTCCTTCCGTCCGCTTGATCGCCTCCCAGTTACGCACCACCTGTGCGGCGCTGTTTACCTGGATGGCGCCGAAGACGTGGGGGTGACGCCGTTTCAGCTTGGCGACAATCCCCGCCACTACCCGGTTGATGTCAAAATCCCCTCTGATGTCTGTAAGGGCGGCATGGAAAACCACCTGCAATAATAAGTCTCCCAACTCCTCACAGAGTTTATTCATATTTCCCTCGTCAATGGCGTCAATAACCTCATAGGACTCCTCGATCAGGTACTGGCGCAGGCTCAGGTGGGTCTGCTCCCGGTCCCAGGGACAGCCTTCAGGCCCCAGTAGCTTCTCCATTACTGTCACCAGGGGGTCGAGGGGGTACCGGGATTCAGACATCGGACGTCGGACGTCGGACGTTGGATTAAAAACTTGTGCGATTTCGGCGGCTGCTTGATCGGAGGCTGGAATATCGTCCTTTTCTGCCTTTTGGTTTTGAGTCTGTCTTTTTCCGACTTCTGAATTCTGACTCCTGAATTCTGACTCCTGTGCCCGCATAGCGGGCACATAGACCGAGGTGAGGTGGTCAAGGTCATCCAGCCGGTCCAGGTCGTAGAGAGCAATCCGGCGCTGCCGCTCCTGCCCCCGCACCCCGGCCGAATAGATCACGGTCAGGGGGTGGTCATCCGGAAACTGCTCCATCAAGGTCAGTTTGACCTCCGAAGCCAGTGCCCTGTTGTAGACCTGGGCCACCAGCACACCGGCTTGCAGCGGGATAGTAAAAGGGGCGGCCGGTCCGTCGCCGGTCCGGCGCAGCATTTGAAAACTCTCGGTCACGACCAGGCCCTGGGCCGGGTCGAGGCCCAGGCTGCTGACCACCGCATCCAGGAAGCTGGGCGCCGGCCAGAGGCGCACCCGCACACTCCGGGCCGCAGCCTGTGCCAGCAAGAGCCTGACCACCGTCTCGCCCACCAGCGGATGCCCTGGGACCGCAAACACTACCGGCTCCCGGCTTCCGCAAGCGGCGCCGATCAGCCAGCAGGCCATCTCCTGGTAGACCTCGTCGAAGGAGGCGCTGCGCTCGTAAAAATCATCCAGGGACTGCAACTGGAGGCCCTCCCGCTCCAGGAAGGGCACCACCGGATGGCGTCCGGTCCGCAGGTAAACCGGGCGGTGGCGCATCAGGCTCAGGTTGAGGGCCGGCAATTGCAGGGGATCGCCCGGCCCCAGCCCCACCACGTAGATCTCCCGGCTGCAAGGCTTGTCAATTATTCTTTTAGACTCATCACTCATCACTCATCACTCATCACTCATCACTTTTTTTATCGGCGGAACAGGCGGCGAAGGCCGACGATGCCGAGTTCACCCGTGAGCAGCAGGGCGGACATGTAGCAGACCATGCCGCCCGACATCGCCGCCAGGGTTGCCACCAGGTTGCCATGCGGCAGAAAGAAGTGGTACAGGCCCAGGATGGCCGCTCCCATTATTGTAGCAGCCAGCAACGGGCGGGGCAAGAAGAAGGAGGGGCCGCGGTAGCCGGTGATCGCCCGCAGCGACCAGAAGTTCAACAGGCTCGCCAGAAGCAACCCGGCGCAACTGCCCAGGGCCGCCCCCTTGACGTCCATGCCGGGTACCACGGTCAGGTAGTAGTTGAAGAGGATCTTGACCAGACAGCCGGCCAGCAGGTTCACCACCGGGGACCAGGTTTTGCCGAGGCCCTGCAGGATGCCGGAGCTTGTCTGCTGCAAGCCCGAAAAAAAAGCGGTTGGCGCCAGCCAGGCGGTGATCACCCCGGCTCTCCGGTCGGCAAACAGGAGCGTGGCCAGCGGGGTGCCCAGCACCACCAGGCCGACCGCGGCAGGCAGGCAGAAGAGGATGGTGATGCGGATGGCAGTAGCCACCCGCTCGTTAATCTCCCTGGCCCGGCCCCTGGCGACAGCGGCAGCGATGTTGGGAACCAGGCTGACAGCCAGGGAGACGGAGAAGATCGCCGGCAGGTATACCAGGGTGCCGGCCATGCCGGACAGTTCCCCGAACATGGCGGTGGCCTGGTGGAAAGTGAAGCCGGCGGCCTGCAGGCGGTGGGGGATGATGATGGCATCGATCGCCTGCACCAGGGGCATCACCATGGAGCAGGCGGAAACCGGCAGAGCGAAGGTGAGCAGGCGCTTCAGGAGTTGTCCGGCGCCGTCGAGCAGCGACAGGATCCTGCTCCACCCCCGGGGTCCGAGCTGCCGGCACAGGCCGTGTTCGAACCAGAGAAGGAGGCAGGCCAGCACCAGGAGTCCCCCGCAGCCGCCGGTGAAGGCCCCGAAAGCCGCCCCGGCCGCCGCGAACTCGACTCCCCGGGGCAGCAGGACATAGGCCGCCCATAAGATCGTGCCTACCCGGATGCACTGTTCCACCACCTCGGACAAGGCGGTCGGCCACATCAACTGCCAGCCCTGGAAGTAGCCCCGGAAGGCGGAGGCGACGGAGATCACCAGGATGGCCGGGGCGATGCTCACCAGCGAGTAATAGGCCCGGGGGTCTCCCAGCACCGACTCCGCCAGGTAGTGAGCCGAGTGGTACAAGCCAATGGCCAGCAGCAGGCCGAACACGGATAAAAAGACCAGGGCCAGCAGGAACACCTGGCGCGCCCCGAAGCGATCGCCCCGGGCGCCCTTTTCCGCCACCAGCATGGAGATGGCAATGGGAACGCCGGAGGTGGAGAGGGCGATCAGGGTGATGTAGATCGGGTAGGCCATCTGGTAGAGCCCTACGCCCTCGCTCCCCACCAGCCGGGTAAAGGGAATGCGGTAAAACGCCCCCAGGAGCTTGACCACCAGGCCGGCCACGGCCAATATGAAAGCCCCGCGCAGGAAGGATTGCGGCTGCTGCGGCTTCACTGTGTCGCCCCCCGATTCGTTCTCGTTTATGCATACGACAGGGGGTTGTCCGTTAGACCAGGGGCGATGCCGATCAGGTTGGGGGCGCCAGTTTCGTTTAAGCGTTGGCAGAGGCTAAAGGGATGGGGCGCGAACATAAAAAGGTGGCCGCTGTTGCCACCTTTTCAGATCGATCCCCTATACTGACTTGCGTTCTCGGGAGTTACTGCTCCATCTGTTTGGCCAGGAAACCCGCCGCAGTTTCTGCAAGCTTCAACTCCAACTCGCCCATCTTCACGTTGGGCTCCTTGGAGCAGATGATCACGGCGCCGATCGGGTCGCCTTCGGCGATGATCGGGGCGATCACCTCACTGGAAAACTTGCAGGTCTCTTCTTCCTCTTCCGAGAGGCAGCCTTTGCAGAAGGGGTGCTCACCCGCCTTGCTGATGAGTATGGGCTTGCGATCCTCCATCACCTTTTCGACAGCGGCGCCCACCGGTTTATTCAAAAACTCCTTCTTGGCTGCTCCCGCCACAGCGATGATATTATCCCGATCGGCAATACATGCTATGTGGCCGATCGCTTCATGCAAGGAGTCTGCATACTCTTTTGCGAAATCTCCAAGCTCGCCGATCGGTGAATACTTCTTGAGGATGACCTCGCCTTCCCGGTCTACAAAGATTTCGAGGGGATCTCCCTCACGAATCCGTAGGGTCCGGCGGATCTCTTTAGGAATTACCACGCGACCTAGATCATCAATGCGGCGTACAATACCTGTTGCTTTCAAGTAGTATCCCCCCTTCTATACCAAGATGTTTTACCGGGTTCAGAGGCCTTTACCTCGAGTTCTCACGATTAGTATATAACCAGAAGGGGCGATTTATTCATTATTTTCCACACCCAAGTTATATTTGGTCCTGATTATCACAGATGACTACCCGCTCTAATACCCCCGCTTCTCCGAAGCGGTGGGACCGGTGTGTCGGCGGGCTTTCAGCCGAGGCGAAGCCTCGAGCCGACAAAGAGCGGCTACGTCACTGTATTAACTGGTTCCTCCGCATCCAGGCCTCCGGCCTGGCCCGAAGAATGCGGAGTACATAAGCTTCAGCGGGGGAAAGCAATCCCCCACTGAAACCAAGAACCAGTTGAAGACACCCTACTTTAGCGCCGGGCCGGACTGCACCCGATGTTCGATAAAGCTGTTCTGCCGGAGTCCGTCAAGATAGGCGCTGAACACATCATTTTTTTTGCGGGTCAGCACCTGTTGCTGCAACTGGTCGTGAACGTCCGCGAAACTGAGATTCTGCAACTGGCTCTTCTCAGAGTCGTAAGCCGCCCTGACCTCGTCCTCGCTGACCGTCACGTTCCGGGTCACGTAGTCGCCAAGCTTGCTGATGGTGATCATCTCTGTGACCAACTGACGGTACTGCTTCATGGTATAGCCCTGGGCTGCCAGGGCCTGCTCCAACTGATCCTGGCCGCCGGTGTTCATCATGTCCATCAGCACCTGGGTCTCCACTTCCTCCGGTGTGGCGGAAATCCCGGCCCGAGCCGCGGCCTGGCGCAACAGCACCTCATCCACCATTTGCTTCAGCACCCCGACGGAGATCTCCTGGTCGATCTTCTCGTTGCCAGGCGCCTTGGGGTCAAGCCCATACAGCTTGGCCATCGAGACTTCCGAACGGTTGGTCTCCTGCTGCCACTCAGCCCTGGAGACCGGCGCCCCGTTGACCCGGACCACCCAGTCACCACTTTCCGACCAGCAGTACCAGGCGCCCGCTACAATCAGTATACCAATAAATACTAGCACCTGTGGCCAATACGGCCAGCTTCGCCACCAGGCGCCCCGCCCAAAGGGTTCCCGTGCAGTGCGGGCCTCCGGCGTTTCTTGCTGCAATTGCCCACTCTTCGTTGAACCGCTCTCCTCCAGACTCAACTCGCTTCACTCCCCCGGCACTAACGCAATGTAGTAACTTCGCTGATAGTGCCACAAATTTGATTTGTTATGAATGCCATAAGGCCTTTACATTAGTGCCGGGCTTCGCCCTCCTGTTGGCAACCAGGATGTTCTGCAACCGCTTCTAATCCCTGTCTGCCTTTAGACTTCGCCCTCCATCCGGCGAAATCCTGCCCGGACGCCTGGGATTAAGGGGAAATCGATCACGGCGCCATGGCCTGGTCCAGCATCCCGATCAGCCGCTCCGGGGTCAGGCCGCGGGTCTCGATGCGCGCCTCCAGGTCACCCACCGCCGAGAAACTGATCCGCCGGTCGAAGACCTTGCCCCAGCGGGCCAGGGCGTTGCCGCGGGGCGCCCCATCCCTGTCGAAGCGCACCATCAGGGTGTGCGCGCTGTGCTGGACATCCTGGACATGCGACTCCCGGGCTCGCAGCCGCAGCCGGTACAGGCTGAACAGTTGCGCCACCGGTGGCGGCAACGGCCCGAAGCGCTCCCGCACCTCCGCCGTCAGGTCCTCCACCTCCTGCAAGGTCTCGACTGCCGCCAGGCGCCGGTACAACTCCACCTTCTGGCGCCCGTCGCTCACGTAGGTGTCCGGAATGAAGGAGTCTCCATAGTGCAGCTCCCAGGCCGGCGCTGGGGCGTGCCCTACCGGCGCCGGCCCGGCGCCGGGGATCACGGCGCCCTTCACCTCCTGTACCGCCTCGCCCAGCAGTTGGTTATACAGGTCGAAGCCCAGGGCAGCCATATGCCCGTGCTGTTCCGCCCCCAGGATGCTGCCCGCCCCCCGGATCTCCAGGTCCCGCAGGGCTAGCTTGAACCCGGAGCCGAACTCGGCGAACTCCTGCAGGGCGCGCAGGCGCTTCTCCGCCTGCTCGCTGAGCATCATATCCTCCGGAACGGTGAAGTAGCCGTAGGCCAGCCGGTTCGACCGTCCGACCCGGCCGCGCAGTTGGTAGAGCTGGGCCAGGCCGAAGGTGTCCGCTCGCTCCACGATCAGGGTGTTGACGTTGGGGAGATCGATGCCGTTCTCGATGATGGCGGTGCAGATCAGGACGTTGAAGCGGCGGTTCAGGAAGTCCATCATCGCCTCCTCCAGGTCGTCCTCATTCATCTGGCCGTGGGCGATGCGGAAGGAGGCCTCGGGCACCAACCCCTCCAGGAACAGCAGGCAGCGCTCGATGCTCTGCACCCGGTTATGCAGGTAGAAGACCTGCCCGCCCCGCTGGATCTCTCTTAAAATGGCATCCCGCACCAGGTCCGGCTGGTACTCCAGGACGTAGGTCTGGACCGGCATCCGCTCCTCCGGCGGGGTCTCGATGACGCTCATGTCCCTGGTCCCCGACAGGGACATCTGCAGAGTGCGGGGGATCGGGGTGGCGGTCAGAGTCAGCACGTCCACGCTGGTCTTGAGCAGCTTGATCCTTTCCTTGTGGTTGACCCCGAAGCGCTGCTCCTCGTCGACCACCAGCAGGCCGAGGTCCTTGAACTTGACGTCCCCGGAGAGCAGTCGATGAGTGCCGATGACCACGTCGATCAGGCCCTTGGCCAGGTCGTCGATGGTGGCTTTCTGTTGCCGGGGAGTGCGGAAGCGGCTCAACACCTCGACCCGCACCGGGTAGTTGCCGAAGCGCTCCCGAAAGGTGTGCTCATGCTGCTGGGCGAGGACGGTGGTGGGCGCCAGGACGGCCACCTGTTTGCCGTCCTGGACCGCCTTGAAGGCTGCCCGGATGGCCACCTCGGTCTTGCCGAAGCCCACGTCCCCGCAGATCAACCGGTCCATCGGCCTGGGCTGTTCCATGTCGGCCTTGACGTCGGCAATCGCCTGCGCCTGGTCCGGGGTCTCGTCATAGGGGAAGGCTGCCTCAAACTCCTGTTGCCAGACGGTGTCCGGAGTGAATGCGTGGCCCGGCTGGCGCACCCGCTCGGCATAGAGGGCCACCAGGTCGAACGCCAGCTCCCGCACCCGCTTTTTGACCCGCTGCTTGAGGCGCGCCCAATCGGTGCCCCCGAGCTTGGAGAGCTTGGGCGCCGCACCTTCGGGGCCGGTATACTTCTGGATCAGGGTCACCTGGTCGACCGGAACGTAGAGCCGGTCGGCGCCGGCGTAGGCCACCTCCAGGTAGTCCCTGGTGCGTCCGTCCACGGTCATCCCCTTGATGCCCAGGTAGCGCCCGATGCCGTGGTGCACGTGCACCACGTAGTCACCGGGAGCCAATTCGGGCAGCGCCGCACCGGGTGCCCCTAGGGCGCGGCGACCCGCCGCCTCCGCCGTCCGGGCCTGGGCGCGGGTGCGCACCCGCTTGCGCCCGTAAATCTCCTCTCCGGTCACCACCGACAGCAGGCCGGGCAGCTCGAATCCCTGGCTGAGTTGCCCCACCCCCACCTGGAGACGCCCCCCTTCCAGGCTCCGTGGCCAGTCCCGGGCTGACCAGGGGCGCCAGGTCATGGTCACGCAGGTTCTGCTCCAGGCGCTCCAGGCGCTCCTCGGTCTGAGTCAGCAGCAGCACTGCCGCCCGGTGCTGCAGCCATCTCTGCACCTCCGGCGCCAGCAGGTCCGGGCGGGCGAGAAAGGGCTGCATCTCCTTGACTGTCAGGTGTACCGACGCCCGGGGCTCGAGCCGGCCGGACCGCGCCCTGAGGGCGCCCGGCAGGTGCCCCAGGCCAATCAGGGGCAGCGACTCCAGGTCGTGTTGCAGTTCGTCCTCGGTCAGGTAATACTCCCGCCAGGGGGTGAAGGACTGGCCTTCCTGGAACAGGCGGCGGTAATCGGACTCCAGCAGGGCGATGTGGGCACGGCACTGCTCCTGAAAACGGCCGGGCTCATCGACGACCACCAGGGACCCTGCGGGAAGATAGGCGAACAGAGACACCTGCTTGGGGTAGAAGTAGGGCTGCGCCAGGTTGAGGGAACCGCCCAGGCCATCCTCCGCCATCTCTAACAAGCGGTTCTGACGCTGCTGCAGGCGCACGTTTGCGCTGCGGTTTCCCTTCAGTTGCTCCCGCCTGGTCCGATAGGCGGCCCTGATCCGCTCCGCCGCCTGGCCGGCCTGACCCGGCGCATAGATGAATTCCCTGGCCGGCCAGACTGTGATCTGCTGCATGGCAGCCAGGGAGCGCTGGCTGGCAGGGTCCATCTCTTTTAACGAAGTGATCTCGTCACCCCAGAACTCCAGGCGCACCGGGACGCCCTGGAAGGGAAAGATATCCAGGATACTGCCCCGCAGGGCAAACTGCCCCGGCGCCGCCACCAGGTCGACCCGCTCATAGCCGGAGTATACCAACCGTCCGGGGAGGGCGGTCAGGTCGCACTCGACGCCGGGCGCCAGGAGCAGCGCCGCCTGCTCCCAGCTTGACGGCGGGATCAGCTTTGGCAACAGGGCCTCCGCCGGAGCGACCACCACCGGCGGGACCGGGAACGCCTCTCTGTCCCCCGGCGCCACCGCCTTCCGTGGGGCCGTCTCGCCCCGCAGGGCGGCTTCCCGCAACGCCGCCAGGACCCGCAGGCGCCCGGCGGCGGGCTCCCGGCTGGCCGCTACCACCTCGAAGGGGAGAGCCTCCGCCGGATCGAAAAGCAGGACCTCCCGGTCCGGGAACAGGCTTGACAGATCGCGCAGCCAGTCCCCCACCTGATCGAGGCTGGGCGCCACCACCAGCAGCGCCCCGCGGGCGTCCGGCCGATCCGGCGCCACCGCCTTGGCGGGCACGCCCCCCTGCTCGTAGAGAGCGGCGCACAGCAGCGCCCGGCAGGACCCCCCCGCCCCGGTGATGAACAACGGAAATTGCCCTCGCCGCAAGGCAGCCAGGGCTTGTTCATATTCCGGCAGTTGGTTGAGCAGGTTGCGCACGGCATACCCCTATAAAAGGTGTTGCGGAAAATCTTTTACCGGAAACATTATATCACCGGAACAGTCCGGATTATACCTGATGCCCCGATAGATGGCTACGGCTTAAACTATCTGAGGCTTATTATACCACACGTACGGGTGTTTGTGAACAACTCGCTGCTTGCGAGTGACTAAAGAATTATTTGTACCGGGCGTCAGGGCATGGAGAGCCGTTTTTGGCGCACACTATGGTGAGCAGGCCAAATTAGAAGTCGGATGCCGGCCTCCGATCTCTTGCTTGCGACCTTTGTTCAGAAAGGTGGTCGTGATCAGATGAGGCAGTCTTCGCAACTGGCCCTGGCCCGGAGCGACATCGCCAAGGCCGAGAAGCGGTTGAAGGTCCTGTCCCTGTTGCTGCAGGAGGAGGCATACTCGGACGTGGTGCGGGAGGCCCAGGAACTGGTGGAGCTGGCCCTGAAGGGCATCCTGTTCCAGGCCGGGATCGATCCTCCGAAGGAGCATGACATCGGGCGGTTTTTCAAGGAGATGCAGGACCGGCTGCCCCAGAAGGCAGCCCAGGCAGCAGACCGCCTGGCGACTATCTCCGGACAGTTGTACCGGGAGCGCAACGCCTCTTTCTACGGCGACCAGAACTTTATCCCCGCCGAAGAATACACCCGCCAGGAAGCTGAACAGGCCCTGGAAAATGCGCAGTTTACCTACCAATTGGCCAAAGAAGTGATTCCCGAAGGTTGATCAGGAGCGCTCCTCCACCAGCCAGCCCGCCACCCATCCGGTACGGCTGTCCGGCAGGCGCACCTGGTACCAACCGCCGCTCTCGGCCAGCACTGTCATCGGCTCGCTGTCCGGATTGCCCCTGGTGGCCGTGCCTACCAGCGGGTAGCTGGTGCCCGGGCCCTGCCGCAGGTTCACGTAGCTGTTGCCGGCCTTGATATAAAGCTGCTCGGGGGCGGCAGCCTGCGCCGGCTGGCTCGGAGTTGTGGTCTGCGCCGGCTGGATCGGGGTGATCCCCTGCTGCTTCTGGACCTCTGCCAGGGCCTGCTCCAACTGGGCCTCCCTGGCGGACAGGTCCGAGACCCGCTGCTGCAGGCCCGCGATGTAGGTGGCCACCTGTTCGTCCACATAGCTCCGGGCTACCAGCGGGTCGGCGGCGGAACCGGGTCCGTTGCCCCCGGCCATTACCCGTGAGGCCACAAAAAATCCCGCGGCGACGCCAAACACCACGAGACTCAGATACAGCACCAGCGGCCTTGCTCTCATGAATCCAGATCCCGCTCCTCCACGGCCTTTTTCCTCCGGTACCCGTTCCACTTTCGAGATTCGATTATCCTTTTCCCTCGAACCCCGAACCTCGAATATGCCCTACTTGTGTCCCGCCTGCCCGGCCCGGGAATCCGCCGGCGGCGGTCCGGGAAGGTGCTGCGGCGGCAGCAGTCCGGCCCTGTTGGCCAGGAACAGCACCACGGCGCACAACAGGAACAGCACGATCAAACCCTGGCCGGTTTTCAGAAAGGTCAGCAGCACGGCACTGCCGCCCAGGAGCAAATTTACGCCATAGATCGACAGCACCGTCTGCCGGTGAGTCAGGCCCAGGTCCAGCAGGCGGTGGTGGATATGCTCCCGGTCGGCGGTAAGAACGCTCTGCCCCCGCATCAGCCGCCGGATGATCGCCAGCAGCATATCGAAGATGGGAATGCCCAGGATCAGGATCGGCAGGATCAGGGCGAAGACAACGGCCGACTTGGTCAGGCCGATGGCTGCCAGGGAGGCCAGAGTGAATCCCAGGAACATGGAGCCCGCATCCTTCATAAAAATCCTGGCCGGGTGCCAGTTGTGAGGCAGGAAACCCAGGGCGGACGCCCCCAGAAACAGGGCGCAGATGCCCACCAGCGCCACTCCCTGGCTGAAAGAGATATAAGCCACGATGCCCGCCGAGATGGCCGCGATCCCCGCCGCCAACCCGTCCAGGCCGTCCACCAGGTTGAGGGCGTTGGTGATGAGCACCAGCCAGACGATGGTCAGGGCAACGCTCATTAGGGATTCTAGTCTGATGATGCCTCCGAAGGGAATGGATACGAAGGGCACTCTGATCCCGAAATATACCGCCACCGCAGCGGCCGCGGTCTGCCCCGCCAGCTTGACGAGGGGGGAGATGCCCTTCCAGTCGTCGATCATCCCCACCACCAGGACCACCAGGCCGCCGGCCAGCATCCCTTTTACCTCCGAGCTGTGTGGCAAAACAGCAATCAAAGGGGCCGCGGCCACCAGGGCAGCGGCAAAGCCCAGAAAGATCCCCAGGCCGCCCCAGCAGGGAACCGGATGCCGGTGTACCTTGCGCTGTCCGGGTTGGTCAATGGCGCCTGCGGCCACAGCCAGCTTCTTGACCAGGGGCGTCAACAGCAGGGGAATACCAAAGGCCAGCAGTATTCCTATTATTATCAGATGCAACCTCATGGCTCCTCCATCTCCTTGAACAACCGGCCAGTCAGGATGTGCGAGGCGCTTCAAATATCTGTGCCCGCTCACATCCATTCATTCGTTGGCCGTCGGCCATTGGACTCCCATATAGGCGCCTGGTGATCAAACCTCGGAACAAATTTGCAGCCATGTTCTATTCAAATCCAACCGCTAAGTGGCCTCGATAAGGGCAAACAAAAACTCGCCCTCCGCAGCCACCTTGTCGCCCACCAAGGCCCGAGCCTTTGTCTTGACTATATTACCCCTCATCTTCAGGAATTCCACCTCGATCCGCAACTGGTCGCCGGGGCATACCTGCTGCCGAAACCGGCAATTGTCTATGCCCGCGAACAGACCCACCATTCCCGGCATATGCGGGCAGCTTCAACAAAGCTACCGCCCCCACCTGGGCCATGGCTTCCACGATCAGGACACCCGGCATCACCGGATTTCCCGGAAAATGTCCCTGGAAGAAGGGCTCGTTGACGGTGACGTTCTTGATCCCCACCACCCGCTCACCTTCCTCCAACTCGACAATCCGGTCGATCAGCAGGAAGGGATAGCGATGCGGGATGATATCCTGGATCTCGACGGGCACCCAAAATTTCTCTCTGTTCAACCATTACGTCTGGTGGCCGCCTCCTATCGTTATTTTCTCCCTTTTCGTTCCTCTGATGGCGCCGACACAGGCGGCGTGGGGGTTTGTCCTCATACTTGTCAACATAAACCTTTTTATTATAGCACATTCTTGCCAATTTTAACAGATCTCTTCATGCCAGACGCAGCATGAACTTTGCAGTTCAGTCTAAATTATTGTACTACAAACAAGCGAGTAAATAATTAATTTTTATTAAGAAATTTGGCAAACTAACAACTAAAGTCTACGGTTTCCTTTTTCCTGCACACACTCCAGGTAAAGCCTCGTCAACTGCTCGGTCATCACCCTGGCGTCAAACCGTTCGGCGGCGGTCCGGGCAGCCGCCTCGCCCATCCGCCGGGCCTCGTCCGGGTGCTCCAGCAGCCAGGCGATCCTCGCCGCCAGCGCCCTGGGGTTGTCAGGCTCCACCAGCAGCCCGTTCTCCCGGTCCACCAGGATCTCCTTGATCCCCCCGACGTTGCTGGCCACGCAGGGCTTGCCCATACTCATGGCCTCCACCAGGCTCAGGGGCAGGGCCTCGCTCAGGGAGGGCAGCGCCACCACCGACATCCCGGCGAGCAGTGCGGGGATATCGTCCCGGAGACCCAGGAACTCCACCTGCCCGGCAATCCCCAGCTTCCAGGCGAAATCCCGCAGTTCCTGCTGCAGGGAACCGGCCCCCACGATCCGGAAGCGGCAACCTCCGTGCTGCTGCAGCAGCATCCGGGCCGCCTCCAGGAAGCAGCGGTGGCCCTTTTCCGGCTCCAGGCGCCCGACCAGGCCGATCACGGGTTCCTCGCAGTCCGACAGGCGGGGCCGCCGGCCGGCGGTGGCTGGAACTTGCTCAGATCGATCCCGTTGTAGATCAGGGCGATCTTGCGGTCATCCACCCCCTGGCGGATCAGGTCTGACCGGACCGCCTGGCTGACCGCCACCACCCGGTCACAGGTGTAGTTATCGACCAGGCTGAGCAGCCTGGAGCGACCCCCCGGCGCCTTCGGCCTCCAGCCGGTGCCTGGTGTAGATCACGCAGGTCCCGCCGGCCAGCCTGGCGGCCAGGCGCCCGGCAAAGCTGGCGTGGGTATGCACCACATCGATGTTATACTTCCTGATTACCCTGATGATGGCTGGTATCTGTTTCCAGAGCCGCCCCGGAGCGAAGGACTCGATCCGGCGGCAGCTCGGGCAGGGCCAGCACCGTGACCCGGGGATTGGCGGCACACCGCTCCTCCAGCAGGGAACCGGCCGGGCAGAGCACGTACACCTGGAGCCGGGAGCGGTCGTAGTCGGCCAGAAAGTTCAGCAGCAGGCGGCCGGCGCCGCCGATGTTGGTATCGCTGATGATGTGCAGCACCCTCAGCGCCGGCTCCCCGGTCCTGCGCCGCGCCGGGGTATCCGCTCAAGCGGCTCGGCGGCGCCGGGCTCAGCGGACCGGCGCGGTTCCGGCCATCAGTCTTCAGCACCCCCGTCAGCAAGGGCCGCCGCCTCCGGTTCCTCTGCCGGACAGCCGGAGAGACGTCACCGTCAGCGAGATCAGGAACCAGAACAGGAACACCAGCTTGAAGTTGAACCAGCAGTCCTCCGTGAGGCCCATGAACAGGTAGCTGGCCATGCCCGCCACGGCTCGCCATGGCCGGCCATCCTGGCAAACCCGCCGCCTCCGCAGGCGCCCGGCGCCCGGCAATCCGCTTCAGGGCGTAGCCGAAAGTAACTGCCCAGCAGCCAGAGGAAGATCAGGGTTCCGAACACCCCGTACTCCACCAGCAGCTCGATGTACAGGTTGTGGGTATGGTAGGCCCTCATCCCGTAAACCGCATAGAACTTGTTGTAGACCAACTGGAAGGCGGCAGACCCGGGACCCACCCCGCTGAACCAGAAATCCCTGATTATATGTGCGGCCACCTGCCAGATCTGGAAGCGATAAAACATGGACGAGTCCTGGGACAGGTTGAGGACGCTGGTCAGGCGGTGGGACAGCAGATCCGGCCGGAGGACGACCGCCACGACCACCGCCGTCGCTGCCAACAGCAGCAGGCGCCAGTCGTAGAACAGCAGGAAGACGGCGATGGCCACGCCCAACGACAGCCAGCCCATGCGCGTCCAGGTGTAGACCAGGGAGGCCCCGGCGATGCCCGCCAGACCCAGGAACAGCACCCGGGTGGACAGCCGCGCCTCAGCTGGGCCCCCGCTTGCCTTTTTGCAAGCGCCAGGGCGAGGCCGAGCACGATGCCCGGCACCAGGTACTGGGCAAGGATGTTGGGGTTGTCCAGGGTGCCGAAGACCCGCACCGTGATGTTCGGAAAGGCCGCGGAGTCGATCCAACTGGGATCGACCGGCGGCCTGGTGATGAAGTTCTGGTAGAGGCCGAAGCAGGCCTCCAGGGCGACCGAGACCAGGAAGATCACGGTCAGGGCGTAGATCTTCCGCTCGTCTTTGATCTCCGCCAGGCACATTAAATAGAAGGCCAGTATAAATGCCGAACAGGACGGTGATCTGCAGGCTCTCCCGCGCGAGTCACGGAAAAGACGCTCAGCAGCAGCATCACCGCCAGGAATAGCCAGCATCGGCTGCAGCAGCGGCAACCGGAGCATGTCGCGCCATGCCGGCACCGTGCGCCAGAGCGCCCGCAGCGCGGGCCAGGAACAGCAGCCCCGCCGCCAGGATCAGCACGGCGGAAGCGGTCACGGGAATGAAGGGCATCAGCAGAGTGATCAGGCAAAGGGCGAGGAACTCCGCCCGTCCCACTGTCAGCCGGTACAGCAGGCTCTCCCTGAAAACGGCAACCAGGGCCGAATCGGAGAACAGCCGGCCCCAGCGGTCTGTCAGAGCAACCGCGCTCATGCCGATCTCCTCGACCTCGATGATGACGCCATCGAACTGGTACAGGTCACTGCTGATGGTGATCTTGCTGCCCACCTTGACGTCATCGTCCCCACCCGGAACTGGTGGTTGTAGGCTGTCAGGTCGCCATCCAGGGTCAGGATCACCGTCTTCCTGCCGGGAACCGGATTCATGTGCCAGTTGCCCTGGGCGTCAGAGGCCTTCTCCACGTGGTCCTCGACCTTGACATCCTTGACCACGCCCAGCTCGTCGCCGGAACCGGAGTTCCCTGACGACGTCCCCGACCTTGGGCGCCGCCGCTGTTACAGGGAGGATGTCGTCAATGAAGACCTGCGGTCCTGACATGGCTGACCGTGGATTTCACGACCATCTTCCTGAGGACGGAGGTCTTGGCGGCCACTCCCACCACCGCCCCCACCACCAGCAGGATGACGATGATGTCGACGATGTTCAGCAAACCGAACAGCTTTCCTTTTTCCCACAGCTTCATGCAAGTTGACATCCTTTCTCTTCTGTTATCAGGATAGCGTTCCGTATGCCCAACTGATGTTGTCAACTGCCTATTTGTACTCATCCTACTCAGTTACTCATTACTCAGCACTCTTCATAGACCCCGGCCACCCGTTCCGCCATCCGCAGGCTGCTGTACTCGGCGATCACCAACCGGCGCAGGAACTGCCCGGTGCTCTGGCGCCACTCGGGAGGTTTGGCGAAGAACTCCTCCAGGGCGGTCTACCAGCCTGGGCACGGTGACGGCAGCGTTCTGCTGCCGGGCGGTAAAGTTGTCCTCCTTGAACCGGCCGACCCGGTCCGGCTCCAGCAGGCCGCCGAACCCCTGGGGCCCTGCCAGGATCACCGGCCTGGCGCAGGACATGGCCTCCATGGCCACCCTGCTGACCCCCACCACCAGGTCGCTGTCCGCCAGGATCCGGTTGACGTCCGTTCTGGCGCCCAGCACCGAGACCACCGTCTTACCCCGGCGCTTGTTGCAAGTCTGCCGCCCTGGCGGACACGGCGTCAAGGTTGTCCCCGTCCCCGACAATCAAGAGCTGCAGCGGCCACCGGTCATAGACCTGTTCACAGGCGGAGATCAGGTTCACCGCCACGTCGGCACAGAGGCCCGTCCATCCGGCTGACCATGACGATCCGGGTCGTCTGGCGGCGCCGCACCGGACTCCAAGGTCTTCAGACCGGCGGGCTGAACAGGTCGGTATCCACCCCGTTGGGAATGACCACGATCCGCTCGGGAGACACCCGGAAGTAATCGATCAGGTAGGCCCTGATGTCCTCGCTGACGGCGATGGTCTTCTCGCCCCAGCGGGACAGGTGGCGCATCCCCTTGAAGTTGTAGTGGGCGGTGGTGATGAAGCGGACCTGCTTCGGCCTGCCCATGACCGCCGTCACGAAGGCAGGAATCCGGGCATGGGCGTGGATCAGGTCTACCTGCTCATCCCTGACGATGCGGCGCATCGCCCAGACCGACTGCCATAGCAGCCGGGCTTGTTATCGTGCAGGGGAACCTGGTAGTGGGGCACGCCATAGGCCGCCAGCCTCTCCACGAAGCAGCCGCCGTTGGATGCCACCAGGACCCGGTATCCCAACTCAGTCAGGTAACGGGCCAGGTCAACCACGTGCGTCTCTGCCCCGCCGATATCCAACTGCATGGTTGTGAGCAAAACCGTCGCTTTATCCATCAGGATCGGGAGTTCTCCTCGGAATCACCGGATGAAAGCTATTATATTCAGCAACATGACCTTCGTTCACCCCGGGTACCGCTCCGGAGCGCCTGGCATGATCTGTTTAAGGTGCTTGGCACTCTCGCCTTTGCTGACCTGTTCGCCCGCAGCGCCTCTCCGGCGGCGCCGGGTCCGGCGGGTGCCCGGCCCGCTGAAGCGGGTACCCCGGCCAGCTTGGGCGCCGGTCGGCGGCACGTCCCAGTTCTCTGCGCTTCTGGGGAGAGCGGGCATAGAACACGCTCAGGGTCAGGCTGGCGGTCTCCCAGGCCTGCTGCCTCAGATGGGCCAACACCTTGTCCAGGTGCGCGGCAATCTCCTGGCGCCGCTCCCAGGTATCCAGCAGCACCCGGTAGAGCTGCTCCTCTTCCAGGCCGGCCACGCTGCCGGCATTGGGCTGGCCGGTCAGTTCCAGGAAGCGCTCCACCTTGGGATCGTAAGAGATGCCCACGCAGGGCACCCGCATCACCGAAGCCATGACGATGGCGTGCAGCCGCATGGCCAGTACCAGGTCAAAGGCGCCCAGCAGCCCGAACAGCGCTCCCACCGTCAGGCAGTTGTCGACCAGCAGGTTCGGCTCCTGCATCAGCCAGGAGACCTCCTTGCAGGCCTGGACATCAGCCGGATAGTGAAAGGGGATCAGGATCACTTCCCAGCCGGCCCGGACAAAGCGGTCGGCTGCGGCGGCAATGCATTTCTTGTAGCGGGCGTCATCGGACCAGTCCCTGACGATGATCCCCAGCGCGGTGCTTGGCGTTCCCGGCAGGATCAGCCTGTCGCGGGCGGCTCTCCTGCTTCCCTTCGGAGGGCACAGGCTCCGGCGGGTTCTCCATCCGCTCCGCCCCTTCCCATCCAACCGCGCCTGCAGGCGCAGCGCCTCCAACAATTCAGCGCCACCGGCGATGTTGAGTTGGGACGGGTTCAGGGCCAGCACCGGGTCGGCGGTAACCACCAGTGGCGGGCGGCAGATGCCCATGGCCGAGAAGATCGTCCCTGGATGCCTGATCCCTGACGGTGATCAGGTCGACCCGGTTGGAAACTATCCTGGTCAGCCAGCGCCCGAAGCGGGTGCGCACGGGGCCAACCCCCTGGGCGTAGTAGACCACCGGCTTTCCCACGGCCAAGGCCAGTGCGACCACCACCAGGTAGTAGCAGATGCTGAGGACGCCGGTGACGTCTTGAAGCAGCCCGCCGCCGCCGGACAGCAGCAGGTCCGAGCGCAGCAGCGCCCAGATGACACCGAAGGGGTTCCAGCGGTTGACCGCCCTGACCCCGTACAACTGCCGGGTCTCCGCCGGGGAGTATCGAGAAGACGGTGATCTCCGCTCCAGGCGCCAGCGCCCGGATGGTGGTCACCAGAGCCATGAGGATGGCATCGTCGCCGGCGTTCTTGAACCCGTAATAACCGGAAACTGCAATCCGCAGCACCGAAGACACCTTCTTTGTCAAAATGGCCGGAGCGCATGAAAACAACAGCGCCGGGCATCCCAGTCCTATCCCTGTCTCTTGCATGGTTCACGACTTCATTCTAACATATCCGATTTCTACAGCAACCCTCCAAATCCTTCCCCCGCTGCCTTCCTTTTTCT
>CAVYHR010000015.1:0-29116 GCA_963768335.1 uncultured Peptococcaceae bacterium
TGTTATCACAGATGACTACCCGCTCTAATACCCCCGCTTCCTCCGCATCCGGGCTACGCCCGGCCTGAAGAATGCGGAGTACATCTGAAGCGGTGGGACTCCAAAGAGCGGCTACGCCACTGTATTAACTGGCTGCAATCCCCCATTGAAGCCAAGACCCAGTTGAATCGAAGGGGGCTGGGCGATTCATCCATCGCCTTAGAGGAAGGGGACTGCTCGATGGGTTCTTTAAAACGATCTTGATTGTATTGCAGGTGGTGTTCAGCCTCTGTATCATTGGTACATCCTGTCGCAGTCCGGCCATGCGTCCGGCCTGTCCTGGTTCATTGCCGGCGGCGCACAGTCACTGATGGGGAAGAAAAAGGGGATCGACGACTTCCTGAACAAGCTGTCCATGGTATTCGTGGCCGGCTTCCTGCTGCTGACCCTGCTGCTGGCCATGCCCTGGGCGTCATAGAAGCCAGTAATGAGTAATGAGTAATGAGTAACAGTTTTCGACTCGTCACTCAATCCTCACCACTCATTACTTACTTGATGTTTCAGGCAAGATGAACGCCAGTAGTATCTGCAAGCCAAAAAAGCCGCTCTTCTTCTTGCGAGAGCGGCTTTGCTTATTGAATGTTCCTATCGCTGATGACGGAGAACTAACTCGCCGGTGTGCCACCGAAGCTTACGTCAGCGCACAGCAATGCCAGTATCTTTTTCACAGTAGCCCCATCTTTTTATGCAGACAATCTTGTCCGGATCACTCATCACTCATCACTTGCGCTATTTGTCGGTCGGAATCCTCATATCGTAGAACGAGCGCCGTACGAAGAAGAGGGCGATCAGCAGGAAAACAAGCCCGACCACGGGGGCCGCGTTTCTGAACGAGGGGGAGATGGCGATCTCCATCGCCAGCAGGCCGAACAGCGTCGTGAACTTGATGATCGGGTTCAGCGCCACCGACGAGGTATCCTTGAAGGGGTCGCCACGGTATCGCCCACTATTGTAGCATCGTGCAGCGCAGTACCTTTTTCCTGCAGGTCCACCTCGACCACTTTTTTGGCGTTATCCCAGCACCCGCCGGCGTTGGCCATGAAGACGGCCTGGAACAGACCGAACATGGCGATCGAGATCAGATAGGATACAAACAGGGCTACCGATTCGTTGCCGGTTCTGGGGGATGAGAGGCAGGCAAAGGCCAGCGCAAAGGAGAAGATGGCGATAAAGATGTTGATCATGCCCTTCTGGGCGTATTGGGTGCAGATCTTGACCACTTCTTTGGACTTTTCGGTTGACGCCTTCCGGCTGGCATTGGCATCAAGCTGGATATTCTGCTTGATGT
This sequence comes from uncultured Peptococcaceae bacterium, assembly GCA_963768335.1. Taxonomy (GTDB): domain Bacteria; phylum Bacillota; class DSM-12270; order Thermacetogeniales; family Thermacetogeniaceae; genus Palsa-1188. Next base: position 1,328 of record CAVYHR010000015.1, read on the forward strand.
ACTCCACCGCCCTGTAAGCCCCGGTGGTCACGGCCTGTGTGGAAGCGCCGGTAAACCAGTAAACAACCGCCCCGCCGGCCAGTAATCCCAGGATGGTATACGGATTGAGCAGGTTGAGGATCGACTCCGGCTGAACTCCCAACACTTCCTGAATCACCAGGATCAGGGCGAAGATCATGGTGGTGGCCCCCACCACCGCCGTCCCGATCAGTACCGGCTTGGCAGTCGCCTTGAAGGTGTTTCCGGCGCCGTCGTTGGCTTCCAGGTAGTGTTTCGCCTTCTCGAAATCCGGTTTAAAGCCAAACTTTTTCTGGATCTCTTTTTCAATACCGGGGATGGATTCGATCAGCGACAACTCGTAGATCGACTGGGCGTTATCGGTAACCGGGCCATAGCTGTCGACAGCTATGGTAACCGGGCCGATCCCGAGAAATCCGAAGGCCACCAGGCCGAATGCGAAGATGGAGGGGTAGATCATGATGGCGCTCAGGCCGTATCCGCTGGCATAGTTTGCGATGAACATGAGGAGCAGGAACACCATGCCGATCCAGAAGGCGCTGAAATTGCCTGCCACCAGACCGGACAGGATGTTCAGGGATGCCCCGCCTTCTCTGGATGCCTTGACAACCTCTGCCACGTGGGCCGATTTGGGACTGGTGAATATTTTGGTGAACTCGGGAATCAGGGCCGCTCCGAGGGTGCCGCAACTGATGATGATAGCAAGCACGAACCAGATGCTGTGAAGTTCAGCCGGCGCGCTGGAACCGGGACCGAGGATGAAATAGCTGACAGCGAAGGTGACTACTATGGACAGGATGGAGGTGATCCACACCAGGCTGCTGAGGGGCTGTTCAAAATCGAAATCATCCTTGTTGCCGTACATTACCTGGCTGAATGCCCTGTTGATATAGAATGAGGCTACCGAGGTGATGACCATGAGCACGCGCATGACGAAGATCCAGGTCAGCAGTGTGGTCTGCAGGGCAATTTTCAAAGTGTCGGACATTCCCGGAAGCAGACCCACAGCCAGGACGATGAAAGAGATCAGCGCCACACCGGTGACACCGTAGGTTTCGAAGCCATCTGCGGTCGGCCCCACGCTGTCGCCGGCGTTATCTCCCGTGCAGTCGGCGATCACACCAGGGTTGCGCGGGTCATCCTCTTTAATGCCAAAGGCAATTTTCATCAGATCGGAACCGATATCGGCGATCTTGGTGAAGATGCCGCCGGCAATACGCAGAGCGCTGGCGCCAAGGGACTCACCGATGGCAAAGCCGACAAAGCTTGCCCCGGCCAGGTCCCTGGGCACAAACAGCAGGATGATCAGCATCATGATCAGCTCGACGCAGACCAGAAGCACGCCGATGCTCATGCCGGCATCGAGGGCGATATTCAAGAGCTTGAGGGGTTTTTTCTCGAGCCCGCAAAATGCGGACCGGCTGTTGGCCAGCGTGTTCATGCGGATGCCGTACCAGGCAACGCTGTACGATCCGAGAATGCCCAGCACGGTCCAGCACAGGATTAGCAATACGCCGCCAACGGAGGTTTGCTGCAAGAAGCCGAAATAGAAAGCGATGCAGACAGCGATAAAGGCAAACAGGATCAGCAGGAATTTGCCCTGTTGTATGAGGTAGGTCTTACAGGTCTCATAGATGGTGTTCGCCACATCCAGCATGGATTGGTGGGCCGGCATTTTCCTGACCTTGGTGAACTGGTGGAGGCCGAACAACATGCCCAGGATGCAGACGACGATACCGATGAGCAGCAAATGATTCTGATCCGGGCTGAGATTGGGAATCTTCAGGTTTGCCTCGCTGGCAAAGGCCATCATTGGCGAGAGCAACACCAGGGGTAAGCTGCATAGTCCGCCAAGCACCAACTTCTTCATAATAAAAAACCGCCTTCTCTTTGTAAGTAATTTAAATTAAATGCACTCAATTGACTGTCTGGCAAGGATTACCTTGTCGCAGCACGAAGGGTTCTAAGGGTTTTTCACCCCCTCAATTAAAAAACGTATTCTGTTTTGAAATATTCCTAAAACACAGCATAAAACACAACATGCATAAAACACAACACATAGAATAACAAAAAATTCTAATATTGTCAACCGAAACAACCAGGTTGTAGCCGATCTACTCTTTAAATGTCGAGAATTAGAAGGATTATGGGCTTAATCGTTGTGTATGGTTGTTAATGGAAGATGGGCATGATAAGATTGATTTAGGAACTAAATCGGGATGGTGAGATATGGCACAGAACAAACCGCCAACGAAGAAGTACGGAAATACCAAGACTGCCGGAACCGGTGAAAAAACCGGCTACAGGATGAGCAGCGGCTCCCTGGCCGTGCCCGCTACCGGCGGTGCCCGGGTATCCTCCGGGAGGGGCGCGGCGCGGCCCGGTCTGGAGGCGAAAGCCGGTGTCGCGGTCGGGGTCGACGCCGGGGCCGGCGGGGTAAAAGACGGCTACAAGGGGAAAAAAGGCCCGGGCGCCAAGACCCGTGCCAGGAAGGCCGGGGCGGTAGCAATGCCGGATGCCGGAGCAACCAAAGGCGTATCAGAGGCCAGAGGCCGCGCCCGCGCCGGGCGCCCTTCGGGAGCGGCGCCCACCGGGCGCGGCAACGCCGCTTTAGCGGGCGCTTCAGAGGTCGACCGCAATAATGGTAGGCGAGAGCAAACATCGGTGGCGCCGGGTGCCCCCGGGGAGCGGCAAAAAAGCGAAAAGCATGCGGCCACCTTGTCGGGTGAACGCAGCGAACCGGGTGCCCGCTCGCAGGGGCGGCGCCGCGCCCGGTCCGGCGGAGGCGGCGGCGCCTCCGCCGCCTCCGGGCCGACCGCCCGGCCTGAAGGAATGCGGCGTCCAGGTGGGCGCGGTGGAAAAAATCCGGCTTCCGATTCGAGCAGGCAGCGGAAAACGCAGCAAAAGCGGGGGCAGGCGCCGGACAAGAGACAGCTCTCGGGCCGGGACCAGGTTTTGCAACTGTTGCAGACGGTGGACCGCCCGCTGAATGTGGAGGAACTGTCGCAGCAGCTCGGCCAGACTGAACCGGAGGGGCTGCTGCTGGTTCTAAAAGACCTGGAGCGGGAAGGGAAAGTGGTCCGCACCCGCAAGAACCTGTACGGCGTCTCCAAGAAGATGAACCTGGCGGTGGGGGTGCTGCAGGGACACCCCAGGGGGTTTGCCTTTCTGGTTCCCGACGACAAGGGAGACGACATCTACGTCTCCAAGGAGAACCTGGGCGGCGCCATGCACGGCGACAGGGTGGTGGTGCGGCCTCTGGGTTTCGGCTCCAATGGCAAGCGCTCCGAGGGCGAGGTGATCCGCGTCCTGGAGCGGGTAAACGGACGCGTGGTGGGGAGGTTCGAATCTACAGGCGGCCAGATCGGCTTCGTGGTGCCGGACGAGAAGAAGCTGGGCTGGGATATCTTTGTGCCCAAGAACCATCAGAAGGGTGCCCGCAACGGGGACAAGGTGGTGGTGGAGATCGCCCGCTGGCCCGAGGCCCGGCGCAACCCGGAGGGCAAGATCGTGGAGGTGTTCGGGGCGTCCGGGGAACCCGGCGTGGACATCCTGTCCATTATCAAGAAGTATGGCCTGCCCGAGGAGTTCCCGCCGCGGGTGCTGCGGGAGGCTGATGCCACCCCCTCGGAGATCACAGCGGACGATGAGGATGGGCGCTGGGACCTGCGGGAGTTGCCGATGGTGACCATCGACGGAGAGGACGCCAAGGACCTGGACGACGCGGTTTCGCTGGAGATGCTGGGCAACGGCAGCTACCGCCTGGGAGTACACATCGCCGACGTGGCCTTTTACGTCAGGGAAGGCAGCGAGCTGGACAAGGAGGCGTTTGAGCGGGGTACCAGCGTCTACCTGGTGGACCGGGTCATACCCATGCTGCCGGGGCGGCTTTCCAACGGGATCTGCAGCCTCAACGCCGGGGTTGACCGGTTGGCGCTCTCGGTGTTCATGGAGATCAACAACGAGGGGCACGTGGTCCGCTACGAGATTGGCCCGGCGGTGATCCGCGTCGACGAGCGGATGACCTATACCAATGTGCGGCGCATCCTGGACGATCATGATGAGATGCTCTGCCAGCGCTACGCCGGCTTCGTGGAAACTTTCGAACGGATGCGGGATCTCTCCCTGATCCTGCGTCAGCGGCGGCATCGACGCGGAGCGCTGGATTTTGATTTTCCCGAATGCAAGGTGTATCTGGACGAGAACGGCCGGCCGCAGGATGTCTGCCTGACGGAACAGTCTATCGCCAACCAGATCATCGAGGAATTCATGCTGATGGCCAACGAGACTGTGGCCAAACATCTCTCTAACCTTGAGGTCCCGCTGTTGTTCCGTGTGCATGAGGAGCCGAAACAGGAGAAGATCACTGCCCTCAACGAGTTCCTGCACGGCTTTGGCTACCATATTCCAGTTTCCGGCGGGGTGCATCCCCGGTTCTTCCAGGATGTCCTGCATCAGGTGGAGGGCAAGCCGGAGCAGTTGGTGGTGCACACGGTGATGCTGCGCTCCCTGCAGCACGCCCGCTACGCTCCGGCGCCCCTGGGGCACTTCGGGCTGGCAGTGCAACTCTACACCCAATTCACCTCTCCAATCCGCCGCTACCCGGACCTGATCGTGCACCGGGTGCTGTGGGAGATCATTGCCCACCGGTCACTAACCGCCAAGCGCCTGGAAACCCTGGAGCAGCAGATGCCGGTCAACGCCCTGCAGAGCTCCAAGCGGGAACAGGTGGCTGAAGAGGCGGAGCGGGAGACGGTGGACCTCAAGAAGGTGGAGTACATCCGGCAGTTCATGGGGGAGGTCTTCGACGGCTTTGTCTCCAGCGTGACCAACTTCGGGATGTTCGTTGCCCTGCCCAACGGCATCGAGGGCCTGGTGCACGTCTCCTCCATGGCCGACGACTACTACCTGTTTGATGATAAGAACTACACCCTGACCGGTGAACATACCAGAAAGGTCTTCAAGATCGGTGACAAGGTGCGGGTGCAACTGGTGAGGGCGAGCCTGGAGGACCGGCAGATCGATTTCGAGCTGGTGGACAAGATAGAGCAGGAACTGGATTAATAAGCTGAAACAGTGAGATTGCGGCTACCGCATAGCCGGCGCCGAGGTTGGGCGAGGGGATTGTGCTGATGGAAGAAAAGATCTTGAACCATTGCTTTGTCTGTGGTCCCAGCAACACTACCGGGCTGCAGCTTGATATCCTCTATGGAGACGGAGAGGCCAGGGCCGAATTTCTACCGGATGCCCGTTGGGAAGGCTATCCCGGGGTGGTACACGGAGGTTTGCTCAGCGCCATGCTCGACGACCTGATGTGCCACGCCTTCTATTCCGCGTCCCAACAGCTTGCGGTTACCGCAACCATGGAGGTGCGCTTCCGCCACCCGGCCCGCATTGGCTCCCGGCTCTACTGCAATGCCCGGACCGGAAAGCGGCATGGTCGCCTGATGGATACAGAGGGAGAGATCCGTGACCAGGATGGCTGGTTGATTGCTACTGCTAAAAGTAGATTAATGATCATGTCCCGGGCTCAGATGGACGGTTTCACGGGTGCCGCCAATGCTGGAGAGAGGTGAGCGGGATGGGGGATGCACAGCGGGAGCCGATCAAGATCGTGGCCGAGAACCGCAAGGCCCGCCACGATTATTTCATAGATGAGACTTACGAAGCGGGCATCTCTCTGGTGGGGACGGAGGTCAAGTCACTGCGGGCCGGCAAAGTAAATTTGAGAGACAGTTTCGCCGATGTATCCGGCAACGAGGTGTTCGTCCGCAACATGCACATCAGCCCCTATGACAAGGGGAACCGGTTCAACCACGACCCCAAGCGGCCGCGCAAGTTGTTGCTGCACAGGCAGGAGATCAAGAGGCTGCTGGGGCAGACGACCCAGAAGGGGTATACCCTGATCCCGCTGCGGGTCTATTTCAAGCGCGGCCGGGCAAAGGTGGAGGTGGCGCTGGCCCGGGGCAAGAAATTGTACGACAAGCGGGAGGAGATTGCCAGGCGCGACGCCGACCGGGAGATCGCCCGGGAGTTGCGTGGCCGCGACCGCGACTGACAGGCTGGCCGGATCTGGTGGTAATGTTCAAAACTGCCAAGCCACTTTTCAAAAGCAGGCATTTGTGATATAATTCGATTCAGAAGGTTCAGACCGGGCCGGGTGCTGACCCGGACGGAGAGAACGAGATCAAGATATGGGGGCGTACTGGCTTCGACGGGGGATTTAGGAGCAAGGGAAGCGAGCTGGGGTCCCACCTGCCCGTATGATACGGTGGAAAATCATTAACTGCCAACAATAACTTAGCACTGGCTGCCTAACAGGCAGCCCGTCCTACCCGGGATCTCCTGCGGCCTGGGATAGGGCGCCGACTAGCAGGATACCTAAGGGCCAATTCTCGGAGGCCCTGATGGGAACCTTATCGAGATAGCGCCAGCGAGGCCTGCCGGAGGGCGTCGTGTTCGGGGCGAATCCTAAACACCGGCTGCGCTCGGAGAAACCTTTGTGGCCTTTCTTTCGGACAGGGGTTCGATTCCCCTCGCCTCCACCAATTTGTCAACCAAGGCAGACCTGTCGCAGCGGTCTGCATTTTTAATCTGATAATGGAGGGAAGCATGAAAAGCTACAAGAAAGAGTTATGGTTTGAAACTAAACACAGAAGGGAGTTTATCAATATCACTCCGCCGGTTCAGACATGCCTGCAGGAAAGCGGCATCCAGGAAGGCCTGCTGCTTTGCAATGCCATGCACATCACAGCCAGTGTATTTATCAACGACGACGAGAAGGGGCTCCACCGCGACTTCGAGAACTTCTTAGAAAAAATCGCACCGGAGAAGCCGCACGATCAGTATTTTCACAATGGATACGAGGACAATGCGGATGCCCACATCAAGCGCTCGGTGATGGGTAGAGAGGTCGTGGTGGCCATCACTGACGGCAAACTTGACTTCGGACCATGGGAGCAGATATTTTATGGTGAATTCGACGGCAGAAGAAAAAAGCGCGTTCTGGTGAAAATTATCGGGGAGTAGACGGGAACGCCAAAACCAAAGAGTGGCCAAACCGGGGTCTTATTCATGCCGGATGCAGTGTCTTGAACAGGCACATATGAAATATGTGGAAAATGGTTTGGACAGCGCAGAGCACCGGACCTGGAGGATCGTATGCTATATACTGCTTTGCTGTTCGGATTTGTGATCGGAGTTATTGTGTGTGGAGGTCTTACCCTGGCGGTTCTGCGCGGAAAAATTCAACATGCCCGCGACCAGGCCAGGATGGAAGCAGCAGCAGAACGGGCGACGTTGCTGGAACGGGTTGATGCTAAAGGCCAACAGGTCAGAGCCCTGGAAAGCAGTCTGGGTGGCAAGGATGAGCAAATAAAAGAGCTTCAGCACGAAAACAGGTCACTTTTTGCAGAACAAAAGGCGACCTCGGAAAGGCTCGCCTTGATAGAAGAAGCGGAGAGCCAACTGTCGGATGCTTTCAAAGCCCTGGCGGCGGATGCCTTGAAGAGCAACAACCAGGCGTTTTTAGACCTGGCAAAGACCACCCTGGAAAGGTATCAAGAGGGTGCCAAGAGCGACCTGGAAAGGCGCCAAAAGGCTATCGACGAACTGGTGAAGCCCTTGAAAGAATCCTTGGACAAGGTCGATACCAAAATTCACGACATTGAGACTGCCCGGGTATCAGCCTACGACAGCCTGAAATTATTGATCAGATCATTGAATGATGCCCAACTGCAGCTTAAAGGAGAAACTGCCAATCTCGTGAAGGCCCTGCGCTCTCCTACAGTGCGCGGTCGCTGGGGAGAGATCCAGTTGCGGCGTGTGGTTGAATTGGCAGGTATGGTTGAATACTGTGATTTTGTTCAGCAGGAGACCGCCAACACTGAAGATGGCCAGTTGCGTCCCGATATGGTGGTGAAGCTGCCTAACAACAAGAATATCGTGATCGACTCCAAAGCGCCTTTGCAGGCATACCTGGAGGCGCTGGAGGCGCAGGATGACGATCTGAGATCGGCCGGTCTCAAGGATCATGCACGCCAGGTGCGAAACCACCTCGCCCGTTTGAGCAGCAAGGGATATTGGGAGCAGTTCAAACCCACACCGGAGTTTGTGGTTTTATTTCTTCCGGGGGAGACTTTTTTCAGCGCTGCCCTGGAGCAAGATCCCGGTCTGATCGAGTGCGGCGTGGAACAGCGGGTAATTCTGGCCACTCCGACCACCCTGATCGCCCTGCTCAGGGCGGTGGCCTATGGGTGGCGCCAGGAACAGATCGCTGAAAACGCCCAGGCCATCAGCGACCTGGGAAGGAGTCTGTACGACCGCATCCGGACCATGACCGGCTATTTTGCAGACATCCATAAGGGACTGGATAGAACAGTGGATGCCTATAATAAAGCCGTCGGTTCGCTGGAAAGCAGGGTCCTGGTGACGGCGCGCAGGTTTAAGGAACTGGGGGCAGCAACGGGCAGCGAGATCGAGACGCTGGATGTGATCGATAGACCACTCAGGCAAATTCAAGCTGAAGAACCAGTCACTGCTGCTGATGGCCAGATGATTGCCCAAGGCGAGACTCCGGGGCAGTATAGCGATTGACTAGCTTGGAGCAAACAGAAACCCTCAAAGCATAGGATTGAGAGCCGGCTGGATGAGAGGTTGGATCTCGGCCGAATAGAGGTTGGGCGTTCAAGGTTCGATTTTCGAACCTCGAACCTAATCTCCCATTTCTGCGATCATTTTAATCATCTTGAGCACCCTGCGGAGCTTATCGTCGCTCAGGCCGTTTATCTGCTTGAAAGCATCCAGCAAGATTGGCCGCTCCATCATTTCTTTGCAAAAGGAAAGCAATTCCTCGACCATGGAGTCGTTATCAGAGTTCGAATCGGGGTGGGGGCCGCTATCGTACGGTCCGGCCGCTGCAGGCGCTCCGTTGTCATAGCTCCCGGTAGCGATGCCGGTTGCGGGTGGTCTGGCAGCGGGATCCCTCCAGGGCGCCCTGATATTATCGTCCCCGATGACGATGTCGAGGTGCGTGAAGTTGATGTAACCCGCAGCCCCCAGCAGTTGTTCAATCGTGACGTTGTTAGCGGCTTTACCGGCGATCTTCGTGAGAACCGTGGCGCCCGGAGGCGTTTCCACCTGGCGCCGTAACAGCCGGGAGATATAGCCGGGATCGACATCGACCTCAGACCCGAACCGGTTGATGGAGCGTTCTCCTTTAGCGGTTTGCAACAAGTCTGCAAATAATTCTTTATTGAACTCCATGGCGACCTCCCACCAGTATCTGTCTGGAGCTAATTACTGTGCGCTCGTATCGACGATTTCCAGGGGTATCTGATCACCGATCTCGCCGGGGATCGGATCCAGGTAGGTAATCTGCACGCTATCCCCCTGCTGTACGCCTCCGAGGCCCTGTCCATTGCTGTCGACCACCTGGGCGCTGTCCCAGGAGTCGAACCATCCCGGGCGGTTGTTGGATGCTTGCACGTTCAGGGTGAGCCGTCCATCCTCAAGGCTTGTTACCGTGCCCGACACCTGCTTCGTGGCCAGGGGAACGACCCTGATCACCTGGCCGCCGGCCAGATAAGCGTCGATGAAGGCCCCGGCCTTCAATGTTTGGAAGCCGGTAGTTTGCGTGGTCTGCTTGGCGCCGCCGCTTTCCACCACCGCGTACCAGGCAAGCGGCAGGAGCCGCTGATCGCACAGGAGGTCGCTCATGACGAGATAACTGTCCACACCCAGGACAACAGACTTTACGGAGCCCCTGACAGTTTCATCCGCCGCCGCCTGCGGCCCTGCGTCCAGCAGGGATATACATGCCGCCTGGCTGGTGTTGTTAAAGAGAACCTCGACCCTGGCGCCCATGACATCCGGCAGCGAGGTCTCCTGCCCTGCAGCAAAACAGGTCAGGGACGGAGACAGGGTGATTCTTTTCGCTCCTTGCAGCGAGACCAGTTCTATACTCTGGGCGCCTTTGCCGGTGGACGATGATCTGAGCCACCCCTCGGCCCTTCTCCCGGCAGGCAGCCCGGCCCAGTTCAGGTCAATCATCCGGGCAAGCAGGGCTGCCATCTCGGCGCGGGTGATGCCCTTCTGGGGAGCGAAACTGCCGTCGCTATAGCCCTGCATCAGCCCTGCATCATAGATAGCCGTAATATAAGGGATATAGGCGGCCGGGGCGGCACTCAGATCGGAGATGGAGCCAGAGGCAGAGCCACCGGGCGCCTCTGAGCCGGATACGGGAAGCTGCAGCAGGCGGGCGAGCATGACCGCGATCTGTCCCCTCGTCACCGGAGCATCGGGGCTGAATGTGTCCAGCAGATCTTCCGGGATGATTTTTTTGGCGACAGCGAGATCGACGTACGGCTGCCCCCAGGGCACTTGCAGAGTGCCGGCGCTCGATGCCTGACTGGTTGTTGTTTCGTTGTTCTGCCTGGCGTTCGGGTTGTAGCCGCAGGTCTTCAACAGCAGCACTATCGATTCCAGCAGGGAGACCTGCCGGTCAGGCATGAACTGCCCGGAAGGATAGCCCTCGAACAGGTCCAGGGCAGCGACCCGGGCAACCGCCTGTTCCGACCAGTTGCCCTGCACGTCCGGAAATGTGGCTGCCGGGGCAGGAGTGCCGCGCCCAAAGGGCACCCGGCTGAACAGCAGTGCTGCCAGTATCATGGTTATCCATAGACGAAGCGCTGAGCGCTGAGTGCTGAGTGCTGAGTTAGTTTTCCGCGGTTCTCTCATTCTGACTCCTGACTACTGACTTCTGGCTCCTGAATTTTGTAGAGATTGCCGCTATCTGTGGCTACATAGAGGAAGCCGTCAGCGCCGACCAACGGCGCATGGCTGATGGAGGCATCGAGGCTCAACTCCCAGGCCAGCTTCCCTGTCGGGTCCACGGCGATCAGGCGTCCGTCGCTGCATCCTGCGTAGATGTAACCGGTTTGATTATCCACGGCGACAGGGGACGTCAAGTCGGTAAAGAACACGTCCCACTTGATAGCGCCGGTTTTGGTGTCCAGGGCATAGATCTTCCCGGCGAGCGCCAGATATAGAGATCCTGAAGTTGCAAGGGACAGGCCCAGGAAATTGATGTTTTCGACGATGGGGGTCTGCCATTGGGGCTGGCTGCTGTTGGGCGCAAAAGAGGATACCATATCATGGGTCACCTGGTTGGTAATGGCCGGTGCTGCGGCAAGAAAGACCGTTCCATCGTCGCCGGCAGCGATATAGGCCTGCTTCAACCCACCCAACCCGTAATCCCAGAGATAATTGCCCTTGGCGTCGAAAACCGACATCTGATACTGGTCGGTGTCAGTGCTGACGATGGCGTAGCAGGCCGGGTTCCCGCTTGCCGGGTTCCCGCTTGTGGGCGCGGTCACTGTGCCAGCCAGAAAATTGTAATCTAACGGCAATTTGGTCGCCCGCAATTCGCTGGGATCCCAGGGAGAGATCGTCACCAGGCGCCCGTCCGGATCCAGGATATATAACCCGGAAGCCAGCGGGAAATAGAGATTGTCTTGACCGTAGCCCAACCATTGATTAGTGGTTCCGCCTGCGGATGGATAGACCGTGAACGCCCAGCCTGAAGCTCCGTCCGGCTCCAACTCCTGGATGGATGAGGAGGACGGGGCATAGATCGACCCGTTGGCAGTGCAAACCGGGTAGCCCAGGTTGCCCCCGGCGGCCTTGACGTTCCACTGCAGCCCACCCCCGGTGTCGACAGATGCCAACTTCCCGGCAAGAGGCAGCAGGATCTGCCCGTTGGGGGCGAATTGCATGTCTGCCGACAATCTGCCCAGGCCTTTCAGTTCCCAGATCATCTGCGGCTGGGCGCCGGTGCCCGGAGTGGCGTCGAACTCTTTTAAGGATGGAGCGGCCTGGGCTGTTGGCATCTGAATTAGAAGCAATAGTAGTACCATTAAAACGATCAGAAAGCGTTTCACGACGATCAGTTCTCCCCGATCTTGCCTTTGCTGTTTTCTAGCATCCGACCTCTGGCATCTAACCTCTACTATGCCAGGGAATACCTGACAATGGTAGACTGGGCCTCTTCAGGCGTCAAGGATCGCTTGATCACGACCGACAATTCACTGCTCAGGTCAATTCTCTCCCCCGATTCCAGGACTTTGACTACCGGCCGAAACGCCAGGTTACGGTTGGTAGCGATGACGCAGGCTATCTCCCCGGTGCTCAGGAGCACCAGAGTCGCAACCGGGTACGGGCAGACACACGACGAGAAAAGCTTGATCAGCCGCAATTTGAAATTGTTTTCACCATAGGTCATGATCAGCTCGTAGGCTTCGTTGGGTGGAAAGGCCTTGCGGTATACCCTTTCCGTGGTCATAGCGTTGTAAATATCGGACAGGGCGCAGATGCTGGCCATGTCGCCGATCTCGTCCCTCTTGATGCCCCTGGGATAACCGGTGCCGTTGTACCGCTCATGGTGGTTCAGCACGATCTCCAGCGAGCTTTCACTCAGTTGGTCCGATATGTTATCCATGAGCATGTTGTAGCCGAAAACCGGGTGATTCTTGATCTCTTCCAGTTCTTCGTCTGTCAATTTCCCCGGCTTGTTAAGAATTTCCGGCGGTATTTTAGCCTTGCCGAGGTCGTGCAGAATGCTCCCAATCCCCAGCTTGAGCAGGTCATCTTTCTTGTAGCCATAGTACAATCCCATATAGATCGAGAAGGCGCAGACATCGATGGAGTGGGCGAAGGTATAGACATCGGCTGTGGATATCTCTGCCAGCCCCCCCGAGGGTATCTTCCCTGACAGGATCTCTTCCGTAATGGAGGTGACGTTGTCGACTACATCGACAAACTGCTTCCGCTTCTTGGTCGTTTCCACCCAATTGAGAATGGAGGCCATTGCCCGGACGCGGACGCTTTCCTCCAGGATCTCCTCGGCTTCCACATCGTCGAAACCCGGCAGGCTTTCGACCGTTATGGCCAGCACGTTATTCCGTTTCAAGCCGCTGATGTATGACAGAGTCAACTCGACTCCCCGGTTCAAAAGCATCTGCCCCTTCAACCCATAAACAGGCCTGGAGAGCCTCATCCCGGGGACAAGGTGCGATACCGGCAGTTTCATGGTCAACCTCCCTCGACTTGCCATATTCGGCATTAGTGTGAAACGTATTGGCGAGTGCTGACGTGAGATGTTTGCCGTAACCGTTTTAGTACACGTATGTAAGGCTGCCGTGAAAGCAACAGGGCTACTTTAACGCCCAGGTCGTCGCCGGATTTGTTGTAACTTGTGATTTTATGTCATTATTCCATTTAAAAACAGCAGATTCCTGCAATTAACTTTAAAGGCAGACATTTTTTTAAACAATGAGGGTGAACCTCGGCTGTTCCGGCACACCGGCTGTCATGGCGCCGTACCAGTTGAACGGTACTTGTACAAGGCGTTGAGGGGCAAAAGACCCGTTTCCTTGCTTTCCAGCGAACAGGGGAATGTGCTTGACGCGGCGAATATCAAAAATGGTGTTGCTGTTTAAAAAGCCTGTCAAAAGCATGTTATAAAGTTAACATTTTTCTTATCTTTTTTTAAGGTTTCCAGATCAAGATGCAAATAGAATTTAGAGGGGGTTGTCTTATGGGTTTTGCTTCTCATACACCCATACAGTGGCGCGGGGCAGCCAATAACTCTGAAGCTGGGGGAAGTAGCTTGCAAGCCAAAAATCGTTTCTTTCTGATTCCGGCGTTTTTATTTATGGCTCTCTTGATCGTCTCTTCTCTGGCAGGCTGTGCATCCAAGACAAGCACCTCGATGCGGGGATCCCAGGCGATCCCGGTCCAGACAGCGGCGGCGCAAATTGGCGACGTCAGCAATGTCAACGCTCTGACCGGCACCGTGACCGCCAATATCGAGACCAACGTTGGTACCAAGGTGGACGGGCGGGTGCTGTCAGTCTACGTGGATATGGGCGATTACGTATCGGCCGGCCAGGTGCTGGCCCAACTGGATACGGTAGACCTGGAAGGGCAGTTGGCACAAGCGAAGGCTCAGATTCAGATCGATCTTTCGCAGATTCCGGATGCCCAGGCCACCGTGAACCGGGACCAACAAATGCAGGCGGCCGGGGGGATCTCCCAGTCGACCATGGATGCCGACCAGGCGAAACTGGAAGCCGATCAGGCCACCCTTGACAAAGACCAGGCTGCCGCAGCTATCGATCAGCAACAGATAGCTGAAATGACCATCACTTCGCCTGTCGATGGCACTGTGGTCTCCCGGGACATCGAAGTGGGGGAACAGGTATCCACCAGTACAACCTGTTTCAGCATTGCCCAGACCAGCACCCTCTTTGTGACGGTGAATGTTTCCGAACAGAATATAACCGGCGTCAAACCGGGCACCACAGCCCGGATCACGGTTCCGGACGTCGGCACGGCGGTCTTCCAGGGCCAGGTCACCAATGTCAGCCCGACCCTGGATCCGGACAGCCAGGCTTTTCCGGTCAAAATCCAGATCCTGAATCCCGATCCGAAAATCCTGCCGGGGATGACCGCCTCCGTCCTGTTTACCGGGCTGCAATCGCAGCCGGGGGTCATCATCCCGGTGCAGGCGATTGAGGAAACGCCGCAGGGGAGCGAGGTTTTCACGGTGGAAAACAACGTTGCCCACCTGCACATGGTCCAGATCGGGGCGACCTCCAGCACCCAGGCCGTGGTCACCAGCGGCCTGCAGGCCGGGGAACAGGTGGTCATCACCGGCCAGGACCTGCTCTCCGACAACGTCAGTGTGGCAGTGGTGCAGAACGCCAGCCAGGCGGGTGTGCAGGGGATGATTAACCAGCTCCAACAGGGAGCGGGCGCTAAGCGGGGGGCTGCCGGCGCCAAGCGGGGGGCGGCCCAATGAAAATCGCTGACGTCTCGGTAGACCGTCCGGTACTGATCTCCATGATCATGGTGGCCCTGATCCTGATCGGCGCCATCGCCCTGCCGCTGCTGCCGGTTGCCCTGTACCCCAACCTGGACATCCCGATCTGCGTTGTTGCCATACCCTGGAGCGGCTATACGCCGTCAGTGGTCGAGGAGCAGGTGACCGTCCCGGTGGAAAAGGCGATGAGCGGGGTTGAGGGCGTGCAGGAAGTCGACTCCACTTCCCGCGACGGCGAGTCCATCGTGATGCTGCATTTCGGTTACAGCCAGAACATGGACGTGGCCGAAGCCGACATCCGGGACAAGGTAAACCAGGTGATGGGCCAACTGCCATCCAATATCAGCGCCCCGGAGATCATCAAGCTGGACCCCAACAGCACGCCGATCATGACCATGGCCCTGTCCGGAAATAACGTCAACGTCGAGCAGTTGCTGGAATTGGCCAACGATGTGGTGGTGCCTCGAGCCCAGGGGGCCGTCGGCGTTGCTTCGGTCGGCGTGAACGGTGGCAACGCGCGGCAGATCCAGGTGATCGTCGACCCGAACAAGATGCGGGATTACGGCCTCTCCGTCACCAACATCGTCAGCGCCCTGCAGGCTGACAACATGCAGGGGGATGCCGGACTGATCACGAAGGGCGACCAGCAGATCGACCTGCACATCAACGGCCAGTTCCTCACGCCTGGCGATGTGCTGCAGGTGCCGGTCAAACTGCCTTCCGGGCAGTCGATCCAGATCTCCGATGTCGCCCAGGTCCAGGATACCTATGCGGATCCCACCGAGTATGCCTACTACAATGGGGTTCCCTGCGTCACCCTCGATATCTTGCAGGTCACCGGGGGCAATACCGTCCAGACCGCCGGTGAGATCATGAAGCTCCTGCCGGCGATCAACAACTCCCTGCCTGCGGGAGTGAAACTGACCGTCGTCAGCAACCAGGCTACCTTTATCCAGGAGTCCATCGACACGGTGATCGACCATATCCTGCTGGGCGCCTTGTTCTCCCTGATCGTCCTCTGGCTGTTCCTGCGGCGGGTGCGCACCACTGCTGTCATCGCCGTGGTGCTGCCAATCTCCGTGATCTCCACTTTTGCCGCCATGTACTTTGCCAGGCAGACGATCAATACCATCACTCTGGGCGGTCTCGCCCTCGGCCTGGGGTCGCTGGTCGACTTTGCCGTGGTGGTGATCGAGAGCATCTCCCGTCATCACGAGGCCGGGCTCGGATCCTTCCAGGCGGCCAAGGTGGGAGCGTCCGAGGTGGGCACGGCGGTTTTTGCCAGCGCCTTGTGCCAGATCAGCGTGTTTGCCCCGATCGTTTTTGTCCAGGGGCTGGCGTCCCAGGAATTCTTGCCCATGGCCCTGGCGGTGGTGTTTTCCCACATTGCGGCCCTGGTGGGGGCTCTGACCATGGTGCCGATGCTGGCGGCCAGGTTTATGGGCGGCAAGGACCGTCAAGGCACTCCGGACAGCCAGGCTGTTGACCGCTATGAAATACCCAGACCGACCGAATTAGCGGAAACAGGCGGCAGTCGCTGGAACCCCTCTACCATATTTTACAACTACATTGAAAAACTGAAGACACAATATGGGCGGCTGCTGCGGTGGTCGCTTGGCCACCGCAAGGCCGTGCTGGCAGCCACAGTCGTGATGCTGCTGGTCAGCCTGCTGATGATCCCGGTGATCGGGTTCGAATTGACACCTCAGTTGGATGAGGATCAATACTCGGTGCGGATCACCCTCGACCAGGATACTAACCTGAATACTACCAACCAGGTCATGCAGAGCGTGGAAAACCTGATCAAGCAGATGCCGGAGACGGCCAGCATTTACAGCACGGCCGGCAGCGGCGGGGGCAACAGCCTGTCTTCCACGGCGTCTACGAATACGGCCAGCATCAATGTCAACCTGAAGCCGATCTCCCAGCGCAAACGCAGTGTGTTCCAGATTATCGACGCCTTGAACAAGGAGACGGCAAGGATTCCGGGGGCGCAGATCACCACTAGCGCCACCCAGGTGGCGTCCATCGGCCGCGGTGGCGCGGATATCCAGTTGGTGGTCCAGGGCAGCGACCAGACCGTGCTGACCCAATTGGGCAACCTGGCAGCCAGCGAGATGCAGCAGGTGACGGGAACGCGCAATGTGGTGAACTCCGCCGACAAGAACCTGCCGGAGTACGACATCAACATCAACCGGTCCAAGGAAGCGCAGTACGGGATCACCACCCAGCAGATCCTGAATACCCTGACTGACGACTTCGGAGGGGAGTCGGCGGCCACCAACTACATCGCCGGCTCGACGGAGACTGCCGTGCAGGTGATGCTGCCCGAGAGCTACACGCGTGACTATACGAACCTCAGCGCCGTCACCGTAGTCAGCCCGACAGGACAGCAGGTGCCGATCACCGACCTTGCCACCATCGCGGCAAGCGCCGGCCCGGCGACGATCAGGAGAACCAACCAGTTGGACGAGGTCACCGTGCAGTGCTACGTGGTGTCCGGATACAACGTCGGTCAGGTGCAGGACGCTATTCAGTCCAGGCTCAACCAGATCACCCTCCCCGCCGGCTACTTCTGGTCGTTTGGCGGCCAGGCCCTGGATATGGCCCAGTCCTTCACCTCGCTCGGCCTGGTGATGCCGCTCTCCATTGTCCTGATGTACATGGTGATGGCCGGGCTGTTCGAGTCGCTGGCGAGCCCGTTAATCATCATGTTCTGCCTGCCGCCAACCTTTGTCGGGGCGGCTCTCGGCCTGCTGGTGATGCGCCAGAACCTCAGCATGAACTCCATCATGGGCTGCATCATGCTGATCGGCATCGTCATGAACAACGCCATCGTGCTGGTCGATTACGCCAACCAACTGCGGCAGAAGGGGCTGTCGGCGCGGGAGGCGCTCTACCAGGCCGGTCCCATCCGGCTGCGGCCAATCCTGATGACGGCCCTCGTCACCGTGCTGGCCATGTTCCCCCTGATGGTGGGGCATGGCGAGGGAGCGGCAAGCGAGGCGCCGATGGCCACCGTGGTGGTGTTCGGCCTGATCCTCTCGACCCTGGTCACCCTGGTGCTGGTGCCGGTGATGTACACCGTCTTTGACGATCTGCACCAGCGGAAGTTCCACCTTTTCCGGGGCAGGAGAGCCTCTTTAACGGCGTAGAGCCTACATTTCTTAGCGTGTGGCCGTGGCCATCCGGCAGCACTGAAGAAAGCGCTTGCGGTTCCTCGTCTATAGGGAGTCAAGAAAGGCCCTGGCTGCGACAAGCCGGGGTCTTTTGCTATAATGTTGCGTAAGGGGTGAGGGCATGAGCGATCTGGCCGGTAAAGGCTGCGAGAGATTGGTTCCAAGCAGCGAGAGGGGAACGCTGCAAGAAATAGAGCGCAGCATCATCACCAGGTACCGGAAGGGTGTCTGGACAAAGTTCATTAAAGCCATCAAAGATTTTCAGTTGGTGGAGGACGGGGACAAGATCGCCGTGGCGGTCTCGGGAGGCAAGGACAGCCTGCTGATGGCCAAGCTGTTTCAGGAGTTGCAGCGCCATGGGAAGGCCAACTTCACGATGGAGTTCATCTCCATGGATCCCGGGTACCATCAGAACATCAGGGAGCTGCTGGTCGAGAACTGCAGTTTCCTGAACATACCCATTCACCTGTTCGAGACCAGGATCTTTGAAATCGCCGGGAAGATCGCCCAGGACTACCCCTGCTACATGTGCGCCAAGATGCGCCGCGGGGCGCTGTACGCCAAGGCGCAGGAGCTGGGATGCAACAAGCTGGCCCTGGCCCATCACTTCAACGATGTCATCGAGACTACCATGCTGAACCTTTTCTATGCGGGGAGTTTCAAGACCATGCTGCCGAAGCTGAAGTCCGCCCACTTCGAGGGGTTGGAACTGATCCGGCCGCTCTACTACGTGGAGGAGCGCCATATCGAGAGATACACCAGTGAGAGCGGCATCTGGCCGTTGAATTGCGCCTGCATGGTGGCGGCGAGCAGGAAGGGGAACAAGCGCTACCAGATCAAGGACCTGATCGCAGACCTGGGCAAGGAGTTCAAGGATGTGGACAAGTTCATCTTCAAGGCTGCCCAGAACGTCAACATGGATTGCATCCTGGGCTGGCAGAAGAATGGCCTGCATCACTCCTTCCTGGACGATTATCAAAAAAAGTAATGAGTAATGAGTAATGAGTAATGAGTCGAAAAAGAAGAAGTGATGAGTATGCTATTTATCCTGAAGAGTCGTTTGGCTAGCTGATTCCGCTGCTCCCATACTGGAATAGGCGGGTGCCGCGCCCAGAGGGCACCCGGCGCGCCGGAATGCAGTTAGCCTCGATTGACCCCGAAAAGTGTGTGATGAATACACTTCGCTGTAGTATTACTCATTACTCATTACTCAGCACTCAGCACTTATTTAGCCAGCGCATACCGGATCAGGGCAGTCTTGGCTTCATCATCTGTCAGTCCCCGCTTGACCACGACTGACAGTTCCTTCCCCAGGTCAACCTGTTCCTTGGACTCGATCATGGTGACCACCGGACGGAACGGCAAGTTGCGGTTAGTGGCCGTCACCTGCCCCACCTCTCCCGTGGAGAGCAGCACCAGGGTGTCGATCGGGTAGGGGCAGACGCAGGTTGTGAACAGCCTGACCAACCGCATCTTGAAATCGAGGTCGCCGGAGGTCATGATCATCTCGTAGGCCTCATTGGCGGGAAAGGCCTTGCGGTATACCCGATCAGTGGTCATGGCGCTATAGACGTCTGCCAGGGCGCAGATGGCCGGCATATCGCCGATCTCATTACCCTTGATGCCTCTTGGATAGCCGCTGCCGTTATACCTTTCATGGTGATTCAGCACTATTTCCAGCGAGGTGTCGCTCAGTTGGTCCGACATATCTTCAAGCATGTTGTAACCGAAAAGCGGATGGTTTTTGATCTCATCCATCTCTTCGTCTGTCAGCCGGTCCGGTTTGTTCAGAATTTCCAGAGACACTTTGGTCTTGCCCAGGTCGTGCAGGATACTCCCGATTCCCAATTTAAGCAGCTCCTTTTTCTTGTACCCATAGTTCAATCCCATGTACACGGAAAAGGCGCAGACATCTATAGAATGTGCAAAGGTGTAGGTGTCGGTGGTGGATATTTCCGCCAGGCCACCGGAAGGAATTTTGCCGGAAAGGATCTCATCCACGATGGAATTCACGCTATCGCTCACGACGGAGAACTGTTTCGGCCCCTTGTTGTTCTGCGCCCAAGTCTCGATGGAGGCCATCGCCTGGGCGCGGATGCTTTCTTCCAGGATGTTTTCCGCATACCGTTCGTCTAAATCAAGAATGCTATCGATCATGACAGCCAGGATATTATGTCGGCGCAGGCCGATAATGTAGGAGGTGGTCAACTCCACTCCTCTGTTCAGGAGCATCTGCCCTTTGAGGCCGTAAACCGGCTTGGCGAGCTTCATTCCGGGAGCGAGGTGTGATACCGGCAGCTTCATGCTTCACCACATCCGCCGGGATGCCGCCGTTTGTAAGGATGGGGGTGGGAGGTGGCATTATTGATGACAGACAACTTATCTGATGCCCCTTTCTATGATCCGATACGAAAATACCCGTGGCGGGAGCAGCCGGAACGGGCACAGCCCGGTGCATGATGATATGATGATCACTGATATAGTATAAACTAACAAATAGCTCTTGTGTAACTACACGTCCTCTTAATATATCGGCTTTGATGCCTTTTACATGAGAGGCGAGAGGTGAGGCGGTTGTATCGGCAGTTGGTATTGATCAAAGGAGCCGGGGATCTGGCCTCAGGTGTGGCGCACCGGCTCTACCGGTGCGGTTTCCCGGTGGTGATGACGGAGATCGCCCAACCTACAGTGATCCGTCGCCCCGTTGCCTTTGCCGAGGCCGTGTTCGACGGGTGTCACGAGGTTGAAGGCGTCACCGCCAGGTTGGCGGCTGGCTTGCCCGAGGCGCGGGCGATCCTGGATGGGGGCGAGATCCCGGTGCTGATCGACCCGCGGGCGGAAACAGCACTGCAGTTGGAGCCGGCAGCGATGGTGGACGCCATCATGGCCAAGCGCAATACCGGCGCCAGGATCACCGACGCCCCGCTGGTGATCGGCCTTGGCCCGGGTTTTACCGCCGGGGTCGACGTCCACGCAGTGGTGGAGACCAACCGGGGGCACGATCTCGGACGGGTGATCCTGAATGGCGGCGCCGAGCCGGACACCGGTGCCCCGGGGTTGATCGCAGGCTATGGAAGGGAACGCCTGATCAGGGCGCCGGCGGACGGAGTCTTCGAGGCCGGGGCGGCGATCGGCAGCCTGGTGAGGGCGGGAGAAACCCTTGGCGCAGTGGGCGGCTGTCCGGTAACGGCGCCGATCGGCGGGGCGCTGCGGGGGTTGATCCGTGACGGCATGGCCGTGTGCCGGGGCCAGAAGATGGGGGACGTGGATCCCCGTGGCCGGGTGGAATACTGCCGCACCATATCAGACAAGGCCCTGGCGATTGCCGGTGGAGTGCTGGAGGCTGTCCTGATGCTCGGAAGATTCAGCCTCCTGGCGTGAACCCCGCGGATGCCGGGCGCCGCGCCCGGCGTGGCGTGGGGTGGGCATCGTTCCCCAGCACTGCCATTCAGGGTCATATATCATCCGCTGGGGAACAATCAAGGAAAGGAGCCATAATGCAGTTATTCGACGCCCTCGAACTCAAGGATGGCGAGATGGTCTGCTTTGCCGGCGCCGGCGGGAAAACCGGACTGATGCTGCGGTTGGCGTCCGAGTGCGCCTCTCGGGACCGGAAGGTGCTGGTGACCACCAGCACCCGGATGTATATCCGGCAGCTTCAGAACTGTGGCCAACTGGTCCTGGAACAGGACGAGGGCAAACTTTTAGGCAGGCTGGACGATGCCCGGCGGCGGGCACCCGCTTGCGGGCGCGGCGGCTGGTTGGCGGCGGCAGGCGCCGGGTTGACGGAGGAGGGCAAGGTTGTGGGTCTGGGTAGGGAAGCCCTGGATGCCATCCATAGGGCCGGCCTGTTTGACATTATCCTGGTCGAGGCGGACGGCGCCCGGGGCAAGCCCCTGAAAGCCCCTGCTCCCCATGAGCCGGTGTTGCCCTTCAGGACGGCTTGTGTCGTTGCCGTCGTTGGGGCCGATGCCTTGGGTTTCCCGCTTGCTGAACAGCATGTACACCGGTGGCGCCTGGCTGCGGAGGCGGTGGGGCAGGACCCAGGCTCGGCGGTCACCGGGTCAACCATTTTGAAGATAGTCACTTGTTACAGGGATCTTGCCCGGCAGGCTGCCCCGGGCTGCCGGTTCATCCCGGCCGTCAACACGGCGGACAACCAGGAGTTGTTTGGCAAGGCACGGGAGATCGCCGGGTGCTTGTCGCAGTCTATGGAACGGGTCCTGGTCACCTCGACCGTCCTGGGCGATCCCGTGCTGGAGGTGCTGTGATGATCTCGGCGGTGATCCTGGCTGCCGGCCTGTCCACCCGGCTGGGGCGGCCCAAGCAACTCCTGCAACTGGGGAGCGAGACCATCCTGGAGCACGTGATCGATCACATCTCCCGCGCCCGGGTCGGTGAGGTCATCCTCGTCCTGGGCGCCCACCGGCAGGAGATCGAGCAGGCAACGCTTGGCTGTCCTGTGCGGCGCGTCTTCAACCCGCAGTACGCCTCCGGGCAGGGGAGTTCGGTGGCGGCAGGGGCAGCCGCCGTGAGCCCCGAAGCCAGGGGCATCCTGTTCCTGGCCGGCGACCAGCCCCTGATCCCGCCTGAGTTTATCGATCGGGTGATCGCTGTTTTTAATGGGACCGGCGCCCTGATCGTCAAGCCGGAAACCGGCTTGCCGGCGCTTTTTGACATCAGTCTGAAGGAAGAGTTGCGGCAGTTGACCGGTGATACCGGCGGGCGGCAACTGATGGCCAAGTATAGTCGCCAGGTGGTGACGATACCGGGTTGCCCCGGGCTCGCTTCCCTGGATATCGATACCGAAGAGGATTACCGGTTGCTGCAGGACTATTGGAATGATCTCCAGGGTTGACAGGAGATCCCTCGGGCCTCGCATCTCGAAAGCCCGCCTGCACACAGGGAATGCAGAACATGGGGAACCTCGAGCAGGCCGCTCAGACCTCGATCTCAAAGATCTTGTAATGCTTGTATTCCGAGTCAGCCCACCTGATACCGAAGCCTTTCGATTTGATGTTGCTGTCCAGGATCCATCCGGTTTCACACCAGTCGTAGCTGCCCCCGGTCAACCGCAGGCACTGGTCGAACAGGACGAGAATCGCCCCGGAGCCCTGATATTCAGGGAGAACCCCGATTTCGGCGATCGTGAACTTATCGATCTCGTGGCCGCGCATCCGGTACCCCCGGCAGGTATCCTGGTCCATGACGTCCCCGGGAGCCAACAGTTGATTGTAATCCGGAAACCAGAGCAGGTATCCGGCCGGGGCGCCGCCGCGCTCCAGGATGAGCAGGTTCTGGCCGGATAAGAGGGAATGAAAGCTGCTGAACATCCGGTAGTTCACCTCTGTAGTGCCCGGAGCAAAGAACGGCTGGCCTGTAAAGCAGCGATTTTTCAAATAGGTGTAGATGGCGGCCTCCTGTCCGAGGCGGCGCCAACTGGCCGTCCGGCAGGTGAACCTCTTACCGAGCCGTTTCAGAATTTTTTGTTCCCCGGCCAGTATGTCATGGCGCAGGTCGATCAGGTAAGAGGCAAGCAGGTATTCCCTGGCGCCATATTTGCCGAAGTAGTCCGGATAATGGGCCGGATTATAACGGGCGCCGTAGCAGGGTACGCAGTCGAAGCGGTCTGTGAGGACGCCGACCGCGTTGTCCAACCCGATCACGATTCGTGGCAGCCCTTTCTTTTTGCAGATATTCACGGCAACTGCCATGAGTAAATCCACCGCCGGCTGGCATCCTTCCCGGGCTTCGAAATAGGATAACTGCAACATATCGGGCTGTGACCGGTCCGCTATCAGCAGGCAGGCGGCCAGGATTTCCCCGTTGTTGCCCACCGTCAGCGGGATGATCTCCGCCTGCCTGAAACAGGGCTCTCTTCCGTAAAAGATCATCCTCAGCACGTTGGTCAAGCCGGAGTCCCGGAAAAACGGGTCGTCCCTGTAGATATCCCGGCAAAAGGAGATATACCCGGCCGGATCGCAGGAGCTAATTTCGATCATGCTCACCTACTTTGGGAATTTTATGTAACCTCTCAGCCTGCCTTATAACCCATGATATGTCGCATGTCTCCGGCGGGTGAAAATCTGTGGTGAAGAAGAGGCCCGCATTTTTTAGAAGCATAGGCGGGCACATTTCAACCCGGGGAGGAATAGTATGGTATGAAATCTAAGCACTCTGCAGATTTGCAGACAGTCTTGAAAGGAGGTTTTTTAAATGGGCGCTGGTGTTGGTGTTGGTGCTGGAGTTGGAGGATGGAGCACTCAACTGGTATTCGTGCTGTTTCTGATCCTCATCCTGCTTCTTGTGGGTATTAACTAGTTCATGTGACGGGAAACCAATAGATTTACCATGGTGACGAGAGAACCCCGGAACTGGCCCGGGGTTCTGAGTTTTATTGGACTAAAGTTTTAAGGCATAATCACCGAATAAATATTATAATGGTCATGGCCAGGCTGTTCAACGAGTTCTTGGCTTCAGTGGGGGCTTGCCTTCCCCCACTGAGTCTGATGTTGGACGCAAGGCTTGCATGCCTTTAAAATAGAAGTTGGATCCCGGAAGTCGGATGTCAGATTCTTCTCCTGGCTTTCTTCTTCCAAACTCCCAGATGGCCTTTCCTAGTGATCTTTTTTCCGACATCCGACCTCTTGCTTCTGACTTTTGAATCGAGGTGGCCTCATGGCGGACAGTAAGCGTCAGGTCTGGGTAGATGTGGCCAAGACTCTCGCCGTGATCCTGGTGGTGGTTGGGCATCCGGTCGGCCCCGCCGTCTACACCAAATACATCTACTGGTTTCATATGCCGGTCTTCTTTCTGCTCAGCGGCTATCTGTTCAAACCTCCGGACGGCTGGTCGTCCTTGCGTTCCTGGCTCGCCAAGCGGAGCCGCGAGGTGTTGGTCCCCTATTGCGCCTACCTGGTCCTGGTCACCCTGGTCAGGTACTTCTATGTCTACCGCTACCTGCACGTCCTGGAGGCCAGTTTTGTCTTGAAAGACCTGGGGGAGGTGTTGTTCGGCGGCCGGCTGCCCGGCGTCTATTACACGGTTTTCTGGTTCTTTCCCTGCCTGTTCGCTACCCAGGTCCTCTTTGCTCTTATCAACCTGTTATTCAAAGACAGGCGTCTGGCAATAGCAGCTATTGCGGTTGCCTACCTGCTGGCCCATGCAGAGTCCTGGCTGATGCTCGCCCATCCCCTGCTCGTGCCCTTGAACCTGGACGTGGCCCTGATGGCCGTCGCCTATTATGCCATCGGCTATTACTGCAAGAAACCGCTGGCAGACATCTCCCTGCGGGTCACACTGACTGCCGTTGCCGTCTCCGTGCTGCTGATCGCCGTCGATTACAGGGGATGGATGAACTACGTGCTCAATCTGAAGTTCGTGGTTTATCAGCACCTGTTGTTGGACCTGTTGATTCCCATGGTGATGACTGTGGCGCTTTTGGGGCTCAGCCAGATCTTGGCCCGGAGCAGGTTGGGGAGGGTTGTCACCCTGATGGGTAATGTCGCCCTGCCGGTGGTTTATCTTCACGTTCCCATCAATACCGTGCTCCTGATTGAATACCATTACCATTACGGCAACGCCGCGGCAGCCCTGATCGGGTTTGTGGCGCCCGTCATCCTCTCGAAGCTGGTCTTCGAACGGTTTTCCCTGACCCGCTACCTGTTCCAGGGACGGGTGCCCGGCGCCCGGAAGCCGGATGCAGGTCAGGGGCCGGAGATCGTACTGGGTTGAGTCCGGGGAACTAAGCTGCCCCTTTCATCCTACCCCACGAGGGAGTAGGTTTTCAGGGACGAGACACAATAAAGGGGAGCAATAAAGATGATCTATCTGGTGATCCTGCTGGCTATCGCCGCAGGCGCATTGTTGGTATCCTTTCTCAGGAACCGGGCGACGGACAAGACTGTCGCCTTGAAGCGGAGGTACCGGCGAGCTCGTGTTCCTCTCCGAGCAGCAGGCCGACGAGGCCCTGCAGCGCCAGTTGAAGGCCGCCAGGAAAAGGTATCCGGGGCGTTCCGAGCAGTGGTACCTGGAAAAGATCATCTATGATCTGGAGCGCGACCGCCGTTAACTCAGGAGTCATGTACTCCGCATTCTTCAGGCCAGGCCGAAGGCCTGAATGCGGAGGAATTCAGTAGTCAGGAGTCAGGATGCTGAGGAAGGCATTGGCGGAGCCAAGGCCAACGAAAAATCGAACTTCGAACCTCGAACTTCGAGTAGGAGGTGGTTTTATGCAAGTGGTGGCAGATTGCATTCCCTGTTATTTGCAGCAGGCCATCTCCGCCTGCCGGGCTGCCGGATTGGACGATTCCGGGCAGCAGCGCCTGCTGGCCGGGCTATTGCCCATGATCGCCGATCTCGACCCGTCCAAGACCCCGGCCGAGAATTCCACGCTGGTGCTGTTCGAGACCTGCCGCCTGCTGGGGCGGGATGATCCCTTCAGTGAGGCCAAGGCCGCCAGCAACCGGCTGGCGCGCACCTTTCTCCCGTCACTGGAAAAGATCGTGGAGTTCAGCGAGGACCCGTTGCTGACCGCCTTGAAGGTGGCAGTGGCGGGGAATGTGATCGACATGGGGATCAACCCGCGGTTTGACGTCAACGCCAGCATCCGCCAGGTGTTGGACAGCGGTTTTCCGCGCTGCGAGGCGGAGCCGCTGCGCCATCTCCTGCAGGGCGGCGGACGGTTGGTGGTGATCGGGGACAACAGCGGCGAGATCGTATTCGACTTCCTGCTGCTGGCCAAACTGCGGCAGTATAGCCACCAGCTTTATTACGTGGTCAAGGGCGGCCCATTCTGAACGATGCGACCATGGAAGATGCCATGTCAGCCGGAATTGACCTGCTGGCCGAAGTGGTGACCACCGGCAGCAACTACCTGGGTCTGATCCCGGAACTCTGTGGCGCCCCGCTGCGCTCGCTGCTGGAGAGCGCCGACCTGGTGCTGGCGAAGGGGCAGGCCAACTACGAGACCCTGGAGGGCACAGCCCTGGCCGGGGAGCGGGCCTTCTTCCTGCTCCGGGCAAAGTGCCCGTGTGTGGCCTCCCACCTGGGTGTCGAGCCCGGGGAATCGGTGCTGGTGCATAACAAGGTAAAGATGGATGGTTAGTGTTGGTGGGCATTTGGGGCATGTAGACTCTTTTTCGCGCTTGTAGTAATAACTGGGGGAGCTATGGATGTTTTCCTGCTGTTCCGGGTAGATTAAAGTGACAATAAGAAGGAGGAAACGAGATGCCAGACTTTGTCAACGCTTTTTCCGGTATGCACACTGAGCGCAAACTGGCACCGGAGGAACTGGTGCGGGCGATCCGGTTTATGGTCGCCGCCGAGTATGAAGCAGTGCAGGTTTACACCCAACTTGCCGAGTCCATCGATAACGAACTGGCCGCCAAGGTGCTGAGGGAGATCGCCGATGAGGAGCTGGTCCACGCCGGGGAATTCCTCAGGCTGGTCAAGGAACTGGCGCCGAACGAGGAGCAATTCTACCAGCAGGGTGCCCGGGAAGTGGAGGAGAAGATTGGGAAGTAGACTGAAAAATGGAAGAGCAGGTAAGCTGCGAGGGAATCAGACATGTCCGAACCAGGCCGGGTGCGCCCGGTTTTTTTTTGCGGCAGCAGCCGGGGGAATTGATATTTCAGCAATGGACAAAATATGAAGCGAAATTTGAGGTTCAAAAGAGAAGCGGGGGCATTAGAGCGGGTAGTCATCTGGTAA
>CAVYHR010000016.1:0-23022 GCA_963768335.1 uncultured Peptococcaceae bacterium
TTGATAGGGGAGTGAGTCAGTTGGAGCCGTTGCGGCTGGCGGTGCTGGTCTCCGGGCGGGGGAGCAACCTGAAGGCGATCCTGGATGCTGTGGCCGGAAGGCGCCCTGGAGGCGTCGGTGGTCGGAGTGTTCAGCGACCGGGTGGAGCCGCCGGCATTTGAGTGGGCGTGCCAGCACCGGGTTCCTGTCTTGACCGTTGTCCCCGGTGCAATTGAGAGCCGTGCGGCCTATGATGCCCGGCTGGCCGGGGAGGTGCGGGATATCCGGCCACAGGCGGTAGCACTGGCCGGCTTTATGCGGGTGCTGTCACCAACCTTCCTGGATGCATTTCCGGACCGGGTGATCAACATCCATCCTGCCCTGCTGCCATCCTTTCGAGGGCTTGACGCCCAGGAACAGGCGGTGGCGGCGGGGGTGCGCTTCAGCGGCTGCACGGTGCACTTTGTGGACGGCGGTATGGACACGGGGCCGATCATCCTGCAGTCGGTGGCGCCGGTTTACCAGGATGATACCGCCGGTACCCTGTCCGCCCGCATCCTGGCCAAGGAGCACAAGACCTACCCGGCCGCCCTCCAACTCCTGGCGGAGGGACGCCTGGGGATCCGGGACCGGCGGGTGCTGATCGACTGGAATAGCCGCTGGCCGCGGTCGCCAAGAGACAGCGTAGCGGAGTGGCAGGAGATCAGCGATTCCGACCGGATACCTGGTGAGATATAAGTTTCAGTGAAACCAGTATTGTAGCGTAAAGTCACAGACCAGAAATATGACGTCAGTGCGTTTGTAAGGTCCTGGGATGTGGGCTAGACCGGCTGGAAGCCGTGAAGATGCCCGCTTTACTTATGTTACAGTAAAATGCTGGGAGGTTTCATATGGGCAGCCACGACGCAGGGAACGCAGCAAATGAGCAGCAACGGATGAAGCAGGCCCTGATCAGTGTTTCCGACAAGCAGGGAATAGTGGAATTTGCCAGAGAACTGAGCGGGCTCGGCTTCCACCTGATCTCCACCGGGGGCACGGCCAGGGTCTTGGAGCAAGCCGGGGTGCCGGTGCAAAAAGTGGAAGACCGCACCGGGTTTCCGGAGATCATGGACGGGCGGGTCAAGACGCTGCACCCCAAGGTGCACGCCGGAATCCTGGCGCGCCTGCCGCTGGACGAGGCCCAACTCGCCGAACTCTCGATCGAGCCGATCGACCTGGTGGTGGTGAACCTGTACCCGTTCCGGGAGACCATTGCCCGGAGCGGGGTTACCCTGGAGCAGGCCGTCGAGCAGATCGACATCGGTGGCCCCTCCATGCTGCGGGCTGCCGCCAAGAACTTCGCCAGGGTGACGGTGGTGGTCAACCCGGAGCGCTACCCGGAGGTGATCGCCGAACTGCGGGAGCAGGGCGGTACCAGCCCGGCGACGCGGCTCGGGCTGGCCCGGGAGGCATTCTGGCACACCGCGGTCTATGATACTGCCATTGCCAATTACCTTTATGGACTTAACGTGGACGAAAATTGCTCCACCGTGGATGCAGGCTATGAAGCCGTACCGGGTACTTCGAGCCTGGAACTTCGAACCCCGATCATGTTTCCCCTCCGGATGGCGCTGCCCCTGGCCAAACTGGCCGGTCTCCGCTACGGGGAGAACCCGCACCAGCAGGCCGCTTTCTACCGGGATGAGACCGGTTTGCCTTATGGCCTGGCGGGCGCCCGTCAACTCCAGGGCAAGGAACTCTCCTTCAATAACATCCTCGACCTGGATGCCGCCCTGCGGATCGCTTCAGAGTTCCAGGCAACCGCGGCGGTGGTGATCAAGCACAACAAGCCTTCCGGCGTGGCTTGCGCCCCGTCGCTGGTCGAAGCCTTCAGGAAGGCCCGGGACGCTGATGCAGAGGCCGCCTACGGCGGGATCATCGGCCTGAATACGACCGTCGACCGGGCGACCGCGGAAGCCATCCGGGAGACTTTCTTCGAGGCGGTGATCGCCCCGGACTTCTGCGAGGAGGCCCTGTCGGTGCTCGGCAGCAAGGAGAAACTGCGCCTGCTGGCCACCGGAGAGCGTGCCCCGCGACAGGAGCTGGATTTCAAGCGGGTGAGCGGTGGGTTTCTACTCCAGGAACCGGACCAGGTCATGGATCTGGAACAGGTCATCCAACTCAGCCGGGTAGTCACCAGGCGGGAGCCCAAGGCGAACCAGTGGGACGACCTTCTGTTTGCCTGGGCGGTAGCCAAGCACGTGACCTCCAACGGGATCGTCGTTGCCCGCAGTGGCGTCACCCTGGGCATCGGCCAGGGACAGGTGAGCCGGATCGATGCCGTCAACATCGCTCTCGCCAAGGCGGGTGAGCAGGCGAAGGGTGCTGTGCTGGCTTCGGACGGTTTCCTGCCGTTTGACGACTCCGTGCGCAGCGCCGCCGCGGCAGGGGTGGCGGCAATCATCCAGCCGGGTGGCTCGCTGCGCGACCAGGAAGCGATCGCGGCCGCCGATGCCGCAGGTATGGTGTTGGTCTTCACGGGCACCCGCCACTTCAAGCACTGAATTGAGTGATGAATAATGAGTAATGAGTGATGAGTCATACCGGCGACAGAATTTCGGTATGCCCACAGCCAGGACATCTGACCATGCGCTTGGTCAGATAAGATAATTGGTATTAAGAATTAGCGTCCTTCCATGGAATAAGAAATAGACAAGAGAATGCGAAGGAGAAGATCATGAAGGTACTGGTGGTCGGCGGCGGTGGCCGCGAGCATGCCCTGGTCTGGAAGCTGAAACAGAGCCCGCGCCTTACGCGGATCTACTGTGCTCCCGGCAACGGGGGGATCGCCGGCGATGCCGAGTGCGTGCCGATCAGGGCGGAGGACCTGACCGGTTTGCGGGATTTTGCTTTACGAGAGCAGATCGATCTGACGGTGGTGGGGCCGGAAGCCCCGCTGGTGAGCGGCATCGTCGACCTGTTCGAGGAGGCCGGCCTGCGGGCCTTCGGGCCATGCGCCAAGGCGGCCCTGCTCGAAGGCAGCAAGGTGTTTGCCAAGGAGGCCATGACCAGGTATGGGATTCCCACGGCGGCGTTCAGGGTGTTCCGGGAGCTGGCGCCCGCCGTCAGCTACGTCAGGGACCTGGATGGCCCCTGCGTGGTCAAGGCGGACGGGTTGGCCGCAGGCAAGGGAGTTATTGTCGCCGACAATGCGGCAGAGGCGGAAACCGCCCTGCGCCTGATTATGGAGGAGAGGGCGTTCGGTGAGGCCGGAGAGACGGTGATCGTCGAGGAGCGCCTGGAGGGCGAGGAGGTCAGCGTGCTGGCCTTTGCCGACGGTCGGACCGTCCTGCCGATGGTGGCATCCCAGGACCACAAGCGAATCGGCGATGGCGACACCGGGCCGAACACCGGCGGGATGGGCGCCTATTCCCCGCCGCCGGTCTACACCACGTCGCTCCACGAACAGGTCTGCACCGGAGTGCTCGATCCCCTGATCCAGGGGCTGGCCAGGGACGGTATAAAATACCGGGGGGTCATCTACGCCGGGCTGATGATCACCGCCAAGGGCCCTTACGTCCTGGAGTTCAATTGCCGCTTCGGCGATCCGGAGACCCAGGCCGTGATCCCCCGCCTGCGCAGCGATTTACTGGAGGTGCTGGAGGCTGTCGTGTCGGAGCGGTTGTCGGGGGTGGAACTGGACTGGGACGACCGCCCGGCCGCCTGCGTGGTGCTGGCCTCCGGGGGATATCCGGGCGCCTACCAAACCGGAACGGTGATTTCCGGTCTGGACCAGGTCCCTTCCGATATCCTGGTCTTCCACGCCGGCACCGGTAAATCCGGCAGCGGTCTGGTTACCGCCGGCGGGCGGGTGCTGGGGGTGACCGCCCTGGGGGACACCATCGAGAGTGCGGTAAGGCGGGTCTACCAGGGAGTCGACCGCATTTCTTTTGAGGGGATGCATTTTAGGCGGGATATCGCCCACCGGGCGTTTAAGAGGTGAGAGGAAGATTTCACGGAACCCCGAGCAACGCAACCAATGTCCATTGAGGCGGTGATACCTTGTTGTTGAACCTCTGCGATATTCAGCACAATCCCGAGATCGAAATGTTGATGGTCAAGGTGCACGAATACCTGGGAACGATGGGGGCGATCACTCACGACGAGGAACACGCCCTGTACGTGGCGCGGCTCAGCGTGCACATTCTGGGCGTCCTGGGATACCCGGAACGGGAGCAGCAATTGGCCGAGATCGCAGGGTACCTGCACGACATCGGGAACGTGGTGAACCGGTACCAGCACGGACTGAGCGGGGCGCTGCTGGCCTTCGATTTCCTGAAGCGCCTGGGCATGCCTGCCGAGGAGATCGCCACGGTGATCGCTGCCATTGGCAACCATGAGGAAAACTCCGGCTATGCGGTGAGCAATGTGGCGGCGGCGGTGATCCTGGCGGACAAGTCCAACGTCCACCGCTCCAGGGTGCGCAAGGCGGATGCCGCCACCTTTTCCATCCGTGACCGGGTCAACTATGCGGCGACCACCTCGTTCCTGCAGATCGACCCGGACCAGCGGGAGATACTGATGAACCTGGAGATCGACTCAGCGATCGTGTCGGTGTTCGACTACTTCGAGATCTTCCTTTCCAAGATGCTGCTCTGCCGGCGGGCGGCCAACTTCCTGCAGTGCCGCTTTGGCCTCGTCATCAACGGCAACCGCTTTCTGTAGGAGGCGCATCTCAGGCCGATCGCGGCAGTCCTGACCAGGGAAAAATGACCGATTCGCCTGCCCCCGGAGGCCCCTTCAACCATCTTTGAATCATTCATCTTTTTACCAGCGATTCTAATACCGGAGCTGCCAGTACAGCCAGGGCCAGCAGGAAAACCATCACCGCCCCGAGCCGGTTTTGCTTCTGCCAGGTCCAGATTCCATAGCTTATGCTGTGCAAACAGACGCCCGCCAGAAAAACATAGACGACAATCCTCATGATCATGGCATTTTCGCTCCCCCGGATGACGTTATGGGCTCGGAACGCAGGATCATGCCCGGTCTTCTTATTCTCACCTTCACACCCACGTCAAAGGTGGCATCCTTGTACTGCTGCAGCCAGTGATAGTCATCCCAGTCCTTCCAGGTCAGAAACAGGCCCCTGGCGTGATTGCCGAACCCGCAGATATCGCTGTGAAACTCACCCGCCGTGCGGCCCAGGAATCGGACAATCTCATCCTTGAGCTGGGTTTCCGCCGCCTGCTCCAGGATCGGCAGTTTTTCAGTGTCTTCGTAGTTGTAGCCGCTCTGGATCGTCTGGATATCGGCATCGACGGCGATCTGCACGGAAATCTGCGGCTTGCCGTCGACTATCTTCACCCGGCACACAGGCTTGCTCTTCTGGCTCACATCCAGGACGACGTAGGTGCCCATTACCTCCGGGTCTGCAAAAGTTTTATAGGCAGTATGGAAATCCCCGTTGACCAGCAGGTAGTCCGTGGCCGCCTCCCCGTCCATCTCCCCCACCATCCTGTTGCCGTCGAAGACGGCCAGACCCTCGATCTCCCCTTTCACATCCCCGGTCCTCGGAATGCTCCCCGCCTCATAGTCCCCTTCGAAGGGTTGCGGCCTCCCCTTGGACTTGTTGGTAGACTCCGCAGGCTTGGCCTCTTTCTGGGGACCGCCTGCCTGGGACTCCTGACCGGAACCCCCGGACTGGTCATCCTTACCGGAATCCCCGGAACCACCGGACTGGTCATCCTTCGCCGAGCCCCCGGACTGGGCGCCCTGGGCAGAACCCCCGGACTGGCCGCCTTTTGGCTGCTTAGACTTGTTCACGCCGGCCAGCACCGCCACCGGTTGGACACCGGGTGATTCCATGTCAGCGTAAAACTCTTCCAACTGGGATTTGATGCTGAGGCCGGTGTACCTGTAGGCGGAGAAAGTCAACTCGTAGTATTTGGCCGGTTCCAGGTCGAGCACCGGTTTGATGCTCTTCAGGTACTCCTCCGCCGGGCCCTTGCTGACCACCAAGTTGATGGTCGGCCGGAATTCCCTGCTCCTGATCATGCCGCGCAGGTATTCTTCGATCGTTCCGCTCTTGGCCAGATCCTCCGAGAAGACGGCGACTTCGGCGTGGGAGAGTTCCAGCCTCCGGCTCAGGAAGTTGTTGGCCATGTTCAGGCTGGATGTCAACGTGGGCGCCTCTACCGTGATGATGGAAGAGGGCTTGCCGCCGCCACCCCCACCGCCCCCTCCGCCGCCGACGGCGTTGGGCAACGCCAACTGCATCGTCACCTTCACTGCATTCTTCTGTCCTTGATCTAATCCGATCGCCAGCACGTAGGCCAGGTCGTCCACCTCTTTGGCGTCGTAACAGCCGGCCAGGCCGCAGCATAAAACCAGCAACAGCACCACGGCGACGATCCGCCTCATTGGGCGCCACCCCCCTTTGACCGCCTCCGGCGGTAAGTGGCGGAGGCGCCCTGGGGCGGCGATTCCGGCAGGTGTCCGCCTGTGGGGGGGCTCCCGCCAGGGTGGGCGCGCAGCGGACCCGGCACCGCCCTGAGCCTTGCCAGCAGCAGAATGATGATCGGCAGGATGAAAGTGATGCCCCAGGCAAAAGTCACATATGTCTTTGTTTCCAGATCGATCGCCGTCATCAGGTTCGAGGGCACAAAGGCAAGACTGAACATGATGACCGCAAAGGGCAGGATGAGCGGCCGGTGGTACTCCAGCCTGAATATCTTCTTGAAGACATGGACGGCGAAAAAGAGGATGACGCCCAGATACTGCATGGCAGATATGGCAAAGGTGAACACGAACACCGATTCCAGCCTCTGAAAGAACCTCCCGTAATTGATCAGTCTGGCCAACTGGAAGACCGGCAGAAAGTTTTCCAGGCTGGTGGGGTAGGAGTACACCAGCGAGTAGGCCAGCGAGGAGATCAGCAGCAGCAGGGCCGAGACGCCGAGGGCGGTATATCCGATCCTCTGGAAGCTTTTCTGGTCTTTGAGGAAGGGAGGGATCAGGAACAGGTAGACCAGGGGCGAGTACGTCGAGAGCTTGAAAAAGCCTTTCCCGAAGATGCCGTAAAGACCGTTCCCCAGCACCGGCAAGAGATGGGTGGGATCATAGTAGGGGGCGACCATCAACACGATGAACAGGAACCCTGCCGTGAGGATCGGCACGGAGACGGCAATGAACCGCACGATAGGCTCGAGCCCCAGAAAACAGGCGGCAACCATGGCCACCGCAAAAAACATCATCACGAAGCCGAGTGGAGAGTCGGTGAGAGAGATGATCTTCATGTTCTCAGTATATTCTCTGAGGATCAGAGCGCCGGCAAACAGGATCAGCCCCAGCAACAGCAGTCCGCCGATGATCCTGCCGGTCTCCCCACCGGCAAGCCCGGCGATATCCAGGATGTCCTTCCGGTTGAAGCGCGCGTACAGCCTGGCAATGATGTAGAACAGTAAAAACGCCAGGATGGAGAAATAGATGGTCTCCAGCCAGCCGGCGGTGCCGGCGTCTTCAGCCATCTCCCTGGGAAAGTTCAAGAAGATCCTGGCGCCGATGGCGTTGATGATCAGGGCGACCGCTTCCCACCCGCCGAATGTGATGTCACTTGCCATTCCGGTTATCGCCCCCATTATTCTGACTGGTCCATCCCCTGCTGATCTTCGGCTGCCTGAAATTATCCTTGGGGTTCAGATAGTCGGGCCTGCGCTCCCGCTTCCAGACCGGGTCTTGCAGCAGCGTATCCCCCAGGCCTGCCGTTCTGGGAGCAAAGGGGGCAAAAAACGGCACGCCGAACGACTTTGACGAGACCAGGGGCATCCCCTGCAGGAAGATGCCCAGACTGAGCCCCAGGAATCCCGCCACAGAACCCAGCACGATATAGCCGAACCTCAGGATCCGGAAGGAATACGCATAGGAATAGCTCGGTATGGCAAAGGAGCCGAGACCGGTGACGGCCACGATGATGATCAGGATCGGGCTGACTATGCTGGCGGCGACGGCCGCCTGGCCGAGAATCAGGGCGCCGATGATGCCGAGCGTCGGGCCGATGGTGCCGGGTATCCGGATGCCGGCCTCCCGGATCAGTTCGAAGGAGACCTCCATGATCAGGATCTCGACGATGGAGGGAAAAGGAACCTTCTCCCTGGCCGCCTCCAGGGACAGCAACAGGCCGGTCGGGATCATCTCCTGGTGAAAATTGGTGATCGCCATATAGAGTCCCGGGAGCAGCAGGGCGACCAGGATGGCAACAGATCGGATGCACCTCAACAGGTTGGCATAGGGTACCCTCAAATAGGAATCTTCCGGCGAGTGGATCAGTTCGAAGGCAGTGGTGGGCATGACCAGGGAAAAGGGGCTGCCGTGGACGATCACGGCCACCCGCCCGTCGGTGAGCAGCGCCGCCACCCGGTCCGGCCTCTCCGTGGACACCATCTGCGGTGAAGTGATATATGTACTGTCCTCGATGAGCTGTTCGATCTCGCCGGAGTCATGCACGTAATCGACCTTGATGCTCCCCAGCCTTCTTCTCACTTCCGCCACCAGCGAATCGTTGGCCAGGTCCTTGATGTAGAGCATGGAGCACGGGGTCTTGCTTCTCACCCCGACGAGGTGGTCCTCGACAATCAGGTTCTCATCCTTCAGTCTCTTTCTGATCAGCGCCGTATTGACCCTGATCGTCTCGGTGAAACCCTCCTGGGGACCCTGGATCACCATCTCGGTGTTCGGCCTCTCCACCGTCCGGTGTTCGAAGCCCTTGACGTCGGCCGTGAAGGCGGTATTCATGCCATCCACGAAGATGCCGCAGCCGCCGAAGTTGACCTCACCCAGGACCTGGTCGAACTCCTCGGCCTCCTTGATCTGGTTGTGGGTCAGCAGGTGGTTGCGGATGTACACGTCGATCCTGGCATCGTCGCTCTTGATATCCAGGTTGGAGAGCAGCATCAATGGCAGCAGGATGTCGTTATTGACGACATTGCGGTCAACCATCCCGTCGTAGTAGACCATGAAGGCGGGGATCGCCTTTTTGCCGACGATGACGTTAAACTCCCGGATCATCACATCGGAGTTCGTGGGAACGCTGAATCGTTCCTTGATGTAGTCCAGATTGTTCTGGAGCGTCCTGCTGATCGGCGGCGGCTCCCCACCGCCCCCCCGATCTGGCCTCTTCGGCTTTTTGGTCCCTCTGTCGCTTCCGTTCTCATCCTGGTCCGGCTGTTTTATTGTCCGGCTGCTTATCGTCTTGCTGTTTGCTCAGGCTGGCCTCGTTGTCATTTTCCCGGAGGATGAACTTCTCGACGGGTTCGGGCTCTTTATAGATCAGCAATCCCTTCAGGGTGTTCAACAGATCTTTCATCGGCGGCTGTCCCCCGGCGCGTATTTTGGCTATCGTGATCATTGTGGTTTTTTCACGGGAAAAGTATGCGGAGTCTGTCACGACACGCGCGTGAGCGACACTGCCGGACACACCATCCCCGTGCAATAACAGCCGTCAGGTGCGCAGGGTCGAACCGCAGGATTCCCGCTCGGTCAACGATTGGATGGCTAACAGGCGTCGATAAGAAACAGTAAAGCCCTCCATCCCTGAAGGGCTTGATCAGAGCGTGCTGGGGGATCCGGGGCAGGAACCAGCGGGTAGTCATCTGTGGTGAATTGGAGAGACGAAGTCGGGCAGCCTCGGACTTTAGTGCTTGACGCCGGGCTGGACGGATGGAGATCGTCTTTTGGAACCTGGGTTGACAGCCTTCTGTTGCTGTCCGGGTTGGCCTGAGGTTGCTTGCATCCCGGATCCTGCA
Organism: uncultured Peptococcaceae bacterium; assembly: GCA_963768335.1. Lineage (GTDB taxonomy): Bacteria > Bacillota > DSM-12270 > Thermacetogeniales > Thermacetogeniaceae > Palsa-1188. The sequence goes on from CAVYHR010000016.1 coordinate 9,759, forward strand.
CTGGCGGCGTTGGTTGCCGGTTGTTGCCCGGCGCCAACTGTAGAGCCGGTGGGGCCGGATGATGATTGCCTTTTGGGAACCTTGATCTCCAGCAGGCCGTTCTTGCAGGTTGCCTCTGCCCGGTCAGCGTCAGCGTGCGGGGGCAGTTGGATCGACCGGGTAAAGCCTCCGCAAGCACGCTCCTGGTAACAGAGAATCATGTTTTCACTGCCGCTGCTCATAACCGGCAGGCTCTGGCCGCTGATCAGCAGCAGATTGGAGGTGTTTTCCACATTGACCTGCTCCGGGTTGACTCCCGGGATCTCGACGATGACCAGAAAGCTTTCGTGGTCTTCAAAGATATCGACCCTGGGCTGCCAGGTCAAGCCCGGGTATTGCGTATAAGGGAAAAAGCTCGGCACGGCGCCCGGATAAGCGCCGGATCCCAGCGGCTCCGGGTTCTCCCTGGCGGGGGCCTCCTGCTGCTGGTCAGCGCCGGTTGCCCGCGCCCCAGGGGCACCCGCCTCTGGGTGCGGGGTTGATCCGGGACTGGTATTGGTAGGCTGATAGTTGTAATCGAATGGCATTATTTTGGCCTCCTGATACTGTTTTGAAGAAAAATTTTAAGGAGCAAGCATAAGTGCAACCAAGGCTTGCGAATTGCCGGGAGCTTAATGAAAGGCTTCTGCCGGTTGCGTCATTGGGTCATGCATGTAAAAGTATCATGGAAGCTTCCCAACACAAGCCAAGTTTTCTATAAAAAACATTTGTGGGGGTAAAACCTGGTACCGGTTTAAGCTTTGGTGCTAGGGCTGCTAGCTGGTAACCTGGATCCGGCGCCGGGTGGCGAGGTCCGCTTTCGGGCACCTGACTTCCAGAATACCGTTGTTGTATGATGCGGAGCAGTGCTCGGCACGCACGTCGGTCGGCAGGGAGACGGTGCGGTAGATGCTGGTGCCGGTTACGCCCCCGATTCCCATGGTGCTGGCGCTGATGGTGATCGAGTCATCGGTTACGGTCAGGTTCAGGTTGTTCGGGTTGATGTTCGGCAACTCTGCTGCCACCACCACGTCGCTGTTGGTTTCACTGAGGTCCACCCGGGGCTGGGTGAGCCCAGGAGACGCAAAGGCGCCCTGCTGGGTGGCGATGCCGCCCCAGGTCAGCGTCGGGTTGTAGGTGGACTGGAAGCCTGTCAATGCCGGGGCGTAGGTGGACTGGAAGCCTGTCAATGCCGGGGCGTAGGTGGACTGGAAGCCTGTCACCGCCGGGTTGATGCTCGCCTGGAATCCGGATACCGGGTTAATCCCCGTCAGACCGGTATTCAGCGTGTTGATCCCCCATTGACTGGCATTCATCGTGGAGAGCGCCGGATTGACCAATCCTTGCCATGCGTTTGCGCCTACTCCTGTTGGGGCAAAGCTGTAGTTGAAGCTGCTGGGGATGTTCTGGGAGATGCTGCTCATACCCATTCCGTAAGGATTGATGCTGTGAACGTACATGGAATCTTGTCAACCTCCTCAGTTTTCGACCAGATTTCACTGCTGGGTATTGCTGAACACCGATTTCGTAGGTTGTTGAGAAATGAGGCAGATTTTACCCCCACGGCACTTATTATTTGAGATCTGGTCGTGATTATACATTTATTTTGACTTCGCTTTGAAGTCTCCCACCTCTGCCGCGTGCATCCGGGCTTAGGGCACTCTTGCTTCGTTGGTTGGGCGATGTGCTCCGTACCGCCTCTCACTTCTCAATTGACCGGGATGGAGATTCTTGTTATGATTGACCGGGATGGAGATTCTTGTGATCAGAGTAACGAGGCTGAAGAGATGGAAAACTCGGGTATGGTATTGATGCCCGGCGGGGTCAGGGACCTGCTGCCCGCCGAGGCCCGGTGCAAGCGGGAGTTAGAGAACCGGCTACTGGGCCTGTTTGCCTCCTGGGGCTACCAGGAGGTGGTCACACCCACCTTCGAATATTATGAAGTCCTGGCGCCGGCCATGGAAGCCCTGCTTCGTGACCGGCTTTACCGCTTTATCGATGACCATGGGCAGATCATGCTGCTGCGGCCGGATATGACCACTCCCATCGCCCGCCTGGTAAGCAGCCGGCTCAAGGATCAGCAGCTTCCCCAGCGGTTCTGCTATGTTACCAACATATTCCGGCGCGATGATCAGGCCGGGCAGCAGCGCGAATACTACCAGGCGGGGGTGGAACTCCTGGGCGCCGCCAGTCCGGAAGCGGACGCGGAGGCCCTCTGCCTGGCGGGCGAGGCCCTGAGGTTGTCGGGAATCGGAGAGTTCAGTCTGGCGGTAGGGCAGGTCGACGTCTTGTCCGGGGTCCTGGAGGGTTCCGGTCTGACCGGACGAGAGCAGGAATTGGCGAAGGAAGCCCTGAGCCGCAAGGATCTGGTGGCCTGGGAGCAGTTGGTCTCTTCAGCGCGGCTCTGTGGCGCCGGCCAGGAGATCGTGGCAGCCCTGCCCTACCTGCATGGCGGCATTGAAATTCTGGACCGGGTAGCCGGTTGGATCGACAATCCCCGCGCCCGGGAGGGCCTGGCCGGTCTGCGCCAGGTGTGGCAGATCCTGGCCGGTTGCGGTTTTCGGGAACAGTTGTCCATCGACCTCACCCTGCTCAGGGGTCTGGGTTATTACACCGGGATCGTGTTTGAGGGGTATGCCCCCGGGGTTGGCTACCCGCTTTGCGGCGGTGGCCGCTATGACGATCTGCTGTCCAAGTTCGGGTTCTCATGCCCGGCTACCGGCTTTGCCCTGGGTATCGAACGGATTGTGGCGGCGTTGGAGAGAAGAGGCTTGCCGGAGGATGGAGTGCCCGATTTTTTCCTGATCGGCGCCGATTCCTGCCGGCTTTTCAAAAAGGCCAAGGCCCTGCGGGAGTCCGGCTACAGCGTGGAGATCGCCGTGAACTCCCTTCCGGTTGCCGAAGCCATCGCTTATGCGTCCCGCAAGGGAATCCCCCATATTGACGTGGAAGATTGAATGTCACTAACAGATTAAAGGAGTGGGGATACGCCTCCTAGAGGAATGTCCCCCAGGATGCCAGGATGAACCAGGCAATGATCACTTTTGCCCTCCCCAAGGGGCGTCTCTTAGCCGTTGCCCGATCCCTTTTACAGGATGCCGGGCTGATGCAGGGCAGCATGGAGGATGGTGGGCGGCGCCTGATCAGCGTGGATGAGCAGGCGGGGGTGCGCTATCTCATCTGCCGCGCTGCCGATGTGCCCACTTTCGTGGAAAACGGGGCGGCTGACCTGGGGATCGCCGGCAAGGACGTGCTCCTGGAGCAGGGCAAGGAGATCTGCGAGCTGCTGGATTTGCAAGCCGGGGCCTGCCGGTTCGTAGTGGCGGCGCCGGCCGACAGGCAGCAGGATTTCGCAAACGGCCTGTCCGGCTTCGTCGCCCGGTACGGACAGGCTCAGGGTGGCTACCAAGTTCCCCCGGGTTGCCCAGGGCTACCTGTACAGTCAGGGCCTGCCGGGAGAGATCATCAAGCTCTCCGGCAACGTGGAACTGGCGCCGCTGGTCGGGCTGGCGGAGGTGATCATCGACCTGGTATCGTCAGGCCGGACCCTGAAAGATAACAACCTGGTGGCGGTGGCGGAGATCACCGGAGCGACTGCCAGGCTGGTGGCCAACCGGGTTGCCTATCGCCTCAAATACGAGCGCCTGGCCGGGATCGTGGCAGCCATCAAACAGGCGGTCAGCAATCAGACACAGATGTAAGAGGGAACAATAGAACCATTAGCGATTATATTTGCTGTCATAGCATGTTCTTATGTTCAGGGTTCTTGATCAAAAAGAATCAACTTGTAACTTGTTGAAGAGGGGGGCGATCCGGTGAGCGGCCGGACGGGAAGCGTTAACAGGAGAACGGGTGAGACCAGCGTCATGGTCAACCTGAACCTTGACGGCAAGGGGGAGTTCCAGGGCGGCACGGGGATCGGCTTCCTCGATCACATGCTGCACCTGTGGGCGCGCCATGGACTGTTCGACCTGGCCGTAGAGGCGGCCGGGGACCTGCAGGTCGATGCCCACCACACCGTCGAGGATATCGGTATCTGCCTGGGTCAGGCGTTTAACTCCGCCCTGGGCGAGAAAAAGGGCATCAACCGCTATGGTTCGGCCCTTCTGCCCATGGACGAGGCCCTGGTGATGGTGGCGGTTGACGTCAGCGGCAGGCCCTTCTTGGCCTACGACGTCAAGACTGAAAACTGGCGGGTGGGCGAGTTGCCTATGGAGCTGGTACCCGAATTCTTCCGGGCATTTGCCAACAACGCCGGTTTGACCCTGCACCTGCGGCTACTGGCGGGGTTCAACAGCCACCACATCATCGAGGCGGTCTTCAAGGGGTGCGCCCGGGCGCTGCGCCAGGCGGTGGCCGTCTCGGGGCCCCTGGACGAAGTGCCATCCACCAAGGGCAGATTATAAGGGGAGAGGAGTCAGGAGTCAGAAGACAGGAGTCAGAATAAAAGAAAGCATTTTATTGCCTTGATTTCGCTGCGAAAAACTCTATTGAGTCAAGGTCGGTCCAATTCTGAATACTGACTACTGAATTCTGAATACTGTGTAGTTGCATGATCGCCATCATTGACTATGGCATGAGCAATCTGAGAAGCGTTCAGAAAGCCCTGGAGAAGGCCGGGTATCCGGCGAACTTTGTCAGCACACCGGAGGCCTTGAGGAAGGCCCGGGGCATCGTGTTTCCGGGGCAGGGCGCCTTCGGCGACACCATGAATAATCTCCGGGCACAACAGCTTACCGGGGCCATCAAGGAAGCGATAGCTGATGGCAAGCCCTTTCTGGGAGTCTGCCTCGGCCTGCAGGTGCTCTTCGAGAGCAGCGACGAAATGGGGGCTCACCCGGGCCTGGGGATTCTCCCCGGCCGGGTGCGTCGCTTCACGGGAGCCCTGAAGGTGCCCCACATGGGTTGGAACCAGGTGGACCTCAGGCAGGGGGTTGATAACCCGTTGTTCCAGGGCGTCCCCGACCACTCCTATTTCTATTTCGTCCACTCCTATTACGTGGATCCGGTCGATGAGGCCATTATCAGCGGCACGACCGACTATGGCGGCGCCTTTACCAGCATGGTGGCCCGGGGCAACCTGTTCGGGGTGCAGTTCCACCCGGAAAAGAGCAGCGACCTGGGGCAGCGGATGTACTCCAACTTTGGGAAGCTGGTGACGGCGTGCTGATCTTTCCGGCCATCGACCTCAGGGGCGGCCGGTGCGTCCGGCTCATTCAAGGCCGTCCCGAGGCGGAGACCGTTTACGGGGCGGACCCGGTGGCGATGGCCCGGCGCTGGGCATCCTGCGGCGCCCGGTGGCTGCACCTGGTGGACCTGGACGGGGCCTTCGCCGGGTCGCCGCAGCAGTTGGAGCTGAGTGGGGCGGATTGCCGCCGCCCTGGACATTCCGGTGCAGTTGGGCGGTGGCCTGCGGACCCTGGAGCAGATCGAGAGTGCCCTGGCGGCGGGTGTGGCCCGGGTGATCCTGGGAACGGTTGCCGTCACCGACCCCGGCCTGGTCCGGGAGGCCTGTTCCGCTTTTGGGAGCGGCCGGGTGGTGGTCGGCCTAGACGCCCGGGACGGCCTGGTAGCGGTCAAGGGCTGGCAGGATGTGACCTCCCGGCCCATCCTGGCGGTGGCTGCGGAGATCAGGGAGTGTGGCGTGGAGCGCCTGATCTATACCGACACCGCCAGAGACGGCATGCTGGCGGGGCCGAACCTGGGAACGATCCGGGAACTGGCCGAACAGTCCGGCCTGCGCCTGATCGCCTCGGGTGGGGTGAGTTGCCTGGAGGACGTGATCAGCCTGCGGGAGTTGGAGCCGCTGGGAGTCGAGGGAGTGATCCTGGGCAAGTCTCTTTACGAGGGCCGAATACGGTTGGAGGATGCCATACTCAGGAGTCAGGAGTCATGTACTCCGCATTCTTCGGCCGGATCATCAGGAGAACATCGAAAAAGACCAACAACCAGTTGAAAACCACTAAATTGGTAGTTGGTGATTAGCGGAAGGAGACTGCATCGGGAGATGTTGGCCAAGCGCATCATTCCCTGCCTCGACGTGACCGCCGGGCGGGTGGTAAAAGGAATAAAGTTCGTGGACCTCAGGGATGCCGGGGACCCGGTGGAGCTGGGGGCGTTCTACGATGCCGCCGGTGCGGATGAACTGGTGTTTTTAGACATCACCGCCTCCCACGAGGAACGCAAGACCATGGTCGACGTGGTGAGACGAACTGCCGACCAGGTGTTCATCCCCCTGACGGTGGGCGGGGGCATCCGCACCCTGGAGGATATCCGGGAGATGCTCATGGCGGGAGCAGACAAGACCGCGGTCAATACCGCCGCCGTGCTGCAGCCGGAGATCATCGAAGAGGGCGCCAGGCGCTTTGGCTGCCAGTGCATCGTGGTGGCCATCGACGCCAGGCAGTCAAGCCCCGGACACTGGGAAGTGCTGACCCACGGCGGCAGGCGGCGGGTGCCCGCCGAAGGCGGGCGCGGCCTGGAGGCCGTCGCCTGGGCGTGGGAGGCCGAGTCACGCGGAGCCGGGGAGATCCTGCTGACCAGCCATGACCGGGACGGCACCAGGGACGGCTACGACTTGGAACTGACCCGGGCGGTCAGCGAGGCGGTGCGGATACCGGTGATCGCCTCGGGCGGCGCCGGCAATTTGCACCACCTGTACGAGGGGCTGACTGCGGGAGCGGCGGATGCAGTCCTGGCCGCCTCCATCTTCCACTACCAGGAGTATACGATCAGGCAGGCCAAAGAGTACCTGGCTGAGAGAGGGGTGCCCGTTAGGCTGTGAAAGCAGTGCCTGTAATAACAGATCCTGAGCAGATAAAAGTCGCCTGTGAATCCGTCAGGTTTGGAGCGGACGGCCTAATTCCGGCCATCATCCAGGATGCGGTCGACGGAACGGTGTTGATGGTCGCCTACATGAACCGGGAGTCCCTGGCACTCTCCCTGCAGACCGGCAGGACATGGTTTTATAGCCGGAGCCGGCAGTGTCTCTGGCAAAAAGGCGCCACTAGCGGGCACCACCAGTACATCCGGGAGGTGCTGACCGATTGCGACCAGGACACCTTGCTAGTGAAGGTGGACCAGGTGGGCGTCGCCTGCCACGAGGGCTACCGCTCCTGCTTCTTCAGGCAGTTGGCTCTGGCAGGCCAGGAGACCACAGAGGAGCCTCTCGCTGCAGGGCAGCCCACCGGGCGCCCGCTTGCGGGCGCGGCGCCGGCCGGAGATATTCTAGATCTGCTGTTTGCGGTGATCAGGGACCGGCAGCGGACCCTGCCCGAAAATTCTTATACCGCCCACCTATTTCGGAAGGGGATCGACCGCATCGCGCAGAAAGTAGGAGAAGAAGCGGTGGAGGTGGTGATCGCCGGCAAGAACCGCGACCGCGACGAGATCATCAACGAGTCGGCGGATCTGGTCTATCACCTCCTGGTGTTGCTGGCGGAGTGTGACGTCAGCCTGGACGAGATAAAGAGAAAGCTGGCCGAGCGGCGACAGTAGTCCAGCCTTGAGTTTCGAGGTTCGATTGAAAGTAACCACGCTCAGTAGTCTGAAGCAATGCCTACAGCAGATCCTAAAAACCGATACTTTTCCAAATCGAGCTTCGAACATCGAAAATGGGGGATGCAAGTGTTTTTCAGTGACGATCTCAACCCGGTGCAGCTCGAAGCCGTGCGCCAGAGCGAGGGGCCTGTGATCATCTTTGCGGGGGCTGGCAGCGGTAAGACCCGGGTGCTCACGTACCGCGTGGCCCACCTCTTGCAACAGGGGGTGTCTCCTTTCAGGATCCTGGCGGTCACCTTCACCAACCGGGCCTCGGAAGAGATGCGGCGGCGGGTGATCAACCTGGCGGGCCCGGCAGGGCGCGACGTCTGGATCAGCACCTTTCATGCCCTATCGGTGCGCATCCTGCGCCGGGAGGTGCAGTATACGCCCTATGACCGGAATTTTGTCATCTATGACGGGGATGACCAGGAGACCCTGGTCAAGCACTGCCTTCGGGATCTCGCCCTGGACGACAAGAAGTACCGCCCGCGCAGCCTGCTGGCCGTCATCGGAGACCTGAAAAACAACCTGGTGGGGCCGGATGAGTTTGAGCGGAGAGCGCGGGACGAGCGGGAGGCTGTGCTGGCGAAGGTCTACCGGCTCTACCAGGTGAAGCTGCGTGAGCAGAATGCCCTGGACTTCGATGACCTGCTGCTCCAGACGGTGGAGTTGTTCGAGGCGCAGCCGCTGGTGCTGGAGCACTACCAGCACCGCTTTCAATACGTGATGGTGGATGAATACCAGGACACCAACAAGGCCCAGTACATGCTGGTGCACCAGATCGCCGCCGGCTTCGAGAACCTCTGCGTGGTCGGGGACGATGACCAGTCCATTTACGGATGGCGCGGGGCGGATATCAGGAACATTCTCGACTTTGAAAGGGATTACCCTGATGCCCGGATCATCAAACTGGAGCAGAATTACCGGTCGACCCAACGCATCCTGACCGTGGCCAACTCGGTGATCGCCAACAATAAAGGCAGAAAGCCCAAACAGTTGTGGACGTCCAACCGGATCGGGGAGCCGGTTTGCTGTTACGAGGCGGTGGACGAGCGGGACGAGGCCCGCTTCGTGCTGGCCATGACTGAACGCCTGCGCCAGGCAGAGGAGATGCAGTACCGGGACTGCGCCGTTTTCTACCGCACTCATGCCCAATCCCGGTCGTTTGAAGAGGAGTGCATCAGGAGCAATGTCCCCTACCGGATTTTCGGGGGCATCAGGTTTTACGAGCGCAAGGAGATCAAGGACATCCTGGCCTATCTCAGGCTGGTGGCCAACCCGAAGGACGACATCTCCCTGCGCCGCATCCTGAACGTCCCGAGGCGGGGAATCGGAGAGACGGCCCTGGCCCGGGCGGAACAGATCGCCCGGGAGAGGGGCGGGAGCCTGGGAGAGGTGCTGGCAGCCCCCGGGTTGCTGGCCGGCCTGGGGCGCACCGCCATAGCGATTGAGGGTTTCTTCGCCATGATCGAGCGCTGGCGCCAGCAACAGGCGACCATGCCGGTGACAGCCCTGGCCGAGGCCATCCTGGAGGAGACCGGCTACCGCTTGCTGCTGGAGTCGGAACCTCCGGTGGAGGCAGAAACCAGGCTGGAAAACATCAGGGAGTTCCTGGGCGTCACCAGGGAATACGACGAACGGCGGGAGCCCGTCGAGGCGGGCGCGGATAAATCTCTGATCGGTTTTCTGGAGCACCTGGCCCTGGTGACGGATGTCGACAACTACAGCAGCGACGAGAACGCCATTGTCCTGATGTCCCTCCACAGCGCCAAGGGGCTGGAATTTCCGGTAGTTTTTCTCACCGGCCTGGAGGAAGGCCTCTTTCCACATGCTCATGCCCTGGGGGAGGAGCAAAAACTGGAGGAGGAGCGCCGCCTCTGCTACGTGGGGATCACCCGCGCCCGGGAGCGGCTTTTCATTTCCTGGGCGAACCGGCGCTTCTTGCACGGGAGCGGGATCCAAAAGGAGCCCTCGCGTTTCCTGGCGGAGATCCCTGAAGAATTCCTGCACCCGGTAACGCCAACCGGCGCCGGGAAAAAGGCCGTCATCCTCGATCATCGCGGGTCGACGGGTGATGAGGAAGGGACGGGTGATTCTGCCGCCTCCGGGCAGCACAGTGAGGGCAGGGCGGCCTCGCGCCGGCAGTTGCCCCCGGTCTTTACCGGGCGCGCCCTGTTGGAAGCTGCTGCTGCAGGTACGTCAGCCACGATCGAGGGAGAGGCTGTCCGCAGCGGATCCGCTGCTGGTTTGCAGAGGGTCGCATCCAAGGCTGCCGGCGGAAAACCGGCCACCCGGCCGGTTGATAGACCTGACGGACAGGAAACCATGCTCCATCCCGGGGACAACGGTCAGGACGGGCAGGAATTTACCAGTGGGGACCTGGTCGAGCATAAAAAGTTTGGTCGCGGTGTGGTCACCGAGACCCTGGTCGGACGCGGAGGCGATCTGGAAATCTTTGTCCACTTTGAGACCGTAGGAGTCAAGCGATTGCTGGTCAAATTCGCTCCGCTCACCCGCCTGTAACATCTGTGATCCAAGCCGGTGCTGCCGGCTTTTTTAGTTATGGCGGCCAAACAGGGGAATAATAGAGGAGAATGTGAAAAATCTGCGGGACAACGAAAAGAGACACTTGGTGTCAAATCTCATTTCGTTCAGGCCTTTCATGTAGGCTATGACGAAAGAAGAGCGGTGGGGGGTATGCGCATGCCGTCCTTTGAGGAAGCGAAAAAAGGGGTGGAACGCCTGCGCAGCGAGATCCGCAAGCATGATCACCAATACTACGTGCTTGATCGACCGCTGATCGGTGACGCTGACTATGACCGGTTGGTCAGTGACCTGGTGCGGCTGGAGGGTCTGTACCCTCAACTGGTGACGCCTGATTCTCCCAGCCAGCGGGTGGGGGGCGAGCCACTGCCCGGTTTTCAGACAGTCCGGCATCCTGTGCCCTTACTGAGTCTGGATAACGCCTTCGAAGCAGAGGAACTGCACGATTTTGACCGCCGGGTGCAGCAGTTGGCGGGCGGCGCCATATCTAGCGCCACCTTGACTGCGGGCGAAGCGGGCCGCACCGGGTCCACAGGACCCGGCACCGCCCCTGGGCACGGAGGACAGGGCGCGGTGGATTACGTGGTCGAGCCCAAGATTGACGGCCTCACTGTGGTGCTGACCTATGAAAACGGGTCCTTTACCCAGGCTGCGACCCGGGGGGACGGTGTGACCGGGGAGGACGTGACTGCAAACGTCCGCAGCATCCGGGTCCTGCCGCTCAGGCTCACCGGCGCTCCTGAGCGGCTGGTGGTCCGGGGCGAGATCTTCATGCCCAAGAGGGCCTTCGCCCGCCTCAATGCAGAGCGGGACAGCCGGGGTGAGACCCCCTTTGCCAACCCCCGCAACGCTGCCGCCGGCTCTATCCGCCAGCTCGACCCTAAAATTACCGCCAACCGCACCCTGGGAATTTTTTTATACCAGATCCTGGTGGGCCCGGAGCAACCTCCGGCAACCCAGGCAGAGGTGCTGTCATACCTGCGGCGGATGGGCTTTGCGGTACAGGAGCAAGATCAGCACTGCCGCAACATCGACGAGGTGATCGTTTATTGCGGCTCCTGGATTGAACGGAAGCACTCCCTGGCTTACGAGATCGACGGCCTGGTAATCAAGGTGAACAGCCTGCAGCTTCAGGAGAGGTTGGGCAGCACTTCGAAGAGCCCCCGCTGGGCGATCGCCTTCAAGTTCCCGGCGGAGCAGGTGGTGACAAGGATCGAGGACATCGTTGTCAGGGTGGGACGCACCGGTGTGCTCACGCCGACGGCGATACTGGAGCCGGTCCAGGTGAGTGGCGTGACTGTTTCCCGGGCTACCCTGCACAATGAGGACATGATCCGGGATAAGGATATCCGGATCGGCGATTACGTGGTGCTCCAACGGGCGGGGGACGTGATCCCCGAGGTGGTCAGCGTGCTCAAGGAGCGGCGTACCGGACAGGAGAGGGTCTTCCAGATGCCCCGGGTCTGCCCCGAGTGCGGCAGCCAGGCAGTGCGCCTGGAGGGCGAGGCGGCTACCCGCTGCACCGGCCTTAACTGCCCCGCCCAACTCAGGGAGATGATCCTGCACTTCGTGAGCCGGGCGGCGATGGATATTGAAGGGATAGGACCCGCCCTGATCAGTCAGTTGGTGGAGACCGGCCATGTCCGGGATGTGGCGGACCTGTATAGCCTGGACAAGGAACGATTAGCATCACTGGAGCGCATGGGGGACAAGTCCGCCGAGAATATCCTCGCTGCAATTGCCAAGAGCAGGAACCGCGGGCTGGCCCCCCTGATCTTCGCCCTGGGCATCCGCTTCGTCGGCACCCGGGCCTCGGAGATCCTGGCCGACCGGTACGGAAGCATGGAGGCCCTGAGTGCAGCCAATGAAGAACAGTTGACCCAGATCCCGGAGATCGGTCCCAAGATCGCTGCCAGCATCGTCGAGTATTTGGGCAGCGAGCAGGCCCGCAGCTTGCTTCAGAAGCTGACCGGGGCCGGTGTCCGGATGCGGCAGGAAAAAGCGCCCGCAGCAGATGGGAACCTGACCCTGGCCGGAAAACAGTTCGTGCTGACCGGAACCCTGACCAGCCTCACCCGGGGCGAGGCCGAGGACCTGATCAAGCAGCGGGGAGGCAAAGTGGCATCGAGCATCAGCAAGAAGACCGATTACGTGGTAGTCGGCCGGGATCCCGGATCGAAGTATGACAAGGCGGTGTCCCTGTCGGTCCCGATCCTCGATGAGGACGCCTTCAGGAGACTGGCCGGCCTTTGAAGCTTGGCGCTGAATCCTGGCCTTTTGGTTCCAGGAGGAGTTCGGTTATGGTCGAGAAGGTGTTTTATATAGGGGGGTGAGTGGAATTTTACTAAACTGGAACCCGGTGGCCTTCGAAATCGGTCCGGTGGAAGTGCGCTGGTACGGGATCATGATGGCGCTGTCCTTCCTGTTCGGAATCTGGTACCTGGTGAGAAAGGGGGTTGACCGGGGTCTGGACGAGGATGCCCTCTTGAACCTGTCCGTCCTGGTCATCGTGGCCGGCGTCGTGGGGGCGCGCCTGGTATACGTCCTGACCAACAACCCGCAGTGGTTTGTCCAGGACCTGCCCGAGGTTTTTAAGATCTGGCACGGCGGTCTGGCCTGGCACGGCGGACTGCTGGGAGGCCTCCTGGCAGGCTGGTGGTATGGACGGAGAAGGAAGATGGATTTCAGCCTCCTGGCCGACCTGGCAGTGCCTGGGCTGGCCCTGGGGTATTGCCTGGTAAGAATAGCCAACATCGCCAATCAGGAGGTGCTGGGCCGGATGACCGATTTTTCCTTTGGCCGCTGGCCGGCACAGTTGATCGGCTCGGCGATCGGGCTGATCCTCCTGATCCGTTTTTTTTACGTGGAGGCCAAGCGGCCGCCGGCCGGCTACCAGTTCTGGTCGTTTATCTTTTACCACCAGTTGCTGCGTGGGGTGGTGGAGGAATCTGTCCGGGACAATACCCTGTTTCTGATCAGCTATATTGTCCCCCATTGGGGCTTAGGGTTTGTTACCATGACGCAATGGGCTACACCGCCGATCCTGCTGCTCGCCTATCTGCTGATGCGCTACAGCCAGTCCAAACAGAGACGCAGGCCAGCCGTCCGCTGGCCCACGCTGAAAACGGTCTAAGCTGGCAGCGGCGCAGACGCCGATGTT
>CAVYHR010000017.1:0-17134 GCA_963768335.1 uncultured Peptococcaceae bacterium
TCACCATCGGCTTGTTGCTGACCGTAAACCCGCCCGACCCCTGGCTACCCGGGCCCTTGTGGGCTATCTGAACCCCGTTGTTGCCGCCTGTCTCTGGCTGCGCCTGCGGCTGCACAGGCAGCGTCTTCGGAACACTGTTATCGGACGTAGATGTTCCAGGTGTATTTGTCTTGGTTGGAGATACAGCGCTGCCAGGGCTGGTGGCGCCCGGTTGTGGTGTGACCGGTTGGGCCGGGTTGGTGGCAGGCAGGGGGTTGAAGGCGATGTATGCCTGCCTGGTCAGTTGAGCGATCACGCCCTCCACTGCCGGCAGTTTCACGGCGCCGGTCAGCATGATCAGGATCACGGCCGCCGCCGCCAGGCTCCTGGCCCAGCCATGCTGCCGGACCATGCCCCAGACCACGGAGCGCCTGGGTGCCGGCTGCTGCCCGGTTTCCCGGATGCGCGCCATCACGCCGGCCTTGAAATCTACGGCCGCATTTTTCCCGCTGCCCTGCAGGGCGCTGCGCAGACTGCGCCACTCCTTGAATTCAGGACCGCAGGCCGGGCATGATGCCTCGTGATGGGAGAGGTTGCGCCTGTCTTCGCTGCTCAACTCGCAGGCAGCAAAGCCGTAAAAATGCTCCCGAGCCCGCTTGCAACTGATTTCACCGGGTTGCCCGGCGGCTTTTTCATTCTTGCGCCCCATCACGTTCACCTCCCTGCGGCTTTCCCGAAGTTCGATGTTGTATCTCATACATCTCATGACTGGGAAATTGTATTAATATCTTATGAGTTTTTAATGCCGGTGCATACGACCTGTGCCTTTCCTTCGAACCTCTAACCTCGAACCTCGATTTTCTCCCTCAAGGCCTGCCGTGCCCGGTTCATCCGGGACTTCACCGTTCCCAGCGAACACCCGGTGATCTTGGCAATCTCTTCGTAGCTGTATCCTTCTATCTCCCGCAGCACCAGGACGATGCGGTACTCCTCGGACAGGCTCCGGAGGGCCTGCCGCACCGATTCCTGCAGTTCCTTGCCCTCAAACGCCTCTTCCGGATCCCCTTCCGGGTCATCCGAGGCCACGGTACGGGTAAATTCCCCTTCCCCGGTCTGTACCGGGTCGTCCAGGGACAACAGGTTGGCGAACTTCTGGCGCCGCTGCATATTTGACCACAGATTCACGGCGATCCGGTGCAACCACGTACCCAAGTCGGCTTCCTGGCGGAAGTTCCTGATCTTGGTGTATGCACGCATAAACACTTCCTGTGCCAGGTCCTGGGCATCAGCCTGGTTTCCGGTCAGGTAGTAACTCAGGGTCACTATCTTATCCTGATAGATGACCACCAACTCTTCAAATGCCCTGAGTTCCCCAGCCTGTGCCTGGCGGATGAGCAACCTGGAGTCTATCGCCCCGAGGCCTGGACTGTTCATTTGTGGTTTTGAATTCAAGGAGGCTTCACTCCCAGGTTCTCCTCATACTATTAGACACTCTTTCGGCGGAAAAAGTTCCTTGGTGCAACGGTCTGAAGAAGATTTTTTTAAGAAAGCGAGAGCGGCTTCCGCTTGGAGAGGAGAGAGCATATGGCCTGATGGTTGCTTTACGTCCGGGGCTCCGCATTCCCGGTGTGCCGGCGGGCTTTCCTCCTCCTCCTCCTCCGCATCCGGGCTACGCCCGGCCTGAAGAATGCGGAGCACAGGCGCATCCGGGCTGCGCCCGGCCTGAAGAATGCGGAGCACAGGCGCATCCATGCCGAAGGCCCTGATGTGGAGGATCTGAGAAGATGTTTGCCTGAAGCGAGTTTAAAATCCGCCTTTACTAATTTAACTGATTTTGTTCTGTACAGCAATTAACAATTGTCGCCATTAAACAGAAGTCCGGAATTAGGCACGGCGTATTTGTAACAAATTATACCACAAAACGGAAACAAGGTATGGACAAGCTTGCCTAAATGGCATCAGTCGTAGCGGGTCGGTGGCTGTGGGAGAGAGACGAGGTGAAAAAGATTCCGAAAACACAAAATATCGGTTAATTTGTCCGTAATGAAGGCAAGTTCCTGGCCATAGATTGAAATAGATTTCATGCACAATGGCTGGAACTTTCGGGGTGCTTGGATGAATGAGAACACTCTTCTGGAGAAGATCGAACAACTGAGGAGGGAAATGGAGCGCTGCGGCCGGGTCGAGCCCTTGGACAGCAAGGAATTGCTGCGGCTCTCGGAGCGGCTCGACCGGCTGATCAATGCCTACCTTTTGAGAGGCAGGGAAGCGGGATGTGAGAAATGAGAAAGTTGCGCTTGTCCCGATGCCGGTTTAAAATAGAGACAGACGATGGTAATGTTGGCATGTACTCCGCATTCCCGGATGCGGATTACATTATCGTGCTGTTAAGGAGGCAAAAAGATGAAGAAGACCGGACACATCAGAACTATCGTGGCGGGCAGCCTGAGGAAGCCGCTATTGACGCCGGAGTGCGGCGCCTGCCAGACATCCTGCCAGTCTGCCTGCAAGACTTCCTGCACCGTAGGCAACCAGACTTGTGGAATCCTGAAGAAGTAAGGCTGATCCAGGCTGAGGACTGCTGCCTGGCCTTCGACGTCAACAGCGGGTCGCTCCACGAACTGGACGCCGTGGCCTGGGACCTGCTGCGCCGCTTTCAGGACAGTGGCGACTGGCGGCAGAGCCGTCAGGAGGCGGCCCGGCTTTACGGACGGGAGACGGTAGGCGCTGCTGCAACAGAGGTGGAGGCCCTGCATGAGGCCGGCCACCTCTTCACGGCGGATCCCGGCTGGGAGCGCTATGCCCCGGGCCCCGGGCCCGATCTGAAAGCCCTCTGCCTCAATGTCTCCCACGACTGCAACATGTCCTGCGGCTACTGCTTTGTTCCGGGCCAGGTGCGCACCGGACGGGAGATCATGCCCGGGACGGTGATCCGGACTGCCCTGGACTTTCTCTTGAAATCATCCAGCCGCCGGCCTCTGGCGGTTGATTTCTTCGGGGGCGAGCCGCTGCTCAATTGGGCAGGGATCAGGGAGGGGGTGGCTTATGCCCTGGACCGCGGTCCAGACAGGGACTGGAAGTTCACCCTGACCACCAACACCCTGCTGCTCGATCAGGATATCCTCTCTTTCACGCTTGGCCACAACTTCTGCCTGGTGCTAAGCTGCGACGGGCGCCCGGAGGTTCACGACACATTTCGCCGCACCGCGCCCGGGGCGCGAACCTCGACGCCCGACGCCCGACGCCCGACGTCCGAGATCGTGACCCGGCGCCTGCAGGATTATTTACAGCGGGCTGCAGGCCAGGAGCACTATGTGCGCGGCACTTACACCCGCCGGAACCTGGATTTTACCGAGGATGTACGCTACCTGGCCGCCCTGGGGGTGCGGAGCATTTCCCTGGAACCGGTGGTGGCGGACCCGGAGCAGCCCTTTGCCATTCACGAGGAGGATGTCCCCGGGATCAGGGAGGAGTATTTCCGGTTGGCGCGCTTCTTGCGGGACCAGGAGCGGGCCGGGTGCCGGATCTCCTTTTACCACTTTCAGTTGGATCTGCCGGGCGGCCCCTGCGCCGCCAAGCGCCTCACCGGTTGCGGCGCCGGCTACCAGTACCTGGCGGTGACGCCGGACGGGGCTCTCTATCCCTGCCACCAGTTTGTAGGACATCCGGAGTACCGCCTGGGAGACCTGGACCGGGGGATCACCCGCCCGGACATCCAGGACCAGTTCCGGCAGGCGCACGTCTTTACCAAACCCGCCTGCCGCTCCTGCTGGGCGCGTTTTCTATGCGGCGGCGGCTGCCACGCCCAGTCAGCCCTGACGGGAGGCGCCTTGGGGAGGCCATACTCCCTGGCCTGCAAACTGGTCCAGGCGCGCCTGGAAGGGGCTCTGTACTACCTCGCCCTCGGCAGAACCCTCCGGAGGGAGGGGACGGAACCTGCCGCCTGACCAGCAGCGGCCACCTTTACAACCGGGCATCGGCCTGCTCCTCCACCTCTGATGTGAGAAACGGGAGGTGAGGAGTGACACCAGACCTCCGGATTGTGTTAGAATAGGATCGATGCCTGATCTCATAGAACCCGGAGGGGATCTCCATTGTTGAATGTCTTACGCAGGCGGCGTGCTTTAGCCAAGGTCGTGCTGTGGGTCCTGATAGCCATGCTCAGCCTGGGAATGCTTGCCTGGTTCGGGGGCATGGGCAGCATATCGCCGGCGCCCCAGCCACCCCAGACCCAGCAGCAGAGCGCTCCTAACACGTCCCAGCAATAGAATTTCAGGATGTGAGACGTTGGGCTTGCAGGCACCGGCCGGGCTGGTGCCTTGTTTTGCGTGCGCCGGCAGGGTGAAAGGGCTGGCTTTTATTGGTTCTCGAAGACCCTCTTTCTTTTAGTATAATTCGGAGAGGAGAGAGGGGGAGCGAGATGGACCGCCTGCTGGGTGCGTGCATCCTGATTGGACTGGCCGTGATCCTGGCTTTGACCCTGTGTCTGCGGAACCCGGTGCGGATATACGGTTCCGAGATGTTCAGGAACTGCCAGCGCCTGATTGTCAGTATTCAAACCGCCAATTGGCCAAGTATCGAAGATAGGCATTTTATCGTCAAGTACCAGCGCGGAGACGAGGCCAGCGCCCGGATGGTGCTGGCGGAGGCGGAAAGGGTCTACCAGCCGCTGGGCAGCTACTTCGGCTACTTTCCCGACCAGAGAGTCCCCATCCTGATCTATCCGGACCGCGCCTCTTTGAACCGGACCTTCGGCTGGGGCAGTGATGAGAGCGCCATGGGGGTCTATTGGGCCGGGGTGATCCGGGTGCTGTCGCCCCGGGCCTGGATGGGGGATACACCGGTTAGCCAGCAGCAGCAGGTATTTCAGTCGCAGGGGCCGGTGGCTCACGAATACACCCACCTCCTGGTGGACTACAAGACCGGCGGCAACTACACCCGCTGGCTGACCGAGGGCCTCGCCCAGTATGCCGAGGCGACCATTACCGGGGGTGACCCGCCGGACCGGGAACGGCTTGAGGTTGACGAACCGGTGAATCAGTTGGATAGAAGGTTTGACGACCCGGTGTGGCAGGACTATAGTTATACCGTGTCCCTGGATATGATCTCCTACCTGATCAGCAGTTGCGGATCACAGCGCATCCCCCGGCTGCTGGATGCGCTCGACCGCGGCCAGACGATGGACAAGGCCTTTGTGCAAGTTTACGGCGTCACTCTCGACGAGTTTATGAGGAGCTACAATACTGTCTCCCCGGTCTGACTTCGAATCTCGAATAATTCTTCCAACGAATGCTAACAACTATATGGACGGCTTCCGGCGCCCTGTTCCGGTGAAGATTTTCAATTGATTCCTTTTTATGAAGGAATATTCAACGATATCGAGAATATATCAACATTAGCTAGTAGGAACCCGGCTTCTAAGGCCGTCGTAAAGACCGCCACTTCTACAGCTCGAACTCCCGCGCATGCCGGGTGCCCGCTTGCGGGCGCGGCGCGGGGCGGGCCTCGTTCCCCAGCGCTGAAAGTGCTGGGGAACAATCAAGGAAAGGAGGAGCGGGCCAAAATTCCTCCCTTTGCATAGAGGCAAGGGTCTCCTTGGCCTAAAAATCTGATGAAGTTGGTAATCCAAGGGGGCAACACACTCCGCGGCAGCGTCAAGATCGGTGGGGCGAAGAATGCCGCCCTGGTATTGATTGCTGCCAGCGCTATTGCCAGGGGCGAAGTGATCCTGGACAATGTGCCGCGCATCGCGGATGTGGAGAACCAGTTGGAGATTGTACAAGCCCTGGGAGGGCGGGTGGAATGGCAGGATCAGGACCGGGTGCTGCTCAGTTGGCCGGACCGGTTGGATGTGGCCGTGCCCTACCAGTTGGCCAAGAAGCTGCGGGCTTCCAACCTCTTTCTGGGCGCCCTGGCAGCCAGGATCGGCCAGGCCCGGATGCCGCTCCCCGGCGGATGCGACATCGGCTTCCGCCCCATGGACCTCCACCTCAAGGGCTTGGGCGCCATGGGCTTTGAGGTGGAGTTGGAGCACGGGTTTATCAACGTCAAGGCCCGGGAACCCCGGGGCGCCCGGATCTACCTGGACTTTCCCAGCGTGGGCGCTACCGAGAATATCATGATGGCTGCGGTCGGTGTCCCCGGTACTACCATCGTGGAAAACGCCGCCAAGGAGCCGGAGATCGTCGACCTGGCCAGTTTTCTGGGCGCCGCCGGGGCGACGATCAGGGGCGCCGGCACCGACCTGATCAAGATCGAAGGCGCCCAGGCGCTGGGGGGCACCCGGTTTAGCGTGATCCCGGACCGGATCGAGGCGGGCACCTATATGATCGCTGCGGCCGCGGCGGGCGCCGAGGTGACCATCGAGAACGTGATCAGCCGGCACCTGCAGCCGGTGATCGCCAAGCTCCAGGATGTCGGCCTGGAGGTGGCGGTGGGGGAGGACTCACTGACTGTCAGGCGCTCTGGGCCGCTCAGGGCCACGGACATCAAGACTCTGCCCTACCCGGGTTTTCCTACCGACCTGCAGTCCCCGATGATGGCCTTGCTCTGCCTGGTTCAAGGCACCAGCGTGATCAGTGAAAATGTCTTCGATAACCGCTTCCGGGTGGCAGACGAGCTGAAACGCATGGGCGCCTCGGTCAGGGTCAAGGGGCACTCGGCCGTGATTGAGGGGCCGACCCGGCTGTTGGGGGCCCAGGTGAAAGCCACCGACTTGCGGGCCGGCGCCGCCCTGATCGTGGCTGGCCTGGCCGGCGAGGGTGAGACCGAGATCTGCCATGCAGAGTTGATCGAGCGGGGCTACGAAAAGGTGACGGAAAAGTTTTGCGCTCTCGGAGCCAGAATAAAATACGTTGATTAGGGAGCAGCGATAAACTTGGAGCTGTTCGAGGGCCTTATACTGGCGTTGTTGGCAGTGTGGGCGCTGTTGCCCGATTTATGGAACCGGTGGCAGAGCCGCGACGTGCTGCGGAAAGGGGATGTGGGCAATAAGGTTGCCCTGACCTTTGACGACGGCCCGGACCCTGTCTATACACCCCGCATCCTGGATATCCTGGCCCAGTGGAGCGTTTCGGCGACCTTTTTCATGGTGGCGGAAAATGCCCGCCGGTATCCGGATCTGGTGCGGCAGATCGTGGCCCGGGGGCACGAGGTGGGGAGCCACGGGATGCACCACTCCCCATCCTGGTTCCTGTCTCCGAAACGGTCACGCCTGGAGATCCAGGAGTCGGTAGCCACGCTGCAGGGCATAACCGGCATTCCGGTACGCTGCTTCCGGCCGCCGTGGGGCATGTCCAACCTGGTCACCCATTTCTGGCTGCGCAAGGCCGCCCAAAAGGTGGTGTTGTGGTCGCTGGATTCGCTGGACTGGTTCTTCATGACTCCGGCGAAAGTCATCATCAAGCAAGTATCCAGCCGGGTCCGTCCCGGCGCTATCATCCTGTTCCATGATGGCCCGGGGGTGCGGCGCAATGCCGCAGCACTGGCGGAGGCGCTGCCGCAATTGCTGGAAAGTATGCTGGAACGGGGGCTGGTCCCCGTGACGGTGAGCGAGTTGATGGATGATGGAGAAAGGATGAGGAGGATTTATGAGTGCCGGGAGTGTCGTGACGAGAGCGTTGGAAATCGCCAAGCGCCGAGTGTTTTACATTATAGCGCTGATTAGCGCGGTTTTATGGGGGGGCTTGCGTTTTCTGCCGCCGATCCTTCATGACCATTACATTCTCTCCAGTCTGTTGAGCATGGTCTGTGCCCAGGGGATGAAGCCGTTCACGGCCAGGTCCGAATCCGACCGGATCTCCTGGTGGCGGATCACCCAGAGCGGGGGCATGCCCAGTTCGCACTCCGCGGTGGTCGCCGCTCTAACCGCCTCACTGGGCCTGGAACTCGGCTGGGCCTCGCCGGCCTTTCAGGTTGCCGCCGTGCTCGGGGGGATCGTCATATACGATGCCATCACCCTGCGGCGGGTGGTCGGCGAGCATACGAGAGTCCTGAAGGAGAGGCTGCAGGGGGTTGCTGACGACTCATTCCTCTGGGAGAACGGGGTGGGGCACACTCCTCTCGAGGCGTCGGTGGGACTGCTGCTCGGCGTTCTGTGCGCCGTGCTGGTGGTGCGCGTCTAGGAGGGAGATGGGGGGAGAGCATGATCAGCACCAGTGACCTGCAGTACTGCCTTCCGGGCTTGTCGCTCTCTTTTGAAATCGTGGTTAACGTGGAAGACCTGGTCACCAACCCTGAGGACGACGACCAGATCCCTTATTGGGCGGAGCTTTGGCCTGCCTCCCGGGGACTGGCCCAATATATCTGGGAGCAGGTCGATTTCGGCGGGGGCAAGGTGCTGGAGCTGGGCGCCGGCCTCGGCCTGCCCGGCCTGGTGGCAGCGCGCAAGGGCGCCCGGGTGACGATCAGCGATTACCAACCGGAGGCTTTGAAGATAGCCATCCGCAACGCCCTGCGCAACGGGATCGAGGGGATTGCCTTCGAGTTGGCGGACTGGCGCGACTGGCCTCTCGGAGAGCAGTTCGACTGGATCATCGGCTCGGACATGCTCTACAACCCCCGGAGCAACCCCTATGTCGGACGGATTCTGGCCAACAACCTGGCCGCGTCCGGGCAACTGTTGTTTGCCCATCCTGGGCGCCAGGCCACCCTCAGCTTCCTGGGGGAGCTGGTCGCTTCCGGCTTCAAGGAGCGCCGGTGGATGATCCCGGTCACGGTGGACAACCCTCTGCTCTCCGACTATAAGATCGACATCCATCACCTTTTCAGGAGCCAGGAGCCAGGAGTCAGGAGTCAGGAGGGGTGAGGGGAAGGCGTGCAGATCAGGATCGTGGCGGTCGGGCGCATCAAGGAGCCCGGCTTTGTCTTGGCCCAGGCGGAATATGCCAAGCGGCTGCAGCGGTACGTCCGCCTGGAGATTATCGAGGTTGATGACGAGCCGGTGCCCGCCGGAGATCGCCAGCGCCAGGCGGTGAAACTGCGGGAGGGGGCGCGGCTGCAGAGCCACCGCGCCCAGGGGGCACCCGGCGGGCACCCGACCGGATGGGTACCCCGACCCGGCACCGCCTCTGGGGGGGATTGCCTGTTGGTGGCCCTGGATTCGCGAGGCGATCAGTTCACCTCAGAGGCCCTTGCCGCCTGGCTCGGCCAGCAGCAAGGAGCAGACGGGAGAGGGCACGGGGGTCTCACCTTCATGCTGGGCGGCACCCTGGGGCTGTCACCGGCCATACTGGCCCAGGCCGACCTGCGCCTCTCCCTGTCCAGCCTCACCTTTCCCCACCAGCTTGCCCGGGTCGTCCTCCTGGAACAATTGTACCGGGCCTTCCGCATCCTGCGCCGGGAGCCGTACCATTATTAGAGTGATGAGCGATAATTACCGGTGAAGGAAAAAATAATGAATAAAGCTACTTGAATCTCCTGTTCGGGAGAGGAATAATATATGCGATGTCGAAGCAATGTTGTTATAGTTGCCTGCCAGGAATCTTCCATGTTGTTGCCATAGATGTCCGACCATAAGGAGCCTACCATGGGGGTTTTGGAGAGCATCAGAAGAGAGATCGCCCAGGCACTGGCCGGGGCGGCAGAAGAGGCGCGCCGGGCCGGCCGGCTCACCTGCAGTCCTGCGGACCTGCCCGGCTTTGCGGTGGAGGTGCCCAGGGACCGCACCCACGGGAATTTTGCCAGTAACCTGGCCTTGCTCCTGGCTCAGACAGAGAAGGCCTCCCCCCGCCAGATCGCCCAGGTGCTGCTGGAGTTCGTCAGCCTGCCTTCCGGGTATGTGTCCCGGGCCGAGGTGGCCGGCCCCGGGTTTATCAACTTCTATCTCGATCCGGCCTGGCACTACCAGGTGCTGCCGGAGGTGGAAGCCCAGGATGAGCGCTACGGTTGTTCTGACCTGGGGGGCGGCGAGTATGTCCAGGTGGAGTTCGTGAGCGCCAACCCTACCGGGCTGCTGCACATGGGCAACGCCCGCGGGGCGGCCCTCGGGGATACCCTGGCGAATGTCCTCGCCGCGGCGGGGTATAATGTACAGCGAGAGTTCTACATCAACGACGCCGGCAACCAGATCGAGGCCTTCAGCCGTTCCCTGGAGGCCCACTACCTGCAACTGCTGGGGCAGGACGTCCCGTTTCCGGAGGACGGGTATCCCGGCCAGGACCTGCTGGAAAGCATGAAGAACCTGGTCGTCCAGGTCAAGGACAAGTACCTGGGGGTCGATCCCCTGTTGCGCCGGGAGATGCTGGTCAAATATGCCCTGAAGGAGAAGCTGTCCCAGATGGAAAGGGACCTGGCGGACTTCCGGGTGCACTACGACAATTGGTTCTCAGAGCAGACACTGCACGATGAGGGCGAGATCGAGCGGGTCTTGAAGGAGCTGCAGGCCGGCGGCTACCTGTATGAAGAGGAGGGCGCCCTGTGGTTCCGCTCCACCCTGTTCGGGGATGAGAAGGACGAGGTGCTGGTCCGCAGCAACGGCATCCCCACCTACTTCGCCGGGGATGTCGCCTACCACCGGAACAAGTTCCGGCGGGGCTTCGACCGGGTGATCAACATCTGGGGCGCCGACCATCACGGCCACGTCGCCCGGCTGAAGGGGGCGATGGAGGCCTTAGGCATCGACCCGGACCGCCTCCAGGTGATCATCATGCAACTGGTCAGGCTGTTCAGGGGCGGTGAGCCGGTGCGGATGTCCAAGCGCACCGGGGAGTATATCACCCTGCGCGATCTGATGGACGAGGTGGGAGTGGATGTCGCCCGCTACTTCTTTGTCATGCGCAGCGCCGACAGCCACCTGGACTTCGACATGGATCTGGCCAAGGAACAATCCAGTGAGAATCCGGTCTATTACGTCCAGTACGCCCATGCCCGGATCTGCAGCATCCTCAGGCAAGCAGAGGCGGTGCCGTCTGTGGCGCAGGTCGACTGCTCCCTGCTCAGAAACCCGGCCGAGCTGGCCCTGATCCAGAAGATTGCCGAGCTTCCCGGTGAGATCGCCTATGCGGCTTCCCACCTGGAACCGCACCGGCTGGCCTTCTATGCCAACGAGTTGGCCACTCTGTTTCACGGATTCTACACTACCTGCCGCGTCCTATCTGACCAGCCCGCCTTGAGCCAGGCCCGGCTGGCGCTGATCAACGCCTGCAGGATCGCCCTGCGCAATACTCTGCACCTGGTGGGCGTAACAACTCCGGAAAGAATGTAAAAAAGTAATGAGTAATGAGTGATGAGTGGAAAAGATAGAGAAATTCGAGGACTCTCATTACTGATTTTGATGCAAAAACCCTTGCTATGAAAAATTTTGACACAATATATCGTAGTTGTATTCACGTGGGTACTGCTGTATAAAGCATAATAGCTGGTTAAAGGAGACTTTTTTGCAGCAGAATCATTACTCATCACTAATGTTGAAAGGGGGGAGAGTTGGCTTGCCAGAGGTTGAAAGCCTTGAAGAAAAGCAGAAGATCCTCGGTTTTGTACACGAAATGCTAAAGGCAAATGGGCAGCCTGTACATTATTCGGTACTGCTAGACGAGGTTGCCGGCAGGTTCTATGCCGACAGGGACGATCAGATCGCGGTCAGGGCGCGCTTTTACACCTGGCTTAACCTGGACGCCCGCTTTACCAGCGTAGGCCAGGGATGCTGGGGTCTGCGGACGATGGCGCCCCAGAAGGGATCGCGCCAGGTGCCGCTGTTGACCTTGATGCACAAGTCGGTCGAATATGACGACAGTCCGACCAGGGCGATCACCAGGGATGACCTGGATGAGGAACCGCTGGTTGACAAGGACCTGCTCGAAGAGGATGATGCTGATTCGGACAGCGATAGTGAGGATAAGGATGAGTTGGATGAAGAGATAGATCAGCCGGTGGAATGAGAAGTGAGAAGCGAGACGTGGGATTGAGGAGGTGCTGCTGTGAAGCTGACTTGGTATGGACATGCCTGTTTTCTGCTCGAGAGCCGGGAAGTCCGACTGGTTACCGATCCCCCGGCCAGGGAGGTGGGCTACCAGCTTCCGGAGTTGGAGGTCGACCTGGTTACCGTGAGCCATGGCCACCATGACCACGACAACGTCAACGCCCTGCGCGGCGCTCCGGCGGTGATCAACACCCCCGGGGTTCATGATGTGAAGGGGCTGAGAGTCGAGGGTTTTTCCACCTTCCATGATGACGCCCGGGGGGCGCAGCGGGGATCAAACCTGGTCTTTGCCTGGGAGATGGACGGGGTTCGGGTCTGCCACCTGGGCGACCTGGGGCATGTGCTGGACGCCAAGACGCTGCAGGAACTGGGCCGGATCGACCTGCTGCTGATACCTGTTGGCGGCGTCTTCACCGTTGACGCCGGCGGGGCGAAGCAGGTAGTCGACCAGATCAGCCCTCGCCTGGTCATTCCCATGCACTACAAGACACCGGTGCTGTCTTTCAAGCTGGGCGGCGTCGATGATTTTGTGCGACTGTTTCAGCCCGGGCAGGTGCGCCGGCCGGGTGCCGACGCTGTTGCGGGCGCCGCCACCGCTCCGGCGGGCGCGGTGCTGCAGGTGGAGGGAGCGAGCCTGCCGAGTGCCCTTGAAGTCGTGGTGCTAGACTATTTTGGTGGTTAGTATAAAAAGTGGATGTTGGTGGTCGGAGGCGGGCACGGAAGCAGAATATATGTTTAGCATGCCAACAAGTATTTCTAGAAATGTCGATTCATCCCTCTGCCTCAGAGGAAGGGGACTTCTCGCCGAAAATGTTAAACTCTGCATCTGACTTCCGTCTTGACAGCCGTCCAGGGCTGCCGTTAAATTAGTGTTTGGGTATGAAAAGAGCAACATGTGAAAGAGGGGAGAGGCTTGACCAAGTATATCTTTGTCACGGGCGGAGTGGTTTCCTCGCTGGGTAAGGGGATCACCGCCGCCTCACTGGGGCGGCTGCTCAAGAGCCGAGGCTGCAAGGTCTCGATGCAAAAGTTCGACCCTTACATCAACGTGGATCCGGGAACCATGAGCCCCTATCAGCATGGGGAGGTCTTCGTCACCGAAGATGGCGCCGAAACCGACCTCGACCTGGGACACTACGAACGGTTCATCGATAAAAATCTGACACGCACCAGCAACGTCACCGCAGGCCTCGTCTATCATTCTGTGATCAAAAAAGAGCGCCGCGGTGATTTTTTAGGCGACACGGTGCAGGTCATCCCGCACATCACCAACGAGATCAAGGACCTGATGCGGCGGATCGCCGTGGAAGAGGAAGCGGACGTGGTGATCACCGAGATCGGAGGCACGGTTGGCGACATCGAGTCGCTCCCCTTCCTGGAGGCGATCCGCCAGTTAAAGAGCGACATTGGCCGGGAGAACGTGCTCTACATCCACGTCACCATCGTCCCCTACCTGCGGGCTGCCGGGGAGCTGAAGACCAAGCCGACCCAGCATAGCGTGAAGGAGTTGCGCAGCATCGGGATCCAGCCGGACATCATCGTCTGCCGTACCGAACGCCCCCTGTCCAAGGACCTCAAGGATAAGATCGCCCTTTTCTGCGACATTGAAAAGAACGGCGTGATCGAGGCGGTGGACGCCGATTCTATCTATGAGGTGCCCCTGATGCTCGAAGCCCAGGGTTTTGCCGATATCGCGGTGGAGCGCCTGGGGCTGGGGTGCAGCAAACCGGACCTCAGAGAGTGGGAGGACCTGGTGTCCGTTTGTCGACACCCCGGGCAGCAGACCCGGGTGGCGGTGGTCGGCAAGTACATCGAACTCCGGGACGCCTACAAGAGCATCAATGAGGCCATCTGCCACGGCGGCATCGCCCACCGGGCAGCGGTGAAGATCGACTGGGTGGACGCAGAGGTGCTGGAGAACGGCGATGCCGGGGCGATCCTGGGCGCGGCGAACGGCATCCTGGTCCCCGGCGGCTTCGGCTACCGGGGCATCAACGGCAAGGTGAAGGCGGTGGGCTACGCCCGGTCGCATGCAATCCCCTTCTTCGGGATCTGCCTGGGCATGCAGTGTGCGGTGATCGAGTTTGCCCGCAACGTCTGCGGGCTGGACGGCGCCAGCAGCACCGAGTTCGACCCGGAGACGCCCTATCCGGTGATCGACCTGCTTCCGGAGCAGCACGGGGTGGAGGACCTGGGCGGCACCATGCGCCTGGGACACTATACCTGCGTGCTGCAGCCAGATTCCTGGTCCAGCCGGGCCTATGAGGCCGGGTCGGCGGAGGAGCGACACCGCCACCGCTACGAGTTCAACAATTCCTTCCGCCAGCAACTTCAGAGCCATGGGCTGCAGATTACCGGCACTTCTCCCGACGGCAGGCTGGTGGAGATCGTGGAACTGCCGGACCACCCCTGGTTCTTGGCCTGCCAGTTCCATCCGGAGTTCAAGTCTCGCCCCAACAGGCCGCATCCGTTGTTCAAGGCCTTTATCGGAGCAGCTTTGAAGAAAGGGAGAATTGGGTAGCAATAGCCGTATGTACCAGGCACAATTGATCGAGGAAAAAGACCAGGACCTGTTCAATGCTTTTATTTGCTCGTCAAGCAAGCCTCACTTCCTGCAGAGCTACGAGTGGGGTGAGCTGAAGAGCATTACCGGGTGGGAGCCGCTCCGGCTGCTGGTCTGGCATGGCGACCGGCCGGTGGCCGCTATCTCCCTCCTGAAGCGCCGCCTGCCGCTTTACCGCTATCTACACCGCTCCATTGCCTATGCGCCACGGGGCCCCATCATCGGCGAGGACTGCGATCAGGAGGGGGAGAGGTTCTTCTGGGATTCGGTCAAGAGGTTGGCGCACCGGCATGGCGCCATTTTTATCAAGATCGACCCGGACATCCCCACCGAACCCGGCGCCGCCGCGGAGAACTACCGGATGCGCCTGGCCGCTGCGGGCTTCAAGCCCAGCGGCAGCGATTCGGGCTTCGGGGGCGTCCAGCCCCGCTACGTCTTCCGCCTGGATGTCACTCCCACCGAACAACAACTGTTAGAGGCCATGGAGGGCAAGACCAGGTACAACATCCACCTGGCGGAGCGCAAGGGCGTCAGTGTGCGTACCGCCCAGGACAAAACAGACCTCAGGGTTTTTTACGACATTCTGAATGAGACCGTGGACCGGGACCAGTTCCTGATCCGCAACTTCAACTACTTCGAGCGGATGTGGGGCCTGTTTGTCAAGCGGGGCGCCGCCCGCATCTGGCTGGCGGATTACCGGGGACAGGCGATTGCCGGGACACTGGCCTTCCGTTGCGGCAGCCGGGTCTGGTACCTGTACGGCGCCTCTTCCAACCGCTTCCGGAACGTGATGCCGAACCACCTGCTGCAGTGGACGATGATCTGCTGGGCAAAGGAGCAGGGTTGCAACCTGTACGACTTTCGGGGAGTGCCCGGCAGCGCCGACCCTGATGACCACCTGGCCGGTCTGTACCGGTTTAAGAAGGGCTTTGCCGCCGTCTTCACCGAGTTCATCGGGGAGTACGACCTGATCTTGGCGCCCATCTGGTATTTCCTCTGGACGCGGGCGCTTCCAGCCTACCAGCAGGTGACGCGCCGCTTGCTGCGCCGCGATAGCCCCAAGACCGAAGAATCACTCTAGTCGTCGATCGGGTTGAAACCCGGTATTCTCTGGTCGGGTGAACATTGTAGGCGCCGGGCGCCTCGCCCACGCCCGGAGGCGGCGCCTGCTTGTGTGATCAAACTGAATCCAGGCGGTTTCAGAACCGGTCAGGGTTAGAAGCGCCTGGCTTGGCGCCCGGTATCGTGTCGATTGTCAGGCTGAGGCTGGAGGTAGAGCGTGGAACAGGCTGTTGAGTTTGCCAGTTGGGTGGAGGTCGACCTGGACGCCATCGCCGGCAACGTGGCTGCGGTCAAGGGACTGCTGGAGCCCGGGGTGAGACTGCTGGCGGTGGTCAAGGCGGACGGGTACGGCCACGGGCTGGTCCCGGCGGCCCGGGTTGCCGTCGCCCGGGGGGCGGAGATGCTGGGGGTGACCCACCCCGGGGATGGGGCGGCGCTGCGCCAGTCCGGAATCACCATCCCGGTGCTGGTCTTTCGCCCGCTGCTGCCGGGAGAGGACGAGGCAGCCGTCCAGTGCGGCCTGACTCTCTCGGTCGGTTCCCTGCCCCAGGCCGAGCGTCTGTCCGCTGCAGCCGGCCGGATTGGGCGGCAGGCGGTGGCGCACCTGAAGATTGAGACCGGCATGGGGCGCACCGGTTTCACCCCCGAGGCGCTGCGGGGCGCCCTGGACCAGCTCCTGTCTCTGCCGTACCTGCAACTGGAGGGGATCTACACCCACTTTGCGGCGGCCTCCGGCGACCGGGACTTCACCAGGCGCCAGTACCGGATCTTTAACAGCGTGGTGGAAGAACTGCAGGATGGGGGAGTCCGCATCCCACTGCGCCACGTGTGCAACAGCGCCGCCACCCTGCTTTACCCGGAACTGCACCTGGAGATGGTAAGAGTGGGCAACCTCCTCTACGGCCAACTGCCGGCGGGCGTGAAGGAACATGCCTTGCCTGACGGGCTGGTCCTGAAAGACCCCTGGTCATTCTGGACGCGGGTGGTGCACCTGCAGCCGGTGCGCCGGGGAGACACGGTGGGCTATGGCCGGACGCACCGGATCACCAGGGACACGGTGCTGGCGGTGCTGCCGATCGGTTACAGCGACGGCTTCGGTCTGGACGTGACAGCGCGCCCGGCGGGGGTGGCCGACCTGTTAAAGGTGCTGGCCAAGACCGCCGGAACCTTTTTTGGCCTGCTGCCGGGCATCCATCACGTCAGCATCAACGGTCGGACAGCGCCCGTCCTGGGTCGGGTGGGCATGGAATTAACCTGTGTGGACGTGGGTAACTTACCAGCAATAGGCGTGGGAACGCCGGTGCGGCTGCCTGGCCGGCGCACCGCCATCAAGGCCTCAGTCCCGGTGGTTCTACGTGAACCAGGAAGTCTCTGGCGTAACACAGCACTTAGCACTCATCACTGGTTTTGTTGCAGGAATATCCTGAATGATGGCGAACATAGAAAATTATGTAAGAGCCAGGAGTCGGAATGAGACAACCGGAATTGGTACGGCAGAAGACTTATTTATTCGTGTTTGTGGTTGATCATCTTGAAGATTCTAAATTCTGACTCCTGACTCCTGAATACTATATGTTCAAGGGGGAATTGGTGTGACGATCAAAATCGATCAG